>CAWDBO010000035.1:0-304135 GCA_963800615.1 uncultured Chloroflexia bacterium
CGTATTGAAACCGGCGGGTTGAAACCATTGGGCAATTGACACCGGCGAGCATCTAGCGCGAAACAGAGGCCGGCTCCATCAGTTGCGTGGCTACGCGAGCCGGCCTTTCTTGTCGCAGGCATGGGCCATGAGGTGCAGGCCGGCCTGTCGGGTTATCAGAAACTCCTCCGAGAACCCCTCGGGTGAATGGTCCAGTTCGTTGTAATCGAGCGATACGCCGATCACATACTCGCTGGGCTAACCAGTTCTCCACTCTCGCACCCGATGGCATCGTGGTCCCGCGTTTAGCAGTACTGGACCTGGACGACGCCGCGGGGAGGGGCGGCTGCGGCCCCGGTCTCCGTCTTGTCACCGCGCGGCCCGCTTGAGCACTCGCAGCGCCCGCAGCGTCACCCACGGGTTGGGCTGGCCCTTGCGTCCGAAGCTGCCCCACGTCCTGGCGCCGTAAGGAGACTCCATCGCTCCACCGGCCTGCTGCATCTTGCTTGCTGCAAATCAACTCGAGGCTGCGCGCCAGGCGGGGGTCGCGGCCGAGCCCAAACGCGACCAGCGCTTCCACATTCTGCAGCAGGTCGGCGACATAGAAGACGGGGAACCCGAACTTCCACCAGTCGCCGCTGGGAGCCGCCGCACGTGGGATGGGGATACTCGGCGAGGGCCGGGTCTGCGCTCAACAAGAAGTCGATGCCGCGCTTGGATGGAACGCTCCATCACGGGCGTCCGGCTTGTCTTCCGGCCACCTGGAAAGCGCCAGCATGACCTTGACCGCACTCCACGCACACGGTTGTTCCTGGTTCGCGCCGGACGCGAAGTTAGGCCCGCAGTTGTAGCGGTAGTAGCGCAGCGGCGCCTTGCGCTCTGTCTTGCGGCGCCACGCCTTCGCCGGCGACGGACCGGGCGAGCCACTCATAGGCCGCACCGAGGCGGGCGTCACGGCAGCCGAGTTCCATGAGCGACCAACAGAGGTTGCCCTGCAGGCATGCGATGGTGCCTGCAGGCGTACCGTTGTAACTCAGCAGCCCACCGGACGCCAGAGCGTGGTCGAGCAAATAGGTGCAGGCAGTCGCAACCCGGGCGTCCTCCTCGATGGATGCGCCGAGCTGGGCCAGCAGGATCATGGACCAGACTGTGCCGTGGTATTTCGGCGCGTAGCCGGCGCCGGGCTGGAGCTGTCAAATCGCGGGCGTGTAGAGCCAGTTGTTCGCGGGCCAATGAGAGCCACTTGTGGCTGTAGCGGCCGCTGGTTTTCTCAGTCGAAACATCACTCAAATGATGCAGAGTTGTTAAGGTTTTCGACTACCTTCCTTTAAGGGTCAGCGGGGGGTGCAGGGGGGCGGCCAGCCCCCCGCAGATGCTCGCCGTGGCGGTGCTCGGCCCGTACGGCGGATCATGTACTGCTCTCCTTGGCCGGGAAGTAGAGCGACTGGCGGTCGCGGGCCCGGTAGCTGGCGCCGGTGATGATCAGGATCTGGGCGTTTTCGGCCAGACGGTCCAAGGCGGCCGAAGCCATTAAGGGATCGCCGAACAGGTTCGGCCACTCGCCCGGCGCCCGGTTGGAAGTGACCAGGATCGAGCCGCGCTCGTAACGCTCGAGGATCACATCCAGCAAGTCCTCAGAGCCGGGCGAGCCGAGCGGCCGCAGCCCGAAATCGTCCAGGATCAGCAGATCCGGCCGCAGGTAGGTTTGGAGTCGCTTGTCGTAGCTGCCGTCGGCGCGGCCCCCGTTGAGATGGGCGAGCATTTTGTGGGTGCTGACGAACAGCACGTCGGCGCCCCGGCGACACGCCTCGTGGCCCAGCGCCTGGCTCAGGTGGCTTTTGCCGACCCCGGTCGGCCCACAGATCAGCACGTTGCGGTGCTGGGCGACGTAGGCCGACTTGGCCAGGTCCAGCACCTGCTGGCGGTTGATGGTCGGGTTGAAGCTGAAGTCAAAGCCCTCCAGGGTCTTGTCGCTGTGAAAGGCCGCCCGCCGCAAGCGCAGCTGCAGCTGCTTCTGGGCCCGGCGCTCGACCTCGTCCTGGATCAAGCGGGCCAGGAACTCGACGTAGGACAGTTTGTCCTGGATGGCCTGCTGGTTGCGCAGTTCCAGGCTCTCCAGGACGCCGGACAGCCGCAGGCGCTTGAGTTGGGGCGTCAACTGGTGCATCAGTTCCATGACACACCTCGCAGCCCCGGCAGCAATTCGTCCGCCGAGCGGGCGAATTGGGGCGCCGCCAGCGCCACGGCCATCGGCGGCAGCGCGGCCAGGTCCAGGCCCTTGTCCAGAATCCGGCCCACGGTGCCGGGCGTGTGGTCGTCAAACTGCAAGGCCCGGCCGCAGGCGCGCTCCAGGCGCAGCGGGCCGTAACGCTGGCCCAGCTTGAGCAGCCGCTTGGCCGCGGGCAGGCGGTCCACCGGCCGGTCGGCCAGCAGCCGGCGCACCACTTCAGCCGTGTTGGGGCCGATGGCGGCGGCGTCGGCGGCGCAGGATGCCCGGGTCGTGGTCAGGCCGGCCACCTTTTCGGCGGGCAGGTGGGCCAGGATGGTGTGCCGCTCACCGGGCGCCTGCGCGCGGGGGTGCAGCGCCACCAGCTGGTGGTTCTCGTAGATCCCGACCGAGCTGAGTCCGCCGCGCACCCAGACCGCCTGGCCGCACAGGCGCGCGGGGGCCGAGTAGTAGGACTGCTCGAAGGTGACGTAGCAATCGCGGCCGACGACCAGTTCGTGCCACACGGCCAGGTCGTAGGGTTGGTCGGGCAGCGGCAGCAGGGCGGGCTGCTCCACGTCCCGAAAGCGCACCAGGGGTTTCTGCCGGGTGGTCCCGTGGTTGCGCTGCCCGGCCCAGTTCGCGATCCAGTCCAGCACGCCCGCATTGGCTTGCGGGATGTCCTGGGGCGCGTGGACCGCCATGAAGTTGCGCTGCACGTAATGCACGCCCGACTCGACCTTGCCTTTGTGCTCGGGTGTGCGCGGCCGGCAGGGCGCAATGAGAAAGCCATAGTGCTCGGCCAGGTCGCGATAGCTGCGCTGGACTTGGGGGTCCTCGACGCTGGCCTTGATGATCGCGGCCTTGAGATTATCCAGCACGATGCGCCGGGGCACCCCGCCGAAGTACGCAAAGGCATTGCGGTGCAGCTTCAGCCAGGTGGCGACGCTCTGGTCGAAGACGAATTCGACATACTGGTGGCGGCTGTAGCTCAGCGTCATGACAAAGGCCCAGGCTTTGCGCAGGCTGGCCCGTGTGCGGGTCCAGGAGCTTGCCGACATAGCCGAAGTCCACCTGGGCTTCGGCGCCCGGATCCACCTCGATGCGCACGGTGGCGGCGGGCTGCGCCGGATCCAGGTTCTGGATGAAACGCCAGACGGCGCTGTAGGAGCCGGTGAACCGATGATCCTTGACCAGCTTCTGGTGAATGGCCTGGGCCTCCAACCCCTTGGCGTGCCAGTCCGCCACCCGTTGGCGGTGTGGCTCGACCGCCGAGTCGATCTGGGGTGGGGGCGCTTCGGGTATGGTGGCCTGTAAAAGTGCCAACAGCCGGTCGGTGGGCGGCAGCTCGCCGGTCAGCAGCTGCTGCTCGGTGGCCCACCTCCGGTATTTCTTGACCGTGTTGCGGCTGGCCGGCAGGGCCTTGGCAATGGCCCGGTCGCTGGCGCCCAGCCGCATCTGGCGCAGCATCTCGCGGATATCCAACACGTCCGTTCTCCTACCACTCATCCCGGTGCTCCTCCTGCTGGATGTTGCAGGGGAGTATCGCCGGAACGTCAGGAGAAAACCAGCGACCGCGCCAGCCACCGGGGTGGCTCAGTATCGCCCGCGAGCAGGTGGCTCAGCATCGGGCGCGAACGGGTGGCTCAGTATCGCCCGCGAACGGGTGGCTCTGTATGCTGCGCGAGCACTGGCTCAGTATAGTCCGCGAGATGACAGACACGTAAATATCGTTTCGCTACAGCCCCCGATTTCTGTGGCGAAATGTCGACGGAACCTGGTTTGCCAGCGAGAGGATGTAGTCCAGGTCCAGCTCGCTCATGGCGTCCCAGTCGGCCGCCCCTTCCGGGATTTTTGGCCGGAACTTCTCGTACAGCCCGAAGGCCCGGGGTTCGAGGTCCCTCGGAGAATACGCCTTGGCGAGCGCTTCCATCGTCGTCCGCGCGTCGTCCAAATCGCCCTCGAACTGCTGCTGCAGGTACTTCTCGAAGCTCGCTGGCTGGATGGCCTCTCCCTTGATGGCCGCCCGCAGCCCATAGGGCATTCTGTTCATGCGCCACTCATCTCCTAATTGCAGAACTACGTCCGATAACTTTCGGAGATGAAGTTTTTTTGCTAAACCGGAAGACCGTGAGCCCGAAGGTACCTAAGAGGGGCAGAAATGACATCACGGACCGCAGTATTAAGTGCAGTCCGTGACGCAGGTGGGCGGGAAGGGACTCGAACCCATGACCTCACGGATGTGAACCGTGCGCTCTAACCAGCTGAGCTACTCGCCCTTGGGTGACTTGTCACCCGACGGAACCGAGTATAGCATGGGGGCGTCATCTACGCAAACCCAACGCCATGCGCTACAATGGCGCTCGTCGCGCTTGCACTCGTCCGGTCCTCGTGGCCGGCTTTCCGCCGGGAGTTTACATGCGTCGAAACCTCTACATCGCTGCCTTCGTCGCCATCCTGTTGATCGCCTGCATCGGCGGCTTCGTCGGCGGCCGCATCCTGCTCCAACGCCTGCAGGGCGATTTCACGCCCCGGACCGGCCAGACCCCCGCGTCGACTACCGTGGCACAAGCGGCGACCCCCGCCGCCGAAGCACAGGCACCCGTTTCAACCGAGCCCGCGGCGGCCACCCGCCGCGCCACGGCCACAATGCTGGTCGTGCCGGCGCCCGTCACCGATCAGCCGCAAGTCCTGACCCCCGAGCCAACCTGGACCGCCGGCGTCGAGCTGCCCACATCCGAGCCCGGCGCGCCCGGCTTCCCCCAGCTCACGCCTTTCGACGAGGGAACACCGGCACAGGACGGCAGCGCGACCCCCGAGCCAAGCGCCACCCCGATCCCCGCCTACCCGTTCGTGCTGGCGCACGCGGTCCGCTATACCACCGGGGACTGCCCGGGGGATTACGCGCTCGGCACGGTGACCGACAGCAGCGGGAACCCGCTGCCCGGCGTCCGGCTGAGCCTGGTGGACGAATACGGCAACGCGTCGACCGCGGTGAGCAAGCCGGGGCCGGGCGATACGGGCCGCTATGATTTCCCGATGGGCGGACCGCCGCGGCGCTTCTTCATGAGCGTGGTGGATGAGGCGGGGAAAGCGCTCAGCCCACGGGTGGAGATCCTGCACGAGCTAGCGCCCCAGGAGGGCAAAGGCTGCCGCTGGGTGGACTGGCGGCGCAGCTGACCGACCAGGATTCGTGGGAACAAAGGATTGAAGGATGTCGGCCGCGGCAATAAGAAAGGCTCCCGAGATGGGAGCCTTTTTGGTGACCTGGAGTCGGCTTGGCCGGTCAGGCCGGATGGCGCACCGCGCTCAACCGCCCTGGTTGGGGTCGTACTTGCACTGCTGGCCTTCCATCTTGTTCATGTAGATGCACAACTCGACGTAGGCGGCGCGCAGGAACAGGTCGGGGTAGCCGGGGCCGATGATGGACCAGTAGTACTGCTCGGTGTCCTTGGTCCAGGCGACGTCGGGCATGTAGATCACGGTCATCAGGCCGATCCAGGGCGACCAATGCTGCCGCGCCCATTCGAGGGCCTGGACAAGGTACTTCCCCTTCGTGGCTTCGTCGATGCCCGCGCCCGCGCCGTGCCAGTAGTAGGGCGAGTCGGGGCGGTCGTCGGTGGTCCAGCCGAACTCGAGGATGGCGACGCGCTTGTCCTTGTCGCCGTACTTCTCCATGATCTTGCGGACGTCCTCGACGTGGCGGAAGGCGAAGAACCGCTCGCCGCCGTACGGGATCTTCTTCGCAGCGGTCTCGTCGGGGCTGACCTCGGGCGCGGCCGCAAAGCCCGCGGCGTGTACGCCGAGCATGTCGAAGTACCCGTCGCTGTTGCCCTTCATGGCCTTGTACATCTCGTCGTAGAACTTGACGTCGGGGATGGCCTCGTTCGTGTCGGTGCCGGTGGGCGCCATGCCCGCGGTGATCACCATGGCGTTCGGGTCGGTGGTCTTGATCGCGCTGTACGCCTGCTTCAACATGCTCGCGTAGCCGGCGGGATCGGGCCGTTTGAAGCCCCACTCGCGTGCCAGGTTGGGCTCATTCCACACCTGGTAGGCCGCGATCCGGCCCTTGTACCGGCTCGCGAGTGCGGACGAGGAAGTCCGCGAAATCCTTGCCATTCTGCGGCGGATTGCCGGCCCAGAACGGCTTGTCGGGGTCCTGGCTGACGCGCACGACCAGCTTCAGCCCGGCCTTCTCGACCTGCTCGACGATCCGATCGGTCTTGCTCCAGTCGTACTTGCCCCTGCCCGCGCCTTCGATGTCCTGCCACGAGAACAGCTGCTTGACCCAGTGGAACCCGGCGTCCTTGATCAGGCCGAGGTCGCGGTCCGCGACTTCCTCCCGCCACCACATGAACGCCTGCACGCCGTAGTCGGGCGAGGACATGGCGTTGCCCGCGCTGCCGGCCGGCTGCGCCGCGGCTTTGGGCGTCGCGCTTGGTTCCGGAGTCTTCGCCGGTTCGGGCGTGGCACTCGCTTCCGGGGCCTTCGTGTCCTGCGCGGCCGGCGTGGCGCTGGCGGGCGGCGTGTCGGTCGACCTGGGCTGCAGCGGTGCGTGGCGCGGGCGCGGTTACCTCCGTGGCAGCGGGCGCGGCCGTTGCCTCGGGCCGCGGCGTCTTGGTCGGGGTGGGGGTGGCGGCGGACTGAGCGGGCGCGCACGACGCCAGCAGCGGCCCAACGGCTACCACCGCAACGATCAGCAGCCAAGGCCATATTTTCGCGATCGAAATACGTCGAGAGGTCATGAAGTACGGGTCTCCAGCCTATCAGGCTTGTTGATAAGTGGCGTTACTTAGGGATGCCCTTGAGCATGCCATAAGCAGGCCGCCCCATGATGCGGAAGGCGGACTGCTCACCATTGTTATAGTTCAAGTTCCAAAGGAAGGCAACTCCCACCCAGCCCCAGCCGCGCATGATCTCGTATGCGCGCGCACGATATAATCGCCTTGCTGCTGGTCCGAGTTGTAGGTTGCATATTCGTATCCGGGGAACGGGTTGCCGGTGGAGGCCCAGCCGAACTCGGTCGGCCAGAGCCGCTTGCCGCCGTCGCCGTACTTCACCATGATATTGCGGTATTGCTCCATGGTGTTCCGGAAATAGAACGATGGATCACTGACGTGCGAGGGCCGCGAGTAGTTCCCCGCCTGCCAGTCCTGGAAGCGGGCGTCGGGCGGGTTGCCGAAGCCGCTCGGGTGTACGCCGATTGCGTCGGAGTACCGTCTTCAGGCCGGCGCGGTACATCTGCTCCAGGTAGGTCGTGTCCCGGATGGCCGCGGGCGGCAAGGCCCCGGTCGGGGTCGGCGCGCCGCTCACGACGATGGTGCTCGGGCAGGCGGCCTTGATCGCACGGTATGCCGCGGCGAGCAGGCGGACGTAGCGCGCCGCGTCGAGCCGCTCGTTGCCCCACTCGTAGTGCAGGTTCTGCTCGTTCCACACCTCGATGGCCTGGACGCGGCCGCAGTACCGGCCGGCGAACTCGCCCACGAAGGAGGCATAGGTGTTCGGATCGGCGGGCGGCCCTTCCACCGACATGTCGGGGTTGCCGCCGCGCGCCCACTGGGGCGCCTTCACGATGCTGGCCAGGAGGTTGATCCCCGCACCGTTGAACGCACCGACCACGTCATCCGGCCAGTTGCGCTGGCCCGGGCCGCCGCCCTCGAAGTCCTTCCACTGCACCTGCCACTTGGCCCACCGCATGCCAAGGTCTGCGGCGCCACCGACGGACTCGCCCAGGTTGCCCGGATCGATCTGGATGCCGGGCGCGAAGAAGCCGGTGGCCGCCGTCGAACGCGGCGCGGCCGCGGCTTTGGGTGCGCTGGCGGCGGCCTTGGGTGCGGCGACCTTGACGACCGGCAGCGAGGCGGTGGAGCCGGCGGCGGTGACGAGCCCGGCCGACGACCCAGCCCTTCTTGCCGCTGCCGCTGACCTGGAGCCAGCTGCCGTCGGCGTTCTTGCCGGTTGCGGTGAGCGTCTCGCCGGCCTTGGCGCGCGCCACGACACCGTAACCGGTGCCCGGGCCGCTGCGGAGGTTGATCAGGTCGCCCTTGACGGTGACCTGGACGCCCTCGTCCGCGCCCCTCGGCGCAGCCTCGATCCGCCCGACGGGGACGAGGAAGCCGAACGCGAGCAGGAGCGCGAGAAGGATGAGGGCCGAAGAACGTGCGAGGGAAAGGCGTGGTGCGGCGTGGTGCGACATGGTCTCCTCAGTGAGATGTATTGGTTAGCTGCCGGCCGGCGCGGGCCAGCGAATTTCGCAGTGAGACGAGACGAGTGCCGCATCGGATTGCAGAAACGGATCAACGGATGGCCGGCTGCTACGCCGCGGAATCCGTTGATCCGTTCAGATTATCCGTTGCGTTGTTACTTGGGCATGGATTGCAAAGCGGCGTAGGCAGGACGCCCGGCGATGCCGAACGCCGCGAGTTCCTTGCCAGGTGCGGTCAGGTTATAGTTGAGGTTCCACAGGAAAGCCGGGCCGACCCAGCCCCAGCCTTTCATCATCTGGTAGGCGCGCACGATGAACTGAGCCTGCTCGTCTTCGCCCACATCGCGGGCGTATTCGTAGCCGCCCACGGGGTTTGGCGTCGAAGCCCAGCCGAACTCGGTCGGCCAAACGCGCTTGCCAGCAGTCGCCGTTAGCGACCATGACGTTGCGGTAGCGCTCCATCGTGTCACGGAAGAAGAACGAGGGGTGATTCTTGAAGCTCGGCTCGGCGGGGTTGGAGTAGCCGAACTTCGCGTCAGGCGGGTTGTTGTAGCCGCTGGGATGCGCGCCGACGGCGTCGAAGCACCGCTTCGCCCCGGACGCGTACATCCGCTGCAGGTAGGTCAGGTCGTCGATCGCGGTCGAGCCGTCGTTCAGGCCGGTCGGGGTGAGCGCGCCGGACACCACCGTCATGCCCGGGTCCGCGGCCTTGATGGCCGAGTACGCCTTGCACAGCAGGTCGACGTAGCGCCCTGGGTCGAGCGGCTCGTGGCCCCACTCGTACCAGAGGTTCTGCTCGTTCCAGACTTCGATGGCCTGGACGCGGCCCTTGTAGTGGCTGGCGAGCGCGCCGACGAAGTCGGCATAGGTTTGCGGATTGGAGGGCGGGCCTTCGACAGAGAAGTCGGTGTTGCCGGGTCGGGCCCAGTTCGGGGCCTTGACGACGCTCAGCAGCACGTTAATCCCGGCCCCGTTGAGCTGGTTGACCACGTCATCCGGGAAATTGCGTGCGCCGGGCGTGCCCTCGAAGTCCTTCCACGGCAGCTGGAACTTGATCCAGTTGAAGCCCATGGCCTTGGTCATGGCGATGGCGCCTGCCGCGATCGCCGTACGGGTCGATCTGGATGCCGTAGCCGAAACTGCCGGGCGCGGTGGGGTAGCTTTTGGCCGGAGCGGCCGCGGCAGCGGCGGGCGCAGCCGCGGCGGGCGCAGCCGCAACGGGCGCGGCCGTGGGCGGCGGCGCAACCTCGACCACGGCCACGCCCTCGGCATTGCCGCTCACGTCGACCAGGTCCGCCGAAACCCACGCATCCTTGCCGTTCAGCTCAAGCTGCCACCAGGTGCCGTCTTCGTTCTGCCCGGTGACCTTGTACGCCTGGCCCGTCGCAAGCTGGCCGACGCGGCCGTAAGCCGTCGAGGGGCCGGAGCGGGCGTTGGCGTTGTTCTTGGCCGTGGCCTGCGCGAACTCGGGCGTCGGGGTGGCGGTGGGCGTCGGCGTGAACTCGGGCGTCGGGGTGGGCGTGGGCGTATAGGTCGCCACCGCCACCGCGTCGTCCGAGTTCAGCCTGGCGAGCACCTGCCCGCGATCCTTGAGTGCAGCCTCGATGGAGAGCGCGCCGGGCTGGCTCGGCGCGGCGAGCGCGAGGGCGGACTCGCCGAGCGGGCGGACCTCACTCACGGCCTGCCCGTTCGCGTCCTTGACCGTCCACTCCACGAGAAAGTTGCTCTTGATGTCCTGCAGCTGGCCCTGCTGGAAGTTGCGCATGAGGGGCCACAGGTCGATGTCCAGGCCGTCGCCGGGCAGCGATTCAAGCGTCAGACCCTGCACGTTGTACTTCTTGAGGATCTCCAGCTTGTGGTTCATGCTCGCGGCGTTTTCGAGCCACACGGTGCGCGCCACGCCCTGGTCGTCCTGGTAGCGGTAGACGTAAGCGCCGATGTTGGGGTCGTAGACGAGGCCGCTGGTCGGCCGGGTGGAAACCAGGGCCAGGTTGAGCGGCTTGCCCGGCTCGACCACGGTCGTGTCCGAGGCGATGCGGCCCATGAGCGGCTGCAGCGCGTCGTTGAACGACTTGGCGAGCAGGTAGTTGCCGGCGAGCTCGGTGCTCTGGCCGCTGAACAGCGTGCGGAGCTTGGTGCGATCGATGTTGCCGATGGCGTAGCGCAGGAGGGCGTCGAACTGGCCGCCGGGCACGTATGCCCGCGGGTCGACGGGCGCCGGGACCTTGACGGTGTCGGCGATCAGGCCCATCGCCTGCCAGTCGTAGGCGCCGGTGTCGAAGCGATCTTCGGAAACCTGGGCGGCAGGCTCGACGCGCACGTGGAGGACCTTGCCCTGGGCGTGCAGCTTGTCGGCCAGCTCCTTGAGGAACTGGAGATACTCGCCGCGCAGGTTGCGATCCAGCCCGTGGTAGTCGACGTCGATGCCCTTGTACAGGTTGCCGACGGCCAGGTTGACGAGCGCGTCGACGTGCGCCGAGCGCTGCGCCGGGTCGACCAGCATGTTGTTGAAGAGGTCGGTGCGGACGATCGGGCCGTCGTAGTTGCGGATGACCGGGATCACCGCAAAGTTGCTGCCCAGCTGGTCAAACGTCGCGTCGACCGCGCCGGTGACCGTTCCGTCCGGCCCCAGGCTGAGCCCGGTCGGATGGACCTCGGCGAGCACGCTGCGGCCGTCCGAGGTCAGGTTCTTGGCCTCGTTGAGGTCGAGCGACGCCAGGGCGGGCTCCGGGTTGGTCTGCATGACCATGACCGAGGCCGGGACGCCGGGCGACTTGCTCTCGACCAGGTCGTCTTCGGCGATCACGTTGTGCGGCAGCCACTGCCAGCGCTGCCCGGCGCTCTCCCACGTGTAGACGTCGAGCGTCTCATACGGCTCGCTGTCGTTGGGGATCGGCACAACCCAGGTGGAGGCGGTGGGCGCCTGGCCGCGCAGGTCCAGCTCGTAGTACGGGCTTTTGGCGACGAGCGTCTGCGGGATGGCTTTGGCTGCGGCGAGCAGGTCCTTGCCCGCGCTGCCTTCGAGGAAGCTCGACGCGCGGCACGGACTGGAGGCTGGCGCGGAACGGCTCACTGATCGTCCCCGGCTCGAAGATGACCTGGGTGCCGTCCGGATCGGCGATTACCCCGCCTTCTTCGGTGATCTGGCTGGCGCCCATGTCGCGGACGCGCTGGATCAGCGAAATGGGGGGCAAGAGCAAGGCCAGGATGATCAGCACAGGGATGACAACGAAGCTCAGGATTCGACCGAGGCGTTTGTCTTCAAGCCAGTTCGGCGCTTGATTTCGCCCGGGATAGTCGCGTACTGCCATGGTTTCGATGCGCTCCTAATTCGTCGGTTTTTGGTCGGTAGCCGGCCCGGCCAAGCAGAGGGACTGCGGGCGGCGGGAGTGCAAGCTTCGCCGCCGCGCGATTGGTTCGTGGACGTCTCGCGCCTCGCAAAACGCGCCGAAAGAGCGTCCGGTCCAAAGACAGTCGGTCAGGGAACGGCCTAACGAGGGTGTCAGTTGTAGACGTGAAGGGTAGAGCACCAGGGTGCGCTGTTCTCCCTGCATCAGGCCATCGCGTACAACTGCGGTTTTCTGCACAAGTGCACTGGCGAGAGGCGGACAGCCTCGTCGTGCAGAACATGCATCGTTGTACCTTGTGGATGGGACATCGTGTAGTGCTTCATGTAGGGAGCGACGTCCGGGTAGGGCATGGCCGCTCCACATGAAGCTGCGCCCTGGCGAGGTCTATCACCAGGGTGCTAACGGTCACGCAGTGTAGCATACGGTCCCTGATTTGGCAAACCGAACGATTTGCGTAAGTGTTCAGCGTTAGGGGAAAGCAATCTACTGCGTGCTCGCGGTGGGGTGGGCGCAGCCGATACGGGCTGTGCCGGGCGGCCTGGCGCATTTCATTCCCCGCTGATGAGGACGTTCACCGTGGAACGATTATTGCTTGCCCTTCTGGAGAGTTGATCGACGGGCCGAGCCCCTTTGGCTACGAGCAGCCGGCGCAGGCGGCGTGGCGCTGTATTTGGCAGGGCCACACCGCCTGCGCCGTGCTCAATGAGGCGGCTCATACCCGCACCATTCGGGCCGGCCACGTCGACAGTGCTGCGCACGGTATTCCGGCGTTATCCGTATCGCTCACGGAGGGTCTGGCTCGCAGCTACGATCGCCCGCATTTTCCGGACCGCGGTCTCTTCGTCGTTTACACAGCGGTTCGCGAAGCATCCGAAACCACAGTCCGGGTTCAGAAAGATCTGCTCCGGGCGGTAGAATCGCAGCGCAGCCTCGACGCGTGCGACGATGTGCTCGACGCTCTCGACCTCTTCGGTCCTGGGATTGACTACGCCCAGCCCTATCTCTTTGACCCCGCCGAGGACGCTGCCAACCACGTCGATCTCCCCGTGCGCGGGGTAGCGTACTCCAGCACCGTCTGCCGCACGTGCATCGCGCTGAATGCGGGCACAAGCGGCCGGTAGTCGCCTGCCAACAAGACCTCTTCTTGCCGGCTCCAGTTGCCTCGGCATACGTGTATGCCTGTGCGCAGACCCCCGGCGCCGACGCCATCGACGCCGTCGATCACCCGATTGATCAGCTCGGCCGCATATGCCAATTCGGTTCCCGCATCACGGCGGGTGGCGAGGGTCGCTCACATGAAGGTGCGGCGCTTCGTCTCCTGCGAGAACACGATCTCCGTCAGCACTGGTTCGTCGAACTGCACGAACGCCGCGCCCGCCGCCTTCAGGTCCACCAGCTCCGCGCGCAGCAGCGCCACGATGTCGTCCGCCATCTCCGTCTTGTCCGCGTACGCCTTGCCCGAGAAGTCGCCGACCCACATTGACCGTGTGAGCAGGTATGGCCCGGGCAGAGTCACCTTCACCGGCTTATCGGTTAGCGACTGGACGAAGCGCAGCTCGTTCACGGCAAGCGGCTCGCGACGTTTCAGCTTGCCCACGCACGTTGGGTTCTTGATCGCGGACGCCGGCACGTCCAGCGTCGACAGCATCTCTTCGAAGCTGGCCTTATCGTCGACCGTATCCAGCATCTCGGCCAGCGACATGAGCTGCGCTGCCTTCGACCTTGTCCGTGACGAACGAGTAGAAGTTGTCGCGGCGCTGCTCGCCGTCGACCACTATGTCGACGCCCGCGGCCACCTGCGCTTCGACGCATCGCCGCACTTCGCCGTCAGCGAACCGCTCAAACGCCTCGCGGCTAATGCGGCCCTTCTGCTTGTCGCGCAGCGCGCGCGAGCAGCGCGGGCGACCTGGGCCAACTTCCTACCTGAGTAACTGTGAACATAATCCCTCAAACAGACTGTATTTTGCCACAGAGGTCACAGAGGCCACTGAGGTTTTCGGTGAGAAGAAGAGGCTCTCTTGTTCTCCCCCGAAGCCCTCTGATGCCTCTGTCCCCGCTGTGGCTAAACAAACGCCAGCCGCAGCTTCAGGTCACAGGCCGGTTTCAGCGTCGCGGCGATGGGCGAGGTCGCGACGGTGGCTTCCCAGGCCGCCCGCACCTGCTCCTCGTCGTCCGAAGTCGAGACGAAGCACTTGATCTCGATCTCCGTAAACGCCGGGCTGCCCTCACCCAATCCAAGATGGGCCAGCGGGTTGCCCAGCCGGCCATGCGCGGAGATTTCGATGTCGTCGACCGCCAGCCCGGCGCGGCTGCAGGCGGTTGCGAGGCCGGACGTCAGGCTGGCCGACGAGCGCGCCGAGCAGGTACTCCACCGCCGATGGGTGCGCGTCCTTCTCCTCGAACGAAGCCGGCTGGCCCACGTCGAAGGCATGGTTGCGCGCGTAGACGGTGCTCTTTTGGGGGCCGGTGGACCGCGCCCGCACGCGCCAGGCGTAGCCCGCCGCACCCTGCTTGTCGGCCGCCAGCGACCCCGCTTCGGCCGTGTTCGGCGCGCCGCATGGGCAGCCGCGCCGCGGCGGATGAAGTAGCGGACGGCGCCGCGTTCCCCGCGTCCGCCGCGCCGAGGTACGTGTGCCCCACCATGCGGCACCACGGCGGCAGGTCGTCCCTGACCGTCGGCTCGCGGCTGCGCATCTCCAGGATCCCGCCCTCGGGAACCCTGAGCATGTGCTCGCGGATCAGCAGGATGAGGCCCGAGCCGCAGTCGAGATCGCCGCCGTCGAAGACGGCGTCCGGGGTGATGTCGCCCTGGCCGGACATGGTCAATAGCTCACGCACGGGGATCCGTTCGCCAGCCACTCGACCAGCGCGGCCCCACCCGCAGGCGTCGCGCCCGCGATCAACTGGTCTTCCGTAATCCCGCGCTTCTTCATGCACGGCGTGCAGACCAGGATGCGTCCGCCGGCGTTGACGAACTTGTCGACGAGTTCCTTCAGCGGCGCGAACGGTGCGCCGATGCTGATCTTTTCCGCCTCCCCCTTGACCGCGGCCCAGACGCCGTCGGTGCTGAGGAAGATCATGGTCTGCTTCTCGCTGCCGATCGCGGCATTCGCCACGACGAAACCCAAGGTAGCCTTATCGCCGTCTTCACGGCAGGCGGTGATCGAAACACAGAAGGTGCTGGACATGGTAGCTCCTTTAGGGTAAGTGCGAATTCAGGCGCGGCGCTGGATCAGGTAAAGCGGCGGCTGCACTGCGAGCAGCGTGTGTCCGGTAGAGTGGCACCAGGCCGCCAGGTCGATGTACGCGGCGGGGTCGAGCGCACACACGCAGACGCGGGTGCACGGTTCCAGCGACTGGAAGAAGAAGCGTAGATCCAAGATGAGCTCGCCGCACATCTTGTCTTCAGCATCATTCGCCGCGGCGCAGGCCCAATCCTCGGGCGCCCACTCGGGCAGCGCACCGTCGCGCGGTGCAGCAGCAGGGGGTGTTGGCATGCCAGCTTCTCCGTTCGCGATCATTCTGCAGC
Source organism: uncultured Chloroflexia bacterium (assembly GCA_963800615.1). Classification (GTDB taxonomy): domain Bacteria; phylum Chloroflexota; class Anaerolineae; order CG2-30-64-16; family CG2-30-64-16; genus JALOOB01. The sequence continues at coordinate 15,270 of CAWDBO010000035.1, forward strand.
ACGCATCCGCTGCAGGCAATACAGCCGCGGCGTCAGGACCGGCGTCCGGTACAGGGGACCTACCGCCCGGGGAAGGACGAGGCAGGCAGACTGGCGGAGAAGCGCGGTCCGGCGGCGGCCGTCAGGGTGAAGCGACGCACGACGTGCGTCCGGTCAACGCTGGTTCATGTCTGATCGTGTCGTCGGAACACTGCTCCTCCTTTCTGCCACGGAACAATGCGAGGCCGCCGCATTCTAACCCGCATTTGCGGCGAGGGCAAACGGTCTGCCGGAACCATTTGCCTTGGCCCGGTTTCCCGACGGCGATGCAAAAGCAACAGTGATCGTTTAGGGCGCAGGGAGCGTATCTGATATAATCCGGGGCAGATGCATCTCTTCCCGATTAAGCAATCTATGAAGCTAACCCGTTCGCAAGTTCCGTTCGCTGGCCCCAGGTCGGGCTGATCCTCGCAGTTGTGCTCCTGGCCGTGGCCGGCCTCGCCCTGCTCGGGACCTACTTCTTTATGTCCCGCCAGACCGTGGCCGATTCAGGCTGGGTCGATCCTCAGGCAACGGTCAACCCCAGCGCCATCGCTCCGGATCTCGCGGTCCTCACGCTGGCCGGCGAACCCGACGACCGGATCATCCGTGCGGCGCTGGATGCGGGCGAGCGAGAGACCGCGTATGCGACGCTGGCCTACAGCGTCCTGCTGCCCGAGGCGGTGCGCGGGGGGCAGTGGCTGGTGCTGGCGAACGCTTACCGCTCGACCGATCCGGGGCGGGCCGCCGTCGCGTACCAGGCCGCGGGCGACCTGGCGGCGCTGGGCGCGGCGGTGGGCGACGCGGCCCGCGCCGACGTTTCGCTGCAGACGGCGCGCGGCTACAAGCTGATCGACAAGGCGTGGCTGACGCCCCTGTTCGTCGAGCAGGCCGAGAACCTCGCGCGGTTCAGCCTGGCACTGCTGCCCGCGCAGCGCCGCGACATCCTCAACCAGGTTGCCGACGCGTACGATCAATTGGGCCAGGGGCCGGTCGCCAAGGTGATCCGCGACAATATCGCGACCTACAGCCTGGGGCCGGGGCTCGTGCGCGAGCCGTCCGAAGCCCTGCTGCCCACGCTGCGCGGCGCCGTCGTGCTGCCGCCCGACGTGATCTCGGCCCTGAGCGCCCGGCAGCAGGCTGCTGCGGCGCTGGCCGCGCGCTGGCTCGACGCGGCGCCGTCCGACCGGGACGCGCTGGCGGGCAGCCTGGGCAAGGCGCTGGAAGCAGAGGATGCGGCCAGAAGCGCGTTCTATGCCGCGTCCGCGAATCTGTCACTCGCCGACAGCCTCGCCCTGCTGCATGACCGGATTAACTGGCTGGCGATCAAGCTGCGGGTGGCCCGGGGCGATTATGGCGTGTCGCTCGTGCCGGCCTGGGGGTCACAAGTCGATGCGCTGTCGGGCGAGCTTGCGACGGCTTACACGGACCTGATTAACGGGTACGGGCGACAACTCGACACCTTGGATCCGGTCGATGCGGTGAGTGCGCGGGTCGAGCTGCTGCGGCAGGCCGTGTTGTGGGTGCGGCTTAGGGCTGTTCCCCGACCAGGCCGCCGAGGACGCGCTGGCCCGCCAACTGGGCGACGCCTCACGCGATCTGTGGTCACGGCAGGGCGGCGTGGGGATGACCATCGTCAACCAGGTCGAACGCGGCTTGCGCCTTTACCTGCTGGCAGGCTCGCAGGTCCGGCCCGCCGCGGGCCAGGGCTGAAACCGCTTTCGTATACCAATCGTCGGCCTTCCGTAGGCTGAGACCGTTTGACATTGCCGATGGCCGGGCGTATACTTCAGGCTGTTGAACGACAAGGCTGCGGGCCCATCGCAGACGATCGGGATGGGCAGACCGCGGAAGAAAGTAGGCCATGCCGACCTTCGTCCAATCTGAGAATGTAACATCCTGAAGGCACCGCGGCGCTGCGCGCTGAGGTGCCTTTTCTGTCCTACGCAAGGGCGCACCAACCCTTCTAGGGCGCCAAAGACCTTCAACCTAGGGAGGCAACATGATGGATTCGGCGATGATCGCAAAGATCAGCAAGGCTCGCGAGTACGCGTCGGAACCGGAACGGATCACCTTCAGCGACTTCACTGTGTTGTTTACGGGCAAGCATCAGACCTACCGCGTTGGCTTCGAGCAGGGCGCGTGGAAGTGTGAGTGCGATTTCTTCGCTCAGCGCGGCGTCTGCAGCCACGTGATGGCCGTCGAGAAGGTGCTGAACCGGGCAGGGACGAGCCTGGCGCAGCCGGAACCGGTGCAAGCTTAAGCGGCAAACTCCATATCAGCCACGAATCGGGCGGGCTCGAAGGATGGTCCCGCCCGATTTTGCGTAGATAAGCATCAGGACGTAGAAAGACACGCATGGGATTCCTCCGCAAGAACTGGAAGCTCATTTTCGGCGTCCTCGTCAGCGTCTTCTTTATCTGGTTTGCGGTTCGGAAGATGGAGCTCGACAAGGTCGTGTTCTATCTTCGGAACGCGGACTACCGCTGGATCCTCCCCGGCGTGGCGATTTACTTCCTTGCCGTGTTGGCCCGGACCTGGCGCTGGCACTACCTGCTGCGGCCGATCAAGGCGGTGCCGCTCGTGCGGCTGTTTCCCGATCACCTGCATCGGCTATTTCGGCAATAACGTCTATCCGGCGCGCGCGGGCGAGGTGATCCGCGCTTTCGTCCTGCGCGGCACCGAGGGCATCAGCGTCAGCGCCTCGCTCGCCACGATCATCATCGAGCGCGTCTTCGACGGCCTGGTGATGCTGATCTTCGTCTTCTTCGCCCTGCCGTTTGTCGGCGTCGAGCACATCCCCACCGTCTATCGCATCACCGTCATCGTCGCCAGCTTGCCTTCTTTGCCGCGCTGGTGGTCTTCCTGTGGATGGCCTTTGACCAGCCGCGGGCGACCCGGCTCTACCGCTTCTTCAGCGCCGGCTGCTGCCCGAGCGCTTCCGGCGAGCCCGCGGATGGCTTCTTCGACCGCTTCATGGAAGGGCTGCACTTCCTGCGCAGCGGCCGGGACGTGCTGATGGTCTTCGTCACCTCGATCGTGATCTGGCTGCTCGGAGACGGTCAAGTACTGGTTCGTGATGCACGCGTTTGCCTTCACGGTCAGCTTCATCGGGCTGATGCTGATGAACGGCGTCGTCAACCTGACCACCACGCTGCCGTCCGCGCCCGGGCTACATCGGCACGTTCGAGGTCGGCGCGCTGTGTGCTGGAGGCGCTCGGCGTCGACTATAGCCTCGCTTTGGGGTATACTATCGTCCTGCACGCCGCGCTGTGGTTCCCCATCACGCCCTGGGCGCCTGGTTTATGTGGCGGCCAGGGGCGTCGAAGTGGCGGGACTTTGAGAGGTGAGGAATCTGACGGAGACGAATGAAGAATATTGCCGTGATCGGCACAGGCTATGTGGGCCTGGTGACGGGCACCTGTTTCGCCGACCTGGGCAACAAGGTGACCTGCATCGACATCGACGAGCGCAAGATCGCAGACGCTGCGCGACGGCGAGATGCCCATCTACGAGCCGGGCCTGGAGGAGATGATCCGGCGCAACGTGGCGGCGGGCCGGCTGTGCTTCACCACGTCCTACGCAGGAGGGCCTCGCAGGACGCCGAGTTCGTCTTCATCGCCGTGGGCACGCCGTCCGGCGTGGACGGCGAGGCCGACCTGCAAGTACGTGCGGATGGCCGCCGAGACCATCGCCGAGACGATGGACCACCCGCTGATCATCATCAACAAGAGCACGGTGCCCGGTGGGCACCGGCGACTGGGTGGCCGACATCATCCGCAAGCACCAGCCCGAGCCGATCGCCTTCGCGGTGGTGTCCTGCCCCGAGTTCCTGCGCGAAGGCTCGGCCCTCGCCGACTTCATGAACCCCGACCGGGTCGTGCTCGGCTCGCTCGACCGCGATGCGGCCGAGAAGGTGGCGCAGCTGCACCTGTCCGCTGCGCGCGCCGATCATGGTCACCGACCTGCGCACGGCCGAGATGATCAAGTACGCCTCCAACGCCTTCCTGGCCACCCGCATCTCCTTCATCAACGAGATCGCCAACATCTGCGAGAAGCGTCGGGCGCGGACGTCAAGGAAGTCGCCGCGGGCATGGGCTACGACAAGCGCATCGGCCGCGCCTTCCTGGATGCGGGCGTCGGCTACGGCGGAAGCTGCTTCCCGAAGGACGTCAAGGCGCTGGAGTACATGGCGCTCGCTGCACGGCGCGCATCCGCAGCTGCTGCGCGCGGTGATGGAGATCAACCGCGACCAGCGCCGGCAGGTCGTCCACGAAGCTGCGCGAGCTGCTGGGCACGCTGCGACGGCAAGACGATCGGCCTGCTTGGGCCTGGCGTTCAAGCCCAACACCGACGACATGCGCGAGGCGCCCGAGCATCGAGATCGCGCACATGCTGCATGCGCGAGGGCGCCGAGGTGCGGGCTACGATCCGGTCGCCATGCCCGTGCGCCGAGCGCGTCATGCCCGACGTCGCGCTGTGCTGCAGGACCCGTACGACGCTGGCCGAAGGCTGCGATGCGCTGGTCGTGATGACCGAGTGGAACGAGTTCAAGCATCTCGACCTGGCCCGGCTCCGCGAGCGCCATGCGCACGCCGGTCATCGTCGACGGCCGCAACGTCTACGACCCGGACCGTGATGCGGAAGCCGGGTTCCTGTACCGCGGCATCGGGCGCGGCTACAATCACTGCGACCGACGAAGAGTCGGCATACGCGGACTCGACCGGCAGATGGCGAGACGGTCGACCGGCCTTCACGAGGAGTCGTCCAGTGACCAACTCGATGACATCCGCAAGACGGTCCTGGACAACGGCCTGACCGTGCTGCTGCGCGAGATGCACCACGCGCCGGTCGCCAGCTTCTGGGTCTGGTACCGCGTCGGCAGCCGCAACGAACGGTCGCGGCATCACCGGCATCTCGCACTGGGTCGAGCACATGCTCTTCAAGGGCACGCCGACCTATCCCGCAGGGCGAGTTCGACAAGGCCGTCGTCGCGCGAAGGCGGCATGTTCAACGGCATGACCTGGATCGACTTCACGACCTACTTCGAGACGCTGCCCTCCGACCGGATCGACCTGGCGCTTGCGCGTCGAGGCCGACCGCATGGTCAACGCCGTCTTCGATCCCGAAGAGACGGAGCTCGAGCGCACGGTCATCATCTCGGAGCGCCAGGGCAACGAGAACAGCCCGAGCTTCCTGCTGGGCGAGGCGCTGCAGGCCGCGGCGTTTCAGGCCCACTCCTACCATCACTCGGTCATCGGCTGGCAGTGCGACCTCGAGACCATGACGCGCGACCAGCTCTACGACCACTACCGCACCTACTACGCGCCCAACAACGCCATCGTCGCGGTCGCGGGCGACTTCGAGACGGAGGCGATGCTGGCGCGCATCCGAGGAGCTGTTCGGCCCGATCCCGGCCGGGCCGGCGCTGCCCGCCGTACAATGCCGGTCGAGCCGCCGCAGCGCGGGGAGCGCCGGGTGACCGTCGAAGGGCCCGGGCACGACGCCGTACCTGGAGATCGGCTACCGGGCGCCGAACGCCACCGATCCCGACTATTACCCGCTGGTGGTCCTCGACACCATCCTGGGCGGCGCCAAGGGCATGTCGCTGTGGGGCGGGGGCACCAGCAACCGCAGCTCCCGGCTGTACAAGGCGCTGGTCGAGACCGAGCTGGCCTCCGACGCGGATTGCGCGATCAGCTCGACGGTCGACCCCTACCTGTTCAGCTTCTCGGCCACGGTGCGGCAGGGCCGGACGCTGGCCGAGGTCGAGGCTGCCATGCTGGCCGAGATCCAGAGGGTCGTCGACGAGCCGGTCAGCGACGGCGAGCTGCAGAAGGCGATCAAGCAGACCAAGGCGCAGTTCGCCTATTCGAGCGAAAGCGTCACCGACCAGGGGTACTGGCTGGGCTTCTCGGAGCTCGTCGCCGACATCGGCTGGTTCGAGGATTTCCTCGAGCGGATCGAGGCGGTGACGGTGGAGGACGTGCAGCGCGTCGCGCAGACGTATCTCAAGCCGACGCCAGCGCAACGTGGGCTGGTACACGCCCGCCGCATCGCGCGCAGGCCGGCGATGCCGGGGAGCCCGGTGACGATATGGCGGAGGTCGAGCCGCTGGTGGAGGGTGAGGTCGAATGAACCTGACAAGGTTAGCCCCGCGGCCGGGACCGCATTGCGGCGACCGGCCCGCTGCAGTCTTCCGCCATGAAGAGCTCGCTGCCCGGCCCGGACGACACCCTGCGCCGGGTGCTGCCGAACGGCATCACCGTGCTGGCGCGCGAGAACTGGGCCGCGCCTTCGGTCGTGGTCGAAGGCTACCTGGTGGTCGGCAACCTGGACGAGCCGGCGAACATGCCGGGCCTGGCGTCGTTCGTCGTGTCCATGCTGTCGCCGCGGCACGCAGCCACCGGACCTTTGCCGAGATCAACGAGACGATCGAGAGCGTCGGCGCGTCGATCGGGTTCAGCTCCGACCGCCACATCACGAACTTCTCTGCCAAGTCGCTGGCCGAGGACCTGGATCTGGTGCTCGACGTGCTGGCCGACGAGCTGCGCGCGCCGGTGTTCCCGGCGCCCTACGTCGAGCGGGTGCGCGGGCGTGCGCTTGACCGCGCTCGCCGAGCGCGAGAACGACACCCGGCAGATGGCCGGCCGGGCGTTCCGCGAGCTGATGTACGGCGACCATCCGCTCGGCCGCGACATGCTGGGCACCCGCGAGTCGCTCAACGCGATCCAGCCGCGATCGCGCTCGTGCAGTTCTACGAGACGTTCTACCGGCCCGCAGGGCATGGTGGTCGTGGTGGTGGGCGCGGTGCCGGCGGAGGAGGCGGTCCGCAAGATCGAGGCCGCGTTCGGCGACTGGCACGGGGCGCGGCCGCCGCGCGCCGCGCTGCCCCGGCCTGGCCCCGATCGAGCGGCGTGCGCAAGCGCCACGTCGTCATGCCCGACAAGACCCAGTCCGACATGGTGCTGGGCTGGCAGGGCATGCGCCGGCTCGACCCGGATTTCGACGCCGCCCGCCTGGCGAACACCGTCCTCGGCGTCTTCGGCATGATGGGCCGGCTGGGCGAGAACGTCCGCGAAGGGCAGGGCATGGCCTACTACGCCTACTCCCGGCTGAGCGGCGACCGCGAGCCCGGCACGTGGGTCGCGGTCGCCGGCGTGAACCCGGCGAACGTACGAAGCGCCCAGCAGGCGATGCTGGACGAGGTCAAGCGGCTGCAGGACGAGCTGGTTCCCGAGGAGGAGCTGGAGGACAGCAAGCGTTACCTGACCGGCTCGGTGCCGCTCCAGCTGGAGACGAACGACGGCGTCGCCAGCCTGCTCGCCGACATCGAGTGGCACCAGCTTGGGGCTGGACTACCTGGAGCGCTATCCGACGATCATCAACAGCCTGACGGCCGAGCAGGTCCAGAGGGTCGCGCAGAAGTATTTCAACCTGTCTGCCTATGTGCTGGCCATTGCCGGCCCGAATGGAGCTGAGGCTCGACGCAACGGATGACGAGCGGAGAAACGGATGGTGACACCCGGCATCCGTTTCTCCGTTGGATATCCGCTGCGCCGAAGCTCACCCTCGCCGTATGCCCCTAGTTGCAGGCACCGACCTCGTCGAGATCGCCCGCATCGCTCTGGTGCTGGAGCGCCACGGCGAGCGCTTCTTGCGCCGCGTGTTCACGCCGGACGAGATCGCCGCGTGCGAGGGCCGGGCTCGATTCGCTCGCCGCACGTTGGGCCGCCAAGGAAGCGGTCGCCAAGGCGCTGGGCACGGGCATCGGCCAGGTGGCCTTCCGCGAGATCGAGGTGGTGCAGGACGACTGGCGTGCCCCAGCTTGCGCTTGCACGGCGGCGGCCGCAGCGCTCGCCGCCGAGCGCGGGCTGACGCAGTGGGCGATCAGCCTGGCGCACGATGGGGGGCTGGCGCTGGCGTTCGTCGTGGCGATGCAAGTAGAAAGCCGGTGTCGCTCCAGGGGATCGCCATGGCTCGCGAACCGGTCTGTTGCAATGCCGTGTGGCTGTCCTACTCCGTCACCACGAACTGCCCGCCGGCACCGCGCCCCCACACCTCCGGGAAGTACATCTGCGACGCGGTGACGGCAGGGTCAGGAACGTGCCCGGCAGGCTGGCCCGGATCGAGTAGGTGAACTCGTAGGTGCCCGGGTCCAGGCTGGTGGCGAACATCACCGCCTTCTCGTCGCGCAGGTCGACGTGGGTCGGCGTCCACCACCACGCAGATCTTCTCGTTCCGGACTATCCCTGGCCTTGTCCACTTGCGGCCCTTCGACGGCCTGGCTCGTCGTGCTGCAGGCTGGTGTCGACGCGCCTCGGTGCCCGCCGGCAGCGGGTCTTCGACCATCACGTAGTACGAGGTGTGCGGCACGACCAGCGTCACCTTGACCTGGATGACGTCTCCCACCTTCGCGGAGTCGATCGTGGGGCACTCCGTCTTGGGACGCCGGCGCAGCGGCTGCGTTCCCGCAGTCCGCCAGCCGGTACTCGCGGCTCACGGCAAACCCGCGGTTGGCGGGCTGGATGTCCTGCACCGGCACGATAGGTCTGCAGGTGCGCGGTGTAGTACATCTTGCCCTGCGCCCGTCTGGCCGCGCCGACCGCCAGCGACCAGGGCGTTCGTCTGGTCCAGCAGCAGCTGCTTGATGTCCGCCCGCAGCGTGGTCACGTTGCTCACGGTCTCCGGCGTCACCGTGCCCTCCCCGAACGGCTGCCCGTTCAGCGTCACGCGCCAGTCGTAGTTGCCCTCGCAGCTCACCCGTCGCGGCCATCCAGTCGGTCAGCGCCGATGATCGACCAGGCATTCTCCTGCGTCGTCTCCCAGCGGTCGGCCTTGCGCGCGTTCATCAGCCAGCGCACGGTGTTCGGCGCCAGGCTGTTCTTCGGGTCGAGCTTCGCCAGCGCGTCGAGCACGATCGCCGTGGTCCGGGTGTCGGTGTTCATGTTCCAGAGGTCCGGCGCGCCCTCTTCCCAGTGCGTCGAGGTCGCGGTCGTGATCGCGCTGCCGCTGAGATCGGCCAGCAGCGTCTTGATGCGGGCGGGCGCAGCCTCGTCGTCGATCAGGTCGAGCGCCAGCGCCAGATACGCCTTGCCGAACTGGCCCAGCCGGTCCTTCTCCTCGAACAGCGCGCCCGGCCGGTTCGGCTCCTTGTCGCCCGCCTCGGCCAGCGCATAGAGCGTGAAGGCCTGCTGGTTGAGCTCCCAGTCCTTCAGGCCGGCCGGCGCCTTCAGCGTCCGCTTCAGGTAGGCGATGCCGTCGTCGAGCACACGTTCGTCCACCGTGAAGTCGGCCTGCTTCGCCTTGGCGAGGCCGAACACCACGTACGCGCTGATCGCCGGGTTGCTCTTGTCGTTGTCCCACCAGCCCCAGCCGCCGTCGATGTGCTGCTTGGCGTAGATGCGCTGCAGGCCGACCGCCACCTGCTGCGGCAGCTTCGCGTCGAGGTCGGGCCGCTGAATGCCCAGGGTCTTGAGCGCATCGAACGTTACCACGTTCGGCAGGAAGCGGCTCAGCGTCTGCTCCACGCACTCGTACGGGTAGTGCTCCAGGTAGGTCAGGCCGCCCAGCATGCCCGCGGCCAGGCTCGGCTCGATGTTGACGTTCAGCTCGCCGTGCGTCGTGTCGACGTTGCCCGGCAGGCGCACCAGCTCGAGCGCGTCGTCGCCAGGCTCCACCTGCCCCGCGGTCCCCACCACCTCGGGCGTCGAGTAGCGCTCGACCGGTAAGGTGATCTCCACCGCGTCGCTCAGCTTCGCCATGCGATGCCGCCGCCTGCATGTTGACGACCACCTGCGCGGCGCCGGCTATCGTCTCTACCGGCCACACAGCCTTGTAGGTCCCGCCCGCGGGGATCGTCGCCGCGCCGCCGGTGTTGCCCAGGAAGCGCAGGCCTTGCGCGCTTGCGTTGTAGGTCACGTCCAGGTCGCGGTTCGTCGTGTTGTGAATGACCGCCGCGATCTCGGCCTTGTCGCCGGCGGTGAAGAAGCGCGGCAGCACCGGGCGGAGCAGCAGCTCCTTGGTCGCCACGACCTCCGTGCTCGACTGGCCGACGAGGGTGTCTTCGGTCGCGGCCCGGGCGTCCATCACCCAGGTGGTCAGGTTGTCGGGCAGCGTGACCTGGACGCTCGCCTTGCCGTTGGCATCGGTCTGCACCGACGCGCGCCAGAAAGCGATGTCCGGGAACTCGGTGCGCACCGACAAGCCCTGGCCGCCGTCGCCGCCGCCGCCGCCGCCCTTGCCTTCGGCGGCAAGCTGCGCGACGAGCCGGTCGATGTTGAGCACCAGGGTCATGCCTGTCTGCACGCCCAGGCCGCGCTGGCTGTAGAAGCGGTCGAGGATCTTGCCGGCCTGGTCCGACGCCAGCGTCAGCACGGCCTTGTCGACCAGCGCGAGCGAGACGTCGGCAGGGACGCCCTTGCCGCTCGAGTCGAGGGTCTGCACGTCCCACGTCACCGAAGCCGCGGGGCGACTTGCAGCGTCTTCGACACCTGGCTCGTGCCGCTGACGGCACCGGTCGCGGCGATGCTCGTGATCCTGGGGGTGACGATGACCGACAGCTGCTTCTGCTCCGTCGACACCTTCAGCCCGGCCAGGCCCATCTTGAACGAGGGCGCGGGGCTGGTCGCGTCGATCCCCTTGATGATCGTCACGGTGACGTACACGTTCGGGACGTACTGGCTCGTGATCGGCAGCCTGAGCACCTGGCTGTTCGTCGTCAGGTCGATCACCTGGTGGTCGATCACGTTGCCGCGCTCGATCGTCACCAGCGCCTTCACCTTGCCCTGGTAGGGGCTGGGGATGAGCACCTCGGCCGTGTCGCCGACCTTGTACTCGTCCTTGTCCACGACGAGCTTGATGCGGTCGTTGTTCTCCTGCCGCCAGGCGACATAATCCGTGCCGGCGACCCAGACGTACGCCCCGCTGCGGATCGTGTTGCCCTTGGCGTCGCGGCCGGTCGCATCGACCTTGTACTCGCCGGACACGGCCGGCGTCCAGTCGAGCACGGCCGCGCCGTTGGCATCCGTCGTGACCGTCTGGGTCAGCACGCCGGTCTTCGTCGGCCGGGTCACCCAGTAGTAGTTGCCGTCCTCGAGCTTCTCGCGCACGCTGCGCCACTCGACCCGGCTGACGACCAGGTCGACGCGCTGGTTCGGCACGGGCTTGCTCTGCGGGTCGACGGTCAGCACGTCGACCTGGCCCTTCTGGCCCGCCTGCAGGACGTAGCCCCGCGGGGCGAGGCCGATGTAGAACTCGCCCTTGTGGACGACGGCCGACGCCTGCGTCGAGACGGCCTGGTTGTTCAGGTCCTGGATCGTGACGTCGAAGGTGAAGCGCTGGCTCGCCTGGTACTTGCTGATATCGGCGGGCACGGTGAACGTGGCCTTGCCGGTGCTGTCGGTCGTCGTCGTTCCCTGGCTGATCACGCCCGCCAAACGGCGAGTACTGCCTGGGGTCCCACCAGTCGAAGTCCGAGAAGCTGTACCAGCCCGGGCCCTGTGTAGTCGAACGGCGCGTCGACGCCGTCAGGACCCAGTTCACCTTGGCGTTCTTGACCGGCCCGCCGAAGAAGTAGTTGGCCTGGGCGGTGACCTGGATCTGCTCGCCCTGCGAGTACTCTGCCTTGTCGGTCTTCGCGCTGACCTCGTACTCCGGCTTGCGGTACTCGGCCACCTGGAAGCCGATGCCGAAGTGCGTCTGCTCGTTCAGCCGGACGTTCAGGTAGTAGTAACCCGTGCTGGCATCCGGCCCCAGCTCCAGGCTGCCGTCCACCGCGCCGAGCGGGTTCAGCACCAGCCGCCGCTGCACGACCATGTTGCCCTGGCTCGTCGTTGATGGTGACCGTGACCGGCTGGCCGGGCGCGGGCAGCGTGTAGCTCGCGTCATTGTCGCTGCCGGATGATCGCCTTCCAGTACATGGTCTGGCCCGGGCGGTAGATCGGGCGGTCGGTGTAGACATAACCCACGTAGGGCACGTGCCTCGGCGCCGCCCGAAAGCCCGAACTCCCACGGGCTGATGCCGTCGTGCCAGTTCGTGGATGCGACGCCAAACTGGCCGTTTGCGCCGCCGGCAACGGCAATGAAGCCGTCCCACGGCTTCCGCTCGACGGGCAGCTTGCACGGAGGCGATGCCGTCGCGGTCGGTGGTTGCGCTGACGTCGTTCTTGCCGTCGGTGAAGCGCACGGTCACACCTGGGCAGGGGCAGGCCGCTCTTCAGGTCGGTGACCCAGGCGAGGGCCTCGTCGGGCGCTGGCCTTGAGCGTCACGTTGGCGTCGGTGCGTACGATCAGCTGGCGCGGCGGGCGCATGCCCGAGGGCAGCGCGCCGTTGAGCGTCAGGTAGTAGACGCCGGGCGGAAGCTGCTTGCCCTCGCTCGTCGGTCAGCGGCTCGCGGATGTATTCGCTCTGGTTGCGGGGCGCGGTGGTCTTGCGCGTCCATTCGCGGAGCAGGCTGTCCTTCGCCGGGCGTGTACTTGTCCCAGGCCTCCCAGTAACTGCTTGCCGGTCAGGCGGATGAGGTCGTCGGGCGCGACCTTGTAGAGCTTGAACGCGATCTCCGGGACATTCCGGTAGAGCGACGACGGCCTGGGTGTTCGTGTACGCGCTGTAGGTGCCGAACTGCTGCTGGTTGTTCAGCTGCATCAGCGGCTCGAGGTCGCCCGTGCGGAATTTCAGCACGGTAGTCCTTGCCCAGCGTGTTGCCGTACGGATCGCCGAGCTTGCCCGAAAGCGTGACCGAGTAGTCGGTGGCCGGCAGCTTCGGCGAAATCGACGAAGAGCGCGCCGTCGTACTCGTTGTAGTAGGTCATGACGCGGGTTGGCTTCGGCAGGACCGTGACGGTGCCGGTGACGAACGTGCTGGGGTTCATGGGCGAGGCGAAGGAGATCCTGACCCCGCGGTCAGGCGGAACGTTGCGCGCGCCGTTCGCCGGATCGGTTGCCGTAACCCGGGGGAGCTTGACCGTCTCGAAGGGATAATCGAACGGATTGCGCAGTGTGCCTTCGCCGTTGGCCGCTTTTGCGGTCGTGGCGACCGCGGCCTTGTAGCGAGCGCCAAACTTCAGCAACTCTGCCGGCTTGAAGCCAAGCTCCGTCGCGTTCGCGTTCCAGTTGAACGTGCCGGCGACCTTCTTGCCGTCCGGGTCGAGTCACGCTGAAGGCCGCTTCCGTGCTCGGCTTGTCCATCGGCATCGAGAACGTCACGGTGATCGGGCCGCTCGATCCGCACGTTGACGTTGTTCTCCGGCGTCCAGCGCAGGATCGTCGGGTCGGTGGTCCGGAAGCCGAAGGTGAACGGCTCCTCGAGCACGCCGCCGGTCGTGTCCGTCAAGCCCGGCCTTGACCGTGACGGTGTATAGCGTCGAAGCGGCCAGGCCATTGGTCGGGGCTCAGCCGGTACATGCTCGTGTTGACCCACTCGCCCTTGCCCTGCACCGTCGGCGTAATCACGAGCGGCTGGGGCAGCCCCGCCTGGTCGCCGCCGGCCACGAGCGGGACGACCGGCCGGTTGAACGCGACGGTGATCGCGCTGTCGACGTCCACATTACTGCGCGCGGTCGGCGGGCTGCGTGCCGGTGACCTGGAGGAAGCCCGCGGTGACGAACTTGAACGTGACGTCGCGCTGCAGCTTGAGGCCGGCGGCGCTTGCGGCGTTGGATGCAAGCGTGACCCGGTACTCCTTGCCGCGCTCGAGCCGGCCGCTCGGGCTGAACGTCAGCGCGTTGCCGCTCACTTTGACCTCGCCCGGCGCCTTCGGCTCGATGCTGAACGCGCGGCTCGTGCTCGCGGGGTCCATCGGCTGGTCGAACGTTACGACGACCGGGCTGGAGATGACCTGTTCCTCCCCGCGATCCGGCTTTGTGCTGACGACGGTGGGCGGGAGCGGCGCGCGGGTGGGCGTGGGCGATGGGAGCGCGGTTGGCGGCGGTGAACCGTGGGCGCGGCAGCGGTCGGCGGCAGCCGGGCTGTTCTGCACCGGGGCGGGCGCTGCGGCCTGCTGCGTCGCCGCCTGCGACGCGGGAGAAGCAGCAGGGGCCGTGACAACGGCTGGCGCTGCGGCTGGGCCTTGCCGCCGCATGCGGTGAGGACCAGGAGCACGATGATCACGATGACCGAGAGACTGCGATGGGTACGGGCGCTGCGCATGATTACCTCCGACACAATAACAACCAACACCGGACATAGGCGGGGGACGCCGCACGCGCGGCTGTCAGCCCTGTGACGCTGCTTCTGGCGAAGTGGTTCCTCTATCGTTGCGGGCCACCGCGTGGGGTAGGGGCGACCGGCCGGTCGCCCCTACAGATGGCAAGGGCGCGCGGCGGGCCGGGGCGACCGGCCGGTCGCCCCTACTTCTCGACGACGATTGCGACCTCCGGGCTCTGGACACGGGTTCCATCGGCGCGGACGGCGGATGCGGCGAAGACGTGGCGGCCTTCCGCGAGAGGCCACCAGGCCGTGTAGTCCGGCGCGCCGACGATCGCAAAGGGCTCGCCATCCACCGTCAGCGTCACCTGGGAGGCAGGGAAGGCCGGAAGCGCGGTGACGGGCAGCTGTTGGGCGGAGCGCGGCAGGCCGGGATCGATTCGCAGCGAGCGGCCGGGATCGGGGCTGACCAGGCGCAGCGCCGCCGTCCGGTTCGGCCGGGCCGGCGGCACGCAGGTCCGGCGCCTCGGTCGACTCGGGCAGCTGCGGGATGTCGTTCTCCCGCGCCCAGGCCTGGTACTCGGGCCCCAACTGCCACACCACCTCCGGGTGCGCGTCGGGCGCACCTGAGGCGACCTGTGAGCCTGTCCGGTTGTCGACCATCACGCGAAAATGCTCGCGGTCGACCGAAGCGGGCTCGGTGCCTGCGATGAACCACTCCAGCCGGCGGGCGGGGCAGGGAACGACCTGAGCGGCGGCGCCGGCCTGATCAGTGGCCGGATCGCCGGGGAGCAGGCCCGAGTCGGCGCAGATTTCCTGCTGCGACGACGCCGTCGGGGACAGGGAACTGGGTGGCCGGGTGGTCGGCCAGCACCGCGCGTCATGAAGTCGTGCCAGACCGGCCCCGCGCCGGTGATGCCGCTGACGTCCTTCATCGGGGTGTTGTCCGCGTTGCCGACCCAGACGCCGGCCACCAACTCGGGCGTGTAGCCCATGGTCCAGTTGTCGCGCCAGTCGGTCGTCGTGCCCGTCTTTGCCGCAGCCGGCCGGCCGATGTCCAGGCTGCTGCCCTCGCCGAAGGCGGGCCGCCGCGCCAGGTCGTCGCTCAGGATGCTCGTGATCAGGAACGCGACCCGCTCGTCCAGGACCCGCCGGCGGCCCGCGGCCTGCTCGCTGCCCGTCTTGGTCGTGCGACCAGACGCAGGTCGCCGTCGAGCGTCTCGATCCGCTCGATGGCATACGGCTCGACCCTGTAGCCGCCCGTGGCAAACGCGCCGTACGCCGCGGCCAGGTCGATCAGGCGCACCTCGCCGCCGCCCAGCGTCAGCGACAGGCCGTAGCGGGGCTTTTCGTCACTGCCCTCTTCGGGGAGGGCGGTCGCTGCCAGGGGATGCCCAGGCTGCGCGCCAGGTCGACCAGGTTGTCGACCCCGACCGCCTCCAGGGCCCGCACCGCGGGGATGTTGTAGCTGTTGGCCAGCGCGGTGCCGAACCGTGACCGGGCCGTGGTAGCGGCGGTCGTAGTTGTTGGGGACGTAGGGCGTGCCTTCGGCCGTGGGGAACGCGGCGCGGATGTCCGGGATCACCGTGGCGGGGGTCCAGGCGGGCCGCCCGGCGCGGGCGGCGAGGGCGGGGTCGAGCGCGAGCGCGTAGGTCAGCGGCTTGATGGCCGAGCCGGGCTGGCGCTAGGCCAACGCCGCGTTGACCGCGCCGCTGCGGGCCGCATCGAAATAGTCCGGGCTGCCGACCATCGTGCGGATCGCGCCCGTCTGCGGATCGAGCGCGACCAGCGCCGCGTTCTCGACGCGGCGGGCGGGGTCCGCGTTCGGATCGCAGTTCACGCCGGGAACACCGCCCTCCACGACCGCGCACGGCCGCAGCTGCGCGATCCGGCGGCTGACCGCCGCCTCGCCGGCCGCCTGCCAGTCAGGTCCAGGGTCGTGATCACGCGCAGGCCGCCGCGTGCGACCTGTTCGGGGGGCAGGATCGTCTCGAGCAGGCCCTGGACGTACATGACGAAGTGCGGCGCCGCGATGGGGAAGGGGGAGCCGGCAAAGCGCAAGCTCTTCCTCGCCGGCCTCGTCGTGCCTGTTCCTCCGAGATGACGCCCTGCTCGACCATCAGGCGCAGCACGGTCGCCTGGCGCCGCTGCGCGGCGTCGAGGTTCTCCACCGGGTTGTACCCGGCCGGCCACTGGGGCAGGCCCGCCAGCAGCGCGCACTGCGCGAGGTCCAGCTCGGACGCGTGGATGCCGAAATAGGCCTGGCTGGCGGCCTCGATGCCGGTCGCATAGTGGCCGTAGTAGGTCGTGTTGAGGTAGAGGGCCAGCAGCTCGTCCTTGGAGTACTTGCGCTCCAGCCGGAACGCGAGCCACGCCTCGCGGATCTTGCGCGCCAGCGTGCGCTCGCTGCGCTCCGCCTCCGTCATGAGCAGGTTGCGCGCGAGTTGCTGCGTCAGCGTGCTGGCGCCCGAGACGGTGTGGCCGGCGCGGAGGTTGATCCAGGCGGCGCGGGCGATCGCGATGGGATCGAAGCCCGGATGGCGGTAGAAGTTGGCGTCCTCGGTCGCAATGGTCGCGGCCCGGCACAGCGGGGGGATTGACGTCAGGGGGAGCGGGACTTGCTTGTTGCCCTGCGGGTCGATGGCCTCGTACAGGACGCGGCCGTTGCGGTCCTCGATGAGGATGCTCGGCCGGGCGGGTTCCTGCAGCAGGGTGTCGGGGTCGGGGAGGCGCGCGTAGAGCACCGCCCCGGCGACGATGACGGATCGCCAGGGCAGCCGCGGCAACGATGAGAGGTCGCGAAAGGAACGGGCGCATGCGTGCTCCGCCCTTACTACGCCGGAACGGCGGTTACGGTTCCAGGCGCGGGAGGCTCGGAACGCCGCAGCTCCGGGACGAAATCACAGGGATAAAGCGCCGCCGCCGGGAGCACCGGCGGCGGCGGGAAAGGTCGGGCCGGAAGACACGCGACCGCCCGGACGATCGGATCAGGACGTCGTGTTCAGCCGGCGGCGACCGATGCGAACGCGCCACGTTTCGGGGCCTTGTTCCAGGTAGTCCCAGGTGAACTGCCCGGTGTACTCGGCCTGGAACTGGTAATAGAGCGGCTTAGGGTCGTGATCGTTGACGAGGACGAAGCTGTCGCCGGCCCCCAGGTTCTCGAAAGCGCCAAAGATCATCGGATGGCGCTGGGCCGGCGCCACCGTCCGCACGTCGATCGTCTTTTCAGCCGTAGCTGCACACATAGGAAGATGCCTCCCACGCAGGATGCGGCGTCCTCGTGCAATGAGAGGCGCCGGGCCGCCCGTGCCATTGGCTTTCCGAGCGGCCAGGCCTCATGTTACACACGAGGCCTACCGCGTCTTTGCGCCAGCGCAAGGACGGCTGCCGTTGCGCGGTTTTGCCGCACGAAAGGTCAGGGCGCCACGTTGACGCCGTCGATGCGGACTGTCGTCGGCCCTTGATAGCCGCCGTAGAAGCCGGTCTCCCGGCTCCAGCGTGCGCGGGCGAGCGCGGCCAGGTAGTTGCCGATCAACTGGCCGCCCTTGAACGGGGTGCGTCTTCCACGGTCGACGACGTAGCCGAGCCGGATCTCGGATGCGAAGTCGCCGGTGATCTCGTCCGGGTTGAACCACGAGAACGCGGCCACCTCGACGTGCGGCTCGGCCAGCAGGTCCGCCGCGGGCCGGCTGCCCGCGGCGACCTCGATGGCGCCGAACTCGCCGGTCACCGGTATGCCCAGGTACTCGGCATACCGCTGGCCCGCGCTGAACGCCTGCAGCATATTGTCGCGGATCAGGGCGAGCCGTTGGCTCGGAATGCCGTCGGCGTCGAACCGGTCCGCCCCGACGCCGTAAGGCAACTGGCGGTTGGCCCACACGGTGAGCGGGTCGCCCGACGCGTCATCGGGCAGGACGCTTTTGCCGATCTCCCAGGTGCTCGCGCCCACGAATTTCTGCCGCGCGGAGCCAAGCGTCTGGATCACGCCGCCGTTCATAAACTCGGCGAGCGCACCGTCGCGCAGCACGACGGCGCCCTGATATGAGGGCGGAGGGGCTGCGGCGAGTAGGTCACGCGTCCAGGCGGCGCGGCGTGACATTTCTTCTTCCAGCGGCAGGTCCTGCAGGCGACCGCCGCGTCATCTCGACGAATGACTCGACGTCGCGGCCATCCGCGACAGCCCGCAAGACCCATTCGGCGGCGACCGTCGTGCCGGTCTGGGTTGCGTCGATCCCCCGGCTGTTACGCAGCCGTATCGTTGCTTCATCTGCAAACAACTCGGCCGCGGTCATGCGAACGCCGGCCTGCGCCGCCCGCGGCTCGCCGCAGGCGGTCGTACGCGGCGTTCAGCCGGCCTTCCATGTCCTGGGCAAGGTCAGCATCGGCCAGCGGGACGTCGGGGAGCGCCGCGGGGCCGGCAGGCCATACGGCGGGTTGTGCACGAGGCCGGCGCGGAGGACCGCGGCGTCGATGGCAACGCCGATCTCGTCGCCGGGGAGAACGGTGACGTCGCCTGCGCCGACGCTTGCCTTGCCTTCCCGGGACGTGTCGCGGAGGACGTCGACGAGATAGCGCTCGTTCTCCGTGCTCCTGACGCACTCGACGCCGTCCGGCACGCTGTAGAGCTGCGCACCACGGGTCGTGATGTGACGCACAGTCCAGCCGAGAAGGTCGCTCCTCGATTCAAGGGCGGCAATGATCGCGTCCAACATCAGCCCAACCTCGCTTTCATCAGCATGTGAGGACCTCGATTCCATCTTTGTCACCCTTACAATAACCGTGTGACACGCATCGTACAGTCAGTACAGTCGATGTGGGAAGTCAATAGCTCTCCGTAGCGAAGTAGTAATGTTCCATCGCTGGTACAGGGAGAAGTGACAATTAGGGATCATCATCAGCGAATCAGGGTGAATCCGCTCCAAAGCACTTTCGCTCACGCGTGTCATCTCTTTCAGCCGAACGCGCTTCCGCAAGATTCGTTCGGTGATTGTAGTTGTTCAACAGCACATCGAGCGCCACGGGTACCGCCTCACAGATCATTCAACAGCAGACTTCAGCCGTCGTCGGTTCGGCGTAGACTCACGCATCAGTCATCGAGAAACTCGCAGCATACCAAGAACAGTGTAGCATCTCTGGACAGATCATCTTGTTCGCATCATTGCATGGGATACTCAACTTCGCGTCGAGTGGCGAAGATCGTAGTATCTGGCGGAAATAATCTCATTCTGGCGTTTTCGTGCAGAGGAGTGTTTCTCTCACACTTCTTCATGACCACTGTCAGCACAGTTCTTCGCTGCCCTTCAGCATTAGCGAGACGGCTTTCATCAGCATGTGAGGATCGATTCATCTTCATCACTTACAAGTGTGACATCACGTATTGTTGGTACAGTCGATCGGCACGTCTGATCTCTTTGTGAGTAACTCGGTGTATTAGGTTCACTTCACTCGATCTTGCCTTTCAACAAAGTTCTCTTGTCACGTGCGGTGCGGCAGGGCATCTTTTGTACAATTGTAAATACATATATAGGGTTGTGTCGACGTCTCTCGATGAACGCACACTCGCCCTATTCTTCAGCAATTTGGCATAGTCATATACTCCGGGGGACTTTCTGCGATCAACATAGCGAACGCTTGCGAATCGCTGCGAAGTACATCAAGTACAACTTCGTAACCTCTGGCGGCATTGCGCTTGTAAGCATAGCAAAAGGCATAAACTCATGTCTGGATCAACTACTAAGCTGCATGCAAGGGTCGCTTCTGATTCCGCGATGAATGCATATGGTGCGCATCGATCTCTGACTGAAGTCAAAGGAGACACATGGAACGGTGCGCATAGTGGGCATAGTTCGAGTATAGCTTTACGTTGTAGCTATGATAATGGGCGTTGGTTTGGCTGTTTCACAGTCGAAAGTGCTTTATTGCATAGTTGTAGTGGATATTTGTCGTGGCGTGGTTTCGTCATCGTGGTCTTCGCTGAGTACGACTCGGCGCGTAAGTTCTGTCTGTGTGAGACGCTTGGACAAGTCGCAGAAAAAGTAAACGGACTTCGCGGAGGGTGCTATGCTGACGCTGGCCCTCTGAATCAGTCGAGCCACACTGTCCGGGCATTCGATACTGCCCTCAGTACATCCAGCTCAGCAAGCAAGGGAGGTTGTTCCTCCGGACTATCTGTCGTACGAGATAGCAACCGCAATCAGCGGCGAATTCTGTAGGAGTACAGTACCTGATCTGCCCCCTTGTGAGTGCCACTCGATGTGTTAGTTGTTCAAAACCTTAGGATTTGCTTATCCTACGAAGGTGGTGGCTAAACCTAGTGATACGGGCATACGTGGCCGAGTCACTGCAATACCTCGGTAGGCAGCTACGCCAGCTCTAGCTCCCTGCTTCAGATCAAAGCTGGATATCTTTCCGATTAGATCGAGCTGAAGCTGCTGCGTCGACGCTGTAATCCAGGGTGGCTCCAAAAGTCGTCCACATCTTCCTGCCTGAATATTCCACGCTGCCAGCTCCAACTCGGCCGACATCAAGATCGGATGGCCACATTGCTCCCAGTCCGAGATTGAGAAGTCAGCGGTATCCTCTCTGAGTCGCGGCATGGTCCGGGGGTTATAGAAGAGCAGACGTGTACTGGCGCCAACAATAGGAGGTGCGTTTCAGCAACGAGCGGACGACGGGATGAAAACGGTGCTCCGGTCCTGGCAGAAACAGTTGCGAAAGGACAAGCTCTGGCTTCCTTGAGGGAACTCCGCCCGGCTGAGACGACCAGGACAGTTCCATCCGATCCTCTGCCAAAATCCTCGTGCAAGACCTCATGCTCAAGTATGACACTATAGATGCTGGGCGGCCGCGATGGTGCCGCTTATCGTATACTCGCCACTGATAAACGAAAGAGTCGCAGCCATTGATCTGCTCCCCATTTCAGGTCAGTTCGTGGTCGATCTCGCCGTAGTAAGGCAACGGATGGCATTTCTCTCCGCTCACCTCGTCGATTGGGGCGAGAACTAGACGCCAGGCAGATGCGAATTCGGTAGGGGTTTGATAGTTGAGGCTGCTATGTGGTCGTTCGTTATTGTAGCTCTGCCGCCATATTTCGACAATGGCTATCGCCTCAGCCAGACTGTAAAACACCTCCATGTTGAGGCATTCGTCACGAAACTTGCCGTTGAAGCTCTCCCCGTACGCATTTTGCCACGGACTACCCGGCTCGATGTATTGCGTTTTGACCTGACGCTGCTTTAGCCACACTCTGAATGACCTTGGCGATGAATTCCGGTCCGTTGTCGCTGCGCAGGTATTCCGGCATACCTCGCTCTGTGAAGGCCTGCTCCAGCACCTCGATCACGGCCTTCGCAGGCAACCGGCGCTCGACTTTGATCGTTACGCATTCCCGCGTGAATTCGTCTACCAGCGTCAAGAACTTCAGCGTTCGGTTGTCAGACGTCGTGTCAAAGACGAAGTCGTAGGTCCAGACATGGTTCGGACGAGTTGCCTCCTGCGGGACGCAGCTGGGGTGCTGGCTGCGTTTACGTTTCCGGCGGACGGGGCATTGCAGCCCGATCTGCTTCCAGAGCCGATGCACACGCTTGTGATTCACCCTCAACTGGTCTCGCCGAAGCAGAGCCAGCGCCCGGCGATAGCCATAGCGCTTGTGCCGCCGGGCAATCTCCTGCAGCCGCTCTCTCAAATCGCCATCGTCCCGTGGATGCGCCTGGTAGCGTAGCCCCAGACCTACTCACCCCGGCTAGCACGCAGCTACGACGCTCAGACAGCCCTCGCTCCTTCAAGAAGCTGACTGCCGCTCGTCGCAGCTCCGTGCTTACCATTTTTTTGCGAGCAACTCCTTGAGCGCATCCACCTCCAGGTCACGCTCGGCCAGAAGCCGTTTGAGCCTGGCGTTCTCGCTCGTCAGTTCCTTGAGGCGCTGGACGTCGCTGGTGTCCAGTCCCGCCGTACTTGCGCCGCCAGCGGTAGAAGGTCTGCTCAGCGATGCCATGCTCGCGGCACAGGTCCGCGATGGGCTTCTCGCCCTTCTCCGCTTCCCGCAAGATACCGACGATCTTTTCCTCCGAAAACCGCTCCTGCTTCACGTAGAACCTCCTGCTTACGCTGAGATTCTAACACATCAGGTGGCGCGAATTTCGGGGGGCATGTGAGCCCAAGCTGCTGTGCGGACGTTCGTTATTGCGATCGGCACCCATCGTGCGTACCGTTCGATGTGTTAGGCAAGCCACGTTTAGCGGGGCCGAGCGGCGTCCGGTTTGGGTCTTGTGCATCGCCCCGCTGATTACTCTCATAACTCACTGTGACTCTCAGAATCAGCCCAACCTCGCTTTCATCAGCATGTTAGGACCTCGATTCCATCGTTCTCACTCTCACAATAGCCGTATGACATGCAACGAACCGTTGGCATCGCTTGACGTGCTGGGGCCAACAGCCGTCTAGCTGGCGAGTGATATGATCCGTCTCCATTTTGAGTACCACTCGATATGGTGGCCTTCCAGTCACTACGCCCCCGTGTTCGTCTTCCTCCTCCTTTGAGAACCACAGGAAGCATACCTCGAACTCCACTGCGTCGTCTTCTGCCAGTTCCGAGAGTTGCGCTTCGTTTCCTACGTCGGCCGAGCCGAGGGCAATCTCGGCGTCTCCCGCGGCAACGTCCACGCCTTGCGCCGCGCCATCTTCGTCCCTGGTCACCGAAACGACCTTCCCACGAACCCCAAAATGCCCCGGCACCGAAAGGTAGCGCATCGCCGAGGGCGGGGCGTCGACCGGATTGATCTTTCGAAAGTTTTGCGCATAGTCGGGGTGGGTCTCGACAGACAAGCTACGAATGTCGACAGAAAGGCGTCGGCACTGGGCGGCAACCGAAGACGTTAATGACGGACTGAAGAAATCGGCGAGAAGGGGACGGCGGCGGGCTGTCAACGGGGGGAATGCACGTAAGCTACGCCTTCCACAAGGTCACTTCGGAACCGGCACCAAGCGCCCGGAACATACTCCCGCCGATATGTGACCCGGCGATGGTCTAGGAGTTTGTTCACCTCTTCCACTGACACACGTTCCAACACATGGATCAACATGGCGCGCCTCCTCGTGAATCTATGGCCTGCGCCCGTTGCCCGAACGCTCCCAGAGTGCCTGGACAATTGCGTCGAACATCAGCCGAGACGCGCTTTCATCAGCAGGTGCGGGCCGCCCGAGGCCACGCTCGCCCATTCCTTGTGTCCCTTGCCGCAGTGGCCGGTGTCGAGGCCCCACTCGTTGCCTACGCCGCGGACGCTCGAGAGGACGTCGGGCACGTAGCCGGTGACGCCGACCGGCGCAAACATCCGCTCGGTCACGCGGCCGTGCTTGATCTCGTGGCCGTAGTGGCAGGTCACCTGGATGCCCCAGCCCTGGGGGTCCTCCATGCCCGACGACCACATCTCGAGATACACGCCGTCCTCGACCTGGTCGAAGAGCTCCTGCACGGTGGACTCACCGCGGGCATAGGCGGTGTTGCTCATCCGGGCGTAGGCCTTGCGGGTGAAGTCCTGGCGCCGGCCGTTGGCGGAGCGCGGGATGCCGAGCATCGTGGCCGAGTAAAGGTCCGTGATGCCGCGGCGGAAGACGCCGTTCTCGACGATCTGCGTCGGACCGGCGAGCATGCCCTCGTCGTCGAAGAAGTAGGAGCCGAAGCCGCCGGGATAGGAGGGGTCGTCCCAGATGTTGACCAGGGGCGAGCCTACCACCTTGTCGACGTACTGCGCGGCCTTCGCCCGTTCCTTCAGGAACATG
This sequence comes from uncultured Chloroflexia bacterium, assembly GCA_963800615.1. GTDB lineage: Bacteria > Chloroflexota > Anaerolineae > CG2-30-64-16 > CG2-30-64-16 > JALOOB01. The sequence continues at coordinate 39,211 of CAWDBO010000035.1, forward strand.
TCGGTCTCGACGCCGTGGCCGAACGACTCGTGTACGAGCGTGCCGGTGACCCACGGCGAGGCGACGACCGTGTATTCGCCGGGCTCGATGCGCTCGGCGGTGAGCAGCTCGACCGCGGTGTTTACGCAGCGTGCCATATCCTCGTCGTGATGTCGAGGAGCTCCCAGCCGCCCGTGCCGCCATAAAGCTGGAAGTTGTAGCGGACGCCGGCATCGCCTCCCACGACGACGAGAATCGACATGCAGCGTCCGCTGCACGTGCTGAGCCAGGTCGGCGGTGCGGTTGGCAAAGACCGAGAACTCCGTCTCCTCCCCGTAGCGGACCGCGGCATTGACGATCCGGGGATCGAGCGCGGCCAGCTTGCGCTGGATGGCCCGGCACCGGTCGAGCTTTCGTCAGTCGACAACGACGCGGGCGGGACGTCCATTTTCGGTCACGAAGTCGCCCCGGCGCTCGGGCCGGGGTCGATCGCCGGCCCCGGCCTCACGCTCACACGGCGGAGCAGCGCCTGCCCTTCGCGCTCGGCCGCGTGCATATCGAAGCCGCCGCAGGCCACCTCGTGCAGCGTCGCGCCGTCGAACGCGGTCAGCACGGCGCCGGCGGTGCGCGGCGCCTCCTCCACCAGCTCCTCGCGGCTGTCGACGCGGATGCTCAGCCCGCCGCGCTGGCTCAGCAGCACGGCCGCGTACGGCACCCGCGACTCCATGCCCGCGACGATCGCGCCCAACTGCGGCCCGCGCGCTCCATCCCCACCGGTAAGTTGAGTTCGGTCACTCTGCCCTCCTACCATTACCAACGACACATATCGGACCACGGTCATTGTAGCACGGAGCGGTCTTCATCGTCGCCGCCCCTCCCACAGCCGCCGCATCTCCGGGCTGCTCTCGAGCAGCGATTCGAGGGTTCCCTGCGCGGCAATCCGGCCGTCTGCCAGCACGATCACGTGGTCGGCGCGGCGCAGGGCTGCCCGGCGATGCGATACCGCCAGAATCGTGGGGCGGCCGGGCAGGGCCGCGAGCCGGTCCCACAGCGCGGCCTCGGTCTCCACATCCAGCGCGCTGGACAGGTCGTCGAAGACGAGCAGGGCCGGCCGGCGGACGAACATCCGCGCGGCCGCCGACCGCTGCACCTGGCCGCCCGACAGGCGCACCCCGCGCGGGCCGACGAGCGTGTCCAACCCCTGTTCCAGCTGCGCCACATCCGCTTCCAGGACGGCCTGGTGGATGGCGGCTTCGATGTCGCCCGGCTGCAGTCTTTCGCCCTGGACGATGTTCTCGGCCAGCGTCTCGCTGAAGAGGCGCGGGGTCTGCGGGGTGTACGCGCTGTGGGGCGGGCGGAAGAAGGCGGCCCGGTCGGCGACGGCCCGGCCGTTCCAGCACACCTCCCCGGCTTGAATGGGCAGCAGACCCAGCACGGCCCGCAGCAGCGTCGTCTTGCCCGACCCGATCTGCCCGGTCACCACGGTGAAGCTGCCTCCCGGGACCTTGAAGGCGGCGTCGTGCACCCCATTGCCCGATTCCCCAAGCAGGCAGGTCAGGTCCCTCACCTCCAGCTCACGCAGGTCCTCGTCGCGGTCCACGCTGTTCGGCGCGGTCCCCCTCGCGAGCCTCCAGCGCCGGCGCGAGCAGCCAGCCCGCGCCCTCCCGGTAGGGGAAGGCCGGGCGGGGGGCGACGATGGCAGCGGTTGGTTCTTCGGGCAGCAGCTCACTCAACCGCTCGATCGCGACCTCCTGCTGCTTGAAGTCGCCGACGAAGGTGCCCAGGTACGACGGAAACTCGGACGTGAACCAAAGGAAGTAGGTGAAGAGCGCGAAATCGCCGACGGTGAAGGTGCCCTCGACCATGCCGCGGCTCGCCATCAGCAGCATCGCGCCCGTGCTCAGCACGACTGCGAAGCTGTGGATGGAGAAGGCAAAGGTGTCGAGCATCTTAGCCTGCATCGCGGTCCGGCGTCGCTCTTCGTTCAGCCGGTCGTAGTGGCGCACCGCGTTCGCCTCGGCCTTCGCGCCCGCGACCTTGAGCGCCTGGACCGCGCCGAACATCTCCGACAGGAAGCCCGTCACCCGGTCGCCGGCCTCGCCTTCGAGCTTGCGGTAGAGGAGCATCCGGCTCCAGGCTGCCCGGCCGACCCCGAAGGCCACCAGGATCGGCAGGAACGCAACCAGCGTGATCTGCCAGTTGATCGCGGCCATGATCGCTACGGCCGTGACGAACGACAGCAAGTTGCCCGCGACGTCGGGGAACCAGGTGGGGAAGTCGCACACCTCGGCGACGTCCGTGCGGTAGCGGTAGACCGCCTCGCCGGGCGCGATGGGGTGCTGCAGCGCGCCCGGCCGGCGCAGCAAGCCGGCGAAGAGGTTGCGGCGGACCAAGGCGCCGGCCGTGTAGCGGAACGACCACCCGGCAAAGGTCTCGCCGTAGGTCGCGATCATGCGCGCCAGGCCGATGCCCACGTAGGCCGCGATGAGCGCCCACAGGTTGAAGGTCACCGCCGCCTGCCCGGTGATGGTGTCGAACACGGCCTTCTCCACGAGGCCGGGGAGCACCCGAGACCACAGGAAGAAGATCTGCAGCACTGCGTGCACTGAGAACGGCCGCGACGCATACCCGATCAATGCCCGGTTGAAGGGCAGCACCGCCATCGTCTGCTTTCCCAGCCGGGATGAAGTGCTCTCGCTCATGCCAGCGCCTCCTCCATGCCCGTGCGGAGGAGCCGGCTGAAGCGCGAACCGGGATCGGCGGCCAGCGCGGCACGCGGGCCAAACTCGACCACGCGGCCCCGTTCGAGGATCAGGATGTCGTCGGCCCGGTCGACCGTGTGCAGCCGGTGCGCGATGACGATCGCGGTCCTCCGGTGGCCGTTGCCCTTCAGCAGGTAGTCGATGGCCCGCTCCAGCCGGCGCTCGGTCACCGGGTCCAGCCGGGAGGCGGCTTCGTCGAGCACGACCAGGCCCGGATCGCGCAGGAGGATGCGGGCGAAGGCCAGCAGCTGCGCTTCGCCGGCCGACATGCCGCCTCCGCCCGGCGCCAGCTTCGTGGCTAACCCCTGCGGCATGGCGCGGACCCAGTCCAGGATGCCGAGTGCGGCGAGCGCGGCCTCGATCGCCGCGTCGCCGACCTCGTCGTCGAAGAGGGTGATGTTCTCGCGCACCGTGGCCCCGAACAGCTGAACGTCCTGGGTCACCAGCCCGACGCCCGCCCGGAGCGACGCAAAAGAGACCTGGCGGATGTCTGTCGCCGCCCAGCCGGATCGAGCCGGCTTCGGGATCGTAGAGGCGGAAGAGCAGCCGGGTGAGGGTGGTCTTGCCGCTGCCGGTGCGGCCCAGCACGCCCAGGACGCGGCCTGCCGGGAGCGAGAAGGTGACGTAGTGCAGCACCGGCTCCCCGTTCTGGTTCTCTGGAGCTTCGGCGGTGTCGCGGTAGCGGAAGCTGAGGTGATCGAAGTCGACGCTGAGCGCGCCCGGCTGCAGCGCCGCCGCTCCCCGGTCTCGCACCTCCGGCTCGAGCGCCAGCACCTCGCTCACCCGGTTGGCGCCGGCCGTCGCCTCCTGCAGTTGCTCGGCCTGCCCGCGAATCTCTTCCAGGGGTGCGGCGAGCATGCCGATGTAGGCGACGATGAGGAAGGCGGTGCCGATCGTCACTTCGCCGCGCATGTAAAGCCCCGCGCCGATAGCCAGCCCGAGCCCGTAGCCGACGACGAACAGGAAGTTGGTGACCGCGAAGCCCAGCGCATTGGCGAGCCAGCCGCGGCGCGCCTTGTAGAGGAGGTCGAGCGCCAGGGTCGCGAGGCGGCTCTCCGCGTGCCGTTCCGCGCCGATGCCCCGGATATCTTCCGTGCCGGCGAACCGCTCTTCGAGGAAGCCCATTTGGGCCGCCCATGCCTCGCGTGCGTCCGTCCATGCCCGAACGCCGATCCGGCCGACCAGCGCGAGCGCGACCAGCACGACGAGCGTGTAGGCGGTCAGGATGCCGCCCGCGCGCGCGTCCTCCCGGTACAGGAGGAACAGGATGGCGATGACGAGCAGCGCGTTGCCCAGGACCTTGACGATCATGTCCGCGAAGAACTGCGCGAGGGTCGTCACGTCGCCGTCGACGCGCTCGATCAGCTCGCCGGGGGTATGGGTCTTGTGGAAGGGCATGTCCAGCCGCAGAAGGTGCGCCGCCAGGTCGGCGCGGAGGCGGTTGGTGGAGGCCCAGCTGAGGTTGAGCCCGGCATAGGTGCTGCCGAGGTCGAGGCCGCGGCCGAGCAGGCCGACGACCAGGAACAGGACCGCCGCGGTGGTCAGCTTGGCGAGCGGACCGCCGGCCTCGGCGGTGTCGATGAAGATGCGGACGATCTGCGGGTTGAGCAACCGCAGCCCGATATCGGCCAGGATCAACGCAGCGAGCCAGGCGATCCGCCCGCGCTGCGGTGCAAAGTACTTGCCGAGCAACTCCCGCTGCGAACGCAGCGGTGCGCGCTGGGCGAGTGAGAACTGCATAGAACCTCCAGGAGCAAGCCGAGTACACTAGCGACCCGGCGTCTTGAGCCTTAAATGAAAAGCCACGGGCGGGGTGATCGCCCGTGGCTTGTGCGCGCGATGAGGATCGACCGGAGCCGCTCATGCCGGCGCAACCGCCGGGTCAACTCCAGCCTACCAAACCCGCGCAAAGAGCCTACCGCAACAGGCGCATCCCGCTAAGGACGCGCAAGGACCTCCGCAGAGACCTTGCGAGATAGACCCGTACGAGATGCTGTCATGTGTTGTGCTCCTGAAGTTCGTCTTGTGATTGCACGCCGCTTGCCGCGTGCGCGCACTTGCCGTGACGGAGTATAGCCGACGAAATCACGGGGCGTCAAGAAACGCTGCCGGCTTCGGCGCTCCGCAAGAATTAACCGGCTTGCCGCGTGTCCGGTCCATCGCAGAACCGGCGAGCGGTCAGGGTCGGACGAACATCGCCCGCATGACGTCCTCGATCGGCGTGGGCGGCACGCCGAAGGTTTCGCTCAGCCGCTCCATTTCGATCACGCTCTCGTACTGCTCGCCCACGATCATGATCTGGTCGACCCCTGGTGGCAGTGGAAGTGGCTCGCCTGGTTGAACCAGATTGACCTCGAGAGGCCGGTGCAGAACCTTGCTCGCCTTGGCCACGATGTCCTGCCAGGAGACAGCTTCGGGTCCCGCGACGGGAACGCGTTTGTCACGTGCAGCGGGGTTTTCGACGGCGGCGACGGCGTAGGCCGCAACGTCGCGCATCGAGACCCAGCAGTGGCGGTGGGTGGCAGGTGCGACCAGGGTGACGGGCGCATTCCGTGCCAGCGGAGCGCCGATGACCATGCCGAGCCACAATTCCGCGAACCCCTCGGCCGCGATGATCGTGTAGTGCATGCCACTGTTGATCAGGTAGTCCTCGGCCTGCCCCTTGCCGGCGAAGAAGGGGTTGGGGCTGTTGGGGTCATAGCCGAGGACCGACACGAAGATGAAATGCTCGACACCCGCGGCTTTTGCCGCGTCGATCAGGTTCCGGTTGCCCTGCACTTCGATTGTGGAAGGATTATCGTCTCCGCCGCGCATTGCGGAGTTTGCGGTCGTGATAACCGTCTGCACTCCTGCGACCGCCGCATCCAATGATGAGCGGTCCTTCAGGTCGCCGTACACGGGTTCTGCGCCCGCGGCCAGCAGCTCTTTCGGGCTGACCGCCATCCCCTGCTTCGCCAATTCTTCTGCGGGCGAGTTGTGGCGCAGCAGGACTCGCACAGGTTTGCCCTGCGCCAGCAGCCGCAACGCGATATCGCCTCCCACCTTTCCGGTAGCGCCGACGACGAGGATCATAGGTAACTCCTTTCGTTCTTGGAGGTTTCCGGTTATACGACTCCGGCGGCGCGCAGCCGGGCGATTTCATCCTCCTCAAGGCCGAGCTGCGCGAGCACTTCGGCCGTGTGCTGGCCCAGGGTGGGCGGCGGGCGGCGGTAGGTGATGGCGCCGTCTCGCATGTGGGGCGGGAAGCCGAGTGATCGGACGAGGCCGGCCGCGGGGTGTTCCAACTCGACGATGAAGCCCCGCTCGAGGACCTGCGGTTCGGCGAGCGCCTCGCCCAGCAGGTAGATCGGCCCGGACGGGAACGTCCGCCTCGCGCAGCTTCTCCAGCCAGACGTCCTTGCACTGCGGTCTTGAACCGCTCGGCGAGCAGCGCCTGCACTTCGGCCCGGTTTACGTTGCGCTGCGGGTTGGTCGCGTAGCGGGGGTCGTCGCGCACCTCAGGCGGGATGCCCAGCACGTCGCACAGGCGGACCCAGATGCGATCGGTGCCGCCCGCGATGATGATCCAGCCGTCGGCCGTCGGGAACGGCTGGTAGGGGGTGATGGTCGGATGGACGTTGCCGAAGCGCGGGGGGTTCGCGCCGGTGGCAAAGTAGCTGCCCGCAATGTTCGTGAGCCAGCCCATCTGCGACTCGAGGATCGCCGCGTCGATCGCCTGGCCTTTGCCGGTGCGCTCGCGCTCGTACAATGCCGCCAGAATGCCGATGAGGGCGTACAGCCCGACCGTCATGTCGGAGATGGGGACGGGGTAGCGCATCGGCTCCCCGTCGGGTTCGCCGGTCAGGCTCATGATGCCCGACATGCCTTGCGAGAGGATGTCGTACCCAGGCTGGCCGGCGCGCGGGCCGGTGTGTCCGAACGACGAGATGCAGACGTGGATCAGCCGCGGGATTGCGGGCCAGGCACGCGTCGGGGTCGAGCCCGAGTTTTCTGCATGGAGCTGAACCGCGGCAGGTTGTTGAGGAAGATATCCGCTCCGTCGACCAGCCGGTGAAGGATGGCCTGGCCCTCGGGCTTGCTGATGTCCAGCGTCAGGCTGCGCTTGTTCCGGTTTGTGGACATGAAGTAGGCCGACTCGCCGTTGACGAAAGGCGGACCCCAGCCCCGCGTCTGGTCGCCCTGGCCGACCCGCTCGATCTTGACGACGTCCGCGCCCATGTCGCCCAGGTACATGGTGCAGTAGGGACCGGCGAGCGCCTCGGTCATGTCGACGACGCGGAGACCGGAGAGCAGTTCGCCGGTCATGCCACCCCCAGCGCTGCGGCGCGGCGCTTCCGGTCGCGCTCGCGACGGCGGTCGGAGATGGAGGTTGCCGGGCCGTTCCGCAGGACGTTGACCACCTCGGCCATGATGCAGACCGCGATCTCGGCGGGCGTGCGCGCGCCGATCGCGATGCCGATGGGTGCGTAGACCCGGTCCAGCTTCTCAGGCTCGATGCCCATCTCCTCGGTGAGCAGCTGGAAGACGGCGTCGACCCGGCGCTGCCGAGCCGATCATGCCGATGTAGCCCGCGGGCCGGTCCAGCACCTCGAGCAGGCACTCGACGTCGTGGCTGTGGCCGCGGGTGACGAGGACGATGAAGGTGTCGTGGTCGACGGGCAGGCGCGGCGACGGTCTCGCGGAGCGGGGCGGCGATGCGTTGTCGTCGCCGTGGGGAAGCGCTCTTCGCTCACAAAGCCGGGCCGGTCGTCCAGCACGGTGACCGCGAAGTCGCACATGCTCGCCAGCTGCGCCAGGGGCAGGGCGATGTGGCCGCCGCCGACGATCAGCATTTCAGGCGCGCGGCGCTGGACCTCGACGAAGACGGTGAACCCGTCGTACTTGAGCAGCTTGTGCTGGCGGCCGCGCAGCACGCCGCGGGCAGCCTCCACGACCTGCGCTTCGGCGTCGCCGAGGCCCAGGTCGCCGAGCGGCTCGCGGCTCGAGCCAGATCACGGCCTGGCGGCCGGCCCCGGGCCCGTCGACGACGGTGGCAAGGGCGACCGGCTCGCGGTTCGCCATGGATTCCCGGAGCGCGGCGATCTGGGAGCTTAGACCAGGTTTCTCCGAGGAACCTGGTTTCTCGCGTCTGCGAAACCTGGTTTCTGCGCGTCCGTGAAACCTTCCTGCGGCATCTGTGCGGGCGCGGCACGCTCGATGAACACGTCCATGATGCCGCCGCAGACGCCGAGCGCCTGCATCGAGATGTCCTCGGTGAGGTCGACGTGGACGGTGGCGGGCTCGCCGGTCTGCAGCACGTCGAGCGCGGTGCGGATGACGTCGCCCTCGCCGCAGCCGCCGCCCACCGTGCCGACATGCTTGCCGAGCGGGTGGATGAGCATCTTTGCGCCGACCTCCCGCGGGACCGAGCCCCGGACGTCGACGATCGTCGCGACCGCGACCGTGTCCCCTGCTTCCAGCAGCCGCGCCAGCTCAGCGTAGATGTTCTCCATACGGTAATTCCTTCATCCCTGCCGCCATGTCTGCTTCGATGGCAGCCAGCGTCTGCCGCGCCACCTCGACGGCCGAATCGACGGGCACGATCCACTTATCGCCGCTCGCGCCCTGGTCGCGGCGCTTGAACTCGGCGCCGCCCGACTGGAGCGAACGTTTTCCAAGTGTAATCCGCAAGGGCAGTCCGATCAAGTCCGCATCGGTGAACTTCACGCCCGCGCTGTCGCCCCGGTCGTCCCACAGGCATCCGATGCCGGCGTCCGCGAGCGCGGCGTACAGCGCCTCGACCTCGGCCTCGGCGCCCGGCATACTGACCAGGTGGACGCTGAAGGGTGCGGCCGCGGGCGGCAGGGCCAACCCCTGCTCGTCGCGGCGTTTCTCGGCCACCGCAGTCAGGAGCGCGCCCAGGTCGACCTGGTGTGCGGCAATCAGGACCGGCTGGGCCCGACCGGTCGCGTCCAGATAGGTCGGCACGCCCTTCTCAGCCGGCAGGCGCTGGGACAGCCCGAGCACGGCCACGGGCGCGGACCGCAGCACCTTGCTGCAGATCGGGCACCCGTCGCCGGGCCGCGCGGCAGCGAGGTCGGTCACGAGCGTGCGCGCGGTAGTCGCGGCCGTAGTTGGTGTTGAGCAGGTGGTAACCTTCGTCGTTCGCCCCCGCGACGAGATTGGGCGACTGCGACGACCAGGTCGTCGACGACGACCAGCACGTTCTTGAGGCCCGACCGGCGACGCGTAGCCGGGCGTCGGCGCCGGTCGCGCGGATCTCGGCCTCGGTTGCGGGGCGGAACGCTGCGGCGGGCTTGCCGAGCGAACGCAGCGCGGCCTTGAGCTTGTGCTCGCTGAGGTCCATGTCGCCGCGGACGACCGCGAAGACGAACTGCTCGCCTTCCTCCAGCGATGCTATCAGGAAGACGGCCTTGGCCGTGCGCGATTCGGGCACGTCGAGGAGGGCAGCCAGGTCCGCGATGGTGGCGGTGTGCGGGGTCGGGACCTTTTCGAGGGGCAGGGCCTCTTCGGTTTGCGACGGGCGGCCGGGCAAAGCGGGCAGCCCCGGCGAGCGCGGCGTAGCCGCAGCCGTCGCACAGCAGCGCGCTGTCCGGCGCCGTCGTCAGACAGGTGCAGGTAGGCGTGGGCCGCGGCGGGCGAGGTCTCGTCGCGGGCGACGATGATGTCAAGCCCGCAGCGGGCACAGAGGGCGAGCGAGTCGCTTCTGCCATTCGAGGTAGGCCGCGCCCGGCCGCCTCCTCGGTCCCGTCCATGCTCAACGCGAAAAGCGCCGGGCCTTCGCGCGCGGCGAGCGGGCCGCCGCGGCCCTGGCTGCGCTCGCGCTGCCAGACCCCGCGGGCGAAGCCCCGCACCGGCAGCTGGCGGTAGGACTGGATGCCTGCGCCTGCCAGGCTGCGGGCCAGGGCGAGCAGGTCAGTCCCGGCGACGGCGGGCAGGTCGAACCGGGCCGGCGCGCGGCCGTCGGAGTGGGGCGCCAGTGCGGCCGCCAACCGTTCCAGGGCCGCCTGGCCGAGCGGCAGGTAAGTGTAGCGGTTTCCGCCCGCGCTGCGGACATAGCCCGCGCGCTGCAGGAGCTGGTAGCCGAGGCCTTCGGCGTCTGCCGGCGCCTCGCGCAGGGTGCGGCCGAACAATTCCGTCATTCGCATAGTGGCATTAACTCCCCTCTGTGTCACCGGCGCCGGCGCGTGCATAGTCCTCGGGCGTATCGAGATCCGCCAGGACCGTCGGCGTGTCGAGCACCAGATAGTCGACGCTGATCCGCATGGTTTCGTAACACTTGCCGTAAGGTTTCTGTTGTATTCATTATTTGCAGCTTTAGCCAAGCTGGTATTAGAATGGGGTGACCAGCGCGCATGTGGTAGCTGGGTATGACGACCCGCTGCCAACTCGTGCGCTCTCCTTCGCTCAGGATTGCCCGGACAGTCTCGACCCCCATCTGAGGCTGGTCGCCGAGGCAGACCAGGACAGCAACGGAGCCGGCGCCAATCGCGGCCATGCCGGTCTGGATCGAGCTCAACATCTCGCCCGTTGCGTAGTTCGGGTTGAACACGCAAGTGACGTGCTTGCCGGCCAACGCCGCCTGGACTTCCCCCCGGCGGTGGCCGGTGACTACGACGATTTCGCGTAGTCCGGCGTCGATCAGCGTGTTCGCAACCTGTTCAATCACCGTCGCCCCACCCCAAGGCAGAGTTAGTTTGAACGCGCCCATTCGCCGCGATAGACCTCCGGCAACGACGATTGCCGCGACCGGCGATGTGGCTTTATACGATGACCCTATTTCGTGTCTATTCACGGATCATGCACCAGATACAGTGTTTGCTTCTGAATAGAACTTGCATTTGTTCTTAAGATGTGCTAAAGTTTCGCACGGCCATCTCTGTCGTGCCCTGATGCTCAAGGTGCCACCATGCGCGAGTCACAACGGCCCAGTCCCGGCTACACTCCGACCCGCAACATACCTGAGATCAAGGATCGGTTCAGCGTGCCTGTGCCCAAGGAACAGCTGGATGAGTTACTGCTCGAGCTCGTTCTGATCGATACAGTTGCGTTGGCCGATCCGTGCCGCAGTCAAGCGGCCGAGCGCCTCATCGATCGCGTCCTGTCCCCGAGCCTGTACGCACGCGTCATGGACCGGTACGACGAGTTGTCGGATGATGACGACGACGAAGCCGGCCTCGTCCAGTTTTTCTTTCGACGCGCCTCCGCCAAGGACAGCCACTGGAAGTCGAAGATGTTGCGCTGGTTCGCCTATATTGTGGGCGGAGGGCGTCCTTTGTCAAGCGAGGGCTTGACCGAGGTGGCGGCGCTGGCCGCGGCGATGGGCGCATCGCTCGAGTGCCAGGCGCTCTTCAGCGTTAGCAAGAAGTGACCTCTCCTCCCCAGCCCCCCTCTCCTACCTACGGGTAAGAGAGGGGGAGTATCGGTCTCCCCCTCGCCTGTCGCAACAGGAGAGGGGGCCGGGGGGAGAGGTTATTGTGGCGCCGTGTTCACGACCGGCTGCACCCCCGGGCCGGGCACGATGATCGTCGGGACCGTGCCGAGCGGCGTGAAGATCACCTTGTCGGTCGCCTTCAGCGCGCTGGCGTTGGCGAGTGACGTCTGCAGGGTGAGGTACGCCGGGTTCTCGGCATAGAGCTGCGCCTCGGCCAGCTTGTCGGCCAGGTTGGCCTTCGCCTGTTCGGCAGCGGCCTTCGCCTTCGCCTGGGAGATCTCGAAATCCCGCTGCGCGCTGAGCAGGTCGTTGGCCTTCTGCGCGTTGATCACCGCGTTCTGCGCCTCGGCTCGTTCCCTCTCCAGCTGTGCCAGGGTTGTTTGCTGCCGCGCCTCTTCCTGCACCCGGCTCTGGGCCACCCGCACTTCACCTTGCTGCCGTGCCTGTTCGGCCGCCGCTTCCGCCTCGGCCTTGAGCTTGTCCTGCGCGGCCTTTTCGGTGTTCAGGCGGCTCTGGGTGATCGAGTCGAGCAGCTGTTGGGCTTCCTGCGACAAGATGATGTTGGGCACGACGACGTTGGCGATCTGCAGGCCGTAGTTGTCGGCCAGGCGGCTCAGCTCTGCGTCGATGCACTCACGCAGCACATCACGCGCGGTGCCGATCACGTTATCGTTGAACGTCCGCTCGCCGATGCAGACCTTCATCGCCTGCCGGGCAAGACCCTCGACCCGAGACTTCAGGATGTCCTCATTCACGTAGAGCTCGCTGTACTGCGCCCAGTTGCTCGTGAGCATGTCTGACTGGGACAGGTTCGGCCGGAAGATGTCGCCGCCCACCAGGAGGCCAAGCCGCTGCTTGTCCTTCGTGATGATCTCGTCATCTTCGACGGAAAACGAAACGGCCGAACTCGGGATCTTCTTGAGCTCGACGTAGAGGCCGAAGTCGCTGTACAGACCCGGGCCAACGACGTCGACGATGCGGCCGCTGCGGAACCGCACGCCGACCTCTTGCTGTTCCACCCGCTGCATGACGTAGAAGAGGTCGCTGCTCGTCAAGACGACAATAGCGATGAGGACGACGACCGCGATGATCATGCCGCGCACGACGTTCGGGTTGATCGGGTCTGCGGAGAGTAGTTGATTTCATAGCCTCACCTGTTCATGGGGAATGGGACCGACTGCTGTGAGAATTATGGCATCGGACCGCGGGGTTCTGCAAGCGCCTGAGGCTGACAGATTGCGGACAGCGGGGCGACTAAGAAACCCGGCTTCTTCAAGAAACCGGGTTTCTGATCTGGGATTTAGTACAGGAACATCGGCTTGCCGAGCATGTTGGCGACTTTCGGGCGGTAGTGCTCCTTGTCGTATAGCTCGTCCACGTCGACCCGCTTCGTGCCCGAGATCACGGTGCTGAGCGGGATGTGGGTGTATTTGCCGTCGCGGAGGGCGACCATGCGGCCGGAGCGGCCCTGGGCGATCAGGTCGGTCGCCAGGTTCGCGTAGCTGAGCGCGACCATGCGGTCGAGCGAGTCCGGCGCGCCCGAACGCATCAGGTAGCCGAGCGTCTGATAGATGATGTTCTCGCCCGTGTGCTGCTTGATCAGGTCGCCGGTGATCTGGCCGATGCCGCCGAGCTTCTTGTGGCCGTACGCATCTTCCTCGCCCGACTCGATGATCGGGCCGCCGGTCAGCTGTGCGCCTTCGGAGATGGTCATGATCGCATAGTTGCTCGGATTCGACCGCTTATCCTCGACGAGGAAGGCGCCCAGCTTTTCGACGTCGAACGGCACTTCCGAGATGACGGCCCGGTCGACGCCGGCGAGATAGGCGGCGAACAGCGAGGTTTCGCCGGAGTTGCGGCCGAACAACTCGACCACTGCGATGCGCTCGTGCGAGCCGGCGGGGGTGCGCAGGCCGGCGATGAGGTCCACGCTGCGGGTGACGGCGGTGCTGAACCCGATGCAGTAGTCGGTGCCGTAAACGTCGTTGTCCATCGTCTTTGGGATGGCGACGACGGGGAAGTGCTCCTGGTGCAGCCGGGCGGCGTAGCTCAAGGTATCGTCGCCGCCGATCGCGATGAGGCCGTCGATCCTCAGGTGCTGCATGACGCGCAGCACGTGGGGGGTGAGGTCGATCATACCGGTCTGCGGATCAGGGGCGTTGAATCGGTCCTTGAGAAAGCCAGGGACGTCGTCGGGCTTGACGTGCGAAGGGCGGGTGCGAGAGGTGTGGAGGAACGTGCCGCCGGAGCGATCGATCTTGCGCACGACTGCCTTGTTCAGGCGCATGACCCAGCGCCAATCCTCGGATGGGTCATCCGGGTTGACATTCAAGGGGCCGGCCCAACCACGGCGGAAACCGATGACTTCCATGCCATCATCGACCGCGCGATCGACCACTGCCTTGATGCACGGGTTGAGGCCAGGGACGTCGCCGCCGCCGGTCAGGATGCCGAGAGTTCGAACGGGTGCCATGAGGTGTTCTCCTGAGAAGCTCTGCCAGGCATGAGATGTAGCCGTATAAAGCCACTGTAGAGTCTAAACGGACTGAAAGGTTTTTGCAAATTGCCCCGCGCGTGTCCTGCGCAAAAAAGCGCAAGCCGCTCGAACCCGAACGGCTTGCGCGGCAGAAGTCCTGAGGCCAGGGAAGATCCCCGGTCTTGGCGCCGCCTACTCTTCCGGCGGACTGCAGCATTGCCCGCGTGTTCTCTTCGATCTTGACGAGAAGCGACAGGATGCTCCCGAACGCGTACAACTGGACAAACGTGGCGAGCGCGACGATGGGTGCGGCAACCGCGCCGCCAAGCGTCAGCCACTGGGGCAGCTGGAACCGGCTCCCGTATGAGAACGATGCCACCAGTGCCGCGATCCCGAGGAGCAGAATCAAGACGGCCACGATCTTGAGCAAGGCGGCAATGACACGCACCAACCCGTACTTACGCGGTACGTTCATAATGGCGTTGTCCTTTTCTGGTCATCTTCGGACGTGAGCCGGCTCCGCAGGGACGGGTGGTCCCGCCCCTGCGAAGTCGCTCGTCAGCCCGAAGAAAGGCTACTGCATCTTGACGGGAAGGGGCGTCTGGCCCGCGGCGACCGGGAAGTGGACCATGATCGACATATCGGTCTGGCCCAGCATCGGCACGAACGTCTTGATCAGGTCCAGGTACGCCTTCGGCACGCCCGGGTTCATCTGCTCGTACACCTGCACCGCATTGGACAGCGAGGCGTTGTCCCAGGCGATCGCGGGCAGCGGCTTCCCGTTCACGTACAGGTGGAGGCCGTCGCCGCGGCTGCTCAGCTGCATGGCCTGCACGTTGTTGGCCTGCATTTGCAGCCAACACTGAAGGTGCGAGCGCCACGTTGGCGTTGACGCCGAGAGCTTGCAGGTCACGTGCGGAGATGCCAAGGATCGAAGGCACGCCCTGTTCGTCGTACTTGAGCTCGAACTTCGCCACCGCGGAGGGCGTTACCGGGGCCACCCCGATCGACGCGACCTTGGTGTCCGCCGGCGCATACGGGATATCCTGCGCCCCGTCCTGCTTCGGGAACTTCAGAGCGACCGACAGCCCGAGACGCTGGACCAAGCGGCCCGAACTTCTCGAGCAGCTGGCCGATGGCCGGTCCGTTCTGGCCCAGCAGCGGCGCGATGTCGCCCATCCGCTGCAGCGAGCCGTCCTGGAATGCCAGGCTGGGCATCAGTGCGCCGTTGACCAGCAGCGCGATGCCGTCGCCGGTCTGCCGCATCTCGACGTGCTGGATGTTGGCCGCCTTCATCCATGCCGGATAGAAGGGGTCAATCCGAAACTGGCTCAGGTCCAGCGGGACGCCGAGGCTTTGGGCGATCTGCTCCAGAGCAACACCCTCGACGCCGGGGTTGCCCTGCTCGTCGAACGTGATGACGATGCGCGGCAGGGCGACGACGAAAGTCTCGCCTGAGTCGGTCTGGGGCGCCGCCGCGGGCATGACCGCCGGACCGCAGGCCGCAAGCACCAGGCCAGTGAGGACCAGAACGACCAGAACAAACCTACGCATTACGCACCTCCTAGAGTGAGCGGTCAGGCTTAATGTAACTCGGCCGGGATCGGCGCCTTGTCACCTGCAATTGGGAAGCGGAGCAGGATGCCAAGGTCCGTTCGGTCGAGGTATGGCGCAAGTTGTTGGATCAGCGGGAGCATCTGCGCATCG
Source organism: uncultured Chloroflexia bacterium (assembly GCA_963800615.1). GTDB lineage: Bacteria > Chloroflexota > Anaerolineae > CG2-30-64-16 > CG2-30-64-16 > JALOOB01. Next base: position 54,569 of record CAWDBO010000035.1, read on the forward strand.
GGCGAGAGCTTGCTATACAACTCCACCGCATTTGCGAGCAGCTGCGTATCCCAGATCACCCTCGGCAAGGGTTCGTTATTAACATAGACGTACGCGCCGTCCGGTTTGGTACGGATTTCCATGTTCTGAATGTCGCCGCTTTGCAGGTTGGCCAGCGTCTCGGGCGACAGCTTCCCGACGCTGCCCATGCCCAAGGCGGCCAGGTCTGCGGGCGTCAGGGTCATTAAGCCGGCGCGGCCCTGGTCGTCGAACTTCACCTCGAACTTGACCACCGCGGAGGCGGGGTCGGTCGTGACCGTCGGCTGGAAGCTGCGGACCGTCGCGGTGTCGACGAAGGGAATCTCGGCCGTTCCTTCGGCGCGCGGGAAGCGGAGCACCACGTCGAGGCCGAGCCGGGTGACGATGGGCAGGATGCGCTGGACGGCCTCCGCGTTCTGCACCTTCATGGTATTCAGCAAGGTGAGCATGCGACTGAGCGAGTCGGGGGTCCAGCCCAGGTGGGGCAGGGGCTTGCCGTTCGCGAAGAACATGAGCCGGTCGCCTACCGAGGCGATTTCGAGGTGTTGAACCCCGGCGCCGGTGAACTGGTCAACCGTGGCCGTCGGCAGCTTGAAGCCGCCGACGTCGACGCCGACTGCGCTGAGCAGGGCGGGGGAGATGCCCAGGATGCTCGGATTGCCTTGGGCGTCAACATCCACGACGAGGCGCGGCAGCGCAATCTGGAACAACTCGCCGCTCGACGTCGTCGGGCCGGTCGTCGGCTGGGCGGCTTGTTGTCCACCGCAGCCGGCAAGGATCACCGCAAAGACCACCAAGAAGACGGACAGTCTCTGTCTCATCGCACACCTCATGGCTGAGAAAACGGCGAAAGAACCAGGTATTGCTGCCGCTGGGCGAGCCGCGATCCGGGACAATTAGGGCCCGTCCAGTCATGCGCGATTATAGTACAAATTACGTCGAATTACAAGCATCTCCGAGAGTAACACGCGTTCTGGTTGTGAAAAGTGCCTGGGTTACACTGTCCTGCGCGAACCCGGCAGGTTGCGTGCAGGACAGCAGCGCTCAGGACTGGCTCTGCAGAGCCTCCCATATCTTCTGAGACGTAAGAGGCATCGAATCGATACGGATGCCGGCCGCATTGTAGACCGCGTTTGCGATTGCGGGCGCGGTGGGGACCATCGGGTGCTCCCCGACGCCGCGCGCACCGAACGGTCCATCGTCCTGGGGCACTTCGACGATGATGTTCTCAGTTTCCAACGGCGCGTCGACGGCCGTCGCGATCCGGTAGTCGGTGAAGTTCGGATTGCGGGGGCGGCCGTGGTCGAGGATGATGCTTTCCAGGAGGGCGGTGCTCATCCCTTGCACTGCGCCCCCTTCCATCTGCGTCCGGACCATCTCCGGGTTGATCGCTTTGCCGACGTCGAAGGCAGAGACGATCTTGAGCACCTGGATTTCGCCGGTCTCCGTATCGATTTCGACTTCGACTGCCTGTGCGCCGGTCGTGAAGTGAACGACCGCGCGCGGTCCCTGGCCGGTCTCGGGATCGAGCGGCGTGACGTAGTCGGGCATGAAGCGGCCCTGGGCGACGACGGGGCCGCCCACGAACGTGCCGTCCTTGCGCTGCACGCCGTAGATCGCGATGTCCTTGAGCGGGACCGACTCCTCGGACTTGTAGCTGATCACGGTGCCGTCGACGATGTCGAGGTCCTGGATGTCTTCACCCCAGGCCTCGGCGACCGCAGTGAGCACCTGCAGGCGAGCGGTCTCGGCGGCCTGCAGCACCGCGTTGCCCATGCTCCACGTCAGGCGGGAGGCCACCGTCTGCCATTCGTACGGGCTGTAATCCGTGTCGACCGTGTTCACGCGAACGTCGGTCACCTTGATGCCCAGGCCCTCGGCCGCAAACTGGGCCATGGCAGTCAGCGCGCCCTGGCCGATGTCGACGCCGCCGATGCTGACCGTGGCGGTGCCATCCTCGTTCAGGCGCACCAGCGCGCTCGAGCCCGGGTTCGGCGGCATGGCGGGCGCCTTCCACATGGCGGCGAGCCCCTTGCCTCGCACCTTGTGCGGCCCTGAAGGCGGATTCTGCTGGTCCCACCGGATCGCGTCGGCCGCCTTCCGGATGCACTGGCCGAGGCCGGTCGGATGCATCTTCATCCCGGTCAGCGTCTCGTCGCCGTCCTTGAGGCAGTTCTTCAGGCGCACTTCCACCGGGTCCAGACCCAGCTTGTGGGCCATCTGGTCGATGTGCTGCTCGATGCCGAAGTGGATTTCGGGCATGCCGAACCCGCGCATGGCGCCGCCCACCGGGTGGTTGGTGTAGACGCAGTAGCTGTCGACCGTGGATGTTGGGCACGTAGTAGGGTCCGGAGCCCGAGTAGCCGGCCGCACGAGCGATGTTCACGCCGTACTCGGTGCTCGCGCCGCCGTCCCAGTAGAAGGCGTTCTGCATCGCGGTGATGCGGCCGTCCTTCGTCATGCCCATCTTGATCGTCGCGACGAGTCCCTGGCGCACGAAGGTCGTGTGGAATTCTTCCTCGCGCGACATCCGCAGCTTGACCGGGCCGGCCCTTGGCACACAGGGCCAGCGCGACGGCCGCGCCCTCCATGCTGACGCCGGCCTTACAGCCGAAGCCGCCGCCGACGTGGGGCGTGATGACCCGCAGCCGCGAGTGGTTGACGTGCAGGGCCTTCGCGATCAGGTTGCGCTGGGCGAAGGGCGACTGGCTGGACGACCAGAGCGTGATCTTCCCGTTGACGTCCTGCTGTGCGACGCAGACGTGCGTCTCGAGCGGCACGTGCTGGACGTGCGGCACCCGGTACTTGTGCTCGTAGACCAGGTCGGCCTCGGCCCAGCCCTGCTCCATGTCGCCCTTGCGCACCTTCATCCAGTTCGAGATATTCGTGCCCGGCTGGGGGAAGACGAACGGGACGCACTCGTAGGCGCCGAGGTCGGGATGGATGAGCGGCGCTTCGGGCGACGCGCCGAATTCCGGGTCGAACACGCCGGGCAATTCCTCGTACTCGACCTCGATCAGCTCCAGCGCTTGCTCGGCCAGCTCGAGCGTGTCGGCGGCGACGGCCGCGACGGCTTCGCCGAAGTAGCGGACGCGGTCGAGCGCGAAGATGCGCCGGTCCTTGAGGTACAGCCCCGAGTAGCCGGGGAAGTCCTCGCCGCGTGACGACGACGCGGACGCCGGGCAGCGCCTTCGCCTTGCTGACGTCGATGCGCTTGATGATGCCGTGCGCGATCGGTGCTGCGCTTGAGCGCGCCCCACAGCAGGCTCGGGCCGAACTGCATATCGTCAACGTACGTCGCCGCGCCGGTCACCTTGTCCCGGCCTTCGATCCGGACGGGGCTCGCGCCGACGGCGTGCGTCTTCTGCCTGGTTGGGGAGGGCGGGGTGTTGATGCCGGTCATGCCGCCACCTCCCTGGCTGCCCGCGCTGCCATCTTGATCGCCTCGATGATGCGGATGTAGCCCGTGCAGCGGCACAGGTTGCCCACCAGCGCCTCGCGGATCTGTTCCTCGGTCGGATGGGGGTTGCGGTCGAGCAGCGCCCTGGCGTTTACCAGGATGCCGGGCGTGCAGAAGCCGCACTGGGTGGCGCCGGTGGCGACGAAGGCTTCCTGGAGCGGGTCGAGCTGCTGGTCGTCGCCAGGCCCTCGATGGTCGTGATCGATGCGCCGTTGGCTTCCGGCGCCAGCACCATGCAGGAGTTCACCGGCTCGCCGTTCATCAGCACGGCGCACGCGCCGCACTCGCCGGCCTCGCAGCCGTTCTTCGTGCCGGTCAGCACCAGCTGCTCGCGCAGCACGCGGAGCAAGGTGTAGTGCGAGGGGACCTCCAGGTCGTACGCCTCGCCGTTGACCGTGAATTGGATCCGATGTTTCATGCCATGCCTCCGCCTGTCGGAGGGACTTCGCTCGTCGGAGGAACGCTGGTGAGACTCAGCGCCGCCAGAACGGCTTCGATGCCGCGGCGGGCCAGCACCCGAACCATGGCCTTGCGGTAGGCCGCGCTGCCCCGGATGTCGTCGATGGGACGTGCGGCTGCGGAAGCGAGTTCCGCGGCCCGGGCCACGCCCTCCGCCGTGCTGTCCTGCGGCCAGCGCCGCTTCGGCTTCGGGCGCGCGCAGCGGCGTGGGGCCGGCCGCGCCGATCGCGAGCCGCCACGTGCGGCCCGCCGTCGCCCAGCACGGCAGTTCACCGCCACGCTGACCACCGAGATGTCGCCGATCTTGGTCCGGCCCAGCTTGTTGTAGGAACCGGCCGAGCGGGCGCCGGCCATGCGGCGGCAGGTGAATGCCGGTGAGGAACTCGCCCTTCTGCATGGCCGTGCGGCCCGGGCCGGTGAAGAAGTCATTGATGGGGATGCGGCGCGGGCCGTTGGCGCCGAACACCTCGGCGACCGCCTCCAGGCACAGGAGCGCGGGCGCGGTGTCGGCCGCGGGGCTGGCATTGCAGCAGTTGCCGCCGATGGTCGCGCGGTTGCGGAGCTGGTAGGACGCCACCGAGTTCGCGCCCTGGGCCAGGACGTCATAGCGCTCGCAGATGAGCGGGTGTTGGCCCACCTGGTTCATCGTGCAGGCTGCGCCGACGACCAGCCAGCCGTCTGCGCTCAGCGTGATGTCGCGCATGCCGGGCAGGCTCTTCAGGTCGATCACCCGCTCGGGCCTGACGAAGCCGCCGCGGATGCGAATCAAAAGGTCCGTGCCGCCCTGCAAGGGGCGCACGGACCCGTTGCCAGCCGCAAGCAGTTCGCTGGCCTCCTGGTAGTCTTTCGGAACGATGTAATCAAACGGTTGCAACGTTGCTCACCTCGTTGGGAGAACTTCGGACGGCGCCTGAGTTGGACTGGCAGGCTAACCACCAAGAACCAAAGGGACGAAGTTACACCAAGGCCGCTCTGTGTAACTTCGGTTCTTCCGTTCTTGGTGGTTGCGCTCCTACCAGACGCTCGCTAGAAGTCCAGGTTGCTGCGTTCCTTGACGCCGAACTTCGACGGCGGCAGGACCACGAACAGCAGGTTCAGCAGGATGCCGACGATGGCCGAGAACACGATGGCCGGGATGCCGTTCGGGAAGAGCACCGGGACCTTGAACGGGAACACGCCGTTGGGCAGCGACAGGTTGCCGCCGATGCCGAGCACCAGGATGACGGCGCCGATGGCCAGGTTGCGCGGCTCGAACAGGTTGACCCGCTCGCTCTGCAGCAGCGCGACGCCCTGCATGCCGATGACGCCGAACAGGTAGATCGACAGGCCGCCGACGACGGGCACGGGAACCGTCCCGATCAGCGCGGCCAGCGTGCCGATGAAGGCAAGCAGCATCGCCATGACGCCGGCCGCCATCAGCACCGGCACGGAGTAGTTGCGCGTAATCGCCATGAGCGAGTTGTTCTCGCCGTAGTTCGTGCCCGCGCAGCCGCCGAACAGGCCGGCCACCACAGTCATCCGAGCCGTCGGCCACCAGGTTGAGGCCGATCAGGTTCTTGATTTCCTTCGGCTTGCGTCCCAGGTCCTTTGCCAGTTGGTCGATGTACAGGCTCATCTGGTAGAGGTGGGCGGTCGACTCGGGAATCGTGGCGATACAGATCAGTGCGATGCTGAAGACCACCGCCCACGCGTTCGGGTTGGTGAAGTCGGGGAAGGTGATCGGCGGGACTCGGAAGACCTGGGCGCTGCCCACGTCGGCGAAATACTTGATGTAGCCGAGTCGCTCGGCCGGCGCCGGGCCGAACTGGATCAGGCCGAAGGGAATCGCGACGACGTAGCCGACGATCGCGCCCAGCAGGATGGGCAGCATGCCGAGCAGGCCGCGGCCCTGCAGGTAGACCGAGAAGATGATGGTTGCGAGCAGGGTAATGGCCGCAACGGCCCAGCAGCGCCACTGGAAATCTGCGGGCGCGCCGACTGCCAGCGCCGCCCGCCTCGCTCAGCGCGGTGCCGGCAAGCGCGATGCCGATGACGATCGCGACGGTGCCGGTGATGATGGGCGGCAGGACCTTGTCCAGCGCAGCCTTGCCGATCGCGGATAATCAGCAGGCCGATCAGGATCTCGATGACGGCGGTGCCGATGATGCCGACCTGGGCGATCCGGACGCCTTCGCGGCAGTAGCTGGTGAGCGGGTCGTTGAAGCAGCCGCCTGCATAGGTCGCCATGACGGTGATAATCACGGCGATATAGCTGAAGCTGGAGCCGTAGTAGAGGGGGATGCGGCGCCGCGAGACCAGCAGGGCAATGATCGTGCCCAGGCCGCTGGTGAAAAGCGTGACGCCGATGTCGAATTTGGTGAGGATGGCAACCAGGACGGTTGCGGGGAACATGGTGAGCACTTGCTGAAAGCCGAGGCTCAACATCGCGCCGACGGGCGGCATGTCTTCCGGCAGGTAACCGAGGACCTTGCCCTTATCTGCTGGAATACCCTTCACGGCCATGATGACGTTCTCCTTTGAGATCTTGGGTAGGATAACTGGAAAGGAAACGATCGACCGTGAACTGGGAGCTGCGCATCTCCCGCGTGCAAATCCGGCGCATGCCTCCTTCGCCCTGACATTCTAGCACAGGGTCAAACGTTTTACACGACGCGTCGCTATACGCTTACATAACGCGAAGTCAACGCGTATTCCACGCGGGCGGCCGCGAGGGTCGCCGCCTACGCGGTCAGACTTCGCCGCGGACACTCGCGATGCGCTTTGCCGGCTCGAAGCGGCTGCGTCCGGGCTGCAGGATGTCGCGGTAGGCGTCGAGGTTGCGGTCCTGCAGGTGATCGAAGATCATCGGGCGAGTTCGAGCCGTACGTGATGCGCTTGATCGGGTCGGGGTCCAGCTCGGCGAAGATCACTTCTTCGGTGCCCGCGGCCCTGCGCCAGCTTGTGGCTGATCGGGTCGACGATCATGCTGTGGCCGAAGTAGTAGTTGTTGCCCGCGTCCGGGCCCAACGCCGTTGCAGGCGACCATGTAGACGTGGTTGTCATAGGCCCGCGCCCGGTTCGTCAGTTCCCAGATCTCGAAGGAGCGCAGGAGCGCGCTGGGCCGCAGGATGACCTCGGCTCCCATGCAGCGCTTCGGCCCGGAAGAGCTCGGGAAAGTCGCCGTCGTAGCAGATCGTCATGCCGATGCTCGCGAGCGGCGTGTGGACGACGCAGGGCTCGGCCCGGGGTGGACCAGCCGCTCCCTGCCCGGCGTGCGACGTCTCCCTGCCCGCAGTAGGAGAGGGGGCCGCGGGGAGAGGTCGCCGCTCTCGGTCGGGAAGAGGTGCGTCTTGCGATACACGCCGAGAATGTCGCCGTTCGGGCCGAGCAGGGCAGCCGAGTTGTAGACGACGCCGCGTGCTGCCCCGGCGCGCGTTCGTACGTGCCGCAACACAGAAACACGCCAAGCTCCTGGCTGACGCGCTGAAGTGGCTCGGAGTGCCGGCCGGGCAGCTCGCTCGACCACATCCCACAGCCCTTCCGGCCCGGTGTTCGGCGTGAACCCGGTCGTGACGGTCTCGGGCAGGACGATCAGCTGCGCGCCGGACTCGTCGAATGCCCGCCGCGTCCACGTGACGGCGCGCCGGAGGTTCTCCTCGATGTCCATCGGCGCAACCGCGTACTGCGCGCAGGCTGCGGTGAAGCGTTGCATGTCACTCCCGGGCTTACCTCGGCTGACGAGACGAGTTGATCCGCATCACGGAGTGCGCTCGATGTTCGACGTGCGACGGGTCGTACGCGTCGCCGAATTTGGTCGTCTTGAGCGCGGCCTTCTTCGCCATCAGCTCCTCGTACTCGGCATCTTCGACAAACGCCACGCAGCGGCCGATGCTGCTCTCGCCGTCGACAAAGCGCCACGGGAAGAAGCCGACGGTCGACCCGGCGGTTCACCAGCAGGTCGATCTCGCCGCCGATGCACTCGGCGTGGATGATGTGGTCGGGGAACATCTCGATGTGCATGAGCTGGTACTTCGAATCGTCGAAGCGCTCGGCCAGGGTCGTCGCCGTACTTCTTCTGGAAGTGGGCATCGGCTTCTTTCGCCTGCCGCGGCATCCACTGGCGGATAATCGTGTTCATCGGGTGGTCCGCGCTGCCGCAGTCCACGCCGATCCACTTGATCCCCTTCCGCTTCGCCCACAGGGAGAACTCGCGGTCCGGCCCCGGATGCTTGACCATGTAGCGGATTTCGTCGGCGTACGGCTGGTCCCAGCCGAAATGATGGTAGCCGGTGTGAATGATCAGGATGTCGCCCTGGCGCACCTCGACCCGCTCCTCGATCATCTGCGAGGTGTAGATGTCGTAGTCGCCGCAGACATCCGAGAGGTCGACGATGGCCGCCGGGCCGACGAGGAAGTCCATGTCCAGGCTGGCGATGTCCTTGCCGGCGGTGTAGAAGTGGATTTCGCCGTCGAGGTGGGTGCCCAGGTGGTTGGAGTGGGTGAGCAGTTGGCCGTTGGCGCCGTTGGGCGCCAGCCGCTTGAAGTACTTGACCTGCAGCGGCTCGTAGGTGGGCCAGGGGGGCGTGGCGATGCCGAGCGGGATCGTGAGATCGATGATCTTCATAAATGACTACCTCCTTGGGTCATTTCCGTGCCACGGGATTTGGAATGTCATTGTAACGCGAACGGACGCCAGTGCAACTGGCGTCCGTTCGGTGTGCGGAGATCTACTGGCTCCCGAAGTCCGCGATGAAGTAGTAGCCCCAGGCGCCCCTGGCGACGCCGATGCCGACTTCGGTGGCCCGGCCGGCCATGATGTTGCGTACGTGGGGGTCGGCGCCCTTCGGCTCGTTCCACCACATCTGCATGGCGCGCTCGACGCTGCGCGCGTTCGCCCAGTTCTCGCCCTGCCAGTCGAAGGTGTAACCGACCCGCTGCAGGCGGGCGGGCAGGCGCGACCCGTCCGAACCGACGTGGCTGCCGCGGTTGCGGCTCGCGCAGTCGTCAGCGTGCGACTGAGCGGCCGAAGCCAGCTGCGGGTTCCATACCAGGGCCGAACGTCCGCCCGCAACCCGCTTCTCGTTAATGAGGTTCAGGAGGGTCTGCGCCATCGGATTGGCGTCTGCAGGAGCGGAGCGGGGCCTGTTGGGCGGGAGGTTGTTCCGGCGGCGGAGAAGGGGGCGCTTGCTCGGGCGGCGGCGCCTGCTCCGGCGCCTCTTCGACGACCGGAACCGGGCCCTGGTCCGCAGCCGGCGCCGGCGGAGGAGCCTGCACCGCGGCCAGCGCCTCCTGGGCGATGCCGGGGATGACCAGTTGTTGGCCCGCCATGAGCCGCCGGGGGTCCACCCCGGGGTTAGCGGCGAGCAGGTCGTTTAGCGAAAGGCCGTAGTTTGCGGCGATTTCCCACAGCGTGTCGTCGGCGCGTACGATGTGCTTTGCACTGACGGGCGCTGAGGCGGCATGGGCAGCCTTGCCGCCCGCGCCCGGGACGATAAGGATCTGCCCGGCCATCAGCCGCTGCGGATCCACGCCGGGATTGGCCGCGAGCAGATCGTTCACGAACAAGCCGCACTTGGTCGCGATGTCCCAAAGGGTGTCGTTGGGTTTGACCGTGTAGGTCGTGCCGGCAGCGCCGGCAGCGGAGACCGGGGAGGTCTTCGAGGGGATCAATAGCGTCTGGCCCGGGTGGAGGGCGCTCGGGTCGACGTCCGGGTTGTTGGCTGTGAGCTCGGCGACCGTGATGCCGTACCGGTTGGCGATGGCCCAGAAGGTGTCGTTCGCGCGCACCGTGTACTTCCCACCGGGCGGTGGCGGCGCGGCGAACAGACCCTCGGCGTGAGCTGCCGGGGCCGGTATCGACATGATCAGGGAAACTAGCACGAGGAACAGCCAGGAGAACCGGGTGGTCTCTGTGTGCATGAGTACACTATACACAGCACCCCGCGCTTGTGCAAATGGGAAACGAGCGAAAATCCAAGATCGTTTATTGACCGCCTATTGTGAGTTGCTTGCGCTGTGTCGGCATCTTATAAAGACGGTAGGCCGGAAGGCACGCAACACCGCTGGGCAGCGGGCAGTGGTATAATTCGCTGCGTGCCGGCTTTACTCCTGCAAGCAACCGAACGTGGCCTCTACTGCGCGCCGGGGGATTTCTACGTCGATCCCTGGGCGCCGGTCGAGCGCGCCGTGCTGACCCACGCGCATTCCGACCATGCGCGGGCAGGCTCGGCACGATACCTGGTCCCCGCGGCCGGGCTGCCGCTGACCCGGCAGCGGCTGGGGTCGGACGCCCATCTCGTGCCGCTGGAATATGGCCGGCCGCTCAAGGTCAACGACGTTACGGTCTCGTTTCACCCCGCGGGCCACATCCTCGGCTCGGCCCAGGTGCGGGTCGAGCACCGGGGTGAGGTCTGGGTGGTTTCGGGAGACTACAAGCGCGATCCCGATCCGACCTGCGCCCCGTTCGAGCCGGTGCGGTGCCACACCTTCATCACCGAGGCCACGTTTGGCCTGCCGATCTACCGCTGGCCTGCGCCGCAGTCCGTCTTCGCCGAGATCGACGGTTGGTGGCGGAGCAACCAGGCCGCAGGCAGGGCCTCGATGCTCTTCGCGTACACCTTGGGCAAGGCGCAGCGCCTGCTCGCCGGCATCGACAGCACCATCGGACCGGTCTACGCACACGGCGCGATCCACGTCATGAACCGGTTGTACCGGGAATCCGGCGTGGACCTGCCCGAAGCCCTTTACGCCGGCGAGGCCCCGCGCGACACCGACTGGACGCGGGCGCTGATCCTCGCACCGACGTCGGCGCGGGACACCCCGTGGCTCCGCCGCTTCGGCCGCTTCTCCGACGGGTTCGCCTCGGGCTGGATGCGGGTGCGCGGGCAGCGGCGGCGGCGCTCGATCGACCGCGGGTTCGTCCTCTCGGACCATGCCGACTGGCCGGGCCTGATGGCGACGATCCGCGAGACCGGCGCGGAGCGGGTCTTCGTGACGCACGGATACACGGCGGTCGTCGCCCGCTGGCTGGCGGAGCAGGGTCTGGAAGCGTATCCGCTCGAAACCCGGTACGCGGGGGACGAAGAAGAAACGGAATATAGCCACAGAGGCCACAGAGGTAGCAGAGGGGGTGACGAGAGAGGCGAGTGACGCACATCGGCCAGAATACCAGGTCTTCTGCCAGAATCCTGTCGTCTCTCGTGCGCCCGCTGTGGCCTCTGCGGCAAAGAAGGCTATGAAACGCTTTACCCATGCTGTACCTCGCGCTTGATGCGACGACGCGGACCAACGAGAAGGTGGCCGCGATGGCCGCTTACTTCGACGCCGCGCCGCCGGAGGACGCGGCCTGGGCCGTCTTCTTCCTGAGCGGCAGGCGGCCGAAGCGCCTGCTCCCGTCGCACCTGCTGCGGACGCTGTCCGCCGAACTCGCCGGCATCCCGGATTGGCTCCTCCTGGAGTCATACTCGGCCGTTGGCGATTCGGCGGAGACGGCGGCGCTGCTGCTGCCTGAGCCCGGAGTCACCTCCGACCTGCCCCTGCATCGCTGGATGCTCGAGCGGATCCTGCCCGTCCGCGACCTGGACGAGGCTGGGCAGCGGGCCATGATTCTGAGTGCGTGGGCGGAGCTGGGCGAGGCCGAGCGGTACGTGTTCAACAAGCTGATCACCGGCGCGTTCCGGGTGGGCGTGTCGCAACTGCTGCTCATGCGTGCGTTGAGCCAAGTCAGCGGGGTCGACGAGCAGACGATCAGCCACCGCCTGATGGGCAGTTGGGACCCCACGCCCGGGTTCTACCGCTCGCTCGTCGCGAAGGAGCAGTCGGATGCGGACGTCAGCCGGCCCTATCCTTTCTTCCTCGCGTACCCGATCGAAGGCGACCCGTCGGCGTTAGGGCCGGTGTCGGAGTGGCAGGCCGAATGGAAGTGGGACGGCATCCGGTCGCAGCTGATCAAGCGTGGGGGCGGGGTCTACCTCTGGTCGCGCGGCGAGGAGCTGGTGACCGACCGCTATCCCGAGGTCGTCGGGGCGGCTGCGGCGCTGCCCGACGGCACGGTGCTCGACGGCGAGCTGCTGCCCTGGCGCGACGGCCGGGTGCTGCCGTTTCGCCGAGATGCAGCGGCGGATCGGCCGGAAGGAGCTGGGCAAGAAGATCCTGGCCGACGTGCCCGTGGTGATCCTCACCTACGACCTGCTCGAATGGGGCGGGGAGGACTGGCGGCCGCGACCCCTGACCGAGCGCCGCGCGCAGCTCGAGCGCCTGATCGCCGAGACTCGAGAGCCCCTGGCTGCTGCTGTCCGAGATCGTGCCCGGCGAGAACTGGGACGCGCTGGCCGCGCGGCGGGCGGAGAGCCGGGATCGGGCGGTCGAAGGGCTGATGCTGAAGCGCCGCGAGCTCGGCTTACGGCGTGGGCCGCAAGCGCGGCGACTGGTGGAAGTGGAAGATCGAACCCTACACCATCGACGCGGTGCTGATCTACGCGCAGCGGGGCAGCGGCAAGCGCGCGAGCCTGTACACCGACTACACGTTTGCCGTGTGGGACGGGGGCGAATTGGTGCCGTTTGCCAAAGCCTATTCGGGGCTGACCGACGCCGAAATCCGGGAGGTGGACCGGTTCATCCGCGAGAACACGCGCGAGCGCTTCGGGCCGGTGCGCAGCGTCACGCCCGAGCTCGTGTTCGAGCTGGGCTTCGAGGGCATCCAGGAATCAAGTCGACATAAATCCGGGATCGCGGTGCGATTCCCGCGCATCCTCCGGTGGCGAAGGGACAAGCAGATCGAGGACGCCGATTCGCTCGACACGATCCGGGCGATGATCGCGCGCTGATCCGGGCGGGCGATGAGGGGATCAGGGGATGTTCGAGGCTGCGGAGCAGTGGTTTGCCCGCCGGGGCTGGTCGCCGTTTGACTTCCAGCGCGAGGCCTGGGCTGCCTACCTGCTGGGCGAGAGCGGCTTGCTCCACGCGGCCACCGGGACCGGGAAGACGATGGCCGTGTGGTGGGGGCCGCTGCTGGCGTGGCTGGCGGAGCACCCCGAGCCCAAGTCGTGGCGCGCGCCGGAAGGACTGCGAGTGCTGTGGGTGACGCCCGATGCGCGCGCTGGCGTCGGACACGGAGCGCGCGCTGCGCGAGGTGGTGGCCGATCTCGGCATCCCGTGGAGCGTCGAACGCCGGACGGGCGACACGGGCAGCTCGGCCAAGGCGCGGCAGCTCAAGCGGGCGCCGGCCGCGCTCGGTGACCACGCCCGAAAGCCTCGCGCTCGATGCTCTCGCAGGCGGATTCCCAGGCCTATTTCGCGTCGCTGGACGCGGTGATCGTCGACGAGTGGCACGAGCTGCTCGGCTCGAAGCGCGGCTCGCTCGACCGAGCTGTGCCTGGCCCGGCTGCGGGGCTGGCGGCCCGAGCTGCGCCTGTGGGGGCTGTCGGCCACGCTCGGCAACCTGGAAGAGGCGCTGGCTGCGCTGGTCGGCGCCGGCCCCGGCGGCGCGCCGCGCCCGGGACGGCTGATCCGTGCGGTCATCCCGAAGCAGATCGTCGTCGACTCGCTCATCCCGCCGGTGGTCGACCGCTTCCCCTGGGCGGGACACCTGGGTCTCGTCATGCTGCCGCAGGTCGTGCAGGCGATCGAGGAATCGCGGTCGACGCTGGTCTTCACGAACACCCGCAACCAGGCTGAGAGCTGGTACCAGGCGATCCTCGGCGCGCGGCCCGACTGGGCGGGCGTGCTGGCGCTGCACCACGGCTCGCTGGCGGCAGAGACGCGGGCCTGGGTGGAGGATGGGCTGCGCGACGGGCGGCTGACGGCGGTCGTCGCCACGGCGAGCCTGGACCTGGGAGTGGACTTTTCGCCGGTCGACCGGGTCCTGCAGATCGGCAGCCCGAAGGGGATCGCCCGCCTGCTGCAGCGGGCGGGGCGCAGCGGGCACCAGCCGGGCGCGCTCAGCCGGGTGTCGTGCGTGCCGACCAACGCGCTCGAGCTGGTGGAGGCAGCGGCCGCCCGGGATGCGGCGGAGGGCGGCCGGGTCGAGCCACGGCTGCCGCTGGCGAAGCCGCTGGACGTGCTCGTGCAGCACCTGGTGACCGTGGGCCTGGGCGGCGGCTTCGAGCCGGAGGCCTTGCTGGCCGAAGTCCGCACCGCATACGGGTATCGTGACCTGTCGGATGCAGAATGGCAGTGGGCGCTGGACTTCGTCGTGAACGGCGGCGGCGCGCTGGGCGCGTATCCCGAGTACCGGCGGCTGGCGCTCGTCGACGGGCAGTACCGGGTGGTGGACAAGGACATCGCGCAGCGCCACCGCCTGTCGATCGGCACGATCACGAGCGACCCGGTCATCGAGGTGAAGTACCTGCGCGGGCCGAGTCTCGGCTCGACGTCCGAGTCGTTCATCAGCCGGCTCAAGCCCGGCGACCGCTTCATCTTCGCAGGCACGCCGCTGGAGTTCGTCCGGGTGCACGACATGACGGCATGGGTGCGCCGGGCGAGCTCGACAAAGGGCGCGATCCCGACCTGGACGGGAACCGGCCTGCCGATTTCGCAGGAGCTGAGCGACGCGGTGCTGGTCAAGCTGGGCGAGGCGCGCGACGGGCGATTGGACGGTCCGGAGATGCAGGCGGTGGCGCCGGTGCTCCGGGTGCAGATGAAGGTGTCGACCCTGCCTGCGCCGGGCGAGCTGTTGATCGAGCGGGTGAAGACGCGGGAGGGCTATCACCTCTTCTTCTATCCGTTCGCGGGCAAGCTGGTCAACGCGGGCCTGGCTGCGCTCTTCGCCTACCGGCTCAGCCGGCTGCAGCCGATCACGTTCACCACGACGGCGAACGACTACGGCTTCGAGCTGCTCGCCGACGAGAAACCAGGTTTCTCCGAGAGACCTGGTTTCTTCGGCGTCCTCCTTTTCGCCACCGACACGCTTCTCGACGACATCCTTGCGAGCATGAATGCGGGCGAGATGGCTAAGCGCCAGTTCCGCGAGATCGCGCGGGTGGCGGGCCTCGTCTTCCAGGGCTTCCCCGGCCGGCATCACCCGGCCCGACACCTGCAGGCGTCGAGCAGCCTCTTCTATGAGGTCTTCCAGAAATACGACGAGGGCAACCTGCTGCTGGAGCAGGCGCAGCGCGAGGTGCTGGCGAGGCAGCTCGAACAGAGCCGGCTGACGCGCATCCTGGAGCGGCTGCAGGAGGGCAAGGTCGTTCTGAAGGACGTGGCGCGCGTCACGCCGCTCGGCTTCCCGCTGATGGTCGAGCGGATGGAGACGTCGCTGCAGCTCCGAGTCGCTGCGCGAGCGGATCGAGCGGATGACGCTGGTGTTGGAGAAATGGGCGGACAGCGCATGAATCAAGCCGAGAGCCAAGCGCCGGGCCGGGATGCGGCCTTCGAGCTTGCGGGCGAGCGGTGTCGTCCTGATGCCCGAGGCCGCGCTCTACTGGCCGGCCGCGGGGCTGCTGGTGATCGCGGACCCACACTTCGGCAAGGCCGCATCCTTCCGTGCCCGTGGCATCCCCGTTCCCGAAAAGACGACGCTCGCCGGCCTGGCCCGGCTCGACGCTGCGCTCGAGCGTTCGGGCGCCCGGCGGCTGGTGATCCTGGGCGATTTCCTGCACGCCCGCGACGGCCGGTCGCCCGATCTCCTTGCCATCCTGGGCGACTGGCGGGCCAGGCACGCGAGCCTGGCGATCCTCCTGGTGCGCGGCAATCACGACGACCGGGCCGGCGATCCGCCCGACGACTGGGGAATCGACTGCCGGGAGGAGCCGGTGAGCGAGCCGCCGTTCGTGTGGCGACACGAGCCGGCGCCTATCCGAGCAGGGATACGTACTCGCGGGGCACGTGCATCCTGCGGTGTACCTGTCGGGGGCAGGAGGACTCAGCGCCACCCTGCCATGCTTCTACTTCGGCCGGGACCACGGCCTGCTTCCCGCGTTCGGCGACTTCACCGGGACCGCGGTGATCCGGCCGCGGACGGGCGACCGGGTGTTCGTGCTGGCGGACGGGACGATCATCGCGAAGGCGTAGGAACACGGCCCCTCGGTGCGCGCAACCTGAACAGGAGATCACTCTGCGATTCTCAGCCTGTACCCGACCCCCGGCTCCGTGACGATATACGCGGGCCGGGTTGCGTCAGGTTCAATCTTGTGGCGGAGGTTGCTCATGTTCACCCGCAGCATGTGCAGTTCGCTCTCGTAGCCTACCCCCCAGACCTCTCGTAAGAGCTGGTTGTGCGTCAGCACCCGACCGGCGTGGAGGGCCAGTGCTCGCAGCAGCGCATATTCGGTCGGCGTCAGGTTCACGGGCGTCTCGGACACGCTCACCGTTCGCCGCGCCAGGTCAACCGTGAGGTCCCCCGTCCGAACGACTGGATCTTCGGGACCCCGGCCCTGGCGGCGCATCACCACCCGCATGCGCGCCAAGAGCTCGCTCAGCCCGAACGGCTTCGTCAGGTAGTCGTCCGCGCCAGCGTCGAGCGCGGCGACCTTCTCCGCCTCGGCTTCGCGAACCGAGAGGACGATGATCGGCGTCTGGCTCCATTCGCGAACCCGACGCGTTACCTCCACGCCATCCCCGTCGGGCAGGCCGAGGTCCAGGATGATCAGATCTGGATGGTCGTCAATGACGTGGCTGAGCCCGTCGCGCGCCGTGCTCGCCTCGGACACCTTGTACCCATGGGTGGCGAGCGCAGTGCGCAAGAAACGCCGGATGGCCGGCTCGTCATCGACAACCAACACTCGCAGCTCAGGTTCGCTCATATCGCTGCTACGACCCATCGATGGGCAAGGCAAGCGTAACGGTCGCTCCACCGCCGGGCGTCGGTCGGGCCCAAATGTGCCCGCCGTGCGCCTCCACGATCCCGCGGCAAATTGACAGCCCCAGCCCGGTGCCTGTGACCGCGCCTGGACGGCGTATGCGGTAGAACTTGTCGAAGATACGGTCCATATCCGCCTGCGGTATGCCTGGTCCGTGGTCCGCCACCGCCACCTTGACCACGTGGCCATCACGCTCAGCCTCAACGCTGATTGGCGTGTCCTCCGGCGAGTATTTTATCGCGTTATCGATCAGATTGATGAAGACCTGGACCATCAGGACGAAATCGACCCGAACCATCGGCAGATCGGCCGGCAGGCACGTAGTGATTTCTCGCCCCTTGAGCCGCCAGCCCAGCGCGTCCAGCGCGCTGCCCACCAGGTCTTCCACATCGGCGCCGGCCAATAACAGATGCAGCGCCCCTGCTTCCAGCCGGCTCATGCTCAAGAGATTGGCGACCACCTGGTTCAAACGGTCAGCCTCTTCGC
This sequence comes from uncultured Chloroflexia bacterium, assembly GCA_963800615.1. Lineage (GTDB taxonomy): Bacteria > Chloroflexota > Anaerolineae > CG2-30-64-16 > CG2-30-64-16 > JALOOB01. The sequence continues at coordinate 71,768 of CAWDBO010000035.1, forward strand.
GCGCGGCTGCCACCAGGTTGCGCTGGGTGGTCCTATCCAACTGAGCGCCGTCTTCCTCCAGCGTGCTGAGCGCGCCGGTGATCGTAACGAGCGGCGTGCGGAGTTCGTGGGACACCGAATCAAGCAACGAGCGCTGCAGCTTTTCGGTGGCCTGGAGCAGCTCCGCGGCGCGCGCCTGTTCGAGGAGTTGCTCGCGCTCCACCGCGAGAGCCGCCTGATTCGCAAAGGAGTTGAGCGTGCGACGCTGGTCTGTCGTCAGCATCCTCTCGTTTGGCCCCGGGCGGATCCCCAGCACCCCGACGGCCCCGCGCGGGGTGAGCATCGGCAGGCAGCGCAAGCCGGCGGCAGGTAGGGTGTCCGTGCCCCGCCCGGCGGGCTGGCCGTGCTCGAAGGCCCACGTGGCGACGGCCAGATCATGTTCGCTCGCTTTCGCGACCCCTGCGCCCGCAAATGGCTCGAGCATCTCGCCCTGAGGCAGGAAAACCACGGCGCCGCGCTCGAACACGCGCTCGACCTGCGCAATCACGACGCTGACGATTCCCGGCAGGTCCGTTGCGGAAGTCAGCTCGCGACTCAGGTCATAGAGCGCGGCCGTCTGGGCCTCGCGGCGCAGTCGCGGCCACCGCCTGGTCGCGGGCGCGGGCTGCCAGGTCGCTCACGATCAGCCCGAGCAGGAACAGGCCGAAGAAGGTCAGCACGTACTGCGTATCGCTGACCGCAAACGTCAGATAGGGCGGCACGAGGAAGAAGTCAAACGCCAGCACGCCCAGGACCGCGCTCAGGACCGCGGGCGCGCGGCCCAAATACGAGGGCGGCAATCAGCACGACGGCCAGGTAGGGCATGACCAGGTTCGTCGGCTCGACCTGGCCGCGCAGCGCCAGGCCGAAGAGTGTTGCGAGAGCCACCAAGCCGGCGCTCCAGGCATACCCGCGCCAGGCGAGCTGGACTCGGGCGGGGTGCAGGGGCCGGCGTCGCGGCGGCGGCGCGGGCGTGTCGCTGATGATGTAGACGTCGATATCGCCGCTCTTGCGCACCAGATCCTCGACGACTGAGCCGCGGAGCACGTCGCGCCAGCGTGAACGAACCCAGGCCCCGATCACGATTTTGGTCACGTTATGCTTGACGGCAAAGTCGAGCACCGTGTCGGCGAAGGATTCGCCCGTCAACGTCACGGCTTCGGCGCCGAGCGATTCGGCGAGTTGCAGGTGCGCGGTGACCCGCTCGCGATCTGCCTCGCGCAGATCCGGCCGCGTTGCGGACTCGAAGTGCAGGGCATACCAGGGCGCCTTCAACTCATCCGCCAGCCGCCGTGCAGAGCGGATCAGCCGCTCGGACGTAGGGCTCGCGCTCACGCAGACCAGGATGCGCTCGCTCGCGTGCCATGGTCCGGGGATCGCGCGTGTCTGCATGTACGCGCGCATCTGGTCGTCGACGCGTTCCGCCGCGCGGCGCAGCGCCATCTCGCGCAGGGCGGTCAGGTTGCCCTTGCGAAAGAACTGCTCGATGGCCCGGCTTGCCTGCTCGGGCACGTAGACCTTGCCCTCGCGCAGCCGCCGGAGCAATTCGTCGGGCGGCAGGTCCACCATCTCGATCTCGGCGGCCTCGTCCAGCACCCGGTCGGGCACCGTCTCGCGTTGCCGCGTCCCGGTGATCTGCGCGACGACGTCGTTGAGGCTTTCCAGGTGCTGGACGTTAAGCGTCGTGTAGACGTCGATGCCCGCCGCCAGCAGTTCCTCGACATCCTGGTAGCGCTTGAGATGGCGGACGCCCTCTGCGTTGGTGTGCGCTAGCTCGTCGACGAGCGCGAGTTGCGGGTGCCGGGCGAGCAGCGCGTCGACGTCTAGCTCGGGGAGGGTCACGCCCCGGTATGCAACTTGCTGCCGCGGCAGTACCTCCAGCCCTTCGAGCATCGCTTCGGTCTCGGCGCGGCCGTGGGTTTCGATGTATCCCACCACGACGTCGACGCTTTCGGCCTTGCGCTGGTGTGCCGCCTCGAGCATGGCGTAAGTCTTGCCGACGCCCGCAGCGTAGCCGAGGAAGATCTTCAGCCGGCCGCGGCCCGCACGCTCTTCCTCGGCTTGCACACGCTTCAGCAACGCATCAGGATCGGGTCGCTCGATCATGACCTCATTGTACACCTTGCTGCAGGCTGTCCAATGCCTGGTTCAGGGCCAGCACGTTCACACGTGGCTCGCCGAAGACGCCCAGCCACCGGCTCTCTGCGTGCTTGTCGATGAGCCCGCGCACGATCGCCTCTTCGATGCCGCGCGCCCGGCCCACGCGGCGAGCCTGGTAGAGCGCGGCAGCCACGCTGATGTCGGGTCGAGCCCGCTGGCCGAGGCGGTCACCAGGTCGGCCGGGATCTCCGCGGTGTTCCCAGGATCCGCGGCCCGCAACGCCGCGATCCGATCCTCGACCGCCGTACGCAGGTCGGCCGAGAGCGGACCGAGGTTCGAGCCGCTCGAGCCGGTGAGCGCCTTGCCATCGTACGCCGTGTAGGGCGCGCCTGCCGTAGCCGACGGCCGGCCCCAGAAGTACTTGGGATCGGTGAAGTTCTGACCGATCAAGCTGGAGCCGATGTAGCCGCCGTCGACGCCCTTGACCAGGCTGCCGTTGGCCCGGCCGGGCATCGCGACTTGCGCGACGCCTGTCACGACGAGAGGATACACCAGCCCCGTGAGCAGCGACAGCAGCAGGAAGGTAGCCAGCGCGGGACGCAGTTGTCCTCTCAACGTCATCGCTTATCCTCCGCCCCGAGCCACATCCATGTCACCACGAAGAAGATCGCCAGGATGGTGAGCAGTGCGATCGTGTGGTCTGCCGGCGTCAGGGACGCATGGCGTTCCAGCCACAGCATACCGAGCACCGTCGCAAACGCCACGTATAGCGGAAGCCAGCTCCGGGCTCGGGCCCGACCTTCGCATCTCGTCAATTCTTCTCATTCGAGACTCCTACTCGGCGTGTCATGCTTCGGCGGTTATGCCGCCCGAAGCGCAACCAGGAGCATGTCGATCAGCTTAATGCCGATGAAGGGCGCGATCAGCCCGCCCACGCCGTAGATCAACAGGTTGTTGCGTAGCAACTGGCTGGCCGGCAGCGCCCGGTAGGGCACGCCGCGCAACGCCAGCGGCACCAGCAGCACGATAATCAGCGCGTTGAAGATGACCGCCGAGAGGATCGCGCTCTGGGGCGTCGCCAGGTGCATGAAGTTGAGCACGCCCAGCTCCGGGTAGATCGCGGCAAACGCCGCCGGGATAATGGCGAAGTACTTGCTCACGTCGTTCGCGATGCTGAACGTCGTCAGCGCGCCGCGCGTCATCAGCAGCTGCTTGCCGATCTCCACGATCTCGATCAGCTTCGTCGGGTTCGAGTCCAGGTCGACCATGTTGGCGGCCTCGCGCGCGGCTGCGTGCCGGTATTCATCGCGACGGCCACGTCGGCCTGGGCCAGCGCAGGTGCGTCGTTCGTCCCGTCCCCCGTCATCGCAACCAGCCGTCCACCGGCCTGGTACTCGCGGATGAGCTTCAGCTTCGTCTCGGGCGTTGCCTGCGCCAGGAAATCGTCCACGCCGGCCTCCGCCGCAATCGCGGCGGCTGTCAGCGGGTTATCGCCGGTGATCATCACCGTCTTGATGCCCATCCGGCGCAACTGTTCGAAGCGCTCCTTGATCCCGCCCTTGACGATGTCCTTCAGGTGCACCACGCCCAGCGCGCACCCGTCCTGGCTCACGACCAGCGGCGTGCCACCCATGCGCGCGATGTTTTCGACGGCACTGCGCAGATCGGGCGGCGTCGGGTTGCCCGCAGCCTCAACCAGGCTGATGATGGCGTCGGGCGCGCCTTTCCGGATGCTAGTCGCGGCGCGTCCGTTCGCCGGAATGTCGACCCCGCTCATCCGCGTCTGCGCGGTGAAGGGGATGAACTCCATCTCGCGACCGTGGCCGTCGCTCCGGTCCGGCGATCCCGCGCCCACGGGGCGGCCGCGCAGTCCGTATTTCTCCTTCGCCAGCACGACGATGCTGCGGCCTTCGGGCGTCTCGTCTGCGAGCGAGGCGAGCTGCGCGGCCTCCGCCAGGTCACGGGCCGGTGTCCCGCCGACCGGGACGAACTCGACCGCCTGGCGGTTGCCCAAGGTGATCGTCCCCGTCTTGTCCAGTAGCAAGACGTCCACGTCGCCCGCAGCCTCCACCGCCCGGCCTGACGTCGCGACGACGTTGCGCCGGATCATGCGGTCCATGCCCGCAATGCCAATGGCCGACAGCAGCCCGCCGATGGTCGTCGGGATCAGGCATACCAACAGCGCGACCAGCACGGTGATCGTCAACGGCGCACCCTGGCCCGCGGCCTGCACGCTGTAGATCGAGAACGGCAGCAGCGTCGCACAGACCATGAGAAACACGATCGTGAAGCTGGACAGCAGGATGCTCAACGCGATCTCGTTCGGCGTCCGCTGGCGCTTCGCGCCCTCGACCATGGCAATCATCCGCTCGAGGAAGCCGTGGCCCGGCTCGGCCGTGACGCGCACGACGAGCCAGTCGGACAGCAGCCGCGTGCCGCCGGTCACCGCGCTGCGGTCGCCGCCTGCCTCGCGCACCACGGGCGCGCTTTCACCCGTCACCGCGCTTTCGTCCACGGAAGCGATGCCTTCGACGATCTCGCCATCGGCCGGCAGCACGTCGCCGGTTTGCACGAGGTATAGGTCGCCCTGCCGGAGCGCGGCTGACGGAGCCATCTCCACGCGGCGGTTAGGGCCATGCCCCGTCCCGCCCCGGGCCGGGGGTACGATCTTTCGGGCCTGGGTGTCCCGGCGCGTCTTCCGCAGCGCCTCTGCCTGGGCCTTGCCGCGACCCTCCGCCAACGCCTCCGAGAAGTTCGCGAACAGCACGGTCAGCCAGAGCCAGCGATGCGATGGCCACGGTAAAGCCGGCCAGGCTCGTGTGGTTCAAGATTGCCTGGACGGCCAAGATCGACACGATCAGCGCGCCCGCTTCGGTCACGAACATCACCGGGTTCTTCACCTGGCGCCGCGGATCGAGCTTTAACGAAGCTATCCTGCAGGGCCCGCCGGTAGAGCCGCCCTCGCAGAGTCGCCGCGTCGTTTCTCAATTCAACCGACATCAGAACAACCTCCCACGCATCAACTCCTGTACAATCGGCCCGAGCGCCAGGGCGGGCAGGAAGCTCAGCGCGCCGACCAACAGCACGACGCCGACCAGCCAACTGACGAACAGTGGCGAGTGGGTCGGGCAGGGTGCCCGCGCTCGCCGGGACGCGCTTCTTGGCGGCCAGGCTCCCGGCCATCGCCAGCACCGGCACGACGAGCCAGAAGCGCGCGATGAGCATGGCGATGCCGAGCACCGTGTTATAGAAAGGCGAGTTCGCTCCCAGCCCCGCGAAGGCGCTGCCGTTGTTATTGCCGGCGGACGAAAACGCGTATAGCACTTCACTGAAGCCCTGCGGCCCCTTGTTGAAGATGCCCGCTATTCCGGCCGGCGCAACGACCGCCAAGGCAGTCCCGAGCAGTACGGTGACGACCGGGATCAGCACGATCAGCGCGGCCATCTTCATCTCGAACACTTCGATCTTCTTGCCGAGGTACTCGGGCGTGCGTCCCACCATCAGGCCCGCGACGAACACCGCGATGATGACGAACGCGAGCAAGCCGTAGAGGCCCGAGCCCACGCCGCCGAAGATGACCTCGCCGAGCTGCATGAGCCACATGGGGCCGAGGCCGCCCAGCGGCGTGAACGAGTCGTGCATCGAGTTCACGGACCCGTTCGACGCCGCGGTAGTCGCGGATGCCCACAGCGCCGACCCTGCCGCACCGAAGCGCAGGTCTTTGCCCTCCAGGTTGCCCGCCGACTGATCGATTGGGAGTCCTACGAGGGCAGGGTTCGGCCGGCCCTCCGCCCAGATCGTCACGCCCGCGACGGCCACGAACACGACGACCATGACCACCAGCAGCGCCCAGCCTTGCCGGGTGTCGCCGATCATCCGGCCGAACGTGTAGGTCAACGCGGCCGGGATAAGCAGGATCGACAGCAGCTCGAGCAGGTTGCTCAGCGGCGTCGGGTTCTCGAACGGGTGCGCCGAGTTCACGTTGAAAAAGCCGCCCCCGTTGGTGCCGAGCTGCTTGATCGCGACCTGCGACGCGGCCGGGTCCGAGGGGCAGCAATTGGCCGGAGCCCTGCTGCAGGCCAGTCACCGGCTGGTAGTTGCCGAGCGTCTGCACGACACCTTGCGAGACGAGCACGAGAGCCAGCACGAACGCAAGCGGCAGCAGGATGTAAAGCACGGTTCGCGTGAGGTCGACCCAGAAGTTGCCGAGGCCCTGGCTCTTTTCGCGGCTCAGGCCACGAATGAATGCGACCAACACCGCCATGCCGGCCGCGGCCGACACGAAGTTCTGCACCGTCAGGCCCAGCATCTGCGAAAGATAGCTCATCGTCGTCTCGCCGCCGTAGGCCTGCCAGTTCGTGTTGGTCGTGAAGCTTGCGGCCGTGTTGAACGCCAGGTCCGGCGAGAGCGGGCCGAGACCTTGCGGATTAAGCAGACCTGACCCGGCAGGGCGTGCTGGACGCGCAGCAGAACATACAGGAATGCGAAGCTGACCGCGCTGAACAGGAGCACCGCCAGTGCATAGGCCGTCCAGGTCATCTCATGCTCTGGCCCCGTGCCCGCGATCCGATACAGGCCGCGCTCCAGTGGCGCCATCACGGGCGAAAGCAGGGTGCGCTCCCCACGGTAGACCCGCGCCATGTATGCGCCGAGCGGCCGCACGAGCAGGATGAGCAGGGCCATGAAGATCACGTAGTTGCAGCCAGTTCGCCATCATCCGAACCACTCCGGTTTCAGCAAGGTCGCCACAAGATAGACAAGCAAGAGCAAAGCGACCAGCCCCGCAATCGCATAGGTCGCAGCCATGTTTACCCTCGCAGCAACCGTTCAAAGAGCCCGGCCATCGCCAGACAGACGCCGAAGAATGCCAGGCCAATGCCCAGGTACAAGATATCGGCCATATCACACCCTTTCTTTCTTCAACCGCTTAGGTCTGCGTACACACGGCTGGTCGTTGCCGTTCGCAAATGAGTGTAGGACGAAACGGGTCAGGGAGGGGACAAGAACACGGGGCGGCAGATCAAGAAAGTGTCAAGCACGGCCCCGCCGCCAGTGTGCGCCTTGACGTAATCTTGACGGCGCTGCGCCGTTTCTTGTCAGCCGGTTGACCCCGGTCGGAGGTTTAATGTGAGGGTAACGGCGCGCCGTCCGCGGCAGAACGCGGGCGGCGCTCATTCTTTGAGTGGAGAATGCAGTCTATGCGGGTTATGGAGACTTTGGGCGACAGCACGGGTATCCTGCAGCGTCTGCCCGAATATCGCCCGGTGCGTTCCTTTCGGACGTGGCTGATCGGACGTCCTCTGGCGACAGCCGAGGCGCCCCACCAGGCGATCAACAAGGTCATCGGCCTTGCCGTCTTCTCGTCGGACGCGATGTCGTCCGTGGCCTACGCGCCTCAGGAGTTGATGCTGATCCTGGCGCTGGCCGGTGCAGGCGCGCTCGCTCTCGCCGTGCCGCTCGCCATCGGGATCGTGGTCCTGTTGGCCATCCTGACCCTGTCCTACGAGCAGACCATCCACGCGTACCCTGGCGGTGGTGGCGCGTATATCGTGGCACGCGACAACCTTGGCGAACTGCCCGCACAGACAGCCGGCGCGGCGTTACTCACCGATTACATCCTCACCGTGGCCGTGTCGATGTCGTCCGGCATCGCTCAGATCGTGTCGGCCTTTCCGCAGCTCTACAATTACCGGGTGGAGCTTTCAGTCGCCATGGTCGTGGTCATCACGCTCATAAACTTGCGGGGCGTTAAGGAGTCGGGGTCGGTTTTCGCGGTGCCGACCTATTTCTTCCTGCTGATGGCATTCATCACAGTGGGTCTGGGTCTGACGAGGCACTTTGCCGGCACACTCCCGCCGGTCAGCAATCCACCGACCTTGGCGGTCGAGGGTATCCTACCCCTGACACTGTTCCTGGTACTGCGGGCCTTCGCCAGCGGCACGACGGCGCTAACCGGGGTCGAGGCTATCTCCAACGGCATCACCGCGTTCAAGGAGCCGAGGAGCCGGAACGCGGGCCAAACCCTGATGGTGATGTCCGCGATCCTGGGCTCGCTGATGCTAGCCATTACCTTCCTGGCCCGGCAGACCGGCGCAGTGCCCACCGACACCGGCGAGACCGTCATCTCGCAACTCGCCCGAACCGTGTTCGGCAACCAGGGGTTGTTTTACCTGGCGACCATTGCGGCCACCACCCTGATCCTGATCATGGCGGCCAACACTGCATTCGCCGACTTCCCTCGCCTCGCGGCCCTGCATGCGGGTGACGGCTTCCTGCCACGGCAGCTCACTTACAAGGGGAGCCGCCTCGTCTTTTCCCGCGGCATCGTGGCGTTGGGTTTGATCGCCTCGCTCCTTATCATCGCTTTCCAGGCCAGCGTCAGCCGGCTGATCCCGCTTTATGCGATCGGGGTCTTCCTGTCGTTCACCTTGTCGCAGACGGGCATGGCGCGGCGCTGGTGGCGTGTCGGCCATCTGGGGCCGGGCCAGGAAATCGTGGATCCTGGCTCCACGCTGCGCTATGAGAAGGGCTGGCAGACGAAGCTAGGGATCAACGGCGTCGGTGCTGTCATGACGTTAGTCGTGATGCTGGTATTTGCGACGACCAAGTTCCACGACGGCGCGTGGATCATCGTGCTGTTAGTTCCGGCGCTCGTGTTCATCTTCTTCCGCATACACCATCACTACAAGGCGGTCGCGCACACGCTGTCGCTGGAGGACTACCAGCCGGAACTGCCGCTGCGCCGACACCGGGTCATCATGCCGATCAGCGGCGTACACCAGGGGACGCTGGCCGCACTGCGCTACGCAGAGCTCCTCGGTACGGACGTCACGGCCGTGCACGTCAGCATGGATGAGGCAGACGCAGAGAGGGTGCGGCACAAATGGGAGCTGTACGGGGACGGGGTGCGGCTTGAAATTCTGGAATCGCCGTACCGGATGCTGCTGGAGCCGTTGCTTGCGTATATCAATGAGATGGACGCTGCCCGGCAGCCGGGCGACAAGATCACGGTGGTGGTCCCGCAGTTCGTCTCGCGGCACTGGTGGGGCAACCTCCTGCACGCGCAGACCGCCACGTGGCTGCGGCTCGCCCTGCTGCTCCGGCCGGAGATCGTCATTACGGACGTTCCGTACCTCGTGGAATAGCCCTGCCGCGGCCCAAGCAACTGCACCTGCCGACTGGTCCCCGGGGTGGAGCATCACCCCGGGGCAAATCTTGACGTTTTCTTGATGCTTTTGGCCCTCTTCTTGACATCCTCTTGATGTGCTTCTGCCCTAAACTTTTTCTTCGCGAGTGAATTCAACCGTACGCGGGATCCCGGCAGACACCGGTCGTCAAGCGCACAACACGAATCGTTCGCCCGCCTATTGTAGAAGATGAGGGAGGCGGGCCGCGCAGTCTTTCGCGGCCTGACGAGGCATGGAAAGAGTTGAAGATGGCCCGGTTGGCGTCCAACAGCGCGCCACCGAGTATGTCCCACCCCGATCGTGGAGCACGTGGCTATTCGGCCGTCCCCTGAGGACCGCCGATGCCCCGCACCAGGCTATCTCGAAGATCGTCGGCCTGGCCGTCTTCTCGTCCGACGCCATGTCCTCATCGGCCTACGCGACCCAGGAAATGCTGGTGGTCCTGGCGCTGGCGGGTACCGCAGCGTTCACTTACGCCATCCCGCTCTCCCTAGCGATCGTCGGGCTCCTGGCCATCGTAACCATCTCGTACGAGCAGACGATCCATGCTTACCCGGGCGGAGGCGGCGCCTATATCGTCTCCCGTGATAATCTGGGCGAGCTACCGGCCCAAATAGCGGGCGCAGCGCTGCTCACAGACTACATCCTCACCGTCGCAGTGTCGATTTCGTCCGGCGTCGCGCAGATCACCTCCGCCATTCCCGCGCTCTTTCCCTGGCGAGTGGAGATTTCGGTTGCCCTCGTATTGTTCGTGATGCTCGTCAACCTGCGTGGGGTGAAAGAGTCCGGCGCGCTTTTCGCCGTGCCCACCTACTTCTTCATTGTCATGATGTTTGTCACGGTGGTGGCAGGCCTGGTCCGTTACGTGACCGGGAGTCTGGGGACGGTTGTGGACCCACCCGAGCTTGAGATGATCCACGGCGCACAGGCGGTCTCCCTGTTTCTGATCTTGCGCGCTTTCGCAAACGGCACGAGCGCCTTGACCGGCGTCGAGGCAATCTCCAACGGCATCCCGGCGTTCAAGCAGCCTCGCAGCCACAACGCGGGGATCACGCTGATCTGGATGGCGACCATCCTTGGCATTCTGCTGCTTGGGATCACGTTCCTATCCGTGCAGATCGGCGCGGTGCCATCCGAGTTCGAGACGGTCATTTCCCAGCTTGGCCGCACGGTCTTCGATGGTCGCAACATCGCCTATCTGCTTCTGATCGTCGCCACGTCGCTGATCCTGATTCTGGCGGCCAACACCGCGTTTGCGGACTTCCCCCGCCTCTCCGCGCTGCTGGCCCAAGATGGCTTCCTACCCCGGCAATTGGCGTATCGGGGCAGCCGCCTGGTCTTCTCGCGCGGCATCGTCGCGTTGGGCATTATCGCTTCAATCCTGATCATCATCTTCGACGCATCTGTCACCGCCCTCATCCCGCTGTACGCGATCGGCGTCTTTCTCTCGTTCACCCTATCGCAGACCGGCATGGCTCGGCGCTGGCACAAGATCGGGCGACTCCAGCCCGAGGAGGAGATCCAGGAGCGAGGTTCGACGCTGAAGTACGAGGCCGGCTGGCGCAACAAGATGTTCATCAACGGGTTCGGCGCAGCGCTTACCGCCCTCGTGGCCTTTGTCTTCGCAGTCGCCAAGTTCAAGGACGGCGCGTGGATTATCCTCGTCCTGATCCCGATCCTGGTCTCCGGGCTCACGGCGATACACCGCCACTACCGGAGGTTAGCCGCGAGCCTGTCGCTGGAGGATTTCGGAGAGCCTCCGCCCATCTCACGGCACCGGGTGATCCTGGCAATCAGCGGCGTCCATCGCGGGAGCATGCACGCGCTGCGCTACGCCCAGAGGCTGTCGAGCGACTTGACGGCAGTCCATGTCTCGATCGATCCTGAGGACACGGAGCGGGTGCGGAAGAAGTGGGAGACATGGGGTGAAGGGGTGCGGCTGGTTGTCCTCGAGTCGCCCTACCGTTTGCTCATGGAGCCGCTGCTGGAGTACATCGAGGCGCTGGACACTCAGCGCCAGCCGAACGACATCATCACGGTCGTGGTCCCGCAGTTCGTGCCGACGGAACCCGCCGCAAATCTGCTCCATACGCAGACGGCCACCTGGCTACAGTTGGCTCTGCGCGGCCGCCCTGGCATCGTCATCACCGATGTGCCGTACCAGGTGAACTGATCCGAGTGCTGACTGGCACGGCTGGCCCAACCCCGGGGCCAGGCGTAGAAGATCTCGCAGGTCTCCGCTAGAGCCCCTTTAGCGCCTCGAACGCCTCGACAAAGCATCCCTTCGGCGCGGACACCAGGCCGGCGCCCACCATGCCGATCCCCGGCTCCTTGTGGGCGATGCCGGTGTTCAGCCGGGGGGTGATCCCCGTCCGCATGACCTTCCGAACGTCGATGCCGACGGGCGTGCCGCGGAAGTTCAGGCTGGGGATGGTGAACGCGGCGTGCTCGCCCTGCGTAATCTCGTACATTTCGAGGGTTGCGTTGAGCGCGTCCGCCGGCGCGCCGCCGACGAACTTCACGATCGCCGGCGCGCCGGCCAGCGCAAACGCGCCGATGCCGCCGGTCTCGGTGATGGCGCTGTCGCCGATGTCCGGGTTCGCGTCGTCTGCGGTGTAGCCGGGCAGCCATAACCCGGCGACGAGCGGCGCGGGGGCGGTGAACCAGCGCTCGCCCAGGCCGCTGACGCGGATGCCCCAATCGGTCCCGTTGCGGGCCATGGTCGTGACGAGCGTGCAGCCGGGGATGTTCTCGGCCGGCAGGAGCATCGCCTTCATCGCCGGCATCGACAGGTTCAGGTAGAAGTGGTCGTTGCCGTCGATGAAGCGAAGGACTTCGGCGACCACGTCGGGATCCTTGACCGCCTTGACGAGCGCGGGCGCGATGAGGCGGATGAAGAGCGACGTCCCGGCCTTGTTCCGGTTGTGGCACTCGTCGCCCATGTGCAGGGCTTGCGCCGTCATGCTCCGCAGATCGACCGGCCCGGTCAGCTCCAACGCCGCCTTGAGCGCGGGATAGAGGACCGCCTCCATCCATTTCAGCCGCTTGATCACCTCGGGGCCGTACGCGCCGTAGCGCAGCACCTTCCCAAGCCCCTCGTTCTGCGTCGCATAGGCCACCGTGCCGAGCGTCTCGTTACGCACGACGAAGACCGGCATGGATGGGCTGATGATGCCGGCCATGGGGCCGACCGCGCCGTAATGGTGGCAGGGCGCGAACTCGATTTCGCCGGACGCAGCCAGCGCCGCGGCCTCTTCCGGCGTCTCGGCCAACCCTTCATAGATCAACGCGCCGATGATTGCGCCGCGCGTCGGCCCGCACATGCGGCCCCACTCGATCGGCGGGCCGCTGTGCGTGATGAGCATCCGCCCCTTGGTGGGAGCGAAGCCCGGGATCACGTCCCTTGCCAGCCCCATGCCGGCGATAACAGGCCGGCCCGCCGTGATGCGGCTGAAGGCTTCCGCGTTCGCGGCCTCCACGTCGATCCCGCTGCGGGTGCGGGTGATGTCGGCGTAACCTTCGAGCGGCGGCCGCCAGTCGACGGCGACTGCGGGCACGCCCTGGCTGACCATGCTTTCGTAGAACGATTCCAGGCCGACGTTGATCGGCTTCAGGGGTTGGCGAAACAGATCGGACAGTAAGCAGAACTCTCCATTGGCCGAGCGCTGCCATGATCTTTTGGGCCATCTCGCGCGTTGTCGGCGATGGCGATCGAAATGCGTTTTCCGTCGGTGCTGATGACCCACCAGTGCCGCGGACCCTGCCACAGGCGGGTGGGATTGCCCGACAACAGGTCGTCGGTCACTTCCTTGAAATCGTCGCGATTGTACAACGCCATGCTGAGCAGTCCTGCGAACTCCCGGGCCTCTTCGGCGCTGTCCCACTGCGTCGTCATAGCGAGGCTGTAGGCGCCCGCCTTGTTCTTCAGCAGCGCGTACCGGTCGCCACCCCAGCCGTCGGCGGCCTGGCTGGCAAATGTGCGGCCGATGTCGCTCTGCAGAAGGGCTCGCCAGCCGAGCTCGCCGACGACGTCCTCGTCTGCCACGGCCCAGTCAGGTCCCAAGACAGGCGTCATTTTGGGCAGCGTCACCTTCACAGGCGCCTCGCCCTGGCGATACCGCTCCGGGTGAAGCACCTGCTCCGTCGACTGCGGGGGCGTCGTGTACAGATCGTTGACGGCTTTCCAGCCGCCGCGATCGAACGCCGTGGAGACGAACGCCTGGCCCTCGTCGTATGGGAACGCCAGCAGCTCGCCAAGGAACCTGGGCGCGCTGGCCAGTGCCTCCTGGTCGAGACTCAGCCTGCGCGCTGCCCAGGAATTGGACCATGTCCTCGGGCGCCAGGCCTTTCTCGGCATACTGCTCGCTCGCAAGGGACGCGTCGCCTTCGACCAATGCCCGGACGGCCAGATCGGCGTCGCTGTCTTTCGTCGCGTTGAGCAGGACGGTGAAGTTCTGGTCCTGAAGCGTGTGTACGTACTCGTGCGCAACGGTCAACTGCTGGATCGCGTCGGGCGTCTTGTCCTTGAGCACCTGCAAGACGTCCGTCTCGGGATCATAGTACCCCAGGATCTCCTCGTTCACCATGTCGCTGGTCAGCGACTGGAGGTCATCCTTGGGACCCAGCACGCCCAACAGGCGGTACAACGCTGCGCTCTGCGCTTGCTGGCCGAGCATCTCCTCCGTCATCGTGGCCTGGTAGCCCTTGACGAACTCTGCCTGGCCGGCCATCGTCACCGTGATCGGAACGCGTTCCTTCAGCCCGCGGAGCTCGACGATGTCCTTGCCGGTCTGCTCGACGTCGGCGGCTGTGACGCCCTGTTTGCCGCCGGGCGCCGGCTCGATCCGGAGCCGTCCGAGCAGCGACTTATCGCTTGCGATCCCGAGGGCAATATCCTCCAGTGCCGCGATGTCGCCTGTTACGGTCAGGAACGGCTTGCCCTTGCCGTCGTAGCTGCGGATCACGGCGCGTGATATCGGCGGGTTTAGCCGTGCGCCGAACAGCGCCCCCGCGCCGGTGACCACGAAGGTGTCCAGGAAGAGCTGCTGGTTTGTCTCGCCGGCGGCGGCGTTGATCTGGAGCGCCAGGGTGCGGTCCGCCGCGGTCTTTCCGGTGACCTGGGCCTTTAGTTTACCCTTGAGAAGCGGCTGACCCAGTTCGGTGAGCTGAGCGACCCCGGCGCTGTCTTTCAGCGGCCAACCCTGCTCGACCAGCGCCAGCAGTTGGGCAGCCCGGAGGTCGGTGTCATCGAGCTTGACATAGGCTTCGAGCTCTGCCTGCGCCTCCTTGTATTTGCGCGTCTTCATGAGCGCGAGCGCAAGCCAGTAATGCCCGAGGCCGGAGTCCGGCTCGTCATGCAGGGCCAGCTCGAGCATCTGTACGGCCTTTGCCGGCTGGTTGCTTCCCAGCAGGGCCAGCCCGTATATCCTGCCGACCGACGCGTTTTGCATGTCGAGATTGTGCGCCTGGGAGCAGGCGCCTGCCGCGCTCTGATACTTCTCCTGAAAAACCCTGACCCGGCACACCTCGTACAGCGCCTCGGGATCGTTGGACATGAGACTGCTGGCCACGGCCAACTCGGTTTCGGCGTCCTCGGCCCGGTCGGCGTCGAACAGCATCTGGCCGGCCGACTCAATGTAGACGGCCGGATGGGCCGCCACCGCAGCAGCCCGGCCATAGCTGTCCAGCGCCTCGTCAATACGCCCGTCCCAATTCTGGAACGCGGCGAGCAAGGCGTGTGTCCTGTCAGACGGCTCGGGCGCGACCGCCTTCTCTGCCGCGCTCAGCGCCTTCCGGTAATCCTCCAGGCAGGCGTGGGCATAGGCTAACTGGGTGTACAGTTCTGCCGAGTGGGGGTGCAGTTCGAGCTGTTTTTCGATCAGGTCCTTCGCCTGCCGGCAGTCGCCGTTCTCTGTCTGCGCGTCAGCCATCGCGATGACGAGCGGGAGGTTGTTTGGCGCCACGGCCAGTCCCCGTTGGTAGTGGGACTGCGCCGCCGGAGTAGTTCTCCTCGTTGGCGGCAAAATACCCTTGCGCCAGCCGGGTTTCCCATGCATTGGGGGCAACCTTTACGGCCCGCGCCAGCTTGTCCTTCGCGACCTGCGTGCTGCCGTTCTGGAGATGGAGCAAGGCCGAACGGATTAGCGCACGTGGGTGATCGGGAACAAGCTTGATCACCGCTCGTACTCGCGCAGGCGCCGGCCCGTTCTCTTCGCCGGTCTCCAGCACGGCGGCAAGCGCGAGCCGCCACCGGACCGCCTTGGGTTCGAGCTTGACGGCCTGTTCGAGCGCAGCCTGCGCGGTGGACCCGGTCGGCAGTGGCGAAGTACACCTTGCCGAGTGCGTGGTACGCCCGCGCCAGCTTCGGGTCCAGCTTCGCGGCGACTGTGCGGCCTGCTTGGCCTTCTCCCACTGCGCGTCCGTGCCGTAGGCCAGTGCCAGCACCGACTGGACGATCGCGTCGTTGGGCGCCAGCCCGGCCGCCTTCTCGGCGATGGACAGGGCCTTGCGGATCGTCGACTGCCAGCATGACGTCGGCAAGCAGCGCCAGGACCCGGCCGTCCTGCGGGGCCATGTCCGCTGCTTTTTGAGCGTTCGCGAGCGCCTCGCCCTCGTGTCCGGCCTGAAGCGCAAACAGCTCTCCCATCCAGCTGTAAGCCAGGGCATACTTGGGGTCCGCAGCGATGGCCCGGCGGAATTCGTTTTCGGCGGGGATGAACTCGCTGCGCGCGAGTGCTGCTACCCCTTGCTCGACCAGCGGCGCGGCGGGGCTAACCGCCTGGCCGAGCGGAGTGCGTACGGGAGCGGCGAGCGCAGGGTTGATCAGGCTGAGAGCAGCGATGAGGGTCGCGATGATGGTCACGGTTGAGCGAGCGTGCGTGTTCATGATGCCCTTTCTCCGCATTTGCGGCCCTCAGAGCGTCTTCCAGACACAGGGCCAGGACGCCTGTGGTTCCTGGCTGTATGAACGCTGTCCCGAACCATTTTTCCGTATGTCGCGCACTCCTGTTTCGTCACAAGATACAGACGAATTGCATCGCGCATCAGCCGGGCGCCGGTCAAGGCCGGCCGGACTGCTCGGGATTGCCCTGCGTGATCAACCCGGCCAGCCGGGCCGCCGACGCGTTGTCGGGCAGCACGAGCACGCCCGCCGCCCGCAGCTTCGCCTCCTGCTCGCCGAGACGCTGCGGGTCGCTGCTCGGTCCCGCACACCGACGCCACGAAGATGACTTCGTTGCCCGCCTGGCGCGGCAACCGCCTGGGCCTCCCGGATCGCGTCCAGGGCGGCGCCGGCCGGGTCGGGGTGGCTGCCGTAGCCGAGCACGAAGTCGAGCAGGATCACGGCGACTGGACGGGTCGTGTGCGGCCTCCTGGACGATGCGGCGGTTCCGCAGCGACGGGTCGATCATCGGGTGCAGGCGGCCCTGCGTGAACTCGTCCTCGCCCAGGTCGACAATCGTGTGCTTGTGCCCTGCGGCCGGGTCGAGCTGGTTTGCCTTGGCGAGCGGCGCGTTGCTGTAGACCGGCTCGGGCAGGTTCTTGAGCAGCAGCTGCGCCTCGTAGCAGAAGGTGCCGCCGACGAAGAGGCCGCGCAGCCCGCGACTGGCCCGGCGCGAGCTTCGCTCGCTCTCTGCGGCGGCGAATGGGATCAGGTACTCGCTGTCGTCCTCGAGCTGCACCAGCGCGTCGCAGTAGGTCTCGCCCGGCGCATTGCCTTTGCGAGCGCCGCGGCGATCGCGGCCGCCTGCGTCAGCGTGGTCGCAGGCAGCCCGCCCGCCTTCTCGATGTCGCCCGGGTCCGCGCCGAGGAAGCAGACGACGGTGGGTTTTCGTACGGGGCAGACCTCCGAGGTCTCCGAGACCTCGGAGGTCTGGATCTGCGGCGAGCACCTTTTCGGCCACGGCAGGGGCGGGCGGCTTGGAGATCAGGACGATGACCTCCGGTCTCGGGGTCCTCCTGCAGCATCTTCAGCCCTTGGAGCATCATCAGCCCGCCGACGGCCTCGCTGAGGTCGCGGCCGCCCGTGCCGATGGCCTGCGAAATGCCCGCGCCGCGGCGCGCGATGCCGCTCGTCACGCCCTGCAGCCCGGTGCCCGCCGCGCTGACCAGCCCGATGTTGCCGCGCGGCACGGCATTCGCGAATCCGAGCGCCACGCCGTTGATGATCGCGGTGCCCGCGTCCGGCCCCATGCACAGCAGCCCCTTGCTCACGGCCAGCCGCTTCAGGCGATCTCGTCTTCCAGCGACACGTTGTCGGAGAAGAGGAGGACGTGCAGTCCGCTTTCGAGCGCAGTGCGCGCCTCCTCGGCCGCGTACCGCCCGGCCACGGAGATCACGGCGAGGTTGGCTTGGGCGTCCGCAGCGATGCGCCGATGCCAGCGACTTCGGCCGGACCTCTGCGGCTCGCCCGCTGTTCGGCGCGGCGCGCCAGGATTTCCTCGGCCTTCGCCAGCGCGGCCTCGCCGGCGGCCTCGTCGATCGCCTTGACGATGATGACCAGGTCGTCGGGGCGGGTCGCCCGGACCTCGGGCGTCAGCATGCCGGCGGCCGCGACGATCTCGTGATTGCCGCCGGTGCCCATGACCACTGCGGCATCCTCGACGCCGGGCATCTCGAGCAGCGCAGCCGCCGCCTGCATCAGCGTGATCGAATCGTGGTACTCGGACGGTTTGACCCGAACGAATACGGGCATATGCACCTCTTGGTGGTGACCGTGCTCTACATGCTCAACATGATCGCCAGGACGATGCCGCCCGCGAGGACGGACGCGACCTGGCCGGCGGTGTTGGCGCCCATCGCGTGCATCAGCAGGAAGTTGTCATAATCTTCCTCCAGCCCGACCCGGTTCACCACCCGTGCCGCCATCGGGAACGCGCTGATGCCGGCCGCGCCGATCAGCGGGTTGAACTTCCCGCGGGTGATGAAGTTCATCAGCTTGCCGAAGCATAACCCCTGCTGCGGTGTCGATGCACGAACGCCAGGATGCCCAGCACCAGGATGATCAGCGTCTGCACGTTGGCGAACGACTGGCCGACCATGGTCGCGCCGATGGTGACGCCCGAGGAAGATGGTCGTGATGTTCGCCAGCTCGTTGGCCGCACGTCTTGACCAGCCGGTCGACCACGCCCGACTCGCGCATCAGGTTGCCGAACATCAGCAAGCCGATCAGCGGGCTGGCCTGCGGCGCGATAAACCCGGTCAGCAGGGTGACCGACGATGGGGAAGAGGATGCCGCGCCCGCTTGCTCACGGGCCGCTCGATGTACGGCATGCGGATGCGGCGCTCCTGCTTCGTCGTGAGCAGGCGCATGATGGGCGGCTGGATGATCGGCACCAGGCTCATGTAGGTGTAGGCAGCCACCGCGATGGGCGCGAGCAGGTGCGGCGCCAGCTTGGACGCGACAAAGATGCTCGTCGGCCCGTCGATCGCGCCGATGATGCCGATCGAGGCGGCCTCGTTCAGCGTGAACATGCCCGTCGCAAGCGCCAGCAGCAGCACGGCGAAGATGCCGAACTGCCCCGCCGCGCCGACGAGCACCATGCGCGGGTTGGAGAGCAGCGGGCCGAAGTCGGTCATGGCGCCGATGCCGATGAAGAGGATCAGCGGGAAGAGTTCGGTTTCGATGCCGGCCTTGTAGAGGTAGTAGAAGACGCTGCCCTCGGGATGTTCGCCGGCCATGATTGTCGGCAGGATTCAGGCCCATGCCCGCGCCCGGGATGTTGGCGAGGATCGCGCCCATGCCGATGGGGATGAGGAGCACCGGCTCGTACTCCTTGGCGATGGCGAGATAGATCAGCACGCCGCCGACCGCCATCATCAGCGCGTTGGCCCAGGTGAACTCCTGCAGCCCACCGAAGATGGAGAGCAGGCTGTCCCATCCGATCTGCATGATTCGCTCCGTTCTCGGAACGCGCCTCAGGCCAACCGGACCAGGACGTCGCCGTAGGCGACGGTCTGCCCTGGCGTGACCGCGACCGTAGCCCACCGTGCCGCTGAAACTCACGCGGATCGGGTTCTTCATCTTCATGGCTTCCAGCACGCAGACCACCTGGCCCGCCTCGACCGTCTCGCCGGGCTTGACCTCGACCGAAAGGATCGTGCCGGGCATGGGCGCGGTGACTTCGTGGCCCGCGCCGCTGGCCTCGGCCTGCAGGTCGGCTACAGCCGCAGGCCGGGCGACGCGACCTTGGGCATGGGCGGCAGTGCGGGGCGGTTCCGGCGCAGGGCGGGGCGCCTCGGCGCGCTGGGCCGGCTGGGCAGTGCGAGCCCGTTCCCGACACCTCGACGTCGAACGCCTGCCCGTCGACGACGACCTGCAGCGGCGATGCGCCCGGGTCGGGGATCTCGACGTGGTATTTCTTGCCCTGGATGGTGACATCGAAAGGTTGGCACGATACCTCTCCTGACCAGGATTCGCAGGATTTAGGGATTCACATGATTGTTGAGGCCGAGCGCTTTGCGAATCCCGTCAATCGAATCCTGGCATTCTTTCAATCGAATTCCGGGCAGTCCGACAATCGAATCCTGGCGTTCTTTCAATCGAACTCCGGGCACTCCGGCAATCGAATCCTGCTAATCCTTCAATCCGACGAATCCCGGTTCTGCTCTGTGGCGCGCGGCGGCTGCCAGGTCTGGAGCGCGCGCGCCCGGTTGCCGGTGACCCATGACGGCGCGGTGCGGCCGTGCTCGAATGCGGGGCCGGTCGGCACTTCGAACAGGAGGGGCAGCGCGTTGGAGAGCAGCGCACCTGCGACCATCGCCGCGACCCGCGCCCGTTCCTCGGTGAGCTCCGCGGCCGCTTCCAGCGCGGCCTGGGCCTCCGCGACGTCGGCTTCCTCCAGCACCATGCTCACTTCAGGCGCAGGTTCGGCCTTGTCGGCGAACACGCGGGTCATCAGCGCGGTCAGGCCCCACAAGAGCGCCAGCGCGGCAAACACCAGCCCCATCCCGACGACCGTGATCATAAGCCCCTGGGCGAGCAGTTGCGATTCAGATGGATTCACTAAGCACCTCGAGCGGCCGGAGAAACCCGCTTTCTGCCAGAAACCCGGTTTCTGGCTACACCGGCATGCAGCCGTGCTTCTTGGCCGGGTTGCTGGCGACCTTCGAGCGCAGGATTTCGAGCGCGTTGACCAGCCGCAGCCGGGTGAAGCTGGGCTCGATGACCTCGTCGATCTGCCCCATGTCCGCGGCGGCATAGGGGTTGTGGAAGCGGTCGACGTACTCCTGCAGCAGCTGCTTGCGCGAGCGCGTTCGGGTCGGCCGCCTTGCGCAGCTCTTCCCGGTAGAGGATGTTGATCGCGCCTTCGGGGCCCATGACCGCGATCTCGGCGCTCGGCCAGGCGTAGGCCAGGTCAGTCCGCATCTGCTTGCTGCTCATCGCGATATATGCGCCGCCCATGGCCTTGCGGATGACCACGCTGACCTTGGGCACGGTCGCCTCGCAGTAGGCGTAGATGACCTTTGCGCCGTGCCGGATGATGCCGCCGTGCTCCTGCGCGATGCCGGGCATGTAGCCGGGCGTGTCGACGAAGGTGATGATCGGCAGGTTGAACGCATCGCAGAAGCGCACCCAGCGCGCGATCTTGTCGGACGAGTCGATGTCGAGCACGCCGGCGAGGAACATCGGCTGGTTCGCCACCACGCCGACCGGGAAGCCGTCGAGCCGGGCGAGGCCGACCAGCGCGTTCTTGGCGTAGTGGGCGTGGACCTCGAGGAAGCTGCCCCGGTCAAACACGCTGGAAATGCACCTGGCGCATGTCGTACGGCTGGCTCGAATCCTCGGGCACCACCCGGTCGAGCATGTCGTCGCGGCGGCCGGGATCGTCGTAAGGCTGGACGCGCGGCGGGTCCTCGCTGTTGTTCTGCGGCAGGTAGGAGAGGATCTCCTTGACCAGGCGGAACGCGGCGACCTCGTCGTCGGCCGCGAAGTGGGCGACGCCGGAGAGGGTGTTGTGCGCCACCGCGCCGCCCAGCGTGTCGAAGTCGACCTGCTCGCCGGTGACCGCCTTGATGACGTCCGGGCCGGTGATGAACATGTAGCCGGTCTTGCGGACCATGACGATGAAGTCGGTGAGCGCCGGCGAGTAGACCGCGCCGCCCGCGCAGGGCCCCATCTGCACGCTGATCTGGGGCACGACGCCCGACGCCATGACGTTGCGCACGAAGAGCTCGCCGTACGCGGCCAGCGAGCGGACGCCTTCCTGGATGCGCGCGCCGCCGGAGTCGAGCAGGCCGACGACGGGGATGCCGCTCTCCATCGCCAGCTCCATGATCCGGCAGACCTTCTGCGACTGCACCTCCGAGAAGGAGCCGCCGAGGATGGTGAAGTCCTGGGCATAGACCGCGACCCGGCGGCCGTCGATCTTGGCGAAGCCGGTCACGACGCCGTCGCCGGGGAAGCGCTTCTCGGCCATGCCGAAGTCGCTGAAGTGGTGCGTCGCGAGCCGGCCCAGTTCCTGGAAGGTGCCCGAATCGACAGCGCCTCGATGCGCTCGCGGGCCGTCAGCTTGCCGCGGCCGTGCTGGTCGTCGATGCGGGCCTGGCCGCCGCCCAGCTTCGCCTTGGCGCGCATGTCGCGCAGTTCCGTTAGTTTATCCTTCATGTGGGAGCCCTTTTCTTGCCGCCGTGGGAGTCCGTGTGATACAATACCGGTATCGGTCGAACACCGGTCGGTACCGCCTTGTTCGTGGAGAGGTCGCATAGTTGGCCTAGTGCGCGCGTCTCGAAAACGCGTATCCTCGAAAGGGATCGTGGGTTCGAATCCCACCCTCTCCGCCTGATAATTTGAAGAACCCCACCGTGCGTGGGGTTTCTTTGTTAAGCGTGTCGCGCTTCGGCGCCTTAAGCGCCCGTGCGCTGGATGTCCCTGGCGACCGCATTGTCGCCTCGTATTCTAGCGACGGCGTGCACAAGCGGCAATGACCATGATCATAAGACGCCGCCGCTCGTTGCCACCCTCTCAGCTCAGGCGCCGGAAGAACGCGTAGTTTGCCAGAGGCCGCCAGCGTCAGCACACGAACGGCACGGCGAAGCCGATCATGTGCGTGTAAGGGTCGGCGAGGCTGGCTGATCGTTGGAGATGTTGAGCCAGACCAGGCCATGACGATCAGCAGCCCGCCAACGTGTAGCGAGCGGCCGGCGTGGAGAAACAGGACTCCGGCCAGCACCAACGCCGGCATGATGACGCCCAGGTCGAGCATCAGCGTGGGAACGTCGTGTAGTGTTCGAGCACCTCGGGCGGGCGGCCGCTTAGGATGGCCGGCAGCAGGGTCATGACGAACCAGACGACGAAGAGCACGGCCGCCGAAACGAACAGGAACACGGCGATGCCCGGTGCGCCATGCGGGGGGTGACCCGGCGGGCAAGAGCCCTCGACGTCGAACGATGCGAAGGCGAGGATGAACGCAAACAGGCTGAATCGAGAAGAGCACGATATACAGTAGAAAGAGCGCATTGTAGATCGCGCCGAAGCCCATCGGGCAGCTGTACGTGTAGAGGAAGGTCGCCAGGCTGCCGAGCAGCAGGATCGCACCCTTGAGCGAGACCGCGGCGCTGGAAGTAGAGCGAGATCAGCAGCAGGGGCGTCGCGACGAAGAGCATGACCGCATCGTTGCCGCGTAGCTGGACCCGAGCAGGAGGCTGTCCTTCTGGTACAGCCCAACGCCGTAAATCTGCGCGGTCGTGCCGTTGATGGTAGTGAAGGTGGACGGGCCGGGCCCACTGCCGTGCAAAGACGCCCACTGCCGTGACAACGACGGTGAGCAGCGCGATAAGGACGGTCATGATCGTAAGCGTTAGGGATGATTTCATGTGTAGACGCTCCGCGAAGTAGGAGTGAGTGCTTTTCACATTGCTACGAATACGCTGCGGGTCAGGTGCGGAGCCAGGAAAGATCATTCGACAACCCGATTCGCCCATTTGACTCGATTAGCGTAACTTAAGTTATAATAAGCCTCCATGAATGACATCCTCCTCGCATTTGTCACCGGCCTCACAACAGGTGGTCTGAGTTGTCTTGCGGTCCAGGGCGGGCTTCTGGCTGGTTCGATCGCGCACGAGGTCGAGCAGGACATGGCTGCCGCATCGGTCCCCGTTGCTGCGCCGCCTGCTGCCCGAACGGGCAAGAAGTCGAGGGCAGAAGGCAGCGCTCGCTGCATCGCCTCGTGATGCGGGAGCGAAGGCCGCCGCACGGTGGCTCCTGCCGCCACTGCGAGCGCCGACAGCGGGCGGCCAAGCCCATCGTGCTGTTCCTCGTCGCCAAGGTGCTGGCCTACACCGCCTTGGGCTTCGTGCTCGGGCTGCTCGGCTCGGTCTTCCAACTGACGCCAACCATGCGGGTCGCGCTGCAGGTGGGCATCGGCATCTTCATGGTGGGCAACGCGCTCCGCATGCTCAACGTGCACCCGATCTTCCGTTACTTCGCGCTCGAGCCGCCGCGCTTCATCACCCGTTACATCCGCCGCAGGTCGAAGGGCGACGTCAGCAACGCGACGCCGCTGTTCCTCGGCGCGCTGACCGTGCTGATCCCCTGCGGCGTCACCCAGGCGATGATGGCCGTGGCGATGGCGTCGGGCAGCGCGGTGGTCGGCGCGACGACGATGTTCGCCTTCACTCTCGGCACCACGCCGGTCTTCTTTGCGCTGGCCTACCTGGCGACGCGGCTGGGGCAGCGGCTCGAGAAGAACTTCATGCGGGCCACGGCCGTCGTCGTGCTGGTGCTCGGGCTGATCAGCATCGACTCTGCGCTGACGCTGGCCGGCTTCCCGTACTCCGTCACGAACCTGCGCATGGCGATGAGCGCCCGCTCTGCGCCCGCCGCCGCAGCCGAACCGCAGCGCCCGCTGCACGAGCACGGCACGAGCGGCGCGCCGGCGATTCCGGCAGCAGCTCGAACCTCACGGGCGCTTTCGGGCCGGCAACCGGGCCGGGCACGCTGGTGATCAGCGTCAAGAGCGACGGCTATTACCCGCAGGTGGCCCGGGCGAAGGCCGACGAGCCGCTAAAGCTGTCCATGGTGACCGACCAGACCTACAGCTGTGCGCGCGCTCTGGTCATCCCGTCGCTGAACGTGCAGAAGGTCCTGCCTGAATCGGGCACGGTCACGTTTGACATCCCGCCGCAGCCAGCGGGCAGCAAGCTCTTCTACAGCTGCTCGATGGGCATGTACAGCGGCGTGATCGAGTTCGAGGGCTAAGTCAAATGGCGAAGCAGGTCTTCCGGGTGCTGGACATGCACTGCACGAACTGCGCGATGACGATCGAGGGGTTGGAGGACGATTTGCCCGGCGTCAAGTCGGTGCGCGCGAGCTACCGGAGCGGCACGGTCGAGGTCGAGTACGACGAGAAGCGCGTGACCGAGGCGAAGATCAGGGAATCCATCGCGCAGTTGGGGTACACCGCCAGCGCAGCGTAGCGCCCCAAGGACTCGCACCACTGGAATGCTTGTGGCAGGGTTGCACGGTTGCAGGGTTGACGGAGGGGAGAGACACCCTACATATTGACTCTTGCCCGCTGCAGCGCATCAGGGGCGGCCCGGCTCCGGCTCCCGCAACTGCATACGCAACCCTTCGGGTTACGCCAAACCGCGGGCGGAACTCCGCTCAGGATGCCTGCGCTATCGTCTACATTTGGAATTCCTGCAGGCTTGGCGGCTGCCGGCTGCCCGGACACGCATCAGGAGCAATACTGATGCAGATTGTCCCGCATGGATTGGGATAGGCAGGCGGTGAAGCGTCTGGCCGCGGCCCGGCGGCGAGCGTGGGGCTGCGATTCGTCGGTGTTGCCCGGGGCCGTAGCTCAGGACCCTTAAAGAGTGGGGTGTGTCTCCCCTCCGTCAACCCTGCAACCGTGCAACCCTGGGGCGACGATCAACCTGGTTCAGGTGCAACTTCGGCGCACGCCGACAGGGTGGGTGTGGCTGGGGGAACGGACAGAGATAACTTGACTCACTCCCCAAAGCAGGTAGAATAGGACCGCATCGAGGAGAGGTCGCATAGTTCGGTCTAGTGCGCGCGATTGGAAATCGCGTATCCTGCAAGGGATCGAGGGTTCAAATCCCTCCCTCTCCGCCTCTTTTAACGGGAGACTGCGACAATCAGCGGTCTCCCGTTTTCTTTTGCCGCTGCTTGTAGCGACGTTGTGGCATTCTTCCCCCTTATTGAACTGTAGGATAAACTACACTGTATTTGTTGCCGGTCCGCGATACTTTAGCGGCTGTGACGAACGGTACGGATAGTCCCTTGTAAAGCCATAGCGGTGTGGTGAGTAGGCAGCGGCACGGATTTGTATTGCGCCGCGGGAGGTGGACGAGATGATTGCGCGCTGTGCGGTGACCGAGGCGGCGGCCAGGCTTTCCCTGGAACTTGAAGCGTATAGCATTCCCGACGACTTCCAACCGGAAGGCAAATACCGGCAGGTCGTCGCGCGGGTTCGGGACCAGTACACGAATTACCGGCAGCTGCTCGTATCCTTGCCCTCCTGCACACCTGCAGATTGCGGCAAGGTCGAGGGCGGCGGGTGCGCCAGTCACGACCTCGCCGAGGCGATGCTGGAGATCGAAGCGCGGCGGCTTGCAATCGGCGTATACGCCTGCTGGGAAGCGCGGCACGCCGCGAACAAAGCGGACAAGCTAACCCTGGCCCTGGCCGAGTAAGGGGCGGGCAACAGCGTCTCAAAAAGACACAATGACACAAGGCAGGAAACGCCGGCGGTCCCACTCGGGGCCGCCGGTTTCATTTTGATCGGTCGCACAGCCGCTTGACCCCTCCCCGGCCGCTTTCCCGTGTTCCTCAAACCGTCAGCCTGTCATCAGGCTGCCGACAAGCGCTGACGCGCCGGCGGGTGTATACTTAGGCCAGCCGCGGTAAAAGGAGGCTCCTGTGCTGAAACGTCGCCGGTTCATTCTCGGGCCGTTCTTGTTCGTGCTGGGCGTGACCCTGGCAGGCTGCGCGGGCACGACGATCGACGACCCAACGGGCGCCGCATTCATCGACCGCTTTTTGGCGTTCCTCGCGAATCCGAACGTCGCATACCTGCTCCTGGTCCTGGGTCTGCTCGCGATCATTGCCGAGTTCGCGACCCCCGGTGCGGTCGCGCCCGGCGTCTCGGGCGTCATCATGCTGCTCCTGGCGCTGTACGGCCTGCTCAACCTGCCGACCAACTGGCTCGGCCCTGTCCTGATGATTACGGGCGTGGCGATGCTGCTGCTCGACATCAAGATCGCCGGTTTCGCGCTGAGCATCGGCGGCGTCATCGCGTTCCTGATCGGCTCGCTGCTGATCTTCACGCCGCCCTGGGCCCAGATGCCCGGCGCGGCCGTTCAGGTCGCCCGGCTCAATCCCTGGCTGATTATCGTCACCACCGTGGGCGTGGGCGCGTTCTTCATCCTCGGCATCGCGGCCGCAGTCCGGGCGCAACTCCGGCCCGTCGCGGTGGGCCGCGAGACGCTGATCGGTAGGACGGGTGTGGCTCGCGAGGCGCTGCAGCCGAATGGCATCGTCCACATCGAGGGCGAAGAGTGGTCGGCGCAGAACGTGACGGGCGAGGAGATTCCCGCGGGTGCAGGCGTCCGCGTGGTCGGGTTCGATGGTTTGCGCCTGCAGGTCGAGCGTCTGCTCCCTCCGGGCAATGGCTCAAACGGTGCGCTTCCCCTGCCGTCGCAGGGGGCGCCTCACTGAGAGGAGATTATCCCATGCTTGAAGCTGCTGCCGGCACCCTGGTACTTCTGATCCTGTTCCTGTTCTTCCTGATCATCTTCCGGCCCATCCGGGTCGTGAAGGACTACGAGCGCCTGGTGCTGTTCCGCCTCGGCCGCTATGCCGGCGAACGCGGCCCCGGCCTCGTCTGGCTCTGGCCGGTCATCGACATGGCGAACAAGGTGAACCTGCGCGAGGACTTCCTCGAAATCCCCTCGCAGACGTGTATCACGCAAGACAACGCACCCATCGACATCGACTTCCTGATCTACTGGAAAGTCGTCGATCCGGGGCTTTCCGTGCTCAAGGTGCGCGACTTCGCCGGCGCCTCGCAGGGCATCGCGACCACCACCCTGCGTGCCGTGATCGGCGACATCCCGCTGGACGACGTGCTGGCAAAGCGCGAGCAGATCAACCAGGTGCTGCGCGCGAAGCTGGACGAAGTGACCGAGCGCTGGGGCGTCAAGGTGACCGGCGTCGAGATCCGTGAGATCGTCCCGCCGCGCGACATCCAGCAGGCCATGAACCGCCAGATGTCGGCCGAGCGCGAGCGCCGTGCGGTGGTGCTCGAGGCCGACGGGAAGAAGCAGGCTTCGATCACCGTCGCCGAGGGCAACAAGCAGGCGGCCATCCTGCAGGCCGAAGGCGCGCGACAGGCGGCCATCCTGCAAGCCGAAGGCGGACGCCAGGCGGCCATCCTGCAAGCCGAGGGCTACTCGCTGGCGCTTACGAAGATCTACGAGGCCGCGCACACGCTCGACCCGAAGACCATGCAGCTGCAGTACCTGGACGCGCTCAAGTCGCTGGGCACCGGGCCTTCGACCAAGTTCATCTTCCCGATGGAGTTCACGAGCCTCGTGTCGAGCTTTGCCCGGCCAAACGGTGCGAGCGACGGGAGCGGGAGCTAGACGTTTAGGTGATGGCGGTGCGTTCTTTGACACTAACCCCTCGATCGGGTAGAATCACACATGGTCGTGCTAGATGGGGAGCTAGCGGTGCCCTGTAGCCTGCAATCCGCTACAGCAGGATCGAATTCCCCTTCTAGGGTCTGCGGTCAGCGGGACTGCCTGCTGGTGAGCGTGGATGGCTGGGTCCTGTGCGGCGGGAGCCTGTGAAATGGGTCAGGACCGGGAGGTAGCAGCCCTAAGCGGTCACTTCTGGGTGCCACGGGGTTGCCTGGCCTGAGCAAGCCAGATTTGTGCAAGCCGAGTGACGAGATTCGACGAGGGGTGCACGACCAGGAATCATCCGTAGGGGCGACCTGCAGGTCGCCCCTACCCATTTAACCGGAGATGATCCAATGACGGACGTCAAAACACTCCCCCTCCGCTCCGAGGTGCCCGTGGAGCAAACGTGGGACCTCGCGAGCGTTTACGCTACCCCTGCGGACTGGGAAGCGGCATGCCGCGACCTCGAAGCGCGCCTGCCCGGACTCAACTCCTACAAGGGCAGGCTGGGCGAAGGCCCTGCAGTCCTGGCCGAGTTCCTGGAGGCGTACCAGGCCGCCGGCGTCGAAGTGGGCAAGATCGCGCTCTACACCCGCAACGCTTCCTCGGTCGATTCGACGGACCAGGCCGCGGCCGGGCGTGTCGGGCAGGCCAACTCGCTGATGAGCAACTTCTTCGCCGCCGGCGCGTTCCTCGACCCCGAGCTGATGTCGATCGGCTTCGACCGGCTGGAGCAGTGGATCGGGACGACGCCGGAGCTCGCGTTCATGGCCCACTACGTCGATCGCCTGCGCCGCCGGCAGCCCCACATCCGCTCCAACGAGGTGGAGGAACTTCTCGCCCGGTTGTCCGACCCCTTCTCCAGCCCCTTCAATACCTACAGCACCCTGACCGCAGCCGAGATGCGCTTCCGTCCCGCGGTTGCTGAGGGCGGCGCCGAGCTCGAAGTCGGACAGCCCACGTTCGGCGGCCTGGTGACGAGCCCGGACCGGCAGGTCCGGCGTACCGCCTGGGAGAGCTATGCGGACGGCTACCTGGCCTTGAAGAATACTCACGCTGCCCTGGCTACTGGAGCCGCCAAGCAGAACGTGTTCAACGCCCGGGCGCGCAACTACGCGTCCTCGCTCGAAGCGTCCCTCGGACCGAACGACATCCCCGTCGAGGTCTTCCACAACCTGATCCGGACCTTTCGCCGCAACCTGCCAACCTGGCACAGGTACTGGCGGCTGAGAAAGAAGGCGCTCGGGCTGGATGCGCTGCACGTCTACGACATCAAGGCGCCCCTGACCCAGGCGAAGCCCGTCGTGCCGTTCGGCCAGGCGGTCGAGTGGATTACGGCGGGCATGGCTCCGATGGGCGAAGAGTACGTGAGCATCCTGCACCGGGGCTGCACGGAGGAGCGTTGGGTCGATTGGGCGCTGAACAAGGGTAAGCGCGACGGCGCCTTCTCGAGCGGCACGACCGGCACCCGGCCCTTCGTGATGATGTCGTACCAAAACGACCTCTTCAGCCTGAGCACCCTGGCACACGAGCTCGGCCATTCCATGCACTCATACTACAGCCGGAGCACGCAGCCCTACGTCTACAGCCGCTATTCGCTCTTCGTGGCCGAGACCGCATCCAATTTCAACCAGGCCATGGTGCGCGACTACCTCTTCCGCATGCAGGGGAGCGCGACTTTCAGATCGCGCTGCTGGAAGAGGCCATGTCGAACTACCACCGCTATTTCTTCATCATGCCGACCCTCGCCCAATTCGAGCTGGAGGTGCACGCCCGGGCGGAGCATGGCCGGCCCCTGTCGGCCGACATCCTGATCGGTATCTGTGCAGACCTGTTCGAGGAGGGCTACGGCGACGAGGTCGTGTTCGATCGCGAACGCGTCGGCATCACGTGGGCGCAGTTCCTGCACATGTATCTGAACTTCTACGTTTACCAGTACGCCACGGGCATCTCTGCCGCGCACGCGCTCGTGCAGGGCATCCTGCAAGGCAACCCCGGCGCGGCCGACCGCTACCTGGAATTCCTCAAGTGCGGCAGCTCGCGTTACCCCTGGACGCGCTCAAGTTGGCGGGGGTGGAGCTGACCAGTCCCCAGCCGGTGGACGAGGCGTTCGGCGTGCTGGCGGGGTACGTGGAGCGGCTGGAGGAGCTCGTGGGCTAACCGAGGCCCGGATGCCCTGGAACACGAAGACACGAAGGTTAGCGAAGACTCGAAGCGCGAAGGAGGGCGCGGAGCACGAAGAAGGGCGCGAAGGAGGGCGTGCGGCGGGTGGCTGCTCACGCAGCCCGGAAATGGGTCTCAGGATCAGCGTGCTTCGCGCCTCGCGCCTCGTGCTTTGTGCTTCGCGTCTTCGATCACCTTCGTGTCTTCGTGTTCCAAATCCCACTGACTGCAACCCCGGCGCGCGCCTTGCGTATTCACGGTTGACGGTCTCCGCCGTACGTCCCCAAGGAGCTACCCATGCCGCGCACGAAATGGCAGCAGTTCCTGGCCAGCGATCTGGCCGTCCTCCTCCTGATCGCGTTGATCCGTGTCGCCTTACACCTCTTCACAAACAACAACTCCGGCTTTCATCGCGACGAGCTCAACACCATCGCCCTCGCGCGACCTGGCCTGGGGGTACGTGGAGTACCCGCCGCTGACGCCCTTCCTGACACGCGTTTCACTCGTCCTCTTTGGCGAGTCAGGCGCCAGCGTGCGGCTCTTCTCGGTGTTGGCCCAGGGCGTCGCGATCGTCGTGATCGGGCTGATGGCGCGCGAGATGGGCGGGCGGCGCCTGCCCAGGTGCTCGCCGCGCTTGCCGTCGCTATATCGCCCGTTTCGATCGCAATGGGCACGATGATGATGTACGTGTCCTTCGACTACCTGTGGTGGCTGCTGGCCGCGTTCTTCCTGGTCAAGCTGATCTGGACCGAGGACCCGCGCTGGTGGCTGGGCGTCGGGGCAGCGATTGGGCTCGGCGCGATGACCCGCTACACGATCGTCATCGCCGTGGCCGCCATGTCGGTCGGGGTGCTCCTCACACCGGCCCGGCGCTACATATTGAGCCGCTGGTTCCTGGCAGGGATCGGCGTCGCAGCGCTCATCTGCCTGCCTAACTTCATCTGGCAAGCCCAGCACGATTTCATCGCGCTGACTTTCACCCGGGCGATCCACCAGCGTGATATCGAGTGGGGCCGGACCGCAACCTTTTTCGTCGATCAGCTCTACCAGTCGAGCCACCCCTTCACGATTCCGCTGTGGATCGCGGGCCTCTACTTCTACTTCCTGTCTCCGATGGGGCGCCGCTTCCGGGCGCTGGGCTGGACGGCGGCCGCTGCGTTCGCGCTCTTCTACCTGAGCGAGGGCCGCGGCTATTACACCGCGCCCACCTATCCGATCCTGTGTGCGGGCGGCACGCTCACGGTGCAGGAGTTGGCCGGCCGCCTCAAGCCGCGAGCGGCGCGGGTCGCGTGGTCGGCCATCTACACGGTCCTGGTCGTGGGCGGCGTGCTGGTGCTGGCGCTGGACCTGCCCATTGCGCCGGCCGGCTCGTCCTGACTGGCACATCACGAGCAGCCTGGTCGGGGACCAGATCGAGATGGTTGGCTGGCCCGAGATGGCTGCGGAGGTGGCGAAGGTCTACAACGCGCTGCCCGAAGCGGAACGGGCAGCGACGGGGATCCTGCCGGCGAATTATGGCGAGACCGGGGCGATCGACCTGTACGGCCGGCGGCTCGGCCTGCCCCGGCCGATCGGCGGCACGAACACCTATTGGCTGAAGGGCTACGGCGACCCGCCGCCCGAGCACCTGATCGTGCTCGGCTTCCCGCGCGCCAGCGCCGAGCGTTTCGCGAAGGATTGCAGCAGCGTCGGGTTGATCCCGAACACCTACAAGGTCGCCAACGAGGAGTCCCACGTCCCCGTGATACTCTATTGTCGAGGGATGAAAGACACGTGGCCGGAGCTGTGGAAATACTTCAGGTCCTACGGGTAACGCCTCTGCGGGGATGAGGGGATAAGGGGATGAGGGCGCTTGTGTCGTTCATCTCCTCATCCCCCATCCCCGCCGCTCTTCTATCGCGTCATCCTCGCGATGGCCTGCTTCAGGTCCGCGCTGTGGTCGCGGTAGTGGAGGTAGGTGTTGTCTGCGATCAGCTGCCACGGCTGCCATTCCGACGGCATCCCCGGCCACTGGGTGGGATCGTTGAGCTGCTCGTCGGTCAGCCTTTCGATCGTCTTCACCAGCGCCTCGTGTACGTTGCGCGAATCCTCCCGCACTTCGTCGGCTGGCCGGTCGCGGTTCTCCTCGTAGATCAGCCGGTTGCGATCGTGCAGCGGCAGGTTCCACCAATCTGACCCGAAGAACCTGCCCGCCTGGAGGAAGTCCAACATCTGCCGCTCGTGCCACGCCAGGTGCGCGTAGATGTCCTTGACCTTCCAGTCGCCCGCCACCGGCAGCTGATCCTGCTCTTCCCGGTTCAACAGCGAGCTCGTCGCTTCCCACTCGATCTTCGCCTCGAGGATCTCCCGCAGCAACTCATCCCGCGTCATCGTTTCAGCCATCCCGCTCCCTCCCCAAACTCAATTCACCTATCGGACTTCGATCTCCTTTATCGCCCATGACGGCCCGGATGTCAGTAAGCCCGTGCGCGTAGTGAACCGTTCTCCGTTCGACGCGCGGTACACGCCGGCAATCAGCCTGTACCGGCCCGGCGCCATCGTGGCGGGCAGCCCCAGGGTGTGCCGGTCGCGGACCAGCTCCCCCGCCTTCCAGGACTGGGTGGGGTAGCGGCCGGCGAGGGGCTGTTCTTCGAGCGCCGCGGCGACGTTCCCCTTCTCGTCCAGCGCCTGGATGACCACGACCAGCGGCTCGCCGGGCGCCTCGCGCGCCTGCCAGAGCATCTCGACGGGGACCTGACCGCCGGGCGAGATCGCAGTCACGGGCGTGCTCGCCTCTACCAGGGCGAGCGGGCCGAACTCCGCCAGGGCCGGCCTGGGTGCGGGCGGTTCGGCGGGCCGCGTGATGGTGACCCGGCCGAGGAGGAGGCCTGGCGGGGCGGGCGCTGCGCCGTTCACGGGTGCGGGGTCCAGCGGTTGGCCGTTCGCCGCATCGTAGACGACGAGAACGACCTGGTAGTCGCCGGGGGCGGTGCCTTCGGGGATGGGCAGGGCGAGCGGCTGGCTCTGCACGACGTCCGCTGGCCACTGCGTCGAGGGGAACAGCGGGCCGAGCGGCTGCTCGTCCGGCGGCTTGGCCCACGTTTCGCCGTCCGGCCCGACCAGGCGCAGCGATGTTCCGATCCGGACGTCCAGCGGCGCGACCGGCCGCCAGATCGAGGGCGGGGTAGAGGGTCTGCCCGGCCGCCGCAGAGGCCGCAGGCGGCGTCGAAGCGCAACTGCAGGTCGCCGTAGGCCGCGCCCGGACCCGCTGCGTCCCAGGTTCCGCCCTCGCGGGGCGCGTAGGCTTCCACCCGCATGAACGCTTCCCCGGGATACGTGCGCTCGTCGAGGATTTGACCGTGCCGGGGGAGCAGGGCGCGGACCAGGCCGTCGGGGTCGTTCACCGTATCGTAGATGCGGTAGTGCCAGACGCGGTCGAACCGGGTGAAGAGGTCGGCGATCTGTTCCTTTGCGCGTCTGAGCGGGCATGGCGAAGAAATCGGAACGGGGGTCGCCCCAGCCCAGCCCGCGATCGCCGTCCGTGTGGCCGGTGGTGACCATAACGAGCGCTGTCGTCGGACCGGGCCTCGGGCAGCGCGCCGGTGATGCGGTACCTGCCGCCGATCTCGCCGTTCCAGTAGGTGCTGAGCGCGGTGTAGGCCCATCCGGCATTCACGAGGACGACGTCGCCCGGCCGCCAGCGCGCCTGCAGCTCGCGCACGGCAGCGCGATGGTCGTCCGCACGGAAGGCGGGGTCGAACCAGAAGGCGCGGAGCGACACGCCGGCTGCCAGGAGCAGCACGACGGCCGAGACCAGCGCCGCGGCCCTGGACCGGCGGCCGAGCGCCACGAGACCCGCTGCCAGCAGGATGTAGCAGGCCGTGCTGTACGTGAAAAGGTAGCGGACATGGTACAGCGGGACGCCGAAAGAAATGACCAGGATCAGGATCAGCGGGCCGAGCGTGGCCACGGCAAGGCCCACCGCGCTCGCCGACGGTTTCGGGAGGCCCTTTCGGCGCGCTGCCGCCGTCGGAGCCGCCCGGTGAGTTCGCCCCAGTGTGAAGAGGCCGAGGGTGAAGAGGGCCAGGGTCAGCAGGAGTGCGGGCCAGATCCATGCGGGTGCGGATTGCCCGAACGAAAGCGCGGTCCAGCTTTCCAGGAGGGCGGCGAGGGGGTTCGGCGCGGCCCGCCAGGGCGGCACGGGCGGTTGAGTAGCCTGGCGAAAAGCGATGCTGACCCA
Source organism: uncultured Chloroflexia bacterium (assembly GCA_963800615.1). Taxonomy (GTDB): domain Bacteria; phylum Chloroflexota; class Anaerolineae; order CG2-30-64-16; family CG2-30-64-16; genus JALOOB01. The sequence goes on from CAWDBO010000035.1 coordinate 106,097, forward strand.
CGGACCGTAGAGGATCGCGGCGGCGAGGTTCGCCATCAACAGGGGCCAGACGCGGCGCCGCCGGAGGATCAGCACCCCGAGCGCCCACAGGTTGAGCGAGATGAGGAGGAAGGCAAAATAGTATAGGGTATACATCCCCGACGGCGGCTGCCAACGCGTACACCACGTACGGCCGCTTGCGGCCTCTGCCGCCGAGCACGTCGAGGAGGGACCAGAGCACTGCTACCGCCAGCACCGCACCGAGCGTGTACATGCGGACTTCCTGGCTGTACCAGATATTGAACGGGCCGAGGCTGACCAGCGCGGCGGCAGCCAGACCCACCCGGCGGCCCGCCAGCTTCCGGCCGAGGGCGTAGGCGAGCGCGATGAGCAGCACGCCGAAGAAGAGCGAGAAGAACCCGGAGGCGAATTCGAGGCCGTTCCCCTGCGGGTCAGCGCGGCCGGTGGGATACCCGGTCAGCACCAGCCAGCCGCGCAGCAGGAGGTAGTAACCGGGCGGATGGATGTCGCCGGCGGTGTGGCGGAGAAGCTCGGGCACGGGGCTGCCGGCAAGGAAGGTGCTGACCGTCTCGTCGTACCAGAGGCTGTCTGCGCTGAGGCGAAACAGGCGCAGGGCGGCACCCAACAGCAGGATGGCTCCGATGGCAAGGCGATGCAATGGGTTTGCGAGGGCGCCGGAAGACGGCTTCATTGCGCGTCCTATCAGGACGTATCCTTTCGCGAGCCGTTAATGATGATGCTATACTCTACCATACAACCCTGGATTAGCCACAGAGGCCACAGAGTTCTCAGAGGCTTTGGGGAGGTCTCTGGGACCTCTGAGGCCCTTTGTAGCGGGAATGGAGTCTGCCGATGCCCGAGATTGTGCTGGCGCTGGCGCCACACCCTGACGACGCCGAGTTCTACTGCGGCGGGACGCTGGCAAAGTACGTGGCCGAAGGCGCGACGCTCTATATCGTCGTCGCCACGGACGGCCGCAAGGGTTCCTTCCTCGAAGAGAGCAACACGCTGGCCGGCCTGCGAGCCGAGGAGATGCGCCGGGCCGCGGCCGTCCTGGGCGCACAGCCGCCGGTGCTGCTCGGGTTTCCGGACATGGAGCTCGATACGCTGCGGCCTGGCGTGCTGCGCGAGCAGTTCGTCCGCGCGATCCGCAAGTACAAGCCGGATGTCGTGTTTGCGGAAGACCCATACTCGCTCTACGAGCCGCATCCCGACCACCGGGCCGTCGCCTGGGCTGCTACCGAGGCGATCAACTGCTGCCGGCTGCCGCTGGCGTATCCGCAGCACCTGTCCGAAGGGCTGGAGCCGCACTGGGTGCGCGAGAAGTACTTCTACGGCAACGCGCTGCCGGGAGCGAACCGGGTTATCGACACGACGGCTTTCATCGACCGCAAGCTGGCCGCTCTCGGCGAACACCGCTCGCAGGTCGTCTTCCTGGTCGAGGACGTGCTGCACCAGGCGGAGATGGCGGGGCTGGACGCGGCCCGGTTTGTGGCCCCCGCTTCGGCTAACCCGCACGACCTGCTCGCTTACGGCATCCGGGCGCAGGACGCCGAGACCGGGCGCAAGATCGGGGCGGCGTTCGCCGAGGCCTACCGCTGGGTGAGGTATCACCCGCTGGTCGAGGCGGCGCTGGCCCAAGGCGAGGGTGTGGCATGAAGATCGCAGTGATCGGCGCGGGCGGCGTGCGGACGCCGCTAATCGTCGCCGCGATGGCGCGGCGGCAGGCGACGCTGGGCCTGACCGAGCTCAGCCTGATGGACATCGACGGCCCGCGGCTCGAGCTGATCGGCCAACTGCTGCCGCGTGACGCTGCATTCACGATCGCGCCGACCACGGATGCGCGGGCCGCGCTCGCCGGCGCCGACTATGTCATCACCACCTTCCGGGTGGGCGGCATTGCGTCGCGGGTCGTAGACGAAACCGTGCCCCTGTCGTACGGCGTGCTCGGCCAGGAGACGACCGGGCCGGGCGGTTTCGCGATGGCGATGCGCTCCATCCCGGTGCTGCTCGACTACGTCGAGATCATGCGGGAGGTGTGTCCGGAGGCCTGGCTGATCAACTTCGCCAATCCTGCGGGGCTGATGGCCGAGGCCGCGGTGCGGTTCGGGCGGTGGCCCCGCACGGTCGGCATCTGCGACGCACCGGAGGGCATGGCCCGTGTTGCGGCCGTGGTGCTGGGCGCGGACCCGCGCGAGATTTACCTCGACTACTTCGGGCTGAACCACCTGGGGTGGGTGCGGGGCGTGTACCAGCGGGGGACAGATTTCCTGCCCCGGCTGATCGACATGATCAGGAGCGTGGGCGGGCTGCCCGGACTGCCGTTCTCAGCGGACTTCATCGCGTCGCTCGGCATGATCCCCAACGAGTACCTCTTCTACTATTATCACAGCCGCCAGGCCGTCGACAACCTGCTCGCTGCAGGCGCGACGCGCGGGCAGCAGTTGGTCGCGCTGAACGACGCCTTCTTCGACCGGCTCGCGTGGTTGGCCGACGAGGGCGACGTCGCTGGCATGCAGGCGGCACACGAGCAGTACCTGCGCGAGCGCGGGGAGTCCTATATGGTGCGGGAGACGGGCGCGAGCCATGACTTAGCGGTCTTTGGGCCGGCGCTCGCCGCGGCCGTCGAAGGGGAGGGCTATGCCGGCATCGCGCTCGACGTGATCGAGGCGTTGAGCGGCCAAGGCGCACGGCATATGATCGTCAACGTGCCAAACGAGGGCGCGATCGCGCAGATGGAAGGCGACGCGGTGGTCGAGATTCCGGCATACATCGGCCGGGACCTTGTGCGTCCGCTCGCGGTCCGGCCCGTGCCGGCCGAGCAGCTGGCGTTGATGCAGGCGGTGAAGCGGTACGAGCGGCTGACCATCCAGGCCGTCGCCGAGAGCTCGCGTGCCGCCGCGGTCCACGCGCTGGCAATTCACCCGCTCGTGCGCGACGTGCGCCTGGCGGAGGCCATCCTGGACGGGTACGTGGCCGGCCACGGGCCGTTGTTTCCCGAGCTGAGATAGGCACATGGCGCGACGGTACGATGTCCTGGTCGTCAGCGACTACTTCCTCGACCTGGTGTTCACCGGCCTGCCTCAACTTCCCGAGCTAGGGCAAGAGGTATTCGGGACCGGGTTCGAGATGCTGGCGGGCGGCGGCTTCACCAGCGCGGCTGCCATGCACCGGCTCGGGCTGCGGGTGGCCTGGGTGGGCGACTTCGGGAATGACGAGTTCAGCCGCCTTGCGCTGGAGCGGGCCGAGGCCGAAGGCATCGACCTGTCGTTGAGCGTGCGCCACGCCCGGCCCATGCGTCGGATCACGGTGGCGGCCAGTTATCCTCACGATCGCGCGTTCATCACCTACATCGACCCCGAGCCCGCCGTTCCCGCCGCATTCAAGGCCATCACAAAGGCGCCGGCCGAAGCCGTCTTTCTCGGCGGCGTAGTTTGGGGCACGGCCTTCGATGCGGGCGTCGTGGTGGCCCGCAGCCGCCGGATGAAGCTGATGATGGACGGCAACGGGGCGGAGAAGGCCCCGCCCAACGATCCGGGCCTGCGCCGGGCTTTGCGGAGCGTGGACGTCTTCCTGCCGAACCTGCGTGAGGCCCGCCACCTCACCGGTCACGCGGATCCGTGCGCGGCGCTCACTGCGCTGGGTGCGACCTGTCGCTTGCCCATCCTCAAGGCCGGCGCTGATGGCGCTTACGCGGTCGAAGGGGGCAAGATCGCGCACGCGCCGGCAATCCCGGTGACGCCGGTGGACACGACGGGCGCGGGCGATTGCTTCAATGCCGGGTTCATCAAGGCCTGGCTGGAGGGCCGGCCGGTCGAAGAGTGCCTGCGATGGGGGAATGCCGTAGGGGGCCTGTCCACAACGGCGGCGGGCGGCGCGGGGCGCACGATCAGGCCGGAGGATGTTGCGCCCTACGTGTGACCCGGTCGGTCAAGAAGTTGTGCGTAAGGCCAATTGTTAACCAAGCGGTGGTATACTGCCGAGCAGCGTTATCCGACTCAGATCAATTTCTGCGAGGAGGCCGCCATTGTCACGAAGTTCATCTCGATCGCAGAGCGTTTCATCGTTTCAGCCCCGACGGGAGAAAGGATCATCCATGTCCTCTTGGCTCACGTTCGTTGTCGGCGTCATTCTCGGGCTGCTCTTCGGCTGGCTCATCGACTTGTTGTATCGCCGCCGAAAAGAAGCAGCGCTTCCGGAGATCATCGAGCCGGCGGCCATTGCACCCGAACCACCCGTGGAGCCTGAAGCGAGTCAGCCGCCCGATTGGCCGGCCATGTCCGAGCGCGTCGCGGAGGTCGCGGAAGAAGTAGAGGTCCCAGCCGGCCTCGCGCCCCAGGTCGCCGCCGAGTTGCCGGTCAAGGAAGAAGGGCTTCCGCCCGCAGCCGTTGCTGCGCTCGCGGCCCATGAGGTGGAGGAAAGGGCGTCGACGGTGGATGTTGGCGCCGGAGCCCCGGACAAGCTCATCCTGATCGAAGGCATCGGGCCGGTGTACGAAGCAAAGCTGCACGCCGCAGGCATCGACACCTTCAGGCAACTGGTGGAGACGGGCGACGACCGGCTTCGGGAGATCATCGAGCCGAAGAGCTGGCAGCGCCTGAACTTCGGGGAATGGCGTGAGCAGGCGGAACTGCTGGCGGAGGGCCGGGACGAGGAATTGAAAGCGCTCCAGGCGCGCTTGTTCAGCCGGAAGAAGGCGTAGGTTAACGAAGAGACCTCCGAGGTTTCGAAAACCTCGGAGGTCTTGCGTTGTCAGAAGTACAAACCTCCGAGGTTTCTCACCTGACGCAGTCAGGCAACCTCGGAGGTTTCGTTCTGGGAAGCCGATTACCGCCGGCTCTGAACCGATCCGACGCGTCGCGGGGTCAGCAGCAGCAGTGCCAGGGCCAGGAACAGGAACAGTGCGAAGAAGGTCCAGCTGGTTGCCGGCACCCGGCTGAGCGCGGCCACCAATCCGTCGCCGAAAGCCTCCGTCGGGCGGGCGCCGGCGGTTGCCTGCTGCGCCCGCTGCTCGGCAGTCGAAATCGCGGTCTTGGTCGTGTTGTCCGTGACCTGCCGCCCTGCCTGCGCCAGCGCCCGCTGCGCGTCGGGCGAGGCGATCTCGCCCAAGGCCCAGGCTGCCTGCGCCCGCACGTCCGCATTGCTGTCCTTCAGCGCGGCCGCCAGCGGCTGCACCGCATTGTCAGGCTTGATCCAGCCCAGCATTTCGGCCGCATTCGCCCTCAGAGCGGGGTTCTGAGATTGCAGCGCGTCCACCAACTCGGGGGCCGCCTGCGCGCCCGCCTGCTCGAGGCCCGACATCGCGGCATGGCGCGCCGGGGTCATGTCACCGTCGGCCAGCGGGACGGTCAGCGCGGTCAGGGCCGCCGGGGTGCCGATATTCGCCAGCGCCTCGGCTGCCCGCCGGGCCACGTTCGGCCGGTCGGTCCGCAGCCGCTCGCCAAGCACGTCCACGGCCGCCTCGTACTTCAGCAGCCCCAGCGCGTAAGCGGCGCGCGCCCGCACGTCTTCCTTGTCTGAGTTCAGCATCGTCATCAACGCAGGCGCGGTGCTTTGGTCACCTAGCCGGCCCAGGGCTTCGGCCACCCGGTCGCCCGCCAGCATATCCTGGTCGTCCATGTGATCGAGCAGCGGCTGCACCGCCGCCTTGTCGCCCAGCAAGCCCAGCACACGAGCAACCGACGCCCGGACGGCCGGATCGCCGCTGTTGAGCTCGTCGAGCAGCTCGGGCGACAACTTCATTTCCTGGGTGACCGCGCCCTTGCTCGTGTCGACCATCAGGGCGAGCGGCTTGCCTTCGACTGTCTTGATGCTGGTGGCCGGGCCGCCGTTGATTGGCAGCTGGTCCATCTGCAGCCACAGCCGGCCGCCGTCGGTGCTCACCAACGTGCCAACCGGCGTCATCCTTGCTTCACTCGTGCCCGTCCAAACACCGGTCGTCGCGTAGACGATCGACTCGTCGTCCGGGTTGACCTTCAGGGCAGTCACCGCAATCGGCGCGGCGCCGTTCATGTTCAGTGTCGGATCGTTGACAACCTGCCAGGTCTCGCCGCCATCGCGGCTGACCGCCAGGCCCACCGACTCCGTGCCCACGAGCACGCTGCCCGTGTCCTTGCTGGTCACGGCCAGGGACATGGGCCGGCTGGGCAGGTCGCCCGAATGCGCCCAGGTGGCTCCGGCGTCGCGGCTGACCCAGATCGCGTTCGCGCTGCGAGCGAAGACTACCTGCTCATCGCCCGGCACCGGCATCACGTCCGACGTCTTCTCAGGGATACTGGCAACCGCGTGCCAGGTCTTGCCGCCGTCGTCGCTGCGTTCGACCTGCGTCAGGTTGTCGCCTTGTGCGGTCGAGCGATAGATGAACGCCTGGGGTTCCTGCGCTGCCGGAGCGGCGGCCGCAGCTGCGGGGGCAGCTGACGCGCGCCACGAAGAGTCCGAGAGAATCGGCTGGCTAATCGTCGCCAGGCCGATGACGACCATCAGGGCCGCCAGGCTGATGCGCAAAACAGACTGGGATGCGAGAGTTCTGAGCCAACTAGCTTTCATTCGTCGTTCCTTCCGTGCGAGCGTAGCTCAACGTATGCCACAGTACAACTACACTACAATGGAGTTTCTTTTACCCGCACAAGTGTAATGACGTTGGAGGTAGGGCCGCGGTTCCAGGGCTAGGGAAGGAATGCACAGGGGGTCCACGACCGCGACCTCCGAGGTTTCGAAAACCTCGGAGGTCTGCTGGGTTAATTCGCGTGAAACTCGGAGCGTCTACATCGCGCCTTGGAGGACTTCCGTGAGCTCGTCCATGGTGAGGACGATCGGGTTGGCTTTGGTGCTGGAGGCGACGGCGGTCTTCTGCACGACGTCGGGAACGTGGGCAGGGGTCAGGCCGTAGGCGCTGAGCGGGGGGATCCGGAGGTCGCGCGCAAGCTCCTGGATCCACCGGATGCCGTCAGCAGCCCGGGCGGATGGGCTGCCGGTAACGATGGCGGCGATCTCGTCATAGCGACCAAGCGCCGGGTTAGCCGGGCTGCCGAGCTGACAGTGCCCGGAAGTTCATCGACATAACGTGGGGCAGGAGCGCGGCGCAGACTGCGCCGTGCGGGGCGGGGAAGGAACCGCCCACCACGCCCGCGAACCCGTGCGCGGTCCCCAGTCCCGCGTTCGCCAGGCTCAGGCCGCCGAACAGGCTGGCGAGCGACATATCTTCACGGGCGGACACGTCGTCGCCCGTGCTCGTAGGCCCGGCGCAGCGACCGGGCGGCGCGCACCATGCCCTCGCGGCAGAAGGCGTCGGTCATCGGGTTGGCCCGGATGGAGGTAAACGGCTCGATGAGCTGCGTCAGCGCGTCGAGGCCCGTGCTGGCGGTGATCTCGGGCGGCAGCGAGAGGGTAAGCTCGGGGTCGACGAGCGCCACCCTGGGCAGCATGGTCGGGCTGCGCAGGCTCGCCTTGATGCCGTGCTCGGGAGAGAGGAGCACCGCGTTCCGGGTGACCTCGGTGCCCGTGCCCGCGGTCGTGGGGATGGCGATGATGGGCAGCGACGGCTGGGTGAGGGCCTTTCCCCGACCCACGACCTCGATATAGTCCAGCGGCTCCCCGCCGTTGGCTACCAGCACGGCGACTGCTTTGGCCGTGTCGATACTGCTGCCGCCGCCGAAGGCAATGATCAGGTCGCAGGCGTGTTCCCGGGCCGTTGCTGCGAGGCCTGCGACCATGTGCGTGGTCGGCTCGCCCGGCACATTGGCGATCACCGGCTCCACGCCCGCCGCGGTCAGGATGCCGGCGGCTGCCTCCGCCCGTCGCGGGTCCATGCCAACGGCGAGCAGTGCCCGGCGGCCCAAGCCCGCGGCCAGCCCGCCCAACTCCTTGAGCGAGCCGGGGCCGAAGATGATCCGCTGCGCGGTTGCGAATTCGAAGCGCATGCTTCGCTCCCCATGGCGTCTTGCGCTATCCGTCAGTCAGGCAGGAAGACGCTCTCGTACTTCACCGCGGCGCGCGGCTCGGCCATCATGTGCGCCACGCCGTCGCGCCAACGGGCGTAATGTGCGGTTTCCTTGTGTTGGGCCGGCGCTTCCGGCGTGCGGTAGGCCTCGATGAGGACGAAGCGGGTCGGGTCCTCGACGTTTTGCACCACGTCAAAGCGGGCGATGCCCGGCTCCCGCACGCTGTTTGACCCGTTGTCCAGCGTCAGCGCCTTGAACTGCTCGATGTACTCCGGCTTCACGTGTACGTGTACGAAGACGACTTGCATGCTACTCCCTCCCCGGGGCCGCGCTCGCCGGCGTGGTCGCCCAAAGCGTGCCCATTATCCCGATCACCAGCGTCCCGATCGCGGTGACGGCGAACATCGGCTGCAAGCCGATCTTTGCCGCCAGGATGCCGCAGAGCCAGGGGCCGGCGAACATTCCGATCGCGTAGACCGATTGGTGGACGCCCATCGCTGTCGTTCGCTCGCGGCTGTCGACCCGCTCGATGCTCATGCCCATCAGGATCGGGTAACTGATGCCGAAACCGATGCCGACGAGTGCCTGCACCGCCATCAGCCCACCGGCGGACCGTGGCGAACGCGCCGCACAGCGCGCCGAGCGCCATGGCGACGAAACTGGCAAGCAGCAGGGGACGCGCCTTGAACCGCCGCAATAGGAGGGCCGCGGCCAGGACGCTCGGCGTGAACACGGCCAGGTGCACCACGGTGAGGTTGCTCACGAGCGAATCCGGTGCGCCGAGCTGCTTCGCCAGCAGCGGCACGAACCCGTACACGAGCCCCATCAGGACATAGTGCCCGACCGCGTTCAGGCCTGCGGGCAGCAGAACGGGGCGCCAGGTGGCAAGCCGGACGATCCCGGCAGCCGTCGGCGCCGTGACTGGACGGCGAACCTCCCGTGCGGGCAGGACCAGGAGCGCGCTCAGGCCCGCCAGCACCGCGGCAACCGTGAACGCCAGCCCGTATCCGCCCAGCGCGTTCATCGGCGCGGTAGACGACGGTCGCGAGGAGCCGCCCGAACGCCGACATGAGCGTGAGCATCGTGGTGGCGCGCACCGCCTGTTCGGGCGGATACAGCGCGCGCTGAACACCACCGTCAGCGGCACCCACGTCGCCGCGGCAAGGCCGGTGATCGACCGCCCGACCAGCAAGGCCTGGGGCGTGTGCGCGTTGCCCATCACCAGCGCGCCCGCAGCGGCAAGCCCGAGGCCGGCCACGATGAACGGCTTGCGCCAGCCCGCCCAGTCGGATGCGATGCCGAACGGCAGGCGGGCGAGCGCCTGCCACAGGCCGTACATCGACAGGATCGTCCCGATCAGCGCGAGGTCGGGCGTGATGCTTGCGGCGTACGTCGGGAGCGTGGGAAGATAGGTGAACAGAGAGGCCCAATAGAGCAGGCAGACCAGGCTGTAGAGGACGACCGCGACGCGGGCGCCGCCCACGGACGCGGCCACGCCCGCCGGCCCCGCTGCCGGCTGGGCGCCAGTTGCTGCCTTACGCACTCGCCGTGCTCCGGGCCTTTGCTTCGAGCTTGACCATGTGGTAGATCACGTCGGCGGCCGAAACCACGCCGACAGGGCGAAGCCTGTCGCCTTCATGGCGAGCGACGACGACGCGGTGGATGCGTTCGTTGAGGAGGAGGTCGGTTACCTCGGCGAGGGTTGTGTTGAGGCCCACCGTGACCACCTGGGGATTCATGTACTCGGCCACGGTCCGGTCGGCCCACGGCCCACCTTTGTCCCAAGCGCGCAGCAGGTCGGTGCGGGAGAGGATGCCGGCGAGGAAGCCCTCCTCGTCCACGACGACCAGGGCGCTCACGTCTTCGCCGGTCATGCGCTGGGCCGCGTCGGCGAGCGTGGTGTCGGGCGTGCAAGTGAGCACGCCGAGCCGTTTGGCCTGCATTACGGTCGTGTCGGGCATCTTTTCCTCCAATGATCCCGGCCGCCTGGCACAGCCAGGATGCCTGTTCCCCAGCGCGGATTGTGAAAAGTATAGCCTCGGGCTTAAGGTGTGTCAAGGAAACGCGGCCGCACGAGCCGCGCCGGCCCTACTTCTCGATCAGCCACGGCGTGCGGTTCAGCCGCTCGGCGCCCCCCGCCGTGATCAGAAAACCGTCCTCCATCCGCAGGCCGCCCCACGGCGTGTTGAACAGCGGAATGTCGATCGAGATGACCATGTCCTCTGCCAGCTCGGCCTCACTGCTGGGGCCAAAGATCGGCGGCTCGAACTCGATCACCCCGATGCTGTGCAGGCCGGAATAGAGGAAGTAGCGACCCAGCCCGGCCTCGTCCGACGACCGCCCGGCCCAGCGCCTCCACCTCGCGGCCCTTGACGCCCGGCCGCAAGGCCGCCGCGCAGGCTCCTGGGCGCGCCATGCCGTCTCCAGCGCGCGGCCGATCTCCGGCGCCGGGATCCCCGACCAGCACCGGCCGGCCGATGGCCGCGTGGTAGCCCTCGTAGCGGGGCGCGAGCGTGAGCAGGACGAGCTCGTCCGCCTGGATGGAGCGGAAGGTGGAGCGGGCCAGGATCGGCCGGGAGTTCGGCCCGGACGCGACGATCGTGTCGATGCCCGTGCCCTCCGCGCCCGCCCGGCGCATCGCGGCCTCGGCCTCCGCGGCCACCGCCCGCTCGCTCACCCCGACCCGGATCGCGTCGACCGCGGCGCGCAGCCCTGCTTCCGCGATGCGATAGGCATGCCGGATCACCGCCAGCTCGGCAGGCGATTTCCGCCCGCGCAGCTCGCCGAGCGGGCGTCGACGTCGACCCATTCTGCGCCGGGCAGAGCGGCCCGCAGTAGCGGCGCAGTCGTTTCGGCGTTCATCAGGCTGCCGCCCGCGATGCCAACCCGGAGCTTGGAGCTCGCCCCGCGGGCCCGGCACGCCTCGCCAACGATCTGGGCCAGGCTCTCGATCTTCGAGTATGGGTAATCTTCGTCCGGATGGGTGAATTCGCGCAGCACCCGCACGTCGCTGATGTGCCCCACCCGGAGCGCGTACTGGTCGCTCTCCGGCCCGGTGAGGAGGATCGGCTTTCCCTCCCGCGGCATGAGGATGCACATCGGCTCGAAGTGGACCGGGCACATTCGCCAGCCAGCGGACATGGGCGGGCCCGGCGACTGCCCGGTCGTCGCCGTAGGCGAGCAGCAGGTCAAGGTCGCGCTCCTGCATCAGCGTTTGAACCCGGTCCCACGCGCTGCGGGAACTCGTTGCCGGAATGGACGGGAGTGGGTTCCCTGCGAGCATCGTTACCTCCGAGCGAGTCTGGTTCCTTGCGCTGGGGCGTTTCGGCTGCCGGCGAGACCTGTGCCGCCTGCAGCCACGCGACGCCCCATTCGTCGACCATCCAGCGGCCGCGCACCAGCAGCGGCTTCCAGGGCGGCGGGCTCTTGACTCCCCTTGGCGACATGGACGAATACGAAGCGCTCCCCGTCGCCCAGGAAGAAACCGGGCCCGCCGGTCCAGCCGGGGAGCCGCACCCCGGCGGTCAGGAGCGGCTTGCTGCGTGTAGTCACAACTTCGGCCAGCGGCGCGTGCGGGGGCAGTCCGTGCCGGACCAGGGCCAGCGGGTCGGCCAGCGCGCTCGACCGGCAGGCCGAGCAGCTCCTGCTCCCACTCCCACCGCTGCGCCAGGGACTCGGGCGCGGGCTGGGGCCGCGCGAAGTCGAAGGCAAGCTGCTCGATGCCGCCGCGACGGCGAAGCAGCTCGGCTTCGGCCAGCAGCTCGCTGCGGCTGCCGCTCTCGCCGAGGCCGTCCAGCGCGCCGCAGCGGACCAGGTGGTCGATCTCCTTCGGCTGCAGGTCGACGCGGGTGAGCAGGTCGCGCAGGTCCAGATAAGGGCCGCGGGTGCGCTCGGTCGCGATGGCTTGGGCCGCGCTGTTCCGCAGGTCGCGCACCTGGCCCAGCCCCATGTAGAGTGCTGCGCGAAACCAGGTTTCTCCGAGAAACCTGGTTTCTGACGCGTCCGAGGTCTTGGCCGCGTCCGCCACCAGCGTGAACTTGGGCCCGCTGAAGTTGACGTGCGGCGGGCGCACGGGGATGCCCAGGCGGACGGCCTCGGACATGTAGATGGCAGGGTGGTGGAAGCCGCCCCAGTCCTGCAGGCGGGCGGCCAGGAACTCGGCGGGGTAGTGGGCCTTGAGATAGGCGCAGCGGTAGCTGACGTCCGCGTACGCGGTCGCGTGGCCCTGGTTGAAGCCGTAGCCCGAGAAGGGGAGGATCTGCTCCCACAGCGCCTCGGCCTTGGCCGCGGGCATGCCCGGCCCTTCCGGCTCGGGCCGGGTGCAGCCCTTGCACGAACTGCTCCTGCAGCGCGGCGATCTCCTGCCGGCCGAAGTGGCTCATGCCGCGGCGCAGGTGGTCCGCCTGCGCCCAGCTCAGGCCCGCGACCTCGGTCGCGATCCGCAGCACCTGCTCCTGGAAGATCAGCACGCCCTTGGTCGGGCCCAGGATGGGCGCGAGCGACGGGTGCAGGAACTCGGTCTCTTCCTCGCCCCGGTAGCGCTTGACGAACTTGTCGGCCATGCCGCCCATCGCGGGGCCCGGCTTGAAGAAGGCGTTGGCAATCGCCAGGTCGCGCACCCGCCGCGCCTTGAGCTTGCGCAGGGTCCGCTGCGCGCCCTCCGACTCGCACTGGAACACGCCGATGGTCTCGGCGCGGGCGAGCAGGTCGCCGGTCGGCCCGTCGTCGAGGGGAATGGCGGACAGCTGGAAGCCCGGATCGCGGTTCGCCCGGACCATCTCGGCCGCATCGGCCAGCACGGTGAGCGCGCGGATGCCGAGGAGGTCGAGCTTCGCCAGGCCGATGGCCGCCACGTCCCCGTGCTCGTACTGGGTGACGAGGAAGCCCTTCGGCGTCCACTGCAGCGGCGCCATGTCGGTCATCGGGCCGGGCGAGATGACCATGCCGCCCGGATGGATGCTGATGTGGTCGGGCGTGCCGACCAGGTCCCAGGCGGCCTGCGCCACCTCCCGCTCGCGCGCGTCCTCGATCTCGGGCAGGATGTCTGCGATGGTGCGCTCGTCGCGGCGCCGGGGGTCGGGATGCCACCGTCCCGGCATCATGCCCGCCAGCCGGTTGATCGCGTCGTCGGTCAGCCCGTACGCCTTGCCGACCTCGCGCACTGCGGACTGGGGCCGCATCGTGCTGATCGTGCAGACCATCGCGACGTGGTCCGGGCCGTAGTGGTCGCGGACGTACCGCAGCACCTCGTCCCGGCGGGCGGAGCAGAAGTCGAGGTCGATATCGGGCGGGTCGCGGCGGGCGGGGTTCAGGAAGCGCTCGAAGAGCAGGTCGTGCTCGATCGGGTCGACCGTCGTGATGCCCGAGCAGTAGGCGACGAGCGAGTTGGCGACGCTGCCGCGGGTGCTGACGGGCACGCCGTGCTCGCGGGCAAAGCGCACGATGTCGGCCACGACGAGGAACAGCGGCGCGTAGCCGTGGTGGTTGATCGAATCGAGTTCCTTCTCGAGCCGCGACAGCGGGCGGGTCCGACGGGATAGCGCTCGGCCAGGCCCTTCCCGGCCAGCTCGGCCAGCGCAGCGGCGGGGGTCTGGCCCTGCGGCAGCGGGAGGCTGGGCCAGACGGGCCGGCCGTCGGGCAGCGCAGCGCCGCACCGCGCCGGGCGATCTCCGCGGTCTGCGGCGAGCGCCCGGCCGTAGCCGGGGTAGCGGGCCGTCATCTCCGCCTCGGTCAGCCAGTAACGCCCCGCTTCATCGTGCGCGCCGCTGGTGACGGACCGGGAGGTGTAGCCCGGCGCTGCCTCGCGCACGCTCTCGCTCGACTGCTACGCGAGCCCGATCCGCGCCCCTTCGCGCCAGGCCGCCGGCTCGCGCTTCCTCGCCTTCGTCTGCTCCGGCTGCTTCATCTTCCTCCGGCGCCGCATCGAGCGGGCGGTTGGCGCGGATGGCGGCCAAGCAGCCGCAGCCGGGGCGCATCCTCCGGCGCGAGGCAGTAGACCGGGTGGACCGCGACGAGCGGGCATGCCCAGCCGCCGGGCCAGCCCGGCCAGCTCCGCCGCCCGGCCTGCGTCCTTGGCCCCGTCCATCTCGAGCGCGAGGCACGCATCTTCGTCGAAAGTACCGGCCAGCCGGGCCGCGAACGCGTGCGCTGCACCCGCTTCACCGCCGCCATGAGGAAGCGTTCGATCCAGCCTTGCCGCCCGCCGCCGAGGCAAATCAAGCCTTCGCGGTGCGCCGCGATCTGCTCCCAGGTCAGCCCGGCTTCTGCGACGGCTTCGCGGTCGGGCCGGCCCTGAATGAGCGTCGAAAGGCGGCAGAGCGAGCGGTAGCCCGGCCGCGTCCTTGGCGAGCAGCACGAGGTGCCCGGCCCGGTTCCGGCGGCGTGCGAGCGACAGCGGGCCGAGGACGGCCGCTGCACGTTCACGGTCATCCCGATCACCGGCTGGATGCCGGCCTTGCGGCATGCCTTGGCGAACGCGACCGCGGCATAGAGCGCGTTGGTGTCGGTCAGCGCGAGGTGGGTCATCCCTTCGCTCGCGGCCCGCGCTACGAGCGCGTCGACCGGTCGGCGTGGCGCCCAGCAGGGTCAGGTTGGAGTGGACTTCGAGGTGCGTGAACGGCATAGCGGCATGATAGCACGAAAGACCTACCGCATGCTATGATTGCCCCGTCGCAGTTTTCAGGCATGCCGGCTAAAGGATCTTCGCGTTCGCGACCTTCACGCTTCGCGTCCTTCGTGCCTTCGTGGTCCAGACTTGTACGAGGATCTCGACCGGGGGCATAGCGTACACGGCAAGAACTGGCACGTCCCGCCCGGCGGCAGGCGCGGCGACCGGGTGTGGCTGGAAACGCCGGGCGGCGGGGGATATGGCTAAGAACCGCTAATCGCCTGCGTTACTCACCTTGCGCGGCGCGCGTTCGCGGCTTCTCACGCCGGCCGTCGACGAGCAGGTGCATGACCGCCAGGTACGGGTGCTTCAACAGCATCTTCGGGCCGGCGTAGCGCATCACCTCGCGCACCGCTTCCCGGCGGTCTGGCTTGTAGCAGTGCGTGGGGCACTTGACGCACGTGGTCTTGTGTTCCTGGTACGGGCACTTCTCGAGCCGCAGCCCGGCATACGATTGAAGCCCCTGGCACGACTCGCACAGCGTGTCGCCGCGGGTCCCGTGCTTGTCGTGGCAGTAAATGGCGATCATGGCCTCGATCGTCCGTGCTTCCCGGCTCATGCGGGTGCTCGTGTTGGTCAGTTCGATGCGTTGCACGCGTTAACCTCGTCACGATGGATGGCTATTATATCAAGAGAGCCAGCTTGATTATATCCGGCATGCGCCGGGGCGCATGTGCCACTTTTGTCCCGTTTGCCTTTTTGCGTCACCCCCGGCTATACTGTCCGGGCCTGCTCCTCTGCAGGCGTAATCTCCCCGCCAGGTCTCAGTGTTGAGCGTGCACGGCCAATGACCGGCCCGGATCGCGGCGCCCGAAGGCTCGCATGCTCGCAGTTGCTCCATTTCCACTGCTTCGGCGGCTCGTGCCGAGCCAGGCAGCATTGCAGCATCCCCGGCGTTGCCCCCGCTTCTTGCACGCGCGTCCTGACCCGGCGAAACCCAGGACGGAGGCTAGAAGCATGTTCGTACGGCTGAGCAATGGCAGGCAAATCCCCGTGGAGGCCCACAAAGTCAAGATCGTCCAGCGCACAGATCTCCCTGCAATCGACCGGCGGCTGGCAGCAATGGAGGAGGCGGGCTACAACACCTTCCTCCTGCGCACCCGCGATGTCTTCCTCGACATGTTGACCGACAGCGGGACCAACGCCATGAGCGACAACCAGCTTGCGGCGATGATGGTTGCCGACGACGCGTATGCGGGATCGGAGAGCTTCTACAGGCTGGCCGACGCGGTGAAGGACGTTTTCGGCTTCAAGTACACCTTGCCCGTACACCAGGGACGGGCGGCCGAGCACCTGCTCGCCAAGGTGTTTATCAAGCCGGGCGGCTATGCCATCATGAACTACCACTTTACGACCAGCCGCGCTCACGTGGAGCTGGCCGGCGGAACGGTGCTCGAGCTGTACGGCGACGAGGCGCTCAACACCGACTCGGTCGATCTCTTCAAGGGCAACATGGACCTGGGCCGGCTGCAAGCCGCGATCGACAAGCACGGCGCGGAGAACATCGGCTACATCCGCATGGAAGCCACCACGAACCTGATCGGCGGGCAGCCGTTCTCGATGGACAACCTGCGCTCGGTCAAGGACATCGCGGGCCGCTACAATATCCCGCTGGTCTTCGACGGCAGCCTGATTTCCGAGAATGCGTTCCTCGTGCGGGAGCGCGAGGCCGATTGGCAGGCCTCCTCCATCGCCGACGATCATTCGCCAGATGATGCAGTATGTCGACATCCTCTACCTGTCGGGCCGCAAGTCGGCCGCGGTCCGCGGCGGCCTCATCGCCACCAACGACGACAAGCATTACACGGCATATCCTCAACTGGCTGCCGGTCTACGAGGGCTTCGCGACGTATGGCGGGATGTCGACGAAGGAAGTCGAGGCGATGGCCGTCGGCCTGCGCGAGATGACTGACCCGATGGTGGCCGGCTCGGGCGCCGAGTTCGTGCGCTACTTCGTCGAGCGCCTGTGCGAGGAAGGCGTGCCGGTCGTGACCCCCGCCGGCGGGCTCGCGTGCCACGTGGACGCCCGGCGATTCGCGCCGCACATCCCACAGAACCAGTATATCGCCGGCGCGGTGGCTGCGGCCATCTACCTCGCGTCGGGCGTGCGCAGCATGGAGCGCGGCACGATCTCGACCGACCGCGACCCGAGTGACCGGCGCAAGAGATGATGGCCGACCTGGAGCTGGCCCGGCTGGCCGTCCCCCGGCGCACGTACACCATGTCGCACATCGAGTACACGGTGGATCGGATCGCCTGGCTCTACCGGCATCGCGAGCTGATTCACGGCCTGAAGTTCGTCCAGGAGCCGCCGGTGCTGCGCTTCTTCTTCGGCCGCCTCGGCGCCGGTGGACGGCTGGGCCGCTGGAACTTGCGGCCGCATTCAAGGCGGAGTTCGGCGAAGCAATGTAGCAACGTGCGCCACAGAACCGGAGAAACTACGGTTCACGAAGATCGGAGAACCTTGTGAGCCGTTGGTTCCTTGGTTCTGTGCGTAAATCAGTCCACCGCCACCGGCGCGCTTGCGCGGCTGCGCGCTTTCGGTACATGCGCAAACCCCTCGATCCAGTAGATCGCCAGCGCAGTCCAGATGATCAGGAAACCGATCAGCCGGGTCTTGTCGAACGGCTCGCCGAAGACGAAGACGCCGATGAGGAACTGGAGCGTGGGCGCGACGTATTGCAGGATGCCGAGCGTGGTCATCGTCACGCGCCGCGCGCCGTAGGTAAACATGATCATCGGGATGGCCGTGACCGGGCCCGCGCCGATGAGCAGCAGCGTCGTCGTCGGGTCTCGAGTTGCCGAGCGCGTTGGCTCCCTGCCGGCTGAGGAACAGGAGGTAGGCGAGGCTGGGGATGAACAGCACCATCATCTCGAGCGTCAGCCCCTCGACCGATCCCAGCCTGGCGGTCTTGCGGAGCAGGCCGTAGAAGCCGAAGGTGAGCGCCAGGGTCAGGGCGATCCAGGGCAGGCGGCCGTAATCGACGGTCAGATACGAGACGCCGACCAGCGCAACGATGACCGCAGCCGCCTGCCAGGGCCGCAGCCGCTCCCGCAGGAAGATCATGCCCAGCAAGACGTTTACCAGCGGATTGATGAAGTACCCGAGGCTGACCTCGACCAGGTGGCCGCTGTTATTGCGCCCAGAGGTATACGCCGTAGTTGATCGCCAGGATGACTGCGGTGAGGACGAAGCGGCGGTACGCGCGGACGCCGCGCCACGTCGCGCAGCCACTCCCAGTGTCGCATGACGGCCAACACGATGAGGATGAACACGAGCGACCAGATAATGCGGTTCGCGAGGATTTCTGCTTGCGGGCAGCGCCTTGAGGAGATGCCAGTAGAGCGGCAGGATGCCCCACAAGACGTAAGCCAGGAACGCGACCAGCGTGCCGTTTCTTTTCAATGTTAGCCTCCGAGACAAACCGGCTGATTGTAGCTCGCGGACGGGGAGGCTGTCAACGAAAGGGCGTTCCTGTATCTAGACTGTCCGGGCGGCGCGTCGCTTGCCTTCGGCTCCTGCTGGCTTATAATCGTGCTACTTCGTACGCGGGACGGCAGAATGATTCCACCTGTGCTTGAACCTCGCCAGAAACTCGAACTCTACTATTGGATGCGGCTGACGCGCCCTTTGACGAGCGCATGGTGGCGCTCTGGAAGCAGGGCCGGGGTGTTGGCGGCACGTTCTCCCAGCGCGGCCACGAAGCGATCAGCGTGGGCGTGGGGTACGCGCTCGGGCCGGACGACGTGGTCGCGCCGATGCACCGCGACCTGGGCACGTTCCTGCTCCGCGGCATCACCCCGCAAGCGCATGTTCGCCAACCTGCTCGGCCGCGAGACCGGGCCGACGGGCGGCCGCGACGTCAACCTGCACGGCGTCGGCGACATGGAGCCTCGGCGTCTTCAGCTTTATCAGCCACCTGCCCTCAGTCGCTGCCCCTCGGGCTTGGCGCGGCCATGTCGTTCCGCTACCGGGACGAGCCACGAGTGGCCGTTGCCTTCACGGGCGACGGCGCCAGCAACGCCGGGCTGTTCCACGAGACGCTCAACATGGCCGTCGCTCTACAACGCGCCGTTCGTCGTCATCGTGGAAAACAACCAGTACGCCTACTCCACGCCGACGCACCAGACGACGAAGGTCACCGACATTTCGCAGCGGGCGGCGGGGTACGGCATGCCCGGCCTGTCCGTGGACGGGAACGACGTGGAGGAGGTCTACCGCGCGGCGGCTGAGGCGATCGAGCGCGCGCGCTCGGGCGGCGGCCCCACGCTGATCGAGGCGAAGACGATGCGCATGCTGGGCCACGCGATCCACGACGGCGCGGAGTACGTGCCCGCCGGCCTGCTGGCCGAGTGGGAGGCGCGCGATCCGGTGGTGGGATACGCGGCGCGCTTGATTGCCGAAGCGCGTCACCGACCGGGTCGAGCTCGAGGAGATCGACGGCCGGTGCGAGGTGGAGGTCACGGAGGCAGTGATGTGGGCCGAGGAAAGCCCCTGGCCCAAGGCCGAGACGGTGACGGAGGGCGTGTACGCCCCGCCCGGCGCAGTGGAGGCAGACCGATGACCGCCACCATCCCGGAGGTCCGCAACCTCACCTACCTGGCCGCCATCACCGAGGCGCTCGTGGAGGAGATGCGGCGCGACCCGGATGTCCTCGTCCTCGGCGAGGACGTCGGCGGCGAGTTCGGCGGCGCGTTCAAGGTGACCAAGGGGCTGGCCGCCGAGTTCGGCCCGAAGCGGGTGATGAACACGCCCCTGGCCGAGCTGGGCTTCACCAGCATGGCCGTCGGCATGGCGATCATGGGCCTGCGCCCGGTGGTCGAGATGCAGTTCGCGGACTTCATCAGCACCGCGTTCGACAGCATCGTCCAGCTCGCGGCCACCTCGCACTATCGCTGGGGCGCGGCCGTGCCGCTCGTGATTCGCGCGCCTTCGGACGGCGGGCTGCGCTCCGGCCCGTTCCACAGCCAGAACCCCGAGGCGTGGTTCGTGCACGTGCCGGGCCTCAAGGTCGTCGCGCCGGCCACCCCTGCCGATGCCAAGGGGCTGCTCACCGCCGCGATCCGGGACAACAACCCCGTGATCTACTTCGAGAGCAAGCCCCTCTATCGCTCGCTTCACGGCGAGGTGCCGGCAGGGGAGTATCTCGTTCCGATCGGGTCGGCGCACCTCGCTCGCAGGGGCGAGGACCTGTCGATCATCACGTACGGCGCGCAGGTGCACCAGGCGCTGGCCGCGGCGCGAGCGGCTGGCCGCCGACGGCATCGAGTGCGACGTGCTGGATCTGCGGAGCCTGAAGCCGCTGGACGAGGAAGCGATCCTGGAGAGCGCGTGCAGGACGGGCAAGGTGCTCGTCGTCCACTCGGCGAACCGGCTGGCCGGGGTCTGGGCGCGGAGGTCGCCGCGCTGGTCTCCGACCGGGCTTTCAGGTATCTCGACGGCCCGGTGCGCCGGCTCGGCGGGCTTGACACCCCCGTCCCGTTCAGCCCGCCGCTCGAAGACGCGTACCGGCCGGATGCGGAGAAGATCTACCGGGAAGCGCTCGCGCTGGCTCGGTTCTAGCGGTCGGGGCGCCGCCCGCTCACAACGTGATCAGCGCGATTGCGGCCAGGCAGAACGCGACGCCGGCTTGCTGCCGCCGCGAAACCTTCTGCTTCAGAATGAGGCTGGACAGGACCACGGTCGTCGCCGGGTACAGCGAAGCGATCACCGCGGCGACGTCCAGCCGCACGAACTGGCCGGCAAGCACGTAAAGCATGTTACCGCCGCTGTCCAGCACGCCGGCAAGCAGCGCGATCGGGTTCGCCCGGGGCGAAGGGATACGCATTCGCCCCGCGGCCAACATGACGGCCGCAACCAGGAACTCCACCACTCGGGCCACGATCAGCGGCGTGAAGACCAGGCCGGTGCTGGCCTGTGCGATCAGAATGAAGAACGCCCCGAAACCCACCCCCGCAAGGACCCCGAGCAGGAAGCCCGGCTGACGCGCGCCCTCGGCGCTGCCACTGGACCGCGAGACCAGGAAGATCCCGAGCAGTGCGAACGCGAAGCCCGCCACCTGAACTGGCTCGGGCGCGCCGTGGGTGAGCGCCGCGTAGACGACGGGGATCGCCGCCGACAGGACGGCCGAGGTCGGCGCGACGACCGCGGCCGTGCCGATCGCGAGGCCCTGGTACAGGGCCGCCAGCCCCACCGCGCCCGCCACGCCCGCCAACACCGAGAGCCAAATGCCACCGCCGGCCGGGAAGGGCTCGCGGGCCAGGACCGCAAACACGACCATCACGGCCAGGCCCGACAGCGTGACGAGTGCGAGCACCTGGAACACGTGACTGCGCCGGCTTGCAATGCCGCCGCTGAAATCCCCACCGCCCCACACGAGCGCCGAGGCGAGCGCGAAAAAGACCCCGAGCAAATTCATCGGGCCATTATAACCGCGGCCTCCGTGCTATACTATCTCACATGAAGAAGCAGCTCGTTGCCGTCTACCGCCGGTCGTTCTTCAACGCCTACGGCTGGGCGACCTTGCGGCTCTACGATCAGCTGGCCTGGGCCTACGACCCGATCAGCCGCTTTGTCAGCGCCGGGCGGTGGGACGTATGGCGCGGGTTCGCGCTGGACTATGTCCGCGGCCCCTACGTGCTCGAACTCGGCTTCGGCACGGGCGAGCTCCTGCTGTCCATGCGCCGGCAGGGCCTCGCAGCGGTCGGGATCGACCTCTCGGCCGCCATGCACCGGGTGGTGGAGCGGAAAGCCCGGGCCGGGGGGATCGACGTGCCCCGGGTGCGGGCACGGGCCGAGACGCTGCCGTTTCCCTGTCGTTCGTTCGACACGATCGTCTCCACGTTTCCGGCCAATTACATCTTCGAAGTGCCCACGCTGAAGGAGGTCGAGCGGGTGCTGGCGGTGGACGGCCGCCTGGTCATTGCCGGGCTGATCGTCCAGCTCCCGCGTTCGCCGCGCTATCCGCTGTCGGTCGTGCCGGGCGGCCCCTGGGCCCGGCTGTGGGCCTATTTCGAGGGCCTGACGGCGCAGGTGGGCCTTGCCTGCACGGTGAGCTGGCGCGAGGACGGCCGGGCCAGGGTGCCTGTCGTGATCTGCACGCGGCGGCCGGAGGGGGGCTGAGATGACCTTGACTGCGAACCCAAGCGGCGCGGCCGACGTGCTCCCGCTCGACGGCCGGACAGTCGCGCCGGGTCTCACCGAGGCAGGCGTCCGCATGATCGTCTATCGTGGCGACGAGCGGCTGTACAGCAACGGCCAGGTGGACGACTATGCCGGGCTGCCTCGCTCACGCTTCCCGCACGCGGCGCCGCTGCGGCTGGAGCTGCGAGCGCGTTTCTCTCATGAGGCCGCGGGACCGGGTGCGCCCGGCCTGCAGGGAACGGCCGGATTCGGCTTCTGGAACGACCCGTTCATGATGACCGATCCACGCCCGCCGATGCCGCCGCGCGCACTCTGGTTCTTCTACGCGTCGCCCCCATCCGATATGAAGCTGGCCATAAAGACACCGGGATGGGGTTGGAAGGCAGCCGTGATCGACGCCCTGCAGCCGGCTGCCATCGGGCCGGCGCTGGCCGCGCCGCTGCTCGTGCCTCTCATGAATCTGCCTGCGATCTACCGCCATGTCTGGCCCGTGATCCAGCCCCGGCTCGGCATCGCGGAGACGCTCGTCCATACCTCGCTGACCGACTGGCACACGTACACGATCGAATGGGGCGCGGGCCCTGCACGCAACCGGGCGCGTTTCCTGGTCGACGCCGCGCTGGTGCTCGATGCGCCTGCGCCCCGCGGACGGCTGGGATTCGTCGCCTGGTGCGACAACCAGTACATGATCGCGCGGCCGACGGGCAGGATCTGGCGCGGGCTGCTGAAGACGGGCGAGCAGTGGCTCGAAGTCGCGGATATCGGGATCGAGGCGCTCGGGCGGGAGGAAGCATGAAGATCATTTCGTTGACTTTGGAGGCTGCGGACCTGAGCGGGCTGCACGAGTTCTACGCGGGCGATTTGGCGCTGCCTGTTCTGCGCCGGAATGCGGAGGCCCTGTCCCTGCAGGCCGGCAGCACGCAACTCACGTTTCGCAGAGGCCCGCGGGGCTCGGTCTATCACTTCGCCTTCAACGTCCATCCATCCCGCTTCGAGCGCGTGCGCGCCGGATTCGCGGCCATCACGCCGCTGCTTCACGACGCAGACGGCGAGGAGATCTTCGAGTTCCGCTCGTGGAACGCTCGCGCCTGCTACTTCTACGATCCTGCGGGCAACGTCGTCGAGCTGATCGCACGGCGGGACCTGTCTGACCGCCCGGCGCCTCCTCCGCCCGGTCTGATGTCGGTGAGCGAAGTGGGGCTGACCACGGACGACGTGCCCGCGCTCACCGCCCGCCTCGAGCGCGAGCTTGGGCTGCCCGTATACCGCGACTCCGCGGGCGACACATTCGCCGCATTGGGCGACCCAGAGGGCCTTCTCATCCTCGCGCAGCGCGGCCGTACCTGGTATCCGGATACCGGCAAGGCTGCCGTGCCCGCGCCTGTTACTTGCGTGGTCGAGAGCGGTGGGGCAAGGTGGCAGGTGCAAGGTCCGCCCTACCAGTTTGCCCGCGCCAACGTGTCTCCCTCTCAATGACGCGCCTCCCTCTCCTACAATTGTCTCGACTTTGATGTGCCATCAAAAACGATGGAACAAACTTCCTGCGCCTCCACGTTTTGCTGTTCTCATGGGGTCATGACCGGGTTCGCTCCCCTCTGGGCAGGTCGGGCGCCGGCCGGTTCGGGAGCAAGGCGTGAGGGTTTGGGGCGATGGATTGGAGTGGGCGTGCGCTGCGCCAATGGGCAAGTGACATAGGTTGGAACCGCCGCTGGTGGCCCGTGCTGCTCATGGGGTTGCTGGCTGCACTCGTCACCGGCTTTGCACTCCGCCCGGGTTCGACGGCCATCCTGCCCGATCCTCATCCTCTCCACGGGGCACAGCCGTACGTGACGCTCCTCTGCCAATTCAGCGGCCCACCACCCCAGCCAGCCGAAACCCTGAAGCCCGTGGCCTATTACGATCAGTTGATGGTGGGCTCGGCGGATAGCGTGGACCGCTTCTGGCGCCAGGTCTCCTACGGCGCCATCAACCTCTCGGGGAGCAAGGCTTTTGGCTGGTTCCAGATGGCAAGACCTGCCTCTGCGTACCAGCCTGACTCGGGGCGGGCAGACCTTGACGCGCTGGCTCGGGACTGCACCGCGACCGCAGACGGAGCCGCGGGCAGCGCGCTGAACTTCCTGGACTATGCGGGCATCAACCTCGTGTTCAGCGAGTGCGTCGACCGGCCGCGCGGGGGCGCGAAGGAACTGCGGCTCGACGGGGCGATGCGGCTCTACCGGATCACGTGGCTGTGCCCCGGCAACGCCAGCTCACAGCAGATCGTCGCTCACGAGATCGGGCATTCGTTCGGACTGGCTCATTCGGAGGATAGCCTGGGTTCGGAGTACGGCAACAACTGGGATCTGATGAGCAACGCCGCGTCCTGCGCCCCGACGACCGACCTCGGCGTGCTAGCACAGCAGCCGATTGCCTACGACAAGGACGTGCTGGGCTGGATTGCACCGGCCGACAAGTTCGTGGCCCGGAAGCCGGCCGTGTCGACCATCCAGCTCGACTACCTGGAGAGCGCGCGGCCTACTTCACCCGGCTTCTTGCTTGCGGAAGTCGCGTTGCCCCACGGACGCTTCTACACGGTAGAGGCGCGGGGCCGCCTGGGCTACGACGCTGCCCTTCCCGCCGCCGGGGTCCTGATCCACGAAATCGATCCCGCCCGCCAGAACCGCGCGCAGCTCGTCGCCGCGGCGCCGACCACCGGCGCCGGCGCGCTGCTCAGCGCGGCCGGCGGCTGGCCCGTCGGATCGGTCTTCACCGACAGCGCGAGCAACGTCGCGGTCAGCGTGGACCGCCAGCTCGAGGGCGGATTCGTGGTCACCGTTTACACCGGCGCGCTGCCTTGGCCACTGCCTCCCGCGCAGCAAGCCGGCGCGAGCAGCGCGACGATGCTCAGTTGGCAGCCGACCGCGAGGGGCAGGAAGTACGAAGTTCAGGTGGCACGCGTCCCGGCCGAAAGTCCGCAGCCGGTCGACTCGGCGGCAGGCTGGGGCGCCACCTTCGTGACTGACCAGCCGTCGCTTGCGGCGCAGCTGCCCGCGGGGCAGTACCGATGGCAAGTCCGGGAGCTTCCCCATGGCTCGTGGTCGCCCCCGCAGATCGTCGTCGCGGGCCGCTCCCCGTCATGGCGTTCGGCAGAGCTGATCGCGCAGGTGAACGCGCCGCTGCGGGTAGCGCCGGTGGTGAGCGCGCGGCCCGACGGCGGCGCCGAGGTCGCGTGGGCCAGCGACGACAAGCAGCGCAGGGTTTCCGTTACGCATGCCGCCTGGCAGGGCGATGCATGGGCGGTCGAAGACCTGTTCACAGGGTCGCGCCGCGGGCTCGCCCTCTCATTCACCCCCGCGGGCGATCTGAAGGTCACCTGGCCGGCCGCGTCGGTCGCCGGCGGGGCGCCGCTCTCGAGCCCGGTTGTCGCGCTCGATGCAGGCGGCCGGGCGCACGCCATCTGGGCCGGGGCCAACCGCGGGGGCCGCGGCATCTTTGCCGCCGTTTTGGACGCCCACGCGCCCTCTGCCGGGCCCGCGGCGACCCCGGTTCCCGGCGTGCAAGCGGTTCCGGTGGCGCCGGATGCTCCGGATTCGACCAAGTCAAGCCCGGCGCTGGCATTGGACGGTGCGGGCAAGGCCCAGGCGGTTTGGATCGAGATGCGCGAAGGACGGTCGGCAGTGTACACCGCCGGGCAGCGGGCGGATGGCTCGTGGGGCCCGGCGCGCCGCTTGAGCGACGCGAACCAGACTATCTACGGCCGGCCTGCTATCGCGGTGGATGGCCCCGGAAACGCCTACGCAGTGTGGGCAAGCGGCGTGGATTGCGGCGGCCCCGCGCCGCTCACCCAGCTGAGTTTCGCCGAGCGGCCGGCGGGCGGCCAATGGCAGCCGCCGATCACCCTCGCCGCACCCAGCGCAGGTCAGCGTTACATTGACCCGGTTATTGCGACGAACGATGCGGGCGAGATATATGTGGCCTGGGGTGAGGCCAACGACGCCGCGTACAGACTGTACACGGCGTACCGCGGCCAAACAGGCCACTGGGAGTCTCCGCAGGTTGCCGCAGAAGGAGGCGCCACCTCAGCGGCAATGGCGATCAGCCTCGCCGTCGATGCGAGCGGCGACGCCTATCTCACCTGGGCCGAGTCGCAGGGCGCAGCCGCGAACGCGGTGCGCTTTGCTGCGACCCGGTAACGAGTTCTGCGGGCTGATTCGGGCAGCAACGCGCAACAAAACTCCGTCCTACCTCGTACAGATGGGTGCAAGGCATCTACAACCCGCCCGCAGCCGGCGCGGCCATCGAGGAGCCAGCCTATGAACGGAGATCGTGTGCGCAACTTCGGAGCCCTCGCGGTAGGGCTGGGACTGATTATTCTCGGCGTCCTCTTCTTGCTGGGCGCCATCTTTCGGGTGGACGTGTGGGGAGCCCTGTGGCCGTTCTTCATCATTGTGCCAGGGCTGCTCTTCTTTGTCGCAATGGTCAGCATCGGCAGGCCAGGTGCGCCCCTCGCCGTGCCGGGGAGCATCATCACGACGGTGGGCCTCATCCTCTTCTTCCAGAACGTCACCGGGCTGTGGTCGACCTGGGCTTACGCGTGGGCGTTGATCTTTCCCACGTCAGTGGGCATCGGCATCGCCATTGCCGGGCTGTGGTCGGATGACACCCGGGCGCTGCGCGGGGGAACGGCGATGGCAGGCGTCGGGTCTGGCGATCTTCCTGTTCTTCGCCTTCTTCTTCGAGGTGATCCTAAACCTAAACGGCCTGCGCAGCGGACCCATCGGTGCGGTCGTCATCCCGCTGATGGTCATCGGCGCCGGCCTCTTGCTCCTGCTGATGGCCCTCAGGCCAAAGTCCAGGCTGCGGTAACGGATGGGCTTGCGGGGATAAGGGGATTAGGGGAACTTCCTTGACTCATGCCCCAATCCCCCCATCCCCGCCGTATTAATGAACGTGGCCGTCGTCGTGGACGTGGCCGTGATCGAGCTCCTCGGGGGTCGCCGGGCGCACATCGATCACCTTGACGCGAAACTGCAAGGTCTCGCCGGCGAGCGGGTGGTTATAGTCGAGCACGACAGTGTCCTTCCGCACCTCGTAGACGCTGGCCTCGTAAGTGTCGCCCTCCGTGTCGGTCACCTCCAGCGGCATGCCTTCTTCCAGATCCATGCCGCCGGGCAGGTCGCCCTTAGCTACCTCTTCCAGCGCGTCTTCATCCCACTCGCCGTACGCGTCTTCGGGATTCAGCGTGACGTCGCGTTCCTCGCCCACGTTCATCCCGATCATCGCGTCTTCCAGGCCGGGCAGCAACTGCCCCTGGCCGACGATGAAGCGCAGCGGCATCTCGCCTTGCGTCGTATCGGCGACCTCGCCGCCATCCAGGGTGAGCGTGAAGTCAAACGTCACCACCATGCCGTCCGCCACACTCGGCGTCGTCGTATCCATTGATGCCTCCGTTAATGAATGCGATGTTCAACACAAAGACACCAGGACCTGCGCTTAGTGGACATCGTGTCTTGGTGTCTTTGTGTTATGACCTTTGTTCGGTTTGTGCGAGTTGTTCCGCGTCGGCCACCATGTCCTCGAGGATCCGCAAGCCGCCGTGCCAGAAGGTAGGATCTTGCAGATCGACGCCCAGCGGCGCGACGATGGCATGCGGCCAGTCGGAACCGCCACGGGTCAGCATCTCGAGGTAAGCATCCGCGAAGCCTGCGCCGACCTGCTTGTAGCGGGCGTAGAGCGCCAGCACAAGCAGCTCGCCGAACGCGTACGCGTAGACGTAGCCCGGCGAGCCGATGAAGTGGGGGATGTAGCTCCACCACAGCCCATAGTCGTCGGTCAGCGTGACGGAGTCGCCGAACATGGCCCGCTGCGTGTCCATCCACAGGCTGCTGAACCGCTCCGCGCTCAGCTCGCCTTCCTCTCGCCGTGCGGTGTGGATGGCGTTCT
Source organism: uncultured Chloroflexia bacterium (assembly GCA_963800615.1). GTDB lineage: Bacteria > Chloroflexota > Anaerolineae > CG2-30-64-16 > CG2-30-64-16 > JALOOB01. Next base: position 133,770 of record CAWDBO010000035.1, read on the forward strand.
CGAACCGGTTCATGCTGATCTGCCGGAATGCCGTCGCGAACGAGTCCTCGATCTTCTGCGTCAACATTGCCAGCCGCACCTGCGGGCTGGACTCCTGCGCCATCATCGACTGGAACACCAGCATCTCGCCGAACACCGAGGCGGTTTCTGCGGTAGTCAGCGGGGTGCCTGCCTGGAGCAGTCCCTGGACGCCCGCCAGCTTCTGGTGCACCCCGTGGCCGAGCTCGTGAGCCAATGTCATCACGTCGCGCGGCCTGGCGTCGTAGTTCAGCAGGATGTACGGGTGGACCGAAGGCACGGTGCCGTGGCTGAAGGCGCCGCCCTGCTTCCCGGGCCGCGCCGGCGCGTCGATCCAACGCCGGTCGAAGAACCACCCGGCAACCTCGGCCATCTTGGGGTGGAACCGCCCGTACGCGTCGAGCACGATCTGCCGGGCTTCGCTCCACTCGTACTGCCGGTCGGCTGCGGGGAGGGGGGCGTAGCGATCGTACTCGAACAACTCGTCCAGACCCAGCAGCCTGGCCTTGAGGCGGTAGTAACGCGCGACGATGTCATAGCGCGACGTCACCGCATCGACCAGCGCCTGCACCGTCGCGTCGTCGACCTCGTTGCTCAGGTTGCGGCCCGAAATCCAGGAGGGGTAACGCCGCAGCCGGTCATCGGAGGCCTTGTCGGCCAGGATCGTGTTGAAGACGTAGGTCGAGGAGCGCTTCAACTCCTGGAGTCCCTGCGTGAAGTTCCCTGCGGCCCTGCGGCGCAGCTCGCGATCCGGCGAATAAAGCCTGCTGAGGATTTGGTCCCGGCTCATTTCCTGGCCGTCCAGCTCGTACCGGGCCGCGGAATGCGTCTCGTCAAAGAACCGGTCCCACGCGCTGCGCCCCGTCACCGACTTCTCGGCCAAAATCTTCTCTTCGGGCTCGCTGAGCAGGTGTTCCCGGTAGAGGCGGACGGTCTCGAGCCAGTGGCGATACCGAGCGGTTTCGGGGGCAGCATACCACCGTTCTGCGGCATCGTCGGGCGCGTGTGCGATTTCGAGGTCGAGCCAGACGAGCTTCTGCGCCAGCCGCGAGCCGCGCTCGGTCACCATCTGAAGCAGCGCGCCGCGCTGCGGGTCCTCGGTGTTCTGCGTCCAGTTCAGGAAGGCAAACGAGCCCGCCTTGCCCGCACGCTCGTTCAACGCCTCGTAGCGGCCGATTAGCTCGGCCATCTCGCTCCCGGACAGGCTCGCGATGCGCCCGCGGTATGCCGCATCGAGCGCGTCCGCCTCCGCGTCCGCCGCGTCGAGGTCGGCCGTGAGCGCCCGGTCGTCGGTGGCCTGGTAGAGATCGGACAGGTCCCAGGTGGCTTCTTCCGCGCCGGTCAGGGTTGGTGCAGTCATGGTTACTTACTCTCCAAATCGTTTAGGCCTTTTCGAAGTCCTCGCGCTCGATGCCCAATTCGCGGAGTATGCGCGCCAGTAGGCCTGGACCGATGTCCTGCGAGCGGTGATAGGGTGAACTCCGCGTACTTCATGCAGGCACTGCAATATGAGATTCGAACGGAACGGAGGAAACGCGACGCAAGGTCGGAGGCAAGGGGTCGCCCGCGGTTTTGAGCGACGCGATCAAAGCCGCAGCAACATCGGGTGCCAGCGACAACACCTCTTCCGGTGAGTTGCCTGCCACCAGCAAACCTGGAAGATCGGGACTCGTTGCAAGAAAGCGATAGTCGCCGCCGTCTTGCAGTTCCTCTACGACAATTCGCAGGTCATAAAGATTCATGACGTCCTCCGTATTCAACACATCATACCGAACTCGAATTGGGGAAGTATGTATTGGCCCGATCATTTCTGCTCAGACGTGCCACTGAGCCTCGTGGTCTCACAGATGGCCGTCTTCACCTCTGTGCTGTTCTTTCCATCGGGCGTACGACGACCGTCCCCTCGCGCCCACCATCCTTCTCGATGGTCACCTCGGCCGTGCCGAACGCCTCCACTACCGCGGCATTCGTGCGCAAATGCTCGGTCACCTGCGCCGTTCGGAAGCGCGACTCGCCCTCGGCAAAAGCCAGAGGGAGCAGCAGTTGGTCGGCCAGGTACTCGTCCACCGCGCCCGTGCCCGAGAGGAAGCGCTCCATCCACAGGCAGGCCTCGTCGGCCACTTGTTCCGCCCGCTTGCCTAATGCGCCGAGCGAGAAATAGCATGCGGTAGTGTGGCGGAACTCGGCGAGCAGCAGCAGCATCGTGCCCTTCGTCCGCGCGGGCAGGTCAACGACCTCGATATCGACCTTCCCGTGCCGGGCCTTGAGCCGCTCGAACGCGGTCTTGCGCTGCCGCTCCGCGATGCCCGTGTCGAGGTTTGCGACGGCGGAGATGCCGGTGATCCGCTTGAGCGCACCGCGCTCCGGAAGCAGCAGGGGATCGACTCGTTCCACAGGCTCAATCTCGGCGCGGACCTCGCCGCCGCCTTGCGGATAGAACCCCGCAAGGAGCATTTCGAGTTCCACATCATAACCCAGGCGCCGGAGCATGGGCAGCCAGTTCAGCTCGAGATAGTGATAGGACGGGCTGTAGGGGACGTGGGTGCCGCCGATGACGGTGATCTCAGATGCCCCTTCTGCCTGCAAAGGAGAAACCAGGTTTCTGCCAGAAACCTGGTTTCTGAGCGAAAGCGGCAGAAAGACCGTCTGCAGGACGAGCGACGTCGCGCCCGCGGTGCCGATGTCGAAGCGATATTCGCCGGGCACAACGGGGCCCGGGCGGAAGGTGAGTTCCTGGGAGTGCAACGCCGCGCACACCACCTCTGCCGCACAGATCGCGGCCGCGGCCTTCACCGACATCAGGTGCTGTGGCTGCAGCCCCGGCCGCGGCCGCCCGGCGCGCACGTTGACGAGGTGCACCGGCTGCCCGGTTAGCACCGACAATGTCAGGGAGGAGCGCAACACCTGCCCCCCGCCCTCCCCCATCGAACCGTCGATCTCGATCACGCTTGTTTCGCCGTGTCTCCCCCGATAGACCTCCGAGGTTATCAAAACCTCGGAGGTCGGTTACACCTGAAGCAGAGCAGTGCTCACGCTCCCACGAAGTCCATTTCAGGGGTCGCGTACGCGGCGGTCCGCTCGTGGCGGAACTGCTGCGTGTAGAGCCGGTAGTACTTGCCGTGCAGCCGCAGGAGCTCGGCGTGCGTGCCCTGCTCCGCGATCCGGCCGTTTTCGATCACGACGATCCGGTCGGCCTTCTTGATGGTCGACAGCCGGTGCGCGATCACGAAGCTCGTCCGGCCCTCCATCACCTGGTCCATGCCCTTCTGGATCAGCGCCTCGGTCACCGTGTCCACCGAGCTGGTTGCCTCGTCCATCACCAGCACCTCGGGGTTGGCGAGCACGGCTCGGGCCAGGCTGATCAGTTGCTTCTGGCCTACCGACAGCCGGTTCCCGCCCTCGCCGACCTCCGACTTGTACCTGCTCGGCAGCTTGGCGATGAATTCGTGCGCGCCCGCGATCCGGGCCGCCTCTTCAACCTCCGCGTCCGTCGCGTTCAGCCGCCCGTAGCGGATGTTCTCACGGATCGAGCCCGAGAACAGGTGCGGGGTCTGCAGCACCACGCCGACGCGGGAGTGGATGCTGTGCATCGTGAAGTCACGGTAGTCCTGGCCGTGAATCTTGATCGAGCCCTTCTTCGGCTCGTAGAACCGGCACACCAGGTTCACGATCGTCGACTTCCCACCGCCCGTCGGGCCGACCAGCGCAATCGTCTCGCCCGGCTTCACCTTCAGGCTGAAGTCCTGCAGCACCGGCTTGTCGGGCTCATAGTAGAAGTCCACGTGATCGAACTCGATCTCGCCCCGGATCGTCGGCGTCGGCCGCGCGCTCTTCTGGTCGTACGACTTCCGGCTTCGCATCGACCAGCGAGAACGTTCGCTCGGCCGAGGCGATCGCGTTCTGCATTTCCGAGTAGACGCGCGCCAGGTCCTGCACCGGCCACATCATGAACGTCACGTAAGAGACGAAGGCCTGCAGCGAGCCGATCGTCATCCCGACCATGACGCCCGAGGCGCTGTCCGCCAGCCCGGTGTACAGCACGATCACGCCCACCGCGATGGCGCTAATGAACTGCACGACGGGCAGGAACAGCGCCGACAGCCACGCAGCCCGGTACGACGCGCCGTACATCTCGTCGGTCAGACCGCGAACTCGCGCAGGTTCGCGTCCTCGCGGCCCAGCCCCTTGACCACCCGCACGCCCGTGATGTTCTGGTTGTACTCGCCCGTGATCTTCGAGTTCAGCTTCCGGGCCTCGCGGAACTGCACGAGGATCTTGGTCTTGAAGTAGATCGCCACGACGATCAGGATCGGGACCATGGCGAGCACGATCAGGGCCAGCCGCCAGTTCAGCCGGAACATGAAGTACATCGACGCGCCGATGTTGAAGAACGCCCAGGTGACGTCGAGCATGCCCCACGTCACCAGCTGTGCGATGCGCTCCGAGTCGGACGTGACGCGCGACATGATCCAGCCGACCGGCGTCTTGCTGAAGTACGAGAACGACAGCTCCTGCAGGTGGTTGAACAGCTTCTTGCGCAGGTCGTACTGCACGCGCTCGCCCAGCGTCGCTGCCAGGTAGATGAAGATGAATACGCCGATGGCCTGCACGACCATCAACGCGCCGTACTGGATGATGATCTCGCGCAGCACCGCCGGATTCTGGGGCACGATGCCCTCGTCGATGATCCGCTTCGACAGGTACGTGAACACTGCATCGAGCAGGCTCACCCACATGACGGCAACCAGGAAGCCGGCTACCCACTTCCAGTGTGGCCTGACCAGCCCCAGGATGCGGCGCATCGTCCTGCCGTCGTACTTGGTGCTAAACTCTTCTTCTTCGAACTCGTATTCGTCAGCCATCGCGGTGCCTTTACTTCGCTACAGAGAGCTCTTCCTGGAGCTCCGATTCGACTTTCGCTTGCAGGTCGTAGATCTGCCGGTACAGGCCGTCTTCGTCGATGAGCGTCTCGTGCGTGCCGTGCTGGATGATCTTGCCCTTGTCCAGTACGACGATCTGGTCCGCGCTCATCAGGCTCTGCACCCGGTGCGCGATGATGAAGGTCGTCCGGCCTTCCATCAGCGTTTCGAGTGCCGCCCGAATCTCCGCCTCGGTCTCCATGTCCACGGACGACGTCGAGTCGTCGAGGATCAGGATACGCGGGTTCTTGAGCAAAGTGCGCGCGATCGCCACCCGCTGCTTCTGCCCGCCCGAGAGCGTCACGCCGCGTTCGCCAACCAGCGTGTCGTAGCCTTCGGGGAACGACATGATCGCGTCGTGGATCGCGGCTGCCTTCGCGGCCTGGATCACCTCGTCGTCGCTGACGGGCCGGTCGACGCCGATCTTGATGTTCTCCCGGATCGTCTTCGAGAACAGGAACGGCTCCTGTTCGACGATGCCAATCTGGCTCCGCAGGTACGTCCGCGGGTAGTCCGTCAGCTCCACGCCGTCGAGCTTGATCGACCCGTCGGTGTACTCGTAGAACCGCGGCAGCAGGTTGACGAGCGTCGTCTTGCCCGAGCCCGTCGAGCCCAGCAGCGCCACCGCCTCGCCGCCGCGCACCTTCAGGTTGATATTGTTGAGCACCGGCTCGGTCGGATCGTAGCCGAACGAAACGAACCGGAATGCGATGTCGCCCTTGACCTGGCCCTCGGGGTGGTGCGTCCCCTCATCCAGCGGCTCGCGCTCCTGGCTGATCACGTCGATCACCCGCCGGTACGACACCATGCCCGTCGACATCTGCACGATCAGGCGGCCGAGGTTGCGCATCGGGAAGATGATCCAGACGAGCAGGCCGGCATACGCGAGGTAAGTGCCGACCGTGATCTGCCCGTTGATCGCCATCATCGCGCCCATCGCATAGCCGAACAGCATCTGCGCGCCGCACAGGATGTCCGAGATCGGCCAGAACAACGAGTGCGCCATCGCGAGCGTCCGGCCGCGCTTGTACTTCTCGCCGTTCTCCCGCTCGAACTTGTCGCGCTCGTATGCCTGCCGCGCAAATGCCTTGACCACCCGCACCCCGCTCAGGTTCTCCTGCAGCACGGTCGACAGCGACGCCTCCTGCTCCTGGTACTTCTCGTACGCCCGGGAGATGCGCTTGAAGAAGAAGTACGACATGACCACGATCACCGGCACGACGATGACCGACATGACCGCAAGCTGCAGGTTGAGCTGCGACAGCACGACGAAGTTGATCCCGAACAACAGGATGATGCGCCCGATGCCGATGGCCTGCTCCGCATAGAACCGGCGCATCGCGTCCACGTCCGACGTGCTGCGCTGGATCAACTCGCCCGTCTCCATCCGGTCGTGATAGCTGAAGGTCAGCCGCTGGATATGGTCGTACAGGTAGTTCCGCAGCCGGCGGGCGACGCCTTCGGCGGTCTGCGCGGCGAACCGGCCGCTCATAAACGTGAAGCCGCCCTCGACGAGCGCCAGTCCCACGAAGCCCAGCGCCATCAGGACCATCACCCGCACCGAACTCTGCTTCCCCAGGACATTGTCGACAAAGTACCGGAGCAGCAGGTAGGTCGCGGTTTTTGCGCTTGCGCCGATCGCCAGGGCCACCGTCGCACCGACATAACGCCAACGATAGCCGGTCATCATGGCCCAGAGCCCGGCCAGCCGGTTGGCGGTGACGGCGTTTTTCAGATCGTAATCGTAGGCAGGCGGCATCTCCCGCGCTGACTTCGACGTCGTCGCAGGTAAAGTTCCTTGCTTCGCAATCGCTGTCATCCCAATGCTCCGGACAGATAACTTGCGGCCACCGGACTTAGCCGCGAACGTATATTGTACCATACCAGTACGGCACCTTCTAATTACGCAGAAACCAGTCGACCGCGTACGTCCGGGAGTCTGCGTTCGGCTTGCCCGAGCGGTCTCCAACCTCTAAACCTCTTTGCATACACGCTTTTCTTGCGGTACGATCTTCTCCCAGAGGAACCCGCTTTGATCGATCACCGTCACAAGTCCATGAAGCGCCTTCTTATCTGCTCCGCTCCTGCGTTCTGTCACCATCCGCGTCTGCCGCCGCTTGCAGCAGCATGGATTTGTCCACGGCCTACCTGCAGGCGAATCGCGCGCGGCTGGCGACTCCGGCAGCCCCCGAGAATCGCCCGGTGCAGTTCGTCGTCGCGCCCGGTTCGACCGCCCGCTCCATCAGCGAAAACCTGGCGGACCGCGGCCTGATCACGGACGCGAAGCTCTTCGAGGCGTTCGTCCGGGTCAACGCGCTGGCGGGCAACCTCGAAGCCGGCACGTTCCAGCTTAGCCCCCACATGACGATTCCGCAGATTGCCTACGCCCTGACCGACGCCCGTGCGGCCGAGATCGCGGTTCGCGTGCGGGAGGGCTGGCGGTTCGAGCAAACCGCCGACTATCTGAGTCAGAACACGCCCCTGGACGGGGCGGAGTATCGCCGGCGCGCTACCCAGGGCGTGCTGACCGGCCTCGACACCAGCACCTATGATTTCCTGGATCAGCGGCCCGCCGGCGCAACGCTCGAAGGGCTATCTCGCGCCCGACACCTACCGGCTGCCGGCCGAAGGCGCGACCGTGCTGGACCTGCTCAAGCGCCAGCTCGATGCGTTCAGGGACCGGGTGATGCCCGCCTGGCGGGAGGCGCAGGCGGCGGGAAAGACGAAGCTCACGCTCCACCAGGTGCTCACGCTGGCGAGCATCGTGGAGCGCGAAGCGGTCGTGGACGACGAGCGGCCCACCATCGCAGCCGTCTACCTCAACCGCCTCGCGCGGGGCATGCGCCTGGAGGCCGATCCCACGGTGCAGTACGCGATGGGATACCAGGCTGACAGCGGCCTCTGGTGGAAGGCGCCGGTCTACCTGCAGGAGTACGACAAGGTGCAAAGCCCGTACAACACCTACAAGGTGACCGGATTGCCGCCCGGCCCGATCTGCGCGCCGGGGATTGCCAGCATCGAAGCCGTGCTGAATCCCGACACGCACGACTATCTCTTCTTCATGGCGAAAGGCGACGGCAGCGGGCGTCACACGTTCGCGCGCACCTTCGAGGAGCATCTCAAAAACGTGGAGGACTACCAGAAGGGCAGGTGACAGCCGCCTGGCGGCCCAGCCGGATACAGGGGTCAAGTAAGAGTAGCGCGTCCTACGACATGACCGGGCGTCTTGATCTATAGTGGTCCCGGCAGGAGGAGAGGATGGGAGTGGTGCGTCGTCTCCGGGGCAGGCCTGGCATCGCCCGCTGGGCGTTGGAGCGGCCAGGCCTCGTGGTATTGCTGCTCGTCATGCTGCTTCTGGCTGCCTGCGGACCGACCCAGCAGCTGGGACCCCGGCCTGGAGCGACGCCCCTCGACGCCGCCGAAGCCTATCTCGAACGCTACCAGCCCGGCACAAACCCGCGTGTCTTCCAGACCACCCGCATCTTCGACCGCAACGGCGCGCTGATCGGCGAGCTGTGGAGCGAGGGCCGGCGCACCTGGCTGCCCCTCAAGCGGTTCTCCCCGCACCTCATCGACGCCACGATCGCGGCCGAGGATTCCACCTTCTATAACAACACCGGGGTCGACACCGCACGGGTCATCGGCGCGGCGCTTGAGCAATTACCAGGCCGGCCAGGTCGTTTCCGGCGCGTCCACCATCACCATGCAGCTTTCGCGTAACCTCTTCCTCGGGCCCGACGAGCGCTACGAGCAGTCGATGGACCGGAAGGTGCTCGAGGCCGGCCTGGCGCAGGAATTGAACGAGCTGTTCTCCAAGGACGAAATCCTGGAGATGTACCTGAACCTCGCCAACTACGGCCACCTGGCCTACGGCCCGGAGGCCGCGAGCCAGGTCTATTTCGGCAAGCCCGCTTCGCAGCTGACTCTGGCCGAAGCCGCACTGTTGGCCGGCATCCCCCAGTCACCCGCGCGCCTGGATCCGTTCGCCAATCTCCCGGGGGCCAAGGAGCGCCAGCGGACGGTCCTCGACCTCATGGTGCGCCACGGTTACCTGGCCCAGGCCGAGGCAGACGCGGCCTATTTCGAGCCGCTGACGCTGAACCCGGACCCCGACCGCCACATCAACGTCGTGCCGCACTTCGTCAACTACGTGTCCGACGTGCTCGACGCCCGGCTAGGGGGCAGTGCGGGGCTGCGCTCCGGCCTGACCATCACCAGCACGCTCGACCTGCGCTTCCAGGCGCTCGCGCAGGACATCGTCGCCAAGCAGGTGAAGGCACTCAAGCCCAAGCACGACCTGAGCAACGGCTCGCTCGTCGCCATGCTGCCGTACAGCGGCGAGATCCTGGCGATGGTGGGCAGCGCGGACTTCAACGACACGAAGATCGCGGGCCAGGTCAACGTCGACGCGGTCGATGCGCCAGCCTGGCAGCTCCATCAAGCCCGTGCTGTACGCCGCGGCGATGGACGACCTGCTCATCAGCCCGGCCACGGTGCTGTGGGACATCCCCGTCTCGTACCCTATCACCGGCACGAAGCCGTACGCGCCGCGCAACTACGACGGGAAGTTCCACGGACCGGTCACGGTTCGCACCGCGCTGGCGAACAGCTACAACGTCCCGGCCGTCAAGCTGCTCGATGCGGTCACCGTCGACCGGATGCTGCAGCGGCGCCGAGGTCATGGGCATCCGCAGCCTGTCGCAGTCGGGCCAGAAGTTCGGCCTGGCCCTCACGCTCGGCGGGGGCGACGTGACCCTGCTCGAGCTGACCAACGCGTACAACGTGCTGGCGTCCGGCGGCCGGGCGGTTGCGCCCGAGCCGATCCTGCAGGCGGTCGACGGGTATGGCCGGCCCGCGCTCAACGCCCGCCGGCCCTCCGGCGAGCCGCTCCAGGCGGTCCGCCCGGGCACCGCCTTCATCCTGACCGACATCCTCAGCGACAACGAGGCGCGCAAGCCGATGTTCGGGGCAAACAGCCCGCTGAAGATCAGCAAGCCCGCGGCCGCCAAGACCGGCACGACCGACGACTGGCGCGACAACTGGACAGTCGGCTATACGCGCTACCTGGTGGCCGGGGTCTGGGCGGGCAACAGCGACGGGCATCCGATGCGCAACATCACGCGGGATCGCCGGCGCGGCGCCCATCTGGCACGATTTCATGGAGGCCGTGCTCAAGCAGCCCGAGCTGCTGGCCGAGATCGGCGCGCCCGCGATCCCCGCGCCCGCGGCCGCGACCGAAGCAGGCGGGGCGAAGCCTGTGGCCGACACGGCCGCGGATGCCGAGTGGCAGTTCGTGCCTCCGCCCGACGTGCAGTTGGTCGACGCCTGCCCGCCGAAGGTCACCTGCCGCAAAGGCGGCGAATACTTCAGCTCCGAGTGGCTCGCCGCCGCGGGCGATGCCGGGCCACTGGCCGACACCGTGGCGCTCGTCCAGTCTGCGCCCGTGTATGCGGGCGGCCGCTGGACCGCCTACTGTCGCACCGAGCCCGGTGCGGTCCGCGCGCTGCTCAAGCTGCCCGGCCCGCTCGGCATCCCCAGCGCGACGGACGCGGTCACGAGCACGCTGTCTTCGTCTGCACCGGGCGCGCTACAGCCCGCGTCGGCCCCAGTCCTGCAGGCTGCGACCGGGAGCACGAAGACCTCCAAGCCGCCCCGCGAGGCCGATGTCCTGCGCGCCGTTGCCTGGAGCCTTCGCTCGCCGACGCCGGTCGACCTCGGGCCGTGCGTCTCACTGGCAAACACCGTCCGCCAGGCGTCGCGGACCGACTCGGGGGTGGCGAACCTCGGCGTCACCGCGGACCTCGGCGCTGCGCTCGATCTGAACGTCGGTTCCGTAGCCGGGACGCTGCCCGGCGCCGGCCCGGTGCCGGCCGCCGCAGAGAGCGCGGCACCCGCTCCGGTCGAAGGCGAGGCGCCCGCCACCGAGCCGCCGTCCTCTGATTTCCGCTTCGCGCTGGCCCAGGCCATCGTCTACCACGACAACTGCCCGGGCGAGTACATCATGGGCTCCGTCCTGACGAGCACCGGCGCGCCGATGCCGGGCGTCCGCATCACGCTTGTGGACGAGTGGGGCAACGCAGCGGAGGCGTGGAGCAAGAGCGGGCCCGGCGACACGGGTCAGTACGACTTTCCGATCAGCACGACGCCGAACGTCTACACCCTGACCGTCGTCGACGCGAGCGGCACGCCGCTCAGCGCGCCCGTCACGATCGAGCACCGCCAGGGCTACGGCGGCAACCACAGCTGCCACACCGTGACCTGGCAGGCATACTAAAGCATCGATTTGCCACAGAGAAGACCGAGAGCGCAGAGAGGCGGGAGTCTCTCGTCTCGCTCGAACTCGTCTCTGATCTCCCTGTGACCTCTGTGGCGAGAAACAGCGTTCCGTTTGCCGTGGCTGCCGCTTCGTGTTAAACTACACAAGATTTCCGCATAACTCTCACCAGGAGCGTAACATGATCGTTACTACCGCTCAGCTGTTCAAGTGCGCGTACGGCAAGTACGCTGTCGGCGCATACAACATCAACAACATGGAGCAGGCGCTCGGCCTCTTCCAGGGCCACATCGCCGCACAGGCGCCGTTCATCATCCAGATTTCCAAGGGCGCGCGCAAGTACGCCGGCATCCCGATGATCGAGGCCATCATCCGGGCGGCCGAGAAGATGTATCCCGAGGCCATCTTCGCGGTCCATCTCGACCACGGCGACGAGCAGTCCTGCTACGACTGCATCAACTCGGGCTTCTACTCCTCCGTCATGATCGACGCCTCGCACGAGCCGTTCGCCGAGAACGTGGCGATCACGAAGCGGGTCGTGGAGGCGGCGCACGCCAAGGGCCTGTCGGTCGAGTCGGAAATCGGCCAGCTCGGCGGCGTGGAGGAGGACATCAAGGTCGACGAGAAGAACGCGCACCTGACCGATCCGGACGAAGCCAAGACGTTCGTCGAGCAGTCGGGCTGCGACAGCCTCGCGGTCGCGGTGGGCACGAGCCACGGCGCATACAAGTTCAAGGGCCAGCAGTCGCTGCACTTCGAGGTGATCGAGGCGATCCAGAAGCTCCTGCCGGGCTTCCCGCTCGTGCTGCACGGGTCGTCGTCGGTGCCGCAGGAAGAGGTGCTGCGCATCAACGCGGCGGGCGGCCAGTTGGACCCGTCGGCCCGCGGCGTGAATGAGGACGAGCTCCAGCGGGCGGCTTCGCTTGGCGTGACCAAGATCAACATCGACACCGACGGCCGCCTGGTGTGGACGCGCGTTCATCGCGAGTTCTTCCGCGACAACCCGAAGGAGTTCGACTTCCGGCCGGTGGGCAAGACTTTCGTGGCCGAGTACGCGAAGTTTATCGAGGGCCGCTCGAAGAAGCTGGGTTCTGCCGGGCAGTTGGCGGAAGTGCGCGCCAGCCTGTAACGGTCTGAGCCACAAAGAAGACACCAGGGGAGCCTCCTCTGGTGTCTTTTTTTTCTTGACCTCGGCTAACGCGTCGAGGTGGCAGGCGCTCGCCGTTGTATCGGGCGGGCAGGGACCGCCGTCCTCACGCGTACGGTCTTCCGCAGCTCCCCACCGGCGTCCTCTTCGTTCAAGCGCCGTGCGATCCTGAACGCGTACATGCTCATGGATACGTGCAGGTAGACATAAATCAACACCGGAACGACCAGGACGATGACCCAGGTGCCGTGTTTGATGAGTAAATCCATTTAACACTCTCCCGATCAGAGAGTGTACGCCGGAAGACGCGTCAAGAGGGCGTCAAGATCGCGGCCGGCGGCGTCAAGAAAGTGTCAAGATTCACGCAGCCGGTAACCGACGCCCGGCTCGTTGACGATGTACTGCGGCTGCGCCGGCTCCGGCTCGATCTTCCGGCGGAGGTTGCTGATGTTTACCCGCAGCAGGTGCGTCTCCGACTCGTAGGCCGCGCCCCACACCTCGCGCAGCAAGTGCCGGTGGGTGAGCACTTTCCCCGCGTGCGTTGCCAGCACCCGCAGCAGGTCGTACTCCGTCGGCGTGAGCTGGATCGGTTCGCCGCCGACAGTGACGATGCGCCGCGCGACGTCGATCACAAGGTCGCCGACGGCCAACGTTGCGTTCGGCGACTCGGGCGTCCGGTGGCGCAGCGCGGCGCGCAGCCGCGCCAGCAGTTCGCCGACACCAAACGGCTTCGTGAGATAGTCGTCCGCGCCCGCATCCAGGGCCCGGATCTTCTCCCCCTCGTCGTTGCGCACCGACAGGACGATCACGGGCGTGGCACTCCACTCCCGCAGCCGCTTCGTCACCTCCACCCCGTCGATGTCGGGCAGGCCGAGATCCAGGATGACTACGTCGGGCCGGACGGTCGGGATGGCCTGCAGGGCTTCCTCGCCCGTCGCCGCCTCGAACACGCCGTAACCGTGTGCGGCCAGCGAGGCCCGGAGGAAGCGCAGGATCGCGTGTTCGTCGTCTACGATCAGCACCCGCGCGTGTGTCGGCTCGGTCATTGTTGCTCCTGCGGCAGCGGCAGCGTGAAGCGGAAGACGGATCCCCCGCCCGGCCGGTGCGATGCGGCGATCTGGCCGCCGTGCGCCTCGACGATCCCCTTCGCGATCGCCAGCCCCAGCCCCGTCCCGCTGACGCGGCCGGGCCGCTGCACCCGGTAGAACTTGTCGAAGATCCGCTTTTCGTCCCCTTCCGGGAACCCGACGCCCCGGTCCGCCACCTCGACCGCCAGCCATGCCATCCTCCACGCAGGCTGTCACTTCAAGCGGCGATCCGTCCCGCGAGTACTTCGAGCGCGTTGTCCAGCAGGTTCACCATCACCTGCACGATTAACGGCTCGCTCATGGGAACGGATGGCAGGTCGCGCGGCACGCGCAGCGTCAGCGGGCGCTGCTTCAGCAGGCTCGCCCGCTGTTCGAGCGCCGCGCCGATCACCTCGGCCATGTCGCCCGGCTCCCGCGTCACGCGGAGCGCGCCGGCCTCCACCCGCGACATATCCAGGAGGTTGCCCACGAGGCGGTTCAGCCGGTCGGCCTCTGTGGCGATATCGCCGATCAGCTCGCTCCGCGTCGGTTCGTCGAGCTGCACGTCGGGGTCGCGCAGGCTGCTCACCGCGCCCGGTGATCGACGCCAGGGGCGTCCGCAGGTCGTGGGAGATCGAGTTGAGCAGCGCGCTCTGCAGCTTTTCGGTCGCCCGCAGCACCTCCGCCTCCCGCGCCTGCTCCAGCAGGTGCGCCCGCTCCACCGCTTCGTCCGCCCGCTGCCGTGCGCGTGCCGCCGAGCGCGCTGATGACGACGCCGGTGATGAGCAGGCCGAGGAAGGTGAGCAGGTACTGCGTGTCCGACACCCCGAGGTTGTGCCGCGGGGGGACGAGGAAGAAGTCGAACGCCAGCACGCCGGCCAGCGCGGTGAAAATTGCCGGCCCCAGGCCCCATCGCAGCGCGACGATCACCACGACGAGCAGGAAGAGCATGACCAGGTTGGTGGGCGCGATGAGGCCGTGGATGAGCAGTCCGAACACCGTCACCAGCGCAACCAGGACCAGACCGGCCAGGTAGGGCCATAGGGGAAATCGTCGCACGGCCACTGCTGCGGCCTCCATCCGCGAAGCAGCGTTCCCGCAATTATAGCACCGGAGTCTCTATCCGTGCTCCGAATGCGCCACCCGCGCCGGGAAGCCGCCGCGGGCTGCGAGTTGGCTCACCGCAAAGAGCGCGAGCAGCAGCACGATCTCGACCCCGTAGGCCGCCCGAATCCCCAGCGCGTCGGCCAGCCGGCCGAGCACCAGGGGCAGGGCGAGGATGCCCGCGCCCGACGCCAGGGTCGCCCGCGCGCCGGCCTGCACCGTGTTCGCGCCGGCCGTGCTCATGGCAAGCGCCAGGAGCATCGGGTACATGCTGCCGACGCCAAGCCCGCAAATCGCCAATCCTGCCAGGCCCATCGGCGGAGCCGGAGCGGCCCAGAAGCAGATGAACCCGGCCGCCGCAATCACGATGTCGGCAGTGACGAGCCGGGTTTCGCTGAACCGCCGCACCAGGCGGCTGCCCGCGTAGCGGCCGACGATCATGCCGCCTAGAAACAGGCTGACGGCCTGCGCCGCGTTCGCCTTGCCCAACCCCAGCACGTTCTCCAGGTAGTCCGCGCTCCACAGGATCATGCAGAACTCGATGGCGACGGCCAGCACCAGGGCGGACCAGTACAGCCAGAACAGGAACGGGAGCCTGCCGCCCTGTTGCAAACCCTCGCCATGTCGTGCGCCGGGCGGGGCGACGACGTCACCCCGGCGGGTTATGACGTACAGGACGAGCGGCAGAACGGCCACGCAGGCCATCCCGGCCCGCCAGGCGTTGAGGCTGGCCGCGAAGAAGCCCACGAGCAGGGGCGCGAGGGTCGCGGCCAGCGACGCGACCACGTTCGATTCCGAGATCGGGATCGCGCGCAGCGCGCCGTGCCGGTCCGACAGGGCGGCCGGGACGATTACGAGGATCAGCGAGCCGAGCAGGCCCATCAGAAACGCGGCCGGGATCGTGACGGCCGGGCTCCGGCCAAGGATCAGGACGAGCGCGCCGAGGCCCATGCCGAAGGCCCCCGTCCACAGCCCGGCGATGCGGCCGACGCGACGAACGAAGATGTGCCCGGTGAAGCCGGCCAACAGGATGCCGGCCGCGAGCGCGCTGAAGTGCAGGCTGGCAACGGTGTACGAGAGGCTCAGTTCGGACTTCAGGAACGGCGTGATGGGCCCCATCACGTTGAGAAAGTAGCTGTAGAAGGCCAACAGGAGGTACGCTAACCAGGTGAACCGATCGCGATGGAAAGTTGGAGGCACAGTGTTACTCAGATTCTGCGTATATCGAAGGGTCATCGAAACCCACGATCCCGCATGATACCGCAGAGCCGGCCGAATGCTGAAAAACCAACCGCGATCAAGCCACGCTGGTCGACCGGTCTGCCGGGCGGCGGCCGCACGGAACTGGCCTCAACCTCTAGCTATAGCTAACCAAGTTGTTCGCACGCGCCTTCGCCGCAGGTGTATAATCCCGCCATGCTCGAACCGCCCAGCGATCCCGGAAGCTGCGATCGTCGCTTGCCTGCGCTTCGAATACGGCCTTGATGGCCTTGCGCTGGCTTTCCTGCCACTCGGCGCGGACCTGGCCACGGCTGTCTTTCGTGTCGACGCGGCCGGCGGTGCGGCGTACTTTGCCAAGCTGCGGCTCGGCGCCTTCGACGAGGTTTCCGCGCTCGTCCCTCGCTGGCTCGCGGAGCAGGGCATCGCCGAGGTGATGGCCCCGCTGCCCGCCCGATCAGGCCGGCCTTGGGCCGTTGGCGAAGGGTTCACCCTCCTCCTGTACCCGTACGTCGAGGGGAGGGACGCGTACGAGCGTGTGCTGTCGGACGCGCAGTGGGTGGCGTTCGGCAGGGCGATGCGCCGCATTCACGACGCGCCGCTGCCCGCGGCTCTCGTCGCCGCGCATCGCCCGGGAGTCGTACCCCTCACGCTGGCGGGACCAGCTCCGCCGCTGGGTGGCGCGCATCCGGGAGCCCTACGCCGACCCGGTCGCTCGCCGCCTGGCCGCGTTTCTGGCGGAGCGCGAGGCGCAGGTGCTGGACCTGGTCGATCGGACCCAGCGCCTGGCGGAGGAGCTGCGGCGGGCAGCGCCGCCTTTCGTCCTCTGCCACACGGACCTGCACGCGGGCAACCTGCTGCTTTCCGGCGACGGGCGGCTGTTTATCGTGGATTGGGATGCGCCGCTGCTGGCCCCGCGGGAGCGGGACCTGATGTACCCCGGCGGCGGGCAGGGCTTCCTCGGGCGCAGCCCGGAGGAAGAAGAGCGGCTCTTTTTCGAGGGGTATGGCGATGTGCGGGTCGACCGGCGGGCGCTGGCCTACTACCGGCTGGAGCGCATCGTGGAAGACCTGGCGATCTTCTGCGAGCAGCTGTTGGGTCAGGGCGGACCCGTCAGTGGCAACGCCGAGCCCGATCGCGAGCAGGCGCTGCGTTGGGCGATGTCGAACTTCGAGCCGGGACGGGTGCTCGAGATCGCCGACCGCACCCTGCCCGCTGACGGCAGTTAGCCGACTGCGCCGACCCGGCCCGATCCTGAAATGTGCTGCCGCACCTGGGGCTGCCCACGGTAGAACACGGAGCCGCTGCCGCTGACGTTCACGCCAAGGCTCTTCGTCGCATGCACCGAGGCCTTACCCGACCCGCTGATGTGGATATCGGTTTCGGCCGTCTCGAGGTCACTGTTCTCGACGGAGCCTGCCCCGCTGATGTAGACCGCCTGCTTCCCCGCGTGCCCGCCCATCTTGACGTCGCCCGACCCGCTGATCCGCGTTTCGACCGCATCGGCTTCCAGGTGGTCGACGTGATCTTGCCGCTGCCCGAGATGCTGAACCGGCAGTTGGCCCCACGCAAGTCGCCCGCAATGACTTTGCCGCTGCCGGAGATGCTGGCATCCGCAAAATCGCACAGCCTGACCGTGTAGCGCACCTGCTTGTTGGGCGTGAATAACCAGGTGAACCACCACGTCAGCCACTCCCACCAGGCGAGGTCAAGGCCCAGCACGAGCCGGCCGTCGCGTACCTCGCTTCTGATGCGCGAGATGATCTCCTCATCCGCTTCGATGACGAGACCTTCCTCGGCGCCTTGAATCAACGTCGCGTCCCCCAGGCCGCGCAGCGCGACGCTGCTGAACCCGGTCACATCCCGCGTTTCAGTCGTAACAGCCATGACGACAACTCCTTTGCATGCCGCTGATTGCTTTCGTCGGTATTACGCAAGGGCGCGGGAGAGGGTTGCGGGGAACCGGGCTGCGCGGCGCGCGAACGTCGCCGCGCAGCCCGGTGCAGTCCTAATCGCCGAAGGTGATCCCCAGGTCGCGGGCGGTCAGCATGGTGTCGCCGTCGAGCGGGACGGATTTCATGCGCCGGGTGGCTTCGTCCAGGGGCACGTAGAGCACGTCGGGCGGATCAATCGCGACCATGATCCCCGCCATGCCCTCGTCGAGGGCGCGGACGGCAGCCGCGCCAAACCGCAGCGCGATGAGGCGGTCCGCCGAGGTGGGCGTCCCGCCCCGCAGCAGGTGGCCCAGCACCACCACCCGCGACTCGCGGCCGGTGAGCGCCTGCAGCTCCGCGGCGACCTTCTCGCCGACGCCGCCCAGCCGCTCTGCCCGGCCCACTTCTTTGCTCAGCACCGATACCGAGCCGCCAACCGGCTTCGCGCCTTCGGCCACGACGACCATCGTGAACTTGCTCCCCTGGGCTTCACGCTGGTGAATCTTCGCCGCCACTTTTTGCAGGTCGTACGGGATCTCGGGGATGAGGATGGCGTCGGCCGAGCCTGCGACGCCGCAGTGCAGCGCAATCCAGCCCGCATACCGCCCCATCACCTCCATCACGATCACCCGCCCGTGCGACTCCGCGGTCGAGTGGAGGCGGTCCAGCGCCTCGGTGGCAAACGCCACCGCGGTGTCGAAACCGAATGTCACGACCGTCCTGTCGAGGTCGTTGTCGATAGTCTTCGGCACGCCCACGAGCCGGAGGCCCTTGGCCGCGAGGGCTTGGGCGATCGCCATCGAGCCATCTCCGCCGATCGAGATCAACGCGTCGATCCTGTGCGCGGCGAACTCCCGGATGAGCTCGTCGGTCCGGTCGATCTCGCTCAGGGTCCCATCCGGCATACGCAGCGGGAAGTGCAGCGGGCTGCCACGGTTCGTCGTCCCGATGATGGTGCCGCCCACGTGCGTGATCCCGCGGACCCGCTCCCGGGTCAGCCGCACCAGCCCGCCGTCGGGGTACTCTTCGGGCATCAGCAGGCCGTTGTAACCATCGCGGATTCCGACGACGTCCCAGCCCCGGTTGATGGCGGCGAGGCTCGCGGCGCGAATGACCGCGTTCAACCCCGGCGCGTCGCCGCCGCCGGTGCTGATCGCAATTTTATGGATGGGCGCTGCCGGGGTGCTCATGCGTTCGCTCGCTCCTCGTTCATCCGGGCTTCGACCTCTGCCCGGCTCGGGATCCCCTGGCGCCCGCCTGGCCGTGTTGCCTTGAGCCCGGCCGCCACGTTCGCCATCTCGAGCGCTTCGGCAATCCGCGTGCCGCGGGCGAGCTCCGCCGCATACGTGCCGTGGAACACGTCGCCACACCCGGTGCTGTCCACCACGTCGACGGTCAGCGCAGGCCGGTGATGAGGCTCCGACTCGCCGCGTTCCATCCACCAGTAGCCTTGGCCGCCCGCGGTGACCGCAGTGAGCGGCAGGTCGCGGCGTAGGGCCGCCAGTGCGAGGACGGCCGCCTCGGGCGCTCTTTCCCCCGTCGCGGCCTCGGCGAACTTCCGCCCCACGATGAGGTGATCGACATCGCGCACGGAGTCCGCGACGCCCGTCTCCAGCCGCTCGAGATCCGCCACGGTCGGCACGCCGGCTTGCTTCGACAGCGTCAGGATGTGGCCGGCAAGGTCGCCGATCGTGTGGTCGAGCAGGACGACCCGGGCTTCGGAGATCATTTCGAGGCTGACCTCGTCGGGCGTGAGCTGCTGCACGCCCTCGAAGGAGTAAAGGATGGTCCGGGTGCCGCCGGCCCGCTCGACCAGGACGATCGAGTGGATCGGCCGGGCCTGGCCGAAGCGCACCACGGCAGACGTATCCACGTGCGAGTTGTTCAGGGCCTCCAGCGTCCAGACCGACAGCTCGTCAAAGCCCAGGACGCCTGCCCAGGCAGCGGTCGCGCCGAGCTTGCCCGCGGTGACCAGCGCCGTGCCTGCCAGCCCGCCTCCGTCGCGCGCCTTGCCGCGGACGTACATCTTCTCGTCGGCCTGTGGAAACCGGTCCAGGTAGACCAGGTCGTCCACCGCGACAGCCCCAAAACCCAGAACATCCCAGCGTTTCATGGTGACTCACTCCTCGCCCGAAGGCGCCGCCTGGCTAGCTGAGCCCCGCCTTCGCCATCGCCTGCTCCGGCGAAAGGCGGTCATGAATGACATACTTGAAGGCCTCGACGTTGGCCGTGATGTTCGGGAATCCCCACGCGTTGCGCCCGATGGTCGCACCCAGCGCGCCCGCCTCGACGACCTCCCACATGGCCTGCAGCGCGCCGGCAAGGCTGCTCGTCTTCGGGCCGCCCGCGGCAACCAGGGGGACCGGGCAGTCTTCCGCGATCTGCCGGTGGCTGGCGACGTCGCCGCAATACGGCGTCTTGACCACGTCCGCGCCCACCTCCACGGCGCAGCGCACGGCCCAGGCAATGTCTTCCGGCGCGTAAGAGATGCTCACGTTGCCGTTGGCATCCCACCTGCGGGGGTAAATGTGGCAGATGACAGGGATGTCGAAACGGGCCGCGTCGCGTACCGCTTCGGCCACGCTCCGAAGGACCGCGCCTTCGGTCGCGCCCCGGATGAACGCGGCCACTGCGTACGCGTCCGCCCCCAGGCGCACGGCGTCTTCAGGAGTCGCGAAGACCTCGCGGGCACTTCCGTCGCTGGTCGCGCCGGTTCCCTGGATGATCAGCGGGACCTCTGCCGCGTATGGGGCCCACAGCGACGCGGCGATACCCTTGTGCATGGTGACGGCATCCGGCCGGGCAGCCATGATGGCGGCGAGCGTCGGGCGAATGTGCAGCAGGCCGGGCGGCATGTCCTGGCCGTAGCCGAGCAGGTGATCGACTGCGATCGAGCAGAAGCGGCCGCTAGGATGGCTGAACAGCCGCTTAAGGCGGATGGCTTTACCGAGGTTCATGTTTCTTGTGTCCTTTGTGATGATGCTGCGATGCGACTGCTATTATACACGCCTAAAGCTCAGAGTACCGCTCAACCTTCTTCCCGATGACGGCCAGGCTGTCGTCCCAGAACTGCCGGCCGCGCAGGTCGATGCCGAAGCGGGCGGCAAGGTCGGAAGCGTTGGCCTCCCCCGTCGAGGCCAGGAGGTTGACGTAATCGGGGACAAAGGCCGCGCCGCGCTCCTGGTAGATCGCGTAGAGGCCCGTGCCGAACAGCAGCCCGAAGGCGTACGGGAAGTTGTAAAACGAGACATCCGTCCGGTAATAGTGGGGCTTCCACGTCCACATGTAGGGGTGCAGATGCCGGGGGTCCAGGCCGTCGCCGTAAGTGGCTAATTGGGCGCGCTGCATGATGTCGCAGAGGTCGTCGGCGGAGAGCTCGCCCGTCTCGCGGCGCTCGAAAACCTCTTTCTCGAAGAGGTATCGCGAATAGATGTCCACGATCACCTGGCTGTCGCCGATCAGCGACGTCTCCAGGATCTCGAGCTGCTCGCCTGGATCCGCCGTTCCCGCCAGCACGGCCTGCATCACGATCGTCTCGCACATGATCGAGGCGGTTTCGGCCAGCACCATTGGCGTCGCTGCCTGCAGGGGGGTCTTGCCCGCGGCAAACAGGCACTCGTTGTGGAAGGCATGTCCCAGCTCGTGCGCCAGCGTGGACACCTGGTCGAGCGTCCCGTCGAAGTTGCTCAGCACCCGCGACTCGCGCGGCCCCCACACCTTCATGCAGAACGCGCCGCCGCGCTTCCCCGGCCGCTGCTCCGCGTCGATCCACCGGTTGTCGAACGCCCGCCGCGCGAGGCCGGCGAGTTGCGGGGAGAAGGCGCCGAAGTTGTCGAGGATGAACGCACGCGCCTCTTCGAACGAGTAGCCCTTCCGGCCGGCTTCCGCCCCAGGCGCCGGCGCCCACAGGTCCCACCAGGGCAGCCGGTCCTTGCCCAGCCGCTGCGCTTTCTTCTGCCAGTAGGTGCGGAAGGTGGGGAAGCTGTCGGCCATCGCGGCAAGCATCGCTTCCAGCGTCCGCGGTCGATCCGCGACCTGTCGATCGATTCGTGGAGCGCGTCCGTTCGCCCCCGCCGGCGGTTGAGCGTGTTCGCCGTGCCTTTGACGCCGTTCATGCACGCGGCCAGCGGCTCGCGCGCGGACGCGAGCACCGCCAGCTCCGCCTTCATAGGCCCGGCGGCGCACGTCTTCATCGGGGTGCGAGTGCAGGTTGATGAGCGCGGGGAGCGGCAGCTTTTGCGTTTCGCCGTCGATCTCGAAGTCGGCGGTCAGCTGCGAGGTGACGACGCCCTGGAGCTTGTTCCACAGGGTGCTGCTGCTGAGCGACAGCTCCGCCGCCAACCCTTCCAGGTCTTCCGGCATCAGGTAGCGGCTCTGTTCGGCCATCTCGCGCAGCGCGAACGCGTGCGCGGCCAGCCGCTCGTCCGCGGCCAGCGCCGCGTCGAGCCGCGGCCCGAGCCGCCCCACCCAGGCCTGCAGCCGCTTCCCCAACACCTCCACCCGCACCGACACCTGGTCGAGCTGCGAGTCGAGCAGCCGGGCGTCGGTGTCGTGTGAATCGGTCGTGACGAAGGATGCGATATAGGGGCCCAGCGTGCCGCCTTCGACGCCGAGGTTGTTGAATCCATCGACGATGTCGGACAGGAACGCCGCGAGCTCGCCGGGGCTTGCGTCCGGCTGGAGCCGCGCCACGCCTGCGTCGAAGGCCCGCTCGAACTCGCCCACGTGACGGTCAAACTGCGCCATGGCCGCGGTAAACTCGAGCGATTTTAGTCCCGGGAAGACGCCGGAAAGATCCCAGCGAGGGGGTGTGCTGTCCATGAATTGACTCCCACTTTGGCTTGTTCCGCCCGCGCACGTCTGCGTGCGCAGGTCAGCGAGCGCAGGTCAGCGGAAGTCTATGTCCGCGCCGTGGGTTTAGTCAAGCATGGCCGGAGGATTGCCTCGCCGGCGCGGTCCTGCGGCCGCCCCTGCTTACGGGAAGGCCTCCACCGCTTGCTGCTCGTCGTGATGAACCTCGAGCAGCATGTCGAAACCGCTGCTTTCCAGCACGTTCATCACCTGCGGGTTAGGATTCAGGAGTTTCAGATACAGGGCCTTCTTGCCCGTCCGCAGCACCCTGCGGGCGTCGGCGTCGTGCAGGCCATTCGCTTCATACAGTGCCACGAGCACGTTGTTGATCGAGCGGATCCCGAAGCTGCCGATGAATGGAACGTCGGTCAGGTCGAGCAGCAGGTTTCGCGTCCCGCTGTCGATGGCAGCCCTCGCCTGGGCCTCGAACGCGGGCGCCGTGTCTGCCGTCAGTTCCCCGTGCAGGTGAAAGACGGTGACGGGCGCTCGACCCTCTGCCTGTGAGATGGTGATCTTCATAGTGCCTCCGCCGGATAACAAAGCGGACCCGCGCACGATCGCGGCAATCATCGAGCAGGTATGATACAAACGGAGAGTGGGGGTGTCAAGAAAGCTGAACCACCACACCCCTTGCTCCTTCGGGGACCCGAGGGCCCGACCGCCCGCGGCGCACAGCATCGTGTGCCACTATACAGCCCAGCCGGGCATTTCCGGCTAAACTGATCTCCGATATGACCGATCCGACTGGTGACGCGTTCCGCCCTGAAGAGGAAGACCCCGCCGAAGGATCCGAGGTGCGTTCCCGCCCGCGGCGGCTGCGGCCGGGCAGGCTGCGGATTCCTGGCCGGCGTCCTGGGCAGCGCGTTCGTCACGCTTGCGATCCTGGCTACGATCCTGACACGCGGGCATCCGCTGAGCTTTGCGTCGGGTGTGGCGCCGCGTTCCGGCCAACAGCTACGCCAACCGCGGGCGTTCAGCTTGCGGTCGCAGCCACGCCAGCCTTGATCGCGAACGAGCCCACCCGAACGCCGGCCCCCGCCCCCACTCACACGCCTCGCCCTGCACCGACGGCCACGCCAACCCGGACGCCCACGCCAACACCCACGGCCACGCCCACCCCGATAATTTCCCTGCGCCAGGTTAACGAGCTCGGCCGCTACGAGTCGATGCAGTTCGTCGTCCAGACCGTCGTGGACTTGGCGCGCGAGCCGGGCAACTTCTGGGAGCGCATCTGCGGGTCCGACCAGTTGCTGCTGGTCGCGGGCGGCGAGGTGATCGCGGGGTTCGACCTGTCGAAGGTGCGGCCGCAGGATATACGAGGTGACGGGGCGGAGCTTGAAGCTGCGCTTGCCACCGCCCGAGGTGTTCAGTTACTTCGTGCGGGAAGATCAGACCTACGTCTACCTGCGGAAGACCGGCCTGCTGTGCCGGCCCGACCCGAACCTCGAGACCGAAGCGCGGCGCCAGGCCGAGCAGCGGCTGCTCCATTACGCGTTGGCCCAGGACATCCTGGGTCGGGCGGAGAAGGCGGGACTGAACCAGCTCCAGGCGTTCTTCCGGGACCTGGGGTTCGAGAAGGTCGAGCTTACGGTCAGCCGCGAAGCGCCTACGGACTAGGCGTCCCGTTCGGGCTCGGCCTCCGGCAGACGCGTCACGCCGATCCCCTGCCGGTCTTCCTGGCCGGCCTCCATCTTGTCTTCCTGGTCGTCGAAACTGCGGCTGCACCGAGGCCAGCACCCGCGCCCGGTGCCGCGCGACGGCCAGCCGCCGGGCCTTGGGTGCGGTCTTGTACAGGTCGTCGAGCAGGGCGAGCAGCCGGCGCATCACCTGCAGCGACTCCGCGCCGTAGAATCGGATTTCGTCCAGGGCCAGCGCCAGGAAGTCGTCAAAGTCAGGCGTGGGATAAACGACCGCGAGCCGGCCGGAAGGCCCGTGGACGTAATTCACATCCAGGCGGCGCAGCGACAGGCGGCGCAGCAGGTCTTCGAGCTGGTCCAGGGCCTGTACCGCGGTCGTCGGGTCGTTGACTGCGGGAGAGAGCGCCCGGATCGCGATGTCGACGATGAGCCGGATCGGGTATTTGGGGTCGTTGCCGATGAGCCGCTCTTCGCTGATGGTGACGCGCGGAGCGCAGCCGCTGCGGCGCAAGCGGCCGGTCTCCGCCGTGCAGGTGCAGCAGCGCGGCCCCGTCGGCCAGGGTATCGCCGAGCGCATAATCCAGCTCGATAACGCCTCCCACCTCCTCGGCAAGACGCACAAGCAGCGGCACGTCGATCGCAGCGATGACCGCCGGTGGGCCTTCGTACTGCATGGTCTGCGTCTTCGCGTCCAGCTCGGCTAGCGAAGGCTCTTTCACGACCGGTTCGGGCTCTTCGTCGGGCTTGAGCACGGGGTACAGGCGGCAGATCACCTCCCGCCCAAGGCCGCCGACCATCCGCAGGACGCTCGATACCTGCAGGCGCGAACGCGCCCCAGTAGCGCCAGGAACATGCCCAGGCTCGCGATCAGGAGCAGAAGCGCGACGGCCGTCGGTATGGCCGGATCGACGGCTTCGCCGGGCAGCCCCAACTCGACGATCGCGAACAGGGCATACAGAAACGTCGCCGAAAAGACACCCAAAGCATTGCGGACGACGTAATCCTGCAGCAGGTATCGGGTCAGCCGCGGGGAATACTGGCTGCTGCCGAACTGCACGGCCGAGCAGCACGAGCGAGAACACGACGCCGGTAAAGGCAATCATGCCGGATGCAATCGTGGCGAGCACGGTGACCGCGATCGGCTGCGAGACCAGGTTGCTCGAGGGGCGTGTCGATCCGGCTCAGCCAGTGTACGACGAGCGCCAGGAGCAGGGCTGCAAGTCCGTAATACAGCGGAATCAGCGAGACGCGCCGGCTGAGCGGGCGGGGATGGAGGATCATCAAGCCTCCGCTGCGCCGAGCCGATCGGGAAGGTCGAGCCGCAGGCCGATCGGGCAGTGATCCGACCCCTTCACGTCGGGCAGGATGAAGGCTTCGGCGATCAGCGGCGCGAGGTCCGGCGTCACGAAGAAGTAGTCGAGGCGCCAGCCGATGTTCCGCTCGCGCGCCTGGCCCCACTGCAGCCACCACGTGAAGGCGCCGGTCGCGTCGGGGTGGAGGTGGCGGAAGGTGTCGACATAACCTGCGGCCGCCCACCGGTCCATCCAGGCGCGTTCCTCCGGCAGGAACCCGGTGCTCTTCAGGTTCTGCTTGGGCCGCGCCAGGTCGATCTCGCGGTGCGCGGTGTTCACGTCGCCACAGACGACCAGCGACCGCCCGCGCTCCCGCAAACCATTGCAGAAGTCGAGAAACGCATCGTAGAACGCCAGCTTGTAGGGCACCCGCTCCTGGTCGCGGCCGCCGTTGGGGAAGTAGCAGTTGATGAGGACGAACCGCCCGTAGTCCGCGACGAGCGTGCGCCCCTCGTCGTCGAACTCGGGGCTGCCGATGCCGGCGCTGACCGACACTGGTTCGGGCCGCGTCAGGATCGCGGTGCCCGAGTGGCCCTTCTTCCGGGTGGAGTGCGTCCAGTAGCCGTGGTAACCGGGAGGCCGGACGAGATCGGGCGGGAGCTGCCCTTCCTCTGCCCGGGTTTCCTGCAGGCACAGGATGTCGGGCGCGGACTCAGCCAGCCAGCCGAGGAAGCCGGACCGGTGAATGGCACGCGCGCCGTTGACGTTCCAGGAGAGCAGGGTGAGGCTCATGGCGCGATGGAGTATAATCCCTTCTCAAGTTGCAGACAAGGAGCAGCGGATGGCGCAGATCAGCGCGGGCATTCTACTCTACCGCCGCCGTGAACCGTGCGCGGAGGTCTTCCTGATCCACATGGGCGGGCCATTCTGGGCGCGCAAGGATGCCGGGGCGTGGTCCATCCCGAAGGGCTTGATCGACGAAGGGGAGGACCCGCTTGCTGCCGCGCTGCGCGAGTTCCGCGAGGAGACGGGGCAGGACCTCGGCGAGGTCGACCGACCGGGCCCGCGCCCTCGAGCCCATCCGGCAGGCCGGCGGGAAGGTGGTGTACGCCTGGGCCGTCGAGGGCGACGCCGACGCGGACAACATCGTCAGCAACACTTTTCGGGTCGAATCGCCGCCCGGCTCCGGTCGCTGGCGGACTTACCCCGAGGCCGACCGCGCCGCGTGGCTCGCGCTGGAGGAAGCGCACGCGAAGATCGTCGCCGGGCAGCGCGGCCTTCTCGACGAACTCACCGCCTACCTCGGATGCCCGTAGGATCCTCATGAACCCGGGCCGGAGAGGTCTGAGTAATGACTTCCGGTCATAGTGCCACTAATTGTGAATCTACGCAAAATATATGCTAATCTCATGACGCGTTGCGTCATTTTCACGATACAGCAAATTACGTATTGTTTCGCCCTCCTGTTTGTGCTATAGTGCACATGGCTTACGTCACGTGCGGCCGTCCTGCTTGCGGTGCACAGGGCGTCCCTTGCTGTCTGCGTGGCTCCCACTTCCCAATCGTTCGGTTCCATAGATAGAGGTCGATCTACATCCTATTGTCGAGTTGACGCCCTTTCCCCCGGGGTTGTCTGCCAAGGAGCGACAACGATCCGCGGGCATAGAGGTGGCAGCACCGCTCCCCTTGGGAGTGGCGGCCGCGGGGCTCGGGTCCCCGTGGCAATTGTCGGAGTGGGCGCAATCCTTCCTGATGCGCCCTCCGCGCCGGCGTACTGGCAGAACATCCGCAGCCGGCGTTACAGCATCACCGAGGTCCCTCGTGACCGGTGGCGTGTCGAGGACTATTACGACCCCGACCCCAGTGTTCCTGATAAAACGTACAGCAAGATCGGCGCCTGGGTGCGCGGCTTTACGTTCGACTGGAAGGGCTTTCGGATCCCGCCAAAAGTAGCTGCTGCGATGGACGAAGGGCAGCAGTGGGCGGTGACCATTGCAGCCGAGGCCCTTGCCGACTACGGTTATCCGGCCCGGCCGCTCGATACGGAGCGAACGGGGGTGATCCTGGGCGCCGCAATGGGCGGCGAGATGCACTATATCACCTGCCTGCGGGTTTTCCTCCCGGAATATGCGAATGCGCTCGCTTCGGTCGGCGAATTCCAGGCGCTTCCTGAGGCCAGCCGAAACGCGCTCGTCGAGGGCATGCGACAGGAGGTCGGCCGGCGCATGCCGGGCATCAGCGAAGACAGCATGCCTGGCGAGCTGGCGAACGTCATCGCCGGCCGCGTCGCCAACGCGTTCAATTTCCGCGGCCCCAACTTCATCGCAGACGCTGCGTGCGCGTCGTCCTTCGCCGCGCTCGAGTCGGCCTGCGATCTCCTCGCCCAGGACAAGGCCGACGCGATCCTCTGCGGCGGGGTCGACCGCAACATGGGCCCCTCCACCTTCGTCAAGTTCTGCAAGATCGGCGCCCTGAGCGCGACCGGCACGCGGCCGTTCGGCGACGGCGCAGACGGCTTCATCATGGGCGAAGGCGCCGCCTCATTTCTCCTGAAGCGATTGGACCACGCCGAGCGCGACGGTGACAAGATCTATGCCGTGATCCGGGGGATCGGCGCCGCAAGCGATGGCAAGGGCAAGGGCATCACCGCGCCCAATCCGCAAGGACAGATCCTCGCGATCCGCCGGGCCTGGGAAGATGCCGGCCTCGATCCGGCCACCTGTACGCTCGTAGAAGCGCACGGCACCAGCACGAAGGTCGGCGACGTGGTCGAGGTCAGCAGCCTGGCCGAGGTCTTCTGCGGCGCACCCCCGCGCAGCATCGGTCTCGGCTCGGCAAAGAGCAACATCGGCCACTTGAAGGCGGGCGCGGGCGCGGCAGGGCTGCTCAAAGCGGTCTATGCCATCCACCACCGTGAGCTGCCGCCCACCTTGAACGCCGATCCGCCTAATCCGAAGCTGGACTTTTCTGCGACGCCCTTCCGCTTGGTGCACGAGCTCGCCGAATGGGAGACGCGCGATGGCTTGCCCCGCCGGTGCGGTGTCAGCGCGTACGGATTCGGTGGCACGAATTTCCACGTCGTGCTGGAAGAGTCACGTCGCCCTGGGACGCCAGTTGCGCAGGGAGCAAGCGACCTCCAGACACGTCCGTGCAGGCTAGCGATGCGATGCTCCGAGCGAGACGGCCGCGCAGGCGGCGGCGAGTACATCCTGGCGAAGGACCGCGGTCGGTTTCGCACGGCAGCGGCGAATAGCAGCCTGAGCGAAGGACGGCGGTCGGTTTCGCCGTCCGCAGCCGAAGGATGCGGCCCCGCCACGACCGCCCCTCTCCAACCGCTTCGCGGCATTCTCGCCCTTGGCGCCCCCGACCCTGCCGGCCTGGCGGCCCAACTGGACGACCTGTCCGCCCGCATCGCGGCCGGCTGGGCTCCGCCGCTGGCGGCACCGGACCGGGAAACGCTCCGAGCACCGGAGCGGCTCCTCATCGATTTCGGCTCCGCCGAGGAACTGGCGGAGCGGGTCAAGGCGGCCCGCCAGGCGCTGGGGAGCGGTTCGCTGGGGAGCGGTTCGTTGGCGAACGAGCAGGCGGCCGTGTGGCGCGCGCTGGTCAACCGCGGCATCTTCCGCGGCCGGGGCAAGCCTGCGGGCAAGGTTGCGTTCCTCTTCCCCGGCCAGGGCAGCCAGTACGCCAACATGGGACGGACCTTCATCGACTTCCCGCCCGTCGCCGAGACCTTCGCCGAGGCCGATCGTGTCCTGGCGCCGATCCTCGGCCGGCCGCTCACCAGCTACATCTTCTGCGACATGGACGACAAGGCCCAAGTGGCCGCAGCCGAAGAAGCCTTGCGGCAGACCGCGATCACCCAGCCCGCCGTCCTGACGCTCGACATCGCGCTCTTCAGGCTGCTCGACGCGTACGGCTTCCGGCCCGACATGGTTATGGGCCACTCGTTGGGCGAGTATGCCGCGTTGGTGGCCGCGGGCGTCATGCCGTTCGCACATGCGCTGGAGGGCGCCGCGGCGCGCGGGGCCGAGATGACGCGAGTGAGCATGGAAGACAACGGGTGGATGGCCGCCGTGATGGCCCCGCTCGACGTCGTCCAGGCCCTGCTGCCCAAGGTCGACGGCTATGTCGTGCCGGCGAACATCAACAGCTACAGCCAGTGCGTCATCGGCGGCGCCAGCGGGGCGGTCGAGGACGCGATCGCGCTCTTCTCTTCGAAGGGCTACCAGGCCCAGCGCATTCCCGTCAGCCACGCATTCCACACGGCGATCGTGGCCCCCGCCAGCGCACCGCTGCGCCAGGTCTTGAACCGGCTAGATATCCGGCCGCCGCGCCTGCCCGTCCTCTCGAACGTGACCGGCGGGCTGCATCCAGAGGAACCGGAAGCCATCAAGGACCTGCTCGAACGCCAGATCGCCTCGCCCGTCCAGTGGACGCTGGGGCTGGAGACGCTGTACGAGCAGGGCTGCCGCACGTTCGTGGAAGTCGGCCCGAAGCGCGCGCTGAAGGGGTTTGTAGATGAGGTGCTCGGCCAGCGGGACGGCGTCACCAGCGCCTTGACCTGTCACCCGAAGACAGGTGAAGCCGCGACGTTCAACCAGGCGCTCTGCAGTTTGTGGGCTGCCGGGTATGGGATTGAGTCAGGCGAATCGGAGATCGCGGGCAGGCGAGCAGGAGGATCGACGGCCCGTCCGGCGGTGGCACACGGGAAGAGGAAACGGGCAGACCCATGCGGAGGGTGTCGGGATGAAGGGCAGCAATGGATCCAACGGCCACAAGGCCGTCGCTCATCACATGCAAAAACAGCTCCGGGGATGGCCCCGGAAACGGCATCGCGACCAACGGTACGGATGTCCTCGCTCAGGCACTGACTCTCGCACTCGATCGCATGGTGCAGATCAACACCCAGACCTCTGCCGGAGAGGTCCGTGCGGCGGCTTCCGCTGCCGCCCGCGCCCTGGGACCGCACCGCGACGCCTGCCGGCTCCGTGGTCATTACCGGCACCGGGCTCGGCCTCCCCGGCACTGACAAAACGGTCATGGACCCAGACAACGCATTCCGCGTATTGAGCGGTGAGCAGCTGATCGGCCTCCTCCCGGAGCCGTTCCGCCGCGAGATGCTGGCAAAGCGCGTGACCAGGCTGGTAAAGTCGGCCGACGGCGCCGGCAGCTTCCAGGTCATCACGGATCCCGACGACGTGATCCGGTTGGTCGGACGTGGCGGGCCGTTCAACCTCGCGGAAGAGTACGGTGTTCCACAAAAGCTGGTCGAGGGGCTCGACATCACATCTCAGCTGGCCATGGCCGCGGGGCTCGACGCGCTCCGCGAGGCGGGCATCCCGCTGGTGCAGACGTGGCGGCCGACTTCCACCGGCAGATACCTTCCGGACCGCTGGATGATTCCTGCCGCAATGCGAGACGAGACGGGTGTGATCTTTGCCAGCGTCTTCCCCGGGGGGCGGCGCTGGCGGGTGAGCTCGAGCGCTACTACCAGTGGGAGAAGCGGCTGGATGCCGTGGCCGAGTTGGAGGACTTGCGGCGTTACGTGCACGACTTCGACGCGCTGGCTGAGATCACGCGGCGGATCGCGAAGTTACGCGACGAAATCTCGGCGACAGCCCTACGAATTTGACCGGCGCTTCATCTTCCGCATCCTCGCCATGGGCCACAGCCAGTTCGCCGAGTACATCGGAGCGCGCGGGCCCAACACCCAGGTGAATGCTGCCTGCGCCACGACTACTCAAGCGCTTTCGGTCGCCGAAGACTGGATTCGCTCGGGTCGCTGCCGCCGGGTGCTGGTGATCGCAGGCGACGACGTGACCGGCGACTCGCTGATGGAGTGGGTCGGCGCCGGCATGCTGGCGCTAGGTGCGACCGCGACAGATGACCGCGTTGCCGAGCGCGGCCCTGCCTTTCGACCGCCGGCGCCATGGCACGATCCTCGGCATGGGCGCGTGCGCGCTGGTAATGGAGAGCGAGGATGCCGTTCGCGAGCGAGGCATGCGCGGGATCGTCGAGGTGTTGGCTACCGAGACGGCCAACAGCGCGTTCCACGTCTCCCGGCTCGACGTTGACCACATCGGCGACGTGATGGAGGGTCTGGTCTCGACGGCGGAGAAGCGCTTCGGCGTCAACCGCTACGCGATTGCGCCGTACACCGTGTTCGTCTCTCACGAGACCTACACGCCTGCCCGGGGCGGCAGCGCGGCCGCGGAAGTGGTGGCGCTCCGGAAGACCTTCGGCGACGCCGCCAGGAATATCGTGGTATCGAACACGAAGGGCTTCACCGGGCACCCGATGGGCGTCGGCGTGGAAGATGTGATCGCGGTGAAGATGTTGGAGCATGGCCTCGTGCCGCCGGTGCCGAACTTCCAGGAGGTCGATCCGGATTTGGGCGTGCTCAACCTCAGCCGCGGCGGTCACTACCCGATCGCGTACGCGCTACACCTGGCGGCCGGCTTCGGCTCGCAGGTCGCGATGACGTTCCTGCGCCGGGTGCCCGGTGGACCGGACCGGGTTGACGACCGCTTGCGCTACCAACACTGGCTCGACGCGATGAGCGGCTACGACCGGGCGCAGCTCGAGACGGTGCAGCGGGTGCTTCGCGTGCAGTCGCAGGACGGCCCGGGCCACAGCCCCGCCCCGAGCCAGTGGCGCAAGGGCCAGGGGCCTTGTGAGCGGGCGGCGGCGCCGGGCGATGGAGCGCCAGGCGCGGTACGGCCCGCGCCGCTCTGGAAGGTTGCCGACAAGCTCGGCGGCGCCGCAGCCCCGTGCCACACGAGCGCACGGAGCGGCCGGAGGCGGAGCGAGAGCCGGGCCTGACACCCGAGCCCACGCCCGAACGCGGCGCCTCAGTCAGTGCCGTGCGGCTCCCGTCATCGCCGCTCCCACCCAGCGCGGTCCAGGGCGGCGCCTGCCCGCGGTCGTCCGATCGCCCGAACTGGCCGCCGGCACCGTCCGACTGCGATCAGCGGCCATCGTCGCCTCTCGCGCCCTCGCCATCCTCTGAGGTCTCTGTGACCTCTGTGGCAGAAGTCGACGCCATCACCGCAAGGGTGCTGGAGATCGTCGCCGCCAAGACGGGCTACCCGCAGGACATGCTCGACCTGGAGCTCGACCTCGAGGCCGACCTTGGCATCGACACGGTCAAGCAGGCGGAGACCTTCGCGTCGATCCGCCAGGCGTACGATATCCCGCCCCAGCAGGGCCTCAGCCTCCGCGACTACCCGACGCTCCAGTCCGTCGTCGGGTTCGTCCGCCAGATGCGGCCGGACTTGGTTGCCACAGAGAGCACAGAGAGCACCGGGATAGCGACAATGTGCAGAGCGGCTCTCTCCGGCCCTCTCCGAACTGTCTCTGAGTCCTCCGTGACCTCTGTGGCAGAGCCGATCCCATCACCGCGAAGGTGCTGGAGATCGTCGCTGCCAAGACCGGCTACCCGCAGGACATGCTCGACCTGGAGCTGGACCTGGAGGCCGACCTTGGCATCGACACCGTCAAGCAGGCGGAGACCTTCGCGTCGATCCGCCAGGCGTACGACATCCCGCCGCAGCAGGGCCTCAGCCTCCGCGACTACCCGACGCTCAGCTCTGTGGTCGGGTTCGTCCGCAAGATGCGCCCTGACCTCACGGGCGAACGGACGGGGGAGGCAGAGAAGGAGGCGTCCCGCCCTTTTGACGATGCGGTTCCTGCGGAGCAAGCCCCACCGCCGGCCCCGCCCGCGCTGCAGACCATCGGGACGCTCGAAGACGCGGACCGCATCCCGCGCCGCGTGCCGCGGCCGGCACTGCGCCCGCCGCTGGAACTCTGCAAGCCCACCGGCGTCACGCTCGGCGCAGGGCAGCCGGGTGGTGGTCATGCTCGACGAGGGCTGCGTGGGTAAGGAACTGGCCCACCGGCTGGCCGAAGCCCACGTCGAGCCGCTGCTGCTTGAGCCGGGGATCGAGACGGCGGCCCTGCTGGATCAGCTGCGCGGCTGGCGCGCCAACGGCCCGATCCACGGCCTGTACTGGCTGCCCGCGCTGGACGTCGAACCCAACCTCGAAGCCCTCGACCTGCCGCAGTGGCGCGAGCTGAACCGCCGCCGCGTCAAGAACCTGTACGCGGCCGCCCGCGCGCTCTACGCTGACATCGCGGGGCCGGGCGCGTTCCTGGTCAGCGCGACCCGGCTCGGCGGGCTGCACGGCTACGGCGAGGACGGAGCCACCGCACCCGCTTGGGGGCGGCGTCACCGGCTTCACCAAGGCGTACGCCGTGGAGCAGGGCCTGCGCGAGGAGGGCAAGGGTGTCCTGGTCAAGGCGCTGGATGTGGGGGATGGTGTCCCGGATACGCAGGTGGCCCGCTGGCTGATCGGCGAGACGCTGGTGGATCCGGGCAGTGGTCGAGGTCGGCTACCGGGACGGCCTGCGCTACACGGTCAACCTGCAGGAGGAACCCGCGCGCGACGGCCGGCCCGGCCTGGCGCTGGGGCCCGGCTCAGTCGTCGTGGTGACGGGCGCAGCGGGCGGCATCACGAGCGCCATCGTCGCCGACCTGGCAGCAGCGAGCCGCGGCCAGCGTTCTACCTGCTCGATCTGGCCGCGCTGCCCGAGCGGGACGACGAGCAGGTGCGGCTGTTCCGGCAGGGCCGCGACGCGCTGAAGCAGGCCCTCATCGACGCGGGCCGCAAGGCCGGCGGCAAGCCGAAGCCGGCCGAGATCGACCGCCAGATCGCGGCGGTCGAGCGCGCGGGCGGCCGCCCTCGCCGCGGTCGAAGCCGTCGAGGCAGCGGGCGGCTCGGCCGTCTACCGCAGCCTCGACCTGCGGGACTACGACGCGGTCGCGCGCCGTGGTGGACGAAATCCGCTCGCGCCACGGCCGCATCGACCTGCTCGTCCACGCAGCCGGCCTGCTGATCGACAAGACGCTGCCCGACAAGCAGCCCGACCAGTTCGACCTGGTCTTCGACGTGAAGGCCGACGGGTTCTTCAACCTGCTGAAGGCCGCCAGGGCATGCCGCTCGCCGCGACCGTGGCGTTCAGCTCCGTGGCCGGCCGGTTCGGCAACAACGGGCAGGCCGACTACTCCGCCGCGAACGACCTGCTCTGCAAGCTGACGAACAACCTGCCCGCCTGGCGGCCGGAAACGCGCGGCATCGCGATCGACTGGACCGCCTGGGGCGGGATCGGCATGGCTGCCCGCGGCTCGGTGCCGCAGATCATGGAGGCGCTCGGCGTCGACATGCTGCCTCCCGAATCCGGCGTCCCGACCGTGCGCCGCGAACTCACCTACGGCGGGACCCGCGGGGAAGTGGTGATCGCCGGGCCGGCTCGGCGCGTGGCTCGAGGAGCGCGAGCCGTCGGGCGGCCTCGACTCGGGCGCAGCTTCTGAATTGCTGGCTTCGCGCAGGCCGGCCCTCGCCCTGGTCGGCGAGATCAAGGCCGCGCCCGCGCACGGCGGCATCGAGATCGAAACGCAACTCGACCCGAAGGAGCAGCCCTTCCTGTACGATCACGCGCCCGACCCGGAGACGCCCTGGCTGCCCGGGGTGATGGCGATCGAAGCGCTGGCAGAAGCCGCGTCCGTCCTCGCGCCCGACCACCGTGTCGCGGCAGTGGAGAACGTGCGGATGCTGGGCGCATTCAAGTTCTTCCGGATGGAGCCGCCGCACGCTGTACGTCTCGCGGTACGGTCCGGCCCCAGCTTCGCGACCTGCTCGCTGCGATGGCCTTACGCTCGGTCACGCAGCCGGTCAAAGCCGGGCTGCCGCCGCAGGTGAAGGAGCACTTCCTCGCGACGGTGCGCCTGAGCCGCGAGCTGACCGAGCCCGGCCGGCTGCCGGTCGAAGCACTTGTGCTCCCCGACGAGCGCCTGGACATCCGGGCGGACGAGATCTACCGTCTCTTCTTCCATGGTCCGGCGTTTCAGGTCGTCGACGCGGCCCGCGTCGACGGCGGGAGGGTAGTAGCTCGCATGGCAGCGGGGCTGCCGCCCGCCATCCTGCCCAGCGACGCGGAAACCGTGATGGCCCCTCGCCTCGTCGAGCTGTGCTTCCAGGCCGCCGCGCTTTGGAGCCTCAAGGCCTGCGGCGCGATGGCCTTCCCCGCCGGCCTCGAAGTCGTGTCGGTCTACCGGCAAGAGCCCGCCGTTGGCACCGGGCGCATCTGGTGCGCGCTGGAAACGCCGGACGGCGAAAGGTTCGACGGCCAGGTCTTCGACGATGCGGGAAACGTGTACGTGGAGTTGAAAGGATATCAGACCGTAGCCCGTCCCGGATGACCGCTGTAGGGGCGACGGCCGGTCGCCCCTACGCCGCTTGCCTATTGGCCTTGTACGGGCGACCGGCCCGGTCGCCCGTACGTCCCTACCCTGATCTGTCACCCGAATACTGCAAAGTAACGCGCGTCCCCGCCTCCGCCGCGCTCTCGATCGTCAGCGCGGCGCCGACGCGCTGCGCCCGCTCCCGCATCGAGCGCAGCCCCAGGTGCCCGGGATAGGTCTCCCCAGGGTCGAAGCCCCTGCCGTTGTCGCTGACCTGGAGCGGCACCGTTCCGTCTATCTTGCGATAGGCTCACCGCCATGTGGGTGGGCTCTCGCGTGCTGCAGCGCGTTGTTGATCGCTTCTTGCGCGATGCGATAGAACGCTTCCTTGACCGGCAGCGCGATTTGCGGCTCCTCGCACAGGCTGACGTCGAGCTTGAACTGCCGCCGCTGCTGCAGCGCAGTCGTCTGCAGCTCCAGCGCCTTGACCAGCCCGTCCGTCTCGAGTTGGTCGGGCCGCAGCTCGAAAATCAGCGCGCGCATCTCGGCCTGGGCGGCCCTCGCCAGTTGGCTGGCCGACTCCACCCGCTCCCGTGCCAGGGCCGGCTTCTTCTCCCAGTTGTTCAGCGCGCTGTGCGTCGCCATGACGACGCCGAATAGAGCCTGAGAAACCGAGTCGTGAAGGTCACGGGCAAGCCGCTGGCGTTCCTCGAGCACCGCGAACTCCTGCGCCTGCCGGTAGAGCCGGGCGTTCTCGATCGCGATGGCCGCCTGGTTGGCGATGGCGGTGGCAAGCCTCGCATGTTCTTCGCTGAAGCGCCCCGGCTCGTAATGGGTCAGCCGCAAGATGCCAATCGCCTGCCCCTTGACGATAATCGGCACCGCGAGGTACGACCGGGCGCTCCCGGCCAGGCGCTGCTGGTCGAGCGCCTGCGGCGCGTGCCACGCACGCGCGAGCGGCTCGTCCCGTCGAGATCGGTGATATACACCGGCTTCCGGTCGCGCACGCTCTGCCAAAGCCCGGCGGTCTTTCTTCAGCGGCATCCGGGTCGCCAGCGCCTCCTCCCGGGGCAGCGGGCCCACGTACTCCTGCACCACCAGGTCGTCCCCGTCGATCAGGTAGATCGTCACCCCATCCGACTCGATGACCGCTCGCAGCTCCTGCACCAGCAGGGCGAGCACTTGCGGCAGGTCGAGCGTCGACACGAGCGACTGGCTGATGGTCAGCAGGCTGGCAAGCTCGTCGCGGGTGCGGCGCAGCGCGCGTTCGCCCTCGATCCGCTCGGTGATATCTGCAAAGGATACGATCGCCGCGACGATGCGGTTTTGCCGATCGTAGATCGGCGCGGAACTGACCGACATCACGCCCCACGTGCCGTCCCCCCGCTCGAAGTCGATCTCCTCCCCGTGTATCTCTTCACCCGTCGCCAGGGACCGGGCCACCGGCCACTCCTCGGGCTGATAGATCGTGCCGTCGGGATGGAAGCCGCGATATGCCCGGTATGCTTCGAGCTGCTCGGAGGCGATGAACGGGTGCCGCCAGATTTCCGCGACCCGCCGGTTGCTCATGCACCAGCCGCCCCGACGGCGCCTCCGCGATGATCACGCCCACCGGCAGGTTCTCGATGATCGTGGCGAGGCGCGTGCGCTCCACCTCCAGCGCCTGGCTGATGCTGCTCAGCTCGCTCGCCTGCGCCCGGAGTTCCCGCGCCTGCAGCTCCGCGCGCCCCAGCAGCAGCTCCAGCTCCTGCCGGTTGCGGACCTGCTCCGTCACTTCGATCGCAACGACCATCAGGTCGCGGTCGGCATCGTCGACGCATCGGCAGGTGAGACGTGACCGTAGTAGAAAGGCAGCGCCGAATACCGCCAGTACGTCGTGCCCCGGGCAAAGCCCTCGTGGCGGTACTCCGTATCGGTGTAAGGTTCCCCGGTCTCCGCCACCTGTCGGAAGACGTCGACTAAGCCCTGTTCGCGGGCACCCGGGATGAACTCTTCGACCGTGTAGCCGACGACCCCGCTCCGGTACGGCTCGTCCAGAAACTGCTGGTACGCCGTGTTCGCGTATTTCGCCCGCAGCTCGCCGGCCGTCCACCACCAGGACGCCTGTGGGTGCGGCTTCGAGCAGTGCGTCGTAGAACTCGCGCTGCCGCTGCATCTCCGCGGCCAGCAGCTTCCGGTCGGTAATATCGTGGAAGTAGATGTCGATCGCGTCGCCCCGCGGATAGCCGTGAACTTCGTGCCAGCGCTTCGTGATCGCGGAGAACCCTTCGAAGTGCACCGGGCGGTTCTCGGCGAACGCGCGCACGTAGTTGTCATAAAACAAGGTCTTCTTGGCAGCGGGGAATTCCTCCCACATGTGCTTGCCGATCAGATCTTCGGCTGCGTCCGGCCGAACAGGTCGGCCGCGGCCGGGTTGATCTCCAGGATGCGCCAATCGCGCGACAGCACGATGTACGCCTCGACCAGGCTGTGGATGACCGTAGCCAGCCTGCCGCCCGCTGCTTCGGCGCGCTCCTGCGCCTCGCGCATCTCCGTCACCTCGGCAAAGGTGACCACGACCGCCGCGACCGCACCGCTCGGGCCGCGCACGGGCACGGCGCTGACCGATGCCCACGAGATGCGCCGCGTTTCAGGGTGATCGAACGACACCAGCATGTTCCGCACGATCTCGCCGCGCAGTGCGCGCGGCATGGGGAGGTCGGCGGCGTTCTCCACTGTGGCGCCGTCGGCCCAGCGGAAGTGGAGGCGGCGGATGCGGCGCTCGAGGTCCGGCTCGTAATTGTCCGGCGAATACCCGAGCAGGCGCTCGGCCACCGGGTTCATGCGAAGGATGCCGGCCTTGGCCGTCGAACAGCATCAAGCCGTCGGAGGTCGCGCCGAAAATCGCTTCGAGTTCGGCAGCCCGCTCCTCTGCGACGCGAGGTTCGAGCTCGGATTGCTGGAGTCCTGTTGCTGTCTGCCATATTTGCGTAACGTCTCTGGACCAATTCGAAGTATCCATCAGAGTATAGCATATCGCCGGCGCCTGCATCTGCCATCCATCACCCGAATTGGACTCTCGCGGGCCTGCGCTGACGCGGCGGGTTGACGCGGGCATCGTTGCGAGAGTATCATCCTGTATTATCGTACAGGTTGGAGTGAGAGGGATCACAGATGCACGACGGGGGTTGGTGGGCGTTCATTCGCTACGACGAGAAGACGGACAAGCCGCGGATCAGCACGCCGCTGCTGCGCCGCGCCCTGCGCTATGCGCGGCCATATCGCGGGCAGGATCATCGCGATGCTGGCTGCTGATGGTCGTGATCACGCTGCTCAACCTGATCCCGCCGCTTCTGACGCGGGCCTTGATCGACAGCGCGCTGCCGAACAAGGACCTCCGGCAACTCACGCTGCTGGCCCTTGGCATGCTGGCGGTGCCGCTGATCACCGGGCTTGCTCGGCGTCGCGCAGCGTTACTACAGCGCCACGGTTGGCGAGGGCGTGATCAGCGACCTGCGCACGGCGCTTTTCAGCCACCTGCACAGCATGTCGCTGCGCTTCTTCACCAACACGAAGACCGGCGAGCTGATGTCGCGCCTGAACAACGACGTCATCGGCGCGCAGCGGGCAGTGACCGGCACGTTCGTCGACCTGTTCACGAATGTGATCACGCTCATCAGCGCGCTTGATCATCATGCTGCGGCTCGACTGGCGGCTGACGCTGCTCGCCGCGGCCGTCCTGCCGCTTTTCCTCATCCCCGCCCGCGTGCTGGGCAAGCGGGTGCGCGCGGTCGTGCGCGAGCAGATGACGCTCAACGCCGAGATGAACGCGATGATGGACGAGACGCTCAACGTGTCGGGCGCGCTGCTCGTGAAGCTGTTCGGCCGCACGGGCCATGGAGGTTGGCGCGTTTCCGCGCCCGCGCCGAGCGGGTGCGCTGGGCGGGCGTGCGCAACGTCCTACCTCATGCGCTGGTTCTTCCTGACGGTCAGCCTGATCAGCGCCGTCGGCACGGTCGTGGTCTTCTGGGTCGGCGGCCTGCTCGTGATCCAGGGCCAGTTCACCATCGGCACGGTCGTCGCGTTCACCGCCTATCTGGGGATGATGTACGGCCCGCTGTCCGCGCTCACCAACGCCCGCATGGACATCTCCGCGTCGCTCGTCAGCTTCGAGCGCGTCTTCGAGGTGCTCGACCTGCCGCAGGAAATCCGCGAGAAGCCGGACGCGGTCGCCCTGGCAGACCGTCGAGGGACACGTGCAGTTCGACAACGTCTCGTTCAGCTACCAGCCCGGCGAGA
Organism: uncultured Chloroflexia bacterium; assembly: GCA_963800615.1. Taxonomy (GTDB): domain Bacteria; phylum Chloroflexota; class Anaerolineae; order CG2-30-64-16; family CG2-30-64-16; genus JALOOB01. The sequence goes on from CAWDBO010000035.1 coordinate 173,752, forward strand.
GCGTCCCCGGCGCGACCGCGGCGGGCCTGAGCGAGGTGTCGCGCTTCGGCTGGGGCGGCCACGGCATGAACGTTCCGCTGTCTCAGGAGGGCGGCAAGCTGCAGCAGCGGCGGCGCTGACGGCGCCCAAGGACGGCCGGCCGGGGACGGAGGCCGCGCTCCCCGCGCTGGACGCGGAGAGCGACGACACCGGCGCCATCCAGGAAACGCGCTGGGCGCTGCACGATGTCTCGTTTGAGGTCAAGCCGGGCCAACTCGCCGCGCTGGTCGGCCCGAGCGGCGCCGGCAAGACGACGATCACCTACCTGCTGCCGCGGCTCTACGATCCCACCGGCGGCTCGATCTGCATCGACGGCCACGACCTGCGCGACCTGACGCTCGACACGCTCGCCGCGCAGATCGGCATGGTCACGCAGGAGACCTATCTCTTCAACGACACGATCCGCGCGAACCTGCTCTACGCTCGCTCGAACGCGACGGACGCCGAGATCGAGGCGGCCTGCCGGGCGGCCAACATCCACGACTTCATCGCCGACCTGCCCGAAGGGTACGACACGGTCGTCGGCAACCGCGGCTACCGCCTGTCGGGCGGCGAGAAGCAGCGCCTCGCGATCGCCCGCGTCATCCTCAAGGACCCGCGCATCCTCGTGCTCGACGAGGCGACGTCGTCGCTCGACAGCCAGTCGGAGGCGCTGATCCAGGAGGCGCTCGAGCGCATCATGCAGGGCCGGACCAGCCTGGTCATCGCGCACCGGCTGAGCACCATCCTCGCCGCCGACGTCATCCTCGTCCTGGAGAAGGGCCGGCTGGTCGAGCGCGGCACGCACGCGGAGCTGCTGGCGCGCGGCGGGCTGTACGCGACGCTGTACGAAACGCAGTTCAGGCACGCGGGGCGTGAAGCGGGGCGTGAAGCGGTCGAGGAAAGCGAACGGGTGGGGTAGGTGACGGTGGGAGCCTCAGGCGCTTGCCCGGCCGAGGCTCCCAGCCGTTGGTATTACTTCTCCTCTTTTGAGGAGAGAAAGCGGGTAACCTTGGTGCCGCAAACGGGGCAGGTCCCCTGCGCCATCTTGCGCCCGTTCGGGGTCTCCTTGACCTCGCCATTCTTCACGTCGCGCTTTTCGCGGCACTTCACACAATACGCCTGGAACTCCATTACTACATCTCCTTCCGTGTGTCTGGTCTTGACGTTGTGCCTGCTAGAATGAACAATTAGGCGTGTGCGTCGCTGCGCTTTGGCTTACAAATGGGGAATCTGCCGCCGTTTCCCGGCAACCAGCGAGAATCGCTCGTTCTACCGCATCGGATTCTCGTTCGGATCGCGCGCATCCGGCTTCTTGCGCCCGTGCGTCACGTTGGAGCCCAGCGGCCCGGTCTCCTTCTGTCGCTCGGTGAAGTCGGGCGGGGGCGCGGACCGCGCCACACGGGGCGGCGCGACGCGCGCTCGCGGGCCGCTCGGACCGCCTGCGGAACAGCAGGAGCAGCAGCGGCAGCAGGAGCAGCGGCAGGAGCAGCAGCCACCACGGGAAGGTGCGCTCGGGCTGCGTCTGCGCAGGCACGACCGGTGCGACCACGGGCGGCACGGGCGTGTTCGTGGGCGTCGCCGTCGGGCTTGGCTCGGTGGTCACCGTCGGGGCAGGCGGGGCCAGGTAGCGGTAGGCCACGGATGCGTCCGCCGAGAGCGGCCCCGAGCCGGCCTGGAACGTCACCGTTGCGGAGTAGGGATAGGTCGCGTCCGCCTGCCCGTCTCCCACCAGGCGCCAGGTCACCGACTGCGCGCCGCCATTCACCGGCACGCTCGCCATCGGCTTTCGTTCGGTTTCGCCCTCGGCCAGCCGCAGCCCCTGCGGCAGCACGATCCTGGCCTCTCCGCCGGTGAAGTCCGCATCCGACAGGTTGGTGACCCAGAGCGTCGCGCTGAACCCCGGCTCGTCGCTCGTGATGTTCACCGGCGCGTCGATCCACGCATTGCCGCCGCCCACGCCGGCCAGCCCGTAGTACGTGACCCAGGTGGCCGCCGCGCCCGGCGCAAGTTCCTTCGGCTCCCAGTACAGGGCCACCGCGCTGTCGCCGACCGGCCGGTTCGGGTCCACCCGTAGTCCCATGCGGTGTTCTTGATCTCCGGCCACGTTGCGAAGACCAGCCGGTCGGGCGGCGTGGCTTCCTGACCGGTGATGATCCCCTGGCCCTTCAGGCTGTTCGGGTTGTAGTCCGGCGCCTCGAACGCCTTCCAGTACGCCGGCATCTGGTCGCCGGTGTACTCGCGCTCGGTGTCGAAATTGCCCGAGCCGGGCACGAAGAACGGCGCCCGGTCGTTGTCGCCGATCATCGTATCCAGCATGATGCGCAGCCCGGTCGACACGGGCTCATTGCCGGTGTTCGTGGCTGTCAGCGCGATGCGGACGGTGTCGGGCTGGTTCGTGTACGGGTTCTTGGTCGGCGTGAGCGTCTGGCTGATCCTCACGCCCTCAGCCTGCCACCCCATCGTGAGCGCGCCGTTCTCCTCCCGCGCCGCCGGATCGCTCTGCGTCAGCAGCGGCAGATCGCGCGTCTCGCCCGCCCGAAATCAGCCGCAGCGTGCTGAACGACGTGAACGACAGCCCGCCGTGACCGTACATCAGGCGCCGGCCATCGTCGTCCGCCGTCGCCGGATCGCCCCCACCGTGCCGATCGTGTACTGCCCCCACTGGTTCGCGCGCACCTCGATCTGCTCGTTTCCCAGCACTATCGGCCCGCGGAAGTCCGCTTGAGCGGCAGGCTGAGCGAGCGCGAGCAGGCGGCAAGCCTGCGGCAAGGGCGAGCAGGTAGCTCAATAAGCAGAAAAGGGCAAGGCCCCGTTTTCCGTTTCGCATCGTCTACGACCTGTTCCCGTTTTCCTCGTCCTCAGGGCCAAGCTCGCTCACGTTGCTGAGCCAGTCTTCAAGGTCGAAGGGCGGCGGCGGCTCGGGCGGCTGCTCCGGCGTCGGGATTTCGACCGCAGGCGGGACCCTTGCAGCCGTGTCCATTTGTTCGGTTCTGGCGTCATCTCGCTCACGCTCAACCGCCGATGCGGGCGGCGGCGATGCCTCTGAGCTTATGCCAGGCTGGTATCCCCACCTTGAGACCTCCGAGGTCTCGAAGACCTCGGAGGTCTGGTCGCGATCCTCAGTCTGGGGTTGATGAGGCGCCTCTGACGCAATCGCAGGCTCCGGCCTCTCGGCGGTCCTCCCAGGGGTACGGGGTGCGGGAACATCCGACCGCCCGCTGCCCGGTGTGCGCTTGGCTGCATCGCCCTCGCTCCTCCGCCCGGCAACCAGCGCCGTGAGGGCATCGAGCTCGTCCCACGCCCGTTGCGCCAGGCGCTTCGGGTCGACGAACTCCGCCCGGCTGCGGAGCGCAAGCGAATCTTCGTATCTCCCGGCCAGTCCCGCTTCGCGCATCTCTCTCGAGCACGGCGGTCAGCGGCTCCGACACAGCCTGTGCTGCTGCCAGCTGCGCCCTGAGATCGGCCGCTTCGTCGGCCAGCGCCTCGATTTCGCCCCCATCGTCGTCCTGGGCCGCCAGATCGCTAGGCGGGGGCAGCACATGCGCGTCCAGTTCGGCCAGCGCCTCCCCGTACGCGCCGCGTGCCGCCAGCCGCCGCGCGCGTTCCAGTCGCCTCACGGCCCGGCCGAGCAAGCGTTCGCCGCCGCGCCGGGTCGCTGCCTCGTACAGCACGAGCGCCGCCCGGTCCCGGGGGTAACGCTCGACGAGCGCCGCCGCGGCCTCCACGGCCGCACGGTCGCGCCCCAGGGCAATCAGCGCCTCGACCTCTGCGAGCGCAGCCGCCCGGCCGGCCAGTTTCCACCACCGGCGGAGAGCTGGCGCGATGAACTCCGAGACCAGTCCCTGCGACCCGGGGCCGTCTAGCAGTTCCTGCAGCAGCGCCTCGCCTTCTGGCGCGTTCGCCGGGCGACTCGCCGGGCTGCCCGAGCGGCGCAAACTCGCCTTCGAGATCCAGGAGCTGCACCAGCTTGCGCCTCGCTTCGCCGGGCAGTCCCGCCTCGGCGTCCGTCCCGAGCTCGAGCGCCTGGCGGTAACAGGCCAGCGCGGCCTCCATCTCGCCTGCAGCCGATGTGCCCCGCGCCTCCAGCGTTGCGTTCCGGATTTGTCCCAGGCTTGCGATCTGCCGCTCGATGCGTTTGGCCTCCGGGACCACCTGCGGCGCCGCGCCTGTGTAGCTGTTCGCGAGCGCCAGGTACGCCTCTGCGGTCGCCAGTTCGCCTTGACCGAGCGCCCTGGCCGCCTCGGCCAGCCAGCCACGAGCGGCAGCCGATGCGTCGTCTGCAGTCTCGATCAGCAGGCGGGAAAGGACCGCCAGCACGACCGTATCCCCGCCGGCCGCCTCGGCTTGCAGGACCGGGATCGCCTCGACCGCTCGGCCTGCACTGATCTTCTCCTGCGCGGCGGCCAGCACCCGGCCGCGCTTCGCCAGCGCCTCGGCGCGCGCCCCGGCTTCGAGCCAGGCTTGGGGCAGCGGCGAGGGCAGCTTGGCAGACGGCCGTAACGACCTCCGGGCCTCGCGCAGCGCCTGCTCCGCCGCGTCCCAGTCGACCTCTGCCAGGTCGCCTTCCGCCGCCGGCGCGTACAGGGCGTCGAGACGGCGCAGCGCTTCCTCGGCGGGACCCAGGCTGCGTTCCACTGCGTCCGCCCAGCCCCGCAGCTGTTCCACCCGCTTTGCGAGTTCCTCGCCTGCCAGCGACCCGAGCGCGTGTTCCGCCGCCGCCAATGCTTCGGCCGCCCCGCGCCAGTCCGCGCCCGCGCTCTTCGATTCGGCATCCGCCGCAAGCGGCTCTGCGGCCAGCGCTCGCCTGCGCCCGTCCTCTGCCCGCTCGCGCAGCGCCCGGAAATCGTCGACCAGGTCCCTGGCCGCGTCCAGGCTGGGCTCTGCTGACGCCAGGATGCTCAAGGCTTGACTGAACGAGTCTGCCGAAGGGAGGAAGCCACGGCTTGCGTCATCAATCGCTGCGCTCGCCTTGCCCAGCGCTGCCTTGATCTCACGGCGGGCCTGGATGGCCGCTGCCGTGCTCGCCGCCTGGGCCAGCGAACCTGCCGGCGCGCCGGTCAGGTCCCGCACCTGCTCGCACAAGGCAAGCGCCCCATCCTCATCCCCGGCTTGCAGCGCGGGCAGACGCGGCCGCCAGCAGTTCGTCCGCCAGCCGCCCGGCCAGCCCCGGGGCAGTTTCCCAGCGTTCGTACGCCCGCCGCAGGAGCGCCAGCCGTTCCGAACCCGTCCGAGCAGCCTCTGCCTGGCCCAGCAGCTTCTTGACCTCCCGCTGGCCGCGCTCGGCTTCGCGCAGCCCTGCGGCCAGCTGCTCCTTCAGCTCGTTGGCTTCCGGCGCATCGTCCCACGGCCCGCCCTCGATGCGCCCGAGTCCCGACCGGTACGCGTCGCGCGCCCGGCCGGCGTCGCGACCTTCGCAGCGCCTCCCGCGCCTCTGCCAGCATGAGGCGGGCGTGTTCCAGGTCGCCGAGCATCTTCTGCGCCTCGCCGAGCATGCCGTCGACCACGGCCGCAACCTCGCCGAAGTCGCGGCCCCGCACCCCGGTGGCCCGGCTCAGCCGCTCGCGGCTCGCTTGCCAGCCCTGGTGGCTCGCCTGCCAGCGGTGCGCTGCCCGGTCCCGCACGGCCTGGCTTGCGGACAGCGCCGCGTCTCGCAGCGCCTCTGCCTCGGCCTGTTCCAGTCCTGCGGTGGGGTGGTCCGGGAAGATCTCAGACGGTCGACATAAAAGAAGAGCCGCGCCGCTTCGAATGCCTCGGCCGCGTCCTCGAACTCGTGCTCCACCATCGCAGCCCGGCCCTTTGCCAGCCCAGCGCGGCCCTGATCCATGTGTACGCGCAGCGCGATGGCCTGCCAGTCGGGGTTGTGCGGGTGCTCGCTCCGCAGGCTGCCGAGAAGGGCGAGGGCGTCGTCGGTCCTTTCCTCTGCCAGCGCCGCTTCGACCGCGGCCACCTGGTCGCGCACCCGTCCCCACGCACCCCGGGCGCGTTCGTGCAGTGCGGCCACAGGCCGGCTCACGTCGTCGCGTTCGGGCAGCTCCTCGTGCAGGTTCGCAGCCAGCTCCGCCGCCAGCCGGTAGTCCTGCCGGTCGTACGCTGACTGCGCGAACTGGATGCGCTCCGAGACGTCGCGCTCGGCCCAGCAGCCTCTCGCGAAGCGCCGCCAGCCCGGCCCCGAGCCGCTCCCAGCCGCGCCCGTTAAGCGGGCGCAGCGTGTTGTCGAGCACCTCCAGCGCCTGCTCGAAGCGCCGCCGGCCTGCCAGCGCCTCGGCTTCACGCGCCGCGCGCCTCGATCCGCCGCTGCCACTCCTGGCCCTCCTGCGCCTCGCTCCGCAGCCCGTCGATCTCCGAGTGGTACTTGAGGATGTGGCTGAGCGCGCCGCGTGACTGCGCATGGTTCAGCAGCGCCAGCGCCTCGTCGAAGCGGTGGCCGGCCAGGCTCGCGCGCACCTTCGCCAGGGCCTGCCCGAGTTCCTCGTCGATGCTCTTCTGCTCGACTGCGCTCGCCCAGCCCTGCGTCGCGGCCGGATGGTCGGGCCGCGCGGCCAGCACGGCTTCGAAGGTCGCGATCGCGTCGTCCCAGCGGTAATGGCTGAAGTGCACTTCGGCCTGCGCCAGCCTTGCCTTGACTTCGCCCTCAGCTCACGCCTTATCGTTCATCGCCTCACCCGTTCCAGGAACGCCACCTGCCCGTTCGCCAGCCCGGCCGCGATCTCGCCGCTCTCCGCCACGGCGACGGAAAGCACAGTCGACGCGAACAGCAGGTCGTACCGGGCCAGCACCCGGCCCGTGAACGCGCCGACCCGCCACAACTCGCCCTTGTTCGTGCCCACCACCAGCGCGGCCTGGCCGCGGCGCAGCCGCAGCCGCCGTGATCGTCGACGTCCGGGCGGGCACGCCAGCGTCCACGCCCTCTCGCCTGAGGTCGGCGTCGAACGCCGACCAGGCAGCAGCCGGAGCTCGCCCGCCGCCATCCTGCATGCGTCACCGCTGCAACCGCCAGCGGCGCGGGCAGGCTCGCCAGCAGCGTGACCCGTCCCGGACGTCGCGGCCGACCTCGACCGGCTTGCCCAGCGCCGCATCGATCGCGACGATCTCGTCCCCGCCGTGCGATTCGCGCCGCTCCGCCGAGCGACGCCGCATAGATCGTTCTGCCCGTCCGGGCTGATCGTCGCGTGCCATGTCCGCGGCCTCGGCTCGTGTGCGGTCATGACCGTGCTCGTCGGCTCGGTCCAGCCTTCCCGCGGCCCCAGCCGCCACAGCAACTGCCCCCGGCCATCCAGCGCGGTCAGCCCGAGGGCGTGGTGCCCCAGCGCGATCAGCCCGCCGCCCTCCGCCCGCTGCGGGCGCGAAGTCCAGGCTGTACAGGTCGTCGCGCTGCTCCCAGATGCCCACTGCCGCCACGGCCAGTCCGCTCGCTCGCCCGCCGTCGCTCGAAGTCGAGCCGGTAGAGCCGCCCCGCCCGCTCCATCGCCAGCCCGGCATCGAGCCCGGGCGACAGCGCGACCGCGTTGAACGCCTGGCCGCTCGCAGGCCCAGCCGGTACCTCACGTTCCCGCGGCGGTCGATCAGCCGCAGCCCGAGCTCCGATCCGACCAGCAGGTGCTCCCCATCGCCCGAGAGCGCGACCGCATGCACCGCCGCGCCCACGCGGTGAAACCGAGCCAGCCTCAATCGCATCCGGCCGTCACGCGACATCAGGCTCACCGCCGGTTGAGCCTCCTACATCGCCCGCTTGATCAGTTGGTTCAGCGAGCTCATCTCTTCGCACAGGATCAGGTGGACGACCGTGCCCAGGTCCCGCACCTGCGGGTCGGGGTTCGCCTTGAAGCTGGCGAGCCATCCGCCGATGTAGCTCCGAATGCGCTCCATGCGCCGCTCCGCGTTGCGCGCCCGCCGCGCCTCCGAGCGTCCTGCCACCTCGTCTGCTCCCCGGCCCCAGCGCCGCGGTCGCCTCGTTGATCGCCCGGTACAAGCTCGGCCAGCCTCAGCGTGAACGGCCGCTCGATGCCCGCCAGCGGCACGCCCCGCCGGCTCAGCTCGCCCTGCACCCGCGCCACCAGGTCGCGTGTTGAACCCCGCCGGCTCCGTCATCTTGAGCGCCAGGTTCTGCAGCGCATTCAGGTGCAGCAGGGCGGTGCGGCTGTCGGGCGGCAGGGTCATGAACGCCGGGTTGAGCTCGCGCACGATCCGGCTCTGGCTCAGCGGCAGCACCCGGGCGCGCCGCTGCCGTTGCTCCCGTGCACCCCCAGCCGCAGCCACAACTCGGTCGACTCCTGCCCGGTCGTCGGGTCGACGAACAGGTCCTCGTAGACCAGCCCGTACGCCGCCGCGAGCGCATACGCCCGCACCTTGTCCGGGTTGCCCATCGCGATGACCAGCTCGGGCGCCAGCATCCGCTGCTGGTTGCGTCGTCTCGCCCAGCGTCGGGATCTGCTGCTCGAGCTCGGTCGCGTACTGCTCTTCGGGCAGGACGTGGATGCTCTCGCGCCCCCGGTTGACCTTGCTGCGGTACTCCGGCTCGCAGTGGACGAACGGCTCGACCGCGGCCAGGTTCACCCCCCGGCTGATCTCCATGATCGTGCAGGCCACCACGCTCTCCGCCGACGCGTCGACGTTGAAGCCCTGGTTCCGCAGCGTCTCGCGGGTGTTCGCCAGGAACTGCCGGGCCGCGTCGTCGCGCGCGCCTTCCAGGTTGAACGACACGTAGCGCTCGACGAACGGCGCCAGGTCGTTGCGCGCCGGGTTGTAGCGCAGGAACGGCTCTTCGACCTGCAGGCAGCGGTTGGTGAACTCGGCGTGGTTCGGGAACTCCGCCAGCAGCCGCTCGGCCACGGTCACGTTCCGCCGCACGACCTGGAACAGGTCCTTCACGCCCGCCAGCCAGGTCGCCGCGATCTGCTCCGCGCCGTTGGCCTGCTCGCCCCAGGTCGACACGATCTTGAAGTCGAGCGGCCGCAGCTCGGCCAGGCGCTGCCACTCCAGCCCCTTCTGTGCCTCGTCAGCGCCCACCTGGCCCATCACGCGTGCCGCAATCGCAGGCAGGTGCTCGGGGTGCCGGTACAGCTCGTCCTCGAACTGCGGGTTGGTCAGGTAGTTGCGGACGCGCACCCGCTTCTCCGCCCGGTTCGCCTCGTGCGTGCGGATGCGGGCCTGCACGATGCGGTCGACGTCGGCGAAGGTCAGCTCCCAGTTCTCCAGCTCGTTCAGCGCGATGTCGAGCACGCTCCGCTGGCCGTCCCGGTCTCGTTCGGCCGCGCCCAGCGAATCGAGCACGTCCATCACGGTCCTGTAGATGCGCTGGTGCAGCGTCAGGTCCATCCGCTCCTGGAACTGGCCCGCGAACGCCTCCTGCGCCTGCCGCGGCCGCGTCCACAGCGGCGGCATGTAGCGCTCGCCCCGGGTCTCGCTCATCCAGGTGATCGCGTTGCGCACTTCTTCGCCCACCTGGCGGATGCGCGTCTCGACCTGCAGGTCGGCCCACTCCTTCTCCATCACGGCCTTGAAGCGGATCAGCGTGTCCTTGAGCGCCTCGACCAACGGCTCGGGCGTAGGGCAGGCGGGTGGGCAGCAGGCGCCGGAACTCGTCGCGGCGGTTCAGGATGTCCAGCAGCTCCGCGTCGAGCGCCTCGGCAAAGCGGGAGCGCAAGCGCCACCCGGTACTGGCTCAGGATCGCGTCCCACTCGCCGCCCGAGCGGGAGTCCGGGATCGTCCGGGTCGATCTGCGGGCCGAGGTAGTCGTCGAGGAACTGGTCCGCGAAGTTGAGCAGCCGGTGTCGCGCCCTCGTCGAACGTCTCTTTCTTGTAGTCACCGTCCCGCGTCAGGACCAGGTTGCCCGCCAGGTACTCCAGCGACCCGCTCAGGTTCCAGTAGTGCTCCGCGAACCCGCTGTCCGACAGGCTGATCATGCCGAACAGGCCCTGCCAGCTCATGTCCACCCGCTCGGGGTTGATCCGCCGGGTGCCCGCGACGGCCTTCTGCAGCAGGTTCGGGTTGGGCCGGCCCGCCACCGACGACGTGCTGAAGCTCGCTCGACCTCGTTGACCGCCTCGATGCGCACCTGCCCCCGGCGCTTCTCGTCGACGATGGGGAGGTACTCCCGCGCCAGCAGCTCGCGCACGAAGCGGTAGGAGTAGCCTTCGATCACGTCGTCGACCGGGAAGATGTAGGTCATGACGTTGAAGCCGCTGTACATCCGGCCGGTGGTCTTGTCATAATGCAAGCCCGGCGTTCGAGCGCAGGGTCGCCAGCGCGTCGCCCAGGCTGTTGTCCACGTGCGCGGCCACGAAGTCGGCCACCATCGGGAACACGCCCTTCATCGGGTCGCCGCCCAGGTCGAAGTCCTGCCCCGTGCTGCGCGAAGCGGTGTCGACCAGGTAGCAGTGGTCGAACGGCTGGTTGGTGCTCCAGGTGATCGACTGCTCGCTCTCCGCGTAGCGGACCATGTAGGGCAGGAAGCTGGAGTGCACGCGCATGAACCGGTCGAGCTCGCGCAGCGCCGCGTACGAGTTCGGCTTGAGGTTGGTCGGGTCGTCCATGAACCGGGCGTAGGAGGCGAACGCGTCCGGCATGACGATGATGCCCGACACCGACACCGACTGCCAGTTCTGGTTCGACATGACCGCATGGCGGACCAGGTTGGCGAGGTCGATCATCATGCCCGAGCCGGTGCCGCCCGCCACCGAGCCGATGATGAAGATCAGCCGCTTGCCCTTCTCGACGTCTTCGGCGCGCTGGAAGGCGGGCGCCTCCCGGTCCACCTCGCCGTACATCCGCCCGATCGCCTCGATGAGGGTCTGGTAGATCGGGTTCGCATAGCGGAGGAAGAACGCGGTGCGGCCGATGGGCCGCCGCTGCTGCGCGCCGCCGCGGATGTCGCGCTCCGCCGGCCCCAGCATCCGGTCCAGCTTCTCGTGCTCCAGCCAGTTCATGTACGCCGCGGTCTTGCCCGTGCGGATGTCGGCAAAGACCGCATCCATCGTCATGCCGCCCGGGCTGACGATGTGCTGGAACTCGGGCAGGCGGTTCCGCTCGTCGAACGCCGGGTTGAGCTGCGTGCCGGCGAAGCGGTCGATGTCGCGCAGGCCGTCCGTGTCGTACGACAGCAGGACCACGCCCTCGGGCACCTGCCCGTACGCCTCTTCCAGGCGTTCCTTCAAGATGGTCAGCGCGGCCTTGCCTGATCCGCCTACGCCGATTGCTAACACTCGTTTCGCCATACTTGCGTACTCGTACTCCTGTACGGGCGACTCTTGCCGAGCCGCTCGCACTCTGTCGGCTACCTAGCGTCGCCGCTAGCCCAATTGTTTCGGGTCGGTCGAGAACTTCAACACGATTCCGTTGCCGCCGGACGCGGTACGTGCATCGACGGGATCTCCCGGATCTGGAACAACTGCGGGCCGTTCGGCCCGCGCAGCACCGCCGACGCATCCCCCCGGCGCTCGACGCGCAGCTCCACCGGCTCCATGCCGGGCACCTTGCAGCAGGCCCTTGCTGCCGATCGTGATCGTGCTCTTGCGGGCCGCCTGCCCCAGGCTGCGCAGCGACTTGTACGACCCTTCGGCCTTGCCGTTGCGGTACACCTGCACGTACCCGGACGGCGGCTGGCGCACCGTCATGACCATCGCCATCGGCGCGACGTAGAAGCCCAGGAACGCCAGCAGCCCGGCGCCCGCCAGCGCGCCCGCCACCTTCGCCGCCAGCGGCGGCGGGCAGCCGCCGAACCACGGCGCGACGCCCCAGCCGGCCTGGTCGACGCACCGGTCGGCCAGGTCGTTCGTCCCGTCGCCGTCCGAATCCGGGATGGGCGTGGGAGCGGGCGTCGGCGTCGGGCTTGGCGTGGGCGTCAGGGTGGCGGTGGGCGTCGGCGTCGGCGTGCAGGCAACGGCACGTGACCTGGACGGGGATGTCGCGCTCCAGCGGCGCAGCTGTCCCGCGCCCGGCAGGGTCACCCGCACGTGGACGCTCGCCTCGACGCTGCTCCCGCACGAGAGCGTTGCCGCCAGCGCCTCGCACAGCGGCCCGATGGACCCGGAAAAGCCCCGTTCGCGCCCGCGCTCAGCGCTCACTTCCCGGCCTGCGGCAAAGGCGCTCGCCCGTGCCGACCCAAGCTGCCCCGCGTCGAGGCCGCCCAGCGGTGACGCTCAGGTCGGTGGACCCGCCACTGCCTGCCGGGCCGCACTGGATCGGCTCGGGCGACACCGCGTCGATGAATCCGGCCCGCCGTACGTCGAGCAGCAGCTCGGCCCGGGCGACCGGGAACGCTGCGCCGGACGGGACCTCGCGTCGATGCTTGCCCGCCTCGACCGCGAACGTGTAGCGGCCCTCCGTGTCGTTGGCCGCGGCAAAGCCCGCCGCCAGGTCGTAGGGGATCGTGTAGACGCCCTGCGCATCGGGCCGCAGGTCCGGCCGGCACGGGGACCGGCGCCGTGCTGCCGTCCGGGTTCGTCACGGTGATCTTGAGCGGCTGCGGGTCGGTGATCGCCGCGCCGCTCGCGTTGTCGGCCAGCTGCAGCGCGCAGGTTAAGCGGCTGCCCCAGGCCGTGCGGCCGGTCGACCAGGAACTGGCCGGGCACTGCCGTCGGGCTGGCGGCAGGCTCGACGAACTGGACCCGGTACGAGCCCTCCATGTCGATGTGGACGAACACCTGCTCGCTCGACGTGATCTTCCAGGTCGCGTCCCTCGGCGCAGCCTCCAGCCGCCCCCGGCCGATCGCGACGATCTGGACCGGGTTGTCCTGCCCCTCGAACCGCTGCACGTCCGCGTCGCCGTCCGCCACCCGCACGCCCGCCGGGTCCGTGATCGCGATGTCCGGCGGCGGGGTCCCGCGCTGCCGGGTGAACGTGAACACGACCCGCTGGATGTACCGGCTGATGAACACGTCCAGCGTCTGGCCCGGCGCAAGGCTCAGCGGCGGCCGCGCGACGCTGTTCTCCAGCCGCGCGACGATCTCGTCGTACGTCCGCTCGATCTCCTCGGTGCTGTTAACCGGATACGACCGGACGAAGTTATGGCGCAGGGCCATGTCGTCCCAGAAACGGATGTAGCGCTCGTAGTTGGCGGCTGTTGGCGCGGCCTGCTGCCGGTTCTGCAGCAGGATGACGAACAGCGGGCACGTCGGGGTTGGCCGCCACCAGCCGCTCGATGTCCTCGTTGCTCTGCCCTTCGGCGGGGAAGGGCGCGCCGTCGGTCAGCAGCACGACCGCGGGCAGGTTGCCCGGCCGCCGGTTCGGCGACTCGCGCAGCTCGCGGTACGCCATCTCCAGCGCGGGCACGATCTGCGTCGCCAGCTTCGGCTGCGGGTTGCTGATCGCCCGTGCCAGCGCATCGCGCGCCTCGTCCAGGCTCGTCAGCGGGCTGATCAGCTCCGGCGGGTTGTCGCCCATGCTCACCACGCCCAGCTGGTAGTCGCTCGCGGCGGGCAGGGCGAAGCCGGTGCGCGCGATGAAGAGCGAGGCGCCGGTGATGCGCAGGAAGTCGGGGTCGTTGCCCCACACCTCGCAGCCGGGGATGCGCTGGCTGGCCGGGAACATGCTGCACGAGTTGTCGATGACCAGCATCACGTCGAGCGGCTGCCGGGCTGGGCGTTGCGCGTCTGTGCCGCGCGCCGGGGTCGCGCCGGGAGCGAGGGCTGCCAGCGAGATCAGCGAGCGCGAGGATCGAGCGTCGGCTCTTCAGCGGTCGGTTCATCCTCTCCCGTCTCCTACCGGCTCACTTCGATGATGGCGTCGACCGCCTGGACCCGCTCGGCCGCACCGGCGATTCGACCCACACCAGACGTGGTACAGCCCGGGCGCCGCGTCCTTGTCGAGCGTGAACTCGGACACGAAGCGGCCGTCGGCATCCGCTCGCACGGGCGGCACGGACAGGTGCTGCGCCGCGCTCTGGTACGTCCCCGTCTTGTTCAGTTGCTCCAGCGTCAGGGGCGACGGGAACGGCTCGTACGCGAGGTTCACCAGCGGGTTCGTGCTGCCGGGCAGCAGCGTGCCCCGCAGGACCAGCCGGTCGCCGGGCTGCGCGCGGCGGGGCAGCGGCTCGATCGTCACGTAGCGGTTGACGAACTCCTGGGCGATCGCCACATTGCCGGTGGCCGGGTTGTAGGCGATGCCGACGCCGAGGTGCGTGTGCTCGGGCGCCAGGATGTTCGCGCGGTGGCCCGGGCTGTTCATCAAGGCCGCCTGCGCGTCCGCAACGACCTTCTCCCAGTCGTCGATCGGCGCGCCCCGGCCGTCCTGCCACTGGTGGCACGAGCCGGTAGACGTTCTCCTGCGACATATCCAGCCCGCCCGCCCGGCTGTAGCGGTACTCCGGCCCGTACCCGTCCATGTTCCAGTGGCTCATGTAGCCGAACTGCGGCCATCTCCTCGCTGTGCTGCTGGCCCGCTGCGGCGGCCGTGTCGTCCCAGGCGACCGGCTGAAGCCCGTTGGCCGTCCGGTCCGCGTTGACCCGCTCCAGCATGCGCTGCGCCAGCGCTGCCAGATCGGGGCCGCCCGCCGGGCTGGCTGCCACAACTGTCGTAGCAGCGGGCCTGCCCGTCGGGGCAGGGGCAGGGGCTGCCGAGGTTGGGGCCGTCGCCGGTGCCGTCGCCGCTGCCCCCACCGCAGCGGGTGTGGCCCCGGTTGGGGACGCGCTTGGCGCCGCAGTTGCGGCCGCAGGTGCGTCCGCCGAAGCGGGTGTGGCGGTCGGTTCAGCAGCGGCTTGCACCGGCGTGGCAGCAGCCCCAGCCGCTTCCGTTCCCTGGCCGGATGCGGCCCCCGGAACCGAGCCGCTCGAAATGACCGGGAGCGTGGGCGTGGCGGTTGCGCTTGGTTCTGGCGTTTCGGCTGCTGCCATCGCTGCGGGCGTTGCCCCCGCAGGCCCGCCGGCAAGCGCCGCCGCCCACCGCTGCGCTGCGCGACTGGCGGAAGAAGAACGCGCCGGCCGCAACGGCCAGCACGACCAATACGAGGCCGATCAATGGAACCAGGTTGGGTCCCGAGCGGCGCGTCCGGTTGGCAGTCCCTGGATTACGGCGAGGCGCTGTGCGGGCGGGCGCGCGCCGGGGTGTCTGTCGTTGTGGTGACCTGAGCATGGCAACCTTTAGCGCGAATAGTTCTATTCGCGTAGTGGTGTCAGTACGGAACCATATTACCATAACATAAGCATGTTCAGAAATGATGAAGAATACGTATAGTAGATTAATGATAAATGAGAACATCGCTGCCCCATCCGCGACCGCTGGGTGATCAGGGCCTCGAATATCGCTAATCCGGCCACTTGCCGTAGAATGTGGCTCGGAGAACCAATCACTCCTGGTCTGAAGGTTACAAGCCATCCAACATGAGAAGACTGATCAAGTACCTCAAACCCTACCGGCTGCTGCTGCTCGGGTCCGTCGTCCTGCTCTTCGTGCAGGCGCTGTGTGACCTGGCGCTGCCCAGCCTCCTGGCCGACATCGTCAACGGCATCCAAGTGGGCGTCATGACCGGCGCCGCTCCGGCCGCGCAGTCGGCGCTTATCCTGGTCACCGGCGGCCGCATGTTGGTCGTGTCCCTGATCGGCGCCGCCTGCGTGGTCGCCGTGGGCCTGCTGTCCGCACGCACCGGCGCGGGCCTGGCCCGCGACCTCCGCAGGTTCGTCTTCGAGAAGGTGCAGCGTTTCTCGGGCGCCGAGTTCGACCGCTTCTCGACGGCCTCGCTCATCACCCGCACCACCAACGACATCACCCAGGTGCAGATGCTCGTGATCATGATGATCCGCATGGTCTTCTTTGCGCCGATCATCGCCATCGGCGGCATCATCATGGCCGTCAGGGAAAGCGCGTCGATGTGGTGGATCATCGCGCTTGGGGTGGTCGTGCTCATCAGCCTGATCGTGGTCGTCTTCTCGCTGGTGATGCCGAAGTTCCGGGCCATTCAGAAGCTGATCGACCGCCTGAACCTGGTGACCCGCGAGAACCTCTCGGGCATGATGGTCATTCGCGCGTTCAACCGGCAGTACTTCGAGCAGGAGCGCTTCGACAAGGCCAACCGCGACCTGACGGGCACGATGCTCTTCGTGAGCCGCGTCTTCGCGATCATGATGCCCGCCATGATGCTGGTCATGAACGGCCTGTCGCTGATCATCATCTGGGTGGGCAGCCACCAGGTCGCTGCGGGCAACATGCAGGTCGGCGACATGATGGCCTTCCTCCAGTACACCATGCAGATCGTCTTCTCCTTCCTGATGCTCTCCTTCATGTTCATCATGCTGCCCCGGGCATCGGTGTCCGGCGACCGCATCGCCGACGTGCTGGAGACGGAGGTGACGATCCGCGATCCCGAGCGGCCGCAGCAGTTCCCCGAGCCGCTGCGCGTGCCTGCGGGCGCGTCGGTCGAGTTCCGGGACGTGCGCTTCCGCTACCCGGGCGCCGAGGAGGACGTGCTGCAGAACATCAGCTTCACCGCCCGGCCCGGCCAGATGACCGCCTTCATCGGCCCGACCGGCTCGGGCAAGTCCACGCTGGTCAGCCTCATCCCACGCTTCTATGACGTGAGCGGCGGCTCGATCTGCGTGGACGGCGTCGACATCCGGGAGGTGCGGCAGCACGACCTGCGCGCGAAGATCGGGTACGTGCCGCAGAAGGCCACCCTCTTCTCGGGCACGATCGACAGCAACCTGCGCTATGCGGACGAGGACGCCGAGCGGCGACATCCTCGCCGAAGCGGTGGAGATCGCCCAGGCCGCCGAGTTCGTGACGTCACGCCCCGAAGGGATGGCGGCGGAGATCAGCCAGGGCGGCACGAACGTGTCGGGCGGCCAGAAGCAGCGGCTGTCGATCGCCCGTGCGCTGGTCAAGAACGCGCCGGTCTACATCTTCGACGACAGCTTCTCGGCGCTGGACTTCAAGACGGATGCGGCCCTGCGCCGCGCGCTGAAGGAGCACACGGCCGAGAGCACCCTCCTCGTCGTGACGCAGCGGGTGTCCACGATCAAGAACGCCGAGCAGATCATCGTGCTGGACGACGGATGCATCGTGGGCAAGGGCACCCACCGCGACCTGCTGCAGACCTGCGAGACCTATCGCGAGATTGCGGCCTCGCAGCTCAGCAAGGAGGAACTGCAATGATGATGGGTCGCCCCAGCGGGCAAGGCACGACCGGGCGGGCCCGGACGGGGCGGGCCGATGGGCGGCGGACCCGGCGGTGGGCACGGTTTTGGGGGGAGCGGCGAGAAAGCCCGCGACTTCAGGGGCACCATGCGCAAGCTGGTCGGCTGCTCTGTGGCCCTATCGCGGCTCGATTGCGGTCGTGCTGGTCTTTGCGATCGCCTCGACCGCGGCGGCGATCGTGGGGCCGAAGATGCTCGGTGCGGCGACCACGGCGCTGTTCAACGGCGTGGTGGCGGGGCTGGGCGGCGCAGGCATGGCGATCGACCTCGCCTACATCGGCAGGATCCTCGTGCAGGTGGGCGCGCTTTACATCGTTTCGGCGATCTTCGCCTACGTCCAGGGCTGGATCATGGCGGGCGTGTCGATGAAGGTGACCTACCGGTTCCGGCGCGACATCGGCGAGAAGATCAACCGCATGCCGCTCCGCTACTTCGACGGCACCAACCACGGCGAGGTGCTCTCGCGCATCACGAACGACGTCGACACGATCAGCCAGACGCTGAACCAGAGCCTGATGCAGACGATCACCGCCGTGACTACCGTCGTCGGCGTGCTGATCATGATGCTCTCGATCAACGTCTTGATGACGCTCGTCGCGCTGCTGATCGTGCCCCTGTCGATGGTCTTCATGGGCTTCGTGATCAAGCGCTCGCAGAAGTACTTCAGGCAGCAGCAGGACTACCTGGGCCACGTCAACGGGCACGTCGAGGAGATGTACGGCGGCCACCTGGTGATGAAGGCGTTCAACGGCGAGGAAGGCAGCATCGCCAAGCTCGACGAGTACAACGCCGTGCTCTACGGTGCGGCCTGGAAGTCGCAGTTCTTCTCGGGCATCATCATGCCGATCATGCAGTTCATCGGCAACCTGGGCTACGTGGCGGTCTGCGTCCTGGGCGGCTGGCTGGCGGTGCGCGGCGTGGTGACCGTCGGCGACATCCAGGCGTTCATCCAGTACGTCCGCTCGTTCACGCAGCCGATGACCCAGTTCGCGCAGATCTCGAACGTCCTGCAGCAGACCGCCGCCGCAGCCGAGCGGGTCTTCGAGTTCCTCGCCGAGCCGGAAGAGGTGGCCGAGACGGCGCAGCCGCTCGCAGCTCGAGACCGTGGCCGGGCGCGGTCGAGTTCCGCAACGTCCACTTCGGCTACAGCCCGGACAAGATCATCATCAACGACTTCACCGCCACGGTCAAGCCGGGCCAGAGGATCGCCATCGTCGGCCCGACGGGCGCGGGCAAGACCACGATGGTCAAGCTCCTGATGCGCTTCTACGACGTGAACAGCGGCGCGATCCTGGTGGACGGCCACGACATCCGGGAGTTCTGCCGGGAGGACCTGCGCAAGCTGTTCGGCATGGTGCTGCAGGACACCTGGCTGTACAACGGCACGATCATGGAGAACATCCGCTACGGCCGCCTGGACGCGACGGACGAGGAGGTGATCGCGGCGGCGAAGGCCGCGCACGCGCACCACTTCATCCGCACGCTGCCCGACGGCTACAACATGGTGCTCAACGAGGAGGCCACCAACGTATCGCAGGGCGAGATGCAGCTGCTGACCATCGCCCGGGCCGTCCTGGCCGACCCGAGGATCCTGATCCTGGACGAGGCGACCAGCTCGGTCGACACCCGCACCGAGGTGCTGATCCAGCGGGCCATGAACGAGCTGATGAAGGGCCGCACCAGCTTCATCATCGCGCACCGCCTGTCCACGATCCGCGACGCTGACCTGATCCTCGTGATGCGCGACGGCGACATCGTGGAGCAGGGCACGCACGCCGAGCTGCTCGCTGCGGGCGGCTTCTACGCCGAGCTGTACAACAGCCAGTTCGAGCAGCCGCCGCAGCCTGCCATGCTCCCGCCCATGCCAGCCCTGCCCGTAGCGGTATAGGCGGCAAATTCCATCCTACTTGTCGCCCGTCGCTGCGGGCGGCAAGTCTTGGCATGTGACACTAGGTGACACTTGTGACACATGGGGAGAGGGGTAGGAGAAACCAGGTTTCTGCCAGACCAGCCGAGCTGGCGCAGAAACCTGGTTTCTAACGCCTGCTCTCACTCGCCGGCTGGCACATCCTCCAACCCCGGCAGCCCGTGCGCTTCCAGGGCGCGGCGTCAGCTGGTCGTGCGGCACGGTCCACTGCCGCTTGCCGGTGCCCATCTCCCGCACACGCTTGAGCCGCATCTGCCCGAGCGCCCTCCCGATCCGCGACGGGGTGACGTACTGCTCGTTGACGTCGATCTCCTCCGCCCGGATCACCTGCAGCGCCTCCTCGACCACCCGGCTCGCGCTCACCCGCAGCACCCCCGGCTTTCGTCTTTCCCTTTCCAGATCATCCCGACACCGCGCGAACACTTGAACCGCACCCGAAATTTGACCCGCAATTGACAAGCGCGCCTGCCGGTGCTACCTTACTCTCCCTAATCCCCGAACGACGCATTCGGAGGCAGGACAGAGCAATGGCGACTGGATCTGACCTGAACGGCGGGTGGGCGCCCCAAGCCGGGCCGGGAAGACTCGCCCGACCCAAGCCGGACCGTGACCAGCAGGGCGCGCTCGGCTGGGTGCCCGGCGTCCACGTTGTCCGGCACTACCGGCTGGCCTGGCTGCCGCGCGACCTGACCGCCGGGGTCGTGCTGACCGCCGTGCTGGTGCCGGTGGGCATGGCCTACGCGCAGGCGGCCGGTCTCCCCGCCATCATCGGCCTCTACGCCTCGATCTTCCCGCTGCTCGCCTATGCGGTCTTCGGCCCGAGCCGGATCCTGATCGTCGGCCCCGATTCGGCGCTGACCCCGCTGATCGCGACCGCCATCGTCCCCTTGGCCCTCGGCGACGTCAATCGGGCCATCACGCTGGCCGCTGCGCTCGGCATCATGTCGGGCCTGTTCTGCATCCTCGTGGGCCTGCTGCGCCTGGGCTTCGTCACCGAGCTGCTATCCAAGCCGATTCGCTACGGCTACATGAACGGCATCGCGCTGATGGTGCTTGTCAGCCAGCTGCCGCGACTCTTCGGATTCTCGGCGGGCGGCGACAACTTGCCATCGAGGCTGCTCGCCATCGGCGAAGGTGTCGTTCAGGGGCGCACCAACCTGGCGGCGCTCGCCATCGGGGTCGCGACGCTGGTCGTGGTCCTCCTGCTCAAGCGCTGGCGGCAGGTGCCGGGCGTGCTGATCGCCGTGGTCGGCGCGACGCTGGTCGTTTCGCTGCTGGACCTGGCGGGCCGGGCCGGGGTCCCGGTGGTGGGTCCGCTGCCGCAGGGCTTGCCCGCGCCCGCACTGCCGCTCGTCAGCCCTCGCGATCTGGAGGCCCTTGCGACCGCTGCCATCGCCATCGCGGCCGTCACCGTGCGCGCAAACGAGCGTGCTGTCGCGCACCTACTCGGCGAAAGAGGGCAGCTACGTCGATCCGAATCGCGAGATGGTGGGGCTGGGCATCGCGAACCTTGCGGCGGGCCTGTTCCAGGGGTTCCCGATCAACAGCGCGGCATCGCGCACGCCGGTGGTCGAGAATGCCGGCGCCCGCACGCAGCTGACCGGCGTGGTCGGGGCCGTGTGCGTGGCGCTGCTCCTGCTGGCGGCGCCGAACCTGCTGCAGAACGTGCCGAACGCCGCCCTCGGCGCAGTCGTGATCGCCGCGGCGATCGGGCTATTTGAGCTCCAGGACCTGCCCCGGCTGTACCACATGCAGCGCTGGGAGTTCTGGCTCTCGATGGCGTGTTTTGCCGGGGTCGTGCTCCTGGGTGCGGTGCCCGGCATCCTGCTCGCCATCGTTCTCGCCGTGATGGAGTTCCTTTGGGACGGCTGGCGGCCGCACCACGCGATCCTCGGCCGGGTCGACGGCGTCAAGGGCTATCACGACATCGCCCGCCACCCCGACGCGCGGCGGGTGCCCGGCCTCGTGCTGCTGCGCTGGGATGCCCCGCTGTTCTTTGCCAACGCCGAGCAGTTCCGCAACATCGTGCTGGACGCCGTGGACGAGTCGCCGACCCCCGTGCGCTGGCTCGTCGTGACGGCTGAGCCGGTGACGAGCGTCGACATCACTGCAGCGGACATGCTCGACAAGCTTCGGGCCGACCTCGCCGCCGCCGGGATCCGGCTGGGGTTTGCCGCCATGAAAGGCCCGGTCAAAGACAAGCTCAGGCGCTTCGATCTGTACGACAAGTTCGGCGACGGCTACTTCTTCCGCACCGTCGGCGAGGCGGTCAACGAGTACGTGCGCCGCGAGCACGTCGAGTGGGTCGACTGGGAGGAGCGCATGCTCGGGCTGAACGGCAAAGCCCCGCGCCAGGCTTCGTCGTGAGGGGTGACGACGCAACGGATGGCCTGCGGCCGAAACGGAGAAACGGATGACGGCGCACGTTGCCTCGCTATCCGTTCCTCCGTTGGTCATCCGTTGCCCCGTCACCCGCCTCGTCCCAGCCCCCACGCCAACGCCGCAGCGCCCGCAAACGCGACCGCCAGGATCCCCGTCACCAGCGTCCACGTCCACAGCGCCGCCGTCCCGCCCCCCGATGCGATGCGGGCGTCCAGCGGGTTCGTGGAGTCGTAGAGCACGGTCACCAGGTCGCCCACCCGGTGTGCGGGCGGCCAGCGAGCCCTCGGCCGACTGGACGTTATACCTGCCCCCGTCGGGCACGTCGAACGCGACCACCGGGTAGAAGAAGGAGTTGCCCTCCGAGTCCTTCCGTTCGGTCAGTGCGGTCACCTGCCCGAGCACGCTCTGCTCGCGCGCCAGCTTCCGGCTCGTGCTCATCCCCGTGAGGATCGGCGATGACCAGCATGAGCGCCGCGATCGCTGCGAACACGAAGAGCAGCACCTTCGTGAGCGTCCGCCCGCTGCGCTCCAGCTCCGCCTGGTCCGTCTCGAATTCCGCGTCAAACTCGGCGTCCCATTCGCCGTCCGGCGCAGTTGCGGATGTGGCGGCCTTCGCGCTTCGTGTGCTTCGCACGCCAGCTTGCTGGCGCCTGTGCGTCTTCGTGTTCCAGACGTTCGTGGTCCAACCCGTGTGCGCCGCGTCATTGACTCATTCTCCCTCTGCCCGTATAATGCGCCGGTAACCAATTGTACGCGTCATCAAAGGCCAATATTACCATGTCCGACACTGAAACCACTGCCCCGAAGGACTTCATTCACGAAATCGTCGACGAGCACAACCGGACCGGGCGCTTCGGCGGCCGCGTCCTCACGCGTTTTCCGCCCGAGCCCAACGGCTACCTCCACATCGGCCACGCCAAGGCCATCGCCATCGACTTCGGCCTGGCCCGCGACTACGGCGGCAAGACCAACCTGCGCTTCGACGACACGAACCCCGTCAAGGAAGAGACCGAGTTCGTCGATGCCATCATGGCGAGCATCCGCTGGCTCGGCTGGGACTGGGGGGATCGCCTCTTCTTCGCTTCGGACTATTTCGAGCAGCTCTACATCTGGGCGCAGGACCTGATCCGCAAGGGCAAGGCGTACGTCTGCGACCTCTCGCCCGACGAGGTGCGCGAGTACCGCGGCACGCTGACCGAGCCCGGAAAGAACAGCCCCTGGCGCGACCGTTCGGTCGAGGAGAACCTGGACCTGTTCGAGCGCATGAAGAACGGCGAGTTCCCCGAGGGCGCGCGCACCTTGCGCGCCAAGATCGACATGGCCCACCCGAACTTCAACATGCGCGACCCGGTCATGTACCGCATCCTGCACGCCGAGCACCACCGGACGGGCAGCAAGTGGCACATCTACCCGATGTACGACTGGGCGCACGGCCAGTCCGACTCGATCGAGGGCGATCACGCACTCGCTGTGCGACGTGGGCTACGAGGATCACCGCCCGCTGTACGAGTGGTTCTGCCGGGAGCTGGGCATCTACATGCCGCAGCAGGTCGAGTTCGGCCGCTTCAACCTCACCTACACGATCCTGAGCAAGCGCTACCTGCGCCGGATGGTGAACGAGGGCATCGTGAGCGGCTGGGACGATCCGCGCATGCCCACCCTCGTCGGGCTGAGCCGCCGCGGCTACACGCCCGAG
Organism: uncultured Chloroflexia bacterium; assembly: GCA_963800615.1. Taxonomy (GTDB): domain Bacteria; phylum Chloroflexota; class Anaerolineae; order CG2-30-64-16; family CG2-30-64-16; genus JALOOB01. The sequence continues at coordinate 196,903 of CAWDBO010000035.1, forward strand.
GCGATCCAGGACCTGATGGACCGGACGGGCGTGTCCAAGTCCAACATCCTGGTCGAGATCGAGCTGCTGGAGCACTGCGTGCGTGAGGACCTCAACCGCCGCGCACCAGCGGGTGATGGCGGTGCTGAAGCCGCTCAAGGTCGTCATCGAGAACTGGCCCACCGGCCCCGACGGCCGCCCGGTGGTCGAGTGGGTCGACGCGGTGAACAACCCCGAGGACGAGTCGATGGGCACGCGGAAGGTGCCCTTCTCCGGCGAGCTCTACATCGAGCAGGACGACTACCGGGAGGACGCGCCAAAGGGCTGGTTCCGCCTGGGTCCCGGCCGGGAGGTGCGGCTCAAGCACGGCTATTACATCAAGTGCCGGGAGGCGATCAAGGACGCCGCGGGCAACGTGGTCGAGCTCCGCTGCACGCTATGATCCCGAATCGGGCGGCGGCAGCACGCCGGACGGCCGCATGGTGAAGGGCACGCTGCACTGGGTCTCGGCGGCCCACGCAGTCGACGCCGAGGTGCGCCTCTACGAGCATCTCTTCACCAAAGAGGACCCTAACGATGTCCCGGAGGGGCAGGACTTCACGGCGAACATCAACCCGGACTCGCTGACCGCGCTCCGGGGCTGCAAGGTGGAGCCCGGCCTGCGCGAGAGCAAGCCCGGCGACCGGTTCCAGTTCCTGCGCCAGGGCTATTTCTGCACCGATCCCGACAGCACGCCCGACCTGCTGGTCTTCAACCGCACCGTCGGACTGCGGGACACCTGGGCCAAGGCCGAGAAGAGCGCGTAGAGAAGCACTTTCAACACAAAGACACCAAGACACGATGATCAGAAACGTTTGTGCCTTTGTGTTTCAATCCCGCTCACTTCAGAAGGAGTTTACAATGAAGGGTAACGAAGAAGTTCTCGCATCGCTCAACCACCTGTTGGCCGACGAGCTGACCGCGATCAACCAGTACATGGTGCATTCCGAGATGTGCGCCAACTGGGGCTACGGCGAGCTGCACGAGGCCATCGAGAAGCGCGCGATCACCGAGATGCGCCATGCCGAGAAGCTGATCGGCCGCATCCTGTTCCTGAACGGGAAGCCGGTCGTCAGCCAGCTCAACCCCTTGCACATCGGCGGGGGCGTGCTCGAACAGCTCAAGCACGACCTCGACGCGGAGCTCGGCGCGGTCGTGGAATACAACAAGGGCATCCGCCAGGCCGTCGAACTCGGCGACAACGGCACCCGGGCGGTCCTGGAGAGCATCCTGGGCGACGAGGAAGAGCACGTCGACTGGATCGAAGCCCAGCTCGATCAGATCGAGCAGATGGGCTTCCAGACCTACCTGGTGGAGCAAGTGGACTGAGTTTCAATTCTGGTTGATACTTCCATATGTTGGGACACGAGGCAATGCCAGACTGCCTCGTGTCCTTTTTTAGCACCTTCCCGCTTGCTTAATTCCGCTGCTTGTGTTTGAATACACCCACTTCGGTCACACTTCTTATCGCGTTGCCACCCGGCAAAAGGAGTTCACCCTATGTCTCGGAGCGTCCGCACGCTGCTCGTAGTCTTCGCCGTGCTCTTGCTCGGCGTCATGCCAGCCTTCGCAGGTCCCCCTGATGGAAGCCAGGGCAAGGCTGGCAGCCCCTCTGCCGCAGGCCTCTACATCGTTCAGATGAGCGATCAGCCGGCCGTGGCTTATGGCGGTGGCATCCCAGGGTTCAAGGCCACCAAGCCCGCCAAGGGCCAGAAGATCGACCCGAACAGCCCCGACGTGATTAAGTACACGGGCTACCTCAACCGCAAGCACGACGGCGCGCTCGATGCGCGCCGGCGGCGGCCGCAAGCTGTACGACTACACCATCTCGTTCAACGGTTTCGCCGCCCAGCTGGATGGGCAGGCCGTTGCGGCGCTGAAGTCGAACCCCGACGTGCTGGCCGTCACCCCGAACGAGGTTTTTGAGGTCGACACGAGCAGCACGCCTGACTTCCTCGGGCTGACCGCACCCGGCGGCCTGTGGGAGCAGCTGGGTGGGGTCGGGAGCGCCGGCGAGGGCATTATCATCGGCGTCGTGGACTCCGGCATCTGGCCCGAGAGCCTGAGCTTCTCGGACCGGGTCGACCGCGACGGCATGCCGACGTCGACCTGGACCCGGTGGCAAGCTCGTCTTCCAGCAGATCCCCGGCTGGCACGGCCGGTGCAAGCCGGGCGAGGATTTCAACGCGTCGATGTGCAACCAGAAGCTGATCGGCGCGCAGTACTTCAACGAGTCCTGGGGCGGCAATGCCGGCATCGACGCGCAGCGGCCCTGGGAGTTCAACTCGGTGCGTGACTACAACGGCCATGGCACGCACACCTCCTCGACCGCCGGCGGGAACTACAGCGTGCCGGCGACCGGCCCGGCGGCCGTGTTCGGCACGATCAGCGGCATTGCCCCTCGCGCACGGATCGCGATGTACAAGGCTCTCTGGTCGACCGAGGATGCGCTCGACCGCCAGCGGCTCCACCGCCGACCTGGTCGCCGCAATCGATCAGGCCGTTGCCGACGGCGTGGATGTCATCAACTACTCCATCAGCGGCACGCCTGACCAACTTCGCCGATCCGGTCGAGATTTCGTTCATGTACGCCGCCAACGCCGGCATCTTCGTGGCCCAGTCGGCCGGCAACAGCGGCCCGGCCGTCAGCACGGTTGCGCATCCCAGCCCCTGGACGACGACGGTTGCCGCCGGCACGCACAACCGCAACGGCGAGGGCTCGGTCACGCTCGGCAACGGCGTCACATACAAGGGCGCCTCGGTTGCGACGGCCGTCGGTCCTGCCCCGTTGATCGATTCGACCGCTGCCGGCCTGCCCGGCGCGGACCCGACAAAGGTCGCCCTGTGCTATTCCAGCCTGGACAACGGCGGGACGTCCGGTGCTCGATCCTGCCAAGGTGGCCGGGCAAGATCGTGGTCTGCGAGCGGGGCGTGACCGCCCGCGTGAACAAGAGCCTGGCGGTCAAGGAAGCCGGCGGCGTAGGCATGGTCCTCTTCAACACGCTCCGACAATTCGCTCAACGCGGACTTCCACGTCGTCCCGACGGTGCATGTCAAAATGCGGACGGTTTGGCCATCAAGGCTTACGCGGCGACCGCAGGCGCGACCGCGACGATCAACCAGGCGACGATCATCTATAACGCCGCCGCGCCGTTCACGGCATCCTTCTCCTCCCGCGGCCCGTTGCTTGCAGGCGGTGGGGACCTGCTGAAGCCGGACGTCATCGCTCCCGGCCAGGACATCCTGGCGGCTGTGTCGCCCGCCGGCAGCGGCGGGCTTGCGACTTCAACCTCTACAGCGGCACGTCGATGTCCAGCCCGCACGTGGCCGGCCTGGCCGCACTGCTGATGGACCTGCACCCCAACTGGACGCCGATGATGATCAAGTCGGCGCTCATGACCAGCGCGTATGATATCCTGGACGGCCCCAACACCAACCCGCTCGTGATCTTCCGCCAGGGTGCGGGTCACGTCGATCCGAACAAGGCGGCCGACCCGGGCCTGGTGTTCAACTCCAGCTGGAACAACTGGCTGGCCTTCCTGTGTGGCACCACGAGCGGCCGTGGATGCCAGCGACCTGCACCACCTGAAGAACAAGGGTTACTCGACCGATCCGAGCGACATGAACGTCGCTTCGATCGCGATCGGTGACCTGGCTGGGGTGCAGACCGTGAAGCGCGTGGTGACCAACGTGGGCAAGGGCAAGCGCGACCTACACCGCCAGCTATCACCGGCATGAGCGGCTTCACCGTCGAGATCTCGCCGGCTGCAGCTTGACCCTTAATCCGGGCGAAGCCAAGGCCTTCACCGTGAAGTTCACCCGCACCACGGCAGCACTGAATGCCTACACCGGCGGCCAGCTAACGTGGTCCGATGGCACGCACAACGTTCGCATTCCGCTTGTGGTAAGCCCGTCGCCCTGGCTGCCCCTGCGCAGGTATCGGGCAGCTACAACGTGACGTTCGGATACAATGGCCCATTCACCGCCACCGCACGCGGCCTCGTCCCTGCCCAGAAGTTTGACGGGCAGCGTCGGCGACGGCGCCACGGTTTCGTTCGACGTCGTCGTTCCGGCCGGCACGACGTATGCCCGCTTCTCGCTGTTCGATGCCAACACCACGGCGGGCAGCGATCTGGACATGCGTGTGTTCTGGGCGGGGCGCTGGTTGGCTCGCAGCGGAAGCGGCACCTCCGACTGAGGAGGTCAACCTTCGTGAATCCGGCGGCCGGGACGTATACGGTCGTACGATCGACGGTTACGCGCACTGCCGACCCGTCCACGTTCACGCTGTTCGCCTGGGTGCTCGGTTCGACTGCCGCCGGCAACATGACCGTCGCCGCACCGGCCAACGCCGAACTCGGAAAGACCGGCGCGATCGACCTGACCTTCAGCGGCCTGACGGCCGGCACGAAGTACCTGGGCTCGGTCGGTATACGGCGGTGCAGCCGGCATGCCGAATCCCACGATCGTTCGTGTCGACCCCTGATCCTACTGACCTGATGTGACCGAAAAGTCAGGGCCGGGCGCAAGTCCGGCCCTGTTATTTCTGCGTACAGGCGCATGCGCTGCGTTCGGCCCGTGCTAAGGTTCGACCACGCTTGCAGGGTCCAGGTAACCTTTGCCGGCTGATGGGAAGCTGCCCGGGTGCGCCGGGTACGTGTACCCCCGCCCGGCGACCAGCCCGTTGCACTCGGGTGCGGCGGCGTAGACGCTCCGGGCGTTGAGGAACCGGCGCACCTCGAAGTGCAGGTGCGAGTCGTCGCCCGAAGGGTGCAGCTCGGGGAAGCGCCCGGTGTAGCGCTGTTTCAGCACGGTCCCCAGCTTCTGCCCCTGCTTCACCGGGTCCCCTTGCGCCACCTCGAGCGAGTTGTCGTCCAGGTGCGCGTAGACGCTGTAGACCGGCGCGCCGTCCAGCGTGTGTTCCAGGATGACGACGAGGCCCGGGTAATTGATGTCGGGGTTGGCGTAGGCCACCTTGCCGTCCGCAATGGCCGTCACTTCCGCGCCCGCCGTGCTCTTCCCATCTTCCCGGTACAGGTCCTGGCCCGCGTGCCACAGCTTCTCCCACGCCACCCCGAAGCACGTCGTCCCCTTGAGGTCGGGGTTCTGCACGTCGTAGTTCGTGTCCTCGACCAGCTTGCCGCCGTCTTTCGTCACGCGAGGCCCGTATGCCACGCCGTCACGCCGCGCCGAGCGGCGGCCCGAACTGTGGGGCAGCGGCGGCCCCCGGCGGGATGGAGGCTGCGCCGAGGAGGCCGGTCACCAGGATCACGATCAGGGCTGCCATGCCGATCTTGCTCATCGGGCCACCTTCAGCGTCGCCAGCACCTGGTAGAAGAGGGCGAGCGCTTCCGGGCTGATGGCGGCCGTGGCCGTGTCGTGGACCGGCGCGATGATATAGGTGTAATTCGCATAGGGCACGACGAGCGAGAAGTCGGGTCCCCCAGTTGAGCTGCAGCCCCGGGATCCCCGCCACGTTGACCGCTGCAAGCTGCTGCAGCCAGCCCTGCGGCGGCTCCTCCAGGAAGTTGCGCCGGTAAATCTCCTGCGCGATCTGCTCGATCCCCTTGCCCTCGGGGTTCGGCTCCACCCTCAGGACCATGCCCTGGTACCCGTCCGCACCGGGCAGCCGGAACTGCAGCCGCACCGTGTGTACGCCCGCCTTGCTCGTTCCCGTCGTGATTTCCACGTCCGGGGGGAAGCTCAGCGATAGCCCAGCACCGGCTCGGTGTACGTGGTCCAGGCCCCGGCGTCGGCGGCCGGCATGGCGGTCGCAGGCGCGTTGGCCGCCGGTCCCGGTGAAGCGACGGGAGCCGGGCTGCTGCACCCGGCCGCCAGCAACAACAACGCCAGGCCAAGCGGCATGGCCCGGCGCCAGGAATGCCTTTGAAACACCACTCCACAGTCTCCCACAGCATCTCCGCACATCTCGGCAAGATCGCTTGACAGGATACCTGAGAATGGCTCGGCCGTATGTTATGCCACCGGCATTCTCGCCTACTTCGGCGGCTCGGGGTCCAGCGGACGGCGAGCGGTCCTCGATCTCCCACGCATGATCGACGACATGGTACGCCACCCGCCGGGCGAAGTAGCGGGCGGGCCAGCGCGCGCCGCCGCGCGGGCCGGGCGGGGGCATCCCGATCACCGCAACCGCCGCCAATGCTTCCAGCACCTTCTCATGGCTCGCGGCGAGCACCGCCTCGACGTCCGGCTCCCGGGTCAGCTCGTTCCAGCTGAACTTCAGGCCGGTCCGCTGCGCGTAGGACGCCTCGGCCTCGGCCACATGCCGGGCGATTCCTTCCAGTTCCCGCCCACCGCCGCGCGGCCCCTTGCGCAGCTCCTTGCCGCGCGCGGCCCGGACCGCGTCGTCAAACGCAGCCCAGCACGCCCGCAGGATGTGGCTCAGGCGTTCCAGTTCGGCATCGCTCAACGGCTTGGCATCCGCAGGCCAAGATGACTTCCGGCACGCCCATGTCCGTCGCCGAGCTCCCCACGACGCGCTCCCGGATCGCGAGCTGCGCCGCGTCGCCGGGTGGCTCAAAGGCCAGCCCGCTCCGTCGCATCATGTCCGAGTAGCGCGGCGCCGACTGCACCAGGGCGGCCAGCGCACCAACTTCGTCTTTCCCCGTCCGACACCAGCCCGGCCACTCGATCGCAGCCGCCACGACCCGCTTCAGCCCCGTCTCGACGTAAACATCTGCCTGTCCTCGTTCCGCCGCCATACGCCCCCTTCTGCGCCGAATGCTACCGCTCTCGCACTGACTCCGTCTTTTGATTGTATCACATTTGGTGGCGAGTGATCCGCAGGGTCCTGGGGGAGCGTATAACTCAGCGAATGGGCAAGCCCCCCATGAAGTATTGAGTAGAGAGGTTAGGAGATGAATATCAAACGGTACGATAAGGGTTTGAAGCTGGGGCTCACGATGCTTTCCATGTCGATCCTCGTGCTCGTGCTGGCTAGCTGTGCCGGCCAGTCGGGCGCCGCGCAGCAAGCTTCCTCGATTGCGACGACGGTCCCTGCGCTCGCCACTGCGGCCGCGCCCACGGTCGCGGCCGCACAGGAAACCGTGACCGTGGTCGAGCCGACCGTGGCCGCTGCGGCCACCGAGGTTGCTACCGCAGCCCCGGCCGCAACCGGAGCCATGACCACCACCACGACGGGCGCCACGACGAACACCGTGACGAGCGCGGCGATGGTCATGATCAGCAAGAACGACAAGCTCGGCGACATCCTCACCGACGGCAAGGGCACGACCCTTTACCTGTTCACGAAGGACACGAAGAATACCAGCAACTGCTACGACAAGTGCGCCGTCAATTGGCCGCCCCTGATGACCACGGGCCAGGCGACCGCCGGGACCGGCGCGGACCAGTCCCTGCTGGGCACGACCACCCGCAAGGACGGCTCCACGCAGGTGACGTACAACGGTTGGCCTCTCTATTACTACATCAAGGACCAGAAGCCGGGCGACGTCACGGGCCAGGACGTGGGCAAGGTGTGGTACGTGCTGAATGCAAAGGGCGAGGAAGTCGAGACGCCGGGCGGCGCCGCGGCGGCGCCGGCTGCCTCCGGTTCTAGCAGCAGTGCGGGCGGCACGGTCATGATCGCCAAGAACGACAAGCTCGGCGACATCCTGGCCGACGCCAAGGGGATGACGCTTTACCTCTATACCAAGGACACGAAGAACACCAGCAATTGCTACGACAAGTGCGCCGCCAACTGGCCGCCCCTGATGACCACGGGTAAGGCAACCGCCGGCACGGGCGCGGACGTATCCCTGCTGGGCACGACCACCCGCAAGGATGGCTCCACGCAGGTGACCTACAACGGCTGGCCGCTGTACTACTTCATCAAGGATCAGAAGCCGGGTGACGTCACGGGCCAGGATGTCGGCGGCGTGTGGTACGTGCTCAGCGCAAAGGGCGAAGAGGTTGAGACGCCGGGCGGAGCAGCAGCGTCGACGCCGGCCGCCAGTTCCTCAGCGCCAGCGGCAGCGGGCAAGACGGTCGACGTCCCGATCCAGAACTTCAGCTTCGGCCAGCCCCTGACCGTTCCGGTTGGCACGACCGTCGTATGGACGAACAAGGACAGCGCCGCGCACACGGTGACCGCTTCCGACGGTTCATTCGACTCGGGCAGCCTGGACCAGGGCGCCACCTTCAGCTTCACGTTCAGCAAGGCAGGCACCTTCAATTACACCTGCCAGTTCCACCCGAACATGAAGGGCACGATCACGGTCACCGGCTGATCCGGCGGCCGCAGACCTGGCGGGTTCACCTGACAAGCAGGTTTGAACCCGCCAGGTTTCGCGTCTAGTGTTCCGTCATTTGACCGGCGCAAGGCCAGCGTCAGAGTGCTGCGCTGGAATTCGGGCAACTGGGAAGAGGTGGTCAAGGGCCTGACGTTCCCGACCGCGATGACGTTCGGGCCGGATGGCGACCTCTATGTCTCGAATTTCGGTTTCGGCTTCCCCCCGGGGCAGGGGGAAATCCTGCGGATTCATTTCGCGGGCTAGGCTTTCGGCTTTCCGTACATAGGCATCGCCTCCAGGCCGGCAACGAAGCCGGCCTTTTTCTTGCGCCGGACCCCCCATCCGGAGCCCCCGAGCACCAGCTCGGCCCATCCGACATACGCCCCTCTGCAACTGCGTTGGTGGAAAGCCTACAGCCTCACCGTAGTTATTGTGCTACGCTTGCACCGTCATCTATTCTGTATCTTGGCGAAAGAGCCAGGATGTAGGAAGAGGCTATTATGGACCGGCTGGCAGGCAAACGGGCATTGATCACGGGCGCGTCGCGCGGCCTCGGCCGCGAGCTGGCGGTCGCCTTTGCGCGTGAAGGAGTATCCCACCTGGTGCTATCCGCCCGCGACCGCCCGGCGTTGGACGCGCTCAAAGCCGAAATCGAGCAGCTGCGACCCGACGCGCATGTCTTTCTCGTCGAGGCCGACTTGAGCCGTGACGACGATGTAGAGCGGTTGGCCGGGCTGACGCTGACCGCCCTGCGCGGCCACCTCGACGTGCTGGTCAACAACGCGTCCACCCTGGGCGCAGTTCCGATGCCGTACCTGCTGGACTACCCGCTGGAGGATTTCCGCCGCACGCTCAACGTCAACCTGATCGCGCCGTTCCTGCTCATCAAGAAGCTGCTCCCCGCCATGATCGAGTGCGGCGGGTCGATCATCAACGTCACCAGCGACGCGGGGGTGACGGGCTATCCCGGCTGGGGCGCGTACGGCATCTCGAAGTTCGGTCTCGAAGGGCTGTCGCAAACCTGGGCTGCGGAGCTCGAGGATGCCGGCGTGCGGGTGAACTGGGTCGATCCGGGGAACATGAATACCGAGATGCACCGTGCGGCCGAACCGGACGAGGACCCGAGCGAATGGGCCGATCCGGCGGCCGTAACTGGCGTGTTCGTCTATCTTGCGTCTGACGAGTCGAAGGGGCTTACGGGCCGGCGCTTGCAGGCCCAGGAAGAGCGGTGGGGCCTGGAGGAAGCTCAGGCCGGATGAGTGCGCCCTTCACGTTTCACCTGCCTCGCGAGCTCTCGGCCAAGGAGCCGCCGGAGCAGCGGGGCATCAGCCGCGACGGCGTCCGGCTCCTGGTGATCGAGCGGGACTCCGGGCGCGTCGCCCACACCCGCTTCGATCGCCTCGCCGACTACCTGCGCCCGGGCGACCTGCTCGTGTTCAACACCAGCCGGACCCTGCCCGCATCGCTGGTTGGCTGTAACCCTGCGCCCGGACCCTGCGTCGAGGTGCGGCTGGCCGAGCACCTGCCCGACGACACCTGGCTCGCGCTCCTGCTGTGCCGCGATGACCCGAACCTGTTCACCTGCGGCCTGGGCGCCGGGGTCGAGCTGCGCTTCTCCGACGCGCTCAGCTGCGTCGTCCTCAGCGCCGACGTGACCATACCCCGGCTGTGGCAGATTCGCTTCTCAAAGACGGGCGCGGACCTGGTGGACGAGGTCTATCGCATCGGCCAGCCCGTCCGCTACAACTACGTCTCCGCGCCCTGGGACCTGGACTATTACCAGACGGTCTTTGCGCGCGATCCGGGTTCCGCCGAGATGCCCTCTGCGGGCCGGGCGTTCACCTGGCGGCTGCTGTTCGACCTGCGGCGCCGGGGCGTCCGGATGGCCTACATCGTCCTGCATACCACGCTGTCGTCGTACATGGACGACGACCTGGACGCGCAGCACCCGGCCGCTGAAGAAGAGTACCTGATCGGCGACGCGGCGGCCCAGGCGATCAACGCCGCCCGGAGGGGTGGCAATCGCGTCATCGCGGTCGGGACGACAGTCGTGCGCGTGCCTCGAATCCGCCGCAAAAGAAGGCCGCGTGCAGCCAGAACACGGCTACACGCGGCTCCACATCGATTCCGAACATCGCCTGTCGATCGTCGACGGCCTGCTCACCGGCCTTCACGAACCGATGGCCAGCCATCTTGACCTGCTGACGGCCTTCCTGCCGCCGGCCCGCCTCCAGGCCGCTTACGAAGAAGCGGTCCGGCTGGGCTACCTCTGGCACGAGTTCGGAGATCTCAACCTGATCATTTAGCTGAGCGCCGGAACTGCCTCGAGGATCTTGCCCTCTGCCATCTCGATGGTCCGCATCCCGTTCGAAACGATCTGGCGGGTGTGGGTGACGAGCACGATCGTCAGGCCCAGGCTCCGGTGCAGATCGCGGAACAGATCGACGATCTCAGCCTCGGTTCGTTCATCCAGGTTGCTGGTCGGCTCATCGGCCAGCAGCACCTCGGGCTCGTTGATCAGCGACCGGGCGATGACCACCCGCTGCTGCTGGCCTGCGGAGAGCTGTCGCGGGTAGACGTTGAGCTTGTCGGTCAGGCCGACCCGCTCGAGCAGCCCTTTCGCCCGGTCGCGCACTGCGGCCGTGTCGCGCTTCGCACCGAAGGTGGTCGGCAGCATGACGTTCTCGAGCACGGTCAGTGTGGGAAGCAGGCTGGGGAATTGGAACACGAAGCCGATCTTGCTGTTGCGAGTGCGCGATTGCTCCGTGTCGTTCAACCGCCAGAGATCGACGCCATCGAGGGTCACTCGCCCGGAGGTCGGCCGTGTGAGCGCCGCCGCCAGGTTCAGCACCGTGGTCTTGCCCGAGCCCGACCGCCCGACAATGGCCGTAAACTCGCCGGCATGGATCTCCAGGCTGACCCCGCGCACCGCATGCACCGTGCTGCCCTTGCCCAGGTCGTAGACCTTCGTTACGCTATCCAGTACGATCATGACGGCTGCCTCTACTCTCGCATCGCGACGGCAGGGTCCTGCCGGCTGATCTTGATCGCGGGCAGCAGTGCGGCGATGAACACGGTGACCATCGCGATGAGCAGCCCGAGCCCCACCTGGATGGCCAGCGAGCCGGGCTCGGGCAGCAGGAAGGGCATGCCCAGGGACACCATGATGAAGCGCCGGAACAGGTAGATGGCGAGCACCGCAAGGAAGATGCCGGCCGCGGCGCCGAAAAGGGCCAGCAGGCTCGCCTCGAGCAGCAGCGAACCCGCGATATAGCGCTTCGTAGCGCCCAGCGCCGCGCAGCATCCCCAGTTCGCGGCGGCGCTCGTTGGCAGCCATCAGGTACACCATGCCGATCAGCAAGATCGACAGCGGCCAGATCAGGCCCATGATGATGACAACGCTGTTGAGCAGGCTCTTCAGCTGCAGGCGGGACGACTGGAACAGGTTGGCGCTGGCGATGGGGTAGATCCCCGGCACCCTGCGCATCATCTCGACCGCAATCTTCTCGGTGTTCGTGCCGGGCCGAGTCTTGACCAGGACCGCCGATACCTGCTTTTCAGGAATGACCAGCGGCTTCTCCGCCTGGGTATAGGAGGCCAGCGCGATCGACTTCGCCGTGTCGAGGGTAAAGAGGAGGCTCTGGTCGAGCCCCGTGCCGGTCGGCTGGAGGTTTCCCTTCAGGTGCACGAGGGTGCCGTACACCAGGATGCCGTCCTTCCCCTCGGTCGCGGAGATGTAGTCGCCTCCGATCACCTCGCCGCGGGCCAGCCCGGCCGGCAGCTGCTGCTCGAGCCAGGGCCGGACCGTGAAGTCCGTCGCCGGGTCATAGGCGATCATGAACATCTCGGACGCGGAGCAGCACGAGGCCCCGACCAGCGTTGCCAGGTAGACCTGCGGCGAGACGGCTTCGACGTCCGGGATCGCGGCCAGCTTGGCCACGCTTTCTTCGGGCATCCAGAAGCTCGGCCGGTGTTCCCATGAGCAGCGCGCCCTCCATCTCGGTCTGCGCGCCCTCGGGCACCACGACGATATCCGCGCCCAGCCGCTCCGCCGCTAATTGCAGGCTGGTGGCGGCCCCGCGCAGCAGCAGCGTCGCGAAGAGGGCGAACGCAGCCAGCACAAGCGCCGACAGCACGACCACCCAGCTGCGCAGCCCGTTCCTGGAAATGCTTTTCCAGGCAAGATGGAGCAAACTCATGCAGCGGCCCCCGCGACCGCAACCTGCTGAGCGTCACGCGCGGTGAGGGCCAGGACCAGGCTGGCCACGATCGCGATGGTGCCGGCCGCGAGCAGGGTGGGTTTCATGAGCACGTTGCAGGGCATCGATGGCGCTGCCGCACGTGCCGATCAGCAGGGTGGGCAGCAGCACGGCCACGGCAGCCGGACGCCGCGCCGACGATGCCTGCGAAGCGCAGCGTCTCGCGGCGCTTGCCGACCAGCGCGTAGATGCCCGCGATCCCGAGGGGAATCGCGGCCGCGATCTCGGCAACGCCCGCCCAGTGGCATTTCATCGAGATGCTCCGCCCGTCGGCGGTCGTCAACATCTTGCCGTGCGACTCGCAGTCGGTGAATGCCGGTGCGATCGCCAGAACGAGTGCCATGAGGATCATGATGACGCCAAGAACCTTGTTCACGCTACTTCTCCTTCGGTAGTGAATTGAACGACTTGCTGCGCTACGGTTGCACGGTCATGACGCCCTCGTACCAGTAATGAGGGCAGTTGAACCGGAAATCGCCCGTCTTCTTCGGGCGTGAACTCGAGCATCTTCGTGTCGGTCAGCGAGTCGAGCGTCGAGATACTGTTCCTTCTGGCTGCCCCACCGGACGAGCAGGATGTTGCCGCCCGGCACATAGCCCAGCTGCCGGAAGACGATGCGGACGGGCACGCCCTTCTTGACCGCGAAGTGCGTCGGCGTGTAGCCGCTGCGCGAGATGACCAGGACGACCTCCTGGACGCCGTCGGCGCCGACCGGTATCACTTCGGCGGGGGGCAGCGGCTCGGGCGTGATCTCCCGGTCCCAGGATCACGACATTCTGCCGCGTCCTCGGGCTCGGTGGAGGTCAGCAACTCGATGGACGGGTCGCCGGGCACCAGCGCGAAGACGTTGGTTGCGTCGCTCACCACCCGCCGGCGGAAGTGCTGCGCGTCGCCGTCGGCGGCCTGCACGAGCCCCCAGTCCGGCCCGCCGGTCTGGAGCGCTTCGATCTGGATCCAGTACGGCGTGTAGGGCGCGGCCTCGAAGGGGAGCTGGCAGGGTGAACGAGTAGTCATACGTGTCCACCCCGCCGACCTTGCCCGGCGGGCGTCTCGCCCGCGTTGCCGTCCACGTCGAAGTGCACCAGGGGACGGTTGGCGACGTCCGGCTCGCGCGCCGATCGGGATCGAGGGATAGATTTCGATGGTGAAATCGCGCGACCGGCCCGCCGCGGCCGCGGGCCGCCGGGTCATAGGCCCCGCGCCACCGGATTTCGGTGATCGGCTGCACCTTGTCGAACGCGAAGCTTTCCCAGACCCAGTACTTGATGGCCTTCTCGTCCCGCGCGTTCAGCGACGAGAGGAGCAGGCCGCCGGTGGACCGCGGCGGCTGGCGGAAGACCGAGCACCGTGCCGGGAGGGGCGTCGGTGCTCGGTGGGCGCCGGGGATGCCGGCGGGGGCGCTCGTGTCCGCGGGCGCTGGGAGCGCGGAGCGGCTGATGCGCGGCTGCAGGAGCGCGGGTATCCGTGGGAGATGGCGGTGCAGGCGGCGGCGCCGGAGCCGGCGCCGGGCTGACGCACGATGTGAGGAAGACGACGAGCACCAAGACCAGTGCAATTCGTAACGTTCTGGAAACCACGGGCCCTCCTGAGGCCATCAAGCTCACGGGCGGACACCGCCCTCAATCGCCGGCCCATTCTCCCCCGCCAGGAGGGAGAATGGGTTGATAGCTCTGTCCGTTGAGGCGCTGGGGAGGCGCAGCCTCCTCAGCAACTTGATGGAATGGTCTCCTCACCCCGTAGCGGGGTCGGAGTCGTCGGGATCGCCAACCGGGCGACGTTCGCGCCCGGTTTACATTGTACACGGGATCGGGGAAGGGGAGCAACCGCTCCCCCGAGAGCGGTGTTAGGCATGGTAAGGTGGTATTGTGCCCGGACGGAAGTCCCAGTAGCGTTGATCGCCCGGACTCGGAAGTAGTCAACGTGTTGCGCCGCAGACCGACGTCGTAACGCCGTGACGTCAGGCCGGTTCCGGTTCCAGACCGCCGCCCTGGAGTTCGAGTCCGCGACCACTGGATGGTGAAGCCGGTCTCGTTGCTGGCGTTGTCCGTCCAGGTAACGTGCATCGCGCTGTTGTTGTTGCCCGGCGGGCCGATGCTACGGCCGTAAGTTGACGGGCAGCGGCTGGCGGGATGTCACCGTCGCCGTGTTCGACCAGGCGGATGACCGCCGAGCCACGTGCCGCGCACCCGGTAGGTGTACGTGTTGCTGCCTTGACGCGTGTATCGGCGAACGTGTCACGCTATTGGCGCCAGGGGCGGTAGGACGCAAAGGCGGCGCCGTTCATCGACCGCTCGATCTCGAAGCCGCTCTCGTTGTTGGCGTTGTCGGTCCAGGCCAGCACAGACCCGCGGCGGCCCAGCCAGGGCGGTTGCGGTCAGGTTGGTCGGTGCGGCCGGCGTGTGCCACGAAGACGGTGGCAGTGTTCGAGTAGGCCGAGTGGCCGACCGCATTCACGGCAGCCACCCGGTAGTCGTAAGTGTCGCCGAGGACAACGCGTGGTATCCACGAAGCTGGTCGTGTTCGACCGAGGCCAGTGCCGACCTGTGTGAAGCTGCCGCTGCCGGCGAGCGGCCCGCTCGACGATGAAGCCAGTCTCATTGGTGGCATTGTCGGTCCAGGTCAGACCACCTGCGGCCCAGCAGCCTGGAATACTGCGGTCAGGTTGGTCGGTGCGGCTGGCGGGTTCGCGCACGGTCACGCGGCCGACACGACTGACGGTCATGCTCGGGAACCCGTCGCCGTAGCCGACCGTGTTCTGCGCCACGATCCGGTACTGGTAGTCCGTGTACGGTCGTCCGTCGCGTCGACGAAGGCTGCGTACCGCCGTCGTATTCGGCTGGTCGAGCGGCGACAGCGCTCGTACCGACGTGAGCCCAGGTCGCGCCGTCGTCGGTCGACCGCTGCACCACGTACGAGGTCTCGTTGATCGAGTTATCGTTCCAGGTGAGACGTCGCCGTTGTGCCATTGTCGAAGAGCGCAGCGCCGATCCGGCGCGACCGGCGGCACCGCCGCCGACACCGGCCGCATCATGTCCATCTCTTCGTGGGTCAGGATGTGGCAGTGGTAGACGTACTCCCAGCCGAAGTTCACGAGCTGGTTCATGATCGGCGGCGGTCGGGTTGCCCTGCGGATCGATGTTGTTGAACATCGGCCGTCGAGCCGGTCGGCATGGCCGGGTTCATGTTCCGGATCGCGTTCGGCAGCTCCCACGGCAGCTCGGGATGACGGGCCGCAGCGCGACGATCGTGTCCTCGAGCGGGCTGACCCGGACGGTTTCCTTCCAGCCGTTCTCGTTCGCGTCGTTCGGGATGATGATGTTGTCCCACGTGACCCGGTTGAGCACCTGCACGTCGAACAGGTGGAAGTGGACCGGGTGCGTGTCGACGCCGTTGTGCGTGATGCGCCAGATCTGCGTGCCGTCCGCCGCGGTCGAGATCGGCGTGACCTTGACGTCGCTGACGGCAGGCCAGTTATCGCGTCCTGCACCACGTCGAGCTTCGGCAGGTTCGTCGTGTCGATGAACTCGGTGCCCGGGTTGACGTACGGGTAGAGGGTCGACGTTTTGCACGCCCGGCGTCGGCGGCTGGGCTTCGATGCCCAGGGTGGCCTGCATGCGGCCGTACTCGTCGAAGGTCGTCGCGTTCATCTCGTCGTGGATCGCCTTCGGCTGCAGCGGCATGGTCATCACCGTCGACTGGCGCCTTGAGCGTGTTGAAGTTGAAGGTCGCCGTGTCGTTGACCCGGACGAAGCCGTCGCACTTCTTGGTGGCGCCGGCCGTCGCGGCCGAGCAGTTGCCGCCGGCCGCAAAGCTCGTGCCGTAGGCCGAGTTGTAGGCCGCCTGGCCCGACGATGATCGGGTGCTGGCCGGACTCGAACACGCCCGAGCCGTCCGCCTTGTGGCTGAAGGCCGATTGCAGCTGCGGTCAGGTTGAAGGCGGGGGCCGGTGTCGTCCGGCGGCGCGATCTTCACCTGCATGACGGTGCGGGTGTTCGGGCCGTAGCCGGGCAGGATGGTGGGCGCGCCGACCGGGCTCAGGTCCGGGGCGCCGGTGTAGTAGTCATACGACGGACGCGGGCCGGGAAGGCCGCGGGCGCGTCGTTGTACAGGATCAGCGTCTGGCCCGCGAACTGCGAGAAGTCGACGATCACGTCCGCCCGCTCGGCCGGGGCCAGCAGCAGCGAGTGCTGGTCCACGTTGCCGACGTCGAAGCGGGTCGGGTCGATGATCCAGGTGGTGACCTGCTGGCCGTCGATCACCGCCGGGGCCGGCAGGAAGCCGCCCTCGTTGCCGATCTGGACCCAGTCCGGCCCGGGCAGGCTGACCGTCGTATCACGGCGTCGGGAAGACGTTCGGGTCGGTCTGCGCGGCGGCGAGCTCGGCCGCGTTGAGCGCGACTTCCGTCGGGCCTCGACCTGGCACGCGAGTCTGCGCGTCGTGCTGGGATCGGCCACGTACCACTGGAAGTTGAAGAAGCGGTCGTTGGCCGCGTTCAGGATGCGGAGGCGGTAGGTCTTCGGCTCCAGGGTGATGGTCGGGTAGGCGACGCCGTTGACGATCGGCGTGTCGTTGAACTGCTCCATGCCGGTCGAGATGTTCGGCGTGCCGGGGATCAGCTGCGGCTCGCAGAACGGGTCGGTCTGGTACTGCCAGGTGGCCGGGTTGTTCAGGTCGCAGGCACCGCGAGCGGTGGCTGAACGGCGGATCACGTTCGGGTCCATGTTGTAGTACGGGTTCGCAATGGGCCGTAGACGGTGTTCGCGGCCGGCGGCCAGAACCAGGGGCCGTACATCCAGCGGCCGTACGCGCTCATGCCGCTCGGGTCGCCGGGGTTCTGCGCGGGCATGTAGACGTGGTGATACCACATGTTGCCGTAGCCGCCCCACCGGGTCTTGTCCCAGGTCGGGTCCTGGCCGTAGCTCACGATGTTCCCGTTGCCGGATCCTGTACTGGTCGTACAGCTGCTTGTCCTGCGGCACGAAGGTCTTGTCCTGGACGACCAGCACCTTGGTGTCGGCCGGCGCCAGGGATCAGGCCCTTGGCGATCGAGCGACTTCTCGGTTTCGTCGCGTGATCACGTAGCCGGCGGCCTCGCCTGCCAGCACGTTCAGGCGGGTGATGCCGTACGCGTGATCGTGGTAGAACATCAGGCGCGCGCTCTGCTGGTTGGTGTAGTAGAAGGTCAGCGCGCCGTCGCCGGGGTCGTTGCACCGCGTCGCAGCTGGTGGCCCGCGCAACCGGGTCAGTGCCGTCGGCGTCGTACCACATGTCGGGCACGTACCCGACGCTGACGCCCTTCGGATAGAGCGTGTCTCGTCGGCCGGCGTCGTCCACTGGTGCGGCGTGCCGTCGCTGATCCAGGGCGAGAGGCCGCCGTGCAGGTGCAGGGTGGCCCGGCTGTCCCGGTAGCACATCTGCGGCTTCGGCGCGTAGTCTGCGTGCACAGCGGGTTGCGGGCCTCGTCGAGCACGGTGCCGTTTCGCCTCGGCGCCCACATGCCCGTAGGCCCCATGCCGGAGCCCATCAGGGTGGTGTCCGACCGGGAGGAACAGGTTGCCGTCGGTCCCGGTCGGCAGCAGGTTGCGGAAGGTGATGCGAACCGGCTTGTCCTTGGTGGCGACGATGGTCGGGCCGAGCTACTGCGGCGGGGTGACGCCGCAATAGCCGGTGGCGACAGTGCGTCCCGTTCAGGAGCTGCGTTGGCAGCGGGAAGCACTGGCTGCCCGTGATGTTGCCTCCGGCGCCGGCGCGGTGCAGCCTGGGTCGATCTGCACGTAGCCGCGGACCAGCGTTCCGACGGGGCGTTCGCATCCTTGAGGCTCGAGCTGAAGCTCGTCCGGTACTGCACGAGGCCGATCTCGTACTCGTCGGCCTCGACGCCGTTATAGGTCACGGCTTCGGCACGCCGAGCGGGATGTACTTCGGCCGCGGTGCAGCCGCCGGTCGCTGGGTCGCAGAGGTCGGGCAGCGGATCGACGAACTTCTTGATGCCGTCCGGGTGACATAGCCCGAGCCGCCGTCAGGAGTGGTGATTCCCGGTAACACCACCGGCGTCGACCTGCGCGGTCGCGCACCGCACCCGTCCCCGGTCACCAGGTCGGGTCCGCGATGGTCACAGTCGGCGCCGAGATATAGCCCGCGCCGAAGGTGTCGACGGTGACGGAGAGGACCTTGAGGGTGGCGGTGGCAGTGGCAGTAGTCGTGGCCAGAGTTCCGATCGCGTTGAGTTCGGCAGCCGAAAGCTGGCCGGCCTGCTCGTTCTTGATCGCCTTGTCGCGCGCGGCGGAGCCGGCATTCAGCTGCCGGTTATTGACCGGCGCGTAGATCGGGCCGTCACGGATGACGACGTTGGGTGCTGAGCGTAGCCGGAGCCCGGGTCGTCGACGACCACTGCAGTGATCACGCCGTTCACGTCCATGAGTCGCATGGGCCTTGGCGATCGTGCCGTTCGGGTCGTCAGGGAAGTCGAAGTCGACGACGGGGAAGGTGTAGCCGATGCCGCCGCCGTTAGTCGGAATGGTAACCGTCGTCGACGCCGCCATATGCGGTCGCGGTGGCTGGTGTCAACGGCACCACGCCGGACAAGTCGAGCACGTTCGCAGCGAAGGAGTACGTGCGCGTCGTGCTGAAGATCGGGTAGTTGGGGTCACTGGCCGCGACCGTGATGGTCGAGCCCTGCGCAGGCGCAGCCGGGGCGGGGTAGCTGAAAATGTCCGTCCCCGTTCCGAGTATCGAGCGGGATTCCTTCGCCATAGAATGCGATGACGTCGCCGGTGGTCACCGCCACATCGGGAACCGCGATGGTCTCAACCGACACCGACAGGGTCAGCGGTCGAGGGAACCACCTGCTCGCCGCTGTCCCACAGCACGGTATATTGGTTCGCTATCCCGGTAGCCTGCAGGACGTACGCGTGGAACAGGTTGCCGGCCGACGGAGTGGGGCTGCCCCAGCCGTCGCCTGGTTGAAGTATTGAATCGACTTGACCACGCCGGACGCCGGCATGGTGACCGGCACGATCACGAGTACGGGTCCGAGGCTCCCCGGTGCCGTTGCGTAGTCGGTGGCGAACGTTCGGGCCTGCAGCGTGTTGCCGACCTGCACCAGAGTCCCGGCCCCGCCACCGCCGCTGAAGGACACGGTCGGCGCGGTGTAACCGCTGCCGGTCTGTGGGACGCCGTTCGAGCACGTCGATGTTGACCGCGGTGACCGAGCCGGACGTCGGCGACGGTGGCCATCGGCGAAGGCGCCAGTTCCCGCGCCGGTGATGCTCACGGCGGGAGGAGTCGCGGCCGAGTAGCCGCTGCCCGGGTTGGTGATGGTGAGGCCGGTGACGGCGCCGTTCGCGCCACCGGGCGACGGCGTCGGCCGTTGCCGTCCCGCCGGCAGCTTCGATGATCTGAACGGTCACGTCGGGCAGCGTGAACGGGCTGTTGGCCCAGTTCGGTCGGGGCCAAAGTAATGCGGGACCTGCGTCGGTCGGCTGGCGAACTCGGTGAGCCCAGGCGCTGGACATTCGCAGCTGCCCCGGCCACTATCGTCTGGCGCAGGTTCAGCGGCAGATCGCTTGCTGCAGGTTGCGCAACGACCGGCGCGCTTCCCGCCATCAAGAGCGAAAGCGCGATGGAGAACAGCATGAGAACGTGAACGGTTTTCCTCCAGTGCATGGCACTACTCCTTTGAGGGCTACTGATGTGATCAGCGACGGTAATGCTCGGTATAGGCTACGAGATCGCGCGGTCCTCCTTTCGCTGCCCCCTTGATCTATGGGACTTGCAGGGGCTCGAGCCGGAATTCGCGCCAGGGATGCCCTGGTGAGACAACTGAACCGGACCACGTGTTGGTCCGGGCTGACACGCATGAGACGCGCAAAAAGCGAACCGGCGGCTATAGCCGCAAGCTCGTCAAACCCAAATGGCGCACGACAGGATGTACGCATAGCCGGACGTCACGAGCAGATCGCTCACGCTGCGTGAGCTGCCTGCCTGATCGCGTGCAGCAACTCATTCGGCGGTGAACATCTTAATCACGACCGCCGCTGCACCGACCAACTCCGAAAACCGGCCGGTCTCAGCGGTGTCAAGATGCGTCAACAGGATAACAGGTGCGTGCCCGGCGATTTGCCGGAGCGGCGTCGCTCGCTGCACAAGCCGCGAAGTGTGAACAGTCGATGTCCGTAAGCACGACGTCAGGATGCAAGCCCTGCACTGCGGGAAGGGCGGCCTTGCTGTCCGCCGCTTCGCCCACTACGCTAAAGTCTGCCTCGGCCCCCAACAGGAGCCGGAGCCCCCGGGCAACGGAAGGTTGGCCTTCGATGATGAACAGCGTGATCACTGCCGGTTCAGCCTCAACCGTTGCTAAATATGCCGATGGTGCTGCTGATAGAGGAACCCGAGTGCAAGTCGCACCACGAGTTTAGCGAATTTTACCACGAACCCTCGGTGACCCGCAACCGACTTTTGACGTGCTCTGTACGTTAAAGTCATTACGCAGTGGCCTCCCCCGAAAGTATGAGACGTGGCCCGTGGTGCACGGCCCCCCTCCCGCCGGCACGGCTGGACTTACATCTCTCGTTCCGCAGACGATCTTCACAGCACATTCATTGCTCTTTCACAACTTCCCCCCATGCTGAGCCGCGGGAAGCTGTGCGCCGGTTGGAAACCCCTTGCTGCCGCAATTGTGATTTGCAGAGCTAACGCGGCGATGGTAGACTCCCTCAGAAAGTGAGCCGCCATCTCACCGGCTAATACGAAACCAGCGCTGACCAGTTCACAGAGCAGATTCCTCGGAGGATGTATGAGAAAGAGGTTCACTGTTCTCGCCCTTGGCATCGCCGGGCTGGTATTTGCGAGCTTCATCGGGCTTTGGTCCAAATCCCTCTTCACCATTTCAGAGTCCGTCCACTTCTCGGTCAATTTCCCCGCTGGAGAGAACACGCCCCCCAGTGCCAAGATGAGCTGTTGCGACCTCGGCACGCCGTGGGAGCGCGCGTTCGGCAGCGATTGGAAGGATTACCCGCCGGGCGGCACACTCATCTGGGGCACCGAGGGCCAGATCCTGATCGACGTCGGGCAGGAGGGCTGGCTCAAGCGCACCTTCCAGCCGCGCTTTTTCAACCTCTCCTCGCACTGGGTCCGGAACGTCGGCGTCAAGCCGTACAAGATCCGCATGGACATGAACCTGTGTGATTGGGAGCTGGAGTGGGAGACGCCGGAGAAGAACTGGGATCAGGCAACCCAGTCCACCACCCGCTCGATCGCCCCGGGCAAGGGCTTCAACATGGACTGGTACTTCCACATTCCCGAGGAGGACTTCAACCAGAACGTGGTCTGCCGCGGCCAACTCGAGCTGTTCGACGCGGAGACCGAGCGATTCGCTGACTGTCCTGCCGATCACGATCCTCAATTCCCGCGCACAGCAGGAGGGCTGAGCATGTCCATGTATCCATCTGCGTATCGCCGCCTGCTGCCCCATTGGGCCAAGCGTTTTGGATTCTTCCTGCTCGGGATTGTCCTGCTCTACGCGCCGTTCGCACTGCTCACCAAGTGGTTCCTCTGGCTCGCGGGCAAGCCCTACGTCGGCGACGCGCACAGCATCTGCCTGCGCATGCCCATCCAATGGCTCGCCCAACCGTGGATGTGGGGGACGATCTTCTCGGATCCCACCTACCTGGTCGCGGTCGTCTTCCTGCCCGCGCTGGCCTTGTTCCTCGGCCCGCTCTTCTGCGGTTGGATGTGCCCGGCCGGGCAGATGACGGAGTTTCTCAGCCGGTTGGTGCCCCCGCGCTTCCAGATCAACTTTGCCGGCAAGGTCAACCCGGCGCCCGTCCGCTACGGTTTCCTGGCCGGCATGATGGGGATCGCGTTCATCGGCGGGAATGCGTGCTGCAGCTTCTGCAATTTCACGCACGCGCAGAACATCATCAGCGCGGGCTTCGGCGATTTCCTGGGCATCAGCTACCTGGCCTCCTTCTCGATCGTAAGCTTCCTGTTGTGGTTCGTCGTCCTGGGACTGTTCACCCGGGGCGGCCGCGGGTGGTGCAACTTCCTGTGCCCGGCCGGCGCGCTGATGGGGTTCGCGCACTGGATCGGGGTTAAGCTGAAGATCAGCCGGCTGATCCGGATCGACCGGGCGACCTGCACGAACTGCAAGACATGCGTCTCCCTCTGTCCGGCGTGGGCCATCGGGTCCGAGAAACACAAGCCCGCCGAAATCAACTACCAGGCCTGCAATGCGTGCGGCGATTGCGCCAAGGTCTGTCCCTCGAAGGCCATCCATTACGAGCCGTCGAAGTAGGGGGTGATTGATGGCTGGGAACTCGCTCGGGACCCACATCCGGCAGATGCAGCCGAAGATGCATGGCGCGGCGATCGGGATGACGCTGGCGATCGGCAGCACCTTCCTCAGCCAGGGTTGTCCGCTCGTCGGCCAGTGCACCACCTGCGGCGCTTGTCTGCCCCGCCTGCCCTTGCTCGCGATCCCGCTGGCGGCCGATGCGCTGGTGTTGCTGGCGACGAAGCTCTCGTGGGGCCGTCCGAGAGGCGCACGCGAAGAGTCGCCCGACCTTTGACGAGCTGGGCGGGCAGTTCGGCCCGCGTCCGGGCTTGACGGCAGCCGGTTTCGCGCTAGAATAGCTGATAAATGCGCGGCGCCCGCGCCTGGGCGGTGCGCATTTCGGCCTGCCCGTTGCCAGCCTCGACACATTGCTCGACGAAGAGGGTACTCCAGATCATGTCCGGACTGCCCCGTGCAACTGCCGGGTATGAGGAGCGTCGGATGGCGATTCGGATCCTTGTCGCCGATGACCATGGCGTTGTGCGTAAGGGACTACGCATGTATCTCGGGTCCGACCCCGACCTGGAGATCGTCGGCGAAGCGCGCGACGGCCGGGAAGCGGTCGCCCTCGCCCAGCAGCTGAAACCGGATGTCGTCCTCATGGACCTGTTGATGCCGGGCTTGGATGGTCTCGGCGCGACCGCGGCGATCCGCAGCGCAGCTTCCTGATACCGAGGTGATTGCCCTGACGAGCGTCCTGGAAGATGCCGCCGTGTCCGGAGCCGTGCGCGCGGGAGCCATCGGGTACCTGCTCAAGGACGCGGAGTCCCAAGAGCTGATCACCGCCATCAAGGCCGCTGCAGCCGGGCAGGTTTATCTCACGCCTGCAGCGCTTGCGCGCGCCTCATGCGCGATGTCGGACCGCCCCAGGCCGCCGTAGATCCGCTTACCCCCCGTGAAGTGGACGTGCTTCGGCTCATCGCGTCGGGCAAGTCCAACCGGGAAATCGCCCAAGCCCTTTCCGTGACCGATCAGACCGTCAAGAGCCACGTCAGCCACATCCTGGAGAAGCTTGGCGTCGGCAGCCGCACGCAGGCGGCCCTGTACGCGATCCAAAATGGGTTCGTAGCGACTCAGTGACCGCGTTTCCAGAAAGCCCTTCCCCGGATTCGCTCTTGAAGTTCGCGTGATGTGACGATGCTATCCTTTCGACAACGCCTGCTTCTCACGGTCGGCATACCTTGTATGCTGGCCGCTGCCATCCTGCTCATCGACGCGCTCGCGCACCAACTCACCCGTGAGGCGTGGCCCGACCCCGCCCACCTGATCGTGGCGGGCGTGCTGCTCGTCGTTTCTTCGGCCGTCCTCACCTTCCGCCAGCACACGCTCGACCGCCGCGAGCAGGAGCGAGCCATTCTCGCTTCGCAGGAAGCCAGCTATCGCACGCTGTTCGACCAGTTCCCGGAACCATTCACCGTCTGGAGCGGCGATGGCGTGCTCCTCATGCAGAATCTCGTTTCCGCTCGCAACATGGGCGGCCGTCGCGAGGACTACCTGGGCAAGACCATGCTGGACATGTTCGGGCCGGACGCAGGCGCGTGGTACCTGGAGCGGATTCAGCGGGTGTTGCGAACGGGTGTGACAGAGGAGCAGGAGGATGAGGTTAACCTCCCGGCGCTCGGGCAGCGCCATTTCTGGACGGCGATGCAGAAGGTGTCTCACATGGGTGGCGGCGACGCGGTCCAGGTCATCTCGTACGACATCACCGAGCGCGTCCGGGCAGAGCAGGCGTTTCGCCGCGGAGCACGAGCGGGCATCGCTGTACCTGAACACGGCCGCCGTCATCTTTCTCGCCCTCGACATGGACGGCCGGGTGACGCTGGTCAACGCCACCGGCTGTAATATCCTTGGCTGGACCGAAAGCGAGCTCGTCGGGACGAATTGGTTCGATATGTGCGTTCCCGAGCGCGTGCGCGAGGAAGTCCGCTCCGCCTACAAGCGCCTGGCGCCGGGCGTCGAGTCCGGCACGTCGGTTTACGAGAACCCAATCCTGACGAAGTCAGGCGAGGAGCGGCTGATTGCGTGGCACGGCGTCGTGTTTCGGGATGCGGAGGGCGACCCGGTTGGCACGTTGAGCTCGGGCGAGGATGTCACCGAAAAACGCCGGGCAGAAGAGGCATTGCGGGCATCTGAAACGCTGCGGATGCAGGAGCGGATCGCGCTGGAGGAGCGCCAGAAGCTGGCGCGCGAGCTCCACGACTCGGTGTCGCAAGCGCTTTACGGCATCGCACTCGGAGTGAACACGGCCTTGACGCTGCTTGACCGCGATCCGCGCGGCCGTGCGGGAAGCCCTCGACTACTCGATCGGGCTGGCCCGCGCCGGGCTGAGCGAGATGCGGGCCCTGATCTTCGAGCTCAGGCCGGAATCGCTGGAGTCGGAGGGGCTGGTCGCCGCGCTGCTAAAGACCGCGGAAGCCCTGCGGGCCCGGTTTGAGCTCCCAGTGAACGCTGAGGTCTGCGACGAGCCAGACGTGTCGCTGGCGGCGAAAGAGGCCGTCTATCGCATCGCGCAGGAGGCCCTGCACAACGCCATCAAGCATGCGCAGGCCCGGCGAGCTGAACATCGAGTTAACATGCGGCGACGGCTGCCTCACCTCATCGTCTCAGACGACGGGATCGGATTTGACGCTGACGCAGCTTCACCCCGGCCACCTCGGGCTGAAGTCGATGCGCGAGCGGGCAGCGAGCCTGGGCGGCGACCCTGCAAATCACCAGCGCACCGGGCGCGGGAGCGGCTGTGCGCCTCGAATTTCCGCTCGCCGGCCGCACCGGAGCCGCCGAATGATCCCGTTGGGTCGGAGGAAGTGGGCGTCGTGCCTCTCGGTGGGGATGGGTGAATTGGGGCCTGAGGTCTCCGTGTTGGCATCTCACCCATTAGTGTTAAGTGGGTCTTAGCGTCCACGCCTCAACTCGGCCGGAACGTCCAGCCCCAGCACGTCGGGGCGGGGACGGAATCAGCGCCAGCCGTGGTTCCCCAAAACGCGACCGCTTTACCCCCGCAGCGACAGGTGATAGAATCCTCACGGATCGTCAGGTGGTGGAGCAGGGGATGAGCGACCAGCCGTTCGTAGGACGGGAAGAAGAGCTGAGGCGCCTCGATGCGTACCTGGACGCCGCGCTGGCCGGGCAGGGGCAGGTGTGCTTCGTCGCGGGAGAGCCGGGCTCGGGCAAGACATCGCTGGTGCGCGAGTTCACCCGCCGCGGCCAGGCCAGACATGGCGACCTCCTCGTGGCCGTTGGGGACTGCAACGCGCAGACAGGCGCAGGGGAAGCTTTCCTGCCCTTCAGGGAAGTGCTGGCGCTCCTCACGGGCGACCTGGATGCCAAGCTCGCCGAAGGCGCGATCACTCCGGAGGGCGCGAGCCGTTTGCAGAAGGTCCTCGCCACCTCGCTCCTGGCGCTCGTCGACGCTGCGCCCGACCTGATCGGCGCTTTCGTCCCCGGGGTTTCGCTGCTCCCGCACCTCCTCAAGCTGGGCCAGGTCGTCGCCAAACATGCCGGCTTCGAATCCCGCCTGGCGGATCTCGCCAGGCGCGAGCCTCCCAAGCCCGGGTTGTCCCAGGCTTCCGTGGATCGCGAGAACCTCTTCGAGCAATACAGCCGGTTTCTCGCCGAGCTCGCAGCCGCCCATCCGCTCCTCCTCGTTCTGGACGACCTGCAATGGATCGACGCGTCCTCCGTCGACCTCCTGTTTCATCTCACCCGGCGCATCTCTGCCAGCCGCATCCTGATTGCGGGCACGTACCGCCCGGCCGACGTCGCGGCCGGGCGTTCAGGCGCCTCAGCCGTGGAACCGCACCCGCTCGACAGGATCCTGCCGGAGATCAAGCGCTATCTGGGTGACATCACGGTCGACCTGGACGCCCGCGATCCCGCGGCGGGCCGGCGGTTCGTCCATGCGATGGTCGATGCGGAGCCCAACGGCATCCTCTCCGATTTCCGCGAAGCCCTCTACGCAGCGCACCGGCGCCAATCCGCTGTTCGTGATCGAGCTTCTGCACGACCTGCGCGAGCGCGGCTACCTCCGGCGCAACGCGGAGGGGGACTGGGTTGTCGATCGGTCGCTCGATTGGAGCGCCCTGCCCGCCCGGGTGGAGGGCGTGATCGAGGGACGCGTCGGCCGCCTGGAGAAGGACCTGCGCACGATGCTGACCGTGGCGAGCGTCGAGGGCGAGGAGTTCGGTGCGGAGACGGTGGCGCGCGTGGTGGGGATCGGCGAGCGCGAGGCGGTGCGCCGCCTGAGCGAGGACCTCGCCAAGCAGCACGGGCTCGTCGTTTCGGCCGGCGTCCGAAAGCTTACCTCCGGCCGGATCTCGCGGTACCAGTTTCATCATCGCCTCGTCCGCGAGTACCTGTACGGGCGGCTTGACCCGGCCGAGCGGGCGTACTATCACGAAGATATGGCGAAGGCGTTGGAGACGCTGTACGAGGACCAGACCGATGACGTGGCGGTGCAGCTTGCCTGGCACTTCGAGGAGGCAGGGCTGGACCGGAAAGCGGCCGCATATTATCGCCGTGCGGGCGAGCTTGCCTCCGCAGCCTATGCCAACGACGAGGCGCTCCTCCATCTCTGCCGCAGCCTGGAGCTGACCCCCGAGAAGGACGTCCGCACTCGCCTCGAGCTGCTGCTCGCCCGGGAGACGGTCTACGAGCGGCAAGGCAAACGCTCGGAGCAGGACGCGGACCTGTCGGCGCTGGCCGGACTCGCTGCCGGCCTCAAGGATGGCCGGGCCCAGGCGGAGGTCAGCTTGAGGAGAGCGAACCTGGCCCGCCTGACCGCGAATTACGGGGCTGCATCGACCCATGCGCAGGCTGCGGTGGCGCAGGCCGAGCAGGCAGGCGACGCGCTCATTGCGGCGCAGGGCTACGCCATGCTGGGGCTGGTGCTACGGCACCAGGGCAATTTCGGCGAGGCGGGCGAATGGCTCGACCTTGCCCTGGAACAGGCGCAATCGGCGAATGACGATAACTTGCTCGGCCAGATCACCTACTGGGCGGGCCTCAATCAATACTCCTCGGACCAGCTCGACATCGCCCGGTGCCAGCGCCTTGCAGGCCCGGGAGATCTTCGAGCGGGTCGACAATCGGATGGGACAGGCCAACTGCTCGCTCCTGCTGGGCGGCATCGCCTATCGCGCGGGAGACAATGGCGAAGCGGTCCGCCACCTCGAGCAGGCCTTGGACGGCTGCCGGCGAGTTGGATCGCGGTCGCGCGAAGCGTTCGCGCAGGGTGAGCTGGCGGGGGTGCTCCTGGAACTCGGGGAGTACGAGGCGGCCGAGCGCCACCTGTTCCAGGCCCTGGCAGTGTATCGTGAGGTCTCGGACCGCGAAGGCGAGGGGATCGCGTTGGCCAACCTCGGGCTCGCCTTGCAGCAACAGGGGCGTCACGACGAAGCGCTCGATTTGCTGCGGCAGGCGCTGTCAATCGACCGGGAGATCGGGAATCGCCGGAGCGAGGGCTACGTGTTGACCCACCTCGGTTACTCGCACCTGGAGCGTGGCGACCTGGCCTCCGCGCGCAAGGCGCTCCAGGACGCGATCGCGTTGCGTCTCGGGTTGGCCGACAACGTGCCGACCGTGGTTGACGACCTGGCCGCACTGGCGCGGGTTGCGCTCATGGAAGGGCAGGGCCAGCGTGCCTTCGCTTACGCCGCCGAGGCGTTGGACCGCATGCGGCAACACGGCGCGGACGGCGTCGACTATCCCGTTCGGGACTACCTGGTCTGCCACCGGGTGCTGAAGGCGATCGACACGCCGGAAGCGCGCAGCCGCTCCGCAGAAGCGTTAGCCGATGGTTACGATCTCCTCCAGCAGCGCGCGGCTCGCATTCAGGACGCAACCCGCCGGCAATCCTATCTCGAGAACGTGCCGTTCAACCGCGAATTGTGCGAAGCGTACGCCGGAACCTGAGGCCGGCGCCCATTCGTTCATTCGTGCCAACATTCGATCATTCGTGGATGGCCGCGACCCTTACCTCAAGGCCACCGCACGCCCTAGCCTGACCGGCGCCTCGTTATTCCAGATCTCGGTGCCCAACGCGGCGCCCACTGGCCGTCTCCAGCACCACCCGCCGTCCCGGCGCGCCACAGCTCGGCTGTGATGCCGTTGCGGCTGCCACCTTCACGACGTAGCTGATGCCTCCCTTGCCATCCGGCTTCGTCCTGCCCCGCCCGCACTCGAGGCCGCTGACTTTCGCAACCACGACCGCATCCTGAGGAACCGTCCCGCCGGGCGGCGCAGCGATCGTCCCATAGAACGTGGCCGGCGGCGTGAGCAGGCTGATCTCCGGCGCGTTGCCCTGGAGAGGCGCCGGCGCGGCCGCCAATGCCGGGATGGCAAACTGGATTGTCACCGGCCGCGTGACCCGGATCCAGTAACCCCGCCCGAACTCGAGCTGCTGCAGGTCGCTCGCCTCGGGCGCGGCCGCGTCGTACACCCGCCACGGGTTCTCCGTGTCGGTGCTGTCGTACGCATAGACCGTTGGCCCCGCATCTCGTATCGATTCGAGCGCCTCGGCTACGGGCCGGGTGCCGGGGATGGGATAGGAGACCAGCTGCCAGCCCTTACCTGCGAGCGGCACGTCGACGCTGGCGGCGAGCACGTACAGCCCCGAGCCGGGCATGTCGGTCGCCACGGCCAGGTTGTCGGCGGCATTCACGTCCGCCTTCAGCGGCCGCCAGGTCTTCCCTTCGTCCGCCGAAAAGTACACGTCGAGGCCGAACTCGTACCCCGCGGGGACGTCGCGCTGCAGGTAGTTGAAGGTGATATTTCGGTTGATGCCCTTCGCACCGACATAACGATACGCTTGTCCCAACGGGCGTCAGCCACGACGGCAGGTTCGGGATCGCCGGCAGCACCTGCAGCGAGTCCGTGCCCGTGTCGTCGTAGATGCTCTCGACGTTATAAACGGTCACCTGCCCGTCGGCCGAAGGCATGGGCGCGCCGAAGCTGCGCAGGTTCGCACCCCAACTGCGGAGCGGCGATCCGCCCCGGAAGTCCGCGCCGCCGCGCAGGTCGGCCCCGCCGCCGGAGGTCCGCTGCCGCTCGCAGGTCTACGCCGCCACGGAGGTCCGCCCCGCCGCGCAAGTCTGCTCCGCCCCTGAGGTCGGCGCCGCCGCGCAG
The DNA here is from genome assembly GCA_963800615.1 of uncultured Chloroflexia bacterium. GTDB lineage: Bacteria > Chloroflexota > Anaerolineae > CG2-30-64-16 > CG2-30-64-16 > JALOOB01. Next base: position 226,887 of record CAWDBO010000035.1, read on the forward strand.
GTCGGCGCCGCCCCTGAGGTCGGCGCCGCCGCGTAGGTCCGCCAGGCTCCGCAGATAGGCGCCGCCGCGAAGGTCTGCTCCGCCGCGCAGGTCTGCCCCTCCCCGGAGGTCCGCACCTCCCCTCAGGTCTGCTCCGCCGCGCAAGTCCGCGCCGGCGACGCGCCAGTCTACCCCGCCCCTGAGATCGGCGCCCGAGCGGGTGGGTGTGCCTGCCAGCCCCGCCAGCACGCCGGCGAGGTCCGCTGCGCCGGTTTCGACCGGCCACACGGGATTGAGGTAGAACTGGCCGACAGCCGTCCTCGCGGTATTCGTGATCGCGCTTTTGAGCGTGTCGCTGATCCAGACGCGGGAATGTCCGGCCAGTGTCGGTGCGTCAAGCGGGACAAGCCCCGTGTATACAGTCCCGCCCGGCTCCTTCGCCTTGAGCGTCGTCCACCGCGAAGCCGCCTGGCTGCCCGATCGGCCCGCAGCATCTCCCGGCAGCACTTGCAGGTTGAGCAGCTGCCCCTCGCCGAGCTTCTGGGTGAGCGTGACCGTGACCGCGAGCGCGGGCTCGAGCACGGCCGCCAGGTACGGGTTCTCGGCCGTGACAGGCCGCGTGAAGGTCAGAACCCCGGTCGGCTTGGCCAGCTCGAGCGTGTAGGTCCCGGTGGCCTCCTTCGGCTCGGTCAGTTTGAACTCCGGCGTGGGCTTGTAGATCGAGGCGAGCGTCAGCTTCGGGCTGGTACCCGTGATCGGCCATGTTGCCGAGATGCTTGTGGTGGGCCGGAACAGCGGCCTGACCTCGATGTTCGGCCGCCAGTCCTTCTCCTGGTCCGACAGGTTGAGCGTCGTACTGGCGGCTTGGATCGTGTCGCACCCGAGCAAGGGGCGGCTTGCTGGTGCTGTCCAGGACGCACAGCCGGTCGCCCGGCTCCGCGCCCCGCACCTTGACGAAATCCTTGTTCCCGGTTGCGCCCAGCGAGATCACCGTGTCGTCCTCGATGTCCGGGCGTCCCTTGCGTCTTGAAGAGGTAGGCTCGCCCCTGGCGCACCACCTGCCGCGCACCGTTCGCCGCGCAAGTCAAAGTTGCGTGCCGGCAGGGTTTTCGCTTCGCCCTCGACCGGCATCACGGTCACCCGGGTGAAGTCCAGCGGCATGGTCTTGGGCGCGGGGCTCGCGCCGGGCGCCTTCAGCACCGGATAGAGCTTGGTGATCGTCTCCCAATCCGATCGCCCGCTCAGCCGTGCGGCGAGCGTGTTCTCGCAGTCGGTCCCCCAGTCCTTGGGCAACTTGCCCTTGCCGTCGATGAACCTGGCATAGTCCGCGTCGTACGCGGTGGTCATGAAGCTGCCGCGGCAGTCGGTCTTGATCAGGTACGGCTTCTTGGGATCCGGGTTCAGTCCCAGGTAGTTATCGGGCAGGAACAAGAGGTAGTGCCCGTATTCGTGGGCCAGCGCGCGCCACCAGTCCTGGCTCAGTTCCTCCCGGCTCTCGCCAAACGGGTCCCAGTTCGGGCCCACCCGCACCTGGCCCGGGATGAACACGTCGTCGACCGCCCGCGCCTTGATCGTGTCGGATATCGGCTGCGTGACGATGCCGCCGATCGTGGCCGACGGCCGGACGCCGTTGTCCGCATACATGACGATGTCGGCTGTGTTCCAGCGTTCCTTGTTCTGGAAAATCCGCACGTCGCCGAGCGCGGCCTGCCCGTTCGTCACCTGGTACAGCAGCTCCGACGAGTGCCGGATCGCCTCGCCCAGGCCGTCCAGGAACGCGCCGTCGTTCCGGGCGTCCCATTCGAGCGAGACGTCGAGGTTGAACAGGAGCAGCGGCTTCTTGCTCGACACGTTAAGCGTGGTCAGCCCGCTTTGGGTCACCGTGTAGGCGTTCAGCCCGGCGAGCGTGGGCGCGGCGCTGGTATGGTAGAGCGTGAACGGGTGCGTGCCCGTGATGCCCGGCCGGTACCAGTCGATCGCGCTGGTATCCGTGATCGGCTGGAGCGCGACGAGCCGGTCCCCCTTCGAGATGCTCCCCTGTCCCTGCAGGTAGCCGTCTGCATTCGTCCGCAGCGGCTCCGCCCCGCCCTCCGATCCGATGGGCGCGCCGCCCGACACCTGCCCTTGAGGGAGGCGGTAGACGAGCGCGCCGGCCGCGGCGTTGCCGTTCTCGTCCATCACCCGGACCTGCGAGCCTCGCACCCGGAAAGGATACGTTTGGGTCGCGACGTAGCTCGAACGGTACGAGTTCGCGACGCTGCCGGGCATGGGCCGCAAGCCGGGATACGCCTCGAGCCGGAACACGACGTTATCGCTCTGCCCCAGGAAGCCGCTCGCCAGCACGGACCACGGGTACGTGTAGCCACCCGGAATAAGCGGCCCGCCGGAAGCCGTGGCGGTAATGGTGTCGGTGCCGGTGATATCGTTCAGCGCGGCCCGCCACGAACCGCCGCCGTCGGTCGAGTAGGAGGCCCGGACCATGCGAATCGGTGCGCCGGTCGTGTTCGTCAGCGCGTAGGTGATCGAAATGACGTTCTCGCTGCGGATGCCGGGCAGCGCATAGGCGTCCGCAGTCGCGAGCGGAACGGCTTTCGTGGCCGTCGTCGTCGGCGCGCCGCAGCCTTGCAAGGCGCGGCTGTCCAGGCCCACGCACACCCGGGTTGAGCCGGTCGGGGAGCCTGGCGTCGCCCAGCCCGCCGTTGAGGTAGAGCTGGTCTGCGACGCCCGCCGCGCCCACAGCCGCCAGGTCGGGCAGTCCGTCGGCGTTGGCATCGCCCCAGGCGATGGCATACGTGTCGCCTGCGACCGGCGCATCGTCCGCCGCGTCCCCGGCCGTCACCTGCGGCGGGGCAGAGGCCCACGCGTCGCTCGCTTCGAGCATGCCGTGCTGGTTCAGATACACTTTATTGGCGCTGCCGCCCGCGCCTTCGGTCGCGTAGCCTGCCGCCAAATCCATGAAACCGTCGCCGTTGACGTCGCTCCACGCGACCCGGCTGTTCACGTCCGCGTCGCTCGACGTCCACGCCGGCGCAGCCTGGAGCCGGCCGGCGACGTTGCGGTAGACCGCGCTTCGGCCCGCCGCTGGTCCCCACCGCCAGGTCGGGATAGCCGTCCCCGTCCATGTCGCCGAGCGCGAGGCTGTAGGCGTTTGCGCTCGGGATGGTATAGCTCGCACTCGCAGCGTACCCGTTGCCGCGATTGAGGTAGACCCGGATCCCGCCGTTCGCTCCGAAGTCGGCGACGACGAGATCGAGGCCGCCGTTGTTGTCCAGGTCGCCCAGCGCGATGTCGGCCACACGTCCCGTTTCGGCCGAGGTCCAGGGGATCGACCCGAGGAGTCCGGCCGGGGTGGACGACCGCTGGTTGAAGTAGACCGACGCCGGTGCGCCGTATCGGCCCACGGCCAGGTCGAGCGCGCCGTCCCGGTTGATGTCGCCCCACCTCACTGCGACCACCGGCGCGCTGTCGCCCTTGATCTCGATGGCCGGCGACGCCGGCAGCTTGCGCCCGTCGTTCAGGTACACCTGCACGCTGCCCGTCGCGGCCGGCTTGGGAGGTCGCCGAGTCACCCGGGGCTGCCGCGGGTGCGTTGCCTACGGCCAGGTCCAACGCGCCGTCGCCGTTCACGTCGCCCCACGCCAGGCTGGTCGTCACCCCGGCGCTCTCCGGCGCCCACAGCTCGGGTGCAGGGACCAGCTTGCCGCCCTCCACCTTGTAGATCAGGCTGGCCGCAGGGGTGCGGCCGGCCTCCCACGGGTACGTTGCCTGTCGTCGCTCCGTTGCCGGCCCGCCCGATCGCCAGCTCCAGCCTGCCGTCGCCGTCCACGTCGCCCCAGGCTGCCGCGGTCGAGTTCTCGGCCTTCGGCCCGGCCCCCGGGCTCGGCGCCGTGGACAACGGGCGGCCTCGGTTCAGGTAAATGAAGACCGGCATCCCTTCCGCGGCCCGGCTGGTCTGTATCAGGTCGAGGTCGGAGTCGCCGTCCACGTCCGCCCATGCCACGACGGGCTTGCCCGTGTTGTCGTTGCCCGAAGACCAGGCGGGCTGCTCGCCGAGCTTGCCCCCGTCGTTGACATAAAGCTGAGTGGGCCGTCCGCTGTACCCGATGACCAGGTCTGGGTCGCCGTCGTTGTCGACGTCGCCCCACGAGAGGCTCGTGGCTGCCCTGGAGTCCCTTGCCTGCCAGACAGCGGTCAGTTGGCCGGTCGCCGGATCGCTGCGGTAGACCCGGGCGGGAGCCGAGTAGAATCCTTCGACCGGAACCCCGACCGCCAGGTCAGGATAGCCGTCGCCGTCGACGTCGCCCCAATCGATGACCGCCTTGCTCTTGTCCGCCGGCTGCGGCTTCCCGTCCGCGCCGAGAACGGGCAGGGTGATGGACGGTGCGGCCGCGGGCACGGTGCTGGTGATGGCGGCAGGCAGCGTGCTCGTAATGGGGTAGACCCGCACTTCCTGGCCCCCCGAGGCCAGCGCATCGACCTTGCCGTCCCCGTTCGTGTCGCCCCAGCCGATCGAGACCGTGGAGCCCGCGGGACTTGTCCATGCCTCGGAAAACTGCAGCGGGCCACCGTCCGCGGTCTCGTTGCGGTAGACATAATCTTTATGGGTCGACGTGGTGCTTCGCTGGTCAGGGTCGCCCCGGCCGACCGCTAGGTCCAGCAGGCCATCCCCGTTCATATCGCCCAGCGAGACGCTCGTCGTCTTGTCGTTGGTCGCCGCCGTCAGCGGGGTGGGGGTCCTGCCAGCCGGAGTCAAGCCAGGCGAGCGTGCCGTCCGGACCGGTTCCGCCGTTGATCAGGACCTGGGTGGGGCCTGTCGCCCGCCCGACGACCACGTCGAGCCGGCCGTCACGGTTCAGGTCGCCGAGCGCGCAGCTGCTCACCGGCCCACCGACCAGCTCCTGCTTCTGCACGGTAAAGCTGAGCCGCCCCTGGGCGTCGAAGCCCTTGTTGAGATAGATCAGGAGGTTCGCGCCGGACGGGTCGGCGCCGGGGACCATGTCGAGACGGCCGTCGCCGTCCAGGTCGCCCCAGACGAGGCACGCGCCATTAGTGAGCTCCGTAGACATCCAGTCGGGATTCGTGGGGAGAGGGACGGCGTCCTCGGCATGTGCAGCGCCTGCGAGCGAGACGAAAGCCAGCACGGCGACGACGAGGGCCAGCCCCCGGGCCGGCGCGTGTGAGTCTCTTGCCATGGAGCAACTCCCGGGAAACGCGCGCGACGACCAGCCTGAACTGCTGATCGTGCTTTGCTTGTAACATGTGAGCACGATGATTATGCGCTCGCGGCGCCCGGCGGTCAGTAACCGCTCCGACAAGCAGGGGAGCAGGACGCCCCGTTAGGGGGCAAGGCGTGCTGTCGTGGCGTCAATAGGTCCGCTGGAAAGTCACATCCCACGAATAGTGATGGCAGCAGCTGCACGGCGCGACGAAGTTGGCGCAGTCCTGGGCGTCGCGGCAGTAGCCGCCCTTGATCAGGAGCGCCACCGGGATGTCGTAGACCATCGTGCTGACGCCCTGGCTGTGCTCGCTGGTTACCTCCCGGCCGTCCACATCGCGGAGCACGTAGACCTCCTTAGCCTCGCCCAGGACGAACTCCGCGATGCCCGGTCCCTTGCGGCCGGTCGCATCTTCCTCGTAGGGGTCCGTCCCCGATTTGACCGTGACGCCGTCGAGCCGGTTGCCCGCCTTGTCGAGCACGAACACCCGGAGGATGCGCGCCAGTCCGCACTCGAACCGGCCGTCGCCGAAGTACCCGCCGTTCTCGACCGCGTCCCACAAGCGGATGCCGGTGATTTTGAAGGCGACGGACGGGGTCGCTGCGGCGGGAGGCTTGGCAGGCTGCGGCCTGGCGGTTGCAGAGGGAGGCGGCGCCGGCACATCCTTAACCACTGCCACCTCGCCGGTCGGCCCGAGCGCCTCTACGACTGATCCTGCCACCCAGGCAGGCGGCTTGCCCTTCCGTTCCACCTGCCACCAGTCGCCCGCTTCGTTGCGGCCGGCGATCCGGGCGACCTGTCCGGCCGCCAGCGAACCGCTAACCGGATAGGCGCGGCCGGGGCCGGAGCGCAGGTTAGCATCGGCGGCGGAGACGACCCGCGGCCAATCGGGGGTCGGGGTTGAGGTGGCGGACGGTGCGAGTGTCGGGCTGGGGATTGCGGTGGCTCTCGCCGTTGGCGAGTGGGTAGGCGGTGGCGGCATCCTCGTAACGGTAGGCGTAGGGCTCGGGAAAGGCGAAGGCAGAGCGGTGGGCGATGGGAGTGGGGTGACGCTCGGCGCCGAGGTTGTGACCGGGGAAACGGCAAGCGTCACCGCGGCAACTCGGGTAGGCGCCTGCACCGCTTCCTTAGGGGAACAGCTCGCGGCGAAAACCAGCGCGGCGAGTGCAGCAAGACCAACTGAGAGAGCACGCGGCGCAACAGCGCGCAATGACTCAAATTTCGACATGAGATCTGACCTGGCGAGCAGCGGATTTCGTTCGGAAGATCACATTGTAGCCGGCATCGGCTTCACCTCAAAGTCGGGAGTGAGGTGCGGACATCGAGAGGGTGAGCGCCGGTATATCCTCCCCTTCGTCAGCGCAAGGTCATGAAGTTCGCCGCTCGCCGCCTCCAGCATCGCCCGGATGTCGTCGTAGTCACCGTCGCTAACGGCAACAAATCGCTCCACCATGCCGTGCGCCAGCCCGGCTCGGCCTTCCTCGTCGTCGGCCATGGCGAGCAGTGCGTCCCGGATGGCACGCTTCAAGCTGGACGGCGCGCCCGCGGCAATGACGACAGGCTGGATCGAGGACGGGCCCAGCGTGTCGATAACCTTCAGCTGCCCCGCCAGCTCGGGATGGTCGCGCAGCTCGATCGCCAGCACCTGGGAATCGACGGCCGAGCGCGTCGACGTCCCCCTCGCACACCATGCGGATCGCGCGCTGATGCCAACCGGCCTGCACGACAGCGCCCGAAGAAGCCATGCGTTTCGCCCATTTGGACCAGCCGGTGCCGAGTGACGTTGTACCCCGAGTGCGAGTCGGGATCGTTATACGCCCAACTCGCACCCTTCAAGTCGCGAAACGATCGCCACGGCGTGTCGCGACGGACGATGACATCCGAGAAATAAACGGGCTTGCCGCGGTAGCGCGCTCCAGACGGGACGGGCGCGGCCAGTAGCTCCACCGGCGCCGGCTGCAGGCGCATCAACTGAACGTAAGGCAGTCCGCAGATGAACGCGACGTCCGCCGGCCCGGTCCCGATTTGATCGAAGCGCTCGCCGGTCACCAGTTCCGTGCTTGCTCCGACGAACCTGCCCACGAAGCGCGCAACCGCCTCGTAGACGGGGATCATATTCGGCGCCAGGAATGTAAGAAACCTGATCGTGCCTGCCATCCCGCTTCCTCCCGCTTTTCCGTTCTGCTCCTATTTTAGCTCGACAGACTATGAAGAACAAATGTAATTGATGCTACGGACGCCGGCGAAGCAGGACTGCATTCTTCCTGTGCTGTTCTTGTCCCGACAACGTTACTCGAAGAGCAAGCGGCCACATTGTGACGCTACCGCAGCCCGGCCATCGACGAGGACTCGTGCGTCCCCCGCCAGCGAGGGCGCAAGCGCTGCCAGCTCCCATGGCGCGGAGCAGTCTCCATCCGTGAGGCTCCCCGTGCCGGTGTTGCACGCTGCGTGCTGGAGGATAAGCACGATGGACGAGAAACCGCTGGCTCGCGTCTCGCGTAGGCGCATGTTCAAGCTCGGCCTTGCCGCAGGCGCTACAGTCGCTGCGGCAGGCGGTCTGCCCAAAGCCACTGCAGGCCCATGATCTCAAGCCGCAAGACCCGACCTACCCGTGGGCCAAGTATGAGGAGATCGTCAACCGGCCGGTAACCTACCGCCAGGTCTTCCAGTGGCCCAACATCGCCAACCCGATCTCTGTTCGGCAACGTCCGCAACAGCCTCAACGGCTTCGAGTTCTCGTACGGCATCCCCGCCGACGCGATCCAGGTTGTCGTCCAGGCCTATGCGAGCGCCAACGCCGCGACCTATGACGACTTCCTTTGGAAGAAGTACGGCTGGGGTGAGTTGGTGAAGGTGAACGACCCGGCGACCAACCAGCCGGCGACCACGAACATCTTCTATCCGAGCAAGGTGAAGGCGGCGGACGTGGCCAAGCCGCCCACGGATCGGGCCCACCCGTTCTATAGCGACGTCAGCATGGAAGGACTACAGCGCCGCGGCGTGCTGTTCCTCTGCTGACACCAGACGATCCATGCACACGCCAGTTTGGCGTACGAATCAAAGCAAAATCCGGACAACAAGACGGTCGATCAAATTGTGGACCGAGATGATCGCCCACCTGGAGCCAAACGTCCTGATGATCCCTGCGGCCGTGGGCGAGTTGGTGCGGCTGCAAGACAAGGGCTATCGCCTGGTCGTCAACAGCTAACGAGTTCGCGGATGGGTGGGGCAGCGCTCGCCGGCCGCGAAGCCTCGTGGACGCTACCCCGCCCAGACGCAGTCCTTCGATACGCCCCCGGTCCGTCGCCTATTCCTTTCTGATACTTCTGAACGTATGGCTATCAAATTTGCTTGCACGATGGCGCGCGACAGTGGAACTGCACACTAGGTGCGGGCGTCAGACGAGTACGGATCGATTCGCTGCCGGGTGCCGGCTGGCCCCGGCAGGTTGCAGTAGTGAGAGCATCTTGGGCAAGAGGAGAAGTGAGTTGAAGTATCGATATTCATTGATCGCTGATGGTCGCCCTTCGTGGCGGTCTTTCGCCGTAGGGTGCGCTGCGCCTGCAGCGAGCTCGACCGGCGACGCGACGGTTGCGCCGGCCGTCACGCCCCCAACCGCAACACCTGCGGCGGCGCAGGCCACCGCAACCCCTGCGGCCACGCCGGGTCAGGATGCGTCGCCTGTTGCGACGCCGGCGACCGGCAGCGCAGGGACGCTTTCGCCCGACATGGCGAACCAGGCCATAGAGTGGCTGGCAAAGGAAGCCAACGTTCCTGCCCAGTCCATCCGCCTCGTTAGCGCGGAGCCGGCCGAGTGGACTGACTCCTGCTTCGGCCTGGGCGGGCCGGCAGAATCCTGCCTTCAGGCCATCACGCCGGGCTGGCGCATCACTTCGAGGCAGGCGGCCAGCAGTACGAGGTCCGCACCGACGAGGCCGGAACGAGCTTCCGGCTGGCCGCCCAGGGGAACTAACCGTTCGTATCCGTTCCGGCGCCAGACCTTCGAGGCCTCCCTGGTGCCGTCAGGGAGACCTCGGAGGTTTTTGCATCACAACTTCTGGCGGGTTTGGAAGTCAAGCAAGAGCCGCGCCCCGCACTGCGGGTTCCACCGGTCGGAGAGTGCATGAGGTTTTGTAAGGAACCTCTGCCCGCGCCAATCGTTACTGGTTCCCTTGCGGCATCACGATCGTGCCCTCGAAAGTGCCCAGCGTCGTGGTTAGCTCGGGTGAGATCGCCGCGGTACGGTTGATCGTGTAACTGCCGCTCACGCCTGCGAAGCGCCCGGTGCCGCCCGTGATCGTCATCCATTCCGTGATCGTCGCCGAGACAGGCGGGTTGCCTTCGTTGACGCCGTAGCCATGCCCTTCCGCGTAGATGATGTCGCCATTGGCTGCGACGAATTGCGCCGTCTCGGGCGCGATGCCAGTCACCATGTCCACGGCCGCGTCATAGTGGTACGTGAAGCTGCCGAGATGAAGCGCCTCGCCCGCCACGTTGCCGTCTACCGTCATCGTGGGGAAGACCGGGTTGTCGATCTCGGCGCCCGAGAACGAGCCGTTGAAAGGCGTCGTGCCGGCTGCGTCAGGCGTCGCGGCCAGCGACCCGCTCGTCAGGACGAGCAGGAGCATCAAGCTCGCCGCTACCGTGGCTACAATCGTTTTCTTCTGATGTTTCCACATTTTTCGACTCCTCGTGCGTACGACGCACAGTCAGGGCAGACTCGTCATCCGGCGGCGTCGTGCTATCACGCTCCCAGCTTACGGTCCAGGTCTCCGTGAACGTCACGGTGGCAGTGCGCCGGATTCTTTTGCCCATGCCCGCAGTCTACGCCTCTGGAGTCCCCGATTGAAGCAAAATTGATACAAAAATGTTACAAGCACAACACCGATAAGGTTCGGCTTGCTAATGTGGCGGAAGCAGCTAGAATGCACCGGGTTAGTGTGGGGTCACAGTGTGGCATGGTGTTGTATTGGTCAGCAAAGAGGGAGTGGTGATTTGACGGTGCGTCCTGGTGATGGAATGACGACTTTCGGCGAACTCCTGAAGCGGCTGCGGAAGCGCGCAGGCATGACCCAGGACGACCTCGCCGCCGCCACTGGTTACAGTCGCTCATTGATCGCGGCGCTCGAACTCAACCACCGTTTGCCCGACGTGGTCACGGTCGTGCAGACCTACCTCCCTGCGCTTGGCCTGCAGGATGAGCCGCGGCTCGCCGCACAACTGGTGGAACTGGCAGCGCTGGCGCGCGGGGTACGCCCTCCAAGCAGCCTCACATACTCGCGTGAACGCCGCCTGGTCCTTGTGGAGGAGGGCGAACGCGGAGCCGAGTTGCCCGTCGCGCCGACGCCGATCCTGGGCCGCGGCCGCGAGATCGACCAGCTCTCCGCCGCGCTTGCTCGGCCACTACGGCCGGCTGCTCACTCTGGTCGGGCCTCCGGGAGTCGGGAAGACGCGGCTGGCGCAGGCAGTGGGCGAGGCCTGCAGGCCATTCTATCGCGACGGCGCAGCGTTCATCCCGCTGGCCGCGGTCAGCGATCCCGCGCTGCTCGTGGTCACCCTCGTCTCCGCACTCCGGGTGCAGGACGCTTCCGCCGGGCCGCCGCTGGCCAGGCTGGTCGAGCATTTGAGGCGCAAGGAAATCCTGCTCGTGTTGGACAATTTCGAGCAGCTTCTTGCGATCGGCCAGAAGGCCGTCCCGTCTGCCGCGGTGGCGTTGGTGGCGGACCTCCTCGCCGAGTGCCCGGCGCTTAGCATTATCGTCACCAGCCGCGAGCGGTTGCACCTGCGCGCCGAACTGCGTTACCGCGTGCCTCCACTCGGCCTGGATGCGGCAGTGGAGCTCTTCGTCCAACGTTGTACCGCTGTCGATCCCAACTTCACCCTCACTCCGGCTAATCGTCCCGCCATCGCGGCGATCTGCGAGCAGGTGGACCGGCTGCCGCTGGCGCTGGAGTTGTGCGCCGGGCAAATCGACGTCCTTGCACTGCCGCAGATCCTGGCGCACCTCAAAAAACACCGGTTGGAGATGTTGGTGGACGGCGCGGTCGATCTGCCGCCGCAGCAGCGCACGCTGCGCTCGGCGATCGCACGCAGTTATGATCTGCTTGATGAAGCACAGCGCGGCCTGTTCCGCAGCCTGGGCGTCTTCGTGGGAGGGTGCGATCTCGACGCGCTGGCGGCAGTCAGCTCGTGGAGCGACGCGGCGAACGGTCGCCCGCTGCACGCCGGGCTTCACGCACTGATCGGCAAGAGCCTCATGCACGCCGAACCGGCGCCGGACGGCGCCTCGCGCTTCGTGCTGCTTGAGACGATCCGCGAATATGCGCTCGAGCAGGCGCGGGCCGCGGGCGAGGAAGACACGCTGCGCGAGCGCCACTTCGCCGCCTACCTGCAACTCTTCCGCGTTGCGGATAGCCACCTGCGCGGGTCGGAGGTGGCAGCCTGGATGGACCGGCTCGAACCGGAGCAAGACAACCTGATTGCCTCGCTCCAGTGGTCCCTGGAACAACAGCATTACGAGGGCGCGGGGTGGTTGCTGTTAGCCTCCTGGTGGTTCTGGCTCATTGCAGGACGCCGCAACGAGATGGGCAAGTGGCTCATCGAAGTGCTGGTGCATCGCGCCACGTTCGAGCCCGACCTGCGCTTTGGGCTCCTGACAACCGCATTCTCAGTACGGAGCAGCGTGGAATCGCACGGCCTCGTGGAACAGTGCGCCCGCGAGATGACAGAGTTGCTGGACGTCTGCTCGGACAAGCTCCTCCATGCGGCGGTCTGGCACTGGCGTGCGCTTGGGGCAGCCGGCAGTGCGGAGGCCGGCGCCGCGTGCGAACTCGGGATCAAGGCCGCGCTTGCGGCCAGAGAACAGCCGCGGCTTGGCCCCGAGTACGGCATCATCAGCGATTTGGGTTTCGTGCTCGGCAACGCATACCTCGATTACGCCCATATCTTGATCGAGAAGGGGGAGTTCGCGCGAGCCGTCCCGCTGCTGGCTCAAGCTGCGGCGGTTTTTGAAGCACGCGACGCGCTTACCGAGACGGCGGACACCCTCGGTTGGTCAGGCCGCCTGGTGCTGCTGTTGGGTGACGTTCCAAAGGCCCACGCGCTGCTCGGCAAAGCGGTATCCCTGGCCCGCGAGCTTCACTATCGCGAGCTGGTCGGGAGTTGGCAGCCGTTCCTGGCGCTGGCAACCCTCTATGGCGGCGACCCAGCCGGCGCGCGCAAGCTGCTGCACGAGTGTTTGCGGATGACGGTTGAGAATGAAGAAAGTTGGGGCCTGGCACGAGTGTGTTTCTATTTGTCAGAGACGGCCCTGTGGCAGGGGGAAGTAGCCGAGGCCGGACAATGGTTCGAGCGCAGCCGGGCTCACGTCGCCGGTATCCGGCCCACCAGGATCGAGCAGCTCGAACGCGTCTACCTGGCGGCGCGCCTGGCTGCCGCGCAGGGAGCATATGAGAGCGCAGCTACCCTTTTTGGTCTGGGAGCACGGGCGGGGGACCAAATTGGCTATGCGCCGGCGGGGCCGCTGCGCCTGATGACCGATCGCGCGCTCGGCACGACGCGCGCGGCATTAGGTCCCACCCTGTTCGCAAGGGCCTTTGCGGGAGGCGAACAGATGTCGCTTGAAGAGGCGTATACGGCCGTAATGACCGGTCCATTGTCGGCCGGGCAAGCAACGCCGGAACCGTTCCCAGCGTTTCACGTAGAGGTCTCCGAGGGTCACTAGAGACAAATCCGAACCGCCGTCAGCCGGTTCGGACATTTGGGTTTACTCGGGGACAGGGAGAGGAGAAGTACATCCACGTGGAGGATGTCAAGAAAGAGGCTGAGATCCGGCTTGGCGGCGTTCGACACGGTCGATTTCCTCCAGCACCTTGAGATTGATGTCTTCGGGAGAGAGGTGGGGATAGCGTCGGGCAAGGCGGGCGCGCACCGCGCTGACCACCCATTCCCGTGCGGACAGCATGGCTTGCAGGCGCTCGCCGGGCGTTAGCTGCCCGCGGAGGCGCATGAAGCGATGATCTACGGGCTCGAATCGGTATTTGCTAGCGACGGTCATCGAGACCTCAATAGCAAAACCGACCGTCCCCTCTAAGGGCGACGGTCGGTAAATGCCACTCGGGGACAGGGATTCGAACCCCAAATTTCTGATCCAGAGTCAGATGTTTTACCATTAAACTATCCCCGACCGTGAGACAAATAGACTATAGCACAGGTGCCGAAAAGCTTCAAATCTGTGTAGGTCACTTCTACTGGGTTAGTCGACCTTGGAGCATTTCCTTAGCCTTGGAGCGCTTGCATACTAGCGCCGTATTCATCGCGGCTGCACCGCAGAACGCAGAAGGCCGGCTGCCATCCGACAGCCGGCCTTCTGCTTTCGAAGGAGGAGGTAGAACGACGCTCGATTACATCGTCATCGAGCCGCTAAAAACGGCCGGGCTGAGCATGCCGAAGATCATGGCGACGTGCGCGACGACCAGGAACAGGGCCACGAACGACGCGTGCAGCTTGATCTTGCCCTCGGCCGGCCGGTTCTTGGCGATCACGCCCAGCTCGAGCAGCGCCATGCCAAGGAGCGGGACGACGCCCAGCAGATAGAAGCTTACGGCGATGAAGTCGGACGGGCCGCGCCAGCCACCCGACGTGGTGAGCGGGATAAAGGCGTTGATCATGAGATAGACGAAGATCGGGACGAAATACAGCCCGGCGATAATGCCGGCGACCCGGTTGACCGTGCGCAGCTTCGTGCTGAAGTTGCGGCTGAACAACAAGAAGAGCTCGGTGACGGCGATGGTCTCGGCGAGGATGACCGGGATGGCCATGAAAATGATGAGGTTCCATGGCTGGTTGGTCGCGAGCAGCTGCATGTAGTGGGTCATCGTTTGTTCCATGCGATGAGACTCCTATGTGATGGTGGGGTGTACTGTGGCGCAGCTTCGTCAGCGCACGTTGTGCGCAGCACACACCATTGTGTCGCAGGATAACTTATTTGATCGCGTTGGGCGATTGTGCAGATCGGAATTACCAGTTGCGGTACAGGTAATCTGGCGCGCTGCCTGGGGACCAGGAGCGAGCGCCGGGGTCTAGGCGCCGGTCTACTGGCTGGAAGAGGAAGCTGCGCACCTTAGCCACCATCGCCCACAGCTCGTCGTCCGTGTACAGCGAGCCGAACTCGGGCATGCCCGTGCCCATGCCGCCACGCAGGATCTTGCCCTGCAGGAACGCGTCGCTCTCGGCAAGCCTGTGGCTGCCATCGGTGAAGTCGGCCGGGCCCTGCGGCATCATGGGGTCCATCTTGGACAGGCCCGGCAGGTTCTTGCCCGCCACGCCGTCGCCCTTGCCTTCCGACGCCGTGGCACGCCGCGCAGTCCCGGCCGTAGAGCGCGTCCGCCTGGCTCCAGGCCTCCGGCGTCATGTCCTTCAGCCAGGCCCACGCCACCAGGTTCCACACGTCGGCGTCGCTCAGCGACGCGTTTGCCGGGTCCTTGCGCAGCATCTCGAACGCCGCGGCCGGCGCGATCGCGCGCCGTGCCTGCGGGTCGGCGAGCTCGGACGGCAGGTTGATTCCCAGCTTCGCGCCGGCAGAGGCGGACGGACGCTGCGCTGGAAGCGCCTGAGGCGTCGGCGGCATCTCATCCAGGTCGATGCCGAGCTGCTGGTAGAGCGGGGGCGGGGGTCGGTGCGGGAGCGCGCCGGCACCCGCGGCGGACCCCGCCGGAGCTACCTCGATCACCCCGCGCATCCGCCAGTGATCCACGCTGCACCAGCGGATGCACGGCGAACGCAAAGCGGCCCGGCTCCTTCGGCGTGACCTCGACCTCGACGACCTTGCCGGGCAGGATTTCGTCGACGTTCACGCCGAGTCCCGGGATCGTCCAGCCCGTGCACCACGTCGGGGAAGACTGATCCGCAGCTTGACCGTTTCGCCCGCCTGACAGCACGATGCGGTCCGGGCTGAACCCGCCCTGTTCGCGGCACGCGCGCCACGATGTCGATGACCCGGATCCCGTTCTGCACGGGCCGCTGGCGCAACGCCTGGTAGCCGAACAGCGCGGCCGGTATCGCCACGACCACGACCAACACCACGGCACCAAGCCAGCTAACTCTCGCCGCTTCACAACCGTCTACGCCATGTACAGGGTCAGCAGCGCCACGACCGAGAACACGCAGAACAGGCTCACCGGCAGCGCAGCCGCGCGATCGCTGCCCGTGCTGGTGCGCCGTGCGCAGCGCCAACGCGACCGCGGCCACCAGGCCGGCGATCGAGCACCGGGATCTGCAGGTACGGCACGACGCCCGACAGGTACGGCGTCCAGCCCATGCTCGCGGTGCCGAACAGGTTCCAGCCCCAGCCGAACGGGTCGGAGAGCGCCGGCCAGGCGTACGAGATGTTGGTCAGCGTGAACGACAGGGTGAAGGCGATCCAGATCGCCAGGCCCAGCGGCACCAGCGCGGTGGCATAGGCGGCGAAAAGACTGTCCGCGCTTCTTGCCCGGCTGTCGCTGGCCGGATGCGGCGCTCGCACCGGTGCCGGCCGTTCAGCAGCCCGCCCAGCGCGCACGGCCAGCCAGAAGAGCCCCGGCACGATGACGCCGCAGAACAGCAGGAGCACCGCAGCGTAGGCGAACCAGGCGGGCGTGCCCACCGCGCGCGCGGTGCATCTTCAGCCAGCCGTCCGGGCCGATCAGCACGACCGAGTAGACGAAGGCCGCGGCCAGCATCATCAGGCCGTTGAAGGCCTCGTCGAGCCGGCGGCCGCGGGTGTTGAGCAGGTCCGTGCCCGGCATCCGCACGTAGAACGCCACGTTATTCCGGTCGCACGTGCGCAGGCACTCGCCGCACATGCTGCACAGACGTGTTCGTCTCGAGCTTCTGCGGCAGGTTGAAGTAGGGGCAGCCGTAGCCCAGGTCGCTGCCCGATGATAGCAGTTCTTCTGCGTGTGAGTCGCGCAGACGGCCGGGTCCTTGACCCGCACGGCCAGACCGGCGCCACCTGGCCGTACACGCCGACGAAGCCGCCGATCGGGCACAGGTAGCGGCAGAACGACTTGCGCTCGAAGAAGCAGGCTGACGACGAGCGAGACCACGATGAACAGGATCAGGGTGATGCGCCGTGACGAGCGGGCTGGTCAGGATCAGCGCCGAGAAGAGCGCGATGGCCAGGAAGCCGAAGTTCTGCGCCCAGATGTTGCGCAGGAACTTGGGCCAGGGGCGCGAGCCGGGGCGACCGGTCTTCCTGAAGAGCCATGTCTTGGCGTAGGTGTAGAGCTTGCCGCCCGGCTGCGGGGACGATCATGCGCCGGCGCTGAAGCCAGTCGCCGGGCGCGGGGATCGGGCAGACGCTGCACCAGAACCGGCCGAAGACCGGGATCAGCACCAGCTTGAGGACCGCCCACCAGACGAGCCAGACGTAGATGATGCCGAAGTTGTGGTTGCCGGCCGGCGTGCCGAACAGGCCGGTCAGGATGACGACGAGGAAGACGGCCAGCGTGAGGACGGTGATGGCCCCACTGGAGCCAGCGGCCGCGCGAGGAGCCACTTGATGACAGGGACGTCGCTGATCGGGAAGCCCCGCCCCGGTACGGCTGCGGGCGGCAGGACGACAGCGCGCCGTGCCATCGGCACTCGGGTCGGCGCACTGACGCGACTCGATCGTCACGCGCATGGTTTCCGTCTTGCAGTGTGCCCGAGTCGGCCGGGCGTGGGCCTGTCAAGCGACGATTCCACTCATCGTCTCCAGAAAACGACGAACGCGCCGAGGGTCGCAAGGACGCTCGCCGCGACCGCGCGCAGCCAGGTGAGGTTCGGCCCGACGACCAGCTTGC
Source organism: uncultured Chloroflexia bacterium (assembly GCA_963800615.1). Taxonomy (GTDB): domain Bacteria; phylum Chloroflexota; class Anaerolineae; order CG2-30-64-16; family CG2-30-64-16; genus JALOOB01. Next base: position 243,904 of record CAWDBO010000035.1, read on the forward strand.
CGATCATGAACGGGTGCAGGTTGCCGCACGGGATCGCGCAGCGGAAGTGGAACGCGCCGTCGCGATCCGCCACAAAGGTCAGCACGCCCGGGCGGCCCGGCTCGCGCTACCGTCTTGACCTCGTAGCCGTCGACGAACAGCCCGTGCACCACGTCGACTGACTCGAGGTCGATGGTCACTGTGTCGCCCCGGTTCACGCGCACCGTGCCCGGCTGGAAGTTCCACTGGCTGGCCGTGATGTTGATCGTGCGCGCCTGCGGCGCCGCGGCCCGGAATGGGCAGCGGGGCGAGCAGCGCGATCAAGACGAGCGCCAGCGTGAGGCCGCCGCCGAGCCATTGCCGCGAAGTTAGCTGCACGTGCAAAGCGTCCTCTCCAGCGTCCGTTACTGGTTCGCCGGACCGTACTGGCTGTACGCGTCCAGGATCGCCTGGTGGATGGCCGTTGGCGATTTCCCTTCTCCGGTCATCTTCATGACATCCTGCGCGATATCCACACAGAGGCTGCAGCCGAGCGCATGGTTGTCGAAGGCGACGGGCTTGCCGTCTGCCATCGAACTCTTTGACGAAGCAGGAGAGGTTGCTCGTGTGGCCGATCGAGTTGCAGCCGCAGTAGCAGGGCACGTTCTTCAAGGCGTCCGGGTTGGCGACGGCGAACTGGTAGGACTCGCGCACGGTGGTCGGGCGCCTTTTGCATCTCCTGCGGCAGGCTCGAGGCCGGAGCCATGGCCATAGTTGGCGTGGCTTGCGGCTGTTGCTTGCCCCGCAGGCGGACAACACCACGGTGCCGAACAACAAAACAACAAGAAATAGGGAGAATCGTTTGAACATAAATGTAGGATATCGCAAAGGTCATCCCTCCGCATGCGCCATCCTGCCGTGTCGCAACCGGCAATATGGCGCGTTGCCCGCTTCGCAATCGGCGCGACAGTGTCAACTGGGATGGTTCGTCCACCCCGCGGAAAAAGGGATACCCATGGAAACGCAAGCTACGAGACCAGTCAACAGACCCGTCCAGCAGCTGACCGCTGCGCAGCGCATTTCTGCTGTGATCGACGACTTCGTCAAGCACTGGCTGCTAATCGCGAACGCCGTGCTAGGCATCTTCGTGATCACCCCCTGGCTGGCGCCAGTCTTCATGCACGCGGGCTGGGAAGGCGCAGGCAGGGCGATCTATTTCGTATACGGATTCTTCTGCCACCAGTTGCCAGAGCGGAGCTGGTTCCTCTTCGGCCACATTTCACGCTGCCGCTCAGCCGAAATCCAGCAGCATCGGCAACCTGGGCGACGGCATGTTCGAGCTGCGCCGCTTCATCGGCAGCGCTGACGTCGGCTGGAAGGTGGCGTGGAGCGATCGCATGGTCAGCTTCTACGGCGGCTGGTTCCTGTTCGGGCTGGTCTACGCCCTTGTCCGGGGAGTAAGGCGCCGCAGCCTGCGGGGACGTGTGCGCGAGGTGCCGGGCAGGCTGGGTTTGAGCTGGAAGGCTGCGCTCGTGCTGTTGCTCCCCATGGTGGTCGACGGGCTTTCGCACACGATCAGCGACCTGTGGGGGCTGGAACAAGGCTTCCGGGAGACGAATGCCTGGCTGGCCTCCCTGACCGGCAACATCTTTCCCGCCGTCGTTCTATGCAGGGGACGCGTGGGGCTCCTTCAACTCGCTGGTGCGACTGGTGACCGGGCTGCTCGCCGCGTTCGCCGTGATCTTCTTTGTCTTCCCCTTGATCGAGCGCACAGTCGTGCCCGCAGGAGCGCCAAAATACCGGAAACACAACCCCCTGAATGGCGCGTCTGCGACGCGCAAGGATCTGCTAAAGTCAATTCGAGCCTTGCACTGCCAGTGCAATAGCTCGGGAGGACTTGCCGATATGGCCGAAACCACACTACCATCACCGGGATGTTCTGCGCCGGTTGCGCGCATACCGTAAAAGACGCTCTCCGCTCCGTGCCGGGCGTCGAGCAGGTCTACGTTAACCTCGGCGGCGGCACCGCCGAGGTCGTCTACGATCCCGACCAGGCTGACGTCGTGCGCATGATGGGCGCAGTGGCTGCCGCGGGTTACGAAGCCGCGCCGCGCGAACTGAGACCGGCGAGCAGAGCGAACCGCCAACGGTCGAAGACGATGTTGACACGAGTCGTCGCTCGAGATTCCGATCCTCGCAGGCATTGCCGGCGGCGTCGTGCTGCTCGCGCTCTACCTGGGGATCCTCAGCATCGCCCAGTCGCCGAGCCATGCGCTGGAGCAATTGAGCCAGGACGCCTGGTTCGTCGGCCTCGATCACGGCCGGCTTTGGGATTCAGGTCGGGCTGTTCGTCCATCTGCGGACCAACATCCAGAGCCAGTACCTCCGCGGCCGTGCCGGCCGGCAGCGGGGCGATGTCGACGGCCGCGATGGCCGCATGCTGCGCACACCACCTGATCGACGTCCTGCCGTTCCTCGGGTTGACGCGCCGCGGCCGTTTTCCTGGACCAGTACCGGGACTGGATCATGTTGGCGGCCCTGCTCATGACGGCCTTTGGCATCGCGTACATGGCCTACACCATTCACAAAGTCAACGCCGGCGCGTGCGCTCCCGCACCTGCCGACGCAGCGGCTTAGGGGCTATCGGCCGCAGAGCGCGCTCTATAGGAGACTATACCAGCTATGCGCATCAGGTTATTCCCTGCGATTATCGTGCTTTCCTTGCTCGCCCTCGTCGCGACCGCCTGTTCTGTCGCTCAGGGCGCGCAGCCGGGGCCTTCGTTGGCGCCCGAGATGACTGCGATTGCCTCGTCTGCGCCGGCGGCAGCCCAAGTCGAGCAGACCGCCGGCGGCGTCTCTTGCGCCGAGAACGCCTGCAAGAAAGAAGCTTGGCACGCCTTCCGAGGCGGCCTCTGCCGAGGGCGCCGCCGTCGAGGGTGCTCCTGTCGAGGGGGCGTTTGCCCAGGGGGCGTCGCCTAAGAACGCAGGCGGCCAGGCCGCAGGGGCGGCCATCGCTCTACCTGCGGAACGTGCGCCAGGATGCGCAGGCCAGCGTAACGGTCGAGGTGACGCCGGCGGGCGGCACGAGCGGGACGCTGATCTTCGACGTATCGATGAATACCCACAGCGTCGAGCTGGGCTATGACATGACCAAGATCGCGACGCTGACAGACGACCAGGGGCGCAACTACCCGGCAAAGAGCTGGGACGGGGCTGCGGGCGGACATCACCGCGAGGGGAGCCTGACGCTTCGAGGTCCCGACTGGCGCGGCGCCGAAGTCGCTCGAGCTGAACCTGGCCGGCATCGGCGGCGCGCCGAGCCGGCTGTTCAAATGGGATGTGAAGTAGGGAGCTTAGCGTGATAACAATTGGCATCGATCCAAACCTGTTCCACTTCGGTGGGCATTTCGCGATCCGCTGGTATAGCCTGATCGTCGTCACGGCGATCGGCGTCGTGCTGTGGCTGGCGACAAAGGAAGCCAGGCGGCGAGGCCTGGATGAGGACGAGTTCAGCAACCTGGCCTTCCTGGCGCTGCCGTTCGGCATCGTCGGGGCGCGCCTGTTCCACGTCATCGACCACTGGCCCGACGAGTATGCGGCCAACCCGATCCGGGCGCTGTACGTCTGGGAAGGCGGGCTGGCGATCTGGGGCGCAGTGATCGGCGCGCTGCTGGCGATCGGACTATGGGCGCTGCTGAAGCGGCGCAGCGTGGGTGTGATCGCTGGACGCGATCGCCCCGGCCGCGGCGCTGGGCATGGCTATCGGCCGCTTCGCCTGCATCATCACGGGCGACGCCATGGGCGCGTCCAACAAGCGGGCCAATCGGCTTCGCGTACACAAACCCCGGCGCGATGGTCCCGCAGCTCGGCGTCTATTACATGCCCACGCCGGTTTTCGAGATCATCCTGAACCTGAGCATCTTCGCCGTCTTATGGCGGATGCGGAAGCGCGAGCTGCCGTCCGGCGCGCTGTTCCTGATGTTTATCGCACTCTACTCGGTCGGCCGGTTTGTAATCACATTCTGGAGCTCGTACCAGACCATTGCTTTTGGGTTGAACCAGGCGCAGCTGATCAGTATCGCCGCCTTCATGATCGCAGTGCCGTCGCTCTTCGTGTTGTTCCGGCGCAGTCACGCCGCGCTTGCCGGCTTCACCGGCGGCGAACTAACCCGTTGAGTCGGGGCGAGGCGCTCCTGGTCCACATGCGCTAAGACCCGTTTACATGCAGCTCAGCGCAGCCTCCAGGGAGGCGACGCGGGAAGAAACGCGGGGTCGTGAACGGGTAGGATAGCGGTGTGCCCGCTTGGGCGTTGCGCGTAAACTGTCGCTGGCCCGGTGTGAACCGGTGTGCACCGGCGCGCGGCGCCCTCGCACGCCACTCTCTCATGGCGCGTTTCCAGGGCGCCATCGAGCCGCACATCAGCACCTTTTGCTGATCTCAAAGGAGACTCGAGCAGTGAATCACGACCATGCTTCCCACGGCCAGCGCCACCTCTTGTTGATGCTCGTCTGCTGTCTGATTCCGGTGGTCGCATTGGCCGCCATCTATCTGCTTCGCATTCCCGTCCCAACGGTTCTCACCTATGCCGTGTTCTTGCTCTGCCCCCTGAGCCACATCCTGATGATGGCCTTCATGGGGCGCGGTCAACAAAAGTCGTGACCGGTTTTTAGCATCCGGCCACGGCCAGATTGCTCGTCCCACGGTAGGCCATTTTGCGCATCCGCCGCTGTCCGTAGCGTGCTACACTGCGAGCATATCGGGGAATAACTTAACGTGGGGGAGCAGGTCCTGCTCCCCCGCTCTTGCGTTGTGGCAAAAGTAGCCAGTCTGGGCGCGAGCGGCTAGGAGGAACATGCACGCGATGACTCAACAGATTCGCGTTATCGTAGCTGATGACCACGAGATCGTGCGCCGCGGGGTGCGCGAGTACCTGGCCGGCGAACCGGACATGCAAGTGGTCGGCGAGGCCCGAAATGGCGCTGAGGCCCTCCACCTGGTCGACGAGCTGCGGCCCGACGTCTTAGTCGTAGACATTCAGATGCCGGAGGTGTCTGGCGTCGAAGTCACCACGCGTGTCAAGCAGCAGCATCCGGAGTGCCAGGTATTGGTCCTGACGGCATTTGACAACGATCCCTACATCTTTGCTCTGCTAAAAGCTGGAGCCAGCGGCTATCTCCTGAAGACCGCGGGTCCGGATGACCTCGTGCGTGCCGTGCGCGTCGTGCACGAGGGCCAGTCGTGGCTGGGGCCCGAGGTGGCGAAGCGCGTGCTCGCCGGGCTTGCCGGCGGGCGTTTGGTCGATACCGGTGCGGAAGCGCAAGCGGCCCTCTCCGAGCGCGAGATGGACGTTTTGCGCCTCATGGCGCGCGGCCTGCCGAACGGCGCCATCGCCGAGCAACTCGTCGTGAGCGAGCGAACCATCCACGGCCACCTTGCGAACATCCTGCGCAAGCTGGAGGCGACGAACCGGACCGAAGCGGTCTTGAAGGCCATGCGGCTGGGCCTGGTCAACCTGTCAGACCTGGCGGAGTGAGATCCCGAGTCGTGCGACTTTTCCGAAGTCTGCTTTTCCAGGTCGGCCTGTGGGCGATCCTGCCACTGCTCGCCATTACCGCGGTGTCGGTCTTCAGCATTTACGGTCACCAACAGGCTGAACGCGACCTCGTTGCGGATCGTGTCAGGCGCCTGGCGCATGTCGCCTCGGGTTCGCTCACGAACGAACTCGAGGACAAGGCCGAACTTCTGGCCGCGCTCGGCCAGGGTGGGCTGAGTGGAACGGGCCCGACTCAGCCCGCCGCATCGCCCGGCAAGGCTGTCCAGGGCTCGTTCGATCGCGGCACCCTTTGGCTCTCGGCGGCGGGCGAAACCTTGGGAGAATCGGGCGATGCCAGCAAGTGGCGTACGGCCGGTGCGGTCCAGGATCTCGTCGAGCGCGTTCGTGCGAGCGGCGCACCGGCCATGGCCATGCTGCCCGCAAGCGTCCCCTCACGGGGGGCAGGCACGGGGGCACTCGCGTTCATTGCCGTGCCTGCCTCCCGTCAGGGGACGCTTATCGGCGGGTTTTCCACGTCCAACCTCTCGATCGACCATCTACTCGACGATCTCCAGCTGGGTGCGCGCGGCTCCGGCTTAGTGGTCGATTCGTCCGGGTCCGTCCTCTATGCTCGCGGCCCTTCGGTAGAACAGGCATCCCTTCTCAGCGGAAATGGTGGCCTGCCGGGCACCACCGAGGCACAGGCGGGCCAAACGGGCGCGTTCTTTTCGGAAAACGGCTCGGAATCCTGGGCGGTCGGCTACGCTCCCGTGCCCCTGGCCGGTTGGGCGGTCATCGTGCGCGAGTCGTTGGCCGACGCGGTTGGACCGATGGCTCGGTTTTCCGTCCTTTCCCCGCTTCTCGTCATTCTCGCGGCGCTCGTCTCACTGGTCGCGGTCTACCTGATCCTCACCCAAGTCATCCGGCCGCTGCGAACGCTGGGTGCGATGGCCGAGCGGGTCGCCTGGGGCGACTTCGCGGCGGTCGATAATTCGGTCGCCGGCGTGCAGGAGGTTCGCGAGCTGCACGGCACCTTGCGGCACATGGTCGATCAGATACGGCGCTACCAGGCTGGGGATGCAGAGTTATGTGACCGCGACTCGGCGCCCGGCCGCGGCACGCGCATCCGCGTCTCGGTGCCTAACCCTCCGCTTCACACAACTGACACATGAGCTTCACAGTCCCGTTACACAACCAGGGTATGCTGTTGCGAGCAGGGTGTGTCAGGACGCGCCCGCAACGCTCGCTGCAAAGTAAGGATTACGGGTTATGACAGTCGAAGCTCCCCTCCGTGTTTTATTGGCCGACGACCACGCGGTCGTCCGTAAAGGCATCCGTGAGTTTCTCGAAGAGGATGGCGGAGATCCTCGTGGTGGCCGAGGCGGCCAACGGCGCCGATGCGGTGCGCCTGGTTGACGAGCACCGGCCCGCGGTCGCCGTGCTTGACGTCCAGATGCCGGGCATGAACGGGATCGAAGCAACGCGGCAGATCAAGGCCGCTCATCCCGAGATCCGCGTGCTGATCCTCACGGCCTATGACGAAGATCCCTACGTGTTCGCGCTGCTGCGGGCGGGCGCCGACGGGTATGTGCTGAAGAATACCGACTCGGACGAATTGGTCCGGGCCGTCAAGGCCGTGGCAAGTGGCGGCAAGGTGCTGGCGCCCGAGGTCGCCGCGAAAGTGGTTGCGCAGATGACATCGGGCAAGCCGGCGGGGGCGGCGGAGCAGGTCGAGCCGCTGAGCGAACGCGAGCTCGATGTGTTGCGGCTGGCTGCGCAGGGCCTGACGAACAAGGCGATCGCAGCTGAGCTTGGGCTCAGTGACCGGACCGTCCAGGGGCACCTGGCCAGCATCTACGGCAAGCTCGCGGTCCAGAGCCGCACCGAGGCGGTCACAAAGGCGCTGAAATTGGGCTGGCTGGTGCTGGGCGATGCCTGAGCGCCCGGTCCGGCCGGCGCGCGGGAGCTATCGAATTCTGCGCGGCTTGCGGGCACAGCTCCTGCTCTGGACAATCCTGCCCCTGGCGTTCGTCCTCGTCCTCCTGTCACTGGCAGGCGTGACGCGGCACCGGCAGGCGATGACCCAGCTCGTCGAGGACCGCGACCGGGGGCTGATCACGGCCGAGGCGAACCGGCTGGGCCGTGATATCGCGCAGCGCACCGCCGACATCTCGCGTATCGGAGCAACGCTGCCCGTGAACAGCCCGCCCTTAGGCCTCGTGGCCTTCCTCGACCGGGCGGACGCGGGCCGCCTGGGCCTGGCGCTGCTGGACAAGCAGGGCGCGCTGAAAGCCGCCTCGCCCGCCGCCGCGGCCTGGGCGGGCGGCCCGTCTGCTCGCATCCTGGCGGCACGCACGGCCGCCGTCGAGCAGCCACAGTACGAGACCGATGCGCCCGAGAGCAACGACGCGCGCCTCCTCATAGGCGTGCCTGTCGCCAGTGGCGACACCCTGGTAGGTGCGCTGCCTCTCGTTGCGCTCCGGCTCAACGACACCAGCCTGCTGGTAGAAGGCGAAGCTCAGGGACCGCTCTGGGTGTTGGACCAGACGGGACGCGCCATCCATCACCACGGCTCGGAACGGGCGACCCCGGACGAAAGCATCCTGGCCGGCACGACCAGGACAGGCTCTGGATCCCAACGTGTGCGGGACCAGGGCGGGCAGGATCTCCTCGTGTCGTACGCCCATGTCGAACCCGTCGGCTGGGTGATCATCACCGCAGAAAACATCCGCGTAGTGTCGTCCATGGGCGTGAGCGTCGTCGAAGTGCTGCCCGCGCTCTTGTTGTTCGTCGCGCTGGCGGCCTTGCTGGCGGTTTCGCTGGGCGTTCTCAACATCGTTCGCCCGCTGCAGGAGCTGGACCGGCGGGCTGCCAAAGTGGCCTGGGGCGACTTCGATGCCATCGAGCGCCCTGTGGGTGGCATCCAGGAGATCGAGGATCTGCGCGCCACGCTGGGCCAAATGGCCGAGCGCGTTCGCTCCTACCAGGGCGGCATGCGTGACTATCTCAGCGCCATCACGCAGGGGCAAGAGGACGAGCGGGAGCGCCTGGCGCACGAGCTGCACGACGTGACGATCCAGGGCCTGATCGCGCTCAAGCAGCGCAGCCAGCTGGCGCTGAAGGCCTGCACGCGCGATCCGGACCGTGCAAGCGAGCGGCTCCAGGAACTGGGCGGTCTCATCGACTCGGAGATCGCGGCCTTGCGGCACATTATCAGCGACCTGCGGCCGATCTACCTCGAAGACCTAGGGTTTGTCCCCGCGCTGGAGATGCTCGCCCGGCAGACGGAGGAGCGCCACCGCCTGGCGGTTCAGCTCACCGTCACAGGGCGATATCGTGCGCTTGAGTCCCGACCTCGAGCTGGCGGCGTATCGCATTGTGCAGCAGGCGGTCACGAACGTGGTAACCCATGCAAGCGCAGCCAACGCCTGGATCGACGGTGGAGTTCGCGCCAGATGCTTTGTGCCTCGTGGTACGCGATGACGGGATCGGCTTCACGCCGCCCGAGCAGCCGGCCGATCTCGTGCACCAGGGTCACTTCGGTCTGATGGGGATGCGGGAACGCGCATTGCTCTACGGCGGCCAGTTGACAATTACCTCGGCGGACGGCCAAGGGGCCAAAGTTTCTGCCCGATTGCCCCTCTGCTAACTTGCCCTCATTCGGGCGGAATGGACGGGTAGGTCCGAGGATGGATTGTCGAGCCCGAGGAGAGCAGTGTGAGAGCGAACTGATGTCGCGAGCAGCGGAGCGTCGAGCGGCGACGGCGCTACGACGAGGCGATCGATGATCGAGACTCTGGAGGTCATGAGGGAATGCACAAGGCGGCGCATGGTGAGGCATGCGGAGCACGACGCAACGCCTGCGCGCACCGGTGCCGAACGGGAGCAGGCGCGGCACCGACGAAAGACTGGTCACTGGACCGCGAGGCTCTGGAGCACGCGGCAACTATTAGGTAGAAGGGTAAGTCTGGATAGGTTATTGAGCTGGACGTGTGACGTGACTGGTGAGGAGCGTGAAGCGTGAAAGCTGAAGGATCGAACGGAGACGATCAAAGAGCGGACCGGGGGATGGAAGCAGAACAAGGTATGATGGACCATTCAGGGCACGCGCATCAGGAGCACCATCCGTCCGAACCGCCGAGGCCCGAGGAGGGACACGACGAGCAGTCTGGTCAGGTCATGCCCATGGTCGTTGGCAGCGAGCACGACGCGCACAACAGTCACGATGTGACCATGCCGGCAGCCGCGGACGGTGCACATACCGGGCACGACACGATGATGCCGGCAGCGGAGCATAGCGCGCATGCCGGTCACGAGATGACCGGCCCGCACGAGGATCACGGCGCGCACGTCGACCATGCGGGCCACGAGCAGATGTTCCGGCGGCGCTTCTGGGTCTCGCTCCTGCTCTCGATACCCGTCCTGCTCTACAGCCCGATGATCCAGGAATGGCTGGGCTTCACCATGCCCGCGTTCCCGGGCAGTCAGTTCATCGTGCCGGTGCTCTCGATCGTGGTCTTCCTCTACGGCGGCCTGCCCTTCCTCCAGATGGCCGTCCCCGAGCTGCGCAACCGCCAGCCGGGCATGATGACGCTGATCTCCCTCGCGATCTCGGTCGCCTTCTTCTACAGCCTCGCCTCCCAGTTCCTGCTCGAGGGCGACACGTTCTTCTGGGAGCTGGTCACGCTGATCGACATCATGCTGCTCGGCCACTGGCTGGAGATGCGCAGCGTGCGCCAGGCCTCCGGCGCGCTCGACGCGCTGGCCAAGCTCATGCCCGATACCGGCGAGCGCGAACGCCCGGACGGATCGACCGAAGAGGTGCCGGCGAGCGAGTTGCGAACGGGCGACGTCGTGCTGGTCCGGCCCGGCGCTAGCGTGCCGGCCGACGGCGAGGTCGAGCGCGGGGAATCGGACGTCAACGAGTCGATGATCACGGGCGAGTCGCGGCCCGTAAAGAAAGAGCCAGGTGCGAAGGTCATTGCCGGGACGATCAACGGCGACGGCAGCCTGCGCGTACGGGTCACCGCGACCGGCGAGCAGACGGCCCTCGCCGGGATCATGCGGCTCGTCAACGAAGCGCAGACCAGCAAGTCACGCACGCAGGTGCTGGCTGACAAGGCGGCCGCCTGGCTTTTCTACATTGCGCTTGGCGTCGCCGCGCTCACCGCGATTGCCTGGACGATCGCGATCGGCTTCAATGTCGAGGTGGTTGCCCGTGTCGCCACGGTGCTCGTCATCGCCTGCCCGCACGCGCTCGGCTTGGCCATCCCGCTCGTCGTCGCCATCACGACGGCAAAGGGCGCCAACAACGGCATCCTCGTGCGGGACCGGCTGGCGCTCGAGCGGGCACGCCTGATCGATACGATCATCTTCGATAAGACGGGCACGCTGACTGAAGGCCGGTTCGGCGTGGTCGGCATGGCGGTCGCGCCGGGCTGGACCGAGGAACGGGCGTTGGCACTTGGCGGCGGCCATCGAAGGCGACTCCGAGCACACTATCGCCCGGGGCATCCGATCTGCTGCCGAGGAACGAAAACTGGCGCTGCCGCAAGTCACGGACTTCGAGGCGCTGAAGGGGCGCGGCGTGCGCGCCAAGTCTGAGGGGCAGACGGTGTACGTGGGCGGGCCTCGCCTGCTTGAGTCCGTCAAAGCGAGTGTACCGCCCGAGATCGCTTCTTTTGAAGCAGCCGCAAGCGGCAAGGGGCAGTCGACTGTGTACCTGCTCTCGGGACGATCAGGTCGTCGCAGCGTTTGCACTGGCCGACGTCATCCGCCCGGAAAGCAAGGCGGCGGTGCAGCGGCTGCACGAGATGGGCGTGCAGGTGGCCATGCTGACCGGCGACGCGGAAGCCGTCGCACGCTCCGTGGCCGGGGAACTGGGCATCGACCAGTACTTCGCGCAAGTTCTGCCGGAAAACAAGGACCAGAAGGTGATGGAGCTGCAGCGCCAGGGCCGCAAGGTGGCGATGGTCGGCGACGGCGTGAACGACGCGCCGGCCCTCACCCGCGCAGACGTCGGCATTGCGATCGGCAGTGGCACCGATGTGGCCGTGCAGTCGGCGGGGATCATCCTGGTGAAAAGCAACCCGCTCGATGCGGTGAAGGTGATCGAGCTGAGCCGGGCGAGCTATCGCAAGATGATGCAGAACCTCGTCTGGGCGACGGGGTACAACGTTGTCGCGCTGCCGCTGGCCGCGGGCGTGCTCGCGCCCATCGGCATCATCCTGTCGCCTGCGGTCGGCGCGGTCTTGATGTCCGTCAGTACGATCGTGGTCGCGCTGAATGCGCAGTTGCTGCGCGGGGTGAAGCTCGGCTAGCCGGCCGGATCACCGGTCCGGGTCTGGGGAAACTCGGAGGCGATTCTATGCTCTATCACATGCACGGGCACCCGGACCGCGCGGCCGGGCCGGAGACCCGCGGTATCACGATTCGCTGGGCGCGGTTCTATGATCTGGGAACGAGCGTCATGCTCCTGGGTCAGGAGCCCAGGTTGCGGTCGATGACCGTCGACCTCGCCATGGTTCAGCCGGGCGAGCGCGTCCTAGAGGTGGGCTGCGGGACGGGAAGCCTCGCCCTGAAGGCGGCGCGGCGGGTTGGGCTGTCCGGCAAGGTCTTCGGGATCGACCCTGACCCGGTGATGATTGACCTCGCGCGGCGCAAAGCAGCCAGGTTTCACCGTGACGTGGAGTTCGAGCTCGCCGCGATTGAGGCCCTCCCGTTCCAACCGGGTGAGTTCGACGTGGTGCTAAGCAGCCTCATGCTGCACCATCTGCCTGATAACCTGAAAGCGCTCGGGCTAGCCGAGGTACGGCGCGTCCTCAAGCCTGGCGGCCGCTTCTTGGCCGTCGATATGCAGCCGCGCACCGGGCCGGTCTCAAGAAGAATCCTGACGCACCTGCTCGGCGAGAGGATGATGCAGGGTGGGCTAAGTGATCTCGAGCCGGTGCTGATCCAGGCAGGATTTGCCACGGTTGAGTCCGGGCCAACTCGCATGCGCCTGCTGGGCTATCTGCGCGGGTGGGCTTGACCGGGAGAGGGGCAGCCGAAAGAAGACCGTCCCTTCCGGGCGACTCTCCTTGTGCTGTACCGGCGAGCAGCAATTGAGTCGTGCGATCAGCCCGGTGCGCCTTATTAGGTTCTGGCAACCTGCAGCCGGCACCAGGCATACAGCCCGTCGTACACCTCGAACTGGTGCTCCAGGTTCTCCAAATCCTCCGGGAACCGGAGGCTGTAACCTGAGGCGATCGCCTCCAGCCCGGCCGAGATCGGGTCCGACGTGAAGTCGTTCGTGTCCGCGCCGTGCACGATCTGCGCCAGCCGCAGCAGGCCTTTCTCTTTCAACCCGTAGCGCTCGACGATCGTCTCGAACGAGCATTTCCCCTCATGATGCCCCAGGTCAACCTCCGGCGCATCAAACGGGATCGCGCCGGTTTCCTTCACTACCTTGTCGATCTGGCTGACGGGCACAAACAGGAATTCGGCTTCGCTATCGATGAACCGGCTGATCAGCCACGGACACGCTACGCGATCCACGTGGACGTGCGAACGAGTCACCCACTTCATAGAGTCCCCCTCTTGGCATATCCTCAAACCAGCGCTGGCAGAACTCAGCGGCCTGGCAGGAATGCCGCATAAAGTCCTTCGAACAACCCACGGCCGCGCTCTTCCAGCTCGGCGTCGGCCAGTCCCGCCTCATGCCACCCGCGCAGCACCGCTTCGACGCCCGCCGTCTCCGGCCGCAGGTAGCGGCCATCGCGCAGGTCGATCTCATGCACCACCTCGGCCAGGCTCCGCAGGCCCGCATCGTCCAAGCTGAAGGCGAGCAGCAGGGTCTCGAAGGTGCACAGGTTCCCATGGTGCCCGAACTCGGCCTCTTCCATGTCGAAGGTCACGTCACCTGCCGTTGCCGGCCCGCCGAAGCGGATCACGGCCCCTGGGTCGACGAAGCGCCAGATCAGCCACGCGCAGGCCAGCCGGTCCACGAACGGCCGTGCCCGTGTGACCCAGCAGCGGCCTCGGTACATCTCGCGCTGCGCCTGCGGAACACCTTCAAGCGCCGGCTCGCTCGGGCTCAGCCGGGCCGCGATACCCGCAAGCCGCGCCGCCAGCGCCTTGCCGGTCGGACTCCCGAAGTAATCCACCCGTGTGATTTCCGCGTGCCGGCGGCGCAAGCGCGCCAGGCTATCCCCGAGCTTCTCCTGCTCCTGCAGCTCGCTCGCGGCGCGAACGGCCGCTTCGAGCGCGGCTGCCTGCTCGTTCACCTCGCCGTACTCCGCTGCCCGAGCGGCGTTGAATAGCTCGACAATCTGGCTATCGTCCAACCCCTGGAAACGACTGACGCGCATGGTGAGCGCGTCGCCGCTGGCCTGGCGCACCTCCTCCGTCATCCACTGCAGCGTCTCGACGACCTCCTCGCTCGCCGGCAGCACGTAGACGTTGCCTGCCGGCGAGAAGGCGCCGAGCCGCCGCAACTGGCGCCAGAGCGTCACGCGGGTGGTGGAACCCGACTTCGCTGGCAGCGAATACGAAAAGGCGATCCACTCGATGTCCGACATGCTTGACAGTGTAACATGTATTGCGTAAGGTGCAAGAGATATAGCGTACAACGCTTGACACGGAAATAGAGGAGACCGATATGACTCTTCAACAACTCGGATCCATACCCTTGCCACCCCACGTCCGGCCCGGCGGTTTCGACCACGCTGCCGTCCACAAGGGCACGCGTTTGTACGTCGCGCACACGATCAACGATGCCCTCGACGTCATCGACTGTGCGCAGGACCGCTACCTGCACTCGATCCCTGGGCTAACCGGCGTTGCCGGTGCGCTGGCATCCGACGAGCGGAACCTCATCTTCACATCCAACCGCGGCGAGGATTCCGTCGGCATTTTCGCGCCCGGCGATGATGCGGGGCTCGCCAGGGTCAAGGTCGGCGTGAAGCCGAACGGCCTGGCCTACGACCAAGTGCGCAACCTGCTGCTGGCCGCTAACGTCGGCGATCCGGCCGTGCCCGATTCATTTACGGTGTCGATCGTCGACGTCGAGCAGCAGGCGCTCGTCGCGGAAATCCCTGTGCCCGGCCGCACCCGCTGGGCGATCTACGACCCCGACGCGCGGGCTTTCTACGTCAACATCATGGCACCGCCGCAGATCGTCGTCATTCCCGCCGCCGATCCGACCCACGTCCATCACGCCTTCGACGTTCCGGCCGCGGGGCCCCATGGCCTCGACCTCGACACGGCGCGCGGCCGCCTCTTCTGTGCCTGTGATGGCCGGGCCCTGGTAACCCTCGACCGGCTGGAGGGCCAGCTGCTTGACCAGCAGCCCCTCGCTGGCGCGCCCGACGTGATCTTCTTCAACCCGGCCCTGCAGCATCTCTACGTGGCGATCGGCGACCCCGGTGTGATCCAGGTCTTCGACACGCAGACCCTGCAGTTACTCGAAACGGTCGCCACTGAGCAGGGCGCACACACGCTCGGCTTCGACCGCGCGTCACAACAAGGTCTATGCATTCTTGCCGAAGAGCTGCCAGGCTGCGATTTACGTGGACACGGCTGAAGGGGATCGACAATAGATCAGCCCCAGGAAGACGTCGGCGCCACACCCGTACTCCGGGTCCTCGCGCCAACATCACTAGCGCACTCCAGAGGGGAGGCAGCACAGTGGCACTAAATACGCTGACGAAGAGCATCGGCCGCGATGCGGCGGTCTTGTTTACGACGCGGATGGTCCGCCTCTTCGCCTACGGCTTTCTCTCGGTGGTGCTCGTGCTGTTCCTCAACTCGGCCGGCTTCAGCACTCCGCAAATCGGCCTGCTCCTGACCCTCACGCTGATAGGTGACACGCTCATCTCGCTATGGATCACCACGCAGGCCGACCGCATCGGGCGCAAGCGTATGCTGCTCGTTGGCGCAGGCCTTATGCTCGGGGCCGGCATCGTGTTCGCCCTGACCCGCAACTACGTCTTCCTGGTGCTCGCCGCCACCATCGGCGTGATTTCCCCCAGCGGCAACGAGGTTGGCCCATTCCTGGCGATCGAGCAGGCCGCCCTGGCCCAGATCGTCACCGACCGGCGCCGCACTCCGATCTTCGCGTGGTATAACCTGGTCGGCTCGTTCGCCACCGCGACCGGCGCGCTCATCTCCGGCGCGGTTGCCCAGTTGCTGCAGAACAACGGCGTTGAGCCGCTCATGAGCTATCGAACAGTGGTAATCGGGTATGCAGCCATGGGCGCCGTGCTGGCCCTTCTCTTCAGCCAGTTGACCAAGGGCGTCGAGGCGCCGGTCCGGCCCGAGCTCGCCTCCGTCCGCACCCGGCTGGGCCTGCACAAATCGCGCCGGGTGGTGTTCCGCCTCTCGGCGCTCTTTGCCCTGGACGCCTTCGCCGGCGGATTCGTCGTCCAGAGCATTGTGGCTTTCTGGTTCCACACCCGCTTCGGCGTGCCGCCGGGTGTGCTCGGCGCGATCTTCTTCGGCGCGAACGTCCTTGCCGGTATCTCGGCCCTGCTAGCAGCACGCATTGCGGCGAAGATTGGGCTAATCAACACCATGGTCTTCACGCACGTCCCGTCGAACATCCTGTTGATCCTCGTACCGTTCATGCCCACCCTGCCACTGGCCATCGCGCTCTTGCTGCTCCGCTTCAGCATCTCGCAGATGGACGTGCCCACCCGGCAGTCATACACCATGGCCGTGGTCGATCCCGACGAGCGCTCGGCCGCGGCTGGAGTCACCGGCATCGCGCGGACCACGGGCGCCGCGCTGTCGCCGTCGCTTGCCGGCCCACTGCTGGCGTCTGCCGGATTGATGGGCCTGCCCTTCGTCATCTCGGGCACGCTCAAAGTCACCTACGACGTGCTCTTGTGGTTCAACTTCCGCCGGATCAAGCCTCCCGAGGAGCAGAGCTAGCCACCCGACTACTTCCTGGCTCTGCCCCGGACGTAACCGATCAGACAGAGCCCGAGAATTCGAAATCTCGCGGCGCCAAATTCGACATTTGAGAGACCGGAAGCCTCAAAGATGGGCACCAGGTCGCGCATGTCGGGTGACTCCATGTGCAGCAGCCGCGTCGCAATGGCCCTGAGCAGCGGCCGTGCCGGCAGCTGCAGATCCACAACCAGCAGCACGCCGTCGGGTTTGAGAACGCGACAGATCTCGGCAATGCCCTTGCGCCTCGTTGCATCCGACATATGAAAGATCATGAAGCTGCACATGACGGCATCAAATTGGTTGTCAGGATAGGGGATGTCGTTGATACTGCCTAACTGGAACGTAATGTCCTCGTTGGCCTCGGCCGCCTTCTGCCGGCTGATCTCGATCATGGCCGGGGATCACGTCTATCCCGTATACCTCGCCCGACGGTCCAGCCTGCCGCTTGGCCGCGAGGGTTAGCGACCCGGTTCCGCAGCCAACCTCGAGAACCGAGTCCCCGGGCCGAACCTGCGCCAGGGCGACGGTTTGGTCGCGCAAGACCTGCTCTCGCCCCATCGTGACCTTTCGCATATAGGCGTCGTAGGTGGAGACCATTTGCTCCATCGGCCCGTTGATGGCTTGATCTTCGGCGGATATCTTCAATTGGGTCACTTGGCCGGCTGTATCCATTGGGCAGCTCCTTTCCTTTGACGCCATGACGGTAATGATACATACTGTCTCATATCCGAGGTCCAGCACAGCCACATTGTAGCGAAACCAAAGCGCCGAAACAAGCTGCAAACGAGGCAATCTGTCACATACGAGACAAGGAGCGCAATGTGTCTCAACCAGCCAGCGATTTGCGCGTTAGGCGCTCGCAGAAGTTCTTACGCGACGCGTTGATTGAATTGATCGAGGAGCGGGGATTCGATACCGTCACCGTGGGAGAAATCACCGAGCGCGCGATGGTCAGCCGGGCGACGTTCTACCGCCTCTACCAGGACAAGTACGACCTGGTCGAGCAGATCTATGCAGAAGCCATCCAGGCGTTGTTCGACGCCATCTCAGAGCCAACCACCGAACACCCGCCCAAGATTTGGGTGCGCTTCTTCGAGCACATTGCGGATTACGAGAGGCTCTACCCGCGCTACTCGGCCACAAAGGCAGTCCCTGGTTCGTCCTGAAGATGCGCGCATCGCTGCTTGAGCTCATCAAGCAGTACGAGCAGGCTCCCTTCGTGAAGGCCCTGAAGCGGCCCGGAACCGACTTGACAGAGGAGTACGCCCGCGACCTCATCGCGGCCATGTTCGTAGAGAGCATCGCCTGGTGGCTCGAACGAGGCCGGCCCTTTACCGCCCAGGAGATGGCCGGCCGCAGCGGCTCGCTGGCCTTTGCCATCTTTAAGGAAACTAACGCCTGGTAATCCTCATGAACCATACCAACCCGAAACTCGGCCCACTCCTCAAGGCCCTGGTCGCAGCTCTGTTGTTCGGCGCCAGTGCGCCCCTCGCAAAGGCACTCCTGCAGGATGTTGCACCGATCCCGCTTGCGGCGCTGCTGTACCTGGGATGCGGCGCCGGGGCGCTGCTGATGGCGTTGGTCCTCAGGTCTCGCAACGGCGATGAAGCCGAGGCGCCGCTGGCGACCAACGACCTGCCCTGGCTGGCGGGCGCTATTATCGCCGGGGGAGTCGCCGCCCCGATCATCCTCATGTTCAGCCTCACGGCGACACCGGCTGGCACAGCCTCGCTGCTGCTGAATTTCGAAGGCGTCGCGACCGCCCTCATCGCCGGCCTGGCGTTCCGCGAGGCGATCGGCAGACTTGCCTGGGCTGCCATCGCGCTCGTGACGCTCGGCAGCATCATCCTCTCATGGGATGCGAACGGGGCCTGGGGCTTCTCCGCCGGTGCGCTCGGCGTCATGCTCGCGTGCGCTCTGTGGGGTCTCGACAACAACCTGACCCGCCACATCTCCGCCAAGAACCCGCTGACGATCGTGACCGTCAAGGGATTGGCCGCCGGGACCTTCTCGCTCGTGCTCGCCTTCGCCCTTGGTAACCGGCTCCCCGAGCCAGTGACCGCCGTCAAGGCCTTGCTGCTGGGCAGCGTCAGCTACGGACTGAGCATCGCGCTCTTCGTTATGGCGCTGCGCGATCTTGGCGCCGCCCGCACCAGCGCCCTCTACGCGACAGCCCCGTTTCTTGGCATGATGCTGGCTCTCAGCGTGTTCGGGGAGCAGCTTGATCTCGCAT
Organism: uncultured Chloroflexia bacterium; assembly: GCA_963800615.1. Classification (GTDB taxonomy): domain Bacteria; phylum Chloroflexota; class Anaerolineae; order CG2-30-64-16; family CG2-30-64-16; genus JALOOB01. Next base: position 262,561 of record CAWDBO010000035.1, read on the forward strand.
TTCTGTTCGCGATCCCGCTCATGGTCGGCGGCGCGATCCTGCTGCTGCGCGAGAATCACGGGCATTGGCACGAACACGAAGCCCTCGAACACGAGCACAGCCATGATCACGCCGACCCGCATCACGCGCATCTCGATCTGCATCCGGAACAAGCAAGCGACGTTCGGCATAGCCACCTGCACCAGCACGAGCTGGTCCAGCACTCCCACTCGCACACCCCCGACATCCACCACCGGCACGAACACCACGACCAGTAGCAGTTGGGTCGAGAACAATGACAGTGCGGCCGGGCGTCGCGACTTCTGTTACAAACCCGTTGTCTCCCCTTCACCATTTCTTCACAATTGCGCGGTACAGTAAGACTGTCGAACGGGCGACACGCCCACGATGAGACCCCGCCGTGCTTGGTGTCCATGCACGTGCGGTTCTCACTTCCCCCAGGGAGAAGAAAATGAAGCGGATACTGTTGATTTCCGTCTTGGTTGTGGCGCTGATGGCCGTCGGCGCCGTCGTCGCCTTCGCCGCCCCCGGCAGCCCGGTTCGAGGCTTCCAAGCGCTTGGTATGCCTAGCGCCATGATGGGCCAGGGTGGCTACGGCCACATGGGTGGATACGGCATGATGGCCCAACCGCTTGGCATGCCAAGCGGCATGATGGGTGACGACCTCGAGGAGTTGCTGGGGATCGATCATGCCGACATCCATGCAGCGCACGTGGCTGGCAAGTCCCTGGTCGAAATCGCGGCCGAGAAGGGCGTCAGCGAGGACCAGTTGATCCAGAAGCTGCTGGACGGCCGCAAGACCGCGCTCCAGCAGGCGGTCGAGGCGGGCAAGCTGACCCAGGACTCTGCCGATCAGATGCTCAAGTTCATGGAAGCCAACATCAAGACGATGGTGGAAGCCAAAGGCCTGAGCGCCGTGCCGGGCACGGGTATGATGGGCGGCGCACAAGGCGCGCCGGGCGGCATGATGGGCCAAGGCGGGACTCGCAGTGGCGGATGCCACGGCGGCCAGGCGCCGGCTCCGCAAGGCACCTCCCTCTGAGAATAGGTGCATCAAGCAGCCCGGCAGTGCCAAAAGGGGTGGTTACGGGTTAGCTCTGGCAAGCGGGGTCACCCAGAGTGGCCCCGCTTGCGCGTCTGGTTGACGCAGAGTAAGCTGTTTGTTCTAGGCGTGATGAGGGAGCAATGAGCGAGACGAAAATCCTGGTCGTGGACGACGAGCCCGGCATCGTCAGCAACGTCCGGGCGTATCTGGAGCGCGAGGGCTACGTGGTCCAGACCGCGCAGGACGGCCCAACCGCCTTGCACCTCGCGCGCAGCTTCGCGCCGGACCTCGTCGTGCTGGACATCATGCTGCCTGGCATCGATGGGCTCGAAGTGCTGCGCCGGCTGCGGCAGGAGTCCGACGTCTACGTCCTCCTCCTGACCGCCCGCGCCGAGGAGATGGACAAGGTCATCGGTCTCACCGTGGGCGCCGACGATTACCTCACGAAGCCGTTCAGCCCCCGCGAGCTGGTCGCCCGCGTCAAGGCGATCCTGCGCCGGGGCCGGGGCGCCGAAGAAGCGGGCGGGTCTTCGACGCTGACGTTCGGGGACCTGCGCATCGACCCGGCTGCGCATCAAGCCTGGAAAGGCGAGTCGCCGGTCGACCTGACCGCCATCGAGTTCAACCTGCTGTATGCGCTGGCGAAGCACCAGGGCCGGGTGCTGAGCCGCGAGCAGTTGATCGAGCAGGTCTGGGGCTATGACTACTACGGCGACGACCGCGTGGTCGACGTCCACCTGGGGCGGCTGCGGAAGAAGATCGAGGACGACCCCGAGCACCCGCAACTGGTGGTCACGGTGCGCGGCGTGGGGTATCGCTTTGAAGGAGTCTCCTCGTGAAGGGCGGCGGCGCGCAGCCGGCCTTGCGCCAGCGCCTCGGTTGGCGGCTGTTTCTCTCTTACCTGGTCGTCGTCTTAGTCGGCGTCGCCGTGCTGGTCAGCACGGCCTGGCTGCTGGCGCCGTCTTCTGTCGGGCGGCACGCGGAGGCCATGCGAACCGCCATGGGCAACGACCCGGCGCTGATCGCCGACGTCTATCGCGCGTTCACCGATGGCGTGATGGAGGTGGTCGCTTTCGCGGCCGCGGCGGCCATCCTGGCCGCGCTCCTCGTGAGCGTCTTTACGGCCAGCCGGATTGTGACCCCGATACGGGCCATGACGGACGCCAGCCAGCGCATCGCAGACGGGGACTACGGCCAGCGGGTGCCGGTGCCGGGAGAAGATGAGTTCGGCGCGCTCGCGCAGTCGTTCAACCGGATGGCCGAGACGCTGGACCAGACCGAGCGCCGGCGGCTTGAGCTGATCGGCGACGTGGCGCACGAGCTGCGGACGCCTCTCGCGACGATCCGCTCCAGCATGGAAGGGCTGATCGACGGGGTCTTGCCGCCAGAACCTGAGACCTATGCCAGCATCGAGCGCGAGGCGGTCCGGCTCCAGCGCCTGGTGCGCGATCTCGAAGAGCTCTCGCGCGCCGAGGCCGGCCAGATCCCCCTGGAGCTCCAGCGGGTCGCGCTCGGCGACGTGCTGCAGGCGGCCGTCCAGCGGTTGCAGCAGCCAATACGAAGACAAAGAGGTCGGCCTCGAGCTGGCGCCGGGCGCGCCCGATCTCTTCGTCCGGGTCGACTTCAATCGCATCCTGCAGGTGCTGACCAACCTGCTCGGCAACGCGCTGCAGCACACGCCGTCTGGCGGCCGTGTCACCGTCAGCGCGCGGCGCGAGGGCACCAACGCGCTGGTGTCCGTGGTCGACACGGGCGCCGGCATCGCCCCGGAGCATCTGTCGCACATCTTCGAGCGCTTCTACCGGGTCGACAAATCGCGCTCCCGGGTGGCAGGCGGCAGCGGCATCGGGCTCACAATCTCCAAGCACCTAGTCGAGGCCCACGGTGGCCGGATCGGGCAGCCAGCGACGGTCTCGGCCGCGGCAGCACCTTCACCTTCACCTTACCCCTGGCCTGATCCATCCCACCCAGCCTTCGCAAGCCCCCACGGTCAAACGCCCACGAAGTGACACACAATTGTCACACTTGCTTCAAGATTCCTTTACGTTCGAGGAGTATGCTGTCCACAGTTGAGGGTCAAGAGGTGAATCCGATGGGTATCTACGGACATGGTTGGGGCATGATGGCGGGCATGTTCCTGTTCTGGGCCCTCGTGCTCGGCGCTGGCTTGTGGCTGCTGGCCCGCCTGTTCCCAACGGCTCGGGCCCCGCAAGCGCAGGCTCATGACGCCCACGCCACGCCGGTAGATCCGGCGGTCCAGGTCGTGCGCCAGCGCTACGCGAGCGGCGAGATTTCGAAGAGCGAGTACGAGGAAGTGCTCCGGACCTTGGAACGGACAACACCGGTTGTGGGCCAAAGCCCACAAGAGATATAGGGACAGGCAAAAGGTAGGTGGCAACATGATGTGGGGAAATGGATTTGGGATGGGCGGCGGCTGGCTCCTGGGCGGCCTCATGATGCTGCTGTTCTGGATCGTCGTGATCGGGTTGGTCGCCTGGGCGATCTGGGCGTTCACCCGCAGGCAGTCAGGACGGGCGGACTACCCGATCTCGCAGCCGGCGCCGCAGGGCGACAGTGCGCTGCAGATCGCCAAGGAGCGCTACGCCCGAGGCGAGATCAGCCGCGAGCAGTACGACGAGATCCGCCAGACGCTCGGCGCCTGATGGACTGAGATGAAGATAAGAGGTGCGACCGGACGGCCGCACCTTTTGTTTTGGCCGGCGCTATCGTGTAGTGTCCATCTCGGCGCAGCCGGCGCAAGACTACCCGGCTGAAATCGGCCAAATTGGCGTGTGTCTCGGTGCTCGCCCGGTCCGATAAGATAATGACTCAAGACGTGGTGTAGATTCTGACTGAGTCGAGTATGACATTGGCCGAGTACCTGCGCAAGATCAACGTCGACCTGGACGGCGACTTCTTGCATGAGGGCATGCGGCTGCTGGCGCAGCTCGTCATGGAAGGCGAGATCAGCGAGCAGATCGGCGCCGCGAAATACCAACGGACGCCCGAGCGCAAGACGCAGCGGAACGGCTATCGCGAACGACCGTGGGACACGCGCGTAGGGTCGATTGATTTGGCGATTCCACGGCTGCGGGAAGGCAGTTACTTCCCGAGCTTCATTGAGCCGCGGCGGCGCGTTGAGAAAGCCTTGCTGGCGGTGGTGCAGCAGGCGTACATCGAGGGCGTGAGCACGCGCAAGGTTGATGATCTGCTGCAAAGCCTGGGTCTGCATGGGATGGACGAGAGCCAGGTGTCGCGGACCTGCAAGGAACTGGATGCGCTGGTTGAAGAGTTCCGCAACCGGCCCTTGGAAGACAACTATCCCTACGTATGGTGTGATGCCGTCTATCCCAAAGTGCGTCAGAACAACCGCATCGTCAGTTTGGCGGCCGTGATCGCCATCGGCGTGTGTGAAACGGGCGAACGCCGGGTGTTGGGTCTGGCGGTCGGAGCCAGCGAGAGCGAGCCGTTCTGGAGTGAGTTCTTGCGCAGTCTGGTCGGTCGGGGCCTGAAGGGTGTGCAGTTGGTGATCTCGGACAACCACCTGGGCCTCAAGGCGGCGGTCAGCAAAGTCCTGAGTGGGGCGACCTGGCAGCGTTGCCGGGTGCATTTCATGCGCCACCTGCTGGCTTATGTGCCGCAGCGCGATAAGAGCATGATTGCGGCGCTCGTACGCATGGTCTTCGCCCCAGCCGAATCGACAGGCTGCCGGGCAGCAGTTGGCCGAGACGGTCAAAGCGATGCAGCCGCGCTGGCCCAAAGCGGCGCAAGTGCTGGCCGCGACTGAAGACGACGTCTTGGCGTACATGGCCTTTCCGATGGAGCACTGGACGCGCATCTACTCGACGAATCCGCTGGAGCGGCTGAATCGGGAGATCAAGCGGCCCACCGATGTCGTGAGCGTCTTTCCCGATGAAGCGTCGGTCGTGCGGCTGGTAGGTGCGGTGCTGATGGAACGGGCGGACGAGTGGGAGGTCGAGCGCCGGTCGTTCAGCCTGGAGTCGATGCGTAAGTTGACGGCGCCGGAGCCTGAAAGCCTGTTTCAGTTGGAGGCCAGTCCCCATGCGTTTGGCCCCCATCCATTAGCGACACGAGGCCAGGTACCGCTGCACAACTGCATTCCCGCCGTAGTGCGGGACGGCGTTTTTCGCTTTCGACAGAACTGCTGTGGGAAGTCGCCCATAGGGCAGGCCACTTCAACCGGCCCTATGGGCAGTTCTGGTTCGAGATGGCGCTCGTGTTGCTCGCCAGCAGCGCACTATCCTCCACTCGAACGGAAACGATGATAGCAGTGCCAAGCGGCTCAAGACCGTAAGCACGCTTCACAACCTTGAAGAACTGCCTGCTTGTAACAGGAAGCACATGGGGATTTACACCACTTCATGAGACGCTAACTAGGGCCTATATACATTCGGTGAAGAGTATTATCGTCTTTGTCAAAAAGTTATTACGCGACTTATTCGCAGTATATTCAATCCTCACAAGGCAGTGATGTGGCATAATTACAACCTATCAAGAGTAAGTATAATTAGTAGTTAGGTGGCAAAGAATTTCTGAGAAGCAATAGATGATCTCTTTCTTTATTGGAACCGTTGATTGTCTTACAATTCGAGCTGGATGAGCCTTTCGGACCTCATCCCATTGGCAAGGAGCGCCATCATGAAACTTCTTCTTACTTCCGGAGGTGTTACAAACACCAGCATCCACGATGCACTGGTCGACCTGCTGGGCAAGCCGATCGCTGAGTGTCACGCCCTCTGCATCCCAACCGCACAGTGGGGTCACCCGATGTGCGGTCCGGCATCAGTGCGAAGCTTCATAGCCGCCGAGCCCAAGTTCCGGTACCCGTCCGGCTTGGGCTGGGCGTCACTCGGTGTCCTCGAGCTCACCGCGTTACCCACCATCGGCGCTGAGCGCTGGGTCCCCTGGGTCCAAGATGCTGACGTGCTCCTGGTTGACGGTGGCGACGCGACGTATCTGTGCCACTGGATGCGGGAGTCCGGGCTGGCCAGTTTGCTGCCCTCGCTGACCGACATGGTCTGGGTGGGAGTGAGTGCTGGAAGCATGGTGATGACTCCCAGAATTGGAGCAGACTTCGTCAAGTGGCCGTCCGCGCCGGATGACCGCACCCTGGGAGTCGTCGACTTCTCGATCTTCCCGCACCTGGACGCTTTCCCGACGAACACCCTGGCTGACGCAGAGCGGTGGGCCGCCAAAATCGGCATCCCGGCCTATGCCATCGACGAACAGACGGCCATCAAGGTCGTCGATGGAACCGTCGAAGTCGTCTCTGAAGGCCACTGGAAGCAGTTTACATCCTGATTGGGTGTGGAAACTTGTTCATTTTGGGTGCCAAACGAGCGAGGGCGCGCAAGATTCCTTATAGCGGAAGAAGGAAAGATTCCTTATGGCGGAAGAAGGCGAACAATATGCCAACAGCCGCCTAACACAGCGCGCACCTGACGTGTGGGAGTCTGCGCAATTTCGGAGCATTTTTCTGGCTTCGAGTTTTCTTGCTCCCAAACATGATAATGTACGTGGAGGTCATATGACGGTGTATCTCGACTCAGCTACCGCAACGACGCGAGCCCGCTACGATCGACTTGCGCCTCGCTACGACGCGATGCAATCGTTTACGGAGCGCCGCGCTTTCGAACGGTGACGGCGGGAAATCTGGGGCGCGCATCCAACCGGGACGCGTCGTGGAAGTCGGTGTCGGCACCGGGAAGAATATCCCCTTCTATCCCACTGGCGCCTCGGTTACGGGGATCGATATTAGCCCGCAAATGCTGCTCCGCGCACGGCGCGTGGCGCTAGACCTGGGCCGGGAGGTTGACCTTCGCATCGGCGATGCACAAGCGCTAGAGTTCCCTGACGGTGCATTCGATACTGCGGTGGGCACGTTCGTCTTCTGCTCGGTGCCCGACGCCGTGAAGGGCGTGCGCGAGTTAGGCCGAGTGGTGAAGCCAAGCGGCGACATCTGGCTGCTGGAGCATGTGCGGGTCGACAAGCCAGTCATCGGCACGCTGATTGACGTCTTGAATCCCCTCGCCGTGCGCATGATGGGTGCGAATACAAACCGGCGCACCGTTGAGAACGTGCAAATTGCGGGCTTGCATCTCGTCGAAGTCGAGCACCCGGGACGCCTCTTGGTGAAGCTGATCCACGCGCGGCCCGAGTAAGAATACCTGTCTCCATCCCGACCACTCGGCGCGTGTAACGTCAGGCGCTCTGCTGCATGCTTCGAGTGACGCTTGATGCGTTGCTATCCAAGGAGAGCTGCACTCATGTCGAAGAGCCAAAGCGTAAAAACCTCGCGGGGCGGCGGGTTTAGCCTCACGTTTCCGACATTCATCCTCGTGACGACGGGCGCCATCCTGTTCTACTTTGCCAGCCAGGCCTTCACTCCGGAGTACGCACACCTCGAGCACTGGGGTCTGGCAGCCCTGGGCGGGTTCCTGGGCTGGGCCATCGGGACGGTCGCGGAGCAGTTTCACTCGAGGGCTTTATAGCCCAATTCAAAGGCATTTGAGGTTGATCTGACGGCGAGGCCAAAGCGAGCGTGATATAATCGGGAATATGGATTTCGGAAATAGCCCTCTTCACGCGTTCGTCGCCGCAAATCGCGACCTCCTACTGTTCGCCTATGGCCTGGCTTTCTTCACCATGGGCGTTGCGGTTGCCCTGCAGTCGCGGCGCTCTTCTTCAACTCGAGATCGGGCGCAGGCTGGCATGGCTGGCAGCGTTCGGGATCCTCCACGGACTGACCGAGTGGGGCGACCTGTTCATCCCGCTGCTGCGCGGCCGCTGGAACCCGGCCCTGGTCCAGTTCCTCGACGTGATCCAGCTCGGCCTTCTGGCGTTTTCCTTCACCTGCCTTCTGCAGTTCGGCGTGACGTTGCTCCTGTCGCTCGGCCGGACGAACCGCCCGTTACAGGTCGCGCCGCCCGTCCTCATGATGCTGTGGTTCCTGCTCGCTTTCTTCGTCTTGCTGCCGTTGATCCCCGATCGAGGCGTCTGGGACCGCACTGCGAATGCACTTGCCCGCTACTTGCTGGCGTTCCCCGGCGCAATGATAGCTGCCTACGCTTTGCGCTTGATGACCGTCCGGCGCATCGTCCCGCTTGGCGTCCCCCACCTCGTAACGGCCTTTCGCTGGGCCGGTTGGCTGCTCGTGGCTTACGCGTTCCTCGCCGGCCTCGTGCCGCCGCCCGCGCCCTTATTCCCGGCAAACTGGCTGAACTCAGTCGCCTTCGAGCGGGCCATCGGGATCCCGCCCCTCGTTTTGCGCACCGCGATTGGCGTAGGCCTGGCCGTGGCCTTCATTCGCGCGCTGGAGGTGTTCGACCTGGAGACCGAGCGCCGCATCGAAGCGATGGAGCAGCAGCAGATCCTGAACGCCGAGCGCGAGCGTATCGCCCGCGAGCTTCATGACGGCGTCATCCAGACCGTCTACACCGCCGGCCTGCTGGTCGAGTCGGCCCATAACCTCGCAGAACCCGGCAGCCCGATTGCGAGCCGGCTCGAGCGCTCGCTCGACGTCCTTCATTCGGCCATCGGCGACCTCCGCCGTAACCTGGGTGAGCTACAGGCGGCGCCGACGGGCCATACGCTGCCGGAAGCACTGGGGCGGCTGGCAACCGATCCCCGCTTCGGTTCATTTGCTGCGATCTCTCTGGACCTTCGGGTAGGCGATGACGATCTCTCGCCGCAACGGACAGAGGACGTGGCAGCCATCGTGCAGGAAGCGCTCGCCAATGTCGTGCGGCACGCCCGGGCACGCCGCGCCGAGATCGCCGCGAGCTGTGCCAGCGAACGACTGACGGTGACCGTGCAGGACGACGGGGTCGGGCTACCCGCCAACTACACGCCAGGCTTTGGCCTGCGTAATATGCGGGATCGGGCGCACCTGCTGGGGGGCGAACTCTTCGTGTCGTCAGGCGGGGGCAAGAAGGGGACGATCGTGCGGCTGGATATTCCGCTGAGAGATGAACGATGACGAAGACCCGCATCTTGCTTGTGGACGATCACGAGGTGGTCCGGCTTGGCCTGATGACCCTCATCAACGACCAGCCCGACATGGAGGTGATCGGCGAAGCGGGAACGACGGCTGAAGCGATAGCTGCGGCCGCCGCGGCTGCGGCCTGATGTCGTCCTCATGGATATCCGGCTGCCCGGCGAGGGCGGCATCGAGGCGACCCGGCAGATCACGACGAGCAATCCGAATAGCCGGGTGATTGTGGTGACATCCTTCGCCGACGACGAGTTGGTCGTGCGCGCGATCTGGGCGGGGGCGTCAGGGTATGTTCTCAAGCAGGTTGGTAACAAGGAGCTGTTGCGGGCCATCGCCGCCGTCGCGCGGGGAAGCCGTGCTGGACCCAACGACGACGAGCAAGCTGCTGGCGCGGGTGCGTGAGTCGGAACGCGAGGCCGACGAGGACGCATTCAAGGACCTGTCAGACCGCGAGATGGAGGTCCTGGCCGAGGTGGCGCGCGGGAAGACGAACGTCGAGATCGGCGACCAACTCGGCTTGGGCGAGAAGACGGTGCGCAACTACGTGAGCACGATCCTCGAGAAGCTGCACCGCACTAATCGCATAGAGCTGGCGACCTATGCGGTCGAGCATCACCTCTTCGACCGCCTTGGTCGGGAATAGATACCCCTAATGCAAAAGGCTCCTCATACGAACGAGGAGCCTTTTCGCGTCCTATGTCGGGCGCCTGAGGGCTCACTCGGGAGCGAACAGGTCGAAGAAGGGCGGGAAGGTGCCCAGGAAGCCGAGGACCAGCAGCACGAGCGAGATCGTCATAAACGTCGCCAACTTCACGTTCTTACCGCGCAGGACGAAGTGCAGGATCAGCCAGGAAAGGAAGTACACGATCAGTGTAACGCCGACCTTGCCCGAGAGCGGGCCGACGGGATTCGACCACTTGAGTGCGTTGGCGATGTTGACGCTGGCCTCAGAGAGGGTCGTCATAGCGCCCATCATGAAGGCGCCGATGCCGGCGGCCAGGAAAGCGGCCGCCACCGGGCCGTTAGGGCGAGTATCTTCGGCAATATCGGGAACCGCAGGGGTCCGATCGGCGGTGCGATTAGCAGCAGTCATGTTAGTCCTCCCGGCCATTAGTGCAGGGGTGCGGCCTTCGTAATGAAGGCGCCGAGTGCGCCGGCGATGCCGGCGGCCGCAAACGCAGGCGATGAAGAAGATCGCCGCCGCAGCGGCGCTCACCAACGCGCTTCGCCAACGCGGGGCCGTACCACGTGACGAGGAAGGCGACCAGCGTCGCGGCGATCGGCGCGATCCAGCCGACGTGCTCCTTCCACTCCATGCCGAACGTGTGCCAGCCGGAAGTCGTCGGCTGCGAAAGCAGCAGCGAGCGGGGGTACAGGGTCAGGTCGGTCGTGCCCTTGGGGGCGCCGCCCGGTAACCGGGGTAGACGATGAAGGTGCCGACGATGACCGTCAGCCAGACGATGACCGTCATCACCCAGGTGCCGGCCTTCATACGGGCCGCGCTCGTCCGCAATCCGAGGTTGGTGAGCCACTCCGGGCGCAGATCGTACAACTCAGCGATGCCGCCGGTGAACGCCAGCAGGAACATTGCGCCGAGCAGCATGCCATGGACCAGGGTCCAGGCCTCGCGAGAGGTGATTAGCATTGCTTTCCTCCAGACTAGAGGGGGGATGTGACAGCCACCAGGCTGTTATCGTGCGATTGATGAGAGGATACATCTGAAGGAGGAGGGCCGTTAGTGGCAGGTGTCACTACCGGCAGGGTGTCATTCGTCACCTATCATCGAGGGAAACTCTCGTTTGCACCGATATTCAAGCAAAAGTCCCCTACCGCGTGGTGGGAAACTTTTGCATCCGGGTCCTCGCTGGGAGCTTACGAACCCATTTGGCCGCTGCGTTCGCTCAGGAACTGGCCGTGCCAGGTGTGATACCAGACCTGCCCGGTATAGGCGTTAACGCTCAACATGCCGGCCGTCTGGCCGTTGACTTCGAAGTCCACCGTGTAGTAGCCGGGAAACGTCATCATGTCCGCGGGCAGCTTGGCGCGTCGGGAACTTGATCGCGAGGAACTGCTGCGCGTAGCTGTGCGCCTGCTGCTCGTTCACGGTAGGCGTGCCTGCGGCGGCGTCCACAGGCCCATCATGCCCATCCCTGCCCATCATGCCGCCCTGGTGGCCGCTCATCATGCCGTATTTCGTGTTCCACATCATGTTCGGTCCGGGCTCGGGCGAAACGCGCCCGTCGTAGCGGTCGACAAGGACTTCAAAGGCCCCGTGTTGGTGGTCTTGTCACCCACTGCCACGTAGAAGCCGTTCGAGAACTCCATGACTTCCATCGGCACGAGGTTGGCGCCGGCGTTATTCGGCAGCGCCTGGATGTACTTCTGTGCGGCAGCTTGAGCCTGGTCCAGCGTGAGGGGCTTGGCGTTGGGATCGGACCAGCCGCCCGACATGCCCATCATGCCGGCCTGCGAGCCGTTGCTCATCATACCCATCATACCGTTCTGTGGGCGCCACCCATCATGGTAGGTATCGGTTCCCATCATCCCGTAAGGCATGCCTTGCTGGCCCCCCATCATGCCGTAAGACTGGACGCCGGTGGCACCGGATAGATGAACCGGTTGTGTTTTGGCGGGAACGGTGGGGGTGACGGTTCCGGCCGACATCATGCCGGCGTTGCCGGTTGAGTTGCCACCCATCATGCCGCCCCCGCTCATCATCCCGCCCGGCGTCGGCGTCCCCGTCTGAGCCAGGACCTGGCCCGCCAACAGAACCACCGCCAGCACTACTGCCAGGCCAGCCACCGCCGCCAGCTTGTACTTCCGCTTCATGTCTATCTCCTCAGTTCGAATCGTGGCATTCCGGTATTGACCGGTCGCACTTTCACTGTAAGCCCCCAACATGACAATTGCGTAAAGCTACGTCAAAGCTTGTGTGACGAAACGCGTCGTAACGTCTACCACACCCCCGCTTGAAGCCCACGTAGGAATACGGGTAGCACGATGGACCGAATAGCCGTTGAATTCGTCCGGAAGCCGCGCAACAATGGCGGCGTAAAGGAGGCTTGCCAATGTCAAGCACAACTGAGGTAACGCTACAAACGACCCAGGCAGCGGCGCGCCGCTAGAGGATTTTGGCAGAAATGGCTGACTTTAGCTTGAAACTCGATGCTGAAGCGGCAGTCCGGTTGACGACGCACGTGCTGGAGCAACACCAACTGCGCGTGCTACGCAATTTCGACTTCCGCGATGCTCTGGAGTCGCAGCAGACGCCTTGCAAGTGCCCGCATCACGGGATCGCCGACTGCAACTGCAACTACGTAGTGCTGCTGGCCTACGACGCGACTGCGCCGGCTCGCCGCCCTCTGCCCGCCGGCAAGATCGTGATCCACAGTCATGATGGGATCACCTGGCTCAGCGTTCCGGTAGGCGACTTTGGGCGCCGCGTGCGACATGATCCGAAGGTGGACCAGCGGCTGCTGCGCCGCGCTGGCCGAGGTCATGTTCCAAGCTACAGCCTGAGAAGGAGCGCAACGTGGAGGCAATTGCTGAGCAACTGCCGTAGCAGATGCGACGACTTCGACGCCTTGGGGCTTGATAGGCAAGATTGCGGGGTTCTGACCGGGCAAGATGGCGGTTGTCTTGGCCCCACCAGACGTACTATCGTAGAGGCGTCAGGAGGCGCTCTGATGGCTGGCACGGACCGCCGGGACACTGCCGAGCGCCGCAGTACCCCTATCAACGAGTGGGTGTCTCCCGTTTTTGGGGACACCCGTCGTTGCTTTAATGGTCGAGAGGTACGAGTAGTATGGCCAAGGCACAATCGCAGGCGTACATCCGGGCGCTGAGCTTCGATTGGCTCACTCCGCTCTACGATCGCATCACCCCGCTGCTCCTGCCGGAGGCCGCTCTCAAGCGCCAGCTGATCGAGCAGGCTCGGGTTGGCCCACACGCCCGGGTGCTGGACCTCGGCGCCGGCACCGGGACGCTGACGATCATGATCAAGCGAGCCCACCCCGATGCCGAAGTTGTGGGGCTCGACGGCGATGCCCATGTGCTGGAGATAGCCCGGACGAAGACTTCGGTGGCCGGGCTGCGGCTCAAGCTCGAACAGGGCCTCGCGACGCAACTACCATATGACGATGCAAGCTTCGACCGGGTCTTTTCGAGCCTCATGCTGCATCACTTGAATGCTGCAGACAAGCGTATAGCTTTTTCCGAAGTACGGCGAGTGCTGCGGCCGGGTGGCGAACTTCACATCCTGGATTTCGGGAAGCCACACAACCTGCCCGCCTACATGATCTCCCTCGTAATGCGGCTGGGGGAACACGCCGCGGACAACATCAAGGGCCTGCTGCCGGTAATGCTAACTGAGGCGGGCTTCGCCGAGGTGCAAGAGACGGGGCACCGGATGACCGTTCTGGGGACGCTTTCCTTCTACCGTGCGCGTCGACAAGGTTGAATTTGGGCGGGGATCCTGACCACAAGAGGTTACCGAATGACCATTCGAGATTCACGACTGGGAGCGCTTCAACGTCGCGCCATCGCGCTCACAGTCCTGATGCTGGTGCTGGCCGGCTGCGCCGGCACGGGGACAGCGAAGAGTTCACCCACCTCCGGGGCGATAACGAAGCCGCCGGCAGGACAGCCGGCGCCTTCCCTGGCAGGGCTGGCCAAGAACGGCGACGGCTACGTCGATTTGACCGTCCAGCAGCTAGCCGGCGCGTTGCCCGCCAAGGGTTTCACGCTGGTCAACGTGCACGTGCCCTACGCCGACGAACTGCCACAGACCGACCTGTTTATCCCATACGATGAAATCGTGCAACAGACGAACAAGCTGCCGGACAAGAGCGCGCCGATCGTCTTGTACTGCCGCAGCGGCCACATGAGTACAGAGGCGGCGACGAGCCTCGTCAAGCTGGGCTATACCAATATCATGGAGCTCGACGGCGGCATGAGTGCGTGGGAGTCGGCGGGCCACGAGGTCCTGCTGAAGCAGTAGCAGAAGCAGTAGCAAAAGATGAACAGGCCAAATGGCCGCGGTGCAACGGGTATTCTGGCGCGCCAATAGCCTGTCGCCTTCCAGTACAATCTCAACCTGAGGCTAGTTGTCTGCCTCGAATTTCCTCTGCCCTCACTCCGCATCGGGAGGTGTGAATGACACGTAAGGCATACGGAACCAAGAAGGGCGCCGCGCAAAAATGCAAGAGCTCCCTGCCCCTCTATCTCCTCGGTGGAGCACTCGTGCTGATTATCGTGGGCGTGTTCGTGCTGCTGCGCGGCACCGGCCCCAGCAAGGCCATCGAGGTGGCTGGCAAGCCCAAGCTGTCGGTTGACCAGGAAAAGGTTGACCTGGGCAAACAGCCACTGGGGAAGACGGTTAGTGTCGAATTCGAGTTGAGCAATGCAGGCGATAAGCCGCTCGATCTGCTGGGCATCCCGAAGGTTGAAGTCAAGGAGGGCTGTTGACCGCCCAATGCCGTCGTCGGTTCGACGACCATTCAACCGGGCAAGTCCACGAAGCTTTCCATGCAATTCATGATGCACGAAGGTATGGCCGGCAAGCACGATTTCCGTGTCCGTGTCAAGACGAATGACCCGGATCAGCCAGATAGAGAGCTGATCGTGCTGTCGGATTGGGGTTAAATCGCCGTGAAGCACTCCTTACCTTTGCTGGCGCTCACCCTGCTCGTATTACTGCTCGCCGCCTCCACAGTGGCGCCGCTGACAGTGGCGGCCCAGACAGCGGCGCCCACGCCCGGCCCCCGCAACCCGGCACCAGCACTTCCGAGCCGGCAGCCACGGCTGGAGCCTCGGCAAAAGCCGAGACAGTGATAACCCTCAAGGTGGCGCTCGGAAGCGGCAAGGCGGGCGAGGCACTGCCGGCGGATACCAACCTGCAGAATGCGGCCGTCACACTATATGCACTGAAGGGCCAGAGCCCGGTCTACAGGCGTGAAGGCGTGACCGACGCTGCCGGCACAGCTACGTTCACCGCGGTGCCGTACGAGGACGGATACGGATTCGGCGTCGTCGCCAAGATGGGCCTCACGCCCTACATCAGCGACGTGGTCGCGCCGACGGCTGGCGCCTCGGAAGTGCTGGTGCCGGTTAAAGTGTACGGCACGACGACCGATGCGAGCAAGCTGCGCGTGAGCCAGGCCTTCGTGCTGGCCGAAGCGCAGGGCGACGGTAAGCTGGGCATCACGAATCTCTATATCCTCTCCAACGCCGGCGACAAGACGGTCGAGGGCGGCCTGAAGGACGCCGAAGGCAAGGCTGCGACCGTCCAGTTCCCGCTGCCGAGCGGCGCACAGGACGTGAAGTTCGGCGAGGACGACGGGAACAGGAACGCGACGGCGGCTCGATCGCGCTCTTCGCTCAGGGTCAGCGCCGGCGCCGCCAGCACCGATCGGACCTCCTCCAGCGTGAAGACATCGCGTTCCTTGGGTGGTTCTACCTGCTTTACCGGCTGCAGCGTCTCGATCCACCCTTCGGAAAGCTGGCGGCTCAGCCCATGCGCCGAAGTGCGGTACCAGCGCAGAAAGAGCCGGATCTCGGACAGGATCTGCGACTTCTGGAGATTGCACAGGCGGTCGCCGCGACCGTCAAGTCGGGCTGTGATGAGGCAGCGTGGAAACGTCGGTGTGATCCCGGGGGCCTGGACGAAAGGCTTCTCGTCTGCCCACTCCAGGAGGTGGCGCAGGTGCTGCCGCCGCCTGGCTACCGTCTTTGGGCTGTTCTGCCGGACCTCTGCGCAGAAGTCCATGTAGTGGCGTACGACCGCGTAGTTGTCACGGTTGACCATCACTCACCGCCTTGGTCCGCTTCCATATGCGCGCGCCGCAGATCGAGCACATGCCGGGTATCTCGTCCACGCCGGACTGCCTTTTGACGCGCTCGAGCATCTCGAACGGCACCGCTCGCCGGCAGCGCACGCAGTAGGCCTCGTGATCCTGGAGTTTTGGGCCCTGGCCGGTCCTGCGCTGGCGCGCGAAGCCAATCCCGCGGCTTCGTGGCCATTTATCCACAGGTGGCCTTCGCCGGCGCGGGAGTGAGGGAGCCCGGCCGGGACCCACTGCCGGTAGATGACCTGAACGTCGACCTTCAGCTCCTCCGCTAGTTCGCTCGGGCGATACAACATGTTCAGCAACCGAGTGGAGCGCCCGAGGAGTGGCCGGTCTATGCGGACGCGCGGTGTTCGACCTTGCCTCGGTGCGCCGACCGTGCTATTCTCCTGGTTGAACAGGGACTCTCCGTTTCTGTTCTCCTGTTGGCACCCGCCGCTTGCACCGGTGGGTGCCATCTCCAGTGTAGTCATGGCATTTACTCCTGCTACGGCCAACTGGGTTTACGGATAGCATCCAGCCACGCCAAGGCTATGCAATCTTTCTCGGCGTTTCGCACCTCCAGCGGGCGAGAAACAAAAACGCCCGGCAAAAAGCTTCGCGCTTCTACCGGGCGTTCAAGACGAACGAACATGCAAGCGGGGAAGGCCAAGGCCTGCCACCGGTCAGGTAGCGCAAAGCGCTGCTCGCGGCAGTGGACGCTGGGCCGGCGGCCCATACACGATCTCTGCGCCCTGCAACAGGGGATTACCGTGCGCTTCTCGTCATGCCAAGGATCGGCTATCCTCTCGAACTCCGACCCCGCCTGCAAGGGAACAATATTCAGTTGTGGATGTCGGGCTTCGAGGCAGATCATGCGTGGAACTTTTTTCTCACGCTTGGTGGCCCACACGATTTAGGCCGCTCATCTAGTTTTGGTGTGTCGAATTAATCTGATGAGAAGGCTTAAACTATCCCCGACCGAAGGGTGCATATTACCACAGGTCCCCGGCCAGACCAAACCCGAGGGACATTCTTGTATGCCCCTATCCCTCGTACGACAGCCGGAACGTCACGAACGAATACCCCTCGCTCGCCAGCAGGCTGGCGTGCATGTGCGCGACGTTGTTGCCCTCGCGCAGCCACGGCGGGTAGAAGATGCCGGCAAGCACGTGCTCCGGCCGGCCGCCCACGCCCGGGCGCTCTTCCGTCTCGCGCGTCCATTCGCATAACCACAGCGGCTTCAGACCCCCGATCAGCTCCGGCATCCGGCCCTGCTCGTGTGGCCACATGCCCGCGTCAACCGCGTGGACCGGTCCCCGGCTCATCGAGCGCGTCCAGCTCTTCCATGCTCGGCAGCCGGCACGCGTGCCCGACGCGCTTCGATACCCACTCGCAATACGCGGCGGCATCCTGCTGCGACGCGCCGATCACGGCCGGATTCGCCTGCGATGCCCGGCGGACCCCTCGCACCCCCGTTCGTCCCGAGCCACGCATGAACGCGTCAAAATCGGCGAACGGGATTGCCTGCACCCCGAGTTGCACGCTGTGCCTGCCAAGCTCAATCCGTACGAAGTCCGCCACGCCCGTTCCTCACTTTGATCGAAACGACTGTACGCTGCGCTCAAACACCTCGGCCATCGTCTCCTCACGCTCGGACGTCGTGCTGTAACTGATCACCCACAGATCCCTCTCCGCCGCAAGAAGGTATTGCCGCCCCCTGACCTCCAGCGGCTCGCCCGACGCACCCTTCACCTGCATCGTGTAGGACACACGCGCTGTGGGCAGGTCGAAGATTCGCAGGCCCGTGTCGGTCGAACTCACCTTCATCCCCATCTTCTCGTACTGGGGCAAGAGGACCTCGACCGCATCGTCCAGATCATACAAGCGCCCCGCTAAACCCCAAGGTGAGCGGCGGATGTTCATATTGTCGACGAAGTCGATCTGGAGCGGCCCGAACGTCCACAACACTGCGCTCTCCAGCGCCTTCGGCCCGCCGATCACGCCGGCCAAGTCCGGGTTGGTCTTCTGCAGCTCGTCGAATAAGGTCTGAGCGTCTTCGCCGCCGAGCTCGAGTGTACGCCACTCCGGCGGCAGCGCAATGGACAGTTGGTCCGTAGTCTTGCGTTGCCAACCCTCCGGCAGTTCCTCCGCCGCAGCCGTCGGCTCGATCGTCGGGGTTGCGGCGCGGCTTGTCGTTGGCGCCGGAGTTGGAGTCGCTGTGGGCGCCGGCGTTGAAGTGACCGTGGCGAGCGCAACCGTTGGAGCGGCCGTTGCGGTCGGGGTGGCAGCCGGCGCCGGACCACATCCGGCGACGGCAAGCGCAAACACTGAGAGCAGGAAGGCAGCCGTCCGGGCCGCGGTCATGTGTCGAATCCGATCTTCTTGTGCCTCAGCGCCACGCTCTCCACGAGCCCGATGGCGATCAGCATGGTCCACAAAGAGCTGCCGCCGTAACTGATGAAGGGCAGGGGGATGCCGGTCACCGGCATGATCGACAGGTTCATGCCGATGTTCACCAGCACCTGGAAGAACACCATCGCGGTGACGCCGGTCACGATCAACATGCCGAACGTGTCGCGCGCTTTGCCGGCGACCTGGACCAGGCGCAGCATCAGCAAGGTGAAGAGGATGATAAGCGCCACCGCGCCGATGAAGCCCATCTCCTCGGCCGTCACCGTGAAGATGAAGTCGGTGTGCCGGACCCGCAGGAAGTGCAGCTGGCTTTGCGATCCCCTGAACAACCCGCGTCCCAGCCACCCGCCCGACCCGATGCCGATCATCGCCTGGTTGACGTTGTACATGTCCTCCGGCTTCGCGGCCCCCGGGTTGAACAGCATCAGGACGCGGTCCTTCATGTAGTCTTTGAGCAGATAGCGCCAGGCCAAAACTGCGCCCGCGGCGGCCAGCGCCCCAAAGAACGCCGCATGCCGCCACCGCAGCCCCGCCACCACGATCATGATCGCACCGATCGCCACCACGACAAGCGCCGTGCCCAGGTTCGGCTGCCAGAAGATCAGCGCGACGGCCGGGATCAGCATCCCGAAGGCGAGGATCGGCGTGAAGATGCTCTCCATCTTCTCCTCGCGCGACGACAGGAACTGCGCCAGCGCGAGGATGAGCGCGATCTTCGTCAGCTCGGACGGCTGCAGGAAGAACTCGCCCACAGTCAGCCAGCGCTGGGCGCCGCCCGCCACCGTCCCGATCACCTTGATCACCACCAGCGCGGCCAGGAAGAAGATGTAGATTGGGTAGGCCAGGGTGGTGAGCAGCCGGTAATCGATCGCGGCCGTGACGAACATCAGGACCAGTCCCACCCCCAGGAAAAGCGCCTGCCGCCAGGGGTAGTCCTTGTAGATCTCGTTGCCGGCCAGCGCGCTGGCGACCATCACGACGCCGAACGCGCCGAGCAGGAGGCTCAAGGCCAGCAGCGGCCAGTCAAAGCGGCGGGTGAAGCTCGCCCTCATTGCGTCGCCCCCGCAGTGGGCTCGGCCGTCGCCGTCGGCGTGGGAGGCGCCTGGGTCGCCTCCGCAACGGGCGGCGTTGGTGTCGGGCCCGAGCCGGACTCGCCGGCGGTCTGAGCCGGAGCAGACTCGGCCGCAGCGCCCCCGCCCGCGACGCCATCGCCGGCAGCGCCCTGCTTAACCCCGTTCTTCGCGTTGAAGTAAGCCTGCAGCACGGCGTTCGCCACGGGCGCGGCCACCATCGACCCCTCGCCGCCGTTCGCGATAAACACCGTCACCACGATCTCGGGGTCCACGTACGGCGCGAACGAGGTGAACCAGGCGTGCGTGGGCAGGTTGTCATGGTCGTCACGGTCCGGCTTGCCGTCCTTGTTCCAATCGCGGAAGAACTCGGCCGTCCCCGTCTTGCCGGCCAATACGACGCCCGGCACCTTCACCCGGGTCGCCGTGCCATACGGGAAGTTGATGGCGCCGTACATGCCCTCGCGCACGAAGTCGAGGTTCTTCGGGTCCACCGGCACCGTGCGGATCACCTTGGGCTGGAACGGGCGCACCACCTCGCCGTTCTCGTCCGTCAGGTAGTCGACGAGTTGCGGCTGGTAGAGCGTCCCCCGGTTCGCGATCGCCGCGGTCGCGTTGGCCATCTGGATCGGCGTAGACAGCACGTAGCCCTGCCCGATGCTCTCGTTGTATGTATCGCCCGTCAGCCAGCTTTCGGCATAGTTGAGCCGCTTCCACTTCGAGGTGGGCACGAGCCCGTTGGACTCGCCGAGCAGCTCGATCCCCGTCGGTGCGCCCAGCCCGAACGCCTGCGCATACAGCCCGATCCGCTTCGATCCCAGCCCCGTGAAGTAGTCGCGGTACCCGCCACCCAGCTCGTAGAAGAAGATATCGTCCGAAACCGAGAGCGCGTGCCGCACGTTGTTCAGCCCGTGGCCGTACCCGTACTTGTGCGTCCAGGAGTAGAAGGGCTGGGCCAACGACCTGTCCCACGGCGCGAAATCGTTGGGCACCCAAATGATGCCGTCGTTGGCGCCGTCCCACCCGTCGCCCAGCTTCGTGTTGGCGTTGATCACGCCTTCCTGCAGCCCGCCCGACGCCATGATGATCTTGAATGTAGAGCCGGGCGGATACATCCCCGCGATCGCCTGGTTGTACATCGGCAGCAGCGGGTCGCCGAGCAGGGCTTTGTACGCCTCGTCGGTGATGCCCTTGGCAAAGAGGTTGTTGTCGTACCCCGGCAGGCTCACGAGCGCGAGGACCTTGCCGTTACGCGGGTCCAGCGCGACCACCGACCCCTGGTCGGCCTTCGTGAAGCCGGACGACTTGTCGAAGGCCTCCTGCAGTGCCTTCGTCGCCGCTTCCTGCAGGCTGAGGTCCAGGCTCAGCACGAGGTTCGAGCCGGGCACCGCGTCCTTCTGCTCGCCGACCGTGCGCACCTTCCGCCCGTGGACGTCCACCTCGATGGTTTGCTGGCTGGGCGTCCCGCGCATCTCGTCTTCCATCGCGAGCTCGAGCGCGGTCAGGCCCACCTGGTCGTTCTGCTGGTAGCCTCGCTCCTCATAGTCCGGGAGCTGGCTTTCGGGGATGTGGCCCATGTATCCGATGATGTGCGAGGTCAGGCTGCCCGACGGGTAATCGCGAATCGGCTCCAGCACCAGCTGGACGCCCGGCAGGTTGACCGCATCTTCGGCGATGAGAAAAGCCGTTTCCTCGTTGATGTAGCGCGCGACCGTAATCGGGCGGTATGCCCCGCCGAGCCGGCCCGCCGTGATCTTCTCCTCGATCTCGGGCCGCGGCATCACCCACGGGTCGCGCTCCCTGATCACGGATAAGGGATTGGGAGTCGGGATGGGCGTCGGCTTGCCCTTGACGGGCTTTGGCGTGGGCGAAGGCGTCGGCGTGGGCGACCCCGACGACGGGATCGGCATGCCCTCGACGGGCCGCGCGAGGATCGCCAACAGGCGGTCGAGCACCAGGGCGTCGCCGCTGCCGGTCGGCTCGTCGGGATCGTCTTCCGGCAGGTCGCCGGGCACGATTTCGACCGTGAAGCTGGGGCGGTTGCGGGCCAGGATTTCGCCGTTGCGATCGTAAATGACGCCGCGCGGGGCAGGCACGTCGACCTCGCGCAGGCGGTTGGCGTCTGCGAGCAGCCGGTACTTCTCGCCCGTGACCATCTGCAGCTGCCAGAGCCGGCCGATGAGCACCGCGGCCAGCGCGACGATCATCAGCCGGACCAGGATCAGGCGGGTCGATTTCGGGTCGCGGTTGCGTTCCACGTCAGCGCTCCACCGGCCTATGCTGCCGCCGGGCTCTCAGCCCGGTCGGTTCCACCGCGCATCAGCCGCGCGACGACGATCGTGAGCAACACGTTGAGCAGCAGCGCCGGCAGGATGATCTGGCTCGCCGCGCCGGCCCAATCGACCGGCACGCCTCGTAGCTGGCGCATGAACAGCATGAGTACGCCTTCGATCAGCGTCGCAAGCGCCACCAGCAGCACCGGCAGCCAGATGTTATTGACATAAAGCGACCTGCGGCCGATCAGGCCGAGGAAGCAGACGGGCATGAGCGCCAGCGACGTTGTTCCGAGCGGCAGCCCTGCGACGACGTCGAGGGCCAGGCCGCCGAAGAAGGCGAGCAGCAGGGCATCGCTCACGCCGTAGAACAGGCTCCAGCACACGACGAGCACCAGCAGGAGGTCGGGCTGGGCGCCGAGAAGCCGGATGCGCGGCAGCAGCGTCGACTGCACCAACACGACCAGCGCCAGGCTGGCGAGGGCGACGTAGATGCCGCGGTCGCGCCAGGAGCGGCGGCTCGCAGCTGTCAGCGGCCATCGACTCACCCGACGCTTTCGGGTTCGACCGGCTGACCCGGCAGGGGCTTGAAGTTCGTGATCACCAGGACGAACTCGAGCCGGTTGAAGTCGACGGTGGGCCGGACGACCGCCTGCTGGTACATGTCGAAGTCGCGCTTCTTGACCTCGACGACCTGCCCGATGATCAGGTTCTTGGGGAAGTTGCCGCCCAGGCCCGACGTGATCACCTCGTCGCCCACTGCGACGTCGGCTTCCTGCGAGATGTAATCCATGACCGGCAGCGTGCCCGCCTGCCCGTTCACGACGCCCACGGCCCGGCTGTTCTCGCGCTTGATCATGGACTGGACGCCGCTCGACGGATCGGTGATGAGCAGCACCGTGGAGGTCGTCGGCCCGACCTTCTGGATGCGGCCGACGAGGCCGCGTTCCGTGACGACCGGCATGCCCGGCGCGATGCCCTGTTCGCTCCCCAGGTCGATCGACAGGGCCGACAGGTAATTCGTCGGCCCGCGCGAGATCACGCGCGCGATGAGCTGGCCGCCGCGGAAGTCATAATAAGGGTTGAGCTGGCGGAAGCGGAGGAGCTCGCGCAGTTGCTGGTTTTCCGTCTGGACTTCGGTCAACCGCGCGTTGTCGATGGTGAGGGTGTCGACCATCGCCTGGAGCCGGCGGTTCTCGCTGCGGAGCGACGTCAGGTCGCGCGCGGTCGCTGCGACGTTGTCGACCTGTCGTCCGATATCGTTGAATACGGTAAGGAAGGGCCGGGCGACCGCAGCCAGCACGCCCTCGACGGGCGCCATGCGGCCGGTAGATGACAGGACAAGGAGCACGACGCTGATCGATGCGAGCAGCAGGAACAAGACGCTGCTGCCCGTAACCCGCCGGGTTGAAAAGGTCCGCTTCACGACATCTCATTCACGACAAACCAGGTTTCTGCGCGAAACCGTGGTTTGCTTCGCTGATCTAGTGTAGCGTGCTGCCGCGCTGCATGCTGGCAAGCGTCTTCTGCAGCAGCGGGAAGTCTTCGAGCACCATGCCCGATCCGCGAGCCACGCAGCTCAGCGGATCTTCGGCGACGTAGACTTTCATCCTGGTTTCGTCGGTCAGCCGCTGCGCCAGGCCCTTGAGCAGCGCTCCGCCGCCTGCGAGCGCGATGCCGTGCTCCATCAGGTCCGCGATCAGCTCGGGCGGCGTCTGGTCGATCGCCTGCTTGATCGTATCGACGATGATCGATACCGAGTTCCGCAACGCCTCGCGCAACTCGACGCTGCTGATCTCGACCGCCTCGGGCAGGCCGGTGATCAGGTTGCGCCCGCGCAGCTCGACCGTCAGCTCCGGATCGAGCGGGTAGGCCGAGCCGGCTTCGATCTTGACACGCTCGGCCATCTGCTCGCCGATCAGCAGGTTGTACTTCTGGCGGGCGTAGTTCATGATGTCTTCGTTCATCTCGTCGCCCGCCACGCGAATCGAGCCTGCTACCACGATCCCGCCCAAAGACGTCACCGCGACCTCGGTTGTTCCACCGCCGATATCGACGATCATGCTGCCGCGGCGCCTCGGACACCGGCAGGCTGGCCCCGATCGCCGCCGCCATCGGCTCCTCGATCAGGTACGCCTCGCGTGCGCCCGCGCTGATCGTCGCGTCGTAGACCGCCCGCTTCTCCACTTCGGTGACGCCGCTGGGGATGCCGACGACGACGCGGGGGCGGGGCACGCGCAGGAACATCCGCTCGTGAACCTTGCGGATGAAGTAGTCGAGCATCTTCTCGGTGACGTCGAAGTCCGAGATCACGCCGTCGCGCAGCGGGCGGATGGCGACGATGTTGCCCGGGGTGCGGCCGACCATCTCCTTCGCCTCGGAGCCGATGGCCAACACCTTCTTTGACTTCTTGTCGATCGCCACAACCGATGGTTCGTTGATCATGATGCCGCGATGGCGCACATAGACCAGGGTGTTGGCAGTGCCCAGGTCGATGCCGATGTCGAGGGAGAACAGGCCGAGAAGCCAGTTAAGCGGGCTGAACACGCGAGATGAGCTCCTGGTGTTGTTAGCGCACGGTTGCGTGCGCGTGCGAAAGCATACGTATAGAACGCAGGCGTTACTACGCAGATATGCGATTATAGCACCCTGTGACGGGATGCCCAAACGAACAGCGAATGCGGCTACTGCTCAACGCCCGTGTCCTTAGCATACTTGTTCTGGTTTGGCTAACGTCCTTGGGCGTGCTATCATCTGATTATGTCTCAACTCGCGCTCCGCGTCGCCCGGTACATCGCTCGCCACGGCCTCTTCCAGCCCGGGCGACGCGCGTCGTCGTCGGCGTCTCGGGCGGCGCGGATTCGCTGTGCCTCCTGCACGTGCTCCTCGGGCTTGCGCCGGCAATGGAGCTGCGGCTCCACGTCGCTCACCTCAACCACGGCCTGCGCGGGGCTGAGGCCGCGGCGGACGCGGAGTTCGTCGGGACGCTCGCGCAGCCTGGGGCCTGCCCGCACGGTCGAGGCCCGCGGACGTGCAGGGCTACGCGGCCGAGCACCGGCTCGCGCTCGAAGAGGCGGCCCGCCAGGTCCGCTACGCCTTTCTCGCGTCCACCGCCGCCGCCGCCGGCGCAGCCCGCATCGCGGTCGCCCACCACGCCGACGACCAGGCCGAGACCGTCCTGATGCACTTCCTCCGGGGCAGCGGCGTGGCCGGGCTGCGCGGCATGCTCCCCCTGATGCCGCTGACCGAATACCGCGCGCTCTCGGCCGCGCGCGGCCGCCGATGCAGCCGGCTTCCTGCTCGTCCGCCCGCTGCTCGCCGAGCGCCGCGTCCGAAATCGACGCCTATTGCGCCGAACACGGCCTCGACGCCGCGCATCGACAGCACCAACGCCGACACCCGCATCTATCGCAACCGCCTGCGCCACGACCTGCTGCCGGTCCTTCGCACGTACAACCCGCAGATCGACGAGGTGCTGGCGCACACGGCCGAGGTCATGGCGGGCGACTACGAGGTGCTGCAGGACGCGACCGAGCAGGCCTTCGCGTTCGGTCTGCGAGCTCGCCGATCAGACCTGAGGTCGGACCGCAGGCTGGGATCTGACGGTGACTGGTCACCTTCCGGCTCCAGCCCTGGCGCGACGCTGCCGGTCGGCCTGCAGCGCGCGACGGTCCGCGATGGCCGTGATCCAGCCTCCGGCGCACGCTGCGCAACATCAACTGGGAGCACGTCGAGCACGCGGTGCGGGTCGGGCGGACGGGCGAAACCGGGCGACTCCGCGACCATCGCTGCCGGCCTCGCGCTTGACCGTCGGCTACGACGTGCTGCGCATCGGACCCGAAGGCGCGCCGCGCCGCCGGTTGATGCGCCGCAGGTCGTCCTCAGCCTTGCAGCTTGCTGCGCCCGGGCGTGACTGACCTGGGCGATGGCTGGCGGGTTCGCATTGACCGCTTCGAGCGGTCCGAGCTTCCGCGCGATCTACGCAGAGAACGCGGACCCCTGGACCGCGTACCTGGATGCCGGCGTCGCCGGCCCGGTCGCTGACGCTGCGGCCCGCGCTCCCGGCGACCGTTTCCAGCCGCTCGGCCTGGGCGGGCACTCCGCACGCGTCAACGAGTTCATGATCAACGTGAAAGTTCCGGCCGCGGCCCGCGGCCGGCTGGCCGGTTCTCGAAGGCGAGGCGGGCATCGCCTGGGTCTGCGGGCTGCGCGTCGACGAGCGCGCGGCGGTCGGCGCAGCGACACCAGCGAGTCTGGCAAGTGAGGTTCGAGCGATGAGCGGAGCAGTTCAACTGGCCGGCGGCAAGGACAAGCCTGTCCGCCAGCGTCACCCCTGGGTCTTCTCCGGTGCGATCCGTGAACCCGCGGCGAGCCCGCGCCCGGCGATATCGTGGACGTGGTCGACGACCGCGGCGAGTGGCTCGCCCGCGGCTACTACAACCCGAAGTCGCAGATCGTCGTCCGCGTGCTGACCTGGGACCAGGGCGAGCAGATCGACGAGCGCTTCTGGGCGCGCCAGGCTGACGGCGGCGGCCGCGCTCCGTTCGGTGCTCGGGCTCGGCGCCTGCGCGATGCCGCTGCCGTGCCGCCTTGCGACCACCGGCTACCGCCTGGTCTTCGCCGAGAGCGACCTGCTGCCCGGCCTGATCGTCGACCGCTACGATGACTGGCTCAGCGTCCAGTTCCTGACGCTGGGCGTCGACGTCCGGCGCAAGCTGCTGACGGACCTCCTGCATGGACCTGTTCAAGCCCGCGGGCATCGTCGACCGCTCGGACCCGGTCGCGCGGCGGCAGGAGGGCTTGCGCTGCCGGCGGCGGTCTGATCGCCGGCCGCGAGCCGCCCCCCGACCTCACGATCGTCGAGGACGGCCTGCGGTTCCCGGTCGACCTGCTCGGCGGGCAGAAGACGGGCTTCTACCTGGACCAGCGCGAGAACCGCCGCATCGTCGGCGGCCTACGCTGGCGGGCAAGCGGGTGCTCAACGCCTTCAGCTTCACCGGCGCGTTCGCGGTTCACGCCCTGGCCCACGGCGCCGCGCACGTGACCAACGTCGACACGTCGCTCGAAGCGCTGGAAGGCGCGGAGGAGCGCCCTGCGCCTGAACGGCTTCGATCCGGACGCGCAGGCGGATGCGATCCAGGGCGACGTGTTTCAGGTGCTGCGCAGCTTCCGGGACGAGGGCCGCCAGTTCGACCTGGTCATCCTCGACCCGCCCAAGTTCGCACGCAGCAAGGCCGAGCTCGACGGCGCGCTGCGCGGCTACAAGGACATCAACCTGCTCGGCATGCGGCTGCTGGCGCCCGGCGGCATCCTGGCAACCTTCTCGTGCAGCGGCCTGGTCACGCCAGACCTGTTCCAGAAGGTCGTCTTCGGCGCCAGCATCGATGCCGGCCGCACGATGCAGGTCATCGCCCGCCTGACGCAGGCGCCCGACCACCCGCTGCTGCTGACCTTCCCCGAAGGCGAGTACCTGAAGGGCCTGCTGCGCCGCGACATGACGGTTGCGGGGATGCGGAGATGAGGGGATGAAACGATATCTCCATCCCCTCATCCCCACCGCAGCTAGAAAACTGACTGGAAAGTATCGAGATGACTGGACTTTACGAGCGGCAACCAGCGGATTGGGATCGGGATTTGGAGGACCGGCGATTCGAGGAGCAGGTCAAGGCCGCGCTGAACACGATGCGCTGGCGCTTCCAGGACTTCACGAGCAGCCACGATCTTCCCGACCTGATCTTGCTGCACACCATCGGCGAGCAACGGGTGAATGTGGCGCTGGAACTGAAGGAGAAGCGGCAGCGGTACCGGCCGCGCTGGGAGCAATTGGCGCGGATGCCGGAGCAGCGACGTGCTGGCCCTCGACGAGGTCGCCGCGCGCAAGCTGCTTCCGTTCGCGCCCTACGCGTTTTTGCTGTATCATGACGCCACAGGACGTGGCAGACCCTACGTCCTCTATTCCATCCTCGACCTGATGTGTGCACCCAAGGTCCGCGTGCAGCGGCCCATCAACCTTCATGAGGAACGACTCAAGGGGAAGTGGCTGCTGAACCGCCGGCACGGCCGGTCCGTTCAGCGGGCTGAACGACACCTTGCTCGACCTGCTGGCATACGTCAGCCACGAGCTGGCAAGCGACCTGCGCGGCCTGGGCGCGCACGGCAGGTACGATGGGGAAATCGTGGAGACCCTTTGACCGCGATTCGACTTTGGACCGTTGCCGCGCTCGCGCTCGGCGCGCTGTTCGCGCCCGTTGCGCTTCGACCCGCTCGGCGCAAGCCCCGCGAACGCCTCGTTCTCGCTTTCTACTACACCTGGTTTGACGAGCAACAGTTGGGCGCCCAACAAGGTGCCCGACGTGCCCCAACAGCCATATGCCTCGCAGCGACCGCGGGGTGATGGGCCGGCACATCGATCAGGCCAAGTCTGCCGGCATCGATGCCTTCGTCGTATCCTGGTACGGCCCTCGTGTGGAGAACAACCAGACCGAGACGAACCTGCGCGCCTTGCTCGACGAAGCTGCCGCCCGCGGCTTCCGCATCGCCGTCGACGTTGAGGTTGCCGGGCCTTTCTTCGGCGGTGCGGGCGACGTGCAGCACGCCCTTGCCGCGCTCCTGTCCACCCATTGTCAGCACCCTGCCTACCTGCGCTCCGACGGCAAGCCCGTCGTCTTCTTCTGGCGGCAGCAGCGGTTCAATGTCGGGACCTGGAATGCCATTCGGGACGCGGTGGACCCCGGCCGGGGCAGCCTGTGGATCGAGGAAGGCGTCGACGTTTCGCCGTTGTCGGTGTTCGACGGCCACCACCTCTACAGCGTCACGTGGAACCCGCAAACCGACATGGGCGCGACGGCCCGCAAGTTCGCGCAGCGGACCCGGGCAGCGGCGGCCCGGCTGGGCGCGCCGAAGGTTTACGTCGCCACGGTCATGCCCGGATACGACGATCGTAAGACCGGGCGGGGCAACGCGTTTGCCGTCGGCCGGGCGGACGGCGCGTACTACGCGCGGTCCTGGCAGGCGGCAATCGGCAGCGCGCCCGATTGGATCATCATCACCAGCTTCAATGAGTGGCCCGAAGGCACGTACATCGAGCCGAGCCAGGCCTACGGGACGCAGTACCTCGACCTGACCGGCCAGTGGAGCGCCGCTTTCAAGAATTCGTCGCCGCCGCCGCCCGCGCCCGCGCCGGCCGCCACAGCCGCGCCACGTCCGCCAGCCGCGCCAAGCCGCCGGCTGCCGCGACGGCGAAGCCGGCAGCCCCTAAGGTCCCGGGTTCCGGATCGATGAAGCCAACGCCCGCGCCCACCCCCGTTCGTCCGAAGCAGACGCCGGAACCGGTTTACGGCGTCCCCGGTGGGCCGGGGCGTTTCTGAATCAGGGAGTCTGCTGCAATGATTGATCCGTCCTACATCGCCGAAGTTCTCATTCCATCCGACAGGCTCCAGGCTCGCATCTGCGAGTTGGGCGCCGAGATCGACCGGGACTACGCCGGGCAGGACCTCCTGCTGCTGGCCGTCCTGAAAGGCAGCGTCCTGTTCCTCTCCGACCTGATGCGCTGCATCTCCACCCCCCACAGCATCGACTTCATGGCGACCTCGTCGTATGGCAACGCCATGGAATCGTCGGGCGTGGTCCGGATCCTGAAGGACCTGGACCAGCCGATCGAGGGCCGCAACGTGTTGATCGTCGAGGATATCATCGACACGGGCCGCACGTTGGAGTACCTGGTGCGTATCCTCCGCGCCCGGGTGCCGAAGTCGCTCGAGATCTGCACCCTGCTCAACAAGCCCGCCCGCCGCGAGGCGAACGTGTCGGTCCGCTATACCGGGTTCGACATCCCGGACAAGTTCGTGTTGGGATATGGACTGGACTGGACCGAAAAGTACCGCAACCTGCCCTACATCGCCGTTCTTGCGCCTGAGCTCTACAAGTAGCGCGGCCAGGTCCAGGGCCGGGCTCGCGCTCTTCGCGTTTCTGGTCCTGTGCTTCTGGCTGAGCGGCGCGTCCCCCGCTCACGCCGGCGAGCTCATCATCGACCTCCGGCCGGGCTCGCCCAGCTCGCGCAGCACGACGACGGCCGCGATCCACGCGCGGCCAGCGGCCCTACCACATCCTACCGCGCCCGCGGCCCCGCCAACATCGAGAAGGTCTTCGTTTCGCCCTGGCCGCCCGTGCAGGGTCAGACCCTCGCCGTCTCGGTGCAAGCCCGCAGCCCCGTCGCCTTCTCCCTGTCATTCCTCGGCCGGCCCTACGCCGTTCACGCAGGTGGCGCCTCCGGCTGGGCGCTCGTCCCCGTCCCTCCGCTCCAGAAGCCCGGGTACGCGCCGCTCCTCCTCTCGGCCGGGGATCAGCAGCTGATCCTCAACGTCCCGGTGGTCGCAGGTAAGTTCGAGACGATCAACATCCCCGCGGCCGTCGCCGGCCCGATCCTCTCCGAGGCCGCAAAGGTCAACGCTGAGGCATCCCGCATGGCGAAGCTGTTCGCCGGAGTCACAGACGGAGGATGGGATCCTCGCAGCCGGTTCGCCGCTCCGCTGCACGGTCAGTTCGCGCACACCTCCCCCTTCGGCTCGCGGCGGACCTACGGCAAGGACCCCACCCTCTCCGCCCATGCCGGCGAGGACTACAGCGCTCCCCCCGGCACGCCCGTCTACGCGCCCGCGGCGGGCGCCGTTGTTCTCGCGGAGAAGCTGTTCGTCCGCGGCAACGCCGTCGTTCTTGACCACGGCAACGGCGTCTTCACCGGCTACTGGCACATGTCGGAGCTCAACGTCAAGCCGGGCGAGCAGGTGAAGCTCGGACAGGTGCTGGGGAAGGTCGGCACCACCGGCCTGAGCACCGGCGCACACCTCCACTGGGAGCTGCGCGTGGCCGGCATGGCGGTTGACCCGCTGCAATGGGTGGAGGCCCGATAGGGCGTTTGGAGGCGAAAGACGAAAGTTGGCGAAAGCGCGAAACGTGAAAGAAACGAAAGATGTTGCGGAAGGCTGGACCATCGGCCCAAACGAAAATGGCGCCGGAAACATCCAGCGCCATTCTGATACCCGAGCCAGACAGAAGAGCCCTTACGCGGCCTCTTCCTCTTCCTTCTTCCCCTTCTTCACCACTTCCACTTCCGCGGCTTCCGGAGCCTCTTCAGTGCCCTCTTCGACCGCAGCAGCCCTGGACGGGGTGATTGCGAACAGCACCTGCTCGGGATCCGTCAGGATCTTAACCCCTGCCGGCACGTTCAGCTGCTTGACCAGGACTTCGTCCCGGACGCCTTGAAGGGTCGACAGGTCGGCGACGAGGTGCTCGGGGATGTCGCCCGGCAGGCACTCGATTTCGACGTTGTCCAGGCTGCGGACCAAAACGAGGTCCGCGTTGTTTGCCGTTGCCGGGGCTTCGCCGCCAGGCGACGACGGAAACGGTCAGGCGGACCTTCTCGGTCATCGACACGGCCATGAAGTCGACGTGAAGGATGGAATGCTTGGTCGGATGGCGCTGAACCTCGCGAGCGAGGACGTGCACGTGGCCCTCGCCGGGCACGTCGATCTCAATAGTGCGGCCGCTTGCCTTGTGCAGCGCGATGCCGAGCAGCTTGCGGTCGATCGACACGGGCAGCGCATCATGGCTTTTACCATACACCACGCCGGGAACTCGGCCGGCGTCGCGAAGTTCACGATTGCTATGGCGACCTGCCGCGCGCGGCGTCGCTTCCAGGGTGACGTTCTCCATGCTCATGTTCTCCTTGATGAATGCAACACTTTATTCTATCCAAAGGAAGCGTTTTCGTCAAAAGAGCGGGGTTGTGTTCCCGCACACGCCCGCGCGCGCTCTGATTGTAGCGGTGCGCTATCCTGTGGTAGCATTCGCCCGACATGGCCGCAGCCCGCCTTCCCCGCCTCCTTATCTTCGCGCTCGCCGTCCTGCTAATCATGTGGGCGGCTGCGCTCGGACTGCTATGGACGGGCCGGCATGGAAACGACTTCCCTGCAGCTGAAACCATCGACTCTCGCTTCTCCGCCCGGCCCGGCCTGAACCTCACCCGCGCAGACCTTGCCCCCGACCGCCTCCCGGCGGTACTGGACGGCCTTGCCGCCGGCCGGCATCACGTACGTCCGCTTCACCCTGCCCTGGGACGAGATCGAGCCGGTGAAGGGGCAGTACGACTGGGATGCATGGGACGCCGTGGCGGCCGCCTTCTGCGCGGCATCCCTCGCTCCAGCCGGTCGCGGTCCTCGACCGTTCGCCCGCCTGGGCGCGCGGCCCCGCCGACGCGGACAATCCCCTCGCGCCGCCTCACGAGCGTCGCGACTTCGGCGCGTTTCGCGCGGGCGGTCGCGGAGCGTTACGGCGACACGTTCACCTACTACCAGGTCTGGGACGAGCCCAACATCGCGCCGCACTGGGGCGCCAAGGGAGCGGACCCGGTCGACTATCTCGGGCTGCTCCGGGAAGCCGCGGTCAACATCCGTGCTGCAGACCCCGGCGCGCAGATCGTCGCGGCCGCGCTTGCCCCCACGACCGAGGGTGGCGGCGCCAATCTCAGCGACGTCGCCTATCTTGACCGCCTCTATGCTCTCGGCGGCGCGGGACTGGTTCGACTTTCCGGCTGCCCAACCATACGGCTTCTCCGACCCGGCCGGCGCCGCCCCCGACCCTGCGCGCCTGAACTTCGGCCGCGCGTACCTCCTGCGCCAGGTCATGCTGCGACACGGCGACGCCGGAACCCCCCTCTGGGCCGCGTCCTTCGGCTGGGACGCTGCGTCTGGACCGGGCACGGGCTTCGGCAGCGTGAGCGAGTCGCAGCAAGCGGAGTACACGCAGGCCGCATTCGAGCGTGCCGCTCGGGAGTGGCCGTGGCTGGGGCCGCTGCTCTGGACGTCCAACTTCCCGGCAGCTCCCGCCGCCCGTGCCGCGCTGTCCGCCGCGGCGACCCCGTCGCCCGTGATCGGGCCGGGCCGGCACGCCGCCGATGACCCCGCATTGCGCTACCACGGTTGGCGGGCCGCGCCCTCGGCCGCAGACCCGAGCGCCGAAGGTGACACGCTCGATTTCACGTTCGACGGCACGGGTGCCGCGCTCGAGGTGCAGGGCGGCCCGTATTGGGCATACCTCACTGCTGCGGTCGATGGAGGTCCAGCAAACCAGCTTCCGCGCGACGAGACGGGCCAGAGCTACCTGGTGCTCAACGATCCCGACATGGCTACCCGCGTCGTCCCCCTCGCCGCCGGCCTGCCGCCGGGCGAGCACACCGTGCATCTCGTCGCTCACGGCGGCTGGGGACAGTGGCCTCTGCGTGCAGTGGTGATTTCGGCTGCCGGTGCCCGAAGCGGATCGCCTGCTTTTCGCCTTGGCCTGGCAGTGCTGGCCCTCGCTCTCGCCGGGTCAGTCGTCGCGCTCGCATGGGCCTGGCGGTGGCGGTCACGGCTGCCTTCTGCGGTCGGGGCGGCAGCTCCATCCGAACCTCGGACCAGCCGCGCCGCGCGTGACGCCGGGCTCCGCAGCCAGAGTGTCGCCGCGGGCCCAGCGGATCGCGCTCGTTGCCGTGTGGGTCCTCGCCGCCGGCCTGTGCGCGCTTTATCTCCTGTCGACCTCCGGGGCGGTCAACCTGGTGATCCTCGCGCTGCTGGGCCTGCTGTTCCTGGCCCGTCCCGAGCTTGCCCCCCGCTCATCGCGGCCAGCCTCCCGTGGTGGCAGCGCACCCAGCCGGTGCTGCGCTGGCAGTTCGGCCTCTTCGAGGCGCTCGCCTGGGTGGCCCTGCTGGCCTGGATCGGGCGCGTCGTGCTCGCCTGGCTCGCTGGCCGCGTGCCTTCGCGCGCGTCCGCAAACAAATCGGCCGGCTCAGGTCAAGGTGCCGGCTTGCCCCTGGCACTAGACATAAGCGTGATCGCGCTGTTTCGTCTCCGGCTTACTGGCCTCGATATTTGCGGCCGAGCAGGGCGTGGCCTGGCGCGAGTTCCGCATCGTGTTCCTGTTCGGCCTGGTGTTGTACCTGCTCATCACACGCAGCTCGAGCGGAGCCGTCCGCGACCGGGTCAGGGGACTTGTCGTCGGGCTGTTGGCCGGCGCGACTATCGCCAGCCTTGCCGGGCTGTGGCAGCTTGTGTCGGGGCAGGGGCGGGTCGACGTGGAGGGCGTCGGCCGCATTGCCGCCTTCTACGGCTCGCCGAACAACCTGGCCTTGATCCTCGATCGAGCCGCGCCGCTGGCCGCCGCGCTGGCGCTGTTCGGCGTCTCTTTCGGGCCCCGCTGGTCGAGGTGGGCCTTCGCAGCCGCGTCCGCGATCACCTTGCTCGCGGCCGTGGCGACCTTTAGCAAGGGCGCCGTCCTTTTGGGTCTTCCGGTTGGCCTGGCGGTCGTGCTCCTCGGCGGCGCCTGGCGCACCGGGCGCCGTTGGCCGCTGTGGCTGCTGCTCGCGCTCCTGGTCGCCGGCGGGCTCGGGCTTGCCGTTCTCTTCCGCACGCCTCGCTTCGCCGGCCTGTTCGATTTCCAGGCAGGCACGAGCTTCTTCCGGCTCAAGCTGTGGCGCGGCGCCCTTAACATGGCGCTCGATCACCCGCTCCTCGGGGTGGGTCCCGACAACTTCCTGTACGCGTATCGCACCCGCTACGTGTTGCCCTCCGGCTGGCAGGAGTTGAACCTCAGCCACCCGCACAACATCTTCCTCGACCTGTGGACCAGGCTCGGATTAGTCGGGGTCGTTGCGGGCCTGGCCGCGCTCGTAGTGGCATTTGTGAGCGGTTGGCGGCTCTTCACCGCGGCCGGCGTCTGGACCACGAAGGTGCGAAGGCGACGAAGCCCTCGAAGCGCGAAGAACGCGAAGCCGCTTACCGCGACCCGGGGACGGAAGACTGGCCGGTCATATTAGGGTTGTTGGCCGGGCTTGCGGCCGGGGTCGCGCACGGTCTGATCGATAACTGGCTCTTCCTGCCCGATCTGACGGGCTGGTTCGTGGCAGCCGTTGCCATCTTTTGGCTCTACTCTTCAGCTATGGGCAGAGAATCCAGCCAATCCCCTAATCCGACGAATCGAGGTCAGCGATGAGAATACTAGTGACAGGCGGCGCGGGTTTCATCGGCTCACACTTGTGTGACCGTCTTCTTGCCGACGGGCATGACGTCATCGCGATGGACAACCTGATTACCGGATCGACCGACAACATCTCGCACCTGGCCGGCGAAGCGCGTTTCAAGTTCATCCATCACGACGCGACCGACTATATCTACGTCCCGGGTGACCTGGACGCGGTGATGCACCTGGCCTCGCCGGCCAGCCCCGTCGACTTCGCGCGCATCCCGATCCAGATCTTGAAGGTGGGTTCGCTCGGCACGCACAACGCGCTCGGGTTGGCCCTGGGAAAGGGCGCGCGCTTCCTGCTCGCGTCCACGTCCGAGGTATACGGCGATCCGCTCGTCCACCCGCAGCCGGAATCCTACTGGGGCAACGTCAACCCCATCGGCGTCCGGGGGGTGTACGACGAGGCCAAGCGCTTCGCCGAAGCGATCACCATGGCATACCACCGCATCCACGGCGTCGACACCCGGATCATCCGCATCTTCAATACCTATGGCCCCCGGATGCGCCTGGACGACGGCCGGGTGGTCCCGAACTTCATCACGCAGGCGCTGCGCCGCGAACCCATCACCGTGTACGGCGACGGCTCGCAGACGCGCTCGTTCTGTTACGTCTCCGACCTGGTCGAGGGCATGGTCCGGCTCTTGCTCTCCGATGAGGTCTACCCGGTTAACGTCGGCAACCCAGCCGAGATGACCGTCCTCGCGTTTGCCGAGACGATCAACCGGCTGACCGGGAACGCGGCCGGCATCGAGTTCCGTCCGCTGCCCCAGGACGACCCGAAGCAGCGGCGGCCCGACATTACCCGCGCCCGTGAGATTCTCGGTTGGGAGCCCCAGGTGGATGTTGAGGATGGCCTGTCTCGCGCGATCTACGACTTCGAGGCGAGGCTGAACCGTTGAGATTGCGGCATGTGTTCCGCACCTGGTGGCCGCTGGCTGCAAGCTGGCTGCTGATGGGTGCGGAAGGTCCGGCCGTCAGCGCAGTGATCGCCCGGCTGCCCAATCCCCGGATCAACCTGGCCGCCTACGGCGGCATTGTCTACCCCCTGATCCTCATCATCGAGTCGCCGATCATCATGCTGCTGTCGGCGTCCGTCGCGCTCAGCAAGGACCGCGCGTCCTACCGGCTCGTGTGGCGGTACATGATGATCGCGGGCGCGAGCCTCACGGCGCTCCAGGCGCTCATCGCGTTTACGCCGTTGTACTACGTCGTGGTCGAGGGGATCCTCGGCGCGCCGCCCGAGATCGTGGAAGCCGCCCGCATCGGCCTGTGTATCATGCTCCCGTGGAGCTGGGCGATCGCCTACCGCCGCTTCAATCAGGGCGTCATGATCCGCTTCGGCCACTCGCGCACCGTCGGAGCGGGCACGATCGTGCGATTGGGTGCGGACCTGCTCGTGTTGGCTGCGGGTTTGGCTGTGGGAACCGTGCCGGGCATCGTCGTCGCAACAGTGGCGGTGGCGTCTGGGGTCACCAGTGAGGCGATCTTCGCGGGGATCAAGGTGCGGCCCGTCGTGCGCGGCCCGCTCGCGTCCGCCCCGGCCGTGGAGCCCCCGCTAACGTACCCGGTGTTCTTCGCGTTCTACATGCCGCTCGTCTTAACGTCGCTCCTAACCCTGCTGGCGCAGCCGATGGGCAGCGCGGCCATCGGCCGCATGCCCGACCCGCTTTCGTCACTTGCGGTGTGGCCCGTGGTCACCGGCCTGTTGTTCATGGTTCGCGGGATGGGCATCGCGTTCAACGAGGTGGTGGTGGCGCTGCTTGACGAGCCCGGCTCCCGCCCCGCGCTCCGCAGGTTCACGGTCATCCTGATCGTCGTGACCACCGGCCTCCTGCTGCTCCTCGTCGCCACGCCGCTAAGCCGGCTGTGGTTCGAGGGCATCTCGGCCTTGCCCGCTGATCTGGCTGCGCTCGCCACCACCGCGCTTTGGATCGCGCTGCCCCTGCCCGCGCTGACCACCCTGCAAAGCTGGTTTCAGGGCCGCCTTCTGCACAGCCGCCGCACCCGCGGCATCTCGGAGGCGGTGGTGGTCAACCTCGCCATCAGCGCCGCCGTGCTGATCGGCGGCGTTCGGTTGGGCGGGATGGCCGGCCTGTACGTCGCGATTGCAGCCCTCACGCTCAGCAGCGCCGCCCAGACGCTGTGGCTGTGGGTGCGGGCGCGTAGGGTGTGAGCAGACAGCGGATGCCCGGCCCGACCCGGGCATCCGCTGCGTCCCCGCTACCCCCACCTCTTCAGCACGAGCGCGGCGTTCTGCCCCCCCGAAACCGAAACCATTCACCATCGCGTAGCCGATGCTCGCCTCGCGCGGGACGTTAGGCACGTAGTCCAGGTCGCAGTCTGGGTCGGGGGTGGTGTAGTTGATCGTCGCCGGGATCACACCCTCCCGCATCGCCTTCACCGCAGTGACTGCGGAAACGGCGCCGGCCGCGCCGAGCATGTGGCCGAGCCCGCCCTTGATCGAGCTAACCGGAATGTCGTACGCGTCGCTCCCGAACAGTCGCTTGAGCGCCACCGTCTCGGACAGGTCGTTAAGCTGCGTGCCCGTCCCATGGGCGCAAATCCACCCCAGGTTGTCGCTGCCTGCACCGCACCCCGCCAGCGCCAGGCGCATGGCCGCAGCTGCGCCTTTCCCCTCCGGGTCCGGTGCAGCCAGGTGATACCCGTCGGAGGTCATCGCATACCCCACGATCTCCGCCAGGACCTCGGCGCCGCGGGCCTCCGCATGCTGCAGCGTTTCCATCACGACCGCCGCGGCGCCTTCCCCCACGACCGTCCCATCGCGATCGCGGGAGAAGGGCGGCAAGCTCTCTCCGGCGTGTCGTTCTTGGTCGACAGCGCCCCCAGGCGTCCAAAGCCGATCACCGCAAGCGGGGTCAGGACGCTGTCGGTGCCGCCCGCGATCATCACGTCTGCTTCGCCGTGAATCAGCCTGCGGTACGCCTCGCCGAGTGCGGTCACGCCCGTTGCACACGCGGTGACGGGCACGTTTACAGGCCCTTGCAGCCCGTAGCGGATCGCCACGCTGCACGCGCGCCGAACTGATCAGGATGGCGGGGATCATCAGGGGATTGACTGCACGCTGGCCGCGCGCCTCATAGATCGCGCGCTGCTCTTCGACCACCTCGGTGCCGCCCAACACGCTGCCCAGCTCGACGCCGCAGCGGGTGACGTCCTCCCGCCCGAAGTCAATCCCGGCCTGGTTCACTGCCTGCACCGACGCCGCGATCCCGTAGCGGATGAAGGACGACAGCCGTCGTGCCTCCTTGGGGTCCATCCACTTTCCCGGTTCGAAGCCCTGCACTGTAGCCGCGATCTTCGTGCCCATCGCGCTGACGTCGAACGTGGTGATCGGCCGGATCCCCGCGTTCCCGCGATCAGGTTCTGCCACGTCTGCTCCACGTCGTTCCCGAGCGGCGTAATCGCTCCCATGCCCGTGATGACCACTCTTGTGTGACCGTTCGTTGTGTAATTCATTCGCCTGGTCCTTGCTGGTATCGTTACAAATGGCCGCGGATCAAGGATATCGCCGGTTGCCGGCGACGATCTGCCCCGGCCTGCTGTCTCCGGTTCAGATGTCGACTTCTCCCCGGCACACGCGCTCGACCGTTCCCGTCAGGCGCACGTTCCAGTCTTGATCGATTTCGACAAGCATCTCGCCGCCCGGCATGCGCACGGTGACCGGGCTCTGGCAGCGGCCGGCTCGGATGGCGGCAGCCGCAGCCGCGCAGCTTGACGTGCCCGATGCCAGGGTATACCCTGCGCCCCGCTCCCAGATCGCGATTTCGACCTCATGCCGTCCGGTCACCCGGGCGAATTGCACGTTCGTGCGCTTGGGGTAGATTGGCAGGCGCTCGATTTGCGGTCCGAGGCTTTGGGCCAGCGCGATCGACTGGCCGAGATCGTGCAGCGGCTCCCCGTCCACTGCGCTAACCACGCAGTGCGGATTGCCGACCCGCACCGCCGTGATCGTAACCCGGTGTTCCCCCACCTGCACCTGCGCTTCGACCAGCTCCCGCTCGTCCGTCACCAACCCCACCGCGCCGGCCTCGAACTCCGCGCGGCCGATATCCATCGCAATGCGGTTTCCCCGCTCGTCCAGGATGTGCGCGGTCACCGGGCCGACCGTCGTCAGGATGTCGTAATCCCGTCCCGCGGCAATCCCTCGTCCCAGGATAGCGCGGCGAAGATGCGCAGCCCATTGCCGCTCTTTTCGAACTCACCGCCGTCCGGGTTGAACAGCCGGATGCCGAACGGATCCCGGCCGGCCGGTCCCCACAGCACGCCGTCCGCGCCGATCCCCCGTGCCGGTCGCACAGCCGCATGATAGTCTCGGTGTCCGGCGGCTCGGGCCATCCGGCCGGATCCAGCACCAGGTAGTCGTTGCCCAGGGCATTGTACTTGGCAAACGGCCGTCCCTGGCTCGCCCGTTTCTCGCTGCCCACGTCCCGACGCACCAGGTCCTCGTACGTCTCGCGGCGCTGCGTGACCCGCGCGCGGCCCTCGCTGACGAATACGACTGCCGGCCGGCGGCTCATGTTGTAGTT
This sequence comes from uncultured Chloroflexia bacterium, assembly GCA_963800615.1. GTDB lineage: Bacteria > Chloroflexota > Anaerolineae > CG2-30-64-16 > CG2-30-64-16 > JALOOB01. Next base: position 301,805 of record CAWDBO010000035.1, read on the forward strand.
GCTCGCCATCGCCAGCGTGTAAGCGCCGGCCATCGGGAGCGCGATCAGGTCGCCCGGTTCCAGCGCTGGCAGGGCGATGTCCGAATCAGCACGTCGCCGGACTCGCAGTACTTGCCAGCGATCGTCACCGTTTCCACGGGCCGGCCCGCCTCGCGGCACCACCCGGAACGCCGCATACGCTGCGCCGTAAAGCGCCGGCCGGATGTTGTCGGCCATGCCCCCGTCGACCGCGACGTAGCTGCGCACGCCCGGGGATCGTCTTGATCGAGCCGACGGCATACAGGGCCACGCCCGCCCGCGCGGCCAGGGAGCGCCCCGGCTCGAGAGCCAGGTGGGGCAGGGGCAGGCCGTGCTGCCGGCAGGCGACTCGGTGACGGCGGCGCAGAGCGTCTCGACGTAGGGCGCCGAGGGGCGCGGCCGGATCGCCCTCGACCATCGGCACGCCCCACCCGCCGCCCGGGCTGAGCTCTAGGAGCTCGAAGCCGTAAGCCGCGCGCATCCGGGCCCCGCGATGGCCACCAACCGCCCGGCCGACTCGGCAAGCGACTCGGGCTCGTAAATCTGCGAACCGATGTGTGCGTGGATCCCGGTGAGGCGAAGGCCCGGCAAGCCCAACGCCTGGCACCACCACGGCCTCTGCGTCTCCCGAGGCGATCGAGAAGCCGAACTTCGTGTCTTCCTGGGCCGGTCTGGATGTGGCTGTGCGTGTGCGCCTGGACGCCGGGCGCCAGTCGCAGCCAAATGGCCGCGATCGTTCCGTGCTCGCCGGGCCAGCCCGTCCAGGAGGCCCAGTTCGTGGAAGTTGTACTCGACAACGATGCGGCCGACGCCCGCCCGCAGGGCCTCGTCCAGTTCTTCCGCGGACTTGTTGTTGCCGTGGAAATGGATGCGCTGGACCGGAATTCCACGCTGAGGGCCACGTACAACTCCCCGCCCGAAACGACGTCGAGGTCGAGTCCTTGCTTCTTGAAACAGTTGGGCCACCGCCATTGAGAGGTAGGCCTTGGACCGCGTAGGCCGCCTGGCTGCTGCCCTCATAGAATGCCGCGAGGGCCCTCCCTGTAGGCCCACGCCTGCCCGCGCAGCGTCGCTTCGTCGAACACATCAAGCGGCGTGCAGTGCACGTGTGCCAGTTCCTGAAGCGGGATGCCGCCGATGGAGAGCCCTGCCGTTGGGTCGAAAGATGCAGTTAGCGGCCAGAGATGGTCCAAGAGATCGCTCGCTTAGAGGATTTGTGTCTCGCCGGTGCAGATAAAACCCGGGAGACGGCCCGTCGACCTGCGGCGGGCAAAGAGAGTATAGTTCCCGAACACCACATGCGTCAAACTTCACAGCACGAAGCCGGGAATCCCATAGATGCGACGATACCGGCCTGGGAGTGGACCGCCGAGCTATGTGTCAGATCTGAGACTGGTGGGACTCCACCAATCGCGTCCCGATTTCTCAGACGACCCATGCCAATACCCGTGGCCCTCCCGGCTAGCACGTATCGATCGCCTGGGCTGCCGCTTCTTACTCGCTGACCGCGTCGCCCAGCAGCGTCACGATGAGCACCGTCATGGTGATCGCCAGCCCCGGCGCGAAGCTGGTCCACGGCGCGGTGGTGATGTAGCCCCGGCCTTTGGTCCCGAACATCAGCCCCCATTCGGGCTGAGGCGGCGCGGCGCCGAGACCGAGATAGCCGAGCGCCGCCACGCTGATGATCGCCCGCCCGAAATCGAGCGTGGTGAGCGCCAGGATCGACCGGCTCACGTTCCGCAGGATGTGCCGCGTCAGGATATGCACCCGGCCCGCACCCAGGCTCCGTGCCGCTTCGACGAACGCACTCCCGCGCAGGCCACGGGTGAGCCCGCGCACCAGCCGCCCGTAGGCCGGAATCCCGGCGACCCCGACCGCGGTACGCGAGAGCGGCAAGGCCGGGACCGAGCACTGCGACAACCAGCAGCGCGAGAAGAAGCGGCGGGAACGCTAGCATCAGGTCGAAGACGCCCACCCACCCTTGTCCGGCCCACCCTTCCATCGACCCGGCCAGGAGGCCGGTCGCGCTCCCGAACACGCCTGCAATAGCCGACTGCGGCCTGGGCCACCGCCAGCGTTGCCTGGCCGCCGTAAAGTAGCCGGCTGTAGACGTCCCAGTCCCGTAGAAGTCTGTCCCGAATGGGTGTCCGCGTGACGGAGCCTGCAGCTGCGCCGGCGGGTCCCCGTCGCGTCGGGAGGGTAGGGCGCCAGGATGGGAGCGGCCGCAACAGCCACGACGATAGCCCCGGCCAACACGAACAGAATCATGCGGCGGGCGCTTCGTCCCCCAGCCCGGCGCCCATCCATCAGTGC
>CAWDBO010000036.1:0-243490 GCA_963800615.1 uncultured Chloroflexia bacterium
GCCTGCCGCACCGGGCCGCGGCTTACGCTGTAATACTTACCGCAGGGACAGCTAGTTTTGGGATCATCTCCCCCACTTTCCATTCGCCGCTGGCGATCTTCTTCGTGAAGATCTCCTTGAGCTGGTGGTAAAGCAGATGAGTTCTGGCTCAAGACGGCTGAGGTGCTTCCTTCTGTTTCCATGAGAGTGACCCAATCGCCTGGCGGTGGCTTAACAGTGCCAATAGTATAGGTCACTCGTGGCGATTGGTCAATACATTGATATATATGTATTGACAAAGCCGTCCTCCTGATGTAGGATGTAACCCGTTGGGTGCCTGTGATTGCTGGGAATCTCCGTTCCCTTGACGGCCATTCCTGGTTGAGCCGATCACATCTGGCAGCGCTCTTCCGTACAACTTCCCTACCACTCACCTTTTGTCAAACGAGGAGAGTAGCGATGGCTGACTCGATGACCTCCAGACAACGCTTGTTGGAGTCTGACAGAAGAGTCCCGAATCGTCTTCCTGTTACGAACCACTTCGTAATGCCTTATTGCCTGGATAAATACATGGACGGCATGTCCGAGGATGAGTTCTGGACCGTTACGGGACTGGACCCCATTTTGTGGACGATTTCGCATCGGCCCGAGCCGAGCAAGGGCGAAATTACGATCCGGGCCAGGCGGAAATCGGCTTTCTGGAGTCGCGCCACATCGCCAGTGATGACTGGCACATCGAAGCGATTCCCCTGCCCGACCCAACGTTTACCAGCACTCGCTAAACTTCATCACCCCCGGCGGCACCCTGTCGATGGTGCTCCAGTCCAATGATTATACGGCGTGGGTTGCCGAGCACCTCATCAAGGAGAAGAAGGATATCGAACTCCTTGGGAAGTACATGACCCATCCCAAGTGCAACGTAGGACATCAACCGGCAAGCGGCGCAGTGGGGCGATCGGGGCATCGTCCGAGGCTGGATTTGCTGCTTCGATGTTTTCGGACAGCCGGGCACCTGGCAGGATGCCTGCTGCCTGCTTGGCACGGAAGGCATGATCTTTGCTGCCATCGACAACCCGGGCTGGGTCCATGAGTGAAGATCCTCTGCGAGCGCAAGAAGACTACATTCGCTCGCTCAAAGGCGCACACTACGACGTGCACGAGCTGGGTGGGGGGACAGCCTCGGACAGCGTGATTTCGCCGAAGCTGTTCGACCAGTTTGTCGCCCCCTACGACGCCGAGCTGATCCAGTTGGCCCACGAGGCGGGTCAGCGCATTTCCTACCATACTTGCGGCGGGATGATGCGCTTCCTCGAACGCATCGCCGACATGGGTCCGAATGCCATGGAAACCTTTACCCCCCCGGCCATGGGCGGCAATGCCAACCTGGCGGAGGCCAAACGGCGCATCGGCGATCGCGTGTGCATGATCGGCGGTTACGACCAGTTCCACTTCCTTAAGGACTGCGCCCCGGAGGCAACCCGGGCTGAAGTGCGGCGCTGCTTTGAGGCCGCCGGAGGGGGCGGCGGCTATATCCTCTGCACCTCGGACAACTACTTCGACGCCGATCCTGAGCTGCTGAAAGCGTATGCGGACGAAGCACATCATTGTGCCTATTGAATCCGGCAGAAAAGCGGGAGGTGAATCTATGCCCTATTCCAGATGACACGTCGAGGACATCCACCTGCCACCAGCAACTACCGCAGAGTTTCCTGTCAACCCATCACAAGGAGGAGTAGAATGTTTCGGCATCGCTTATGGTCGATTGTGGCCGTGCTCGCGATCCTGGCCACCGTACTAGCTGCATGCGCTCCTGCTCAACCCCAGGCGCAGCCACCGGCTGCTCCAGCCACGGCAGCGCCGGCTCAGGCTGCAGCTCAAGCCACCGCCGCCCCGGCCGCCGACGCCGCCAAGCGGCCCAAGGTCGGCGTGCTTTGGGATTTCCTGCAGGTCGAGCGTCGTGTACCGGCAAGAGACACGCATGGACGAGGCCAAACGGCTCGGCTTCGACATGGTCTTCCAGAATGCTAACGGCGACGAGAAACTGCAGATGCAGCAGGGCGAGAACCTGATCACCCAGGGCGTCGATCTGATCGTCATCCTCCACAGAACGCCGATGCTGCCTGCCCTCTCATCGAACAAGCGCATAAAGCCAACATCAAAGTCATCGCCTTCGACCGCCTGATCGGCAAATGCCCGATCGACTACTTCATTGGCATGGACAATGACGTCATCGGCGACCTGATGGCCAACTACGTATTTGACAACTGAAGCCGAGCGGCAATTACGCGATGGTCAACGGCGCCACCACCGATCCCAACGTCAAGGTCTACCGGGACGGCTGGCTGCGCGTGATCCAGAAGGCGGTTGATAAGGGCGACATCAAGATCGTCAGCGACACCTACACCGAAAAATGGGACCCCAACAACGCCATGAAGAACGTCGAGAACTTCCTGACCAAGCAAGGCGACAAGGTCGACGTCATCCTGGCGATGAACGACGGCACCGCCGGCGGCGCGGTCCAGGCGCTGAAGGGCCGCAACCTGAACGGCAAGGTCCTGGTGACCGGGCCAGGACGGCGAGATGGCAGCCCTCCAGCGCATCGTCGAGGGCGACCAGGCGATGACCGTCTGGAAGCCGGATGACAAGATGGCGACCGTGCTGGCCGAAAGCATCCTCACCATCCTCAAGGGCCAACAGCTGCCGGACGCCACGACGACCGACAACAAGTTCAAGAAGGTCGCCTCGAAGCTGCTGGTGCCGGTCGCCGTAGATAAGAACAACATCTGCCAGACCGTCATCGCGTCGGATTACCTGAAGCTGGAGGACGTCTACAAGAACCTTCCGAAGGATCAATGGCCGACCTGCAAGTAGTGCGAAGCGGCCGGTAGGGTTCACCGGGCGGTGCAGTATCGTCGGTGCAATACAGTCGGTGCCATGTGTCGCACCGACGAAATCGCACCGACTAAATAGCGCCGTCCGGTGAGTTCGGGACGAGCAAGGATCAAACAGTGGCCGAGTATATCCTGCAAGTCGAAGATGTGACCAAGGAATTTCCAGGCGTCGTCGCCCTCGACCGGGTCTGCCTGAATGTAAAACAAGGGGAAATCCATGCGGTAGTCGGGGAAAACGGAGCGGGGAAATCGACCCTGATGAAGGTGCTGAGCGGCGCATACCCTTCCGGCACCTACGAAGGGCGGGTCATCATCGACGGCGTGGAACGACATTTCCGCAATGTGCGGGAATCGGAAGAGGCCGGGGTTGCAATTATTTACCAGGAGCTTCTCCTGGTCAAGCAGCTTTCCATTGCAGAGAATATCTTCTTAGGGGCCAGCAAGGCCGACCGCCTGGGAGTCATCAACTGGGATCAGGTCCATCACAAGGCCGCCGAATGGCTCCGCTATGTCGGGCTGGAAGAACATCCCACGACGATCGTCGGCGACTTGGGGCTTGCCAAGCAGCAGCTGGTCGAAATCGCCAAAGCCCTTTCGAAAGATGCCAGGATCCTCATCCTCGACGAGCCGACTGCCGCCCTCTCGGATAACGAAGTCGCCCACCTGGCCGGTATCCTGCGGGAACTCAAGCAAAAAGGGGTGACTTCGATCTATATCTCGCACAAGATCCAGGAGGTCTTGAACCTGTCCGATACGGTCACGATCGTTCGCGACGGGAAAACGGTCCACTCGGCGCCAACCGTAGACATGAATGAGAAAAAGATCATCTCCATGATGGTGGGCAGGGATTTCTCCAACCGGTTCCCCGAACGACGACGCCAGAAGACCGGCGAGGTCATCCTGGAAGTGAAGGATTGGAGCCTGACCAGGCCCGGAGCGCCCGGCCAATACACGTTTCGGGACGTCAGCTTCCAACTGCACCGCGGCGAGATTCTCGGTATTGCCGGCCTGATGGGGGCGGGCCGCACCGAGCTGGTCAATAGCCTCTTCGGCATCTATCACGGCGCCCTGACGGGTGAGATCGCCGTCCTCGGGCGGAAAGCGAGGATCCGGTCGCCACAGGACGCCATCCGCAGCGGCATCGGGCTGCTGACCGAGGACCGTAAGCGCTTCGGCTTGAACCTGGTGGGCACGATTAACAACAACATTTCGATGGCCAGCACCGCCCGGTTTTCGAGGCACGGCTATATCAACGAAAACGAGGAGATTCGCGAGTGCGAGAAGCACGTCGACCATCTGAGAATCAAGATCGTCTCCCTGGATAACCTGGTCTCCAAGCTGAGCGGCGGCAACCAACAGAAGGTGATTTTGGCACGGTGGCTGATGGTGAACCCGACCATCTTACTGGTCGACGAACCCACGAGGGGCATCGATGTGGGGACGAAATACGAAATCTACGGGCTGATGGACGCCCTCCTGCAGAATGGGATCGGCATCGTCATGGTCACCTCGGAACTCCCCGAGGCGCTGGCGATGAGCGACCGGGTCCTGGTCATGCGGGAAGGCAGGATCGTGAAGGAATTCGATCAGCAGGACATGACGGAAGAGGCCATTATGAATTATGCGACCGGGAGCGAACAACATGAGCGAGCCTGAACCTCGAACGATGCCTCTTTCATCAAGGGGAGATATGGCAGCGGAACGCCCGGGATTGGGAATGAAGCTCCGCAGGGTGAACCTGCGCTCCTATACCATGCTGTTCGCGCTCGCGATCATTGCGATCTTCTTCCAGATAGCCACGGATGGGACCTTCCTCAGCCCGCGCAACTTCTCCATCCTCTTCCGGCAAATGTCCATCGTCGGGGTCCTCACCATCGGCATGGTGCTGCTGATCATCTCCGGCAATTTTGACCTGTCCGTGGGCTCGGCTGCGGCCCTGACCGGGGGCATTGCGGCTGTCATGCAGGTCTGGTACGGCGCCAGCACGCCGGTGGCCATCCTGGTCGGCCTGCTGGTCGGGGTGTTGATCGGCGTCTGGCAGGGCTTTTGGGTCGCCTACCAGAAAGTCCCCTCGTTCATCGTCACCCTGGGCGGCATGATCATGTTTCGCGGCATCTACCTGGTGATCACCGACGGCGTGACGATTACACCCCTGGAGAAAAGCTTCACCGTCCTCGCTCAAGGCTTTGTCTCCCCGGTGGTGGGCATGACCCTCGCGGTGATCGCCAGCGTGCTGTATACGATTGGGGTCATCCGGGGCAGGGCCTCGAAGAAGAAGTACGGCATCAAAACCGACAGCCTGACTGTCATGATCGTGAAGATCGTTTTGGGCTGGGCGCTGATCCTGGGCGTCGTCTGGTGGATGAACCGCTACCTGGGCATTCCTATGCCGGTCATCATCCTGGTGATTTTGGCGCTGATCTTCACCTTCGTCGCGATCAAAACGGAGTTCGGACGGAACCTGTACGCGATCGGCGGGAATGTGGAGGCCGCCAGGTTCTCGGGGCTGAGGATCGAGAGAACCGTCATGCGGATGTTCATTCTCATGGGACTACTCAGCGCCGTGACCGGGGTGCTGCTCACGGCCCGCCTCGATGGCGCGACCGCGTCTGCAGGGACCAATTTCGAATTGGATGCGATCGCCGCCTGTGTCATCGGCGGCGCCAGCCTGAGCGGAGGCCAGGGCAGCATATTCTTCGCGCTGGTGGGCGCATTGGTGATGGCAAGCCTGGATAATGGCATGAGCCTGATGAACACTTCTTCGTACTTCCAGTTCATCGTGAAAGGGCTGGTCCTCATCCTGGCGGTCTGGTTTGACGTCTGGACCAGCAAGAAGTCGAAATAATCGTCGAGTAGAGGAACCCCCGAAGATGCTGATACCTTTCAAGGACCTTCTTGCCGAAGCACGGGCGGGCGGCTACGCCGTGGGCTACTTTGAGGCCTGGGATATCTATTCGCTGGAAGCGGTGTTGGAGGCAGCAGAGGCTGAGGGCAAGCCGGTCATCCTCGGTTTCGGCGGCGTGATGATGGAGCCTGGCTGGCTCGAAGATCGGGGGCTGGAGCGCTTGGCGGCGCTCGGCCTTGCCACGGCGAAATCGGCCAGGGTTCCCACGTCGTTACTCCTGAACGAAGTTTCGACCTTCTCCCAGGTGGTGCGCGGGATTCAGGCCGGCTTCAACGCGGTGATGCTGGAGACCAGCGGCCTGTCATTGGCGGAAAACATCCGCCTGACCCGCCGGGTGGTGGAGGTTGCCCACACGGTCGGCGCCGGCGTGGAAGGGGAGCTGGGCATCCTGCCGGATGCTGCCGGAGACATGGATGGTCACGAGGGCCGCCAGACCGATCCGGAGGAAGCCGGGCGCTATGTGCGCGAGACCGGGATCGACGCGCTCTCGGTGTCGGTCGGCAACGTACACATCCTGACGGACGGGCAGGCGCAAATCGACATGGACCGCCTGGCGGCGATCCGCCGGCACGTGGATGTCCCGCTGGTGATCCACGGCGGCACCGGCTTTCCCGACGAGGCGATTCCCCAGGCGCTGGCCCTCGGCGTCGCAAAGGTCAACATCGGCACCGTGCTCAAGCAGGCTTACCTCGATGGCGTGACCGGCGCGATCCACCGCCTGCCCCCGCGCCCAGCATCCAACAGGTGATGGGGAGCCGCAAAGAAAGCGATATCCTGCAGCAGGGCAAGCTGGCGGTGTGCCAGGCCGTCGCCCGCCGGATGCGGGCCTGGAACCCTGGGGTGCGTGCATGAGGAATGCCATCACCGCGGCCGTCGCCGGACACCTTTGCCTGGACATCTTTCCTGATTTCGCCGGCAGCACTCCGGAGCAATTTCAGCGGTCCTTTGTGCCCGGCCACCTGCTGCCCGCCGGTCCGCTGTCCTTTTCCACGGGCGGCGCGGTGTCGAATACGGGCCGTGCGCTGCACATCTTGGGAATCCCTGTCCGGCTGATGGGCAAGGTGGGCGAGGATTTCGCCGGGCAGATCATCCGGCAGTTGGTCGCCGCTCAGGACCCGGATCTCGCCGGCGGGCTGATCGTCGACCCGGCCGCCAACACCTCGTACACGATCGTCATCAGCCCGCCCGGCATCGACCGGATCCTTTTCCACTGCCCGGGCGCGAACGACACGTTCGGCGCTGCAGATATCCGCTACGACGAGCTGGCGGATACCGCCCTGTTCCACTTTGGCTACCCCCCGTTGATGCAACGCATGTACGCCCCGGATGGCGCGCAGCTGGCGGAGATCTTCCGGCGCGTCCGATCGCTGGGGGTCACCACCTCCCTGGACACTGCCTTCCCGGACCCGGCCTCTCCCGCCGGGCAGGCCGACTGGCGCGCGATCCTGGGCCTGACCCTCCCGTATGTGGACATCTTCGCGCCCAGCATCGAAGAGATCCTCCTGATGCTGCACCGTTCGGAGTACGAGGCCCTGCTGCAGAATGCTGCGGGCGGCGATATCCTGCCGCTGATCACCCCCGCTCTGCTCTCGGACCTGAGTCGCGAGCTGCTGGACATGGGGGCGAAAATCGTCGGCTTGAAGCTGGGCTACCGGGGCCTGTACCTGCGCTCCGCGAGTGCGGCTGCCTTGGCAGACATGGGCCGCGCCGGTTTCACCCACCCCGACGCCTGGGCGAATCAAGAGTTCTGGTCGCCGTGCTTCGCCGTCGACGTCGTCGGTACAGCCGGGTCAGGCGATGCCACCATTGCGGGGCTGCTGGCCGCGATCCTGCGTGACTTCGAGCCGGCCGCCGCCCTGACCGCTGCGGTGGCCGTCGGGGCCTGCAACGTCGAAGCGGCGGACACCCTGAGCGGCATCCGTCCCTGGGAGCAGACCATGACCCGGATCGCCCAGGGCTGGCCGAAGCGGCCGTTGGAACTCGATGCAGAGGGTTGGCGGTTCGATGCGGACCGGCAAATCTGGGTCGGCCCCGCAGCAGAATAAGCCTTCTCCACGTGTTGATCTACCGCGATGGCGTTCCCTTCCAGACACCTGGCTGACGACCGGCGGCCGGAGGAGTATCAGTCGACCTGAGCGACGCCGAGCTACCGCGAAACGATCAACGGCAGGTAGACGGGCTTCCTCGAAGGCGAAGACGAGGCGCTGCGGCGCACCTCCATCACCGCATTGTCGGCCGGGTTCAGATCGGTGCTGTCGCTGGTGATGTCAGCCCGGATGATACTGCCCGTCGCAGGCACTGTGTCCACCCGCAGCCGCACCTCGATCGCGCCCTCGTCGCCAATCGATAACTGTCCCAGCCCCCAGGTCAGCGTCCGCACTCCGGTCGTATTCAGCTGGTTCGTAGCTGGTGCCGGCTGGGAGCCCAGGAACGCCAGGCCCGGCCACAGCCGCAGCGAGGCAGCCGCCTGGCCGGCCGGCTGGTTGCCGTAGTTGGCGTAGCGCAGGGTGGAGGTGACTTCCCGGCCCACCTCGAACACCCCCGGGCCCGGCGTTCCCGCCGCCTGCAGCCCCACCCACAGGTCCGGTCCCGGCAGCTCCACCCGCTTGTCCACCTGCATCTGGTTGCTGGCCAGGTCGATGTCGCTGCCCTCCGAGCCAGCCTCCGTCAGAAACGGCACCGGATACTCGGGTTCACCATCGGGGTCCGCGACCGGGGCCAGCAAGCCCGGGTCGACGCTCACGCTGGCAGTGGCGCTGAACGCCTGGCCGGGCGCCAGGGTACCCGCCGCCCAGCGCACGCCGCCGGGAATGGCGGTGGAGCCGGCGCTGCTGGCCACGATGGTGATGCCGGTCGGCACCGTCAGCGTGAGCCAGCTGCCAGAGGCCGGCGCATTGCCTTCGTTGCGCAGCCCGATGGTGTAAATCACCGGCTGGCCCACGGTCAGCGCCCTGCCGCTCAGGTCGGAGCTAATCACCAGGTCTGGCCCCGACGGCTGCACCGTCAGGCCCGAGGCGCTGAACTGGTCGTTGGCCGGGTTCGCATCCGGGCTGCTGGTCGTGGCCGTGGCCGTTACCGTCAGCACACTGCCGGCAGCCGTCGTGGGAGCCACCCGAGCAGTTACCGTGAAGGCTCTGGGCACCGCCTCGGCCGCCAGAGCGCCGATGTCCCAGACCGGCGTGCCGGCGTTGGCCATGCGAGATGGCGCCGGGTCGGCGCTGATGAAGCTCAGCCCGGCCGGCAGTGCTGCCTGCAAGGCCACCTGGCTGGCCGTGGTGCCCGCTGCCAGGTTCTCCACCCCGACCGCGTAAACGACCGTCTGCCCGGCCCCGGCCACCGGCTGTCCGCCGGGATCCAGCAGGGCCGCTGAGGCAGCCACGTCGGGATTGCCGGCGCCTTGGCCGGGCACGGGGCGTGCCGGCAATTGAGCTCCGCCCCCGCCGATTCTCAGGTGGAAGTCCTGCGTGCCATCGGAGAACCAGGTGCCTGTGGCACTGCCCACCTCTCGAAATGCCCGGACGTACCACAGCTGTTGCTCGGCAGGCAGGCCGATATAACGAATTCCGCACCACACATCCTGGCCGGTGCGGTGCTGCTGAAAAGGCGTCCGCCACATCGACCCGGAGCCCAGCGAGGCCAGCTCGTCGAAGAGGCCGCCCGGCGGCAGGCTGATGGCAAGCACCCCCAGCGGGCGTTCCGGCCATGCATTTCCTGGGCCCAGGGCCTGATTGTGCAACGCCTGCTCGGCGAGCCAGCCCTGGGCCAGCGAGCGGACCGCCTCAACCGTGGCCGGCGTACCGTAGAACTCGTGGGTATGGACGCTGTTCTCGAAGGGGATGATGGTGTAGAGGTTCAGGTCTTGCGGTAAGCGGACCAGGCCGTTGAGACGGGCAAGGACGCTCGCGTGCTCGGTGGGCGTGGTCAGGCGGGGCCAATCGACTTTGCCGTCGATCTGGTACAGGCCGGCGATGCCACGCGTCTTGTTCGTCAGATCCTTGCCGGGACGAATAGTGAAGCTGGCCGTCCCGTCCCCTTTCGTCAGGCCGATGAATTTCGAATTCGGTCCCTGTTCCACGCCGTCGATCGAGCCGCGCGGGCGATTGGCGCTGCTGTGCAGGTGCCCGCCGCTCTGGTCTTTCACCTTCATGGTCAGCTCGACCGGCAGCGTTGACGACCGGCAGCCCGCCGCAGGTGACCATCGCCGTCAAGGTCGCCTGGCCGTCGGGCGTCGTGTCCTCCGCTTGCAGGTTCAGGTGGACCATCTTGATGGCAGGGTTGGAGATGTCCACCGGCGCCTTCAGACCTTCACAGCCGCCACCCGCCGTCACCGTGACACGATAACTCACCGTCATGGGGAGGCCGAGCCCACCGCCGCCTACCTGGTATGACCGGTTGAGCGTGAAGACCGTGCCGGTCGCATCCCCCTGCAGGGACGTATCCTCCTGGGAAGGAAAGATATCGTCGTACGATATATTCTGGTTTGTTAGCGTTTTCGTTGGCTCATTTGGACGCTTTATAACGGTACGGTACGTGAACGTCCGCATCCGCCAATCCCCCGGCAACTGGTCCCAGGTAACAAACCCGCCCCCGCTCGAAAAGGGATTATCCATGGTCCAGGCGCCGCCCAGACCCTGTTCTCGCCGGAACAGGTAGGGGTTACTGAGGATCAGATCGGGGCCGCCGTTGTACCGGCCGGGATCGGTGATGGAGATCTGCGTCTCCCCTGCGTAGCGGCTATCGTACCAGTTGTCGGTCACCGTCAGCTGCATGGGAAAGGCAGAGGCAGATACAGTGTTCGGCCTGAGGATCGTGGCTGCGCCTTTGATGCTGACCTTCCTTGTGGTCACCACCCTGGAGGAGCCGGCCGCAGATTCCTCGCGGCCACTGGCCTCGATGTCCCACCTCACCGAGTAGGGCACCTCTCCGGTTTGCGGCGCTGCGGGCTGCACTTGCGCAGGCTGCCCGCCGGCTTCAGATGGCTTCGCTTGGAGGCTGGCCAGGGGTCGGGCCGAGACGTGGGCGGCCGCAGACGTGCACCAGCGCGGTTGGCAGCCGGTTGTCCCGGCCAGGAAGCTGGCAGGACGGACAGCAGCAAGGCAACGATGAGGAGTCGGCTCAGAGACGCTGCGCGCAAAGGACAGAGACCTGGGTTCATTCCGCACCTCCAGAACACTCCAGTGGCCTTCAGGCGCCTCGCTCTTCCCGTCGAGGCGCCTGAGGCACGAGCGGAACCGGCCGGTCATGTATCAGCACCGCCAGCAGCGACGGTGCGGCTCAAGCCTGCGCAGACGGACTTGCTGCGAAGCTCCGTTATCGCTTCGGCCGCGTGGCCATCAGGCTCGGCTCCCTCAGCCTTTCTCCCTTCTGCCACGCGTCGGGTGTGGCCGGGGAGCTCGCTCCGCTCGGCAGGAAGGTAATCGTATTATAGGAATACGCCTCTCCCATTGAATCCGGGCCATTGTACACCCAGACAGTCCAGCCATATTCCTTGCCGTAGACCACATTCGGCCACAGGCCCGTCACGGTTATGCCGCCGACGTTCCCCAGCTCGTCCGTATACCAGTAATCGTCCGTAGTCGAGATCGAAAAACACAAGGCGATAGGTATCTGCCGGGATGCCGCGCGGTTGCCAGGTGAAGCTGGTCGGCAGGGCTCTCGTTGCGCCGTCCGGCGGCGAGAGCAGGTTGACATTGGCGATATCGAAGTCGCCGCCGGGCACTGAGCTGCCGCTCGTATACGCGGTGATACTGGCGGTCTGCCAGCTCGAGACATAGGCAGGATTGCCGGGCGACAGGAAGCGCACCCAGTACTCCTGTCCGGAGCCCAGGCTCGCGGCCGCTGTGAAGCGATAGCGCCCGTCGCTATCGGTGGTCGTCGTCGCGGCAGTGGTCGTCTCCGACCCATCGTAGAGTTGCAGTTGCAGCTCGATACCCGGTGCGGCTGCTCCCTTGTAGGTCACGCGACCATTGATGCCGTCTTTAACGGGCGCTGTCCCGGCGCTCTTCACCAGGAGCGACAAGAAATAACGCCGGTCCGGCGGCGGGAGGCGGTGCGACCTTGCTCCAGGCAGGCCGTCCCGCATCATCGATCGAGCTTACGCAGGCCCGTGCCGTCGCGGTTAATGATCCACAGGCTGCTCGTCGGATCGAACACCGGGTCCGTCGTCCGCTCGAAGAGGATATGCTGGCCGTCGGGCGAGACGACCATGCGCTGCACGGTCTGGTCGTCGAGATCGGTCCGCTGCGTGATTCGCTTTGTGGCAAGATTGAACTCGAAGATGTTGTGGCAGGTGTGGTAGTCGTGGCCGGCGCAAGTGTAGACGGGGTCCCACCCCGACATGTACCGAAAACTGAAGAGGAAACCGGATCCGTCCGGCAGCCATTCGATGTCGAGCATTTGGAAGGACAAGATCGGGGGAGGGTGGTAGAGCCTCGTGCCGCCGGACGCGTCGCCGACCGTGTTCAGGAAGATCCCGTGCGCCTGGTCGCTTTTCATGTCGGTGGAGTAGTAGAGATACTGATCGCTGGCCGGCGAGGGTAGGGTTCCACGAATGAAGGGGCGTGCTGGCGTTCGGAGCGAGCGGCAGCGCGTTGCCCACGATCCCGTAGGTCGGGACCGGGGCGAGCGCGTTGATCTGGTGGCCGGTCCGCATGTTGTAGCTGAGCAGCGTGCCGTCGGCCTTCCAGGAGACCTCGCCGGCGCCCCAGCCGCGGATGCTGGAGGTGTCATCGATGTACAGGCTTCCGCCCGGCACCGTCTGGCCCGGCAGGACGTCCGCGTAGGGCGGACGGCCCGCCACGCGATCCAGCACGGCGATGCCCATGGCGGGCTGTAACACGCCCGGGCCGAAATCCGCGACGTTGTCGATCGTCATGGTGCCCGCTTGGGCCCTCGTGAGCCCCGGCGCGCCCGCCACGTAGACAAAGGACGTGCCGAACAAGTCCATAACCTGCAGCGTCACCGAGCCTTTGGGTAGGCCGGCGAGTTCGGCGCAGGCCGGCGCGTTGGTGATGCGGCGGTAGCCGGTCCCGTCGGAGCGGATGGCGTAAACGTCGCCGTCGAACACGGAACACTGCCACTCGTGCTGGCTGGAGAAAGCCAGCTCGCGGCCGTCGGGCCGCCAGGCGAGATGGATCGGCGTATGATCAGGGTCGGGGTTGGTCCAGAGCACCCGGTCGTTCGTGCCGTCGGGCGAGACCACGTGGATATCGCCTGTCGAGCGCTTCACGTAGGCGAGGACGCCGTCATCTTCGGTGAGGGCCTCACCGGAGGTGAAGGGGAGCGTCGGCTGCGGGCGTCGCGGGAGCGAGTCGTTCGGCGCTGGGGCTGGCGCCGGCTGATGCTGCCATGAGACAAGGCGGCGAGCAGGGTGACGAGGAGGGTGATGACGATCAGGACGCTGGCTCATGCGCTTCATGGGAGCTCCTTTCTGTCGAGACCGGCCGCAAGCTACAGCCGGCGAGCAGGCTAGCAGCTCGCGGAGAAAAGAGACAGAGCGGGCCCGCGCCGGATGGCCACCAGGGGCGCAGTTGAGAGAGACGATGAGGGGGCAGTGCTTGGCGCCCCGGCGCGGGATCACCCGGCGTGCGCCGAGTGAATTATACCACAAGCAAGGGCGAATGAAGCACGCAATTTTGCGACGTATCCAATCCTTTAAGGTTGGGAAGAGGCGACCAGTGGGTTGCGGGCAACACAGAAGACCGGAGGGAGACAGCATGGTTACGGGCTGTAGAGTATCGGAGGCTGCGGACAAGCCCGGCTTAAGCTCGCCCCAGAATGTCCGAACCCACTGCCCAGTGGGCACGCAACGCGCTGCGCGAGGGCGGTTGCATCGAAGACGGCTTACCCCATGACAAACGACCGGCCCGGAGAAAGCATGTTCTTCCCCCCGGGCCGGCCTCATTCCCAAAACCCGCTACCCCTACCTCAGCACGGCTCCGCCACCGCCATCCCTGCCGCCATCGGGATCGCGCCACCTGCTGCAGCAGGCCCAGGTCGTCGTTGTTCGCCCAATACTCCGCCACCTGGTCGCCGGCAAAGCGGAAGATGGACAGCCCCTTGATCGTCGTGTCCTTGCCCGAGGCCGGCGTGCCCATCAGGTCGCCCGTGTGCTTGCCCGTGTAGGTGACCAGGCACGCGCCGTACTCCCCGTCGATCAGGATGTCCTCCACCTTCGCATGGTGGTTCGAGAATCCGCCGTTGTACATCGCCACGAACTGCTTGAACGCCTCCCGGCCGTTGACCTCCGGTGCGGCCGAGAAATGGCCCACGAAATCGGGCGCCACCAGCATGTCGGCAGCAGCCGTGTCGTTCCGGTCGATGAACACCTCGAAGCCCCGGCGGATCAGCGCCCGCTTCTCGTCGTCGCTCATGATCCTGCCCCGGCCCGCCGCGCTCATCTGGCCCATCGCCGGCCCGGTCTCGCCCATCGGCCCGCCCTGCGCCGCCATCGGGATCGCGCCCAGCTGCTGCAGCAGGCTCAGCATGTCCTCGTAGTGCCAAATCTCGGCGATCTTGCCGTTCTCGATCCGCGTCATGTCCGACCCGGTCAGCGTGAAGCGCTTGCCCGTCGGCGGCATGCCCAGAAACTCGCCCGTGTGCGTCCCGCTCGCCGTCCAGTGATCCACGACGAGGTCGCCCTCCCCTACCAGGCGCACCAGCCGGCACGTCGTGTCGGGGAACGCCTTGTAGAACGTCTCGAAGAACCAGCGCTGCCCCTCCAGGCCCTTCGGCTGGCCCGGCGCCGCGCTGTGATCGCAGACATCCTTCGCCATCACTTCGTCCAACACCCGGATGTCGCGCTTGCCGTACGCGTCTTCGATATGCCTGCGAGCGATCGACTTGCTCTGCACGGTAGACATGGGTTTGCCCTCCTTGATGTGCTAAGCAGGGCTGGCGGTGCTTACCCGGCCCGCCGTCTCGAGGCTGGCTGTGAGACACCGGCGCGGTATCGCCATCATAGTACAATTCTCTTTGCTGAGTGTAGTCGCTCGCACATTGTGCCGAGAGTAACGCGGCGGTCCTACCCCCGTCCCTTCACCGCCGCCAACACCCGTGCCGGCGTCAGCGGCACCTCCCGCAGCTCGCTCCCCAGCGCGTGATTCACCGCATTCACCACCGCCGGCGCCACCCCGTCCGTCGCGCACTCGCCGATGCTCTTCGCGCCGAACGGCCCGGCCTCCTCCGGGTCCTCCACCGTCAGCACCCGGATCGTCTCGGGCATCTCGGCCGCCGTCAGCATGTGGTACTTCTTGAAGTTCGGGTTCTTCACCTCGCCCGTCAGCGGCGAGATCAGCATCTCTTCCGACAGGGCGTACCCCAGCCCCATGTGGATGCCGCCGTGCACCTGGCCCTCGAACAGCAGCGGGTTGATCACCCGGCCCGAGTTGTGGACGGCCAGGAACTCCACCACCGTGCACCCGCCCCGTCGCCGTGTCGACCTCGACCTCGCAGAAATCGGCCACGTACGAGTCGATCGCATCCTGCGACTCGAACGACTCCGTCGCGATCAGGTCGCGCTGCACCCCGCCCCGGCTGCCCCGCTGCGCCGATGCCACCACCTCGGCCAGCGAGAGCAGCGGCTTGCCGTCCGCATACTGCACCACGCACCCGTCGCGCAGGTCCAGCTGCGTCGCCGGCCGCCCCAGCACCCGCTCCGCCTCCGCAATGACCTGCTGCCGCAGGTTGCGCGCCGCCATGATCGTGGCGTTGCCGGCGATGTAGGTCGTGCGCGACGCCTGCGCGCCCAGGTCGAACGGGGTCACGTCCGTGTCCGCCTCGATCACCTCGACCAGGTCCGGGTCGATCGTCAGTACCTCCCCGGCGATCTGCGCCAGGATCGTGCGCGACCCCGTCCCCAGGTCGTGCGTGCCTGTCAGGAGCACGGCGCTCCCATCGTCCTGCAGGCGGATCGTCACGGTGGTCAGGTCCTGGTACACCGCCGTACCACCCGCTGCCATGCACCGCCACGCCCAGCCCCACCCCGTGCGGCCGCCGCAGTGCCGTGGGTCGCCTCGGCCCGCTGCCGTCTCGCCGTCCAGTCGAACGCCCGGGCGCCCGCCCGGATGCAGTCCGCAATGCGCGCGTTGTGGACGTCGGCGCCCAGGCACGTCTTCCCGTGCGGCCGGAGCACGTTCTGCAGCCGCCATTCGACCGGGTCCGCGCCCAGCTCCCGGCAAATGCGGTCGATGTGGACCTCGCGCGCCAGCATGATCTGCGGGCACCCGTAGCCCCGCATCGCGCCGGCGGGCGGCGTGTTCGTGTACACCGCCACCCCGTTGTAAAACATGGCCGGCGCATCGTACAGGAGGAACGTCTTGCCCGACTGCGCGCCCACCGTGTTGACCCCCGACCCCGCATAGCCGCCCGTGTCCAGCACCGAGCGCACGTGCTGGGCCACGAGCTTGCCGTCCGCCCGCACCCCGCTCCGCACCGTGAGCACGCCCGGGTGCCGGCTGCGGGTGGCGAGGAACACCTGCTTGCGCGACAGCCGCAGCTTCACCGGCCGGTGCGTCCGCATCGCGAGCAGGGCGACCACCGGCTCGTGCATCACCTCCAGCTTGCCGCCGAACGCGCCGCCCACCAGCCCCTTCACCACCCGCACCCGGCTGTAGGGCAGGCCCAGCGCCCTGGCGATCACCGCCCGGAAGCAGAAGACGTTCTGCGAGGGCGTGTAGACGGTCAGCTTGCCGTCACGGGTGTACGTGGCGACGTGGCACACCGGCTCCAGATAGCCGTGATGGACCTTGGAGGTGCGGAAGGTGTCTTCGAAGACATGGTCCGCCGCCTCGATCGCGGCCAGCACCTCGTCCTCGGGCAGGCTGCCGTACGCCACCGGCGCGCCGCACACGTTCGTGCCCCCGGCGCCGAACGCGTTGGCCTGGGGTGCGCCGGGCGCCAGCGCCTCGACCCCGTCGAACACTGCGGGCAGCAGCTCGTACGTCACCTTGATCCGGCGCACCGCCTCTTCGGCCGTGGTCATGTCGACAGCGGCCACCGCCGCCACCCGGTCGCCCACGAAGCGCACGTACTCGTCGAAGATGTACTCGGTCTCGGGCATCTCCGCCGGGTTCGTGTCGCCTTCGAACCGCAGCGCGCTGTTGTACGCGACGTGCGGGCTGTTGAAGGTGTGGATCACGGCGAGCACGCCCGGCAGCGCCTCGGCCTCCGCCGTGTCGATGGCGAGGATGCGGGCGTTGGCGTGGGGGGAGAGCAGGAGCGCCGCGTGCAGCATGCCGGGGAAGCGCAGGTCGTCGACGTACACGGCCTCGCCCGTCACCTTGCCCGCCGACTCCCGGTTGGGCCGCGACTGCCCCACCTGCTTCAGCCCGTCGTCGGTCAGGTGCGCCTCGAACCGTTTCAGCTCCTCGTAGCGCTTCGCCATCAGCCACCTTCCCGCATCTGGTCGCGCGCCATCTCGATCGCGTCGAGAATCTTGACATAACCGGTGCAGCGGCACAGGTTCTCGTCCAGGGACTCGGCGATCTCGCGGCGGCTGGGGTTGGGGTTGCGGCGGAGCAGGGCCGTGGCCGTGATGACCATGCCCGGGATGCAGAAGCCGCACTGGACCGCCCCTGCCCGTCACGAACGCCTCCTGGATCACGGTCAGCCCGCCCGCCGACAGCCCCTCGATGGTGACGATCTCCTTGCCCGACGGCCTTGGCCGCCCGCACCAGGCACACGTTGACCGCCTCGCCGTCGATCAGCACCTTGCACGCGCCGCAATCGCCCGTGCCGCAGCCGTACTTCGTGCCGGTCAGGTCCAGCTCGTCCCGCAGCACGTCGAGCAGGGTCGCCGACCGCTCGGTCGTGACCTGGCAGGTGCGCCCGTTGACGTGGAGCGACAGGGTGATCGGGTCCTTCATCGTCGCAGCCCTCACGCGCCCCGCGGCCAGTTCCCGTAGGTCAGCGCGCCCGGCAGGCAGACCTCCACGCACAGCCCGCACGACCGGCAGCGCTCCTCGTGCAGGATCTGCGTGAGGCCGGGCGTCTTCGGCTTGTCGCCGCTCATCTCCCGCGGCATCGTAGGGACACAACACGACGCACCGGTCGCACATGGTGCAGAGCAGGGGGTTGAAGTCGAAGAGGAGCGGGCTGGTGTCGTCCATTGCGTGCAGCTTGGGCAGCGCCATGCCTCGCACCGCGGCCAGGTCCGCATACCCGTGCCCGTCGAGCCACGCCCCGAGCTTCTCCGACGTCTTGCCGAACCACTCCAGCCCCCGCAGCAGCGGCCCGGTGCACACGCCCAGCGCGCTCGCGCCCACCATCGTCATCTCGACCGCATCCTCGGCCTGGATGATCCCGCCCGTGCCGACGATGGGCACGCCGGGGAAGCGCACGGCCAGCTCTGCCACCACCGCCTGCGCCACCGGCCGGATCGCCGCGCCCGACATCCACGACCGGTTGCCCTCGCCCCCGATGACCGGCCCGCCCGTCTCGACGTCGATCATCAGCGTCGGCCCGATCGAATCGATCGCCGTGAACCCGTTCGCGCCCGCTTCGAGCGCGCCCTCGGCCGCGGCGTACAGCTGGTCGCCCCAGTTGAACGTGAGCTTGGCGAGGATGGGCAGGCCGGGCGCGTGCCGCCGCACCACCCGCACGAGGTCCACGATGGTCTCACGGGTGTAGGCCACGCACTCGATCGCGTCGACCACGCCCGTAGCCGCGATGGGCCCGGCAATCACGTCGCCCTCGGCCGGCGTGTGCCCAATGCTG
The DNA here is from genome assembly GCA_963800615.1 of uncultured Chloroflexia bacterium. Lineage (GTDB taxonomy): Bacteria > Chloroflexota > Anaerolineae > CG2-30-64-16 > CG2-30-64-16 > JALOOB01. The sequence goes on from CAWDBO010000036.1 coordinate 18,490, forward strand.
GCGATCAGCAGGCCGGGATGCCCCGCCATCGCGGGCAGCTCCTGCCCGGCCCAGCGCTCCCACGGCAGGTCGGCCCACTTCTCGGTGTTGAGCAGCGTCCCGCGCAGGTTCGACGACCTCGGGATCACCATGTGGGGCGTCGGGTTGACCGCCGCCTCCAGCCGCAGCGTCTTGGTCACCACCCCGCCCGCACCGGCCCGGTACGCCTCCCACATCCCGGTCGCGTCGTACGACAGCGGCCCGGACGCCAGGATAAACGGCGACGGCATCTCGATGCCGAAAAGCGTTGTCCGCAGGTCTGCCATGTCCCCTCTCCATCCAGCGCGTTCTTTAGCCACGAGGCACCGAGGCGCAGAGACGTGCGCGGCAGCCTCATGCTCTTCTAAGGCTCTGTTGCCTCTGTGCCTCTGTGGCTAAAAACGATCCCTTCCCGCCGTGCGTCCGACTACATTTGCCAGAGCCGTCGCGCCGCCTCGTGCGCCCGGGCGCGCAGCGCTTCCTCGTCGGCCCCCAGCACCACCCCGTCCCGCACGCGCCACTGCCCCGCCACCATCACGGCCCGCACGTCCCGGCGGCTGCGATACAGCACGAGCTGGTCGTACAGGTTCCACGGCTCGACGGGCGTGGGCAGCCTCGAATCGATCAGCTGCAAATCCGCCTGCCACCCTGGCGCCAGCCGGCCCACCCGCTCCAGTCCCAGTGCCTGCGCGCCGCCCTCGGTCGCCAGCCGCCACACGACGTCCGCCGGCATCACCCTCGGGTCCTGGCGGTGCGCCTTGTGGATCAGGAACGCGCCCCGCATCACCTCGAACATATCGGTGATGTACCCGTCGGACCCCAGGCCCACGGTGGCCCCCGCTGCGAGCAGGTCGGGCACGGGCGCGATCCCGCCGCCCACCTCGCAGTTGGACAGCGGCATGTGGGTCACCCGCACCCCCCGCCGGGCGATGATCTCGACCTCCGCCGGGCTGATCTGGACGCACTGCGACGCCTGCATCGCCGGCCCTGCCACGCCCAGCCGCTCGTAATACTCGAAGGTCCGGCCGCCGAAGTGCGCCAGCGCGTGCTCGGGCTCATACGTCCCTTCCGACGCGTGCATGTGGACCGCCACGCCTGCGTCTGCGGCCATCTCGAACGCCTGCCGGATGAACCCGGCCGAGCAGGTGAACGTGGTGTGGTAGCACATCAGCCCCGAGACAAGCCCGCCGCCCCCGCTCGCGCGCACGAAATCCAGGTTCTCGCGCAGGCCGAGCTGCCCGTTCGCCTCGCCCGCCCGCTCGGTCGCCTCGAAGGAGAGGATGCCCCGGATGCCCCGGCCTCGCACGACTTCCGCCTGGGCGCTCAGGCACCCCGGCAGAGCGTTCGGCGCTTCGGTGATATCGTAGAACGCGGTCGTGCCCCCCCGCAGCATCTGCACGAGGTTGAGGTCGGTTGCCGCGCAGATCATCTCGTGGTCCAGCCGGTCTTCCACCAGCGGCCACCAGAAGTCGGTGAGGAAGGGCCAGAACCCGGAGGGCGCCCGGTGGAGTGGGATGCCGTGCGCGAGGACGCCGTAGAGGTGGGTGTGTGCGTCGACGAACCCCGGCGAAAGCGTCTGCCCCGCCGCATCGACCACCTCGTCCGTGGGATAGGCGGCCCGCAGCGCCGCGTTCGGCGCGACTGCGTCGATCTCACTCCCCCCGACGCGCACGCCCCAGCCCTGCTTCGGCGGCTCGCCGGGGATGTCGATCAGGTAATCGGGCAGGATCAGCGTTCCCATAGTCGATCGGCCTCTTTTTCGCTACCGCTTCAGAAAGCGCCCGTCACATGCGCCCACGAATTCGCCGTCCCGAGCGACGACGCGGCCCCGCAGCATCGTCAGGACCGGGCGCCCCTTGAGCCGCAAACCGTCGTAAGGGGTGTAGTCGCAGTTCTCGTGCAGCACGGACCGTGACACGGTGACTTCGCGCTCCGGGTCGAAGAGCACCACGTCGGCGTCCGCCCCCTCGATCAGCGCGCCCTTGCGGCCCGCCAGCCCGAAGATGGCCGCGGGCGCGGTGCAGCACACTTCGACCCACCGTTCGACGCTCAGCCGCCCCGCCCGCACGCCGTAGGTGTACAGCAGCGCCAGCCGTGACTCGACGCCCGGCATCCCGCCCGGGATCCGGTCGAAGGCCGGCAGGTCGGCGGTGCTCCGTCCCAGGTCCTTCTGCCCGTGGTAGAAAAACGGGCAGTGGTCCGTGCCGACCGTGCTCAGGTCGCCCGCCGCCAGCCCCGCCCACAGCGCCGCCCCGTCCTGCGTCGTCCGCAGCGGCGGCGAGCAGACGAACTTCGCGCCCTCGAAGCCCGGCCGGTCGTACTCGGCGTCGGTCAGCAGCAGGTACTGCGGGCACGTCTCCCCGAACGCGTTCTGCCCCCGCCCACGCGCCCGCCCGACCGCCTCCGCCCCGCGCTCGGTGGAGACGTGAACGACGTACAGCGGGCACCCGGCGACCTCGGCCAGCGCCAGCGCCCGCTCGATCGCCTCCCCCTCCGCAGCGGCCGGTCGCGAGCGTGGGTGCCAGCGGGGCTCCGTGCGCCCTCCGGCTAAGAAGCGCTCGCGGAGGTGGGTCACGATCGCGTCGTTCTCGGCATGCACGAGGGCCAGCCCGCCTGCGGCAGCGACCGCTTCAAAGGCGGCGAGAAACTCGACGTCCGTCAGCCTGAAGCCGTCGTATGTCAGTGTAGGTCTTGAAGGAGCGGCACCCCGCCGCCACCGCCGCAGGGATTTCTGCCAGCGTACCCGGGTCGCGCGTCCATGAGCGTCATGTGCAGGCCGAAGTCGACGGCCGCCCGGCCCTCTGCCTCCGCCCGCCGGCTGCCCAGCGCCGCCACCAGCCCCCCGCCTTCCGGCTCGACGAAGTCGATCACGGTCGTCGTGCCGCCGCACGCAGCCGCCACGGTCCCGGTGTGCCAGTCGTCGCTCGAGGTCACCGCCCCGGCCGGCATCTGCAGGTGGACGTGGGGATCGACGGCCCCCGGGATGACCAGCATGCCCGCCGCGTCGATGATCTCCGCGCCATCCAGCCCGGGGCCGATGGCCGCAATGCTGCTCGCCCGCAATCGCCGAGGTCCGCCTGGATCAGGCCGTCGGGTGTCACCAGCGTGCCGTTGCGGATGACGGTGTCGTAACTCACCGGCCGTACACCAGCGGGAACAGCGCGTAAAACTCGGCCGCCTTCTGCAGCTTCGCCAGGTTCACCTGGTCGAGCGCCGTGTGGACGTACTGCTCTTCCTCCGGGCCGAAGCCCAGCGTCGGGATGCCCGCATGCCCTGCGGAATAGGTCCCGTCGGTCGAGAACCGCCACACGTCGACCTCCGCCGGCCTGCCCCACAGCGCCTCGCACGTCGCCTGCCCTGCGCCGAGCAGCGGGTGGTCCTCCGCCAGCAGCCAGCCCGGATAGAAGGCCGGCCCGTCGAGGCGGCAGCCCGTGTGGGTCAGGACCGGCTGATCCGGGATGCGGGCGGACGCGCCCAGCGGCCCGACCACCGCGCGGATGCCTGCGAGCACCTGCTCGGGCGTCTCGCCCGGCGTCAGCCGCCGGTCCACCGCCACTTCGCACCAGGCAGGCACGGAGTTCGGCGTGTGCGGCCCCTCGATGAGCGAGACGACCTGCGTTCCCCGGCCGAAGAGCGGGTCGACGGGCAGGCCGCCGTTCATCGCCTCCAGCGCGGTGATGACCGGGACCATCTTGAGGATCGCGCTCTCGCCGAGGTGCGGCTGGCTTGCGTGGCTCGCCCGGCCCTCCGTCCGCACCCGGACCTCGCAGCGCCCCCGCTGCCCGCGGCGCAGGGTCAGGTCGGTCGCCTCGGCCAGCAGCACGACCTCCGGCCGCAGCCCGTCCCGCTCCACCAGCGACCGCAGCGCGAACCCCTCCGCATCCTCCTCCAGCGTGGCGCCCATCACGACGACAGACAGACCTGCCGAGGTTTCGGAAAACCTCGGAGGTCTCATGCGCAAGCTGCTTCAGGATCGCCGCCCCGTACACGATGGCCGCGACCCCGCCCTTGCAGTCGGACGCGCCCAGCCCGTACATCACCCCGCCCTCGACCACCGGCTCCAGTGGTGGGTGGGGCCACTCCCGTTCGTCGGCCACTTCGTTCGTGTCCAGGTGCGCGTCGTACAGGATCACCCGCGGCCCGCGCCCGATCCGCCCCAGTGCGTTGCCCGCCGAGTCCATCCACACGTCGTCGCAGCCGATGGCCCTGAGCTCCTCCAGCGTCCGCTCGACGGCCGCCCGTTCCTGCCCGGTGTACGACCGGATGCTGATCAGGTCCGCCAGGAAGCGCTCGCGCCGCTCGGTCGTCTGCCGCGCCAGCTCTGCGATCCGTTCGACAAGTTGAGCCTGCACGCCCTGCCATCCTCACGATACGATCAACACAAAGACACAAAGGCACAAAGACAAGGAAGTTCCAGACTTTGTGTCTTCGTGCCTTTGTGTTTCCGTTCTTTACGCCCGCCCGCCCATCACCAGCGCCATCAGCGCCTTCTGGATGTGCAGCCGGTTCTCGGCCTGCTTGTAGATGATCGACTGCGGGCCGTCGATCACGTCGTCGTCGGCCTCATGGTGGCGGTCGATCGGCATGCAGTGCATGTACACCGCGTGCTTCTTCGCCAGGGCCATCTTCTCCCCGGTCACCCGCCAGCCGGTGTTCTCGGCTGCCATCGCCTCGACCGTTGGCTCGTCCTCGGTCACCATGATCGGGCCCCACGACTTCGGGTACAGGAAATCGGCGTCCTCGAACGCCGCTTCCATGTCGTTGGTCTCGGTGATCTTCGTCCCCGCCTGGTCCGCGAACGCGCACGCCTTCGCCATCACGTCCGGCATCATGTGGTAGCCCTTGGGGTAGGCGAGGGTGACGTCCATGCCGAACCGGGGCATGAGCCACAGCAGCGACTGCGGCACGCTCAGCGGCCGCACGTACTTCGGCGCGTAGGTCCAGGAGATGACGAACTTGCTGCCGCGCAGGTTGCGCCCGAACAGCTCCATCAGGGTCATCAGGTCGGCCATGGCCTGGCAGGGGTGATCCACGTCGTCCTGCATGTTGATGATCGGCGCGTCCGCATACTGCGCCATCTCGTACAGGTACTTGTTGCCGATGCCCGTGCGGCAGTCGCGGATCGCGATGCCGTGCCCGTAGCTGCTCAGGACGATGCCCGTGTCCTTCGCGTTCTCGCCGTGCCCGATCTGCGTCGCCTTGGGCGTCAGCCAGATCGCATGCCCGCCCAGCTGCGTCATGCCGGTCTCGAACGAGTTGCGGGTGCGCGTCGATTCCTCGAAGAACAGCATGTAGAGCGTCTTGGCGCGCAGGATGTGGTCGTGGATCACGCCCGTCGCGACGTCGCCCTTGAGCCGGAACGCCAGGTCGAGCATCGTGTTGAGGTCTTCGACCGACCAATCGGGGGTGGTGATGAAGTCCTTCTGAAAGAGCTTGGTATTCATTCCTTGGCTGACTCCTCTTGTATTTTCACGGCACACGCGGCCTGGCGCAAAGCCGGCGGGCCGGGCTTTCGTTAGCGTTCGTATGGCGACATGAGCGCCGCGGGTCCACTGGGTGAGCCGACGTCGCCCCGCATCCGCACCGAAACGAGCAGTGCAATGATCGTCAGAATGTAAGGCAGCATGAGCAGGAACTGGAACGGCGCGTTCGTGTTCAGCGCCTGGAGGCGCAGCGCCAGCGCGTCGACGAGCCCAAACAGGAACGCGCCGAGCAGCGCCCGATAGGGGTTCCACTGGCCGAAGATCACGATCGCCAGTGCAATAAAGCCCCGGCCCGACAGCATTTCGTCGAGAAACTGGCCGAAATGGAGCGAGAAGAACGCGCCGCCCATCGCCGCTGCCGTGCATCCGATCAGGACTCCGAGGCGGCGCAGTCGAACCACGGAAACGCCAAGCGTGTCCGCCGCCCGCGGGTGCTCGCCCACCGCCCGCAAATTGAGGCCGAAGCCGGTGCGGTAGAGGGTGAAGTGGGCGACAGGCACGAGGAGGAGCACGAAATACGTGATCGGCGACTGGTCGAACAGGATCTTGCCGAGATAGGGGATCTGGCTCAGCAGCGGGACGGGTGCGGTGCTGAGCAGCTCCTGCTTGCCCAGCATCGTCTCGCCGAACAGGAGGCGGTAGAAAAAGCTGGTCACGCCGACCATCATGAGGCTGTACAGGATGCCGATCACCACCTGGTTTGACCGGAGCGTGACGTAGAACAGGCTCAGCACCAGCCCCTGGAGCAGGCCGGCCGCGGCAGCCGCCAGGAATGCGACCAGCATATTTCCTGTTTGCGCCATCGCCCAGAACCCGACGAAGGCCCCACCCAACATGACGCCTTCCAACCCCAGGTTCAGAACGCCCGACCTCTCGGTGAAGATCTCGCCCAGCGCCGCAAGCAGGATCGGCGTTGCAAAGCGCACCGCCGCAGCCAGCATCGCGGTGAGGAACGTCAGGCTGAGGATCTGCGCCGTGTTCATGCCGCCTCCGCCGCCTGCCTGTGGCGCAGGCCGTCGAACAAAGCCAGCCGGTGCGTCCGGAAGATCCCACCCCCGACGACCAGGATCACCATGAGGTACTCGATTGTGTGTACCAGGGCGACGGGCACGCCCGTCCCGCGCTGCATCGTCTGGGCGCCAAAGTCCAGGGCTGCCAGGAGGATGGCGGCGACCAGGACCCCGAGCGGATGGCGGTTGCCCAGCAGCGTGACGACGATGGCGAGAAAGCCGAAACCGGGCGAGATACCCCACAGCAGCCGGTGATGCACGCCCGTGACTTCGATCTGGCCGGCAAGCCCGGCGAACGCGCCGCTCAGCGCCATCGCGAGCACTAGCGTGCCCGAAACCCCGATGCCCGCGTGTCGTGTGGCCTGCGAGTTCATCCCAACCGCCCGCACCCGATACCCAAGCGTCGTGTGGCGCAGGACGAAATAAACGACGGCGACCAGGATCAGCGCGATGAGGAACCCCGTGTGCAGCCTGAGGCCGGGGACCAGGCGAGGCAGCCAGAGGGGCTGCGCAATCAGGTCCGTCTGGGGATAGCCGATGCCTCGCGCCTGGGTTTCGCGAAGCGGCGCGGCCAGCATGTACTGCACGAAATACATGGCGACGTAGTTGAGCATGACGGTGACGATGATTTCGTTGATGCCGAACCGGGCGCGCAGGTAGCCTGCCAGCCCCGCCCAAAGCCCGCCGGCCACCATGGCGGCCACCACGGTGAGGGGCACGAGCACTGCGGCGGGAAGACCGGCCAGGAACAGCGCGCAGGCCGTGGCCGCCAGCACACCCATGTAAAACTGCCCCTCGGCCCCGATGTTCCAGGTCGACGCGCTGAACGCGATCGTCATGCCGAGCGATATGATGATGAGCGGCGTGGCCTTGAGCAGCGATTCCGAGATGCTGTGCCGCGAGCCGACCATCCCCAGCACCAGCTCCCGGTAGCCGCTGACCGGGTTGACCCCCCACAAGAGCATCAGCCCCGCGCCGAGCAGCAGCGCCAGGCCCGCGCCGCCGAGCACGATCAGGGCGTACGCCAGCGGTGATTCGAGGGGCCGTTCGCGGGCAACGAGCACGCTCACGTCAGCCTTCCTTCCGATCCGGGACGGCCGCGCTGGACATCAGCAGCCCAAGCCGCTCCACGTCGAACGGCGAGCTGGACAGCTCGCCGTTGATCCGGCCCTCGTACATGACCGCGATCCGGTCGCTGAGGCTCAGGATCTCTTCCAGATCGGTGCTGATCAGGAGGATCGCCACCCCCCGATCGCGCTCCTCGATCAACCGGCGGTGGACGAATTCCGTCGCGCCCACGTCCAACCCGCGCGTTGGCTGCACCGCAACCAACACCCGGGCGCCCAGGCTGATCTGTCGGGCCAGGATGAGCTTCTGCAGGTTGCCGCCCGAGAGCCAACCGGCTTGCGTCGACGGCCCTGCCCCCCGGATATCGTAGTCCCGGATCAGGCGCGCGCCAAACTCCTTGATGCGGCGCCAGTTCAACACGCCGTACCGGGCGAACGGCGCCCGGTTGTAGTTGGGCAGCACCGCATTCTCCGCCACGCTGAACCCAGCGATCGCGCCGGCTGCGAGGCGGTCGGCAGGCACCTGCGCGACGCCGCTCCGCATCAGCTGGCGGGGCCGGAGATCCGGCTGAACCGCGCCCTCGATCGAAATCGTGCCCGACTCCACGGAGCGCACGCCCGCCAGGACGTCGGCGAGTTCCTCCTGCCCGTTCCCCGACACGCTGGCCAGCCCCACGATTTCGCCGGCCCGCACGGTCAGGGAGAAGTCCGCCAACGCAGATCCCTTTCGCTCGGTCCGCAAGCGCAGCTCGCGCACCTCGAGCATGGCCCGCCCCGGAGCCGCCGGTTTCTTCTCCACCTGCAACAGCACCGGCCGGCCGACCATCATTTGCGCGAGCGCGGCGGCTGTTGTATCGCGGTATCGACTGTCGCGACCGGCCGTCCGCTGCGCATGACCGTCACCCGGTCGCTGATCGACATGACCTCTTTCAGCTTGTGGGTGATCAGGATGATCGTAACCCCCCGCGCCTGCAGCTGCCGCAGCACCGCGAAAAAGCGGGTCGTCTCGTCAGGTGTCAGCACCGCGGTCGGTTCGTCCAGGATCAGGATGTCCGCGCCGCGATAGAGGAACTTGAGGATTTCCACCCGCTGCTGCACGCCCACGGGCAGCTGCCAGACCTTGGCTGCCGGGTCGACTGCGAGTCCTGTCTGCGCGGCAAGAAGGCTCAGCTTCTCGGCTGCGCCGGCCAGGTCCAGCACCTGTCCCCGGCCCGGCGGCAGCCCCAGGATCACGTTCTCGACCACCGACAGCACGGGCACGAGCATGAAGTGCTGGTGTACCATCCCGATCCCGAGCTCGATGGCCGAACGCGGCCCCGTCATAGTCGCCGGTTCACCGCGCACGAGGATGCGGCCGCCCTCGGGTTGATAAAGCCCGTAGAGCACGTTCATCAACGTGGTCTTGCCCGCGCCGTTCTCGCCGAGCAGCGCATGTATTTCGCCGCTGCGGATGCTTAAGGACGCGCAATCGTTGGCCACCACCCCGGGGAAGCGCTTGGTGATGGCCTGCATTTCGACGGCGTTCGGCATGTTGACCATAGCAGGAATGGTGAAACGGGTGGCCGCACGTAGACCCCGGCGGCCACCCGTCAAAACCGGTAGAGCTACTTCGAAGGAGCGCTGATCTCTTTGACCACGAGCTCACCCGAAGCGATCTTCTTGCGCGCGGCCTCGACTGCGTCCTTCGCGGCCTGCGGCACAGCGCTGCTGTATGGGCAGAAGGTGAAGATCCCGTCCGACATCTGCGGCCGGAGCGTCTCGCCGCCCTTCAGCTTGCCGTCCATGAACATGTCGACGGTCATCACCATCGTCTCGGCGATGCCGTCGAGCGCGCTGGTGACGATCCGGTCCTTGTCGATGGCGTCCTGGCACGTCCCGAACCCGATGCCATACTTGCCCGCCTTCGTAGCGGCCTGCAGCATCCCTACCCCGGTGAGGCTGGCATCATGGAAGAAGACGTCTGCGCCCGCGTCCATCATCGCCTCGGCCGCTTCGGAGCCTTTCTGCACGTCGGCCCAGTTGCCCGGGTAGTTGTAGATGCACTTGATCGCGGGATCGACCGATTGTGCGCCCATGCAGTAGCCTTCGAGCACCCGAACGACGGTTGGGATGTCGAAGCCGCCCATCGCGCCGATGGTCTTGCTCTTGGTCAGGTGCCCGGCAATGATCCCTGCCAGGTAGCCGTTCTCGTGATTCTTGGGATCGATCGGCGTGATGTTCTTCCCCTCGGCATAGCCCGCATAGATGGCGAAAGCCGTGTTCGGGAAGTCGGGGGCCACCACCTTGATCGCGTCGCCGTATTGGAACCCGTGGCCGATGATCAGGTTATAGCCCCGGGCCGCGTAGTCGCGGACAGCGGCTTCCGTGTCGGCGATCTCCACCTTCTCCGAGATCGAGTACTCGATCCCGTGCTTGGCTGCAGCCTGCTTGATGCCCTCGCAGCCCGGCGTGCCCCAGCCGGAGTCGTCGCACGAAACGGCCATCAGCATCGCGACTTTGGGTTTGGCCGCGGCCGCCGGCGCGCTCGTCGGGGCAGGGGCCTGCGTAGCGGCAGGGGCGGCGGCCGGCGCAGCCTGTGGTGCGACCGGCGCGCACCCTGCAAGGAGCGCGAGGATCGCGATTGAGACGAACAACAGAACCAGAGACCGCGGGATTGGGCCTGACATGCGTCACCTCCTGGTGTTCAGGCGAGCGGTATGCCCGCCCCAATGACCTCGTTCTTCACCGTATCGTAGATCGCCCGCCACTCGTCCGTCGGCTGCAGCGTCTCGATGTCGTAGCATTCCTTGAAGCTCTGCCCCTTCGGCGGATGCCCCAGCTGGCCCTCGTACTTCGGCAGCAGGCAGTTCGCGATCTCGTTCGCCTGCGCCAGGCTCATGCCCGACGCCTTCTTGAACACCTCGCCCGCGAACTTCACCTCGAGCGGGGTGATGAAGTTGGTGTACTTGCCCCCCGCGCTGCGCGGCCCGGTGCACGACGACGCGCCGCACACGCTCAGCGTCATCATGCCCACCGCCGACTCGTACAGCAGGCACTCGGTCGCCGGCCCCGCCGTCTGGTTCAGCACGGAGTTGGAGCAGATGTGCGTGTTGCGGCTGAGCGCCTGGAACACCAGCCCCAAGGCCCACAGCGCCTGCCGCCCGCAGTTGCCCATCGTCTTCAGGTCATACGGGAAGCTGGCCCCGTTGACGCACTGGTACACGTTGTAGAGCATGATCGTGCAGGCGATGCACGAGAGCGCGGCCCCTTCCGGCCCGCCCGCGTACCCGCCGATCATCGACCACGAGCCGCCGTACGTCTGCCCGCCGCAGTTGTACGCATGGGCGAGCTTCATCAGGTTCTCGTACGAGGTCTTGATCTCGACCGGCGACAGCACCAGCACGATGTCGCGCTCGGGCTTGTAGCCGCCCGGCACGCCGAACCCACCGAGCACGCCGTAATGTGTCGGCGAGGTGCCCACCGCGTACAGGCCGATCCCGTCGCGCCCGGCCTTCGAGATCGCGCTGTAGAACCGCTCGGCCTGCATCTTGCCGGCCAGCAGCTCGTACGGCGAGCCTGCCCGCAGCGGCGCGCCCCAGATCGTCTCGAACGACGGGCCTTCGAGGCAGTCGACTTCCGGCACGCTGGCGATGCCCACCACCAGCGGCTCGAACACGTCCTCGCTCACCGCAATGCTCAGCGGCGACACCCAGATGGGCGGCACCGGGTCCGACACGCCTCGGTGCTGGAAGTGCGCGGTCTCCTTGCCTTCGCCCAGCGTGAACGCCGCCGGCGCCGCGTCGAGCCCCGCCAGCAGCTCCTCCCGCGAATAGCGGATCGCCCGCTGCGTGTCGGTGCACAGCATGCCGACCTCGGTCGCCACGTCGAGCGCAGCCTCGAAGAAGCGATCGGCCAGCTCCAGGTCCTGGTTGATCGGGTTCGCCGGATCGCACTTCTTCAGCAGCCCGTACTTCTTGAGCTTGTCGTTGATCGCGCCCGGGATCACCCGGGTGTCCCAGTCGAACTGCTTGACGATCGGGCCCTTGTGCGCCTTGTCGAGCACATCCATCAATCGGTCGCGTTGGATAGTCATGGCGGTTGCTCCTATTCCTGAAGGAAGGTCGACCGTACGGGCGGTCGTTCGCCGGCCTCGAGCAGGCGGTCGCACACTTTCACCGCCGACACGGCGCTCAGGCCCCAGCCGTCGGCCCCGATCTTCTTCGCGTATTCCGGCGTCACCGGCCCGCCGCCCACCACCACATAGTAGCGGTCTCGGACGTTCATCTCGCACAGCAGGTCGAGCACGTCCCGCTGGTAGGGCATCGACGTCGTCATGAGCGAGCTCAGCGCGATGAACCGCGCCTTCTCACGCTGGGCCGTATCGATGATCTCCATCGGCGGCGCGTTGACCCCCACGTCGACGACCTCGTAGCCATGTACCGAGAGCATCGTGCCGACGAGGTTCTTGCCGATGTCGTGGATATCGCCCGACACCGCCCCGATCACCACCTTGCCCTTCTTCTGGCTGGCCTGCTCCGCGCTGAGGTAGCGTGACAGGACGGCCATGCTCCGCTTCATCGCCTCGCCCGCCAGCATCAGGCTGGGCAGGTACAGTTCGCCGCTCTCGAACAGGTCGCCAACCTTGGTGATCGCTTCCGACGCGACCCGGATGGCCTCCATCGCGTCGACGCCGCCGTCGACCGCGCCTTGCGCGGCCTCCGCGGCGGCTTCGGGGTCGGTGTCGAGGACCGCCGCGTACAGTTTTTCGAGCAGTTCCTGGTGGGCCTGCTGATCCATGTGGGTGCTCCTTTCCATAACAAATAAGTCATTTTTGCGGGGATTAGGGGATGGGGGGATGATACCTTTTCTTATCCCCTCATCCCCCCATCCCCGCAGCGTCAGTTTGTCAGTCCATGCGCAAGCCCAGCTTGCATGACTCGCCGCCGTCGCCGCGGGTCAGGGCGTGGCCCAGGAGGACGCGCTCGAGGCTGGCCGGCAGGTCCCGGACCCGGCGCCCCGTCGCGTGCGCGATCGCGTTGCAGATGGCCGGCGCCACGGGCACGAGCGCGGGCTCGGCCACGTTCTTCGCGCCGAACGGCCCGCGCGAGTACGGCTCTTCGAGCAGGATGCAGGTGATATCGGGCACGTCCTTCGCCGTCGGGATCAGGTAGGTGTCGTAGTTCGTGGCCTGCAGGTAGCCGTCGACAAAGCGCGCCTCTTCCATCAGCGCATACCCGAGGCCTTGGGCCACCCCGCCGTACACCTGGCCCACTGCGCCCTGTGGGAAGATCGTCGTCCCCAGGTCGTGGCTGGCCCAGAACCCCACGACGTTCGTCTTGCCCGTCCGGGTGTCCACCTCCACCTCTGCGACGTGCGCGCCGAAGTGGTAGGCGATGTAGGCCACGCCCCGGCCCGTCTTGCTGTCCCAGTGGATGTGCGGCGCGGTCCACTTGCCGTGGGCCGACGGGGTCAGCCCCATGCGGTGCGCGTGGTCCACCACCTTCTCCCAGCTCACCGGCTCCTCGCTCGGCCCGACATAGCACTCGTCAACCCGCACGAGCTGGTGGATGGAGCACTTCAGGAGGTTCGCCGCGGCCATGTCCAGCGTCTGCCGCAGGTTGCCCGCCGCCAGCCGGGCCGCGTTGCCGCCCAGCATGGTCGACCGGCTCGCGACCGTCGGCCCGGACTCCAGCGCGGTGTTCGTGTCCGGCCGCAGCATCTTGATCCGCTCCGGGTGGACGCCCAGTTCCTCCGCCGCAATCAGCGTGAACACCGTGCGCGACCCCGTGCCGAAGTCGGTCAGCCCGCTCGTGAGCGCGATGGAGTAGTCGCCCTCGACCGTGATCGTGCTGCCCGCATAGTCCGCGCCCTCCGCGCCAAGCGAGGTGCCGTGGAACAGCGACGCCACCCCGATCCCCCGGCGCACCGGGCCGCTTTGCCGGCTGAACTCCGCCCGCTTGCGGTCCCAATCGCTCGCTTCGCGCACCGCCTGGAGCGCCTTGGGCAGGCCGACCGACTCCTCGAGCCGCTGGCCGAATGCGGTCTCGTCCCCCAGGTGCAGGCAGTTCTGCAGCCGGAAGTCCATCGGGTCGCAGCCCACCTTCTCCGCCATCTCGTCGATCGCCTGCTCGATCGCGAAACAGACCTCGGTGTTCCCGAAGCCCCGGAACGCGCCCGCATAGCCGTTGTTGGTATACACGCAGTCGATGTCGACGTCGCAGTGCTCGTAGCGGTACGCGCCCATGGCATGGATCGCCGCCCGCCAGGACGTGAACACGCTCTGCGACGCATACGCGCCCGAGTCGAGCAGCCCCTCGAACTTGCACGCGTTCAGCCGCCCGTCGGCCGACTGCGCCCAGCCGCACCCGCATCGTCATCCCGTCGCGCTTGTAGCTGGCGATCATGCTCTCTTCGCGGCCGAAGGTCATCTGCACCGGCCGGCCCGTCTTCAGCGCGAGCGCGGCGCACTGCGCCGACGCCTGGTAATTCAGGTCGTCCTTGCCCCCGAACGATCCGCCAACCGGGGGTTGGATCACCCGCACCCGGTCCCTCGCCAGCCCCAGCACCCGCGCCAGGTTGTCCCGGTTGATGAAGGGGCTTTGGTTGGACGCGTAAACCGCCACCCCGCCCTCGGGCGTGGGGATCGCCAGCGCGCCTTCCGTTTCGAGATACGCGTGCTCCTGCTGCACCACCGAGTACGTCTCGTCCAGGCTGATCGCGCATTCTTCGAGCGCGGCAAGCGGGTCGCCCGCCCGCACGATCTCCGAGTGCAGGAAGTTGGGATGGCGGCCGTCCGCCCGGTCCGGCCCCACCTGCGGCGCGTCGGGGTCGAGCGCCCGGGCGGGATCGAACAGCGCGGGCAGGGGTTCCAGCTCGCAGACGATCGCCCGGACCCCCGCCGCAGCCGCCTCGGGCGTTTCGGCCGCGACGGCTGCGATCGCCTCGCCCACGTGCCGCACGTTCTCGCGCGCCAGCATGTACTGGTCGCTGACCGGGAACCCAAACAGGCCTTTGTCCTCGAAATCGGCGTTCGTGATCGCGGCCAGCACGCCGGGCACCGCCAGTGCGGGCGTCACGTCCAGGTGCGCGATGCGGGCGTGGGGCAGCTCGCTTCGCAGGCAGCGGGCGTACAGCATGCCCGGCACGCGGTAGTCCGCCACGAAGCGCGGCGCGGCCGGTAACCTTGTCCGCCGCATCCACTCGCTGCGCGGGTTTGCCGATATAGCGCCGTTCAGCCATCACGCCACCTCCCATGTCGCCGCAGCCGGCAGGGGCGCGGCCCGCACCGCCCGCTCGTGCGCCACCGCCTCCACCGCGTCGACGATCTGCTGGTAGCCCGTACACCGGCACAGGTTGCCGGAGATGGCGGTGCGAATCTCGTCACGCGTCGGGAGCGGCGTGCTCGCCAGGACCGCCTCCCCCGCCAGCACCATGCCCGGCGTGCAGAACCCGCATTGCACCGCGCCGTGAGCGATAAAGCTCGCCTGCAGGTCGCTCAGCGAGCCGTCCGCGGGGCTGACCCCTTCGATGGTGACGACCGAACGCCCCGACACCTTCGGGGCCAGCATCAGGCAGCTGTTGACCAGCAGCCCGTCGACGAGCACCGAGCACGCCCCGCACTCCCCCACCTCGCACCCGCACTTGGTCCCGGTCAGGTCGAGGTAGTCGCGGAGCAGGGTCAGGAGCGTGACGTCCGCCGGCACGTCGACGGCGATCCGCCCGCCGTTAAGCGTAAATTCGATCAGCATGTGGCGGTGCTCCCTCTCAGCCGGCAGCCGCGTCGCGCGCAGGACGCGTGACAGTGCGGTCTCGACCAGCCCCTGGATGGCGATTTCCTTATATTCGGTGGACCAGCGGCGCCCGGTCACGCTCAGCATGACCTCTGCCGCCTTGCAGCCCGCAGCCGTTAGCAGCTCGGGCGAGGGCCGCCGGCCCAGGAGCACCTCTTCGACCTCGGTCATGCGTTGGGCTTTGGGGGTGGCTGCGCCGGCCGCGACCCGGATGAACGCGATGGCGCCCTCGGAGTCGAGTTGGGCCGCTGCCGCGATGCTCAGGCGGGAGATCGCCTGCGCGTTGCGCCGTCCCAGCTTGACGAACGCCGAGCGGGCGCCCTCTGGCAGGCGGGGAAATGAGAAGTGCGTGATCAGGCTGCCTGCGGGGAGGGCGGTGCGGTGCGGCGCGACGACGAGGTCCGCGACGGGCAGCGTGCTTTCCCCGTCCGGCCCTGCCACGTGCGCCCGGGCGTCCGAGCGCGACCAGGGGCGGCAGCGTGTCCGCACAGGTGGCTGCGTTGGCGATGTTCCCGCCCAGCGTCCCCGTATTCCGGATTTGCGGGCTGCCGATGCTGAGGCAGGCTTCGACCAGCAGCGGCGCCGCGTCACGGAGGAGCGCGCTGTTTGCCGCCATCGTAAAGGTGACGGCCGCTCCCACGCGCACTTCGTCGCCCACCGCCTCGATCCGGAGCAGGTCGGGGACGTCCGAGATGTCGACCAGGCGATCGAACCAGGCGCCTTGCTGGCGCATCATCACTGCCAGGTCCGTGCCCCCGGCCAGGGGCCGTGCCCGCACTCCGGGCGAGTTGAGCAGTGCGACGGCCTCGGGGAGTGAGGTGGCTCGCACGAAGTCCAAACCGGTCATTGTTTGCCCTCGCTGACGAATGGGAAGGAAGCTGGAGAAACCAGAGTCATTATAACAACATGACACCTGTATAACATAGAACCGGACGACTGTCAATAGGATTCCGTCAAACCGCCCAAAACAAGCCGCTAATAGTGAGCGCGATTACCCTATTGACACCGTATTCCGACTGTGCTATAGTGTCCGCCAGGACCACTTGTTATAATGACATTCGGAGAGGCCCGCTAGAACGGATCGAGGATAGTGAACTTGGTAACCGTGTTGGATCCCGCTGCGGTCGATCGTGATGTGCCCTTGCCGCTGTACCACCAGCTTCGACAGGCCCTGCTCGAGCCGATGGAACGTGGACACTGGAAAGAGGGCGACCCGATCCCGACCGAGCGCGAGATTTGCGACACCTACAACGTCAGCCGCATCACCGTGCGCCGGGCCGTCAGCGAGTTGGTGCGCGAGGGGTATCTCGTCTCCTACCAGGGCAAGGGCACGTTCGTCGCCCGCCCGAAGATCCAGCGCCAGCTGACCCAGCTCCGCAGCTTTTCAGAGGAGATCAGCGCCGCCGGCCTCAAGCCGGGCTCGCGCCTGCTCTCGCTCCGCCAGGAGCCGGCCCTCGGCGACGTGGCTTCCGCCCTGCAGCTGGCCGAAGGCGACTGGATCTGGATCGTCGAGCGCCTGCGCCTGGTGGACGACGAGCCTACCATCGTCTCGACGGTCCACCTGCGCCTGCCGCCTTCCGTCGTCTTGACGCCCGCGCAGCTGACCGGGTCGGCCTCCTTGTGGCAGCTCTTGCGGACCCAGGGCATCTCGCTCGCCCGGTCCGAATCGACGATCCAGGCCGTCTCGGGCAACGCCCGCGAGAGCCAGTTGCTCGAAGTTCCGCCCGGCTCGCCGCTCCTCCTCGTGGAGAGCATCGTCTATTCGAACGACTGTACCCCCGTCGAGTACAGCCGCATGGTCAGCCGGGGAGACCGGTACAAGTACACCGTACGCACCTCGCTTTCCTGACTAACCGGTCAGGGTGCTAGCGAGAATCAGGGACAGACCACCACAAAGCCACAAAGAACCAAGGTCCACGAAGATCTTAGAAGTCTTGGTGGACCTTCGTTTCTTCGATCCTTAGTGGTGACCGTCCCTTCCCAACCCACAGGAGCAAACCCTTGGACACGCCGACGATGCAGTCGCTCTGGCTCGTGGAGCCTGGCAGGTTCGAGCAGCGGGACATCCCCCGTCCCCAGCCCGGACCCGACGAGGTGGTGGTGCAGATCGCCTACGTGGGCATCTGTCCCTGGGACGTGCGGGTCTACGCGGGCAAGAAGAGCGTGCCCCTCCCGCGCGTCATGGGCCACGAGGCCGCCGGCCGGATCGTTGCGGTCGGCGCCGACGTCAAGCACCTCAAGCTCGGCCAGCGCGTCGCCGCCGACTTCATCGTCAAGTGCGGCGTGTGCGATCCCTGCCGGACCGGCCGCTCCAACCGCTGCCAGCACCCGCGTTTCCCCACGGCGCGTACGAAGAGTACGCCGTCCTGCCCCAGCGCAACATCATGCCCATCCGCCGGGATGAGACCTCTTACCGGGCCGCCGCGTTCATGGAGCCGCTCGCGTGCGTCGTGCGCGGGCAGAAGATGCTGCACCTGGGTCCCGGCCAGACCGAGCTGGTGATCGGCGCGGGGCCGATCGGCGTCATGCACGCGCAGGTCGCCCGCCGCTACGGCGCGCGCGTCATCGTCGCGGACCTGATCGACGAACGGCTCGAGCTCGCCCGCGAGCTTGGCGCCGACGTCGTGGTCAACAGCGCCACCTCGAACCTGCAGGAGGCCGTCATGGCGGCCACCGGCGGCGCCGGCGCAGACGCGGCAACCGTCGCCGTCGGCGTGACGCCCCTCGTCCTGCAGGCGGCCGAGTGTCTCGCCGCGGGCGGCCGGCTCAACATCTTTGCCGGCATCTACCCGGTCGCGCCCCTCAACATCGATCCCAACCTGATCCACTACAAAGAGCTGGTCCTCACGGGTTCGGCCGACTCCACGCCCGAAGATATGTACGAGGCGCTGCGCTACATCGAGTCGGGCGAGGTGCTCGTCGAGCCGCTCATCTCGCACGTTCTGCCGCTCCACTGCCTGGACGACGGTTTTCAGTTGGTGCTCAACCGCACGGGCATGAAGGTCATGGTCGAAGTGGGAGGGGACGCAGTCTGATGTCCGGCGCCACGCCCCCGCTCGGTCGGCCCACCGTCCTGACAGCCGACGTCGGCACGTCTTCGCTGAAGGCCGCGCTCTACGACGACGCGGGCCGTGTGCTGCAGGTCGCGGTCCGCCGCTACGGCTACGCGACGCCCGAGCAGGGATGGGCCGAGGGCGACCCCGAGGCATGGTGGGCGGTCTTCTGCGACGCCTGCCGCGAGCTGCTCCGGGCGGGGTATAGGTTGGATCACATCGATGCGATCGCCTTCACCGGGCAGATGCATTCCGCCGTCTTGCTCGACGCGGCGAACGAGGTCATACCGCCGACGATCTTGTGGCTGGATCGCCGGGCGGACCGGGAGATGGAGGAACTGGCCGGTCTGCTGCGCATGCCGCCTTACGAGCTCAACAGCACCTATACGCTGCCCAAGCTGCGCTGGCTCAGCCGGCATCGCCCGGACGTCACCGCGCGCGTGCGCACGATCCTGTGGCCGAAGGACTACTTGCGCTTCCGGCTCACAGGCGAGATCGCCACAGACCTGACGGAGTGCGGCGGCGCGGCACTGCTCGACTGGTCGACGCGCACGTGGGCGGTGGACCGGCTGGCCCTGATAGGACTCGATCCGAGCGTCCTTCCTCCTGTGCTGCCCGCCGACGCGATTGCTGGCTCGCCTGCACCTGCAGTCGCCGAGGCCCTTGGTCTCAACCCGCACGCCCGGGTCGTGGTGGGCGTGGGCGATGTCGCTGCGCTGATCGGCGGCGCGCCGCCCCGGCCCGGCCGGGCAGTCTGCTCCCTGGGCAGCTCATCGATGACCTTCATGGCGCTGGGCCCCGAACAGCAGGCGTCTGACCCTGCGGGCCGGTTGTATGTCTACCCACTTCTGCCGCCCTACCGCCTGGCCGGCGGCGTATCATCGACGACCGGCGCGGCGTTGGTCTGGATAGTGCGCGAGTTCCTGGCCAAGCAGTTTGTACGGCAGAAGGGATCGCCGGTTAACTTCGAGCAGGCGGTCCAGGCTGCCGTGGAGGTCGAAGCGGGCGCCGATGGCTTGGTGTTTATCCCCTACCTGGCCGGCGAACGCAGCCCCTATTGGTCGGACCAAGTTCGCGGCGGCTTCTACGGTCTCCGGCTGTCTCACGACGTCCGGCACGCCACCCGCGCCGTGATGGAAGGTATCGCATTCAGCCTGCGCCATCTCCTGGATATCTACCGCGAGATGGATCTTCCCGTCGCGGAACTGGTGCTTGCCGGTGGGGGTGCGAAGACTCCCGGCTTGGCACAGATCATCGCCGATGCCTGCGGGCGGGACGTCGCCATCTATGCTGCAGAGGAGACAGTGACTCGCGTGCTCTTCGCGCTCGCCCAGCAGGCGCTTGGCCGCGATCAGCTCGCGCCCGCACTCGAGCGCACATTCGACGAGCCGCATTGGGTGCGCACCGCCCTGACCTGAAGTCCAGGTACGATGCCTGCTACATGACCTATCGCCGCTTCAGCGATTTCGCTGCGGGAGAGGCGCTCCGCGTACATTCGAGCTGAGGCGCCGGGCCTCCGCACCACCTCGGGGGCCCTTCGAGCTTACCATCCACCTTCGGAGGAGGACTGCACATGACCGGGAAGCAAAGACGCCTGCAAAGGATCCTGGCTGGGCCAGACAAACGCTGCTTGATGGTTCCTCTCGACCACGGCCCCTGGCTCGGTCCCGTCGCCGGGATCGATCGCCCCCGCAAGATCGTGGCGAGCGCCATTGCCGGGGGCGCGACGGCGCTGTTGCTCACGCCCGGGTTCCTCTGTGAAGTTTCGGACCTCATCCCAACCGATGTCGGCGTCGTCCTGCGCGTCAGCGTCAGCGCCGGCCTGAGCGCCGAGGCCCGCCAGGAGATCCCCGCCGTCACCGCAACCACCGCCGTGCGCCTTGACGCCGACGGCGTCGCCGTCTCCATCTTCTTCGGCCGCGGCGGCGAGCCTTCCCTCATGCACTGGCTCGGCGAGCTGATCGAGCAGTGCGGCGGTCTCGGCATCCCGGTCCTGGCCGAGATGATGCCGCCCCCGGACAAGTTCTATGAGCCCGAGCAGATCGCCCATGCCGCGCGCATCGGCATGGAGCTCGGCGCCGACATCATCAAGACCAATTATTGCGGCGACATCGCCCGGTTCCAGCAGGTGGTCGCCTCCACGTCGCTGCCCGTGATCGTTGCGGGCGGGCCGAGCGAAGGCGGAGCGGACAACACCTTCGAGGTCGCGCGGGATGCGATTTGCGCCGGCGCGTCGGGTGTTGCCTTCGGCCGCCGGGTCTGGCAGGCCGCCGACCCCGAGAGCGTCGTCCGAGGGCTGCACGACGTCGTCTTTTCCACCAGGCGCCTTGCCGTTTGATCGCAGTCACAGCGGCGCCTGTCTACGAGGAGTGAAGACTCATGGACTATAAGGAAATCCTCCAACGCCTGGCCGATGTCGTTGGGCCGCAATACGTCTCGGACAAGCCGTTCGTGCTCAGGGCGTATTCCCGGGACTTCGGCACGATGCCCCCGAGCCAGCCGAACCTCGTCGTGCGGCCCAGGACGACCGAAGAGGTCTCCCAGATCGTCAAGATCGCCAACGAGTACAAGGTGCCCATCGTGCCGCGCGGCGGCGGCTCGGCCCAGGAAGCGGGCTCGACGCCCCCGGCCGGCGGCGGCATCACGATCGAAATGCTGCGCATGAACGAGATCCTGGAGATCGACGAGACCAACGGGACCGTTACCGTTCAGTCCGGCATCACCTACGTCACCCTGATGGACACCCTGGAGAAACGCGGCTGGAAGATCGGCATCGCGCCCTCGGGCGCCATGGCCGGCACCCCCGGCGCGCACATCTCCCGTCCGGGCGTCGGCTGGGGCAACATCAAGTACATCAGCTCCGGCGACCAGGCGCTGGGCCTCAAGATGGTCCTGCCCAACGGCGACATCGTCTGCACCGGCTCGTCGGCCAACCCCAACTCCGACGTCTTCTTCCGCTACGGCCTCGGTGCGGACCTGACCGGCCTCTTCATTGGCGCCGAGGGCGCGTTCGGCATCATGACCGAATGCACCCTGCGCATCTTCCCCTTCCCCGAGAAGTTCTTCCTGGAGGTCTTCAAGACCGCGGACCTCGCCTCGGCCGTAAGCCTGTTCCGCGACCTGGCGATCAACAACCTGGTCTGCTACATCTCCGTGCCCGTCATCAAGCCCGGGGAACTGGTCATCTTCCACTACAACGTCGAGGGCGACGAGGCGGATGTCGACCTGCGGGTGGCGAAGATTCGCGGCCTCATCGCCCAACACCCCGATATCGAGTGCCTGGGCACCGAGGGCGTGCAGGGGTTCTGGAACGGGCGCTGGTTCCTGACCGGCGAAGAGTTCAAGGAAGGCATCGCGGGCGCGGTGAACTACTTCCTGCCCTTCGACAAGCTGGTCGATGCCACGTACGAGATGAAGGCGATCATGGACCGTCACCAGATCAAGACGTACGTCCAGCAGATGTTCCCCGAGCCGCACGGTTCCGAGCACGTCAGCCTGCTGTTCCATCATCCCGACGACATGGTCGAACGCGCCAAGGTGTGGGCCGCCGTGCAGGAGATGATGGACCGGGCGCTGGAACTCGGCGGCGCGCCGTACTCCAAGGGCCGGCAGTGGGGTCCCCACCTGCAGAAGCACCTGGGGAACACGGGCTACTGGCGGCTCCAGACGGCCATCAAGGAAATGCTCGATCCGAATCACATCATGAACCCGGGCGTCATCGGGCTTTAGCACGCGACACCGCAGACCTGGCAGGTTTTCACCCTGCCGGAGCAGGGACAGGTCAGGTCTCAGGGTGCAAGACAGGGAGGTCACTATGGCGACAAGCAGCGCACCCGCGGCGGGCCCTGCGCCCCGCGCCGGGGGTCCACGCCTTGAAGCATTGCGTAAGGAAGTCTTCGACTGCAGCCGCTGCGGTTTCTGCCGCGTGTGGAATTGGAAAGGCGTGAACTGGGTCTGCCCCACCTACCCGTACACCGAAGGCTACGACACCCAGTACGCCCGCGGCCGCATCAACATGGCCCAGGCCATCCTCAAGGGCGAGGCCGACGTCGACGAGATGTTCCTCGAGCACCTGGCCCAGTGTACCCTCTGCGGCAGCTGCGGCGTGCACTGCCCGGTCGGCATGCCGCTGCTCGAGATCTGGAGCGCCCTGCGCACGGACCTCGTCGAAGCCGGCTGCATGACCGAGGGCCAGCGCACGGTGCGCGACAACACCCTCGAGCACCACAGCATCTTCGGCCCGGCCCGGCGCTCGGCAAGTGCGGCCGCACCGCGGAAGGTCGAAGTCCTCTACTTCCCCGGCTGCCAGACGTCCCGCAAGATCAAGCCGATCGGCAAGTCCACGACCGACCTGCTCGACAAGCTGGGCGTCGACTACGCGGTGCTCGAAGAGGACGCTTGCTGCGGCTACCCCCTCTACGACATCGGCCAGATGGATGCCATGCGCCAGGCCGCGGAATACACGCTCGCCAAGATTCGCGCGTACCAGCCGGACATCGTCCTGACGACCTGCGCGGGCTGCTACCGGGCGTTCTCCACCGTCTACCCGAACGATCTCGGGCTTGAGACCGGGCTGAACTTCCAGCACACGCATGACTTCTTCATGAGCCGTGCGGCCGGCAAGCTGCACGCAGATCGATCGCAAGGTGACTTACCACGATCCGTGCGTCATGGGCCGCCACATGGGCATCTACGACCCGCCCCGCGAGCTGATCCGCTCCGTGCCGGGCGTCGAGCTGGTCGAGATGTACTCGAACCGGGAACACGCCCTGTGCTGCGGCGCGGGCGGCGGGGTGCTCAGCGCGTTCACCGACCTGGCGGGCGACGTGGCCGTCGAGCGGCTGCAGCAGGCGGCTGCCGCGGGCGCCGAGCAGGTCGTCAGCTCGTGCCCCACCTGCGTGGTCAACCTGAAGCGTTCGGTCGCCAAGGCGGGCCTGAACCTCGTGGTGACCGATATCGTCGACCTGCTCAACGAGGCGATGTAAGTGGACGCCGCGGTAGGCCGCGAGATCGATCTGCTCGTCCTCGGGCGCCTGGTCGTCACGCAGGATGAGGCTCAGCCGCTCGTCGAGCACGGCGCGGTGGCCGTCGACGCCGGCCGGATCGTCGCGGTCGGTCCCGAGGCCGAAGTCGCGCCGCGCTACCACGCCCGGAAGGTGATCGACGGTGCGGGCCGGGCGGTCATGCCCGGTCTGATCGACACCCACCACCACTTCCTGCAGAACTACCACAAGGGCACGCGCGACGACCTCTCGCTCCTGGACTGGATCGACCAGGTCTCCGTCCCGCGCATCAAGGTGGCGGTCGAAGACTACCGCGCTGGGTCCCACGCCACCCAGCTGAACTCGTCCCGGCTCGGCTGCGTCGACGCGATCCGGGCGGGGATCACGACCATCCTCAACATGGAATGGGCGACCGATCCCTGCGTCGTCGACGTGTTCGAGCAGGCCGGTATCCGGGTGGTCCACACCCTCACGATGACGGACCAGTGGATTTCGCCCGACGTCCTGCTCCCCCACGCCGTGCTCTACAAGCTGGCCGCGGAGCTCGAGGAGCGCTGCGCGGGCTCTGCCGGGGGCCGCATCACCTTCCGCTACGGCCTGGCCTGCCCGAACTCGTGCAGCGTCGAGCTGATCAAGGAAGTGCGCCGCCGCGCCGACCACGAGGGTGTCGCCGTCCACATCCACATCGCCGAGACCGAGTACGAATGGCACAACATGGAGCGGCTCTTCGGGCTGACGCCCACGCAGCATCTCCACAACCTCGGCCTGCTCGGCCCCGACGTGCTCGGCGCGCACTGCATCTGGCTCTCCGACGCCGACATCGAGCTCTTTGCCCGCACCGGCACCAAGGTGGCCCACTGCCCCGAGTGCAACATGAAGATCGCCGACGGGGTCGCACCGATCCGCAAGATGCTGGATGCGGGTGTCGTCGTGTCCCTCGCCACCGATAGCTCCGCGGTCAACGACAACATGGATATGTTCGAGGCCATGCGCACCGCGGCCTTCCTCCAGAAGGTCACCACGATGGACCCGCGCGTCCTGCCCGCACCCGTCACCTTGAAGATGGGCACCCTGGGCGGCGCGCAGGCCCTGGGCATGGACCGCGAGATCGGCTCGCTCGAGGTCGGCAAGAAGGCCGACCTCATCCTGGTCGATCTCACCGGCACGCACATGCGCCCGATCAACCGGATCGAAAACAGCCTGGTCTACTGTGCTTCCAGCCACGACGTGGTCACCGTGATCTGTGACGGCAAGGTCGTCATGGAAGACCGGCAGATTCGGACGCTCGACGAGCAGGCGTGGGTCGGCGAGGCGGTCTCGTACGCGCAGCAGCGCTTCACGGAGGCCGGCATCGCCCTTCCCACCTACTTCAACCCGCTATAGGGGTTGGTTCGTCCAACCCAAGGAGTTCGCATGAAAGTTGCACGTCTACATGGGCCGCTGGCAATGCAGGTCGACGAGATGCCCGTGCCTGAGATCGGCCCGCGGGAAGTGCTGGTCAAGGTCGCGCACTGCGGCGTGTGCGGCACCGACGTCGATGCCTACGTGGGCAAGCAGCCCCGCGGCTGGACGATTACCTACCCGTTCCGCATGGGGCACGAGTTGTCCGGCACGGTGGTGGCCGCGGGCGCGGACGTCCCGACCGTCAAGCCGGGCGAGCGGTCGTGGCCGACGGCCGCCTGACGTGCGGCTACTGCTACTACTGCCGCCGCGGCATGTGGAGCGCCTGTCAGAACGCCGGTTACTTCTCCGGCGGCCTGGCGCAGTACGCAGCTTACCCGTTCCCCAACCTGGTCAAAGTGCCCGCCGGCGTCTCGCTCGAGGAAGCCGCGTTCGCCGAGCCGCTCGCCTGTGTCGTCAACGGCCAGTCGAAAGTCGACGTCGCGCCCGGCGCGGTCGCCGTGGTGATCGGAGACGGTCCCATCGGCCTCATGCACGCGCAGATGC
This sequence comes from uncultured Chloroflexia bacterium, assembly GCA_963800615.1. Taxonomy (GTDB): domain Bacteria; phylum Chloroflexota; class Anaerolineae; order CG2-30-64-16; family CG2-30-64-16; genus JALOOB01. The sequence goes on from CAWDBO010000036.1 coordinate 43,840, forward strand.
TGCGCCACCGCGGCGCCTACACGATCCTCGTGGGCCTGCTCGATCACCGCCTGGCCGTCGCCGAGCGCCTGGGCATCAACCGGACGATTAACGCGAAGAAGGAAGACCCTCTCGCCGTGGTGAAGGAGCTTTCCGACGGCCGCGGCGGCGACGTGGTGGTCGTCGCTGCGGGGAGCGTCGGGGTGCTCAAGCAGGGGATCGACCTGGCCGCCCGCCGCGGTCACGTCCTCTACTTCGCGGCCACGCCTCGCGCCCGAGGTCAGCCTCGATCTCGACCTGGTCCACTACAAGGAGCTCCGCCTGGTCGGCAGCTACGATTCCACCATCGCGCAGTACGAAGATGCGCTCGCGCTCATCCGGGCCTGCGTCGTGCAGGTGAAGCCCTTGATCTCGCACCACATGGCGCTCGAACAGGTCCAGGAGGGCTTCGAGATCGCCCGCCGCCAGGAAGGCCTGAAGGTCCAGGTCGACCACGCTCTCTAACAACCCAAACCGCAGCCTGCGGGGATGCGGGGATGAGGGGATGAGGCATCGCCTTCATCCATCATCCGTTCCCTCATCCCCTCATCCCCGCATCCCCGCAGGCACGTCGTAAATTTCGCTCATGCCATCTTTTGCCCTGTCACAAGGAGACATTCATGAAGCACAACGTGGAAGTTTACGACACCTTCGCCGAGGCCTGGACGCTCGAGGTAGCCCGCGTGTTGATCACCGCGATGACGACCGAGCTTGCGCTGGGCGCCGCCAACCAGTTTGCGGGCGCCGCCGGGTCGAGCATGATCGGCTCCGCCGTGAACGCCGGCATCGAGCGCACCGCGTCGCCCGCCGAAACCCCGGACGGCCGGCCGGGCGTCTTCGTGTCGCTGGCCCACGTGCCCGCCAGCCGTGAGGCGCTGGTGAAGGAAGTCGAGCTGCGGATCGCGCTCGCCTCCCTCGTCCCCACCGTCACGGTCTTCAATGCGATGATCCCCGGCGTCGAGACCGTCAGCATCAACCTGCACGACAAGTTCGCCATGTCCAAGGAGCGCTGGGCCGGCAAGGACACCGAGGCTGAGGTGGCCGGCCGGCTCATGGCCGTCGTGCCCACGACCACGGGCGAGTTTGCGTACGAGAAGTGCCTGGAAATCAGCGTCGAAGGCACCGACGGCCACTTCGTCTGCTTCGCCGAGAATGCCGCGTCCGCCGTGGCCGCGATCCTCGCTGCGAAGGACGCGCTCGTCGCGATCGACGGCGTCGCGCCGATGGGCTACGGCCTCGAGCAGGTGTTCCGCGAATTCGACTACATCCCATCGCTCCGCAACGAGATCGAGGACACCAAGATCCCCGAGGGCGTCAACTCCGTCCTCAATCTGCTCATGTTCGGCGCTTCCGCCGGCGTCATGGCCAAGGCGATGGGCGCATCGCTCGACGCCGCCGCCAAGGCCCCCGGCGTCCTCGCCCTGACCGCCATGAACTTCGGCGGCCAGTTCGGCAAGAACAAGTATTTCCTGCGCGAGCTGATGAAGTAGCAGCCCAATCGCCGGCCGCCCAACAGCCGCATGGTGAACCAAAGGAGGATGCCATGTTCAACCGCCGCATGATCACGCTGGTCGTCGCTCTCGTCGCGTTGGTCCTTGCTCTCGCAAGCTGTGCTCCCGCTCCGCAGCCGGCTGCCGCGCCTCAGGAAGCCAAACCTGCCGGCCAATCGGTGGCTATGGTCCTACCCGGCCCCATCGGGGATCAGGGCTGGAACACCAAGGCCTACCAGGCTTTGGAGCAGTACAAGAACGCGGGGCTTAAGACAGCCTACGTAGACAGCGTGCCCGACCCGGACAACGAAGCCTCGCTTCGGTCCTACGGGAAGCAAGGCTATAATCTGGTCGTCGGTCACGGCTTCACCTTCGTGGACCCCGTGCTGAAGGTCGCGCCGGAGTTCCCCAAGACCAACTTCTTCGTCTCCGCGGGCCTGCCGCCGGCGGACGCCAAGCTGCCTTCCAACGTCAGCTTCATGCAGTACAAGTCCGAAGAAGGCTTCTATCTCGCCGGCATGCTCGCCGCGAAGATGAGCAAGACCGGCAACATCGGTTACGTCGGCGCGATGTCCACTCCGATCTGCCTGGCAGACCTGGCGGCCTTCAAGATGGGCGCCCGGGAGGTTAACCCAAACATCAAGGTGTCGAGTGTCTGGGTGGGCAGCTTTGACGACCCCGCTAAGGGTCGCGATGCCGGGCTCGCTCAGATCGCGAACGGCGTCGACGTGATGGTGCACGATGCCGACAGCACCGGGACCGGAGCGTTGAAGGCGGCCATTGAGAAGGGCATCAAGGTTATCGGCGCCGTCGACGACCAATCGGCCCTGGGCCCTGACAACTTCCTTACAAGCATCAAGATCGACGTCACGAAGGCGATCGCCCAACAGAACGACCTCATCAAGGCCGGGAAGTTCGGCGGCATCTGGAAGCCGGGCATGGCCGAGGGCATTATCAGCCTCGCGCCGTTCGGTTCCTCAGTCCCCCAGGACGTGAAGGACATGATCGCGAAGCGACAACAGGAGATCGCTTCGGGTGCGTTCAAGGTCGAGTCCATCTACAAGGAAATCGACTGAGATTTGATCCAGGGCTTCCGGGCGTGTTCTGCATCCCGGAAGCCCTGCTGAAGCCGTTTGCCTATTGCCCATGGATTCTCGCCAAATGACCCAGAGCATCATGTCGATGCGCGGCATTACCAAGAGCTTCCCAGGCGTCCTCGCTAACGATCATATTGACCTTGATCTGCAAGCGGGGGAGATTCTGGCCCTGGTAGGTGAGAATGGCGCGGGCAAAACAACCCTGATGAATATCCTCTACGGGCTGCTGCAGCCCGACGAAGGCGAGATCCGCATGGGCGACGAGCGGGTGGAAATCTCGTCGTCGCGTCACGCGATTGCGTTAGGTGTTGGCATGGTGCATCAGCACTTCATGCTGATACCGACCTTCACCGTGGCCGAAAACCTGGCCCTCGGGTTGAAGTCGTCCCGAGGCTTGCTGCTCGAGTCCGCACAGGTCGGACGCAGGGTCCGCGAACTGTCCGCCTTGTACGGTCTGGAGGTCGATCCCACTGCAATGGTGTGGCAGCTGCCCGTCGGCGTCCAACAGCGCGTGGAGATTCTGAAGGCTCTCTACCGCGGCGCCCGATTGTTGATTCTGGACGAGCCAACTGCGATCCTGACGCCGCAGGAGACAGACGACCTCTTTCGCGTTCTCCGCAGGCTGAAAGCGGAGGGGCAGTCCATCATCTTCATCTCGCACAAGTTGCGGGAGGTCATGGAGATCAGTGACAGGGTGGCCGTGCTGCGCCGAGGTCGGATCGTCAATGTCCTCGAGACCCGGTGTGCCAGCGACGCAGAACTGGCCCGCCTGATGGTGGGGCCGGAAGCGAGCGCTCGCGACCTCCTTCCTTCGGTGAGCCGGACTTCGGCCGCGCAGGACGCCGAGGTCGTCTTGTCCGTACGCGACCTCGAAGTGCCGGATGATCGGGGGCTCGAAGCTGTGACGGATCTCGCGCTGGATGTTCGCTCCGGCGAGATTCTCGGGCTCGCCGGGGTCGAAGGTAACGGTCAACGTGAGCTGGCTGATGCCCTGGCCGGATTGCGGTCCGTCGCGGGCGGGCAGGTGCTACTCTGCGGGAGGGATATCACCCACTCGTCGCCTCGCGACATCATTGCGGCAGGACTGTCCTACATTCCCGAAGATCGCAACGAAGTGGGCACGATCGGTCGCTTCAACCTGGCCGAGAATGGGATCCTGAAGGCACAGAGGAACCGGCCCTTTCCGCGGGCAGGTGTTCTGCAGAGCCGCGAGATAACCCGGCACGCCGGTAGGCTGGTCTCGGAGTACGACATACGAACGCCCGGCGTGCAAGTCGAAGCCAAAACGCTCTCTGGCGGAAATCGACAGAAACTGATCCTCGCCCGGGAGGTGTCGCGTCAGACTCCCTTCCTGATCGCAGTCCAACCCACGCGCGGCCTTGACTTAGCGACGACGAAATTCGTCCAGCGTGAGCTCGTCAGGCTGCGTAACGCGGGCTCAGGCATTCTGCTCATCTCGACCGAGTTGGACGAGGTAATCGCTCTCAGCGACCGCATTGCCGTGATCTATCGCGGTCGGATTGTGGCTACGGTTCCGGGCGCGACCGCGAGCAGGAACACGCTGGGCATGCTCATGGCCGGTCTGGCCCAAGAAGAAGGGTCAGAGCCATGCTGAGCGTTCGCCTCAAGAGGCGCTCCCAACCCTTGACGTCGCCCCTTGCGAGTGCGCTGCTCATCATCGTTCCAATGCTGCTTGCGCTCTTGTTGTGCGCGATTCTCGTTCGCCTTGCCGGCCACGATCCTTGGCAGGCATATGGTGCGATGCTCGTCGGGGCGTTCGGATCGCTCGACGGTTTCGTCGACGTGCTCATACGGGCGACGCCGCTGCTTCTGACCGGGCTGGGCACCACCGTCGCGTTCAAAGGCGGACAGTGGAACATTGGCGGCGAGGGACAAATCTACTTCGGCGCGTTGGGCGCGACGCTGGTTGGCGTTGCCTTTCGGGGATTACCGCTTTGGGTCCATCTGCCGCTTGCGGTGGCGGGGGCATTCGTCGGCGGTGCCCTGTGGGCACTTCCGGCAGCGCTTCTCAAGGCTTGGCGGGGCGTCAGCGAGATCATCACGACGCTGATGTTGAACTACATTGCGGTCTTTTTCATCGGCTACCTGGTCAAGGGCCCAATCCAAGGCCCATCCGAATTCATGCCACAGACGGCCGTCATTGCCGAGGCGGCCAGGTGGCCCTTGCTGTTTACGGGCTTTCGGCTTCACGGTGGCACGGTCCTCGCCCTTCTCATGGTATTCGCGGTGTATTTCCTGCTGCAGAAGACATCGCTCGGCTACGAGTTTCGTGCGGTCGGACAGAATCCTAAAGCGTCGCGTTACGGCGGCATTCGGGTGTCTCTGATCATTATCCTGATCATGTCGATCAGCGGCGGCCTGTCCGGCTTGGCGGGCGCAAACGAGGTCCTGGGCTATCACTACCGGCTGTTTGAGGGCATCTCGCCGGGCTATGGCTTCACGGGGATCATAGTTGCACTGCTCGGCCGGCTGAACCCATTTGGGGTGCTCGCTGCCAGCGTCCTGTTCTCCGGCTTGATCGTCGGAGCAAACGAGATGCAGCGGGTGGTCGGTGTGCCAACTGCGATTGCCGGCATCATCCAGGCAACGATCGTGCTGTTTGTTCTCGGGGCTGAGATCTTCGTCGACTACCGCATGGTCGTCGGCGGGCGGAGACGAAGCCTGCAGGGACCGGAAAGGGCTATCAGAGTGCTAATCCAAGTGCTCTCTGAAGCATTTCTGATCGGCATCCTGTCGTCGACGATTCGAACGGCGAGTCCTTTGTTGCTGGCTGCCCTGGGCGAAGTCTATTCCGAAAGCTCGGGCGTGATCAACATCGGGCTGGAGGGTGAGATGCTGGTCGGTTGCCTCGCCGGCTTCCTGGCCGCATTCTACCTGCACTCCTTCTGGGCGGCAGCCTTTTTCAGCGCTTTGTCTGGGGGTGTGATTGCTCTGTTGCTCGCTCTATGACCATCTCGCTCCGCGCCAACCAGGTCGTTACAGGTGTCACCATCAACCTCCTCTGCTTGGGGTTGACGACTTTCATCTACCGGGCGCTGTTTGGCGTGTCGCTCGTGGCGCCCAGCGTCCCGACCATGCAGGAGGTCGAGTTGCCGGTCCTTTCACAGATTCCCTACCTTGGACCGGTGCTCTTCCAGCAGAAGCTTGCCGTGTACGTCGCCATCTTCTTGGCGTTTCTCCTGCACTTCCTGCTGTACAAAACGACCCTTGGGCTCCAGGTCCGCGCTGTCGGAGAGAACCCGATCGCCAGCGAGACCATGGGCGTGAATATCCAGAGGACGCGCTACCTCTGCGTTGCGTTTTCCGGTGTGATGGCCGGCTTGGCTGGCGCAGTGCTATCGGTGGGGGAAGTGGGCAGTTTCACGTACAACATGACCGCAGGCCGCGGTTTCATGGCCCTCGCCATCGTCATCTTTGGCGGCTGGAAACCGCTTTTGGCCCTGGCCGCATCCCTGTTCTTCGGGATTGCCGACTCGTTTCAGCTGTCCCTGCAGGCTCTCGGGCTGAACCTGCCGTCCGAACTGTTCTTGAGCCTGCCTTACGTGTTGACCATTGTGGTCATGGCGGTGTCGTGGGCGCGTACGAGTGCTCCGGCCACGCTCGGGGTTCCCTACGTCAAGGAATGAAGCAAGCGATCTGGAAGCGCTGATGACACACCCCTGCGATGTCGACCTGCTGATCCGGCACGGCACGGTTATCACCATGGACATGGCGAAGACGGTGCTGCCTGACGGCGCGGTCGCGATCGACGCCGGCCGCATCCTCGCCGTCGGCAGCACCGCCGAGATCGCCGCACGCTACGCGGGCCGGCGCACGCTCGACGCCCGCCGCCGTGCGGTGCTCCCCGGCCTGATCGACACGCACCATCACTGCCTGCAGAACTTCCTGAAGGGCGCGCGGGACGACCTGGCCTTCCCGGACTGGGTCCGGGAGGTCTCCTCGCCCCTCATCAAGCTGGCCGTCGACGAGTACCGGGCCGGCCACAGCGAGCTGCAGCGGCACGCGACCCGCCTCGGCTGCATCGAAGCCCTGAAATCGGGCATCACCACCCTCCTTAACATGGAGTGGGCCACCCACCCCTCCGTCATCGACGTGTACGAGGAAACGGGCATCCGGGCCGTCCACACGCTCACGCTCACCGACGTCGACCATTGGGAGCGGGCGGGCATGCTCCTCTCCATGCCCGAGGCCTGGGACCTCTGCGACCGGCTGTTGGCCCGCTGTCGTGCATCCCGCGGCGGCCGCGTCACCTTCCGGTTCGGGCCGGCGTGCGAGAACTCGACCACGCCCGACCTTCTCAGGCAGGTGCGCGAGCGGGCCGGCGCCACCGGCGCAGCCGTTCACATGCACATCGCCGAGAGCAAACCCGGCTGGGACAACATCCACCGCCTGCATGGCGTGACGCCGGTCGCCTATCTGGACGGACTGGGTTTCCTCGGTCCCGACGTTCTCGGGGCGCACTGCATCTGGGTCACCGAAGCCGACCGCCGCATCCTGGCCCGCGCCGGCGTCTCGGTCGCCTACACCCCCCAGTGCCACATGAAGCTGGCGCTGGGCGTTGCGCCGGTCGTCCGCTACCTGTCGGAAGGGGTGCCCGTGTCTCTCGGCACCGACACCTGCGCCGTCAACGACGACATGGACCTGTTCGAGGAAATGCGCTCGGGCCTGTTCCTCCAGCGCATCGCCAACATGGACCCGTTCGCGGTGTCTGCTTACCAGGCGCTGGAGATGGCGACGATGGGCGGGGCCAGGGCGCTCGGCATGGCCTCCGAGATCGGGTCATCGAACCCGGAAAACGGGCCGACCTCGTCCTGGTCAATCTCGACGGGGCTCACCTGCGTCCCATCAACGAGGTCGTGAACAACCTTGTGTACGCCGCGCACGCGTCCGACGTGGAAACCGTCCTGGTCGACGGCGAGATCGTGGTCGGGAACGGGCTCGTCTGCGGTCTGGACGAGCAGGCAGCGCTCGCAAATGCCGAGGACTACACGCTGCGCCGCTTGCAGACCGCAGCATCTCCCGTCGGGCTGTAAGCTGACTATCGAGGCAGGGCATGGATTCATCGGAGATTCTGACAGGGCTGAGCCTGGCGGTCACCGAGTATGACCCCGAGGCAGCCGCAAGCTGGGCCGGCCGCGCGCTGGACGCCGGCCTGGACCCCCTCGCCGCGCTCGCCGCACTGACCGACGCCATCCGGGCCGTCGGCGACGGTTTTGCCTGCGGCGACCTCTGGCTGCCCGACCTGATCGCTGCCGCCGAGGCCATGACTGCGGGCACCGCCGTCCTCGAGACGGAAATCGCCCGCCGCGGGATTCAGCAGCAGGGCCTCGGCGTCGTCGTGATCGGCACGGTCTTCGGTGACATCCACGACATCGGCAAGAACATGGTCGCCACCCTGTTCCGACGCGGCCGGCTTCGTCGTCCACGACCTGGGCATCAACATTACCGCCCCTGCCTTCGTCGACGCCGTGGCCCGCTACGACGCCCAGCTTCTCGCCCTGTCCGCGCTCCTCACCACAACCGCACCCGAGCAGCAGAAGGTCATCAAGCTGCTGGAGGCAGCCGGGTTGCGCGGCCGCGTCAAGGTGATCGTGGGCGGCGGCGGCATCACCGCCGGCTTCGCCCAGGCCATCGGCGCCGACGGCTACGAGGCGACCGCGCCCGGCGCCGTCCGGCTCGCGCGTCACCTGCTCGGGGTCTGAGGGAGGAGGGAGAACACTCATGCCACGCCAGGGGATCACACGGCGCACCCATCTCCGGTACCTGCCCGAAGAGCAGGTGGCGTCGCTCCATCAGGCCGTCCTGCAGGTGCTGGAGGAGACGGGCCTCCGCTTCGAGGACCCGTGGGCCTTGTCCTTCCTCGCGAAGCAAGGCTGCGCGGTCGACGAAGCGGCGGGACGCGTCCGCTTCCCGCGCGCAACTCGTCGAGGCATGCCTGGCCCAGGCGCCCAAGCAGTTCACCGTCGCCGCGCCCAACCCGGCGAACGACCTCCTGCTGGGCGGCGATCGCCTCTACTTCTCCCATTCCTCCGGCATGCAAACCATCGACCTCGCCACGCTCGAGCCCCACCGCGCGTCGCGCAGCGACTACGTCGACTGCATCCGGGTGCTCCAGGCCCTCCCCCACCTCGACCACCTGGGCTGCTACCCGTACTTCGGCTTCGACGACATGCCCGACGCCCTCGCGATCCCCGCGGGCGTCGCGCTGCACATGCAGTATTCGGACAAGCACCAGATGACCGCCTGCTCCGGCGACGCCGAGTTGTTCACGTTCCAGATGGCCCGGGCCGTCGGCCACGAGATCGTCGGCACCATCGGCTCGTCGCCGCCGCTGACGTGGAGCTGCGGCGCGATCACCTCGGCCCGCCGCATCGTCGAGGCCGGCTACGCCCTGACCACCGTCGACGGCGCGATGATGGGCGGCACCGGGCCTGCCACCGTGCCCGGCGCGGCCATCGTCAGCACTGCCGAGCACCTCGGCATGGTCGTCCTCGTGCAGTCCCTCCATCCCGGCCACCGCATGTTAATCGGCCATTTCTCCGCGCCGCTCAACATGCGCACCGGCTCGCCCGCGTTCGGCCAGATCGGCGCCTCGCTCAGCAACGCGCTCTTCAACCAGCTCTGGTGCTCCTACGGTCTGCCGCTCAGCAACGGCAGTCCCGGTTACGTCACCGCCAAGGGCATCGAGTTCCAGGCCGGCTACGAAAAGGGCATCGCCGCAATCGCGTCCGCGCTCTCGGGCGTCAACTCGATGCTGCTGCACCTCGGCGTGTCCAGCGAGCTATCGGCCCACCCGGTCCAGGCCATCCTCGACGACGACATCGCCGGCATGGTCGGTCGCTTCGTCGCCGGCGAAGACATGAGCGACGAGGCCCTGGCCGTCGACCTGATCGGTTCCGTTGGCCCGATCCCCGGCCATTACCTCAGCCGCCCCCACACCCGCAAGTGGTGGCGCAAGGAGCAGTTCATCAGCGCCACCGCCGACTCGCTGACCTATCCCGAGTGGCTCGCCGGTGGCAAGAAAACCGCCCTCGACCATGCGCAGGCCCGGCTGAGCGAGATCCTCGCCCAGCCCGAGCAGCGCTTCACCACCCCGTCACAGGACGAGGATCTCGCGCGCATCCTGCAGGATGCCGCGCAACTACTATGCGTCACGCCCTTAATTTCACTCAACTCAGGAGGACTTATCCATGCGGTATCGCGAACTAGGCAAAACGGGTTTTCAGGTTTCGGAGATCGGCTTCGGCGCGTGGGGCATCGGCGGCACGTGGTGGGCGGGGGCCGACAACGCCGAGTCCCTCGCTTCCATGTGCGCCGCGTTCGAGCTCGGCGTCAATTTCGTCGACACGGCCCCCAACTACGGCGACGGCCTCAGCGAGGAACTGGTCGGCCAGGCGGTGGCCCAGTGGCCCGGCCGGGTCTACGTGTCCACCAAGGTCAACCCCATGAACTTCAAGTGGCCCGCCGCGCCCGGGTCGCCCCTGGCCGAGGTCTTCCCGAAGTCGTGGATCGTCGAATCGGCCGAGAAGAGCCTCAAGCGGCTAGGCATGGAGTGCCTCGATCTGCTGCTCCTCCACGTCTGGCTCGATGAGTGGGCCGGCCTGGACGAGTGGAAGGAAGCCTTCCTGCAGCTCAAGCAGCAGGGCAAGGTTGCCGCGTTCGGCCTCTCGCTCAACTATCCCGCTCGAGCCCGACTATGGCGCCGAGGCGATCGCGACGGGTCTGATCGACGCCTGCGAGGTCACCTACAACATCTGGGAGCAGGCGCCCGGAAGACGCGCTGTTCCCCCTCGCCCTGGAAAAGCAAGTCGGCATCATCGTCAAGTCCCCCCTGGACGAAGGCGCGCTGACGGGCAAGATCACGCCCGCGTCCACCTTCCCGGAGGGCAGCTTCCAGGACTTCTACTTCTCCGGCGACCGCCGGCGCGAGGTCGCAGAGCGGGCCGAGCGGCTCCGGTTCCTGCTCCGCGACGAGGGCGACAGCCTCGCCCAGGCCGCATTGCGGTTCTGCCTGAGCCACCCGGCCGTCACGACCGTGGTTACTGGCATGCGCAAGCCCCAGCACGCGCGAGAACATTGCGGCGTCCGACCGCGGGCCGCTGCCCGACACCGACCTGGCCGCGCTCGAGGAGCACGCCTGGCCGCACAACTTCTGGGCCTGAGGTCAAGTCGGGTTGCGGCAGCGCCTTAGCCGGCCGCCGCAGCCCGTCCCCACCGTGCCCGATGGCGCGAAAGGAGGATGCCTGGCATTTGAGCGGGTCAAGCGAGTCCAACCCTGGTTGCCGGTCCGCGTTCGCCGTTAGACAGCTTCATGGAGGAGCTAACATGTCGAAGAAGATCACTTTCCGGCTGGTCCTGATCACACTCATGATCGCACTGCCCCTGCTGACTTCCTGCGCTCAGCCCACGCCTGCCCCTGCACCCGCACCGACGCCGCAGATCGTGGAGAAGATCGTCACGCAGATCGTCGAAAAGCCGGTCGAAAAGACCGTCGTCCAGACCGTCCAGGTCGAGGTCCCCAAGGAAGTCGAGAAGGTCGTGACCGTCGAGGTCCCGGTGAAGAGGGAAACCGTGACCATCGCCTACAACGGCTACTTCCAGAAGACCTTCGGCCCGGCCGCGCCCCCCATTGACGCCATTCGGGAAGAAGTCGCCAAGAAGTACCCGAACATCGACGTGCAGCTGAACATCATGCCGTACGAGGCGGGTCCCTGGCGCGACAACTACCTCGCCTGGTTCCAGGCCGAGGATGGCAACACCGACCTGATCGGTATGGGCCTCTACTGGCTGCCCGAATTCGCGCAGACCGACTGGCTCATGCCCCTCAACGACAAGATCAGCCCTGACATCCTGAAGCAGCTCAACCCCGCCTACCTCAAGGCCTTCACCGCCGACGGCAAGTTGCTGGCGCTCGGCCCCTGGTGGGGCGGCATCGGCGGCCTCTACTACCGTAAGGACCTGCTCGACGCGGCGGGCATCAAGCCCCCTGAGACCTACGACGAGCTCGTCGCAGCCGCCAAGAAGCTCATGGCCGACAACAAGGGCATGAGCGGCTGGACGTGGCCGGCGCTGAAGGACCAGGCGCTGGTTAACCGGTGGGTCGAGTACCTGAATGGCTACGGCGGCAAGTACTTCGATGATGCCGGCAAGTGCGCCATGAACAACAAGGAAGGGCTCGCGGCCCTGACGTTCATGAAGAGCCTCTTCGACACCGGCATCACGCCTAAGGAAGCCCTCACCTGGAAGGAAGAGGAATCGCAGGTCCGGTTCGGCAACGGCGACGCCATCTTCCACACCGGTCGGCAGGACATGATGTTCTGGCTCAATGACCCCAAGCAGTCGAAGGTCGTCGACAAGTGGGGCTTCATCCCCATGCCCGCCACCGAGCCGGGCAAGGGCGCAGGCTTCTTCGAAGGCTGGGGCTTCTCGATCAACAAGTTCTCGGACAACCCCGATGCGGCCGCCAAGGTCCTCGAGGTCATGTTCGACTTCCCTGTCCAGAAGCTCTTCAACCTCTCCCAGGGTCCGGTCCAGGCCAACATGGCCGTCTACTCCGACCCCGACGTCCTGAAGAACAACCCCAACATGCCGCTCGTTCAGAAGGTGGCGGATACGGCGATCCCGCCCATCCCGTCCCCCAAGTTCGCGGACATCACATCGATCCTGTCCGAGGAACTCCACGCCCACCTGACCGGCCTCAAGCCGGCCCAGCAAGCGCTGGATGACGCCTGCGAACAGATCGACGCACTGGCTAAGTAACGTGCTGAGGCCACCACGGGCGGCATACCGCCGCCCGTGGTGGCCGCCGTGCCGCACTTCGGGGCGGCAGGAGGATCGGCCCTTTGAACAGTACAGCAGCTTCGGTCGCTCGCATCTTCGTCTTCTACGTGCTCCTGGTCGGTATGCTATTTTTGGGCATCGTCATGCTCGCGCGCGCCCGCGAGTATGCCCGGCGTCGAGGCCGGATTTGGCAGTATCTCGTCCTTGCTGTGGGCGCGCTCTACGTGGTGGCTGCTGTCGTGTTCGTCGTCAAACCCGCGCTCGCCGTCGCCCCGGCCGTCCTGGCGGTGGTCGGGAGCGTGGCGCTGGGGCTGGGGCTAGGTGGGTTCCGCCGGTTTACGCTGCAGGAGCCGGAGTTGGCGCTGCTTTTCGTCCTGCCGGCCGTCGTGGGCATCTTCCTCTTTTACTACTATCAAATCGCCCAAACGATCATCTACAGCTTTCACGACCTCGACCACACGACGAAGTGGTCGGCCGAGAATTTCGTCGGTCTTGCCAACTACGCCAGCGTCTTCCAGAGCAAGAATTTCCTGAGCGCGCTCGGCTGGACATTGTTCTTCACCATCGTCGCGGTCTTCCTCGAGTTGTGGATCGGCCTGGGCATGGCGATGGCGACCTTCTGGGTCATCAAGAACACCAAGGGCTTCCTGCGCTCGTTGATCATCATTCCCTGGGCCATCCCGCCCATCATCTCGGCCGCCATCTGGAAGTGGTTCTACAACGCCGACCTGGGCTTCGGCCGGTTGCTCGTCCAGTGGGGGCTGGTGGCGAGCGTGCCCCTCTTCCTCGTCGATCCGTGGCTGGCACGTTTTGCCGTCATCCTCGCCGACGTCTGGAAGATGTCGTCCATGATCGCCATCCTCATGATCGGCGGGCTTGCGGTCATCCCCCAGGAGATTTACGACGCCGCCAAGGTCGACGGCGCGCGCGGCCTCTTCCGTTTTCGCCGCCTCACCCTGCCGCTGCTCGCGCCGACCATCGCCATCGCCGTGCTGTTCCGGGCCATGGACGCCATCCGCACCTTCGACCTGATCTACGGCCTCACCAAGGGCGGGCCGGGCATATCCACTGAGACCCTCAGTTCGTTCGCCTACAAGTACTACTTCAGCCGCGCCCAGTTCGGCCTCGGCTCGGCCTACGGCGTCGTCGTATTCCTGATCGTGCTGATCCTCGGCTTCTTCTACGTCGCCCGGATTCGCGGAAACTTGAGGTTCAAAGGCGCATGAAAACTGTTTCTGGGCTTCCTCTACCTGGCGCGCAGCCCCGCGGACTTGAGTCTCAAGGCCGCGTGAAAGAATGGCTGCAGCGACACAGCAAGGGCACCCACCGGCTGCTCTCCCTGCTGGTCACGCTGGTGATCTCGCTCTTCTGCCTGATCCCGCTGCTGTGGGTCTTCGGCACCTCGCTCAAGCCCATGGGCGCGGAGTACCTCACCCCGGTCGAGCTCTTCCCCTCGCGGCCCACCCTCGAGGCGTACCGGCGGGTGGTCGACGAGCTTGGGTTCCTGATCCCGCTCCGCAACAGCTTTATCGTTTCGCTCTCGACCGCCGCCCTGTGCCTCGTCGTCGCGTCGACCGCCGCGTACGCGGTCGCGCGCCTGCGCTTCCGCTATAAGGTCGAGTCGCTCGTGCTCCTGCAGTTGGGCGCCATGATCCCCCCGGTCGTCACCATCGCGCCCACTTTCGTCCTGCTCAAATCCATGGGCCTGCTCAAGTCGCTCCCGGCCATGATCATCCCGAACGTGTTCTACTGCGTGCCGCTCGCCACCTGGCTGCTTGCCAGCTACTACGCCGAGCTGCCCTGGGAGCTTGAGGATGCCGCCAAGGTGGACGGCTGGAAGCCCTTCCAGATCTTCCTGCGGGTCATCGTCCCGCTCTCGCTCCCCGGCATGTTCGCCGCGGGCATGTTTGCCTTCATCGGGTCCTACGGCGAGTTCATGCTCGCCTCCGTCGTGACGCTCGGCGTGGAAAACGTCCTGACCATCCCCGTCGCGATTCAGAACTTCTCGTTCGCGTTCCGCCAGCAGTGGACCTGGATTTCCGCCGGGGTGGTGCTCGCACTGCTCCCCGTCATTCTTCTGGTCCTGATCTTCCAGCGCTGGGTGATTCGTGGTCTGACAGCCGGCTCGGTCAAGTACTAACGGTTGCCGCCCGCAACCCGTTCGCTCTCACAGCCGAAAACCAGCCGGCAGAAAGGCAACCTGGATGAGTACAGTGGTTGTACGCAATCTCTCAAAACGCTTCGGCGCTGCGGCTGCCGTCGAAAACATCAGCCTTGAATTTCCCGACCGCAAGCTGACCGTCCTCGTCGGCTCTTCGGGCTGCGGCAAGACCACGCTGCTCCGCATGCTCGCCGGCCTCGAGGAGCCATCCGGCGGCGAGATCTTCATCGGCAGCAAGGAAGTCGCGCATGTCCCGGCCTGGGAGCGCAACATCGCGATGGTCTTCCAAAGCTACGCGCTCTATCCGCACATGACCGTGCGTAAGAACATCGCGTTTCCGCTCGAAGCGCGGCGCACACCGCGCAACGAGATCCGGCATCGCGTCGAAGAAACGGCCCAGATCCTCGGCCTCACCGAGCTGCTCAACCGCCTGCCGCGTCAGCTCTCCGGCGGCCAGATGCAGCGGGTGGCCATCGGCCGGGCCATCGTCCGCCGTCCCGAGGTCTTCCTCATGGACGAGCCGCTCTCCAACCTCGACGCCAAGCTGCGCCTCAGCATGCGCGGCGATCTCAAACGTCTCCAGCGTGACCTGGGCGTCACGACCATCTACGTCACCCACGACCAGGCCGAGGCCATGACCATGGCCGATCAGCTTGTCGTGATGAACATGGGCCGCCTCCTGCAGACCGGCGCGCCCGAAGAAGTCTACCTGCACCCGAAGACCGCCTTCGTCGCGGGCTTCATCGGCAACCCCGGCATGAACTTCCTGCCCGGCAAGCTGGACAAGCAGACCTGGCAGATCACGTCCGACTGCTTCACCTACACGGTGCAGCCCGCGCTGCGCGGCCAGCTCGCCGCGCTGCCCGACCGGGCGCGCGTCCTCCTCGGCATCCGCCCCGAGGACATCCGGATCGATCTCGCGCCCCAGCCCGAAGCGCTCGCCGCCACCGTCTACATTTCGGAGATCCTGGGTAAGGAAACGCTCGTCACCCTGGCATGTGGCTCAAATCGCATTAAGGCGCTCGTCGGCGCAATGGTCCGGCTTGACATCGGCGCGCCCGTCTGGATGAGCCTCATTCCGTCGGGCATCCGCATCTTCGATGCCGAGACCGACGCGCTCGTCGCCGATGCGTGTCTTTAGGTCGCCCCGCGCATGACTGAGCACGACTTCCGGCCCGGTGCGCTCTCCAACGCTGCCGGCCTCATCCCGTTTGGCCCCGGCGCGCCCACGCTCTGCGTCAACGATCAGTGCGGGTATGAGTGCGAGCGGCCCGCGCGTCCAGGCCGAGCTCGTCGAGGGGCGGTTCGACAGCCTCGTCGGCCTCGCCGCCACCGGCGTCGTTCTCGGCCTGCCCGTGTTCAACGTTCAGCTCATGGCGCCCGAGATCATCCACCTCGAGCGCCGCCTCGCGCCCCGGCTGGTCGAGGCCGTCTACGAGTCGACCGGCGCGTGCGCCGCGGTCGACTCGCGTGACCCGCTCACCGTCGATGCCGCCCTCGCCGCCTACCCGCACAAGGCGCTCTGCAACTCGGTCAACGGCGAGCACGAGAATCTCCGCACCATGCTCCCCATCATCGCCCGCCACGGCGCGGCCGTCGGCACCTCGCTCGTGTACGAAGGCGGCGTGCCCCAGACCGTGCGGGAGCGCGTCATGGTCGCCCGCCGCATCGTCGAGGCTGCGGAGGCCCACGGCATCCCCCGCGCCGACGTCCTGATCGACGCCGTCTGCCTCCCGTCCAGCGTCGTCCCCGACAGCATGCGGGTGACCCTCGAAACGCTCAAGGCCGTGCACGAGGAGTTGGGCGCGCCCACGCTCCTGGGGATCAGCAACGCCGGGCATCTCATGCCCCAGCCGCGCATGCTCGATCTCGCCTTTTTCGCCGCCGCGGTGTCCTGGGGGCTTGACGTCGCCATGATCGACCCCCAGACCCCGCTCCTGCCCTGGATCACCCGCGGCCTGGACTTTCTGACCGGCGTCGATCCATACGCAAGATCTTATCTCGCCCATTATCGCACCACGCGCTGGCCGGCCCGGGCCGGACAACCCCGCGCCCAAACCTCACTCAATCCTGGAGGGGAAATGAGCTACACCTACGATGCCAACGCAAAATACAGCCGCTCGCACACCTGGGTCAGAATGGATGGCGAGCTTGCCGTCGTCGGCGTGTCGGATTACGCCCAGAAGCATCTGTCTGATGTGATGTGGGTGGGCTTGCCCGCGGCCGGCTCGATCGTCGCCAAGGACGACGTCCTCTGCGAAATCGAGTCCATCAAAGCCGCCGGCGACGTATATGCGCCCATCGCCGGTACGGTCGTCGAGGTGAACCCCGCCCTGGAGGACACCCCCGACCTCATCAACCGCGACCCGTACGGCGCGGCCTGGCTTGCGAAACTCCGCCCCGCCGCCTCCGCCGCCCTGCTCGACCTGCTCGACGCCCCCGCCTACGAGGCCTTCGTCCAGGCGGAGGAGCTAACCGGCGCCCACTGACCCGCGCCCTGGTCCGAGGCGTACAATTCAGACAGGTCCTCGAATTCGGGAAGGAAGCATCCTAAGCGCCCTCGCCGGATGCTCCTTCTCCCCTCCCCCGCATCGAATCCTCGCACCCCTCGCGGGGCCCGCCGCGCCCTCGGCGCAGCGCCTCCTCTAAATCAAAACCCGGCCGCAGTCCGCAGGCTCTGGGCCCACGCGCGCACCGGGTTCCGCGGAGTAGCTTACACGCTCTATCGGAGCATCTTTACCCCACCGGCTCCAGCTCGATCACCGTCTGCTCCGCCAGCCGCACGCACACTGTCCCGGTAATGCGTCTCGGCGCCTGCCCGCGCAGCCGCTCGTTATTGATGAAGGTGCCGTTGGTGCTGTTGAGGTCCGTGAGGAAGAGATGGCCGGCCTCGAAGGTGATTTCGAGGTGGTGGCGGCCGACGCTGGGGTCCTTCACTTGGAAGGTGCAGTCCGGGTTGCGCCCGATGGTGGCCGGGAACGTGGTCAGTGTCTTCTCGATGCCCGCGCCCCCCGGCGACTGCAGCACCCGGATGTGCAGCCGCGCCCGCCGCACCGACGGCACCTTCTCCAGCGTGCTCTCGACGGGCGGCCGCAGCAGGTCGGGCACGGCCGGCTTGTGCGACCGTCGTTCGAACACGATCACCGCCGTCACCGCCACCGAGAGCACGACGACGATCGCCAGCGCGATCGCCCGGCGTCTTCGTCAGCGCCTCGCCGATCCGCTCGAACAGGCCGGGCGGTACGGCCGCGGGCACGCCGAACTCGTAGGTCTGCTCGGCCAGCTGGTCGTCCTGCGTGAACAGCCGCAAGGTGGCCTTATACTTGTGTTCTTCCGTGGCCTTCGCGATGGCTTCAGGCAGTGCGGTCGGCAGGTCAGGGCCGGGGAAGAGGTCCTCCCTGATCGTGGCTACCTGCTGATTGCTCTCGTCCAGGATGTAGCCGTCGTATTTCAAGACCTTGAACCCGCCCGGCACCGTCAGCCTGAACGTCAGCTCGTCCGCGTCTCGGTCCGCATTCACCGAGTTGATCGTAAAAGCGAAAGCCGCCTTCTTGGGCAGCACGTGCGCGAATTCCTTGATCGCCAGGTAGAACTTCTCGTCGCCCTGCGTGCTCACGTTTTCGCCCGACTTCTCGATGATGTTGCCGAACTGGTCCACCCCCTGCAGCATGAGCTTGTACTTGCGCCCGTCTTCCAGCGCCGCGCCCGAGAACTCGAACGGCCGCGAGCTGAACCCGGCCAGGTTGACCTTCATGTCGGCGATGCGCTCGGTGCCGGCCTCGGCGTCTTCCACTTTGTACACGAGGTACGCGATCTCGTCCCCGTTGCTGACGTTGAACGTGCCTTTGTAAGCGTTCTTGGCCTGGTCATAAGTCGGCCCGTCGATGAATGCGGCCACCGCAGGCCCCCCCTGCGCGGCCGACTGGAGCGGGCACATAAAAGCCAGGATGAAGAATAGCAGCGGCAAGCTTGCGAGCGTCAGGAGTCTCGTTTTCATCGCGGTTGCCCTCGCACACTCGGGTGTGCCGGAAACGTTCGCTGGATAGACAGGCGGAGAAGACAGATTAATCATAGCGCCCGGCAGCCGGGATGCAAAATCCCCGGTACCGGCATGTAGACCACGAAGGCACGAAGCTTTGGAACACGAAGGCGCGAAGGTAACCGAAGAACAGAAGCGCGAAGGACGCGAAGACTCGCGCGACGGAGCTTCGTCTCTTCGTGCTTCCTGCTCTCCGGTTACCTTCGCGCCTTCGTGTTCCAAACCCCTCCACGCACCCAAGCACCCGGCTTACCCGTTCGTCCCCCCCAGGAGGTCCCGGATTTCGCCCCCCGAAATCGTCCTCACCCGCACCGGCCCCTCCGGGCTCGTCGGCGCGGCCCACCAGCCCTGCTGGCCGCTCTGCACCAGCGTGAACTCGTGCACCCTGGCCGTCTGGTTTTCCTGTCGCGCAAGGGTCTGCAGCACCGACACGCGCGGCGCGCTCGCCCAGGCCGCCGCCAGCCAGGCTGCGCCTTCCTCGGGCGCACCCACCTGCGCCAGCACCTCCCTCGCTGAGGTCGTGTCGCCCGCCATCGCCCGCTCGCGCACCCGCACGTATTCCTCACTCGGGACGGCAAAGTCGTAAACGGCCGGGGGCGGCGCGGGGTTGAATTCGCAGAACATCAGCACCTGCTCCACCAGCGCCGCCTGCGAAGGCAGCACCGTGAACCGGTGCAGCACGGAGTCCACCGGCGCATGAGCCACGCAGTCGCCCGCCCGCACGTGCCCGAACAGCCGCTGCGGCGTATCCGCACCCGGCGCCCACGTGTACGCCGCCATCGACAACTGTGGGTACGCGCACGCACCGATCGCGGCCAGCAGGCCCCGCTGGAGGAGGAACTCGCCGTCGGCCCGGATCCGCGCCAGCCCCCGTGCCAGCAGCGCGCGGCGGGCGATCACGATCGCGAACTCCTCCTGCTCCGGCGTCAGCTCGGCCGAAGGCTCGTTTTCCAGGCCGGGCAGCCCCGCCGCCCGTAATACGTTCAGCACCGCCAGCAGTTCCTCACGCGAGAGGGTCACCGCGGGTTGTGGAAGAGCAGTAGCGTCGTTCATGGTACTCCTTTGCCCCCTGGCTCGGTCCCAGACCGTCCAGGGCATCTCGAGACCGTTGAAAGTTCATCGCCCACCGGACCGCCGAGCCCCAGCTCGGCCCACCCGTCGCTCAGCGCTCGGATGCGCGGTCCTTGATCGCCTTGCCCATTAGTGCCGCCAGCGGCCCCAGCGCGGTCAGCAGCATGCCCAGCCCCGCGCTGCTTTGCGCCGGCTTCGCAGCGCCGCCGCCGCCCGACCCGCCACCGCCCATCTGCCCCGCCTGGCTTCCTGCCGCTCCCATCGGGCCGGCCGCAACCCCTCCGCCGGCCCCCGCATATCGCAGCGGGCCCGGAACCGCGGCAGCCTTCTCCGCAGCGCTCGGGCTCGGCATGCCGCTGCCCTCGCCCATGCCGCTGCCAAGCCCGCTCCCTGGCGAGCCGCCCATCTCGCCACCGCCCGACCCGCTGCCCATTGGGCTGCCGCCCGAGCCGGACCCGCCGCCGCCCGTCTCGCCCCCACCGGAGCTCCCGCCGCCCGTGCTCGCCGCCCCCACCGGAGCCGCCGCCGCCCATGTCGCCGCCGCCCGACCCACCTCCGCCCACGGCGTCGCTCACGTCGCCCGTGCTTGGCCCGCCCTCCGCCCCGGCCCGGACCCCGTCCAGCCAGTCGTCGGGCACCGTGTATTCGTTGTCACGCGCCGACCCAAAGTCCACGTCGTCGCCGCCGATGCCGTCGCCGTCGCCAAAGCTCGAGTCGCGCAGGATGCTGTCCGAGAGGTTACCGAAGTTGTCGATGTCGGTTGCGATGTCCCGACCGGTCTCCCCCAGGTCGCCGCCGGCCCCGTCACCGGCTTCGCCGCCTTCCGGGCCCTCGTTCGCCTGGTTCTCGAAGGGAGCTGCGCCTTCCTCCTCCGCGCCCTGCAGCAGCTCCGAGATCTGCTTCGTCACCCGGTCGGCTTCCGCCAGGGCCGAGCTCGAGGCGCATCACCGCCGGGAGCACCTTGTCGGTCATCTCCGCAAAGAACGCATCCGACCCCCTCCCGACCCAGGCCGAGCGAAGGTGCCCCACCTGGCGGTTCAGCCGGCCGTGCAGCTGGCGGATTTCGTTCGATGACTGTGCAAAGCGCTTCGCCACCGCCGTCAATGCTTCATAATCTGCCTGGACGATATCTGCCATTGATACTCCTCCTTGACCACCCCTGTCGGATCGTCTCGACCGCTCCCTCAGAACGATAGAACAGGCACCAGGGTAGAACGCCCGACCTCGGACGCTCAGGTTGTATGGAGGTACAAGAGCACCTCGTTGCCGGCTATCATGGCATACGCCGTCTTGAAGGGCGCCTTTCCTGAACGGTGCCGGGTCGAGGCGAATTCCTTCGACCTTAAAATAGTCGGGGTATGCGGCATCGGGTACGAAGAGCCCGCGAACGGAGTCGGGAAACCAGGGCTTGACGAAGCGTTTTCGCCACGTAGGCTTCCTTAGGGTTCGTCTGCTCGACCATCTCGTCCTTCAACTTTTGGATGGATGCGTCGTCGAAATCCATGACCGCAACCAATTCGAAGTCCGTCGGACCGACACTGCCCGTGCGAACCCCTTGCTCCACGACCTGCCAGCGGACTTCTCGAGGCGCCAGAGGGAGAGTGATGAATTTGGTCAGTTTTGCGACGTCGGTTTCAAAGGATGATGGCATAGCAGACTCCTGAGTTGGAACTCGAGCGGGACCCTGGCATCCAACCGCTGATAATAGGATGACGACCATCACGGATATGCAACAGCGTTCGTAAGAGGCTTGCTCATATTTGATTCCGCACGCGTCGATTGTCATGCAGGACGGCGGTTTCGGCCGGTATCTGGATCGCTAACCTGCGGGTTAGCAATATCACCCTCGCCGCCACGTAACGACTCGGGTTAGCTCACCGTAGTTCGTGTACTGGTGGGCCTGCGCCGGTGACTTCAAACACGCCGTTTGCGCTGTCCGGCACACCGGTGCTGATATCGGCTGCGCCCGGGTTGAAGTTGTACCGGTCTTCAGCATGCAGCAGCTGATAGTCATTGTGAAATTGCGGTTTGGCGCTGAGCCGGTGACCTGCACCTCGGCGCTCGTCCAAACCGGATGCCCCCCAATCGCCTTTTGCCAGTTTTCGGTTTCCGGGTATGGAAAGCGGGGATCGCTGCCCCCAGCCGAGTATGCGTCGCTCGCCATACTGAACCCATTACGTCTTTGTCCCAGCACCTCAGCGTTACGCTGCGCATCCAGGATGCAGATTGCTGACGCGTCTTTTCCCCACTTGGGTCGCTCTCAACATATCGCTCATATGAGAATGTCCGATCGGCGCCCCCGCCATCGAGGAAATGCCGGTAGGCGGCGTTGGCATCGCGCGAGATCAGGTCGTAGCGCTTCAGATCCTTCGAGCATCGCGCGCCACTTAAGGAGGCTGAGTTGGTCTTCGAGGGTGGGCTCTCGCGCGGAGAACTGGTCAAGGAACCCATTGTCATGCTTGATCGCCGGGCGCTCCGGCGGCCCGCAAGTGGAAGGGCCCGGACTGGGCAACCTCAGTAGGTAGGACTCGACTTCCGCTCTCTCCCGTGGTTGCGGCTTCCTTGCCCGTCCTAAATGGCGCCGCCGCATCCCGCTCCGCCTCGTCCATGATCTGAGCGATCTGCCGCGTCGTCTTGCCGGCTTCCTGTAGGGCTTTATGCAGCCGCCCGGTCGCGGGCAGCACCTTGTCGTTCATCTCGCTGAAGAAGGCGGTCGACCCCTTGCCAACCCAGGCGCTCTGCAACTGCCCCATCTTCGACCTGAGTTGTTTCTCCATGTGGTCAATCGCCGCCGCCTGCCGCGCAAACCGGGTGGCGACCTCTTCCAGTTGTGCATAGTCCACGGATATCTGATCGGCCATGTTACGACCTCTTGCGCAGCGCGGGCGGGCTTCTTACGCAGCCTCGATTTCCCCGCCCGAGTTGTCTTCGGCCGGCGCCTCAATCTTCGCCGCCGCCGGCTCCCTCACGATGAACTTCAGCTCGATGTCGCTCCGATCCAGCCGGATGATGTCGCCGGGCGTCAGGAGCATGCGCTCCCCCGTGATTGGGATCGGCGCGGCCTGTTGCTGCGACACCAGCGACGCCGGGTTGGTCGACAGGTTCTTGACGTAGAACCGCCCGCCGGCCATGCTCAGCTCGACATGTCGCCGCGACACCCGCAGCCCCGTGGCGTAAGCACGGAGGTCCACCGCCACCAGCTCGTTTTGCGGCTGGTGCTCGCTGCGTCGCCCGATGATCGCGGGCAGCCACTGGACGGGGTAGGCCTTGGCCGCATGCACTTCCCGGAAATAGACCGGCTGCTGGGGGCGGGCCGTCCCCTCGGGCAGCGGCGCTTCCCGCTCCACCAGGGCCAACCGGTCGCCCGCCTTCACCTGCTTGTCGAGGTTGACCGCCGGGTCCAGCGGCTCCCGGCTGTCCGCCCGCACCAGGGAGTAGCCGTCCGCGCTGTCGCCGAGGTGCTCCATCGTGTGGAACTCCTCCAGGATCGCCTCCACCAGCTGCGGCGGCTTGAGGTCCGCCAGCGCCATGGCCCGCTGCCGGGGTTCTTCGAGGACGTCGATGAATAGCTCGATGCGCGCCTGGCTTTGTCCCATCGTCATTGCTCCTCTTCCGAATCCGCATCTGGCTCCGGTTCTTCTTCCGCAGTCTCGGCTGCGGCCAGCTCGGGCAACGCGGTTTCGAGCCCTGCCAGCACGTCCTTGTCGTCGGGCGCAGGGCCAAAGATCATCTCGTACATCGTGTCGTCCACCCCGTTGACCGCCTTGTGGAGCGCCTTCATCACCTGGCGGAGGACCGCCTCGTCGCCCCAGCGGGTCACGTCGTGCTGCGCCAGCAGCCCGGGCAGCACCGGCTCGGCCTCCGGGTCCTCCTCCCGCCGCTGCGTCTCCCACAGCATGGCCCGCCGCAGCAGTTGCTTCATCTGCGCCACCACGGGGCTGTCCTCTGCCGGCTGTGCGAGCATCCCGCCGCCCGCCGCCCTCTCGCCAGCCTGGGCTGCAAACCAGGGCGTCTTCGGCTCGGGATGCCGCCCCAGGATCAGCTCGACCCAGTAGTCCAGCGCCTGCGGGATGCGCGTATCCTCTTCTCCGTCCCCCGCGCCGGCCTGCAGTGGGAGCCCGTCATACGGGCTGGCGATCTGGAGCATGGTGGGTTGCCCCGACTTGACCGAGTAGCCGCGGCCGACGGCGAGGTCCTTGCCGCTGCGTAGCCCCGCCGGCACGCGCATCACCCGCAGCGCGTCCAGCGACGCGGCGGTTCGCAGCGCGATGCCGTAGTTAGTGGCCTGCACCGCCCGCTTGAACTCACTTAGCCCGCCTTCCATCGACCCCGCCAGCACGAAGTGCAGGCCGTCTCGGCCGTACCGCCGGGCCGCGTTGGCGAGCTCCTGCCCCAGCTCGTCGTTCCGCTCGATCTCGTCCGCGATGTCGTCCCAGTTGTCCATCAACACGAAAATCTCGCGGCTCGCTGTATGATCCGCCAGCAGTTGCCCTTCCGCCTTCAGCCGCCGCGCCGAGCGCGGGCAGGTCGCTCGTCTCGTTGATCACCGCGACTACGTGCGGCAGATCCCCCAGGACGTGCTCGCCGCCGTACTCCGCAAACCGGCGCTGCGGGTCGACGAGGACCAGGTTGACCTCTTCCGGCGAGTAGCGCGAGGCCAACGAGAAGACGAAGTTGTACAGCACCGTCGTCTTGCCCGACACGGGCGGGCCTACCACCTGCAGGTGCAGCCCGGCCCGCCGCAGGTCGAAGACGGCCGGCTGCAGGGTGACGCTCTCGCCGAGCACCGCCTCGATACGGGCGCCTGCAGGCGAACGGCGGACCGCGGGCGCGGCCGCCAGCATCGACATGAGCGGCACGATCTCGGGCAGCACCTCGATCCGTTCGGGCGGCCGGCGCAGGCCCCGCTGCGCGGCGGCCGCGGCCATGTTCGCCGCCAGACGGGCCAGCTCGTCGGCCTCGGGCTGCGGGTCGCGGCCGTCGCCCTCCGCCAACGCGCCCACCGGCAGCGCGGCCTGGAACAGCAGCGGCCGCCGGCCCATGCGGATGTACCCGCGTCCTGCGATCTCGTCGATCTCGATGGCCCCCCGGCCCACGATATCGACATAACGGTCAGGGTTGCTCTGTTTGAACGTGATCTGCTCGCCGAACAGCGCCAGCAGGCGGCTGGGCAGGTTGGTGGGCATGTTGGTCGCCGTGACGAAGGTGATGCCCAGGCTCAGCGACCGGCGCAGCAGCGGCGTGATGGCCCCCTCGACGAATAGCTCGTAGTTTTCCTGCAGCGGCGCGAAGTTGTCGATGATGACCAAGATGGCGGGCAGCGCGTCCTGTGGGAACCGTTGGTTGTACTGGTACAGGTTGTCCGCACCCGCGGCCGCGAAGATTTGCGCCCGCTGATCTGCGAAAGCGGTCAGCTTGTCGATCACCCGCTGCAGGCGTTCCTCGAACGTTTCCTCGTCCGCATAGATGGCCGCGCCCAGGTGGGGCAGGGCCTCCAGGCTGCGGTAGTTGCGGCCGCCCAGGTCCAGCACGTACACGTGCAGCTCGTCGGGCGAGTGGGTCGCGGCAAGGTCCACGATGAGGGTGCGCAGGAACGAGGTCTTCCCCCACCCGGAATCGCCGAAGACCACCAGGTGCTCCCGTCCGAGCTCGAAGCGCAGCGGGAACTGGCGGGCTTCGAGCGGGTCATCCACCAGGCCCGCGATCGGCCGCATCGCAGGCGTCCTCGAGCGGAGCGGAGCTCGGTCGAAGGACGTCTGCCCCGTCCTCCCAATCCACCCCGCACCACAGCCCGTCGAACTCGCCGTTGAGCCAGTCCGTCACCGCTGGGTTGAGGCTGTAACGGCGGTTCTGTTGGGCATCGAGCAGCGGGGTTTGCAGGCTGAGCTGCCGGGGCAGAAACGCGGGCCACGGCTTGCGTGCCATCTCGCCGTGCGTCAGCTCGCCGGCCAGCATGACGGCTGCATCGTATAGCCTGGGCGCCTCGTCCGGCGACGTGGGGATCAGGGCGGCGCCCCGGTCGGGCCACGCTACCGGCGCCTCCCGGTCGTCGGGCTGCACTTCTCCGGTGTACGACACCTGGACCAGCTCGAGCGGTTCGTTGCCCACCTGCAGGTAGCCGCGGCCCGGCATGCCGTTGGGCAGGAACGCGGCATCAGGCCGGCGCAGCATCTCGATGCTCGTGTCGGTCTGCTCGACCCGCAGGCACAGCTTCAGCTTGATGTTCGCCCGCATCTGGTCGGTGAC
The DNA here is from genome assembly GCA_963800615.1 of uncultured Chloroflexia bacterium. Lineage (GTDB taxonomy): Bacteria > Chloroflexota > Anaerolineae > CG2-30-64-16 > CG2-30-64-16 > JALOOB01. Next base: position 69,763 of record CAWDBO010000036.1, read on the forward strand.
GCCCTTGGGCCGCTGCGAGGCCAGGATCAGGTTGACGCCCTGCGAGCGCCCCACCCGCGTGATGCTCTCCAACTCGCCCTTGAACTCCTCGTAGTCGTCGATCATCTCCGCGTACTCGTCGATGATGACGAACAGGTGCGGGTAAGGCTCCTGGGTCAGGTGCAGGCCCTTCTCCCGGTACGCGACGATGTCCTTGGTGCCCGTGTCCGCGTTGAGCTTCTGCCGCCGGCGGATTTCGGCGTTGATGGCCGTGAACATCCGGTTGACCGCGGCCTTGTTCAGGTTGGTGACGATATCGACGCAGTGCGGCAGCTTCTCGAACGGCCGGAACGCGCCGCCGCCCTTGTAGTCCACCAGGACGAAGTTCAGGATGTCGGGCGAGTAGTTCAGCGCCAGCCCGACGATGAGCGTCATCAGCGCCTCGGACTTGCCAGAGCCGGTGCCGCCCGCCAGCATCCCGTGTACGCCGTCCTTCTTCGCCTCCAGCTCCAGCGTCCTCGGCCGCATCCCCGACTTGATGCCCAGCGTCACCTTGAGCCAGTCCGCGTTGTTCGGATCCTTGTTCTCTGCCCAGCGCCGGGCCATCGCGTCCTTCAGCTCGTCGAGGAACGGCCGGGCTGGGCCCAGCTTGAACCCTTCAGTGATCACCTGCCGGTAGGATGAGGACTTGGGCAGCGCGTCGACCCGCAGCGGCGCCTGGTACTTGTGGCTCGACCCGGCCATGTACGCGTTCATCGCCTCGCCGATCGCCCGGATTTGCTCGGCCTCGGCGCGCGGCTTGTTGAGCACGGTCGGGCCGGCCAGGGGGAGTGCCACCTGGAAGACGAGCGGCGTGCGCTCGACGCGGGTGACGCCCCGGCCTTGGATCTCCTCCACCTCGCCCACCCGGCTCCCCACGACGCCGGGGTAGTCGTCGGCCTCGGCCAAGCGCAGCGTGAAGCGCTCGGTGAACAGGCTGTAGAGCTTGCCCGACAGCACGTTCAGGCGGCTAGCGGTGATCACGAAGTGCACGCCGAACGCCTTCGACTGGCGCATCAGCGTGACCAGCACTGTCAGCAGGTTGTTTGCATCGTTCCCCGTGTCGTCCCCGCCGAAGGTTTCGATGTACTCGCCGAAGTTGTCGATCGCCACCAGGATCGCGGGCTCGGGCGGGACGTCGCCCAGCCCGTTGTATTCGACGAGGGTAGAGACGCCGGCCTTGGCAAACAGCTGCTTGCGCCGGTCGACCACCTCGTTGAGTTCGCGCAGCAGCTGCTGCACCCGCTCGTGATAGCCCGCCTCGTCGGGCATGACCACGGTCCCGACGTGCGGCAGCCGGCGCAGCATCTCCAGGTTCCGCCCGCCCAGGTCTAAGATGTGGGCCGAGAACTCGTCCGGCGAATGCGTGCCCGCCAGGCTCAGGATGAGGGTGCGGAGGAAAGTCGTCTTGCCCCAGCCCGACGCGCCGAACATGACCGCATGGCCCTTGGTGAAGTCCACGACGAGGGGCAGCTGCCGCGCGTTGTACGGATCGTCGAGTAGCCCCACCACCGCCCGCATCGCCTGGCTGTTCCAGTTCACGCCCGGCCACCGGCCTCGCCCCTCCTGCCAGTCGTTGAGGAAGGGGTTGAGCACCAGCGGGCGGCTGCCGCCGTCATCCCGGCCGAGGTTGACCACGGCCGCAGCGTTCGCGCCGAAGTAGCGGGGTAGCAGCGGCGCGCCGAGCGTGAGCGCCCGCGGCAGGGTCGGCGGCCAGGGCGTGCGCGGCCGCTCCACCGGCTGTTCAGCCATCAGCTCGTTCGCCAGGTCCACGATGACGTCGTAAAACTTCGGCGCGCGCTCGCCTTCCTTCGGCTTCGCGTACTCGTACGACTCGCCGGTGTACGCGGTCTGCATCAGCTCGATGTTCTCGTTGCCCACCTGCAGGTACCCGCGGCCCGGCATTCCGTTCGGCAGGAACGCCGCATCCGACCGCCGCAGCATCTCCCGGCTGGTGTCGGTTTCCTCCACCCGCAGGCAGATCCTGAACTTGATGTTCGCCCGCATCTGGTCGGTCACCCCAGCCGGCCGCTGCGCGGCCAGCAGCAGGTTGATGCCCGCCGACCGGCCGACACGCGTGATGCTGTCGAGCTCCGCCTTAAACTCGGGGCTTTCCGAGATCATCTCCGCGTACTCGTCGATGATCACGAACAGGTGCGGCAGCGGCGCATGGGTCAGGTGGTGTCCGCCCTTCCGGTACTCGACGATGTCCTTCGTGCCGGTCTCGGTGGTCAGCCGCTGGCGCCGCTCGATCTCCGCCCGGATGGCGGTGAACATGCGCTGCACACCCGCCCGGTTCAGGTTCGTGACGATGTCGACGCAGTGCGGCAGCGTCTTGAACGGCTCGAACGCGCCGCCGCCCTTGTAGTCCACCAGGACGAAGTTCAGGATGCTCGGGTCGTAGTTGAGCGCCAGGCCGACGATCAGGGTCATCAGCAGCTCCGACTTGCCCGAACCCGTGCCGCCCGCGATCAGGCCGTGCACGCCGTCCCGCTTCGCCTCCAGGTGCATCTCCCGCGGCCGGTTGCCCGACACCAGCCCGAACGTAACCTTGAGCCAGTCGGCCGACGCGGCCGTGCGGCTCTGCGCCCACTTGGCTCTCGTGATCTCCTTTAGGGTTGGCAGGAAGGTCTCGTCCAGCACGAGCCCTTCGTCTTTGTGCTGCCGTGCCAGGATCTGCTTGAGGAGCACCGACTTCGGCAGCGCGCCCACCATCACCGGCTTCTTGTATTCGTGCCCCGACGCTTCGATATACCGCTTCATGCTCGACGCCAGGTGCGCCAGGTCGTCGTTCTCGCCGCTGGCCTGCTCCGCGCCCGAAGTCGCTGCGCCTCGGCTCAGCGGGTCGGTCGGCGTCGCCACCTGGAAGCCGAGCGGCAGGCGGTCGAGACTCAGGTAGCCGCGGCCCGGAATGTCGGCGATATCGGGCACCGACGCGCCCACGATCTGCCGGTAGTCGCCCGCGTCCCCCAGCTTGAGCGTGAACCGCTCGGTGAAGATGTTGTACAGCTGGGTTGACAGCACGCTGAGCTGGTTGACCGTGAGCAGGAAATGGACGCCGTAAGGCTTGGACTCCCGCGCAAGGGCGACGAACCGGTCGAGCACGGTCTCCACGTCGTCCTTGTCGCCGCCGAACGTCTCCTTGAACTCGGTGAAATTGTCGATCGCGACGACGATGCCGGGCAGCGGGTCGGCCGGGTGGAGCGCGTTGTACTGGTAAATGTCGCCCGTGCCCGCGTTGCTCAGGATGGTCTTGCGCTTGTCGACGATGTCGTCGAGCTCCCGCAGCAGCTGCTCGACCCTTTCCTTGTAGCCCTCTTCGTCCGGGTTGATCACCGCGCCCACCTGCGGCAGGTCGGCCAGCACGCCCAGCGCGCGGCCCCCGAGATCCAGCAGGTAAATGTGGGCGTAGTCGGGCGAGTGCGTCGCGGCCAGGCTCACGGCCATCGAACGGACAAAGGTCGTCTTTCCCCACCCCGACGCGCCGAAGATGACCGCATGGCCCCGTGGAAAGTCGATCACGAGGGGCACCTGCCGCGCCGCGTACGGGTTATCGACCAGGCCCACGACGGGCCGCAGCGCGTGCTTTGACCAGTCCAGGTGCTCGACCCAACCCTCGCCGTCGTTCAGCCACTTCGCCACCGACGAGTTCAGGCTCTCGACCTGCTCCCGCGGCTCGCCGAGCAGGATCGTGTCGAACGCCTCTGCGTCGAGGTAACGCTCGGCAGTCAGCGCGCTGACCTTCGGGTCGCGGGAAACGAGCGGGGTCGTGAGCGCCAGCTTTTGGGGCAGGAACCCCGGCCATGGGGCAGTTTGCTCCGGGAGGCCGTGCTCTGCGGCCAGCTTCGCCAGCGACCCCACGATGGCCCGGTACAACTCGGGCGGCTCCTGGTCGACCGCCGGGTTGTACGTGTCCCCGCGGTCCGGCCAGATCACGGCGGCCCGCGGCTCCTGCGGCCGGGTCCACGTACTTGTCGCCGCTGTACGCCACCTGGATCAGGTCGACGTCCTCGTTGCCCACCTGCAGGTAGCCGCGGCCCGGGATCCCGCCGGGCAGGAACGCCGCATCGCCCCGCCGCAGCATTTCCCGGCTTTCTCCCGGCGACTCGACGCGGAGGCAAATGCGGAACTTGATGTTGGAGCGCATCTGGTCCGTGACGCCGCTGGGCCGCTGCGCGGCGAGGATGAGTGACACGCCCTGTGCCCGTCCCACCCGGGTGATCGTCTCTAGCTGGGTGCGGTACTCGGCCCGGTCCGCGATCATCTCCGCGAACTCGTCGATGATGATGAAGAGGAACGGGTAGGGGGCGTGCGTCAGGTGCAGGCCCTGCTTCCGGTAGTCGACGATGTTCTTGGTGTTCGTGTCCGCGTTCAGCTTCTGGCGGCGCTGGAGCTCGGCGTTGATTGCGGTAAACATGCGGGTCACGCCTTCGCCCGCCAGGTTCGTGATGATATCGACGCAGTGCGGCAGTTCCTTGAAGCCCTGGAACGCGCCGCCGCCCTTGTAGTCCACCAGCACGAAGTTGAGCACCGAGGGGTCGTAGGTGATCGCCATCCCCACGATCAGCGAGATCAGCAGCTCCGACTTGCCCGAGCCGGTGCTGCCCGCCACCATCCCGTGGACGCCGTCGCGCTTGGCCGAGAAGTGCAGCGTGCGCGGCTTGTTCCCGCCCATCACGCCGATACGGGCGGCCAGCCAGTCTGCCCGCTCGGCTTTCGCGCTCGACGTCCAGTGGTCCCATGCGTCTCGGCTCAGCTCGCCCAGCGAGTGGTAGCCCATGAAGTCCATGAAGGGAACCGCCGCGGGCAGGGCGCCGCCGAAGCTCTGGCGCATCTCCAGCGCGGCCATGCGCGCGGCCAGGTCGGCCGGCTCTTCGGGCTGCGAGATCGCGTCCGCCTCGCCCACGTAACGGTAAGTGTTGACGCCCGTCTCCGCATACCGGAAATGCAGCCGCTGGAGGTCCAGGAGCTTGCTGTTCGTGGCCGGCGTCGTCCGCTCGACCTCGATCACGCCCTCGCAGCCGCTGGGCACCTTGCTGCGCTCGGGCACGAGGAAGATGACCGCCGCGCCGAGCAGCGCGCCCTCGGCGAGCAAGATAGAGAATCGCCGCGTCGCCCTCCAGGTTCGTGAACAGCGGGTCGGGGCAATCTTCGACGTCGAGCAGGTCGACGACCACGAGGAGGTGGGGCAGGGTCGGGTCCCCCCGCGCGCCGCCTTCGTCGTTGGTCTCCTGCAGCTGCAGCTTGCGCTGGGCCAGCATCTTGCGGATGCTTTCGAGGAAGTGCGGCAGGGGCTGCTCGTCCGGCTCGCCCCACGACTTGCCCGGCGCCCCGCCGCCCGGCTTGACGGCATCCATGAAGCAGGTGTGCGGGTTGTTCTCGTCCCCCCGGCAGTGGGGCAGGCGCTCGGTCCACGCCCACTCGGCCTCGTGCGCGGCGAGGACGTAGAGCTGGAGGTCGGCCGCGGCGTGGAATACGGCGTTCTGAACGAGGGTCGCGCGCGCGAACTCGTAGACGCAGTCGCGCTTGCCCGCAATGCCCACCGCATGCACGGCAGGCGTGCGCCGCGCGTGCTCCTCCTCGGCCTTCTCTTCGTCTTCCTGGACCTTGTCCGCTTCCTCGTCGTCATCCCGCTTCCTGGGCGGTCGCAAGGAGATGATCACCGGGATGTGGTCGACGAAGCGGGAGTCTTCCTGGAGCTTCTGGGCCGCGCGGGTCAGCGGGTCGTTCTGGACCTCGGTGTCCTTGAGTTGGTAAACGACCGTGGACGGCAGGGTGCCCATGCCCAGTCGGATGACGCCGAAGTCTTCGTCCGTGGTGCGGCGCTCCCAGAGACGCGTGTTGCCGCGCAGCGTGCGCTCGTGCTTCTCGACCTCCCACCTGGCGTCGCGGACGATGCGGGCCGTCGTCGCCTTTTCCGGGTAGTTATAGGTGTAGAACCGGCGCTGCTGGTCGTGATAGTTGTGCATGTCGCGCGTCATCTCGACCAGCCGCTCCATGTACGCGGCGGCCTCGGCGTCGCGCTCGCGCTTTTCCTTCAGGTACGTATAGACGGCGATGCCGCCCGAGGAAACGACCATCAGCACCATGGGGAGCACGGCCAGCGGGTTCCTGGCGTTGCCCGACATGGTCACGAACATGAAAGCGACCATCGTCAGCAGCGGCAGGCCCATCTGGAGCAGCTGCGTCATTCCGGACTGCTCGTGCCGGGGCGGGCTGGGGATTTCGATGATCTCGACCGGCAGTTCCGGCTGGATGCGGGGCGGGCGGTCGATGAGGACGGTTTGGCTCATGCTGCTTCTTCCTCCCTAGCCGCCGCTGCTCAGCGCCAGTGCAAGCACGATCAGGAACACGATGATCAGCAGCACGACCACGGCCAGGAAGATGGTATTGAGGCTTGGCCACGGGCTGCGCTTGGGCGCCGGGATGTCGCCGAACAGCTCGCGCAGCTGCTGCGCGAAGTCGAACGCCGATTTCTGCCGCTGGACCGGCTCGATGCTGGTCGCCTGCAGCGCGATCTGCGCCGTCGTCTTCACATCTTCGATCCGGTTCATCGTCACCCGCTGGCCGCTCCCGACCGCCTGCAGCACCTCGTTGTCCGAGCGCAGCTTGTAAGCATAAGCCGGCTGCCCGACCAGCAGCTCGTACAGCACCACGCCGAGCCCGTACACGTCGGTCCGGTAGCTCACGGGGAGATTCGCCGGGTCCGCGTCGATCAGTTCGGGCGCAGTGTAGGCCGGCAGCACGCCGAACGGGTGCCAGTCCTGCGCCAGGTGGCCCTGGTCCGTAACGACGCCGAGATCGAACAGGAGGATGCGCGGCACGCTGGGCTTCTCGTCGAAACGCACCAGCAGGCTGTCGGGGCTGAGCGCGAAATGATAGCGGCCCTGCGTGTGCATGAAGTTCACCGTGGCCGCCAGCGCGATCATGATCCAGCCGACGTGATTGATCCACAGCTGCGGATTGCGCCGCAGCACGTCGCGCAGCGGCTCGCCCTCGAAGTGCTCGAACATGTAGAAATAGAGCAGGTGACCGCCGAGCATCGTCTTGCCGTAGGCATCCGCTGCGACCGTGGTGTTTGCGTAGGCGGGGAGCAGCGTGGGCAGCGTGCTTTGGCTTTGCTTACGCATCTGGAGCGCCTGGAGGAATTCGGCCTCCCGTTTCAGCCGCTCTTTGTTCCCTGCGCCGGGATGGGCCACCTTGAGGTAGACCTTCTGCTTCTGGTGCGTGGCCTCGTAGAGCACCGCCGAGCGCAGCACGATGATCGGCTTGACGATCTCGATGTCGCCGAACCAGTCCCCCGGATCGAGGATCGTCGGCGACATTTCGCCCGGGCAGTAAGTCTCCTGGCAAAAGAGGTCGCCCCCGGCAGAGATACGCCCGCAGTGCAGGCAGACTTGTTTCATGAGCGCTACCTTGGGGGTGGGATGGGCGAGTGCCACTCGGGTAGAGGCGACCGGCCGGTCGCCCCTACGTCAATAACCGGCTGGTTGCCCCTACGTCAATAGTGGTTAGTAGAACCGGGTGGCGCCTTGCGCGTCTCCGCGCTCGTAGGCCGTCACCGAATCCAGCACGTCCTTCTTCAGCTCGGCCGCCTTCTCCGCCATCTTCTTGATGTACGGCTTGATCATCTCGATCACGGCCAGCACCGCGCCACCGCCCACCAGCCCGATAAAGGCTGTCGACTTCAGGATGTTCGCCAGCGCCTCCAGCGTCTTCGCCACCGCCTTCAGCACGTCGGCGACCTTCCCGAGCGTATTGGCCATGTTCTTCACGGCCGGGATGTCCATATATACTTCGTTGGCCATCGGAATCCTCCTGCCTGCGCAAGGCTAGCGCTAGAAAATGCCGCCGAAGAGATCGCCCAGCCCCTTTGCCAGCGAGTTGACCTGCGCGTCCGCCTGGTCCATCACGTTGACCGCCCGCTGCAGGTTGCTGTTCAGGCGCTGGATCTGCGAGCCCACCCGGCCGATGCCCGGGATCATCATCGTCGACAGTTCCTGGACGAACTTATCGGCGCCGTCGCCCTTCCACGCGCCGCCCGACACCTGGCTGATGATGCCCCGCACCGGCGCCATCGCCATTTGTTCGACGATCTGGAACTGCTGGGTCAGCTGGCCCGCGACGTTTGACACGACCTGCCGTGCAAAGCGCAGCAATCTTCGATTAACATGGTACGCCTCCTGTCCTAGCCCATGATGCTCTTGGACTTCGCGTCGGCCTGCTGCATGTCCCGCATGGCCTTGAGAACGTCGTTCTGCAGTTCCACGAACTTCTGCTCGAGGCGGTTGATGGCAGGAACCAGCTTGCCGTTGACCGCTTCGACGAAAGCCGCGCCGCCCTGGCCCAACAATGCGCCGTCCTGCAGCGTGCCGCGCGATGCCCTGCATCGCGCTGCACGTCTCCTTCAGCTGCTCCGAGCCCTTCTGGAAGGTCTTCGCCATCTCCTCCATGCGGGCGTATTCCATTTTGATCTTGTCGACCATTGTGAACCTCCCTACGGCAAGGTGCCGCACGAGCCTGCGCACGTTCTCGTGCGTTACTCAACGTCCGTCTTGAACGGGGCCGCCGCGTCTTCTTCGGCCTGCTGGACGACCTGCGCCATCTGCTTCGTGATCTTGTTCGCTTCCTGCAGCGCCTTGTACAACCGTTGGGTTGCGGGCAGCACCTTGTCGTTCATCTCGGAGAAGAACGCGTCGGAGCCCTTGCCGATCCAGTTGCCTTGCAGGGAGTTCATGCTGCGCTTCACATCGGCGCGCATCCTGTTGATCGCAGTGGCTTGGCGCGAGAACTGCGTGGCCACCTGTGCCAACTGCTGGTAATCAGCCCGGATTTCGTCTGACATGGGGACCTACCTCCTTAACTGGTGATCTTTTCGCGGCTAACTGCTCTTGAGCGCGGTTGGCATTCGTGTCGATGGGCTCCTCCTTCCGGCAACGTGCCTTACAACTACTACCTTGGAATGAGCCAGACTTATTGAGGATTGTGCTCAGATTATGGCACAACTTGCGAGAGCCGTCTTGAATGTTGTCAGAACCTTTGGTGAACGCTTCCTGAATGGTGCTCGGAAGCACAAGTTGCCAACTTGCACTTTGGGCCGCTAAGCGGGCGTGCAAGTCAGCCCGCGTCCGCGCACCGTTCGCAGGTGGCGCATCCCGGCGCCGGGCGCAATGTCGTCCAGCTTCTTGCGGAGGTTGCTGACGACCTTCGCCACCGTGTTCTCCTGCAGTTCGTCGTACTTTGCGTACCCCCACACGTTGCGGATCAGCTCGTCGTAGTTGCAGACGCGGCCCGCTCGCTCGTACAGGTACAGGAGCAGCTTTTCTTCAAGCGCGGTGAGGTGTTGCCGAGGGATGCCGGCGTCGTTGAGCACGAAGCGCCCGTCATCTGCCAGGTACAGCTGCCCGGCCGCCAACTCGGGTGAGGACCCGTGCGGGAGTGCGGCACGCGGCAGCGCGGCGAGCAGCTCCGTCTGGCACGCATCATCCCCCACCACCTGCAGCGTGAAATCCGGGTTCTCGGCCAGCATGATGCTGTCGCCCGCTCGCAGAAAGCGCGGCTCGCCGGACCGCAGGCACTGCCCGTTCACCCGCGTTCCGTTCAGGCTGTTTAGGTCCGTGATCAGGTAGCCCTGGTCGGGCACGCGGGTGATCTCGCAGTGGCGCCGGGAGATAGTCCGGATGCCTTGCGCCGTTAGAAACCGGCGTAGGTCGATGTCGCAGACGTCAGACACGCCCAACACCGCCCTGCGCCATGTGTCGAGTTCCAGGGTGACATTCGACTCGGGAAAATGGAGGGCCAGTGCGGTCGTCATGCAGCACCTCTATTTCACCAGCGAGCGCCCGCCGTCATCTCCTAGCAGGTAAACGGCGCCATTCATGCCCCCTGCCGGTAGAAATATCAGGCCATGCTCGAAGTCCTGGACCTGGATCGACACGGCGTACTCTTGCTCCGTGGCCCAGCCGATGCGCGCGCCCGTCCCGCCCAGCCTTGTCCGCCAGGTCGCTCCGAAGCCGCGCACGGGCGTGACCAAGCCGGGAGGCGCATCGAAGCCGGCCGGCTCGGGCTCGCCGTCGACGGAGATATCGGGATAAGCGGCCCAGTCGCCTTCGTCGTAGAGCACGTAGATCATGTCGTTGCTTTTGCGCCAGAGCATCACGCCGTGCTGGAAGCCCTGGGCCGCCGCGTCGCTGGTGACCAGCTGGTTGACCGGGCACCCCAGCTGTGCCCGCTGCTCCTGCCACAAGGCTACGAGTGGAGCAGCCGCTGCAACCGCGCAGGCCTGGAGCGTCGGGGCTGGCGTTGGAGTAGCCGAGGATGTGGCCGTCGGCGGTGCGTTGGTCACAATGATGGCCGCCTGGCTTGGCGCCGCTGTCGGGACCGTGGTCCCAGTCGCGGTCGCCATGGCGCTGGGTGCGAAGGTTGCCCTCGGAGTTGGGGTGTCGGATGGCGCAAGCGTCACATCCGCGGCTTTAGCGACTTGCCCCAGTGGCGACGTCGCGGACGGCGCTCGTGTTACCACCTGCACCCCTCCCCGCCGTTCAGCCGTCGGCCGCGCTGCCGTGGTCGTCGGGGTGGCAGAGGGCAGCGCCGGCACGGTGGGGGCGCGGCCGGCGGCTCGACAAGCGCCTGCTGGCTCGGCTGCCGGGAGAACAGGACCGCGGCCGCCGCGATCACGATGACCATCCCCAAACCTACCAGCCACGGCAAGGAAGACCGCCTGGCCCACGGCGGCACCTGATCGCTCGATTTCGCCGGCAGGGTCGGCGCGGCCGCGACCGTCGCCGTGGCAGCGGCAGGGCGTCGCGCGGCAGCGAGGGGTCCGCCAATCGCCGCGTCCCAGGCTTCGCGCAGGCTCACCACATCGGGAAAGCGATCGCCCGGATCCTTGGCGAGTGCGCGCAGGATCACCGCTCCCGCGGTCGCCGGCACGCGTGGATTCACCGAGCGCGGGTCGGGCGGCGGCAGGTACAGGTGCGCCTGCTGGACCCGGGTCGTCGTGCCCGACTCGGATAGGCCTGGCTCGTCGCCGCTAAATGGCCGCCGGCCCGTCGCCATCTCGAACAGCACGACGCCCAGGCTGTAAATGTCCGAACGGGCATCCACCCGGGCGCCCATAATCTGCTCGGGGCTCATGTAGGCCGGCGTGCCCATCGCCACGCCGGTTAGCGTCGCGCCCTCGATTGCGCGCGAGATGCCGAAATCCGTGAGCAGCGCCGTCCCGTCGCGCTTCAGCATGACGTTGCCCGGCTTCAGGTCGCGATGGACGAAGCCGTTCAGGTGCGCATAGTACAGCGCGCTGCATATATCTCGGAGGATCGGCGTGATTTCGTCGAGGTCAAGGGGGCCGCGCTGGTCTTGCAGTCGACGCCGCAGCGTCGCGCCGTCGATGTAGTCCATCACGATGAACGCGACCGCGCCGTCCTGCTCGAACGCATAGAAGCGGACGATGTTGGGGTGATCGAGTCCGGCCAGCGCTTCGCCCTCCCGGCGAAAGCGCCGGACGAAGTCAGGGTCTTCTGCGAGATCTTCGCGCAGGAGCTTGACCGCAACGCGCGCCTGGCGTTTCGAGTCGAACGCCAGGTACACGTCCGCCATCCCGCCCCTTCCGATGGGCTGTTGCAGGCGGTAGCGACCGCAGAGCACGCTGTTCTCGCCCACTCCCACGTCCCAGTCGCTCCTTGCCCGTAAGCTTTACCGCTAGCGCACAACCATGGGCAGAAATACTGGCAGTCCACCCGTCCCGTTGCTGCATTGTTCGTGGTCAGCCGTGTCGCCCGGGTACCGCCACGTAACGCACGCGCCCGTGTTGACCGGCGGTACGATCACCGAGACGGCCGCAGCATCCTCTACGGGCTGCAAAGCTCCCACCGCTGAGCTGGCAGTGACAATTGCGATGTTCGTGAAGGAAGCCTTGACGTTGGCAAGGGTGCAAGCGTAGGCTACCGCAGGCGCTCCCTTCGCAAGGTCGCCGATGTTCCTGTTGCAGCCCGGCGCAAGCGGGTCATTCACGGCCACGCCGGTCAGCGGCACGTCGCCGTTGTTCGTCACGGTGATGTTGAACGTCGCCGTGTCGCTCATAAACAGTTGCTGAGTGTCAGGCGACTTGTTGATTTGAATAGAAGGGTGAATGACGGTGACGATGGCGATGTCAGTATCGAACACGGATGGCCCAGTGGGCGGCTCTGCAGTGGCCATGACCTGATTGGTGAAGTCAGCCTGGATATTCGTCCGACCGCAGCTGTAGGTTGAGCTCTCACCGGGTTCCAGGACGCCGATGGTTCGCACGCAGCCTGGAGCCTCATTGTCTGCGACGATGACATCGGTGAGCGGCAGCGTGCCCGTGTTAGTTACAGCGATCACAAAATACGCCGTGCCGCCCGTGACGACCTGCTGCTGGGCGGGATTACACTGATCAGAATCGACGCGGCTGAAGTGCCGTCGGAAGCGGGATCGGTGCCATCCGCATCCGGACTATACCAGTGTAGACAAGAACGGCGCGACGTTCCGGTCCGCCTCGTTGTACCTCCCTTCTCTTTATTCGTGGTGACTTGGCCGATGATTTCCCTGGTTTGCTCAGTCTGGGCTTGTTCCGCGGCGCCCGCCGCCGTCACCGCAACCGTATAGCTGCCATTCCACGCGCCCCCCGCAGCCGCCAGCGTACCCGGCGTCCACTGCAGTTCCGAGCCCACCTGGGTCCCACCTCCGGCCGACTGCACCGTGGTCCCCGGCGGAATGGGAGCTGCGACCTTCACCGAGGACGCCGCCAGCTTGGACGGGTTACTCACCGCAATGTCATACTGCAATTTCAGACCGGGCAGGTTCGTCTGCTTCAGGCTCACAGTGAGCGGCGGCGGCGACTCGTAGGTGATTTCAAGGTAAGGATGGAATTCGGTTCCGCTGTACTCTAGGGATCGAAAACTGCGCTCATGTTGGCCTGAGAGCGCGGTGCTTGTGAGCACCAGCCCGAAGTCTGTTGTGTCTCGCTGGTCACTCCACGTCTGCAATGCGGTCTTGACGTCCCAGGCATACCATTGCAGCACGACCGCGGGCACAGACGTGCTCGGTCGGCCGGCCCGAAGGACGGCTGACGCGGCCACGTCACCGTATTCGGGTCCCAGTTGCTCGTAGTCCGGTGTGCCGAGACCTGCATCGGCCGTCACCGGTGGTCGTTGCACCAAGATACAGGTGGAGGCTGGCGGAAGTGATCGTGCTGCCTCTCGGCGGCAGCGTGCCGGGCGCAAAAGCGAGCAGCGCCCGCTCCACCAGGTAGCCGCCGCTCTGATCGTAGCCGACCCACGTAGTCGTCTTGGTCGAGAAGTTGTCGGCAGGCCGTCCACTGGCGACGTAGGTGTCGCCGCTCGGTGTCAGGGTATTAGAATCAGCCCTTACCTGGTAGAAGCTCATCCCAAGACACAGCGAGACCAGTACGCCAAGACACACCAAGCGCCTCCCAAAGGAACGCGGAGCCTCGATTGGCTTTCGGGGTCTGATCATATCGCAAACTCGCTCTTCTCGTGGGCCAGAGTTTTGTACATCAAGCTTCTGAATCAATCGGGGTAGCAACAAAGCCTCAGGCCACATCTCCCCAGCTAGTTTTTGCCGCAGTCTGGTCCAGTGCATCCTCCGCCGCCTCCACCACCCCCTCCGCCGCCTCCACCACCCCCACCCGTCGGCGCCCGCTCATACACAAACGTCCGCCCATCGGACACCATCCGCTTCGGCGCGCCGTTTGTCAGCAGGCGGATTCCCCAGAGATACGTCTTTCCGGCCGTGAGCGCGAGGGCGTTTTCGACGCCGGTCAGGTTAGCTCGTGCAGAAGTCATCAGCGTGGCGCCGATCGGGCTGCGGCCATCGCGCATCGGGTCTTCTCCCACCCCCCAGATGATCAGCTCATACGCCTCGGTTGGCTTCAGGAAGAAGCTCGGTTCCTCCCGCCACGAGAACTCCCCCTCCCCGATGATCTTGTCGCCATCCGCCGGCCGGATCAGGATCACGCCTCCGCTCGCGGCGCTCACGACGGGTTGGGTGGGAACGGCGCTCGCTACCGCCCGGATCGAAGTCGGTTCCGGCGACCGCGTCGGCGCTGGCGTCCGCGTTGGGATCGCGGTGAACGTCGGGATCACAGTTGGTTCGCCGGGTGGTGTGCCGGTGAGTGTACCTGTCCCGGTGATGTAGCTGGCTGCGCTGACTTTCTCGCCGGCGCCCGATACCGGCAACGTGGCTGCAGCAGCTGCTTTCGCGGCCCCTTTGCTTGCCAAGGCCACCGTTGCCACCTGCACCCCACCGCTCCTGCTGACCGTGGGCTTCCGAGTCGCTGCGGGAGGGACGGTGGGCGGCGCGGCCACAACGGCCGATGTAGCGGTAGGCCTCACCGTGGTCTGGGCGACAGCCTGTTGGGACTTGCTCAAGCGCGACGTGAGCACCAGGCCTGCTGCGACTGCGAGGAGCATCACGGCAGCAAGGATGGGCGCCCACAGGGGGAGACCGGCTCGGGGAGCAGACGCCGCCCCGGTTGAGGGCCTAACCGCCCGCTTGCCCACCTCGACTTCGGCCGTAACCACGAGCGGCTCGGTGCGCCTGCCGCGGCCTCCCATGCATGTCGGAGATTCACGACGTCTGGCCAGCGGTCTGCCGGCTGCTTGGCTAGAGCGCGCGAAGATCACGGCTGAGGCTTCTGCGGGTAGGCGGCGGTTGAGCGAGTGTGGGTCCGGTGGCAGCACCCGCAAGTGCGCCTCGCGGATGCGTTGGGTGGTGTTGGTCTCGGTGAGGCCAGGTTCGTCGCCCGTGAACGGCCGCCGGCCCGTCGTCATCTCGAACATCATCACACCTAGGCTGTAGATGTCCGAGCGGGCATCGACTCGTTGGCCCCGGATCTGCTCGGGACTCATGTATGCCGGTGTGCCAACTGTAGCGCCCGTCAGCGTGGTGCTCTCCAGCGCGCACGAGATGCCGAAGTCGGTGAGCAGGGCCTTGCCGTCGCGCTTGAGCATCACGTTCCCCGGCTTGAGGTCACGATGGACGACGCCGTTGAGATGGGCATAGTGCAGCGCAGCGCAGATGTTGCGCGCAATGCCTGTGGCGTCTTTCAATTCCAGCGGACCGTGTAACTCCTGGAGCCGGCGGCGCCAGCGTCGTCCCTTCGATATAGTCCATGACGATAAACGCGAAGGGACCATCCTGCTCGAAGGCGTAGAAGTGTACGATGTTGGGATGATCGAGCCGGGCGAGGGCCTCGGCTTCACGGCAGAAGTGCCGGACGAAGTCCGGGTCCTCGGCCATGTCCTCTCGGAGCAGCTTCACCGCGACGGGCGCCTGGCGCTTCTCGTCGAATGCGAGGTAAACGTCAGCCATCCCGCCGCGGCCGATGAGGTGTTGTAACCGGTAGCGACCACAGAGTACGCTGTTTTCGCTCACTCCCACGTTCCAGTCGCTCCTTGTGATGCTTTGCTGCTACCGCACAACCAAGGGCAGGAATACCGGCAACCCGCCCGTCCCGTTGCTACACACTATCCGGTCGTTCGTGTCGCCTGGATACCTCCACTTGACACACGCCCCCCGAGTTGATGATGATCGGCGGCTGTATCGGAACAGCGACGGCTGCGGACGCCGTGACCGTTTCCTGGGGAGACTTTGTCGTGGCGCTGACTGTGACGATGTTGATGAAGTCCGCGGTCGCGTTGGCTTGCGAGCAGACGTAGCGGTACTTTTCGCCGCCCTGCAGGGTCCCGATGTCGTTCTTGCTGCAGCCGGGGGCCGTCGGGTCACTGACCACCACGTTGTCAAGTGCTGCCGCAGCTTCGGTCGCGTTGTTGGTAACCTCGATGGTGAAGCTGGCCATCCCTCCAAAAGGCACTCGCGGGCTATCGAGCTTCTTGGTGATCGAGATATCCGTCTGTGTTAGGTCGACTCTGGCATCACGAGTCATGATACACTCGAATGACTTGGCGTTGTGCCGGTGACAATGGCTTTGCCGGTGAAGCCAGCCGTCACCCCCGTATGCTTGCACGGATAGGAGTACTTTTCACCGGCAGGTAAGTTGGGTATGCTCAGATTGGTGCAGGCAGATGTATCAGAGTCGACAACGTTGATGCCCGACAGGTCCATGATACCGGTGTTGATCACCTCGATCGTAAAACTCGCATCGCCGCCAGACGCCACCGTCTGCGTGGGAGGAGTCTTGTTTATCTTGATGGAGGCCGCCGTCGACGTAAGGACAACCGCGTAGCCCGGGTTGGGGTTCAGGGTGGCGCCCGAGGCGAGTATGTACCGGATCCCACTCGATATTGCTGCTGCTGATTGGTTTTCCTCCAGCCGTGGCCGAGCCGGGCACGTACGATGGTACCGCCCGGAACTGGGCCGCTGACGACCGCCGAGGAAGCATCCAGTGCCGACGGGTTTCGCAAGCTGATCACGTACGAGATCTTCCCACCCGTCGGGCCGCTCTGTGTCAGCCCGATTTGCAGTGGCGGAGGAGGCGGTGGAGCCGGCGGCTGGTACTCGATGCTAAGGTATGGAGTGTTTGTGCCGCACTGTGCCGGGTTGCAGTTCTTCGACCAAAAGCCTCGCTTGTGCGTGCCGGACCTTACGTCGCCCTTTAGGATCAGGCTGAAGTCGCCAGGGACGCGGTTGTCTGACCACGCCTGCAGAGCAACCCTCGAGATCCCAACGTCACCGGGCCGAGTGTGGATTGGACAGCCTTGATGGCCACCGGGGAACTGTCGACCGTCAATCCAAGGTGTTCCTGCCAAGTAATCGTTTCAGACCAGGTGCTGCGCACGCGGTAGACTCCCACCGTCAGAGGCGGATCACTGGTGGTCGTTCCCGCCAGGTACAACCCAAGTGTCGCTGACGTTATTGTGCTACCAACCGGGATGGCTGATGGATCGAAGCCAATCAAGGCGTTTTCAATCAGGTACCCCCCCGCTTGATCATGACCTACCCAGAGGCCCGGCTCTCCCTCCATGCCGGCAGGTGGGATGCCCTGATTCGACATAGGTGTCCGCGACAGGTCCCAGGCTCAGTGGCGTAGCGGAGGCCGTCGGGACGGCGGCGGTCACGAGCAGCAAGCCCAGGACCGCAAGGCAAAGGGCTTTCCGCCGGATCACGAGCGGAGTCTTGATTGGTTTTGCGCTGAGTGATCATGTGCAGATCGCTCCTTTCTACGTTCATGGGCAAAGCGGTCCCGGTGCAGCCGTTCTAGCCACCACCTCCCCCGCCACCCCCGCCCGTCGTGCCCGCTCATACACAAACGACCGTCCATCGGACACCATCCGCTTCGGCGTGCCGTTCGCCAGCAGGCGGATCCCCCAGAGATACGTCTTCCCGGCCGTCAGGCCCAGCGCCGATTCGACGCCCGTCAGGTTGGCCCGTGTGGAGGTCATGATCGTCTCGCCAACCGGGCTACGGCCGTCGCGCATCGGGTCTTCCCCCACCTCCCAGATGATCAGCTCATACTGCCTCGCTTGACTTCAGGAAGAACCGGGCTCCTCCCGCCACGAGAACTCCGCCTCGCCGATGATCTTCTCGCCCTTCGGCCGGCCGCAGCAAAACAACGCCTCGGCTCGACGCCGCTCGTGATGGGCTGGGTGGGAACAACGGTGGCCGTCGCCCGCGTCGCAGTCGGTTCCGGCGCCCGCGTCGGCAGCGGCGTTCACGTCGGAATCGCGGTGAACGTCGGGATCACGGTCGGCTCGCCCGGCAGCGTGCCCGACACGGTCGCCGTACTGCTGATCTCGCCGGTCGCCGTGACCGTCTCCGCCGCGCTCACCACCGGCAGCGTGGCCGCAGCCGCCCCCGCCGTGGGTTGCTCCGTCGCCGGCGCCACCGTGGCCACCTGCACGCCCCCGCCCGCCAGGTCCGCGGTCGGCCGTGTCGCCCGCGCCACCACCTCGGTCACGCCTGCCACGGCCGACTCGATGGTCGGCGTCGCGGCCGCCGCAGGCGCCTGTCCCCGTGACAGCGCGAAGGCCAATCCGCCGCCCACGATCACCAGCAGCGCCAGCACGCCCACCACGATGGGCAGCACCGAGCGTTTCTTCGCCGGGCCGGCGTGCGCCTTCGGCGGTGGGGCCACGATCCCGCCCGGCAGCCGCAGCACGACCGAGGTGACATTGTCGCTCGCGCCCGCCTTCAGCGCGCCGTTCACCAGCGCGTCGGCTGCCACCTGGCAGTCGGGGTAAGCCAGGAACTCGGCCACCTGGTGCTGCTCCAGCGCATCGGACACCCCATCGCTGCTGAGCATCAGCGTGTCGCCCGGCTCGAGGAACATGGGACCGGCGTCCAGCATGTCCAGTAACTCACCCGCCAGCGTCCGGTATCGGGTATCGATGTTCACCGACGGATCGATCCCCAGGTACCGCATGATCACCCCGCGGTTCGGGTGGTTCCGTATCTCCTCCGGCGAGCGCCCCGCCCGGATGGCCTCCTCCGCCCACGTATGGTCGATCGTCAGCTGGTACAACTGCCCGCCGCGCAGCAGGTAGGCGCGGCTGTCGCCCACGTGCGCCAGGTACAGCCGCCGGTCCGCAATCACGATCGCAGTACAGGTCGTGCCCATGCCCGACCGCTCCGGGACCTCCAGCGATGCGTCGTAGATCGCCTGCCCGGTCTCCTCCAGGATCGCCTTCAGACGCCGCGTGATCTCGCTCGCCGCCGGGGGGTTGGCAAGCAGCCGGGCCGGGATCGTGTTCTTCGCCATCTCGCTCGCCATTTCGCCCGAGCTGTGGCCGCCGATCCCGTCCGCGACCAGCGCCAACGTCGCCGGGCGCCCGTCCGCCGTCTGAAACTCCTGGACGCACCAGCGGTCCTCCTGGTTGGGCCGCTTGCCCACGTCCGACTGCTGCCCCCGCAGCAGGATTCCGCTGAAGTCGGCGCTTGTATTCATGCTCATGATCCTGGGGTAGGCGCGCTGGTCTTTGTCGGCGCGACCGTCGGAAGGGCGGTTGGCCTTGCTGTCTTGGTCGGGATGGGTGTAAAGGTCGGCACGATCGTCGGCTCGATGACAGGCGCCTTCGTCGTCGGCGCCGGCGCAGGTGTGGTCGGGATGGGTGTGGCCGTGGCGCGCGTTGCGACGGGACTTGCCGCAGCCTTTGTGGTCGGCGGCGGCGCAGGGGGTGCCTTGGCCGCCTCGGTCAGTTCCGGGCTTGCCTCAGCAGCAGGGGCCGGTGTGGCGGCTGGAGTGACCAGCGTCGTCTCCACCTCCCGCGTCACGCCCGCGGCTGTAAAGGTCAAGGGGTCTTTCAGATACAGGTAACCCAGGCCGGCTGCCTCGACGATCGCAAAGGCGCCGAGCGCCAATGCGGCCGCCTTCCACCCCCGGTTCGGGGCCGCCTTGATTTGCGGCGCACCGACCCCGCCGTCGAAACGCGGCGGCGCCACGGCCTGGTCCAGCCGGGTCAGCACTTCCTAACCCCCAGCCGCCGCGACGGGTCTTTCTCCAGCATCTGCATGATCAGCGCATCGAGCTCCGGCAGCGTCACCAGGCTCCGGTTCAATTCCATCGGGTGTGTCGGCGGCTTCCTCAGAATTGCCGTCGTCACGTGGTCCCGCTGCCCCTTGAACGGCAGTTCCCCGGTTAGCATGCGGTACAGCGTGATCCCCAGCGCATACACGTCTGCGGCCGGCTTGTTGATGATCGTTTCGGGCGGCCGGTTGCCCATCAACACCTGCACACGCTCGGGTGGCAGGTACATCAGCGCGCCCGCTTCGACCTCGGCCCGGCGGAGCGCCTTCTGCGCCGCGCCAAAATCGATCAGCACCGCCTCGGGCGCGTTGTTCACGCCCGGTGGGCGCCGGAATGCGATGTTGTTCGTCTTCAGGTCTAGGTGGGCATACCCGCTCGTGTGCATGTCGTCCAGCGCCGTGCCCACCTGGTCCGCGATCTCCGCCGCCATCGGCGGGGGCGGCGCGCCCACCCTCGTCACGAGCTCCTCGACCGTGCCGCCCGCCAGGTATTCCATCACGAAGTACCCGGCGCGCCCGGCAGCGTGTCGGCGCAGCGCCATGAACGTGTGGCGCCGGCTCGCTGCCGCACCGTCATCCAACGGGATCGGAAAGAGCCGCACGATGCCCGGGTGCTTCAGCACCCGCAGCGTTCGACCTCCGCGCCGAGCGCCCGGGCGAAGGTATCTGCGTCGGGACCTCCCGGTTCCTCACCCGCGCGATCTTCAGCGCCACCGGCGGGTTCTCGCCGCGCTCGATATGCGCCGCGCGATGACGACCTGGGCGAACCCACCCCGGTTTCCGGGCAGCACCGACTCCACCCTGTACCGGCCAACGCGCACGCCGGCCTGCAGCGCCGCCATCACGCTCCCTATCTCGGCCGCTTAACCAGCGGCTCGGTCACGTCCGCCATCGTCCCCACCTCTGTCGGCTGGTTATCGACGGTGCCGGCCACCTGGAAGATCACTTTCTGCCGTCCGAACTCGATCACGTCGCCCGATTTCAAAGTCCGCGGCCGCTCCACCACCACCTGTTCGTCGCAGGCAAACGTGCCGCTCCGCTGCCCTCGTCGTGCAGCACGAAGACATGATCGGCTTCCTCGACGATGCGGGCGTGCAGCCGCGACACGCTCTTGTCCGAGAACACGACCTGCACCGCGCGCCGGGTCACGCCCGATCAGGGTCGTCTGCCAGCGCAGCGGGATCGGGTCACCCGCGTGCCCGCGTCGTCGATGATCGGCACCAGCTCGGCCCGCGCCAACCCGCTGCTGCCGCCGCCTCGCTTGGGCCGGAAGATCTCGGTCGCGTCGCGCACCGCATTCCCGATCGTCATCGTCAGCGTTTCCATCGGCTTCGGGCTGCGCAGGAGCCGTATGAGCGCGTACAGCGCCAGGATCACCGCGATGAGCGCGATGACGAGCACGACCACGAGCACCGGGTTGTTCGTCACCTCCGTAACGATCCGCTCCTGCAGCGGCGGGACGGGCGTGGGCGGCGGGACGGGCGTCGCCGTTGGCGGCGGCGGCGCAGGGATCGTGATGTTGATCTCGCCGCGCACCGGGTCGCTCCGGCTCTCCATCCCCAGCTCGTCGCGCACCACCGCTCGCAGCGAGTGATCCCCCGCCGGCAGCTTCGAGAAGTCCCAGACGAACGCCTCTTCGGCCGACAGGTTCGCGACCACGCTGCCGTCCACCTCGTACAGCACCTGTTGGATGGCCCGCTGGAAGTTGTCCGGCCAGGCCACCTCCACCCGCACCGGCTCCTGGAACGGCTCGATCGTCGTGGGGTCCTGGTCCCAGCTGTTCGCGATCCGGTCGATGATCACCCCGTCGGCCGGGGCGGTAATCCGCACCGCAGGCGGTTTCACTGGGATCGCCACCGTCCGCACCGGGCTCTTGTATTCCTTGTCCCCCATCGTGACGCCGACCTCGATATTGTGAGCGCCGGGCTGGTTGATCTTGGAGCGATAACATACCTGGAGTTGTTCGCCGCGCGACTTGATCGCGCTGTACAGCGGCGCAAGGGAGTTCGGCCCCGTGTAATCCGCGTAGGACCAATCGGCTACGGTCTCCCGGGGTGTCTCGATCGCCATCCGCTGCAGCGTCTTGCCCGCGCCCTCCGGCCCGATCTTGACGCTCAGGATCTTCACCCCCAGGTTGTTAGCCCGGTTGATCACGTCCGTGACGTCGCTGGGGCTCGTCCGGTCGACGCCGTCCGAGAACACCAGCAGGAACTTGGCACGGCGCTCGTAATCGGGCACGTCCTTCATCCGCACCATCGCTTCGATGAGCATTTTGTAAAGCGGGGTGTCGGTGTTCGCCAGGGTCAGTTGGTACGCGCTGTTGTGGATCGCGACCGGCTCGCTGGTCCAGGCGCCGTTCGGCGAAGCGATCTTGAAGCTGTCCGGCCCGGTCGGCGCGATCGAGAAGGAGCTGGTCGACCTTCGGATCCTGCTGCAGCCACTTCCCCTTGGTCAACACCAGCTCGTCGAGCGCCGCGATAGCATCGTCGAAACGGCGGTTGCTCCCCGTGCTCCCCGGCCGCCCGAAGCTGCCCGACGCATCGAAGACCACCCCAACGAGGCTCCCCCCATACTCGCTCTTCACCGCAGTGACCGGTCGAACGTCGCCGTTCTCATACACCCGGAACGCGTCCTCGCTCACATCGGTCAGCAGCGTGCCGTTCGAGGTAACCGGCGCCACCCGCAAACAGACCTCCGGGAAGTTGGCATAATCAATTCCGAGCGTCTGGACCTCGACCGGGCCGCTCTGCGCGAATCCCGCCTGGGCCCATCCCAGGCCGATACCGAGGGCGAAGGAGAGGATGAGGAGGAACCTGGCTAGACTCGCGCGGAAAAGGCGCGTGTTGCAACAGCGAATGGGGGCAGAGCGCATTGTCGACCTCCGCGTGTCTGGGTAGGACGCCGGAACGATTTCGACTTATAAGTACGCTATTGGCCTGGCGTCGGCAGCAGTGCCTGCCTCGGGTCCTGGGTGACGGTCAGCGCCATGCGGTCGAGGAGGTCCCAGCTGCTCACGAAGACGGGCCACTCGAAGTAGTGCCGCCGGCCGTCGTACGGATCCATCAGCCACACGCCCCCCGGATCGTAGCCGACCGCGAGATACGTGTGTTCGCCCGGCACGCCCTTGACGTTGACGCCGTCCGCCGCGGTCCACGTCGCCACGGGCCGGATCGTCATGCCCGCAGTCGTCCAGACCATCACCGGTCGGCCCGCCGCCAGCTGCGTCATCAGCCACTCGGGCCCATTGCCGTACGATACCGCCGCCTCGATCCCCAGCCGGGCGAACCCCTCGGCGATCGGCTCGGCGTACACGCCGTAGCCCTGGGGAAACACCTGCCCGGGCTTATCGTCGAAGCTTCGGCCCACAAAGCCCTTGTGCGGGTTTCCGCCGACGTCATGGCCGACAACCTGAAAGATCTCTTCCCACGTGAACGGCTGCCCGTAATACCAGGCCAGGTCCGAGGCCGTCTGAAACTCGCAGTTGAGCGGCCGCGTCTGCTTCCCGGCCGGCGCCTCCTGCAGCAGCACGCTCGCCGGCAGCGCAGGCGGAGTGGCCGCCGGCGTCGCGCCCATCCGCGTGGCCTCCGGGGTCGCGGTCCGTCCCAGCGACACCACGCCCGCGACCGCCGCGGTACCGGCGGTGCCGCGGGTGGGCTGTGGCGCGGTGGGCGAGGCTGCATTCGATGCCGGCGCCGCCTCAGGCGCTTGCGCCGCGCCGCTTCGCAGTGCAGCCCGGTCCGCGATCACGGCCAGCCCGCCCGCGGCCAGCAGGATGATCACCAGCCAGAACCCCACGAGGACCGGGGTCGGCCAGGGCTCGTGCAAGAGGCGCCGTGCCCGGCCCTTAGGTGACGGTCGCGGTTGCTCTTCCATCCTGCGGTCGCCTACCCTGTGGGGATGGCGTCAACGGAGTTGACAACGGGATGCGGGGATAGACGGGGGGATGCGCCGTAAAGTAAATCCTCGCATCCCCACATCCCCGCAGGCGCTCTACGGCCCCCAGGCCAGCCGTTCTTCCTTCCAGTTGGAGCCGAAACCCGGCACGCTGATCAGCTTCTGCGGGTTGCTGCCGTCCGCATTCATGACCCAGATGCCCCAGCCGTCCCGGTTCGACATGAACGCGATGGTGCGGCCGTCGGGCGAGAACGCCGCCCCGAAATCGTGGCTCGGGCTGTTGGTCAGGTTCCGGGGCGTGCCCCCGTTCGCCGGCACGGCATAGACTTCCCAGTTGCCGTTCCGCGGCGACGCAAAGAGCAGGGTCCCCCCGGCGCTGTCGGTGCTGATGTCTCCGGAGTTGTCGGTCAGCTGCACCGGATTGCCGCTGTTGTTGCTGTCCGCGCTCCAGATGCCGCAATTGCTGCCGCTATCCCAGTAGTTGCAGCCGGTAAAGGCAATGCGCCAGTTCTCTAGCCACGTCGGATACTGGCCGAAAACCTGCGTCTTGCCGATCTCCAGGCGCGCCGGCTCTTCGACGTGGACGCGTCCTTCTGGACGATATGCGGTCCTGGTGGTCGCCCTCGAACGAGGAGTGGAACGTCACGCTGACGCCCGAAGGTGACCAGCTCGCATAGCTGTCCTCCGGGTGGGCGCCGGCTTGCCGTTCGTTCGCGCCGCCCAGATCCACCGTGTAGAGGCTGTCTTTGCCGCCCCCGATGCCATTCACCATTACCCGCCCGTCGGGCGCCATCGCGGGTTGGCGCGCCCACGGGCGCAGATCCCAGGTGTTCCGATTGGCAACATCGAGCACCGACACCCCCGTCCCATCGCCCGTGCCGCTTGTGTAGGCGATGTGGCCGGTCAGTCCGGCCGGCGGCCCGCTGACTGCCGCCTGTGTCGGCGTCTTCTCCGCCTGTACGACCGGGGCTGCCGTCGCTGCCGCTGCTGAGATCGTCGGCTGCGCCGCGGCCACGTCGCTGGTGCTCAGGTCGTCCAGGTAGATGGCGCCGCTAAACGGCCCGCCGCCGTCCGGCACGCCGTCGAAGACGAAGCTGTCCAGGCTGATTGGAAAGTCCAGCACGCCGTTGTCGGGCCCCGAAATGTGCGCTTGCGGCCACGGCGCGGTCGTGTCCAGAGAGGCCGTCATTTCCTGCCATCCCGTGTGGTTGACCTGCCCGAAGGTGAAGGACCGCAGCTCCGACTGGCTGTCACGGATCCACGCGTTCAGGAAATGGCCCGAACCGTCGCCGTACACCCAGAGCTTGAGCGACGCGGGCCGGCCGGGTATCGGCGCCGGTGGGACCCGGCGGAAGACCACGTAGTTCTTCGCGCTCGCGGGGAATTGGTACGCCAGTTTTGCGCTGGCCTGCCCGCTGTGTGCCTGCTCGGTGCTCGCGGTGAGGGTGCCGTTCTTCTCGTCGCCGATCTTCCAGTTGCCGAAGCTTTCGAAGTTCAGCACGACGCCCGGCGCGGTTACCACCGGGACGGCCGGCGGCGCCTGGGTCGGGGCGGCTTTGGTGGCACGCGGGACGGTCGGCGGCGGCATGGGACTCGCCGCGATCGCCTCGGTTGCTTCAGGCGTGACGGGTGTCACCGTCGGCGCGACGGTGGGGTTGGATTCGGGGACCCGCGTGTTCTCGACTGCAGCGGGCTCGGTGGGCGCCGGCATTGTCGCGGCCAGCGCTTCTTCATCGGGCGTCGCAGTCTTAACGGTGAAGACGCCGCCCGCCGTCGTCGGCTTGAGCGTCGGCGCGCTCGTCGGCGGGTCCGTGGGCTCCGGAAGGGGAGTATCGGTTTGGAGCGCCGTGGCCAGCGGTCCGGTCGCAGCTGCCGCCGGCGTCGCCTTCGGCTGCAGCGCCGTCCAGGCCAGGTACCCACCCGCGCCGAGGATCGCAATCAACGCCACCACGAGCAGCCCCATCAGGAGCGGTCGGCTCGAGCTGGCTCCGGCGGCCCTGCTCGGTGGCAGGGGTGTCGGGTGCCTTGCCCCAGCCTCCGTCCGGACAGGCGCGTGGACGGCCGTGACCTCGTCCATCGGTGGCGGCGGCAGCGGAACCGCCACGACCCGCCGCTCGCGTAGCGCCTGAGCCATCTCCTTCCCCGTTTGGAAGCGATCGTTCGGGTCCTTCGCCAGCGCTTTCTGGATGATGCTGTCGAGGTAGGTCGGGATGCTGGCGTCAATGGAGCGTGGTGGGAGCGGCGTGCGGTGGACTACCTGGAACATCGTCGCGATCGAGGTGTCCGCATGGAAGGGCAGCTTGGCGGTCACGACCTGGTAGAGCACGATGCCCAGGCTGAACAGGTCGCTCCGCCCATCGACGGGCAGCCCTTCGGCCTGTTCCGGGGACATGTACTCCGGCGTGCCCAGGCTCGAGCCGGTCTGCGTGAGACGGGGCCCCGCCTGGATCGCCTGCGCGATCCCGAAGTCCGCCAGGAGGGGCCGGCCTTCCTCGTCTAGCAGGATGTTGCTCGGCTTGATGTCCCGGTGAACGATGCCGCGGCGGTGCGCATAGTTTAGCGCGTCCGCCACTTGGGCAATCAGGTCCGCCGCTTCGTTGGCCGGCAGGGCCCCGCTCTTCCGCAGCTGCTGGGCCAGCGTTCCGCCCGGCGCGTAAGCCATCGCGATGTATTGCCGGTCGTCGTCGACGGTGTTGGCGTCGTAGATCCTCAGGATGTTCGGGTGATCGAGCCCGCCCGCCGCGAGAGCTTCCCGCTGGAACCGGGCCACGAACTCCGTGTCCTGCGCCATTGCGCCGCTGAGGACTTTGATGGCAACATACCGGTTGAGGGCTGGCTGGTAGGCGCGGTAAACCGTCGCCATGCCGCCATGACCGATAACGTCCCGAATCTCGTAGGGACCTAGTTTGCGGCCTGAGAGGTCACGCACGTCGCCTCCGTGACCCGATATTCAAAACAAATTGGAGTATGATGGTGAGAAAGTAGACCCCACGTTTATAGCACCTATTGCGTGTCCGGTCAAGTGTGGCATGGCGATTTGGAAGTGGCGATTGTCATAGCGCGAGTAGTGGGACAAGTCTCACGCGAATGTTCTCGCGCAGTCCGCAATGCTGCCGGCAGTTGCCCCGCGATTACGCTGCGCCGCATTGCCTAAACGGGTGTATGCTGGACTCGCGACCGCAAGCCGCGTCTTCAGACACTCTTCCCTCGAACGGAGCAGCGACCCATGAAGTTTCTCTTCACCATGAATCCGGCATTTGGCCATTTCCACTCCATGGTGTCCGTTGGCCGGCGCCCTGCGCGAACAGGGCCACGAGGTCGCCTTCGCCACCGGCAGGGCCTTCGGTCCCGTCATCACGCGCAACGGTTTCCAGCACTTCGCCTGCGGGGTCGACTTCGATGGCTCGCGTGACATCCTCGAAGCCCTCCCCGAGTGGCCGGCCATCCAGGCTCGCCACCAGGAGCTCGGGATCCAACAGCTTTACGGTTTCGTCGAGGGGCTCGGCCCCCGGATGGCCGCCGACCTGATCCCCCTGGTCGACGCTTGGCGGCCCGACGTGATCGTCCGCGAGCAGCTGGAGTTCGGAGGGTACGTCGCCGCCGAACGCTTCGGCCTGCCGCATACGACCACGATCTGGGCCAGGTACATCTCCGGGAAACACCTGTGTCCCGACGCGGTCCTCGAGCTTCGCCGCCGCTTCGGCCTCCCCGAAGATCCGGCTCTGGACACCCTCGACCGTTACCTCGTCCTTGATTTCCTGCCGCCCGCCTGGACGATCCCCAACCTGCCCTACCCGCCCGTCGCCCACCGGTTCTGCGCCCGGCCCTTCGACACGAGCTTCGGCGCGGCCCGTTTGCCCGATTGGCTCGCGGCGCTTCCCCGCCAACCTACCGTCTGCGCCACGCTGGGCACCACCTTCAACCGGTCGCCCGGCACGTTTCGGGCCATCCTCTCCGCCCTCCGCACCGAGCCGGTGAATCTCATTCTCACCGTCGGGCGTTCGATGGATCCGGCCCAGTTCGGCCCGCAGCCCGAACACATCCGGATCGAGCAATACATCCCGCAGTCATTGCTGCTGCCCCACTGCGACGCGCTGATCTTCCACGGCGGCTACAATTCGCTGCACGCAGCGCTGTGGCATGGCCTGCCCATGGTGATCATTCCGGGTGGCGCGGGCGATAACCTCTCCACCGCCTGGCGCTGCGCGGCGGTAGGTGCGGGTGTGCTGGTGGAGGGAAATCCGCCGGAACCCGAAGCGGTTCGGGCCGCGGTACGGGCCGTCTTGGAGCAGCCCGGCTATCGGACAATCGCGCAGGGGCTCCGGCAGGCGATGATGGAGTTGCCGCCGCTCGACGAAGCGGTGCGCCGGCTCGAGGCCCTCGGCCGGGACCGCGCGCCGCAGCCCTCGGGCGAGTAACTCCCGGGCGGCCATGCGCTTGCAGACCGCCCGGTGGCTCCGTTGCCCCCGGCCTCCCGCATGTCGTGCAGGGAGACCGGGGAGCAGTCCGGAGACTCAAACGCCGGCGCTGGCTACCGGACCGCGATCGACCCCACGAGCAGGTCCAGCGCCTCCAGCGACGGCCGGAAGCCGCTGCTGTCGAGCGCGCCCAGCTTGCCGACCCACTCCTTCAGCATCGTCGTCCACGCATTCGCATCCAACCCCTCGCCGGCCTGCGCGGGCTGGATGCCCGTTGCGACGGGCAGCAGCGCCAGCACGTAGTGCTCGCCGTCGTCGGTCAGCCCCTGGAAGGTATAGAAGACCGGCAGGTCACTCACCGGCTCGGGCGACTGTGAGAACGCCGTCACGTACCGGATGCCCTTGCCGCCCTCGAAGTCGACGTAGGCGGGCTGCGTGCAGAATACCTGCGCCGCGTTCACCAGCGGCAGCAGCGGCAGCACGGGATACGCCTGGTTCTGCCCCGGTTTCAGCGTCACGCCCGAGCACGCCGTCAACGGCGCCTTTTCGTCGAGCAGCTTCTTCAGCGCCTCATATTGCCCCTGGAAGCTCAGCGTTTCGGAGGACTGCCCGAAACCTGCAAAGTCGGCGACGCGGTAGACCTGCACCGTCGGCTCGGAGAAGTAGTAGGGCAGCCGTGCCGGCCGTCCCCCCGCATATCCCGGCAGCGTGACCAGCGTCAGCGGCGGGTGCGCGTCGAACCAGCTGACGTTGTCGCCCGGCGGCACGGCCGGGATCTGTTGCACCGAGTACTCCGGGTCGATGTCCGGGTAACGCCCCATCTCGACCTGCACGACCGTCGCCTGCGCCGCCGCGTCGGGCTTCACCTCGATCGACTGCACCAGCCCGTCGAGTTCTGCCAACGCCGGCGTGAAGCTCGCGTCTTCCGCGCTCGCGAGCGTCTGCGTCACTTCGTTCACGTACGCCTTGAAGTTCGCGTTCATCGCCTTCATCTGCGCCGCCGGCAGGTCGTTCGCAGTTGCCGGCAGCGATTTGTTGGACACGGGCAGGATCGCTGAGACGTAATACTTGCCGTCCGCGGTCAGGCCTTGGAAAGTGTAGAACAGTTCCTCGTTGTTGATCGGCGTCAGGCCCTGCGCCAGTTGCGTTACGTAGCTCACGCCCTCGCCGCCCTTGAACGGCAGGTACTTCACGCGCAGGTGCATCATCTGGCCCGCGTTGATGAGCGGCAGGAACGGCAGTTGCCCTTCCGGGTTCTCGGGCTTCGCCTGCAGCAGTTGCTTCAGCCCCTCGATCTGCGCCGCCGCCTGCGCGCTTTGCGCCGCGAACTCGGCCGTTGGATACACGGCGACGCGCGGCTCGTGGAGCGTCTTGGGCAGCACGTAGCCGCCCAGCGCGATCTCGACGTGCTGCGGCGCGACCTCCCACCACGGCCCGCCTGCTCCGTCATGCGCCGGCACGGTCGTTCCCTCGGCCGACGCCGCAACCGATTGCGGATAGGCGAAGCTCACGCCCCGGTACGATGCGTGGCTAACGGCCGCCCCTCCCGTCGGGCGAACTCGCCTGCAGTTTGATCCCGGCCGGGCAGGAAGCCGAACGACGAGGTCACCGCCTGGACGAGCGCTTCCACCTCCGTTTGCGACTTCTCGAAGCTCAAATCGGGCGCGAAGCGGAGCCAGGCCAGCTTGCCCTCGTGCAGCGCCAGGACTTCGATCGCACTTGGCCGGCCCGGTATCCCGTCCAGCCGCACGGCAGGCTCCCCGCCCAGGGTCAGCCCCGCGCGCTTGACCTGCTGCCCCAGCTCCCCAAGCGACGCGAGGTAGGTTTCCACCGTCTTGTCGAGCGCGGCGCCCTTGGCCACGGGTTCGACTGTGACGCCAAGGCTGACGCGCAGGGGATCGGGGCTCTGGTCGAGTGCGGGGCCATAGAACCCGACGCTGCCGTTCTCTTCGCGCTTCGCCCTCATCTCCGGCGTCAAGGCCATGCAGTAACCCTGGTCCGCATCGATATACAGCGGCTGGCCGCTGACGAGACAGCTCTTGGGCAGGTCAACCCGCGCCTCAGGCGCGATCGGGACGCCGGGCGGCGGCAGCGTGGCGAAGCTCCCCGCAACGATCTCGTACAGGGCCTCCATGTCCGCTTCTGCCTTGAGCGCGTCCGCACCCGGCTGGCTCGTCGCGCCCTTGAACGACGGCCAGAAGGTGAGGACGTCGAAGCCGAGCGGCGCCGCGTCGACCACCACGATACGCGAGCTCAGCTGCCCCGGCCACGGCTCCAACACCTCGGCCGCATGACCGGCCCACGTCTCCTGCCTTCGTTCGACCTTGCCCACTAGCTCCGCCGGCACGTCGCGCTTGATCATCTCGTCGACGAACTGGGGCAGATCCACCCCCTGGTACGGCTCGAAGTCCACGCTCAATCGGGCGAAGAGCGGCTCGGGGCCTGCCCCGATCGCCGGGCCGCGCAGTTCGGCCCGCGCCTGGCTGCCCGCGGCGAACGCGCCCTGTGCTCCGCCCAGCGCGAAGCCCTGCGGGTAGGCGAAGCAGATTTGCGCCTCCCGGTCGACGTACGTCAGCAGGCCCTCCCGGTAGCAGTTGCTCGGGATCTGTTGGACCGGTTCATCCTGGGGCGCGACGGCCTCGCCCGCCGTCGTAAACTCCGTCCGCAGCTCGGTGATCGCCTGCTTGTTTGCATCCAGCGCCTGGACCAGGAGCGAGTAGGTCCGCCCGGGCTTCAGCGGCTGCCCGAGCGCCAGGCTCAGATCGGTCACCTCCTGCTGAACCAGCAGTTCCGTCGTCCCCGCGTCGCTGATCCAGACCTTGTAGCTTCTGGCGCCCGGGATCGCCTCCCAGCTGACCGTCGGCGCGAGCTCCACCGGCTTGCTCACGTCGGGAGCGAGCAGCCGCAGCCCCATCGCACCGGCTGTCGCCTGCGGTTCGGGCTGAGGTTCGGCCGTGGCCGCTGGAGATGCCGCGGTCATTTCGGCAGCCGGCGTCTTGGCCTCAGGCGCCGGCGTAGGCCCGCCCACCGGCCCGAGTGCCGGCGGCATGCAGCCGCCCGCGGCCAGGACGAGGACGAACAGAACGATCGAAATGGATACGAACTTGTGTGACATGGTCCCACCTCATAACAGGTGTCGGCTCGCCGCGCTGGCTGACGATAATACTGGAGCCCAGGGGGAAGCGAACACCACGATACGAACGCGCAGCCTTAGTTCGTGCTGCTGTTCTCGAATACGTGCAATGAGGGGGTCGGGTTCCGCGACAACGCGCGCTTCAGCCTGCGGGGGCGCGTGGGCAAGCTGAAGCGCACGGGCTTCCTGATTACTTTCCGAAGGTCACGAGAACAGTCATATTCCAGCGGAGTCCGGGATCGTTGCCTGCGGGCGTAATGGTGACCGTATACACCGTATCGCCCTGCCGGGTTTCGCCCAGGCCGCGAATTGCAGTCACCTTGCCCCCCAGCTGCACGCCCGGCAAGGCGTCGAAGGTGAGGGTGACCGGCTGGCCCATCTGGACGCGGGCCAGGCTGACCTCGCTGAGGTTCGTTGTCTCGACCTTCCAGCCCGACAGGTCGCCAAGACGCGCGACGGCCGCGCCTGCCGCCACCTGCTCGCCTGGCCGCGCATCGAGGCTGACCAGCGTGCCGGCGAACGGCGCGACGAGCACGGTATCCGCCAGGGCCACTTGCGCCTGCTTCAGCTCGGCCTCGGCCATCGTGACCCCGGCGTTGGCCTCCGTCAGTTTTTCCGGTGGGGCGCCCGCCTTGACCATGTCGCTGCGGGCCTCTTTCGCGCTCGCCATCGCGGCGTCGGCCCTGGCGATTTCTTCGGGCGTCGCATCGCTGTTCAGCCTGTCAAGCAGCACTTCGATCAGGTCGAGTTGCGCGTCGCCCGCCGCAACCTCTTCCGGCAAAAGGCCTGCCTTCAGGCCGTCCCGCTGTGCCTGGGCGCGCTCCAGTGCCGCCTGGGCGCGCGTGAGCTCGGCTGCCTGGTGCTCGCTTTGCAGGCGCGCGATCGGTTGCCCTGCGGTCACCGGGTCGCCTTCCTTCACCAGCACTTCGGCGACCACACCCGGCATCGGGAAGCTCAAGGTGGCGCTGCGCTGCGGCGCGAGCTTCGCCTCCGCCGTCAGGTTCTTGGCCGTATCGACTGGGGGGACGGCGGCAGTTGCCCCTGCCCCGGGCGCGGCGCAGCCGGAAAGGAGGACGAGGACGGTGCATAATGCCGGGACAAGGAAAGTGCTAAAAACGGTTTTCATAAGAACGGCTCCTTTGCGACAATAGTAAGCGGCGACGCGTTATTCGTATGCCAGGACTTCCCGAATGGTCAGGCGGGAGGCGTTCCAGGCCGGAAGCAGGCTCGCGACGATCGACAAAACCACGACGACCACCAGCCAGATCAACGGACCTCGCCAGTCCATGATGAAGCTGAAGGGCGCGTCGAAGATCCCCTGGCCCAGGATGAAGGACAAGAACTTGCCCATCGGGATCCCCAGCAGCACGCCGCCCACCCAGCTCAGCAACCCTGTCAGCAGACCTTCCACGAGCACCAGCTGCATGATGTCCCCGTTGGTCGCGCCGATCGACCGCATCACGCCGATCTCCCGGGTGCGTTCCAGCACGTTCATGCTCATCATGCCCGCCAGCCCGAGCCCGCCGACCAGCCCGATCAGGAGCGCCAGCCCCAGCAGGGCCGCAATGATCATGCCCATGCTCTGGTTCAGGGCTTCCGCATCGCTGTGTCCGCTCAGGACGCTGACCCTGTACCCTGCGGCCTTGAGCCGGGCTGCGCTCTCGTCGCGCACCAGGTCTTCGGTGACCCGGTCCCGCGGCGACGTCATGATGCGGAAGTACTGCGCCCGTCCCGGCTGGTTGTACAGCTCCGCCAGGTATTCCTGGCTGGCGATCGCCATCTTGTTGCCCTCGCCGCTTGCGAAGGGGAACGTGCCGACGATGACGAAATCGGCTTCCACCTGGCCGTTCAAGCGCAGCCGCACCGTGCTTCCGATCTTCCAGTCGGGGTGGCCGCGCATCGCTCTCGTGCACATGAGGATCGCGTTGCGATCCTCGGGCAGCAGGAAGCGGCCCTCGATCACGTCGCGGGTCACGATCACGCTGTCGGCCGGCGGCGCGGCAATCGTAAGCTGGTCCGTTGCGACCCGGTCCACGGTCCGCGCGATCCGCCCCGTGCCCGGCATGACCTCGCCCGACGCGAAGATCCAGCCTTCGACGCGGTCCACGCCCGGCGCGTCGTCCAGGATGTCTTTCACCTGCGCGGTCCGCTGCGGCGCCTCGAAATCGACCTTTACGTCCGCCGTATAGTAGCTGTACATCTGCGTCAGGCTGGCCGTCATCGACTTCTGTGTGCTGATGACGCCGCAGAAGATCGCGCCGGCCAGCACCAGCGTGGTGAGCGTCAGGGCGAGCCGCGCCCGCCGTCGCACTGTATTGCGGAGGGAGATCAGGAGCGGCCGCGACAGCCGGCGGACGTGCCCCAGCAGCCGGTCCACGAGGTTCGGCTTCGGCACTCCGCCCAGCCCATACCCGCCGATTGCCGCGCGGATGGTGGTGCGCGCGCCCCCAGCACGGGCGCCAGCCCGGCCAACACCGGAACTGCCAGGCTCAACACGGTCATCAAGACGATCGGCAGAGGCTCGGGCCGGAAGGGTGAGATGGTAAAGTTGAGGCCCGCCGCAATCTGCGTCGTGGCGAAGTAGCCCAGCCCCAGTGCCAGGGGCGCGGCGATCAGCAGCGCGCCCAGCCCCAGGCACAGCAGCAAGACCACGTACATGCCGAAGATCTGCCCGGTCCTCGCGCCAACCGCCTTCATCACGCCGATGTGGCGCACCTGCTGGCTCATCAGTGCCGAGACCGTGTTGATGACCAGGAACGCGCTCAGGCAAATGGTGAGCAGGCCGAGCGCGGCCAGCAGGGCGGTGATGGCGTTGACCTTCGAAGCGTTCGGGTGCTTGCCCGGCTCGCGCACCATCGTGGAGCTCACCTGGCCGCCGTTGTGTCGGAACTGGTCCTCTACCAGCCGGGCCACATCGCGGACGTGAGCCTTGTCGCCCGCGTTGTCCGCGACCGTCATTTCGACCAGGTTCAGGCTGCGGCGCCGACCCAGGTATTCCATCGTGTCTAGATTTACATAACCATAGACATTGCCGTTCGCGCTATCCGTCGTGCGGTCCTCGACAAAGCCCGCCACCCGCAGCTCACGCTGCTTTCCGTTGGGCAGCGTGACCTGCACCATGTCGCCCGCGCGGACCGCGATGCGTTGCGAGCGCGAGATGCTCCAGGACGATCTCGCGGTTTTCCGGCCAGCCGCCTTGCCGCAGGATCAGGCGGTCCAGTTGGCTCTTCTCGAAGTCCGGGTTCGCCCTCAGCTCCATGTTCAGCGGGCTGTCGCCGGGCCGCTCCAGCTTGAAGCCCGCCACGTGCGCCCGGCCCTCGACACGGCCCATGCCGGGCAGCCGCCGCAGGGAGTCCAGAAAATCCGTCTCAAACGGCGAGGTCGAGAGGATGGCGCCTGCCGGGTGGATCGCGCGAAAGCTCGGGTCCATGTCGCGCTGCAGAATCACATAGGCGGTGCTGATGGCGCCGACGGCCATCACGCCCACCGCAATGGACAGCACGGTCAGGATCGTGCGGACCTTGTTGCCCAACAGGTCGGCCAGCACCTTACGCCAGCGGGGAGCAAGCATCTCACGGCCTCCCCTCTGCGGGCCCGTCCGGTCCGTCGCCGCCCGGCGCTGCTGTCCACTGGCCCCCGGCAGCCTCGGTGTGGCGCCGCGCTGCCTCGTTTTCGCCGGCGCGCTCCCGTACCACCTGGCCGATGCTGTCGCGCGTCGCATCGGATTCGGCGAGCAGCGCGGCGAAATCCTCGCAGGGCAGGGCGTAAGCTTCGACCGGCCCGCCTGCGGCTCGCACGCCCGCGATGCTGCGGCCCCCGCGCAGGAGCTCGATCTCCCCGAAGTACTGGCCCGGCCCCATGTGGCCGACCACAACCCGGCTGCCGCCCGGTCGGTCCAGCCCGACCTCGACCGCGCCGGCGCTGACGATATAGAACCGGTCTCCCGGCTGGCCTTCGTGGATGATCTCTTGACCCGGTGCGAAGCGCATGGGCTGCACGCGGTGCGAGACCTCCAGCATCTGCTGCTGGGTGAGGAACGGCAAGGCCCGGGCCACCCATTCGTTGACGACCTCGCCATCGGCGATCAGGACCGTCCGCTTGACGCGGCGGGCCAGCGCCGAGTCGTGGGTGACTATGATAACCGTCTTGCCTTCTTTGACGAGCGCCTCGAACAGCGCAAAGACCGACTCGGCGGTCTTGGAGTCCAGGTTGCCGGTCGGCTCGTCGGCGACGATGATCGGCGGATCGTTGGCCAGTGCGCGGGCGATGGCCACACGCTGCTGCTGGCCCCCGGAGAGCGCGGCCGGCAGCTTGTGCGCCTGGTCGGCCAGCCCTACCAGGTCCAGCAGCTTCAGCGCGCGCTGCTTGCGCTCCGCGGCCGGGTAGGTGTGGCAGAAATCCATGGGGAGCATGACGTTCTCGAGCAGCGAGAGCATGGGCAGCAGCTGGAAGAACTGAAAGACGACGCCCAGGTTGCGCCCGCGCCAGGCCGCTAACCGGCTCTCGCCGAGCTGGTCGACGCGCAGGTCGCCCACGTAGACCGCGCCGGACGTCGGCCGGTCGATGCCTGTCAGCATATTGATGAAGGTGGATTTGCCGCTGCCCGATTTGCCGATGATGCCGACGAACTCGCCTGCGTGGAATTCGGCGTCCACGCCCTTGAGCACCGTGACCTCGTCCTCGCCTGCCTTAAAGCGCTTGACGACGCGGTCAAACCGGATCAGTGCGCCATGGCCGTTGTCGACCCCCGATGCAGGAACTTCTCGGGTCTTGCCCGGAAAATGAAACATGCGCCCTCCATTGGGACAGGGGATGGTTGAGCGGTCGTTTCGATGAGGAATGTGAAGTGACTGATAGAAGTGTAGCTAGGCTTACATTGAAAGTCAAATTGTGTGAAACGTAATGGGGTGCGGCTTACCGTTGGCCCCGCAACAACGGGACGCTGAACTACATGCGTCGGAGGCGTTCTGCGCTAAAGTGCACCTACTGAAATTGATCCCCCATATGGGTCCACCGATGAACCTTCTCTGGGCGATCCAACCCATTTCACCTGGAGTAACCTATGTTATCCGTAGTACTGGCCTTGGGCGTCCTGGCCGCGGCCCTGGCCGCCGCTCAAAAAGAATCTGCGAACGCGCGCAAGCGCAGCGAGGAACGTCTCGTCCCCGTGCGCGTGCGTGCATCTCACAATCTGATCGAACGGCGCCGCGTGCGCTGATTGCTTCAGCCGGGCGTCGGGGCCGGGACGATATACCGTGCCGCGCAGGGGATAATCTCAGCGGTCACCGGGCCCGGCTCCAGCACCTCGCCGTCCACCTGCACCGGCTGCAGTGGTAGCGGCTCGACCTTGATTTCGCGGCCCTGGTACAGGTCATACTGCGCGGTCTGCTCATCCTGCCGGACGACCGCCGCCGCCAGCGACACCAGCGCCGGCAGGCTCTTGCTCTTGAAGATCAGCAGGTCCAGCTTGCTGTCGCTCATGTCGATGCTCGGCGCGATGGTCACGCCCGGAATGCCGAACTGCCCCGCATTCAGGATCACCGCGCTCACGCCTTCGGTCTCGAACGTCTCCCCGTCCAGCGTCACCCGGTAGTTCACCGTCTCTGCGTTCCGTAGCGCCTGGATCGAAGAGAAGAAATAGGCGAACACGCCCAGCCGGTCTTTCGCCTCGCGGTCCGCAGTTTCGGCCAGCTCCCCCGGAATCCCTATCCCGACGCCGATCAGGAAGCATTCCCCGTTCACCAGCCCCACGTCCACCTGCTTCACCGTGCAGTCGCCGCACGCCAGCATGTTCGCGGCCGTGGCCAGGTCCGTCGGCACCCCGAGCGCCAGCGCCAGCGCGTTCGCGGTTCCGCCCGCCAGGATCAGGATCGGCACGTTCGTCCCGAGTAATCCCGTCGTCACCTCGCGGACCGTCCCGTCCCCGCCGTAGACCGCGACCGCGTCGACGCCGGCCGCGGCAGCCTCTTTCGCCAGCCGGATCCCGTCGCCGGCCTCCTTGGTCATGAACATCTCCCACTCGATGCCGTTCTCACGAAAGATCGAATTCAACGTCTTGAGGATCGGCCGGTCCTGGCCGGATGCGGGGTTGACGATCACGTGGACGTGCTTTGCAATCATGGTTCACTCCTGCCTCTACTCAATCAATACTCCGATATCGCGCCCAACTCTACAGGTCTTCACGCAAAAACGAAGTGAGCCGCGCCACCTTCTATCCTCGTCACAGAAAGAAACATCCCCTCATCCCCGCAGGCACCTGGGCGGGGATGGGGGGATGAGGGGATTTGACCGGAGGCGGGCAGCCTGGCTTGCGGCATCGTCGCGCCTACGTGGGCGAGACAGGCGCCTCGATTTCCGTGCGCTTCCCGGCGACGATGCGAGCCGGGCGGCGTCGCTCGTGCTGCCACACGAAGAACGCCAGCCCCAGTGTTACCACCGCCATGCCGATGATGTACGGTCCCACGGTCGGGTGCGCATGGTTGAAGTAAGGTAGAAACGCGATGCTCGCGACGGTTAGCG
Source organism: uncultured Chloroflexia bacterium (assembly GCA_963800615.1). Classification (GTDB taxonomy): domain Bacteria; phylum Chloroflexota; class Anaerolineae; order CG2-30-64-16; family CG2-30-64-16; genus JALOOB01. Next base: position 107,209 of record CAWDBO010000036.1, read on the forward strand.
CCCCGGCCAGGATCAGGTTGCCGATCGCGCCCAGCCGCACCTCGTCCCAGTCCCGCATCCGCGCCATGCTGCCCGCCCATCCTGCCGTTCCCAGCCACCACGCCGCGATGATCCGCGCGGTCGAACGGGTTCAGCTCCCACGGCCACCGTGTGTTGAGCCACTCCGGATTGATCGACCAGTGCCAGCCCGAACAGCATCGCGATCCCCACCTCGAGGATCAGGAACCAGCGGAACGCAGGCGCAATCGGGCCGCCGCTCGTCACCGGCTCCTCCGGCTGCTCGCCCGCCCTCGGGATCGTGAAGTGCATGATCACCGGTTCCATGGTATAGAACACGATCCAGATGTGCGCGGTCGACCGTGAGCCAGTGCATCTCCGGTGCGTGCCACAGCGTCGCCAGCAGCAGCGCGCCGGTGAACAACAGGTTGCCGTAGTAGCTCCAGCGCAGCAGCCGCCAGTCGGCGACGAACACGAAGAGCAGGAAGAAATACGTCCGGAACAGGTATCCCGCGCCGATAAACGCCTGCGCCGCCCGCGGCTGTGCGTTCCACGCAAAGGCCGTCGGGATCAGCTGCGGGAAGAACAGCATCCACACCGCAAAGATCGCTGCCAGCAGGGCGCCCACCACCCCCCACAGGCGCAGCGCACGAGGCATCGCAATCATACTTCCCCCCAATACCCTATTGCTGCGGGGATGGCGTCAACGGAGTTGACAACGGGATGCGGGGATGTTCTAGCTGATATCCCCTAATCCCCTCATCCCCGCAACGGTGTCATTCTGGCAGCGCTGCTCGCACGGCGCGGCCGCGCCGCTGGTGATCGGCTCGCCGTGCCCCGTGCAAAGCACCTCGGCATCCAGCTCCGCCATCCTCCGCAGCGACTGCTTGTGCGCCCGCTTGTTGAGCAGGAACCCTGGCCACCCCAACTCGAAGTGCGGCCACGTGACGATTGCATCGCCCGTGAACAGCGCGCGCCGCTCGGGCCAGTAGAACGCGAGGTGTCCCGGCGAATGCCCCGGCGTGTGCATCACGTGCAGCGGCCCGATCCGGTCCCCCTCGTGTACGTAGCAGTCCACGTTCGCCGGCGGATGCCGCGTCAGGTTCAGGTTATTGGCGACCTGGTACACATAGGTGCGGAAAGCCGGCTGCGGCCGCCACGACACCTGCTGCGCGGCCCGGTCCCCCGAGATCAGGTCCGACTCCCACTCGTGCGCGTACACCGGCGCGCCGCTAAGTTCCTTGAGCAGGGCCAGCCCGCCCAAGTGCGACCGGTGCGCGTGCGTCATAATGATGTGCCGGAGGTCCTGCGGCGTCCTGCCGATCAGCTTCATCAGGGCGAGGATCTGCCCCGCATCCGTGTCGAACAACGTGTCGATGAGCAAGAGCCCTTCGGGCGTGTCGATCAGGTAGGCGTGCACGTACGCGCCCTTCTTCTGCCACAGGCTGTAAATGCCCGGAACGACTTCCATGCTCCCACTCCCCCGCAATACATCGTTCTCTACTTGTTCAAAATCTGTACGGCAGTAAGGGCACTATATACCCCATGAAGGAGGCTGTCAAGGAGTCAAATTAGCTCGAGTGGGCGGGCAAGCATGAGTGGAGAACCGGTGCGACAGGAGTTTTGCCGAGAAGCGGACGCGCGGACTTGCGCCTGCCGTGCTGCTCGAGGCGCCGCCGATTCAGCGACCAGGAACTTTCCGCGTCAGGCAGCCAGGCTTTCTACCTCGCCGCCCTCCTCCACCTCCTCAAGGCGCGCGCCCCGGCTGTCGAACTCCATCTCCATCAGCATGCGTAGCACCGCGGAGAGTGCCTTCAACCCGAAGTAGACCAACGCGCATTGTACCGCAAGGACCACGATGCCGAGCGGCACCGTGATCAACGTGGCGAGGAATCGGTCAGGAAAGTACTGGCTGTAGAACCGAACCAGGGCGATGCTGGAAGGAACACCGCCAAGCACCGTGATCACGACGGAGGTCGGCGCCAGCCAGCCGATGGTCCGAGCGAGGCTGAACACTTCGTCGGGACGATAGAAGACCGGCTCTCCCTGCGGCTCGTCTTCCAGCTCTTCTTCCGACTCGTCGTCCACCTCCGACTCAGCGACCGGGGGATTCTGCTCGGGCAGTGTCACGCCTCGCTCGGTCAGAATGGACGCGGCCGCCTCGAACGCCGTATCAGACCAATTCGTCCTGTCGTTGGTCACCCAGAGCGCCAGCAGCTCGTCCGTACTCATCGTCCGGAGGTTCGCGGCGATCTGTTCGCGCAGAGAATCAGTCACCGTCCACCTCCGCGGCGCGCTGGCGGTAGTTGGCGTCCGTCTCCACCACCATCCGCAAGCCAATCGAGAGGCCGGTCAGCAGCACCCAGAAGATAATGCCCCGCAGCACCCGGTCAAAGAAAGTGATGCCGTAGTTCAGCGTCTGCAGGTCCAATCGCTGCGGGTGCAGCAGATTGTCGATCGGATTCATGCGCACGAGGGTCCATGTGGTGAACAGCAGCGCGGCAGCTTGCAGGGCGAAGAACCCGAGGGCCAGGTATGCGAGCACCGTGGATGCAGTGGCGATGCGCCTGAGGGTGCGGTGTCGCGGCGTCAGGTAGTCAGACAGATCCGATTCCATGACTCCTCCTTGATCGCTTGCGGGCCTACTCCGTGGAACAAACAGAAATATCAGCGTAGATCCAACTGCTGCTGTCAGAGCCTCCTGGTGACAGCACGATCATAACCCGTGTGGTCTGCGAATTGCACGACATTGAGAGTCGTGCAATTCGCAGACGGCGCACTTACAGCCGCTCGAACCTCGCCTGGAAGAAGCGCAGGTACTTCGGCTCGTACACCATTCGCAGCCCTCGCGTCCCCTCGCGCCCGTCATACACCGCCTTCACCGCCTCGGCCGTCACGTCCATGTGCGCCTGCGTGTACACCCGCCGCGGGATCGTCAGCCGCACCAGCTCCAGCTTCGGCCGGTTGTGGTCGCCCGTGTTCGGATTCCGCCCCGCGCTCACGATGCCCCGCTCCATCGACCGGATGCCGCTGTCCAGGTACAGCTCCGCGGCCAGCGTCTGCGCGGGGAACTCGTCCTGCGGCATGGCCGGGTAAAACCGCTTCGCGTCGAGGAAGATCGCATGCCCGCCGATCGGCCGCACGATCGGCACGCCCCAATCCTCCAGCAGCTCGCCCAGGTAGCGCACCTGCCCGATGCGCGACCGCATGTGGTCGTCCTGCACCTGCTCCTCGATGCCGATCGCCAGCGCCTCCATGTCGCGCCCCGCCATGCCGCCGTAGGTGTGCAGCCCTTCGAACACCACGACCCAGTTCGACGCCACGTCGTACACGTCCTGGCTGTTCACAGCGAGCCAGCCGCCGATATTGACCAGGCTGTCCTTCTTCGCGCTCATCCATGCGCCGTCCGTGTACGAGCAGAACTCCTTCAGGATTTCGGCCACCGATTTGTCCGCATAACCCGGCTCGCGCTCCTGAATGAAGAACGCGTTCTCGGCCATGCGCGTCGCGTCGAGATACAGGGCGACGCCGTGCCGGTCGCACAGCTCGCGGACCTGGCGCACGTTCTCCATGCTCACCGGCTGCCCGCCGGCCATGTTGACCGTGCCCGCCAGGCTCACGTACGGGATCTTCTCCGCGCCGTGCTTGTCGATGACCGCCTGCAGCTTGTTCAGGTCGATGTTGCCCTTGAAGGGGTGTTCGCTCTGCGGATCGTGCGCCTCGTCGATGATCACGTCGACGAACACGCCGCCCTGCAGCTCCTGGTGGGCGCGCGTCGTGGTGAAGTACATATTGCCGGGGATCACGTCGCCCGGCTCGATCAGGGCGCGGCTGATCAGGTGCTCGGCCCCCCGGCCCTGGTGCGTCGGCACCACGTGCTGATAGCCATAGTACTTCTGGACGTTCGCTTCCAGATGGTAGAAGTTGCGGCTCCCCGCGTAGGCCTCGTCGCCCAGCATCATGCCGGCCCACTGCCGGTCGCTCATCGCGCTCGTGCCCGAGTCGGTCAGCAGGTCGATGTAGACGTCTTCGGATTTGAGGAGGAAGGTGTTGTAGCCCGCTTCGCGGATCGCCCGCTCGCGGTCCTCTCGGGTGGTCATCTTGATGGGTTCGACCATCTTGATCTTCCACGGCTCGGCCCAACTGCGCCGGCCGAACTGCTGCCCCATCGTCTTGGGCTGGACTGCGTCGTTCATGGTGCTGCTCACGGGGTGCTCCTTACGTCGTTGTCTGGTCCCCCAGGATAACAGGCGCAGACAGGTATCGCAAGCTTCGCCGGCCGTCTTTACACCTGATGCATCCGGACGCTTTGGTTGGATCCGACGATCGGTCCCCCCAAGTCTGGGAGCTAGGAACGGGGACGCGGAGGTGTCGTGACCACCTCCACTGCTCGCCTCACCCCATCCTCCGCGCGAATCTTCGCGCCCAGGACCGCCGCCCGCGTTCGCATCCCCTCATCCGTGACCGCCCGCGTGATCGCCGCAGCCAACCGCTCTGCAGTCAGTCGCTTGCGCGGAATCGGCGCCGGCCCGGCGCCCAGCGCGGCCACCCGCCGCCCCAGAACGATTGATCCCCGAAGAAGGGCACGACGACGGACGGCACTCCCGCGCGCAGCCCTTGCGACGTCGTCCCCGCGCCGCCGTGGTGGACCACCGCCGCCATGCGCGGGAATAACCACAGGAACGGCGCAGCGTCCAGCGGAAATACTGTCGGCGGTAGGTCGGTTGCGGCGAGTCCGCCCCAGCCCGCAAGGATCACCCCGCGCTGCCCGGCCTGCGACAGCGCGTCGACGACCAGGCGCGCAGTCTGCGCGGCCGCTGGCTGCTCATGCTCCCGAACCCGACGTAGACCGGGGGCGGCCCGGCTTCGAGGAATTCCCGGAGCGCAGGGGGCGGCGTCCACTCGCCCGGGCCGTCGAGGAACCAGTACCCCGTCACGTGGACGTTTGCGCCCCAATCCGGTGCGGGCGGGATGACCGCAGGGCTGAAGCCGTACAGTACCGGCTGGCCCTTGAGGCTCGGGGAGTCGAATGGCCCGCCCAGGCGCGCGGCGGTAACCCGAGCACGTCCCGACGGGCGATATTATCGGCGCCGCGTACCGGCTGCCACATCACTTGGCGGGCGATAACATAGGTCAGGCGGTTCAGCGGCCCAAAGTTTACCGGCAAACGCGGCGCGATGAAGCTGGGGTAGGCGCTGGTCGGCGTGTAGGGGATGTAGTATGCCGGCGTCAGTGGGATGCAGAGCTTCTCCGCGATCGAGGCGCCTGTGAAGATGCCTGCCACACCCGCGACGATCCGGTCCGCACCCTTGCAGGCCGCCAGCCCCGCCGCGGCAAGCTGCAGCGCGCCCCGCCTTGCCTGCCTGCCCATCTCCGCCATGATCGCCCGAAAGTCTCCCCGCTCCAACAGGGCAGCCATGCCCTCCGCCACCTCCTGTACGCGCCCCTCGACGCGCCAGTACTCCAGCCCGTTCGAGGCCACGAGCCCCTCGAAATCCTCGTGGGTGACCAGCCGCACCGTGTGCCCGGCCTCCACAAAGCCCTTGCCCAGCGCGACATACGGCTCGACATCGCCGCGGCTGCCTGTGGCGAGAATAGTGATGCGCATGCGGGGGAAGCTCCTTCTCTCGCGCCGACTTCTGAACGCGCGCGAGTATAGCACACGGATGAAGCGAAACCTTGGCTCGGCCGCGTTCTGTCACCCGGTGGCGAGGGTAAAGGGGGCTAACGGGGTCTGTGACAAAGAAGGCGCAAGCTATGGGCGGGAACGGAGCTTGTGCGCGCTCATGGCGCCTCGTACAACTGCACCCGTCCCCCATAGAAATCGCGCTGCCGGCTCAGTTTCATCCTCGCGGCCAGCGTCCGCGGCACCAACCCGTTCGGATCCGTATACCACTCATGGCTGTACACCAGCCACACTCGCTTTCGCCCGCTCAAGAGTGAGATCAACCCCGGAACCTCGCTCTCCGTCATCTTCGGTTCCAGGACGCCGTCGTCGAGCAAATCTGCTGGCACCCCACGCTCTCCACCTCGATCGAATACAGCTCTTCATAGGGCGCGAAATAGTAGTCGAACGGGATGACCACGAAGTTGGAGTTGAAGAGCACCAGGTCATCCTTCTGGGCAAAGTTCGCGACATACCCCGCCGGCGTGGCCCAATCCTCTTTCTGCACGAACCGGTAGTAATCGCCGTCCGCAAACATGTAGTTCGTGACCATGACGCCCAGCACCACGATCATCAGAAAACGGGATTTCAGTTGCGCGATCCCACTCGCCAGCACCAGGAACAAAGGAATGGTTGTCCAGATCAGCGTTCGATCCGAAAAGATGGGCCGCCGCAAGCTCACGATCAGCTCACCCACGAAGGGGATCGCAAACAGGGCCGCCAGGAACAGGAAGACCGAGAACCGTTTCCGGTAATACACCAGCCCAAGCACGAGCACTGCGCCCAGGAGCCACCCCATGACGTCCTGCAGGCCTTCCGCCGGCACCAGTGAATTCGACAGGTAGCGCAGCGTCACGCTGATGGCATCCCAATCCGGTTTCGGCATCCAAAACTCCTGGTCGACCCGGCGCACCTGCTGGACAAAGACCAGGATCCATGGGCTCCATAGGAGGAAGATGCCAACCTGCGCCTTCAGCCAGTTCCCAAACGAGGGCGCCCGCAAGGCCGTCTGCGACCCGGATTTGTTCAGCTTCTGGTAGAGCATCAGGCCGAGCACGAAGAGATTGGTGGCCAACGCGAAAAAGACCGCCGTGTTGTGGCTGAGCAGCGTCGCGGCCGAGAACACGATGAATCCAACCCACGCCAGGTCGGTCTCGATCGTCCGGATGGGCGACCACCGGTGCCACGCCGCCCACGCCCTCCATCCCCTCTGATCCTTTTCAGTAGGCCGGTAGCTGAATTCTCTCGCCCTATCCGGTTCCACCGGCTCGGACGTGCGCCAGGCGCGCACGTACTCCCGGAACTGCCTCCGGTCGGCTCGACCGCCCGCTGGTCCGTCAGCAGTCTGACCAGCGCATAAATCGCCACGGCTGCATTAAACGTCAGCAGCGTGTACATCCGCGTTTCTTGGGCGAAGTAGATGTTGAACGGCGAAAATGCCAGGAGCGCCGCGCCGCGAGTCCCACCACCGTCCCCGAAATGCGTTTGCCAATCAGGTAGATCACCGGGATTGTGGCCACGCCAACACGGCCGAGAGCAGGCGCACGTAATACGGTGCAGCGCCATTGATCGTGACCCAGAAATGCAGCAGGAGATAATACAGGGGTGGGTGTTGGTCGATCCTCGCGACCCAGTGCAGCATGTCGCCAACGCCCTGGTTCGCCAGCCACACGCTGAAGGTTTCGTCCAGCCACATCCCGTTCTTGGGGAGCAGCAGAATTCGCAGCCCCCCGCCGACCAGGGTGATGATAAGCACCAACCAGGGCGCCAGCTCGTCGAGTTCGCTTTCTTCGTTTATCTTCATCTGGGTCACGCCATTCGTAGATGGAGCCGCAAGCAGGTCGTTCAATTGTGGAAAGGGTGCCCGAACCAAACCGGTCAGGCGCTTATTTGCATCCTGGAGTATATACGAATGGGTCAACCGCCGGTTGCGAGTGCGCCGGCAAAGCGGTGGCAGGGCCGCTCGCAGCAGGCGAACGCTGGGGTGGCAAGGTATCTGGAGCAACGGCGCGAACCGGGAAGTTGTGAAGTGGCGATGGCAGCGAGCAGCGGCCTCGCGAAGCTTCGCGCTTCGCGTGCGTCGAACACCTTCGCGTTTACGTGTTCCAAACGGCTGTGAGCACACACACACGAGCTGCTGCCCGCTAACCAGGCAGCAGCTCGTTGGTCTCAGAAGACCCGTGGCCGGTCGTCAGTTACCTGCTTGACGATCCTTGAACGCCGCGTAGGCCGAGGGCCGCGTGATGGTGAGCGAGGCAACGTTGATCGCGATGCGGCAGCTGGGCTGGGTCATTGCCCCGCTCTCGCTCATGCGCTCCACCTGTGCATCTTTGAAAGCAGCATAGCGCTGTGCGGCCGGGGCCGACAGGTGCGAAGGCGCCGGGCTGCCGGCGACGCACGCAGGTGCATTGGCAGCCGGCGCGGCGCTTGCCACCCCGCCCGCAAGGGCCAGCACCAACAGCACGACCGAAATCACCGATCCAGTGTACAAACTTCTGCGCTTCATCTTGTTTCTCCCTTCCGACTCTCGAGGTGGTTTGGTTGTCCAACCCTGGTACGGCGTCAGCTTACCAGGGCGGCTCCATCCGGTCATTGGGAGAAATACGCAGGTTATTGGCGCCGGGGTACCTAAACTTTTGTGCGTCAGCTCGCCCCCGCCTGGACCAGGCCTTTGCCGATGGCCCAGGTGGCAAGTTGCGTCCGGGAGGTGAGTTCCAGTTTGGCGAGGATGTTGCCGATATGCGCCTCGACGGTCCGCTCGCTGACGACGAGTTCCTCCGCGATCTGCCGGCTGGACTTCCCTGCGCGACCAACGCAGCCACCTCGCGCTCGGGTGGTGAGCCCGCCCATTGGGCCTTCAGAGTGCGCAGCGGCGTCGGGGCGGACCCGTGACTCCGAGGCGGATGGCTGTCGGCTTCGGCGATGACCTCGTCAAGGACCGCCGTGATGACTCGGCAGGTTCAAGCGCGCGCCCGGCCGCCCACTCGCGATCGAACGTGGCCGGATCGAGCGCCGCACGCGCCACGGCAAGCTGGCGATCGTAGTCTGGCCGCTCAATCCAGTCTCTGGTGGCCGTTCTATCGAGCATTGCTTCGGCGACGCCTAAAAGCTGGACCGCCCGTCTCGCATCTCCCCTTCGGCTGCTCACTTCCGCCAGTCCTGTCAGGGAGGCGTACGTGCCCAGATGGTCTTCGGCAGCGGAGTATTCGGTCGCTGCGTGAAGGAACAACGCCGCCGCTTCTCGAACATTGCCGCGGCCAGGGCCAAGTAGCCCAATTCGATTATTTGGTTAGCCGTTCCTTGGCCGGTCTTCCTAAGCAGGGCGACGGCTTCGTCCTGATAGGCTTGTGCGCGGTCCGATTTCCCTCGAGCCGCGCCACCCGGCCGAGCTCGGAGAGTGTGGCGCCGAGCCCGGGCCAGAAGCGAAGTTTCTCGTCTGCCGCAAAAGCCTCTTCGTAGAGTCGCCGGGCAGAAGCGTAATCGCCTCTGGCAAAAGCCGCGCCGCGCAGCGGCCTGAAGCGTCCGGGGCGTACCCCAAATATCGCCATGCGCCAGAAAGATCGCCAGGCTCTGGTCAAGCAGCCCGCGAGCCGCTGCCAAATCGTCGATCAGTGCCGCTACACCCAACTCCCGCAGCGCGTTGGCGACGCCAACCGGATCGTTCGTCTGCCGGTAGAGCGCCAGGCTTTCGTCGAGCAAGGGCCGCGCTTTTGCAGCGTAACCGTACGAGACCCGCAAGGCGCCCGCGATCCGCAGGACCTCGGCTGATGCCCACCGGTCCGGCGCTCCCAGTTCCCGGGCGATGGCGAGGCTCTCGTCCGAACCGGCCCAGGCCGCAGCCATATCGTCGACCAACCAGGCAAATCTGGCCTCGTAAGCCAGGGCAAGCGCACGCTCCGTGAGCGCACGCTCCGCAAGCTGCGACGCTCCGTAAGCGCACGCTCCGCAAGCGCACGCTCCGCAAGCGCACGCTCCGAGCGCACGTCGCTTTCGTGCAGGCGGCAGCTCCAGCACCCTGTGGTACCATACGTGGGCCTCGGTGAGATGGCTGCGGAAACGCCAGAAGGGCTCCAGGAGGTTGGCTAATCGCAAAGCATATCGCGCAGCCGACGCACGAATCGCGGCGTCGGGCGCTGTCCTCGGCCTGGCCGATGGCCCAACTCAACGCCTCCCGGAAGTTGTCGTGCTCCCCGTCGAGACGCTCGAGCCAGCCGACGACGTTCGCCCGGTACATCTCCGGTCGGGCCTGCTCGGACAACTTCATATAGTAGGCCAGGTGGCGCTCCCGCAGAACGTCTGCTTCGCCGGCCGCAAACAGGCGCCGGCCCGCATACTGGCGGATGGTCTCGAGCAGGTGGTAGCGCGTCTCATGGCCCGCCTCGCGGACGGCGCTTAGCACCAGCGATTTGTCGACCAGGTGGGAAACAAGGTCGAGGACCGTTTCCCGGTCGATCGAGGGGTCGGCGCAAATTGCTTCCACCGCCTCCAGGTTCGCGCCGCCGGCGAAAACCGCAAGCCGCCGCAGCAGGACCTTCTCTTCCGCCGACAGCAGTCCGTAACTCCAGCCGATAGCCGCCTCGAGCGTTTGCTGCCGGGCGGGGGCAGTGCGAATGTTGGTGCGGAGCAGGTTGAAACGGTCGTCCAGTCTTGCGGCGATTTGCTCCACCGTCAGCACGCCGGCCCTGGCGGCAGCCAACTCGATGGCAAGCGGCATCCCGTCCAGGCGCCGGCAGATTTGCGCGATCAAGTCAGCGTTGCCGGGTTGCAGCGTAAAGCCGGGCGCCGCGGCCTGTGCGCGCTCGACAAACAAACGCACGGCCGCCGACTGCCCGACGGCCGGCAGGTCCCCGGCAGGAGTCTCCGCAGGGGGCAGCGAAAGTGACGGCACACGCCACGCGACCTCGCCGGGAATGCCTAGAGGCTCGCGGCTGGTTGCCAGGATGCGCAGGTCCAGGCAGCAGCGCCGGAGCAGTTGTTCGACGAACTGCGCGCAGGCCGCGATCAGGTGCTCGCAATTGTCCAGGATCAGCAGCAGTTCGTGCGTGTCCAGGAAGTCCGCGATCGCGTCCACCGGCCGCCCGCCGCGGTCCACGAGACCGAGCGCCTCCGCGACCGCCGCGGGCACGAGGGTCGCGTCGGTGAGCGGGGCGAGTTCGACCAGCCACGGCCATCGGCGAACTCCGGGGTGACGCAGACGCGCAACCTCGAGCGCAAGCCGCGTCTTGCCCGCGCCGCCCGATCCCGTCAGGGTCAGCAGGCGGCTCGTCAACACGAGGCGCTCGAGACTCCGCCAGTTCCTGCTCCCGGCCGACGAGGCTCGTCAGTGCCAGCGGCAGGTTGTTAGGCCGCTTCGTCAATATGAACACCTTCTGTGTTTTAATTGTCTGGCCTTAGTGCGCTTCCAACCTGGATTATGACAGAACGGGACGCGTTGTCAAGGACAAGTGCTGGAGGGGCTGGAGTGCTGGAGGCCAGGAATTCCGAATGTAGGCGCGAATTAGCATCCTGAGCGGAGCAGCCCGCAGTTTGGGCTGCGCAGTCGAAGGATGCGGGCCCGCTCCGGCCTCCTTCGACTACGTTCCGCCCAAACTGCGGGCGGAACTCCGCTCAGGATGCCTGCGCCATCGCCTACATTCGGAATTGCTGGCTCGAGGCCTTTGCACGCGGTGTAACGGGACTCGCACATCACTCTTCCTACGTCTTGATCGAACGCCCCACGTATGCTAAACTGTCTTCCAAGTGAAGGGCCCCTAGCTCAGCGGTTAGAGCGGCCGGCTCGTGGCGGACATATCTATCCGTCAAGGGCTGCCCGGCGGGTAACTGCCGGGTGATTACCTGCCAAACTCGGGGAAGCCTACGCCAGTGCTGCTGGCATGGTAATCCCGAGCCAAGCCCCCGTGCGACCTGTTCGCCCAGGGGAAGGTGTAGAGACTAGACGGCGGGCGCCCGACGGGGGAAGTATCGTATCAGACCCCACAGGGTGAAGGGATAGTCCAGCCCACAAACCCGTCTCCGGTGCAGCCAGGCGCCGCCTGTCTGGCCGGGGGTTGCGGGGCGGCGAAAGCCGCAGTGGGAAGCATAACCGGTTGGTCCTCGGTTCGAATCCGGGGGGCCCACTTTTCGACGATATTTCGAACACAGAACCGCTGCTGCCGAAATGACCAGGCAGCAGCGCGTTCCTTTTGGAAGACCGGCGGTCCGCCGTCAATTACCTGCTTGACGAGCCTTGAACGCCTCGTAGGCCGAGGGCCGCGTAATGGTGAGCGGGGCAACGTTGGTTGCGATGCGACAGTGGGCTGGGTCATTGCCCCACTATCGCTCATGCGCTCCACCTGTGCATCCTTGAAAGCAGCATAGCGCTCTCCGGCCGGGGCCGACAGGTGCGAAGGCGTCCGTCAGCTCGCCCCCGCCTGGACCAGGCCTTTGCCGATGGCCCAGGTGGCAATCTGCGTTCGGGAGGTGAGTTCCAATTTGGCGAGGATGTTGCCGATATGCGCCTCGACGGTCCGCTCGCTGACCACGAGTTCCTCGGATCAGGCGGCTGGACTTGCCCTGCGCGACCAACACAGCCACCTCGCGCTCGCGGGCGGTCAAAGCCGCCCCAGTGCGCCTTCAATGTGCGGAGGGGTGTGAGGACGGATGCCACAGCCGGAGGACCAGACGACCGGCCGGCTTGAACTGCGCTTCCGTCGAGAATGTCGGCGATGGCTTTCAGGGGTTCCAGTGTCCGGCCCGAAGCCCAGGCGGCCGCAAGTGCGGCAGGATCGAGCGCCGGCGCGCGACCGCTTTCAGCAGACGCTCATAGTCCGCCGGTCATACCAATACTGCTCCGTGCCCGATCGCTCCATTACAGCATCTGCGGACCCCCAGAAGCTGTGCCGCCTGCCTCGGGTTTCCCCACAGGCTGCTCACTTCCGCCAAGCCGGTTAGGCTGGCGCCAACACCGGAATAGTACCTCACCCCCGAATACTCGGTTATCGCACGACGGAACAACGACGCGGCCTGCTGGGTATCGCCCCGCGCCAACGCCAGATATCCGAACTGATGCGTCTCGTTGGTCGTTGCCCAGCCAAACCTGGTGCTTAGAGCTAGAGAGTCCTGATAGCAGGCAAATGCACGGTCCAAATCGCCTTCGAGCCGCGTCACCCGACCGCAGCTCCGCTGAGGCAGGAGGCCACTCCCGGCCAGAAGCTCAGCTTTTCGAATCCAGCAAGACTCTCTTCGTAGTACCGGCGGGCTGCTACAAAATCGCCTAAATTAAACGCGGCTGTGCGGCAAAAATAAGCGCCCAAGACGCACCCCAGTCATCGCCATGCGCTCGAAATAGCGCCAGGCTCGCGTCCAACAGATTGTGGGCCGCAGCAATGCACCCCAGCGGGCGCGATCGCCCCCAGCAGCGCGAGCGCATAGGCAACGCCCAGCGAGTCGCCAATTTCCCCTCCCGGAGCGCCAAGCACCAGCTCCCACAATGGTCGGGCGGCTGCGTGCTGTCCCACTGAGCCCCGCACGATACCCGCAACCCGCAGCGCGTCCGCCAGTCCTGTCTGCCTGCCAGTCCGAATCCTTGCGCAATCGAGATGCTCTCATCTGCGCTGGCAGGCCCGTCGCCAGATCGTTGAACTGCCAGGCAAACTCGGCCGCGCCGGCGAGTGCAAGCGCCCGCTCCAAGCTCGGCTCGTGCGCGAGCCGCAACCCAAGCACCTTTTGGAACCAGGCGCGGCCCTCTCCGTGATGGCTGCGAAAATGCCAGAAAGACTTTAGGACGCCGGCTAACCGCAGGCCCTTGCGCGCCGCCTGGAGGCCAATGGCCTCGTCGGCAGCCTGCTCGGCCTGGTTGATGGTCCAGCCCAAGGCCTCACGGAAATTGTCGTGCTCCATGTCGAGCCTGTTCAGCCATGCGACGGCGTTCGCCCGGTACAGCTCCGGTTCGGCCTGCTCAGCCAACTGAGAATAGTAAGTTAGGTGGCGCTCCTTTAAGGCGTTTGCTTCGTCAGCCGCAGCCAAACGCTCGCCCGCATAATGGCGAATCGTTTGAAGCAGGCGATAGCGCGTTCTCATGGCCCGGATGACTCACATCAACCAGCACCAGGGATTTGTCGACCAAGCGCGATACAATGTCGAGGATCGCGACCCGGTCGACGGAGGGGTCCGCGCAGATCGCTTCGACCGCCTCCAGGTTGCCGCCGCCCACGAAAACCGCAAGCCGGCGCAGCAGAATCTTCTCGTCGGACGACAGCAGGGCGTAACTCCAGTCGATAGTCGCCGCGAGCGTCTGCTGACGGGCGGGTGCGGTGCGAATATTGGTGCGGAGCAGGTCGAAGCGGTCGTGCAGGCGTTCGGCAATCTGCTCCACGCTCAGAACCCCCGTCCCGGCGGCCGCCAGCCCTCTATCGCAAGTGGCATGCCGTCCAGGCGCCTGCAGACCTGCGCAATCGGAGCCGCGTTGTCAGGCCGCAACGCAAAACCGGGCGCCGCGGCTTGTCCGCGCTCGACGAACAAACGCACAGCCTCTGACTGCGCGGCGGCAGACAGGTCCCCGAGCACGAGATTCTGAGGGGGGCAGCGAAAGCGATGGTAACGCCACGGCGACCTCACCTGGAACACCAAGTGGCTCGCGGCTGGTTGCCAGGATGCGAATATCTATGCAGCACCGCTGGAGCAGCTGTTCGACCAGCTGAGCACAGGCGGCGATAAGATGTTCGCAATTATCAAGGACCAGAAGTAGCTCGTGCGCTTCCAGGAAGGCGGCGATTGTGTCGATCAGCGAGCCGCTGCGGTCGACCAGACCCAGGGCCTCAGCGATCGCCGCGGGCACGAGGGTCGCGTCGGTGAGCGGAGCGAGTCCAACCAACGCGCCATCGGCGAACTCCGGGGTGACGCGACGCGCAACCTCGAGCGCAAGCCGCGTCTTGCCCGCGCCGCCCGATCCCGTCAAGGTCAGCAGGCGGCTCGTCAATACGAGGCGCTCGAAGCTCCGCCAGTTCCTGCTCCCGGCCCACGAGAGTAGTTAGTGCGAGCGGCAGGTTGGTTGGTTGGTTCCCCACCCCGAAACCCTTTTGTGCTTTTATTGTATACGCTTCGCTCACACTTCGACCCGGTCGATGTAGCACCAGCGCCAGTCTTCGCCCGGCTCGAACGATTGGATGATCGGGTGACCGGACGCGTGGAAGTGCGCCGTGGCGTGCTTGTTCTTCGAGTCGTCGCAGCACCCCACGTGGCCGCACGTCAGGCAGATACCGCAGGTGTACCCACCGGTCGCCCATCTTCAAGCACTCCTCGCACCCGTTCGCGCTCGGCACGACGTTACGGATCTGATCCTGGTGTTTGCAAGCTCTATCCATCTCCACCTCCCACACATGCCCGGCGCGCCCTGCACGGAACCATTCGCCCTCGCGCCCTCATCGGATTCGACTAGGGCACAATTATCGTACAACCCGCCGCAATGTCAAGCGCCCCCGTCCAAAGAAGTGCGTACAGCTTCTTGCTCGGTCGGCGGTTTTCGTCGTTTCGCCTTCCAGACCACCCGCCGCACAAGAACGAAGGCGTGACGGGGAAGCCACGAAGCGGCAAAGGCGGCGCGTAGCCGCTACGCAGACTTCGTGCTTCGGGTCTTCGATCATCTAATGGTTTGATCACAAATGACGAATACTGCCTGACCAAGCTGGTGGCAGTAGCCGTACCGGGGCGCTGGCAGCGGAGTGAGCCAGACAGCGCCGTGTGACAGGGCATGATACCCTCCCGGGCACAGTGAATACCATGCTCGGGAGGGATGCATGCCGACCGGATGGCAGGTGCAGCACAGTGCGACAGAGCTCGCTGAGGGATGGCGGCGCTGGGACCAGGCATACCAACTCCTTCTGCGGTGGGCGATGGACACCTCGGAGGGGAAACGATGGAAGTGGCTTTGTACGCCCGAGTGTCGACCGAACGCCAGCACCAGGCGCAGACGATCCAGGTGCAACTGGCGCGTCTGCAGCAACACGTGAGTGAGCATACTGACTGGCAACTGAACGCAGCGCACATTTACTGCGATGACGGCTATAGCGGTGCCAAGCTCAATCGGCCGGCTTTGGATCGGCTGCGCGACCAGGCGGCCGTGAGCCAGTTCAGCCTGGTTTTGATCACCGCTCCCGATCGGCTGGCGCGCAAGTACGTGCATCAAGTGCTGCTCCTGGAGGAGCTCAAGCAAGTGGGCTGCCAAGTCGAGTTTTTGGATCGGCCGATGAGCGATGATCCCAACGATCAACTCTTGCTGTAAATTCGCGGTGCGGTGGCCGAATACGAGCGCAGCTTGATCGCTGAACGCATGCGGCGTGGGCGCCACGCGGCTCTGAGCAGTGGGCGGGCTGCTGCCCTGGACCGTGCCGCCCTACGGTTACGTGCTGGATGCTCAGGCGCCGCGCAAGCCGGCTGGGTTGCGCATCGATGCGGCCAAGGCCGCGATTGTGACGCAGATCTTTGCCTGGTATACTGCACCGAGCGAACCCGCGTCGCTGCACAGCGTGACCGAGCGGCTGAATGCCCAACAGACCCGACGCCGGGCAAGAGCCAGCACTGGAACCCGAACAGCGTGCGTAATATCTTGCGCAATTCGGCTTACAGCGGCATAGCGTATTACGGCACCACTCACCCAACGCCCGCGCAGCGCCGCCGCTGGGCCTTGGGTCCCTGGGGCCAGCGGGCCAGCCAGCGGCCAGCGCCAGCCGAGGAGTGGCTGCCGGTCACGATCCCGGCCATCATCAGCCCGGAGACCTTTGCGGCAGCGCAAGCCCGCATGGAGCAGAACCAGCAGATGGCCAAGCGTAACAACACCCAGCACGATTATCTCCTGCGGGGCCTGCTCGAGTGTGCCCGCTGTCAATATGCCTACTCAGCACGCACGGTCAGCCCGGTTACGCCTATTACGCCTGTACCGGCCGCCAGCGTGCCGAACGCAGGCCTGAAGGCCCCGTCTGTACGGCCCCGTATGTCCCGGCCAGCGCCCTGGATCAGATCGTCGGGCGATACACCACGTTCCAGCCAGCCAGCCTGATCACACACGAACTGACACGGGCGCAGGCCGGTGCTTGGCTGCCGGAGGCCCAAAAGGCCCATCGCACCGCCCTGCAACGCAGCCTGGCCCAACTCGACCGCCAACAGCAGCGCCTGCTCGAAGTCTTCTTGGCTGAAGTCATCGAACGTCAGGAATCGAACGCAAACGCCGCGCATTGAACTACTTGCAGAGCGGCCTGACCCAGCAACTCCGCGCTGGATCAGCAGGCCCATCAACAGCTGGAGGTGACGCAACTCGCTACCGGTATCGAAACGTTCTGTCAGCGCATCCAGCCGACGCTGGAACACCTATCCTTTGTTCAACGCAGGCAGTTGGTAGAACTGTTAATGACCGCATCCTGGTGGACGGCCACCAAGTCGAAATTCGCTACGCCATTCCCACCAGCGACAAGGGAGCTTTGCTCCTTTGTCATTTGAGATCAAACCACTCTTCGCGTCTTCGCGTTCCAAACGGCCCCTCCGAATTACCGCTTCTCACCTACATCCATGTCGGACTTTCGCTGATACTCAACCCCGTCAAGAGGAGTAGTAAATATGGCAGCGCACACACGCTCGTCTTGTATTGGTTGAGTATTTCGGGAGTGTAGTGGTATGGGTGTAAGAGCGGAAACCAAGGACAACGTTGACGGAATGCTCCGTGATGCGAAGGACGCCGCCGGCGATGCGGTGGCGAGTCCCGCAGTGGAAGGCCTGTTGCGCCTCGGGTACGTCGCCGCGGCCTCGTCTATGGCGTGATCGGCCTGCTGGCCCTGAAGGTCACGCTCGGCGGTCGCGGTCAGTTCACCGATCAGCAGGGCGCTATCGCCGCCATCTCGCGGACTCAGTGGGGCGACATCCTGCTGTACGTCACCCTGGTCGGGTTGATCGGCTACGGCCTGTTGGGCCTGATCCGGGCCTTCCTCGACCCCCTTCGCAAGGGGAAGGATGCCAAGGGCATCGTCGAGCGCATCGGTTACGGGGTGAGCGGCATCTCCTACCTGTTTCTCGGCGTCGCCACCTACAATCTCATTCGGGGCGCAGCCGCGGCCGCAAAGAACGGCGCGCAGTCACAGCAGCTGCAGCACGGCGCAGGAACGGTCCTGTCGAAGCCCTGGGGTCCCTTCGTCGTCGGCCTCGCGGGGGTAGTCGTCGTCGGCATCGGCGTGGTCCAGATCGTCCGCGCCGGCCAGCGCAACTTCGACCAGCAGTTCCAGCCCTTCGCGCTGAGCCCCGTCCAGCGCCGGTGGATCGACCACGTTGGCCGGTTTGGGGCCGCCGCCCGCGGCGTCGTCTTCTCGCTGATCGGCGTGTTCCTCTTCCAGGCCGCCTATTATCACGATCCCAAGCGCGCCCAGGGCATCGACGGCGTCCTCGCGTCGCTGCTCCACCAGCCGTTCGGCCTCTACCTTCGGGGATCGTCGCCGTCGGGCTGATCGCGTTCGCCGTCTACTCGGCGCTCAGCCGCGATCTGGCTCCGCTTCCCGAGGCCGGCGTAAATGGTAAGCAAAGCTGACGAAGCGGGGCGCCTGTTCCCCGCACATACCGAAGCGTCGTCCCGGCGGGCAGAGGGCGGACTTCGCTCGCCGGGTCTTCTCGGCCAATGGCCCCTCGTGGGCCTATTCCTGGTGCTCTTTGGCCTTGCCGCGTTTGCGGTCTTTGCCTTCAACGTCAAGACGAACGGTCCGCTGATCCGCTACGATCAGGCCATCGCCAACAGTCTGCACCAGGTGGCCCTCAACAGTCCCCACTGGCTCCGTTACCTGATGATCTCGGGCTACTACCTAGGACAGCACGTCATCGTCGCCATCGGCGTCATCCTGGCGCTCTACTTCATCTATCGCCGCTTCTGGCCCGAGTTGGCGATGGTCGTGATCGCCTGGGCCGGCGAGGGCTCGCTCTGGCTGCTCATCGCGCCTTACTTCAACCGGAGCCGGCCCGCCTTCCCGGAGCAGGTCTGGCACACCATGACCGCGCCCGGCTTTCCCAGCGGCCACACCATCGCCGCCGTCATGTGCTACGGCCTGCTCGCGTACTTGATCGTCCCGCATATCCGGCCGGTCTGGGGCAAGGCCGCCGTCGTCGCGCTGGCAGTGCTCATGATCCTCTTTGTCGGCTTCAGCCGGGTCTTCATCGGCGATCACTACCCGACCGATGTTCTCGCCGGCCTTGCCCTGGGCATCGCCTGGGCCGCCCTGGTCTACACCCTCGTCGAGCTGGCGGCCCGGTCGATCGCGCAGCACCGGGAGCGTGCGGCAGGTAATTCCGCCTAGCGCCCCTTGCCATCGAGGAGTAGAATGGAGCTGCGCACACGGAGGTGTCCTATGATCCGCAGCGTTCTCATTCCCCTGGATGGTTCGCAGTTCGCCGAGCGCGCCATTCCGGTTGGCAGCGAGCTTGCTCAGGCGCTCGCTGCCTCCGTCGTGCTCGTCTGTGCCGCGGGCCGCGAGATGGCTCTCGACTCCAGCTTGAACGAAGCCGACCGCCGCTGGGTTGCCGAGCAGTACGCCGGCGTCCGCGAAGAAGACCACGCCCTCTCGACCGACCCCCGCATGGTGGAGCACACGCAAGGGCAGGTGCGCGCCATCGCCGAAGCGGAAGCCTACCTGTCCACCGTCGCCGCCCGTTTGGTCGCAGAAGGCCTCTCGGTCGAAACCGCCGTTCCTTACGGCGCGGCCGCTGAAGGCATCCTGACCGAGATCGGGTTGCACTCCGCCGGCCTCGTAGTGATGGCGGCCCACAGTCGCTCCGGCCTGGGTCGATTTGCGCCCGGCTCTGTGGCCCAGGCCGTGCTCGCCCGCTGCCCGGTCCCCGTCGTCCTGGTTCCGCCCGAACAGCGTACCGGCTAGCGAGCCCGGAGCCTCTCCCGCCACGCCCGCGGGAGAGGCTCCAGCACCGCGCTCCCGTCACAATTGGCAATAATCGTCGTTCGGGTTACACTTAGGCCTCAGACTTCTCATTCCCGCCGAGGCCCCGTCTTTGAGGCTTACCCGTAAACACATCCGCGGCATCCTGCAAGTCACGGTCAGCGTGGTCTTGCTTGCCGTTGCCCTCCGCCAGGTCCACTGGTCGGACCTCCGGGCCGCGCTCTCCAGCGTCCAGCCCGGCTGGCTTCTGCTGGCTTGGGCGCTGTTCATCCTGGGCGTCTTCGTGCGGGCCGGGCGCTGGCAGGTGCTCCTCAACGCCCTCGGCGTCAGGCGCCCCTTCCGCGAGCTGAGCCTCTGGTACTTCGTCGGCGGGTTCTTCAACGTCATCCTGCCCACCGGCTTCGGCGGCGACGCCGTCCGGGTCGTCGAGGTCGCCGCCGATTCCGGGCGCACCGCCGCAGCCGTCAACAGCGTCCTCGTCGATCGCTACCTGGGCCTGATCACGCTGCTGTTCATGGGCATCGTCGCCGGCCTCTTGCGCCCCGACCTGGCCCCGCCCGCCAGCCTGCCCCTGATCGCGCTCCTGTTCGTCGGCGGCATCGTCGCGGCCTGGCTCATCAGCCGCCCGTGGTGGGCCCGCTGGGGCGAGGGTGACCGGCCTCCCCGCGAGGCTCATCCGCGGCGTGCGCCTGCCCGCCATCGCCGCGTCCGTCCGCCCCTACACCGCCCCCGTTCTTGCCCGCGCCCTCCTGATCTCGTTCGTCTTCAACTTCCTGCAGATCGGCTGGACCGTCGCGATTGCGATCGGCCTCGGCCTGCGGTTGCCCTTGCCGCTTTTCTTCGTCTTCGTGCCGCTCATGGCGACTGCGCTCTTGCTCCCCTCGGTCGGTGGGTTGGGCGTGCGCGAGCTGACGACCGTCACCCTGCTCAGTTCGGTCGGCGTGGCCCAGGCGCAGCGCGCTCGCCCTGTCCCTGTGCGTGTATGCCATCACCGTCGCCACCGGCTTCATCGGCGGCGTGCTGTACCTGATCACCGGTTTGCGGCGCACCGCCGCCCGCGGAGAGGCCTGACATGGTCCCTGAACTCTCGATCGTCATCCCCCTGTACAACGAGGCCGAGAACGTCGAGCCCCTGCACACGGAGCTGAGCACGCGCCCTCGACGCCGTCGGCCGGACCTACGAGGTCGTCGTGGTCGACGACGGCAGCCGCGACGGCTCCTTCGAGCGGCTGCGTGAGGTCCACTGTCTCGATCCGCGCTGGCGCATCGTCCGCTTCCGCCGCAACTTCGGCCAGTCCGCCGCGTTCGCCGCCGGCTTCGACGCCGCCCGCGGCAAGGTCGTCGTCACCAGCGACGCCGACCTGCAGAACGATCCGCAGGACATCGGGAAGCTCCTGGTCAAGCTGGACGAGGGCTACGACATCGTCAGCGGCTGGCGCGTGAACCGCAAGGAGCCGTTCTTCAGCCGCCGGCTGCCCTCCATGATGGCGAACCGGATGATCTCCGGCGCCACCAACGTCGTCCTCCACGACTACGGCTGCTCGCTCAAGGCGTACCGCAGCGAAGTGGTCAAGAACATCCGCCTCTACGGCGAGCTGCACCGCTTCATCCCCGCGCTCGCGTCCTGGATGGGCGTCACCGTCGCCGAGGTGCCCGTCAACGACCGCAAGCGCCGCTTCGGCAAGAGCAAGTACGGCATCAGCCGCACCTTCCGGGTCCTGCTGGACCTGCTCACCGTGCGCTTCATGCTGGGCTATTCCACCCGGCCGCTGCACGTCTTCGGCGGCGTGGGCCTGGCGTCGGTTCTCCTGGGCATCCTGATCGGCCTGTACCTGACCTTCGTCAAGTTCGCGCTGGGCCAGGACATCGGCAGCCGGCCCCTGCTCCTGCTGGCAGTGCTGCTCCTGCTGCTGGGCGTGCAGATGACCGGCATGGGCCTCTTGGCCGAGATGATGACGCGCACGTATCACGAGGCGTCCGGCAAGCCGATCTACGCGGTGCGCGAAGTGCTGGATGGGGAGGAAATCGACCATGACGCTTGATGCAGTGCAGCGGGGTCCGGTGGTCGTAACCGGCGCAGCCGGGTTCATCGGCTCGCACCTGGTCGAAGCCCTGCTCGGGCGCGGCCATGACGTCGTCGGCGTCGATTGCTTCACCGATTACTACGCCGCGCCCGTCAAGGAGCGCAACCTGTCCGCCGCGCTCGCCCATCCCCGCTTCACCCTCATCCGTGCGGACCTGGCGGTCATGGACCTCGACGAGCTAATTGGTGCAGCGACCTGCGTCTACCACCTCGCCGGCCAGCCCGGCGTCCGGGGCAGCTGGGGCCAGCGCTTCGACGAGTACATCCGCAACAACATCCTGGCGACCCAGCGCCTCCTCGAAGCCTGTCTCGCCGCCGGCTGGCCCCGGAGGGCAAGAAGCGCCCGGCAGCGTGCGCAGGTGCAACCCCGCTCGTCTATGCCTCCTCATCCTCCGCGTACGGCAACCTGACCGTCATGCCGCTGCGTGAGGACATGGCGCTTGCGCCCCTCAGCCCCTACGGCGTCACCAAGCTCGCCGCCGAGCACCTCTGCCGTCTCTACGCGGCCGTGTACGGCCTGCCCACGCTTTCCCTGCGCCTCTTCACCGTATACGGCCCCCGCCAGCGTCCCGACATGGCCTTCAGCCGCTTCCTCACCGCCGCCGCGTCCGGCCAGGAGATCACGCTTTACGGCGACGGCAACCAGACCCGCGACTTCACCTATGTGCACGACGTCGTCGCCGCCTTCATCGCGGCCGGCGACTGCCTCACCCGGCCCGACGCCGATCCCCGCAGCCGCGGCCAGGTGCTCAACATTGCCGGCGGCAGCCGCGTCTCCGTCAACGACGTCCTGGCCGAAATCGCCCGCCTGGTCGGCGCCCCCCTCCGCATCCAGCGCCTGCCCCCCCAGCCCGGCGACGTCCAGGACACCTGGGCCGACACCGCCGCCGCCCGCCAGCTCCTCGGCTACGCCCCGCAGGTCGGCCTGTCAGAGGGCCTCGCCGCTGAGCTCGAAGAGATTCGCCGGCGAACCTCTGCGCTGTAGCGCTCAGGAAAGCGAAAGGCAAAACCGTATCAGTTCAGTTCGACCGTGTGCCATCCATCCGCCGCGTCGGGCGTCGCCACCGGCTTCCCGTCCTCCTGACCCACCAGCCGTACCCGCAGTTGGCTCGGCTCCCCGGGCATCCCGTCCACCCGCTGCCACGTCAGGAACCGCCCGCCTGCCACCCATTCCGGCGGCCGGAACGCGTCGAACGGCGCCTCCAGTTGCCAAGCCCCGTCCGTGGTCGCCAACTGCAGCCTGTACGCCGCCCAATTCCCCGCGTCCGGCCCCGCCGTCGACCAGAGCATCCACACTTCCGGCGCGCCTTCGCGCCGTCTTCCTGAGCGCCGCGCCCTGCAGCGTGAGCAGCGGCGTGAAGGCAATCGCCTCGCCCGCGCTCCCCAGCCCCCCCGCCGCCTCGCCCGTCACAGCCGCGTCCGCCGCCACGCTCACGATCGACAGCGCAGGCGAGCCGTCCGGCCCCGCCACCCGGTCGCTGCGCCTTCGGCAGCAGCCCCGTGACCCCGTCGTGCGGCCCCGCTCCGAGCGTGAACACGTACGTTGCGCCTTCGCCCTCCGGCGGCAGCGGCAGCGCGTAGCGCCCGTCGAACCAGCTCAACCCGGGGTCGCGGTGCGTGAAGATCGTCTGGACGCTCGCGTGCTCGCCGAGCAGCATGTAGGTCGGATGCCGGTAAATGTCGGACGAAAGATAGACGTGCCCGCTTTGCGGATGCGCCCCAAGCCAGCGCCATGCCGCGGTCATGTCGCCTTCGAACGCATCGAACGTCGCCTGCGACGGCGCCCACACCTTGAAGTAGTCGCGCCACGCCGTCGCCCCGTGTACCGCGATCAGCCCGAGGACCAATGCGCCCGCGACGACCCCCGCCAGCCACGACCCCTGCTTGCGCTGCAACTGCCCAATCAGGAGCCACACGCCCCCCACCACTGCCGCAAGCCCCACCGCGGGGAAGAAGTAAACCCCCGGGATCACGCCGAGGACTCGCGGCAGCGTCGGCCAGCGGTCGGTCGCCAGGAACGAGGGCAGCAGGAGTGCGGGGAACCACAGCAGCAGGAACAGCGCCGGCGCCTGCCGGAACCGCAGCAGCAGCACCGCGATGCCCAGGATCGCCAGCCCTGCGGTCACCGGCTCGAACACCGCCCGGCCGGGCAGGTTGTAAAACTGCTCGACGTCCCCCTTGCCCTGGGCGAAGAACTGCAGGACGTTCGCGATCGCCGCCTGCTTCATCCGCTCCAGCGGGTCGCTTGCCCCGAACGCGGCCACTTCCCCGGCGCGCTGCGGCGAAGCTGCCCGGGTGTTGCAGGAAGTAGATGCCAAGCGGCAGGAACACCAGCAGCGCCACCGCGTACAGCACCACGATCCCCCTGAAGTGGCGCAGCAGGATCGCGTCCTCCCTTCGCCGCCTCAGGAGGGCAATCGCGGCCTGGACGAGCAGGAAGCCGCCGAGGAAGAACGGCAGGAACCGGGCCGCGGTATAGAAGTGGGTGCCCAGACCGAGGAAGAAGCCGCCGAGCGCAAACCACCGGATCGAGTTCCGGTTCACCCCCCGCCAGAAAGCCGCAAACGCCAGCGCGCCGCACAAGGGCGTGAACACGCCGCGGATGCCGAAGCGGGAAAAGTGCAGGTGCCAGAATGAGGTTGCCGTGTAGAGGGCGGCCGCAATGGGGATCAGGTCGGGGAGCCACGGCGGCATCGCAGCCGGAGCTTGCTGCTCGACCTCCGCGCCGCCTGCACCAGCTCGCGCCCTAGCCAGTAGGTCGCCAGGACGGTCAGCAGGCCGGCAATGAACGAAGGCAGGCGGATCGCCTCGGGCGTCACCCCGAGCCAGCGGAACATCGCCGCCACGATCCACATGTGGAGGCCTTCGCGGCCGAAGTTGGCCGGGAAGAAGACTGCGCCGCGTCCCGCCAGGACGTCCAGCGCGTCGAGCCCGTCGGTTGCCTCGTCGCCAAACAGGCCGGGCGGCGCGGACGCCCAGCCCCGCCCCGCCGCGAAACAGCAGCGTGACCAGGAGTAAAAACGTCGCGATGGCGAGCGGGTGGGTCCACCAGCGGGTCGGTCCGGTGCGGACCTCTGCCGGCTGCGCGGAAGGAAGGGACGTCTCTTGCATGCGAGCGAGGATTATACCACGCCGGCAAGTCTACTCGAAGTGCAGGGCGTCGATCGGGTTCAGCTTCGCCGCCCGGTACGCCGGGTAGATTCCGAAGAACAGCCCGATCGCCAGCGAGAACCCCGTCGCCAGCACCACCGAGTCCATGCTGATGACCGGCTGCAGCGTCATCGTGCCCACCGAGATCCCCGAGATCAGCTTCGCGATCGCGACCCCCACGCCCACCCCGATCAACCCACCCAGCACGCTCAGGACCGTCGCCTCGGTCAGGAATTGGGCCAGGATATTGCTCTGCGTCGCCCCGATCGCCTTCCGGATGCCGATCTCCCGCGTCCGCTCGGTCACCGACACCAGCATAATGTTCATGATGCCGATCCCGCCGACCAGCAGCGAGATGCCCGCCACGCCGCCCAGGAACAGCGTCAGCACGCCCGAGATGGCCCCGGCCGATTCGAGCATGTCCTCCTGGCTCCGCACGGTGAAGTCGTCCTCGCCGCCGATATTGTGCCGCTCGCGCAGCACCGTCTTGATCTGCTCCGTCGCCGCATCCATCTGGCTCTTGTCCGCCACTTGCACGCTGACCTGCGAAACCACGTTCCCGCTGCCCGAGCGCGACCGCGACAGCCGGGCCATCGCCGTCGTGATCGGCACCAGGATTTGGTCGTCCTGGTTGCCGAAGCCGCTCCCGCCCTTGGCCTCCAGCACGCCGGTCACCTTGAAGAGGATGTTGTTGATGCGGATGTTTTGCCCCACCGGGTCTTCGCCGTCGGTGAACAACTGGCTCGCGACGCCGGCGCCGATCACCGCGACCGAAGCCTTCGCCGTCACGCTGGAATCGCTGATGAACTCGCCTTCCGCGACCCTGTAATTGCGGACGTCGCCGTACGTGGAGGTCACGCCCAGGATCTGTGTGTTCGCGTTGTTGCCCTGGTACACCACCTGCCCGAACGCGCCCGTCTGCGCCGTCACCGCCGCGGCAGCCGGCACGTTCTCCGGATCCGCCAGCGCCTTCGCGTCCTCCAGCGTCAGGCTCTGCGCCGACCCCTGCGCCGAGCGCACCCCGTTCGTGCTCGTGCTCCCCGGCGACACAAACAGCAGGTTCGTGCCCATGCTGTTGATCTGGCTGTCGATCGCGGCCGTGCTCCCTCGGCCCACGCCCATCAGCGCGATGACCGCGGCCACGCCGATGATCACGCCCAACATGGTGAGCGCGGAGCGGAGCTTGTTGGCCGAAAGGCCGTGCAGTGCGATCCGGAAGCTCTCTACCAGCTTCATGTCACCGTCTCCCCTGCCGCCTCATTGCCCCGGCGGCGGTCCCCCGCCCTCGACGAAGACGCGATTGACCCCGCCGAAGCCGCCGGGACCGAACTGCCGCGTATTGGTCGTCGTGCTGCTCGTCGACGTGACCACTACCTGGTCGCCCTCCTGCAGCCCCTTGACGATCTCGGTCATGCTGTTGGCGCTCAGCCCAGTAATGACGGGCGCCTGCACTTCCTGGCCGTTGTCCATCAGCGTCACGTACTTCTGCTTGTTCACCGTCTTGATCGCCCGGGTCGGCACCACCAGCGCATTTTGTGCTTCGGCCACCAGGATGGTCAGGTTGGCCGTCATCCCGGTCTTCACCTCCTCGGGCGCCTTCGCCAGCGCCACGGTGACCGGGTAATTCACCACGCCGCTGCTCTGCGTGCCCGCGGGCGCGATCAGGGTGACGGTGCCCCGGAAGGTCTCGTCCGGCAAGGCATCCAGGCGTGATCTCGACGTTCTGCCCCGGCTTGATCTTGTTCACGTCCACTTCGGACATGTTGACGATCACTTCGAGGTTGTCCAGGTCGGCCATCGTGAACGCCGCCCCGCTGGCGGTCTGGCCGGGCTTGAAGTTGATCGCGGTGACCGTGCCGTCGAACGGTGCGGTTATCTGTGCTTGCGCCAGCTTGAGCTTCGCCTGTTCGACCGCGATCTCGGCCGAGTCGACGCTGTTTTGCCCGATGGTGAGGGTGTTAGCGTCAGGCCCCGCCAGCAGCGTATCCAGGTTGTTCTTGGCCTGGGTCAGCGTCGCCTCCGCGGATGCCAGTTGCGCCGCGGTCACCGAGTTCTTCACGCTGTCCAGATTCGCCTGCGCCGACTTCAGCGAGGCGGTGGCCGAAGCGAGCTTCTGCGCGGCATCCGTCTTCGACGTTGCCACGAGCGCCTCGTACGCGGCCTTGGCCGTGTCGTAGTCGATCGTGGCCGTCTGCAGCGTCTTCGCCTCGCTCGATGCGCCCGCATCCCCCCGCCACGAGATCTTGTCGTATGCGCCTTGCGCCTGCTGCAACGTGATCGTCGCCTTCTCCAGCGTCGCAGCAGCCGACTGCAGCGAGCTGTCGGAAGACGAGGAGCAACCGCCGCGTCGTAGCCTGCCTTTGCGCTCGCGAGCTGCGCCTGCGCGGTCGCCAGGTCCGCGGCCGTCGGCCCCGCCTTCAGCTTGTCATAAGCAGCCTGGGCCGACGCCAGTTGCGCCTTGGCGTTGGAGATGTCCGCCTCCGTGTTCGGGCTCTTGGTCTTCTCGAAGTTCGCCTGGGCGTTCTTCAGGCCGATCTCCGCGCTCCTCAGCGCCAGCTGCAGGTCGGTCGCGTCCAGCTCGCCCAGCACGTCGCCCTGCTTCACCCTGTCCCCGACGTTCACGTTGATCGCCTTGACCGTTCCGCTCTGGCCGAAGGCCAGGCTGGCCGTCTGGTGCGACTGGATATTGCCCGCCGAGCTCACCGACGACGACAGCGTGCGGCGAGATACGGGAACGGTCGTCGTGGCGGCCGCCGCGCTGGCCTGCGCCGGCCGGAGCTTCGTATACGCGGCGAAAGCGACGCCGCCGATAACAATGACAGCGCCGAGAACATAAGGATTTTCTTCATTACTTCTCCCCGTGTGTTTCCATCGGGCAGCGCTCAGGTAGAACTCGCTCCCCAACCCGTCACTCTAGCGAGAGGGCCTGAGAGCCAACTAAGACAAAGCTGAGCGGAAGCTGAGAAAAGACCGCCTTCCCCCGCAGCATACCAGATGGTTGTTTAGAACTGATAAAGAACAGGTTAGGAAGAGGTATCTTCACCGCGCGGGTCATGCGCGGATTATATTCCGCTACGGGGCAGCCATAGCGTCCTGAGCAGAGTGCTCCGCTGCGCGGGTAGCTATAGCGTCCTCGTGGAGTGCTCCGCTACGGGGCCAGCTACGCCCCTGAGCGGAGTCCTGCGCTGCGGGGCCGTCTAAGCTTGAGCGGAGTGCGGCGATCTTTTTCGCCGCACGCAGTCGAAGGAACGCGAGCCCCCTCGGCGCACACCCGCTCCGAAATCCTGCGCCGGGTGCAACCCTGACTACGCGACATGCTCGCCCTGGGATTTTCGCCCTTTCGCCCTTTCGCCGGTTTTCGCTTTTCCCTTCCAAACCACCCATCGCCCAAAAACACGAACCACCCCCGGCCGGCGGCTCTTCACCATCTTCCGCGTCCTCCAACTCAGCCTACCGCCTCCGGCTGAGAAAAGGCTGTGTATCGGCTGAAAATCAGCTTAGCGGGGGCCTTACTGTGTGGTCACCTCCACCTCCGCGACCCGCACCTCATTCCCCGCCTCCTCGCCCGCGGCATCCAGCACCGGCAGCCGCTGCCCCGACGCCGCGTCCACCAGCCCCGCAACGATCCGGTACCGCCCCGGTTTCAGGTCGCCGGGCAGCACCACCCGCTGCGTGTCGTTGAGCATCTCCCCCGGTTTCCACTGCGAAGTTGGATAGAACCCTTGCAGCGGCGGCGCATCCGCCTGCGCCACCGTCCGGTCGTTCTCGTCCCGGACGTGTAGGAACACCGTGTAGTCGGTCTCGAGCGGAGCAGTCGCCTGCCAATACAGCGTCGGCGTGATCTCGCTTCCCGGCCGGATCGGGCTGTCGGCCAGGTCGTACCCGATGAGCCGGACCCGGCCCCCAAGGTTCGCGTCCAAGCGGGTGCTCACCGGTCAAGGTCGGCTTCGCGGTTCTCGAGGGTCAGCTTGGTCAGGATCGGGAAAACAACTTGCTCGCCCTTTGCGTCCGTCGCGGGCAGCTTCTCCTTCGTGTCGAACCGGTACAGCCCGGCCGAGATCCAGGCCGGCGCGGGGCCCTTCGCGTCCGGCTTGACCCGTAACACGTACCGGTCTGCCAGCACCTGGCCTGGCGCCAGCCCGCTCGTCGGCCGTGTGCCGCCGCCCGGGTAGCTGTCCATCTGCGCCAGGTCCTGGTGCCAGCCGAACAGCTGCAGGTAGATGCTGAAGTCCTCCGTCGTCGGCTGCAGCACCTTCCAGTACAGCGTCACAGGCACGGCGCTGCCCGGCTGGACCGGTCCCTGCGGCGTGTCGAACGCCAGCAGCCGCATCACCCCGCCGTAGTCCACGTCGAACCGCTGCGCCGTCGCGGGCACGTCCGCCTCCGTCAAAATCGGCGCCGCGGCGTACGCGGGCAGGATCGCCGTAAACGGTGTGCTCGCCGCCACGGCGAAGAGCAGCGCCCCAACCGCCCAGGCGACATAACGCTGCCGCCGCACCGGCAGCCACCCCAGTAACCCAAGGCTGAGAAACAGGCAGATCGCCGGCAGCGCTGCGAACATCAGTCGCCCCTGCGAAGCCAGCGTCGACGACGTCCACCGCAGCAGCGCGACCGCCTCGATCCCGATCCACGCCGCCAGCAGCAGCAGCTCGCGCCACGGCGCGGGCTGCCGCTGCCGCCACGTCTTCCACGCCCACGCCCCCAGCCCCACCACGGCCGCAAGGATCAGCAGGTTCAGCACGCCGTACACGGCCGTGGGCCGCAGCAGCACGTCGAAACCGCCGAGAACCCCCCAGAAGCTGTACAGGAAGCCCCTGAACTCCGCGACGAGCGCCGCCAAGCGAGCCTGGCGCGATCCGGCTCCCCGCAATCGCCACCATCGTCTTCAGCCCGGTCGGATCGCCGTACAGCTGCCAGTTCCGCACGTACCACCAGCCCGCGATCGAGGACCGCTGGGGATGCCGATCAGGACGCACTCCCCGACCCACCTGAGCGCAGCCCGACCGAAAGGCTGCTGCCCCGCCCTGTCCCGTCGCAGCAGCAGCGCCAGCGCCGCCAGCGGCAGCAGCCCGAGCGCGCTCAGCTTGCTCAGCGCCGCCAGCCCGATCACGATCCCCACTCCCAGCAGGCGCTTGGCCGAACCGCCCCGCTGCACGATCCCCACCAGCAGCCACAGCACCACCGCCGACAGGAACACCACCAGGTTGTCGTTGTTCACCGACGCGCTGATGAACACGAACATCGGGATGAACGCGTTGATTGCGGTCGCGCCCAAGGCCACCGCCGGCTGGTCGGGGAAGAGGGAGCGGGCGATCAGGTACGTGCAGGTCACCGTGCCCGCGCCCAGGAGGATGGAGAAGAACCGGATCAGGTGGACGGCCAGCGCCGTGTCGCGCCAGGGAAACGCCTCCCGGTCCGTGTGGACGTACATATTCGCGTTGTCAGGCGTGCCCGGCACCCCTCGCTGGTCGTGCGGGTTGCGATAGAGCAGCGGCCTCCATATCCCCCGTCGGGATCCAGGCCGTCAGCAGCGCGCTCGCCGCATAATACAGCGGCGGCTGGCTGCCCTCCTGTCCCCACAGGGTCTTTTCGCCCACCCGCTGCACCGGCAGCCCGCCGCCCGTCGCCAGGTGCTGGACGAACGGGTAATGGTTGTGCTCGTCGCTCGGCTCGAAGAGCGGGCTTGCGACGCTGTATACCACTGCGAGGACGACGTACAGGACCACGATGCCCGCGGCGAAGCGGTCCTGACGGCGCCGGGATGTTTGTGAGAGGGGTTGCTGCATGCTGTGCCTTGCGGGATCGAATGACTCCCCCAAGCATATCACACCCTCGCCCACCCCGCGATTTCCATTAACGCGCGCTGACATCTGTTGCTCGCTATGCCTATACCCTGAGATTTGAGGGATTTGAGGGATGCGAG
This sequence comes from uncultured Chloroflexia bacterium, assembly GCA_963800615.1. Lineage (GTDB taxonomy): Bacteria > Chloroflexota > Anaerolineae > CG2-30-64-16 > CG2-30-64-16 > JALOOB01. The sequence continues at coordinate 137,922 of CAWDBO010000036.1, forward strand.
GGATTTTCTGATGCACTGGAACACCAAAACCCCCTTCGCCGCACCCCCTCACGGCAGCGGGTGCCACAACTGACCGAGCAGCAGCCCCACCGCCATCAACACCGCCGCCAGCCCGGCAAACGCCACGCTCAGCTCCATCGTCTCTTCCCGCGAGATCAGCACCGTCGGCAGGCTGTCGAAGACTTGCTGCAGCTCGTCCGCGCTGTTGGCCGAGTAGTACTTCCCCCCCGTCATCGACGCGATGTCCTGCAGCGCCTTCTCGTCGATCCCGAAGTTCATCCCGCCGAACGGCCCGTTGCGCCCGCCTCTTGCCCGCCCCATCGTGGGGTTCTTCGTCCCGTAACCGATCGTGTAGACCCGCACCTGGTTATCCCGCGCCTGCGCCGCCGCTTCCAGCGGGTCCATACCCGCATTCGACACCCCGTCGGTCAGCACCACGATAATGTCCGGGCGGAACTCGCCTTGTGCCAGCCCGCCCTGGGCCAGGGCCCCATTCGCCGCGCCTCCCCCCTGGTCGAAGTCGGTGATCGTGTGCAGCGCGGTCACGATCCCCTCGCCGATCGCGGTTCTCCGCCCCGTCGTCAGCGAGCGGATTGCCTTGTTCAGCAGGTCCTGGTCCGTCGTCGGCGGCTGGACAAGCTCCGCGAACCCCGCAAACGCGACGATCCCGATCTGGTTGGTGCGCTTCTGCCGGTCGATGAACCGCAGCGCCGCCTGCTCGGCCGCCAGCAGCCGGGTCGGCTGGATATCCGTCTGCCGCATGCTGCCCGACACGTCCAGCGTCAGCATGATCGTCGCCCGGCTCGCCGGCACCAGCGTCACCGCCACCGGCCGCGCGAACCCCACCGTCAGGCTCGCCAGCGCCAGCAGGAGCAGCGCCATCGGCAGGAAGCGCCGCAGCCGCGACTGCGCCGGGATCGCCGCCCGCACCAGCGAGAGGCTGGAGAAGCGCACGGCAAAGCGCCTCCGCCGCCGCTGCCACCAGGCGTACAGCAGGATCAGCACGGGTATCGCAGCCAGTGCCAGGAGCGCGGCCGGCCACAGGAACCTCATCGTCGACCTCCGATACAGCCCTTCACGCCGGTCCTCATGGCAGCCTGCCGTACCACGCCATCGACAACAGGCTCCCCAGCAGCAGCAGGGCCATGCTGGCCCCCGCAAACACCGCGGTCACCTCCATCGCCTCGGGCTTCACCACCAGCTGCGGCGTCAGCCTGGCATACACGTCCTTCGGGATCCTGGTCGCCCTGCGCGGGGTAATACGTCCCCCCTGCCGCATCCGTGATCTGCTTGAGCGTCGCCTCGTCCAGCGCCGTGTGTACGCTGAACCCATCCAGGTCCAGCGTCGTCCCCGCCGTCGTGCCAAAGCCGAGCGCGTCGATGGGCACGTCGTGTACCAGCGCCGCGTGCGCCGCCTCGACCGGATCGATCGACTGGTTGTTCTCCCCGTCCGACAGCAGCACGATCAGCGACGCCGGGTAGTTGCCCTCCGGCAGCTTCGCCAGCAGATCCTCCTGCCGCATCCCGCCCGGTGCTCCTGCCTGAGGCGTTGCCTGTGCGGCTGGGCTTCGGCGTGGGCGGCGGCTCGTTCTTCGCCAGCCCCGCATCGATCGCGATCGTATTGAGCGCCGTCGCGATCCCCTGTCCCAGCGAGGTTCCCGCCGCCGGCTTCAGCCGGTTGATGGTCGCGAGCAGCGCGTTCGGGTCGTTCGTGGGCGCCTGCACCGTGAACCCGCTCCCGCTGAACGAGACGATCCCGATCTTCACCGTCGCCGGCTGCCGCAGCACAAACTCGCCGCGCCGCTGCCTTGGCCGCCTCCAACCGCGACGGCTGCGCGTCGGTCGCGCCCATGCTCGCCGACACGTCGAACACGAGGATCACCGTCCCCTCGATCCGCGGCAGGCTCACCGTCGCCTGCGGTCGCGCCAGCGCCACCAGGATGACCGCCAGCCCGAGCAGGAAGCAGAGCGCGGGCAGGTGGCGCCGGAACCCCGGACCCCGTCTCGGTCGGGGCCTGGCTTCCGCCGAGCAGCGCGAAGTTGCCCGCCATCACCCGCCGTCGGTTCTGGATGCGCAGGTAGGCGAAGATCATCACGGGGATGACCAGCAGCGTGAGCAGCATCGACGGCCAGATAAACGTCATCAGTCGTCCGCCCTCACTTCGCGCCCGCACGGTCGCGCCCGCCCCGGCAAGTCCCCCGGCGTAGGCCGCGCTGCCCGCTGCGCCCGGCCGCCCCCGGTGCATCTGCTTCCGTACCGCCGCATACCGCATGATCGCCCGCACCAGGTCCTCCCCGGTCGAGAGCGTCCACGGCTCCACGCCCGCCCGCCGGAACGCGGCGTTCAGCTCCTCCTCGCGTCGCCTGGCGAGTTCGGCGTACTGCGCCCGGAAGCGCGGGTCGTGCGTGTCCACGTACAGCTGCTCGCCCGTCTCCGCGTCCTCCATCCACACCGGCCCCACGTCCGGCAGCTCGGCCTCGCGTCGGGTCCCACAGCCGCACCGCCAGCACCTCGTGCCGCTGGTTGAGCAGGCTCAGCGTCCGCTCCCACCCCGGCGCGCTGATGAAGTCCGACACGACGAACACCAGCGACCGCCGCTTGAACGAGTACAGCCCGCCTTCGAGCATCGCCCGCAGGTCGGTGAATGCGGCCTTCGGCAGCCGCGGCTGCTTCAGCAGGTCGTTGATCAGCCACAGGACGTGGTTCCGCCCGCCCTTGGCCGGTATGATCCGCTCGACCCGGTGTCCGGCCGCCGCCGTCCGTCCCGGCCCGTGCTCTGCCCGCTGTACATGATCGCCCCGACCCGGTTCCCGTGTCGCGTCAGCAGCCGCGCCAGCGTGCCCACCAGGTCGATCATCACCCCGCGCTTCTCGGCCTGCGTCGTGCCGAAGTCCATGGACGGGCTGAGATCCAGCAGGAACCACGCCGTCACCTCCCGGTCCTCCATGTACTGCCGCACGTACGGCGTGTCCATCCGCGCGGTGACGTTCCAGTCGATGTACCGGATGTCGTCTTCCGGCTGGTACTCGCGCAGGTCCGCAAAGTCGACCCCGTAGCCGTAGAACAGGCTGCGGTAGTCGCCCTGCAGCTGCCCGTCCAGCCGGCGGATCACCTGCCACTCCAGCCGCCGCAGGATGCGCTCCGGCGACGCCGCCTCTCCGGGGGCGCCGTCAGGCGCGCTCTCAGGCGGTCTGGTAGACCTTGTTGCGTTCATGTAGCGGCACCACCGGGATTGCGATCCGTTCGAAGATCTTCTTCAGACATGTCGTCGCTGCTCACGTTGTCCGACAGGGCCTCGTAAGAAGGCACGACCCGGTGGCGCAGCACGTCGGGCGCCATGTCCAGCACGTCCTGCGGCAGCACGTAATTGCGCCCCCGCACGAAGGCCAGCGCCCGTCCCGTCAGGATCAGGTTGATGGAGGCACGCGGGCTTGCCCCGAACAGGATGTACCGCTCCAGCTCCTTCAGCCCGAAGTCTTTCGGCTGCCGCGTCGCGGTCACCAGCCGGATCGCGTACTCGATCAGCGCCGGGTCCACGTAGACTTCCCGGTACGCCTTCGCCTGCAGCGCCACCAGCTGCTCCGTGGTCAGCACCTTCTGCACTGCCTCGGTAAAGCCCGTCATGCGCTCGACGATGACGAACTCCTCCGTCGGCGATGGGTACCCCACCAGCACCTTGAGCATGAACCGGTCGACCTGCGCCTCCGGCAGCGCGTACGTCCCCTCGGTCTCGATCGGGTTCTGGGTCGCCATCACCAGGAACGGCTCGGGCACCGCGAACGTCTCCCGCCCGATCGTGACCTGCCGCTCCTGCATCACCTCGAGCAGCGCGCTCTGCACCTTGGCCGGCGCCCGGTTGATCTCGTCGGCCAGCAGCAGGTTCGCAAACACCGGCCCGAGCGACGTATTGAACTCGCCCGTCTTCTGGTTGTAGATGCGCGTGCCCACCAGGTCCGCCGGCACGAGGTCAGGGGTGAACTGGATCCGCTTGAACTCCCCGCCGATCGCGTCTGCCAGCGTCTTGATCGCCATCGTCTTCGCCAGCCCCGGCACGCCCTCCACCAGGATATGCCCCCGCGCCAGCAGCGCCACGACCATGCGCTCGAGCAGGTGGTCCTGCCCCACGATGATCTTCTTGACCTCGTACAGCACCCGTTCCACCTGTTTCCGGTTCTCGCTGTTCACGCTTGAATCCACGGTCTGCTCCTTCCCCCCTTCCGCCAGACCTCCGAGGTCTCACAAGACCTCGGAGGTCTTCCGTTTTGCTCTTTCGCTAGTACTGCGGCGCCCCCGCCCCACTTGCGGCCGCCGTGATCGGCACCGCAAACCCGATGCCCACGAAGAACTCGTCCTTCGTCGGGTTCAGCAGCGCCACCACAATTCCCACTACCTGCCCCGCCCGGTTCAGCAGCGGCCCGCCCGAGTTGCCCGGGTTCACCGCGCTATCCATCTGGATCAGGTCCTGCATCTCCCGCCCGGTCTCGGGGTCGCTGTACTCCCGGTGCAGTCCCGAGATCACCCCCGTGGTCAGCGAGCCGTACAGCCCAAACGGGTTGCCGAACGCGTACGCTTCGTCTCCGACTCGCAGCGCGCCGGGATTGCCCATGACCGCCGGCACCACCAGCTCGGGCAGCTTGTCCGGCTGGAGGACCGCAATGTCGTTCTGCGGCTGCCTCGCCGAGACCTTTGCCGTTGTCTCGCTGCCATCCGCAAACGTGACCCGGATGTCCGATGCGCCGTCGACGACGTGCAAGGCCGTCAGGATCGCCCCCTGGTCCGAAATCACCACTCCGCTGCCCAGCGCGTGCGTCTCGCCCTCCGCGATGCCCTTGCCCAGCCCGCGGCCGTTCGTCTGGATCAGCACCAGCGACGGCTGAATCACCTGGTAAACCTGGGAAGAGTATGCGGGCGGCGGGGTGGCCGAGGCCATCGCCTCCGCGACGACGGTGCTGACTTGCTTCACCGTCAATGGCTGAGCCGGTGGCTTGACGATGTTATAGAGGAAGAGGCCCAAGAACGCCGCGACGACGCCAAAGACGAAGGGGACCGCCGGCCTTAGCCTGGCCCGCCGCGCTCTGCCCGAAGGCGCCACGCTTCCCGCCGTCCTGTCACCCTCGAGTCCGTTCCCGCGTCGTCCGTTTCCCTCATCCGTCGCAATTCCTTTTGAGCTCAAGTTGACCGTGCCGATTATATCAGCCGCATGTTTAGATTGTATGTAGGATTTGTTAAGTAACAAGTTTATTTTCGCACGAGAACCTGCCCAAGCCTTGGTCGTCCGAAAGCCCAGCCGAAGTAGTCGCCGCGTGTAACAAAACGCGCTGAGGCCGCCCGGATTGCCCGGAAACGCGAGCCTGTGGTAAAATCCTCTCACAAACCGTTGCGCTGATCGTTCACATCACTGTCGCCATCCCAGGCGAAGCTCCGGCGCTTCGCTTTTGTTTTCTGCCCGGATATCAGCCGCGAAACCGTCCGCCCGCCATTAGCCATCCTCCCTGCGACATTTCGACAAAGGGCTGATTTCGAGGAAGTTCTGCGCCCGGCGGGCAGTCGCAGGGTTATGCGTTACTACATTTCAGGAGTTTCGATTGAGCAAGAGTAGGGTTGCGATCCTGCGGACTTCTCCGCGCACCGTCCTCGCCGACTACCACCGGCTGATGAACCTTGCCGGCTACCAGGACGTCGTCGCGAAGGACGCGGACACCGCGCTGAAGGTTAATATCTCGTGGCACTTCTTCTTTCCCGGCAGCTCGACCACGCCTTGGCAGCTTGAGGGCGTCATCCGCGCGCTCGAAGCCGATGGCTACAGCCGCGACCTCATCCATGCCTGCCACAACCGCACCGTCGTGATCGACGCGCATCTCGGCGAGCGCGAGAACAAGCAGCTGGGGCCGGTCGAGGCGCACGGCCTGCGCAACGTCCACCTGTACGAGGGCGAGCAGTGGATCCCCATCCAGGAGGCCGTGGGCGACCTGACGAAGAAGTTCCTCGTTCTCAACCAGGTCTATCCTGATGGCTTCATGATTCCGAAGCGTTTCATCGGCGAGAACATCATCCACTTGCCCACGGTCAAGACGCACATCTTCACAACCACGACCGGCGCGATGAAGAACGCGTTCGGTGGCCTGCTCAACGAGCGCCGGCACTGGACGCATCCGGTCATCCACGAGACCCTCGTCGACCTGCTGATGATCCAGAAGCAGATCCATCGCGGGGTCTTTGCGGTCATGGATGGCACGTTTGCCGGTGACGGCCCGGGCCCCCGCTGCATGGTGCCCTATGCTAAGAACGTCATCCTCGCCTCGTCCGACCAGGTCGCGATCGACGCCATGGCCGCCAAACTCATGGGCATCGACCCGATGTCGATCAAGTTCATCCGCCTCGCACACGAGCTCGGCCTCGGCTGCGGCGATCCCCGCGAGATCGAGGTCGTCGGCGACCTGGACGCGGCGAACGAGAACTGGCACTTCCGCGGCCCGTTCGAGAAGATGACCTTCGCCTCCCGCATGCAGCACAAGATCTACTGGGGTCCGCTGAAGAAGCCCATCGAGTGGTCGCTCAAGACCGTCCTCGCGCCGTGGAGCTACCTCGCCTCCGTCTTCTACCACGACACGATCTGGTACCCATTCATCGGCCAGAAGCGCGTCAAGGCCGCGCTCGCCAGCGATTGGGGCCGCCTGTTCCGCAACTGGGAGACCCTCACCCCCGACGAGCAGGGCTTCCCGACCGTCGGCAAGGAAACCCTCGAATTGCAGCGCTCCGGCGCGTCCGCGTTCCTCCGTTCCTTCGGCGTCCTCGGCACCGCCCTCAAGGAAGCCCCCGAGTTCGCCGCCAGCCGCCGCCGGACCGCTTCGACCGCCAAGCCGCAAAAGTAGCGGCCGGTTTGGATCACGAAGGGTCCGGACCACGGACGTTTGGACCACGGAGACGCGAAGGAAACGAAGCGCACGAAGCACGAAGACGCTTGCGCCCTTCGTGCTTCGCGTCCTTCGCTCACCTTCGTGTCTTCGTGGTCCAACGTTCGTCACACATCACCTCGACCTGACCGCGGCGCGCCGAATCCGGCTTTTGCGGGGACGTGAGGTAGAATGAGGGCGGGCCTGTTATGGCCCGTCTTTTTATTCCGATGCGACGTTTCCGGGGAGATACATGACGGCTCGGTTGCGCAGCCTGTGGCTTAGCTACCCCAGGCAGTTCTGGATCATGGTTTTCGGGATGCTGCTCGTCAGCGTGGGGAGCAGCATGTGGTGGCCGTTCATCACCATCCACTTGAGCCAGCAGCTCGACATCCCCCTGACGCAGGTCACGCTCCTCTTCACGCTGAATTCGGCCGCGGGCCTGCTGTCCACCACGTTTGTCGGCCCCGCCGTCGATCGCTTCGGGCGCCGCGGGGCCATGATCCTGGGTCTCGGCATGAACGGCCTGGCGCTGGGCATGATGGGATTCGCGCAGGGTCTTGGCGCCTGGGCGCTGGCTCTCACCATCACCGGCATGTTCCAGCCCATGTACCGCGTCGCCACCGACGCGATGGTGGCCGACCTGATCCCGGAAAAAGAGCGCGCCAACGCTTACTCCGTCATGCGGATGAGCAACAATTTCGGCATTGCGATCGGGCCTGCGGTCGGCGGCTTCGTCACCGCCGTTTCCTACAGCCTGGCTTTCTTCGCAGCCGGTGCGGCCAGCCTGATTTACGCGCTCATCATCGTGTTGCTCGTCCGTGAGACGCTGCAGCTCGCGCCGGCAACCACCGTGACCCATGCTCCTGCGTCGCGCGGCTACGGCCCCGTGCTCCGTGACCGCCGCTTCCTCGCGTTCTGCATCCTCATGGTGGTCGCCACCATGCCCTCGCCGATCCTCTGGATGCTGATGCCCGCCTACGCCAAGGGCAACTTCGGCGTGGTCGAGCAGCAGGCCGGGTTCATCATGTCGACCAACGCGGCCATGGTCGTCCTCTTCCAGGTCGCGGTCACCCGCTGGAGCTCGCGGCGCCCGAACCTCCGCATGCTGGCCCTCGGCGCGCTCCTCTACGCTCTCGGCGTCGGCAGCGTCGCGCTTGGGGCAGGCTTCTGGGCCTTCTGGCTCAGCATGGTCATCGTCACCTTCGGCGAGTTGCTGCTCGTGCCCACCGGTACTGCTTATGCAGCTAACGCGGCCCCGGCCGAGATGCGCGGCCGCTACATGGGCCTTTACGGCCTCACCTGGAGCGTCGCGTTCGGCATCGGCCCGGTGCTTGGCGGCTGGCTCAACGACAACGTCTCGCCCGCCGCCACCTGGATCGGTGGCATGCTCGTCGGGTTCGTCGGCGTCGTGGGTTTCCTCGTCCTGGAGCGCGTCCGCCGGCTCCCATGCCCCGCCCCGAGGAGCGTCGCGGAGCACCCTGCCTGAGTCTTTCTCGTTCGCCGGGGAACGCCGCACGCTTCGGCTGCGTCCGAAAGGCAAGCAGGACAAGCGTCCCGCGCGTGCCGCGTTCTCGACCATGGAGGTCAGCGTATGAGAGCCGCCTGCATTCTGCCGGTCTTGATGGTGCTCGCCCTGGTGGCTTGCTCCCCGCCTGCCGCGCACGCGGTGGCGCCGCCCCCGCCCACCGCTTCCGCGCCCTTACCCGCTCCCGCCGCCACCGCCGAACCTTCCATGGGCGTCGTCGCCGCGACGGCCGAGGCCGCTGCCCGCCTCCGCTCCTTACCCCATGCGCCGTTCAACATCGGCGTTCCGGCCGGCGATGCCTACTACCCCTTCAGCCTGGCAGTCGACGCTGAGAAGCAACTCGCCTACATCTATCATGCCGACTCAGCGGAGAAGCGCCCCGTGATCTCCGTCGTCGACCTCGGAACCGGTCAGGTCGCACGGGTCATTCGCCTCGGCCAGACCCGGCCCGGCGCGTCCGGCCGCCTCTTCCTCGCGCCTGACGGCAAGCGCCTCTTCTTGCAGGAGAACCAGGACAATACCCTCACCACCATCGACACGTCGACCGGCGCGCTCCGCACGCTGCTCACCGGCGTCACCGACGCCGAGCTCAGCGCCGACGGTCGCGTGCTGTACGTGATCGGGCGGGAGTCAGCCGCTGCCTACCCGCTCGCCGATCTGCTGCTGGGGCGCGCCAATCCCGCGTGGAAGGTGAATGGGCCGTTTGTCCGGCTCGCGCTCGGAGGCGACAGGCTGCTGGCCCGGACCTGGGGTTCTGCCGGCTCGCTCTACCTGTTGGACGCAGCCACCGGCAAGCAGCTTGCCCGCGGCGACGCGCCCGAAATGACCGACGCCATCTCGCCCGGTCCTGATGGCGGCTGGGCGGCCATCGCGGGCGGTGAGAAGCCGCGCCTGATTCGCTACGACGCGTCCCTCAAGAACCTGGGCGAAACGGAGCTCCTCTACACCAGCTACCTCAACTACGACGCGGCCCGCAGCCGCTACCTGGTCGGCGGCTTCCGTTATCCCGAAGGTGAGCCGCTCGGCCATCCCGTCATCCTGAGCATCGACGCGGGCGATGGCAAGCTCCTGGACGAGCAGCGCTGGCCGCGCGAAACCGGGCCGGCCGTCTTCGTGCCGTGGGGCGAGGATGCCCTGCTCGCCTTCGCCCCTGGTGGACCGGCCGCAGTCGACGTTCTCGACCCCGCAACGCTGTCTTCACAGAAGCGGATCGTCACCGGCGCCTGGGCCAAGGATGTCGTGATCGACGAACCCGCGCAGCGCCTCTACGTCGCCGACGATCTCGGCCGTATCCACGTCTTGCAGCTGCCCCGCGGCGAGGAAGTGGCCCTGTGGGAGGGCGGCGAGCCGCTCGTGCTCGATCGGGCGAACGGCCGGCTCTACGCCAACCGCCCCGCGGGCGTCGTCGCCCTGGACCTCCGCACCGGCGATGTCCTGGCGCAGTTCCCCCAACGCGGCTACCCCGCCCCCGACCCCAACGCTGACCTCGTGTACCTTGCGAACCGCGGGGTAACCATCTACGACCGCAGCGGCAAGCAGGTCGGCACGATCCCTTCGACGTTCCCGGTCGAGCGCGGCATGGTCCCGAACCCCTACGCCTACGCGGTCCAGGTGAATCCGGTGACCGGTCACGTCGCCGTCATTCTGAACAACGGCATCCCCGGCTCGAACGGCGGCAGCTTCCTCCGCATCTACCCTCGCCAGAGCGACAAGGCGGTCGAGCCTCCCGCGCCCCACAGCTTCGTGATGGACCTGACGACCGACAGCAAGGGCAAGTGGTACGTCGCGTACAGCCCGGCGAGGACTCAGGAGGCCGTGCAGGTGCTGAGCCCCGACGGTCGCCAGCTCGACCGGCTGGATCACCGGACGGGCGCCCTGTTCCTCGAGGAGGGTAGCGATAACCTTTACCTCTTCGGTGATGGCCGGGTAACCCGGCTCGAGGCCTCGACTCTGACACCCGTCGACTTGTTCGAGGGGCCGCAGTTCGTCTCGACCATCGCCTTCAGTCCCACTGCACGAACCGCGTACCTCGTCGGCAGCAGTGGCTCGCTCGTGACCCCGCTGGCGCTCGAAGGACTGGAACCTCTCGACCTGCGGCCGCTTCCGGGGAAGCCGTCTTCGGATGCGTCGAACGACGGCCTGTCCGTCACGGGCCAGGGTCGCCGGCGCCTGCTGATCGCGCGCTTTCTCGAAAGCTATCGGACGACCGATGGCGAGACCTGGGACCGGCTCCTGCCGGGCACGGATCTGACCCTCAGCTTCGCAACCGCAGTCGGCCCCCAGACCATCTTCGTCACCGGCCGCAGCACCGCAGGCGGTGAGGGCGTGTGGCGCAGCACGGACGGCGGCAATACCTGGGAGTGGCTCACGGCGGGGCTGCCGATCTCCTTCCCTACCAGCCCGTCCTCGCCAACAGTGAGGACGAGGCCTATTTCGTCAATCGCGCGCAGGGCCTGCTGCGCTGGGATCCGGCCGCCGCCAGGTGGCGGGTGGTGAGCGCACCGGACCGCGAAGGCCAGTGGGGTGCGATCAGCCTCGCGCCCGACGGCGCGCTCTTCCGCACCAACGATGGCCGCCTGGAGCGCAGCACCGACCGCGGCGAGCGCTGGGCCGCTCTCCCGGCTGCGGGCGAAACCGGCGGCGTGATTGGCTACTCTTCCCTCTACACCGTCACTCACACCCTCTACTCCGCCGTCCGCAGCGGCTACCGCATCGCCGGCATCCAGCGCTCGACCGACGGCGGCGACACCTGGCAGCCGTCGCTGAGCGGCCCGCCCCTCGATTTCGACGGTTACCAGCCCGAGATGGCATCCGGTTTCGCCAGGACCTATCTTCTGCTGCGTCCCTACAACGGCGAGCCGGCCTTGCTCCGCACGGACATTTTCGGCGACAAGTGGGAGCTCGCGCCGGCCGGCACGGTCGCAGGCGTGGACCACATCGCGGTCGACCCGGTCGATGGCCGCCTTTGGCTTGGCGTCAAGGGCGGCGTGCGCAGCCTGGATCCTGAGAAACTCAAGTGGTCTCCTGCGCCGCCTCCAAAGCCGGTCGCACTGACCCCTCAGCCAACTCCCTGCCCCGGCCCCTTGCCACGCCCCGCGCCGGTCTCGTGCCAACGCGGGCTGCCCCGCCGACCCCCGCGCCCACCCCGACTGCCGGTCCCTGCCGCATGGCGCTCACCGGCAAGGATGCCGAAGTCAACGCGCGGAGCCTGGGCCTCGGGTGCCCCCGCGGCCCCAGCCAGGCAATCCCAATGGCCCGCCAGCGGTTCCAGCACGGCCAGATGATCTGGCGCTCGGATCTGCGTTGGATCTACATCCTGTACGACGACGGAACGTGGGCAGGTATCGGCGATCGCTGGCTCGAGGGCGATCCGATCGACGACCCGTCCTTGACTCCACCCCCGGGGCTGCAGCAGCCCGCCCGCGGCTTCGGGAAGGTCTGGCGCGAGAACCTCGGCGGCCCCAAGTCCCGCTGGGCTGGGCGCTCCAACAGGAGCAGGGCGTCCAGGGCGATGCTCAGGATTGGGACTACGGGATCGTCTTGCGCTTCGGCGGCGAGGAAATCGTCCTGCAGTCCATCGGCACGTGGCGCTGAGTTGCTCCCCAATCGCTGTCGGACCCCCGAGCCCCTGCTCGGCAGTTCGGCGGCGCGCCTTCGCAACCCATCCGAGCCTCCTTGCGTAAGAATGCGGTGACGGTTGAAGCCAGTGACAAGACTCAAGGAGGAAACGATGTCTCGGACGCTACGGTCCCTTGCAGGTGTGGTGGTGCTGGTCCTGCTGGCATCCACTCTATTATCCGGTTGCGTAATGTATGGAGGCAATGTGGTGACAGGCTCAGGTCGGACGGTAACCCAGGATTACGACTTCAGCGGCTTCACGAAGGTGAGCATCGGCAGCGCATTTCAGGCCGACATCAAGCAGGGCGAAAGCTACGCCACGTCGGTCACGGTCGACGACAACCTTCAGCAGTACCTTGACGTGCGCGTGGACGGCGACACCCTCCGCATCGGTCTCAAGCCTGCCATCAGCCTGGGCTTGCGCAACACGACGCTCCGCGCGCAGATCACCATGCCCGACCTCGACGGGTCTTGACCTGAGCGGCGCGACCAAGACCCAGTCGCCGGCTTCAAGAACTCCAAGCCGGCAGGCGTCGAGGTTTCCGGCGCCAGCCAGCTTCATGGCGACATCACGACCGGCCAGATGCGCATGCGCGCCTCCGGCGCCAGCACGGTCGAAATCACCGGTTCCACCGGCCCGCTCGACGTCGAAGCCTCCGGCGCCAGCACCGTCCGCCTCGCCAACTTCACCTCGGCCGACACCAGGGTGAACGCCAGCGGCGCCAGCAACATCACCGTCAACGCCAGCGGCAAGCTCACCGGCGAAGCCAGCGGCGCTTCCAGTGTTCGCTACACCGGCAGCCCCGCCTCCGTCCAGGTCGACACCTCCGGCGCTTCCAGCGTGAAGCAGCAGTAACAATCCGAATCACGACCTCAACGTCGGACAAAACACGGCATGGATGAGTCGCATCCATGCCGTGTTCTCGCATTCAAGCCACGCGCTCACACCCCGCCGCAAATCCTCTAATCCCTGAATCCCACGAATCCTGGTTCCGACTGTGATTTATCGCACATATCCGTAATCCCTGTCACAGATTCCCACGCCGCAGATGTGGGAAACTAACTCGCGAGTCAAGACGTTTTGAGAGTGCCGGCTCACGCGTTTGACTTGGCCAGTAATGGCCGGGTGTAGGAGGCTGCAAGTGACTGATACGCATCGGGTAGTAGTAATTGGAGGCGGCTTTGGGGGCATGTACGCGGCCAAGGCGCTCGGCAACGCGCCGGGCATCAGCGTCACCCTGATCGACCGCCGGAACTTCCATCTGTTCCAGCCGCTCCTGTACCAGGTTGCCACCGCCGGGCTTTCGCCGGGCGAGATTGCCTCGCCCTTGCGCGCGGTCCTGCGGAAGTACAAGAACATCACGGTCCTGATGGGCGAGGTGGTCGGGTTTGATCTCGACGCCCAGAAGGTCAAGCTGGCGGAGGGCGAGCTTGACTATGATACGCTCATCGTCGCGGCCGGCAGCCGCGACTCTTACTTTGGCAACGACCAGTGGAAGCCGCTGGCGCCCGGCCTCAAGACCATCGAAGAGGCGCTGGACATCCGGCGGCGCATCTTCATGGCCTACGAAGAGGCCGAGCGCGAGCCCGATCCCGAGAAGCGCAAGGCCTGGCTGAACTTCGTCGTCGTCGGCGGCGGCCCCACCGGCGTCGAGTTGGCCGGCGCGCTCGGCGAGATCGCCCGGCAGACGCTCAAGGGCAACTTCCGCCGCTTCAACCCCGCCGACGCCACGGTCATTCTCGTCGAGGGCGCCGACCGCGTCCTGCCGCCTTTCCCGCCCGACCTTTCCGTCAAGGCGCAGCGAGCGCTCGAGCGCCTCGGGGTGACAGTTCGCACCGGCCTCCGGGTGACCGGGATCGAGGACGACTGCGTGACGCTGTCCGCGAAGTCGGGCTCCGAGAAGATCGAGTCGACGCACGATCCTGTGGGCGGCCGGCGTGCAGGCTTCGCCGCTCGGCCGCGAGCTGGGCCAGGCCTCAGGCGCCGAGGTGGACAAGGGCGGCCGGGTCAAGGTTTCGCCGAACCTGACCCTTCCGGGCCACCCCGAGGTGTTCGTCATCGGCGACATGGCGACCGCCCTGGACGAAAAGGGCAAGCCCTATCCGGGCCTCGCGCCCGTCGCCATGCAGCAGGGCCGTTACGCGGCGGCGCTCATCAAGGCGCGCCTGAGCCGGCAGCGGCCTGCCCGCGCTTCCACTACCGGGACAAGGGCACGATGGCGACCATCGGCCCGGCCGCCGCGGTCGCCGACGTCGGCCCGCTGCACTTCAACGGCTTCCTGGCCTGGTTGGCGTGGCTCTTCATCCACTTGATGTACATCGCCGAGTTTGACAACCGCCTCCTGGTCTTCATCCAGTGGGCCTACAACTACTTCACCCGCAACCGCGGCGTCCGCCTGATCACCGGCACCGTCAACGCGCCGCCGCTGATGGTAAAGGAAATGGCAAAAGAGGGCGTCGAAGTAAAAGAAAACGCCAAGGCAAAGGAAGCGGCTTGACCTGCGGGTCGACAGTGGCCGGATGCCGGGGATAAGAGATGCGTCGCTCCCGTAGCCCCTGATTCCCCCATCGCCGCGATGCCTCTCGCGTGTTGCTTCACAGATTCTAATCTTCTTCTAATCCTCGTTTTAGTCCTCGGTGCGTATAATGGCCCCTGTGCGCCTGGATCGGCTAGACCGGGCGCGTATTAATGTGCGATTCTTTTTCTCCGAGGTCTCTTCATGATCGAAGTGTCTGAACTGAAGAAGTCGTACGGTTCGGTCGAAGCGCTTCGCGGAGTCAGCTTTTCCATCGCCCCGGGTCAGATCGTCGGCCTGCTCGGCCCAAACGGCGCCGGCAAGACGACCATTATCAAGATCCTCACCGGCTATCTCCAACCCGACGCCGGCAAGGTCACCGTCGACGGCCTGGACGTGCTGACGCACACCCGCGAGGTGCAGGCCCGCATCGGCTACCTGCCCGAGAACGCGCCGCTCTATCCCGAGCTGTCCGTGCAGGACTACCTCAAGATGATGGCCGAGCTCCGCCAGATTCCGCGGCGATCAGCAGCTGGCCCGCATCTCCGAAGCGGTCTACGCCACGGGCCTGGCCGAGCACCTGACCCGGCCGATCGGGACGCTGTCCAAGGGCTTCCGCCAGCGCGTGGGCCTGGCCCAGGCCATCCTGCACCAGCCCAAGCTCCTGATCCTCGACGAGCCGACCGTCGGCCTCGACCCGACCCAGATCGTCGAGATCCGCCGGCTGATCCAGCGCCTGGCCGAGCGCTCCACGATCCTTTTCTCGACCCACATCCTCTCCGAGGTCGAGGCGCTGTGCGACCGGGCGCTGATCCTGATCAACGGCCTCGTCAAGACCGACGCCAAGCTGTCCGACCTGGAGGAGACCGCGGATGCCGTGCTGGTGCTGGGCCACAAGGTCGACGGGGTCGAGCGCTGCCTGCGTTCGCTGCCCGGCGTGCGTGGCATCGAGCCGCTGCGGGGCGGCAACGGCTACGCGAGTTACCGGATCCTGGGCATGGGCGACGTGGACCTCTGCCCGGCCATCTACGACCTGGCGCGCCGGGAGGACTGGCCGGTTCGCGAGCTGCGCCGCGACGTGCGCACGCTCGAGACGGTCTTCAACCAGCTTGCTACCGGCGTAGGCCGCCGGCTGTCGAGCCGCAGGGGCATATAACAAGATGAAGCAAACCCTTTCCATTACACGGAAGGAACTCTCCGCCTATTTCGGCTCGCCGATGGCCCTGATCTTCGTCGGCGCGTTCCTCGCCGTCACCCTGTTCACCTTCTTCTGGGTCGACACCTTCTTCGCCCGCGGCATCGCGGACATGCGGCCCATGTTCCGCTGGATGCCCGTGCTGATGATCTTCCTCGTCGCCGCGCTGACCATGCGCCAGTGGAGCGAAGAGCAGCGCTCCGGCACCCTCGAGGTGCTGCTGACCCTGCCCGTCAGCAAGGTGCAGCTCGTGCTGGGCAAGTTCCTGGCCGTCATGGCGCTGGTCGCGCTGGCGCTCGCGCTGACCCTCTTCCTGCCCATCACCGTGGCGCTGCTCGGCCCGCTCGATTGGGGCCCGGTCATCGGCGGCTACCTGGCCGCGCTCCTGATGGCATCGGCCTACACCGCCATCGGCCTCTTCATTTCCTCTCGCACCGACAACCAGCTCGTCGCGCTGATCCTGACCGTCATCGTCAGCGGCTTCTTCTACCTGATCGGCTCCTCCGGCGTCACGGATTTCGTTCCCTCCGCGCCTGGCCGACATCCTGCGTGCGCTCGGCGCGGGCAGCCGCTTCGAGAGCATCGAGCGCGGCGTGATCGACCTGCGCGACCTGCTGTACTACCTGGGCATCGCCGGCATCTTCCTTGCGCTCAACGTCCTGTCGGTCGACCGCAAGCGGTGGAGCAAGGGCGCGGCGGCAGCGCCCTATCGCCGCAGCGTCATCCTGACCTCCGGCCTGCTGGTCGCCAACCTGGTCCTGCTGAACGTCTGGCTGTACCCCCTCAGCGGCCTGCGCCTGGACCTGACCGCGCAGAAGGATTACAGCCTCTCGCCGACGACGAAGGAGCTGCTCGGCGGCCTGCACCGAGCCGCTGCTGATCCGGGCATACGTCAGCGAGAAGACCCACCCGCTGCTCGCGCCCCTCAAGCCGCAGCTGGCCGACCTGCTGCGCGAGTACGAGATCGCCGGCAAGGGCAAGGTGACCGCCGAGGTGGTCGACCCGACGACCAATCCCGGACATCGAGACCGAGGCCAACCAGACCTACGGCATCCAGCCCTCGCCCTTCCAGGTGGCCGGCCGCTACGAGTCGTCGGTCATCAACGCCTACTTCGACGTCCTGGTCCGCTACGGCGACCAGAGCCAGGTGCTCAACTTCCGCGACCTGATCGAGGTGCAGGCGAGCCGGGACGGCACGCCCGACGTCCGCTTCCGCAACCTGGAATATGACCTGACCCGGGCGATCAAGCGCACCACGTCCGGCTTCCAGAGCGTCGACAACCTGCTGGCATCGCTGCCAAACGCCACGAAGCTGACCTTCTACGCCACCGCCGGCCAGCCTTCCCGAGGCAGCTGAAGGACGCGCCCGCAACCTTCCAGAAGGTGGGCCAGGACCTCGCCGCCAAGTCCAACGGCAAGCTGACCTTCGAGGTGGTCGACCCGGACGCGCAGGGCGCAAAGGTGACCCGGACGCAGCTGCTCGAGAAGTACAAGCTGCGGCCCATCGCCGCCTCGCTCTTCTCGGACCAGACCTATTACCTCGACATGATCCTGGAGTCCACCGACAGCAAGGGCCAGCCAACCGCGCAATTGGTGCCCGTCAGCGGCGACCTGAGCGAGGCCAACATCCGGACGGCTATGGAGTCCGTGCTCAAGCGCTCTTCGTCCGGCTTCCTGAAGGTGGTCGGCCTGTGGACGCCGCCCGAGACGCCCACCCAGAACATGTTCGGCCAGCAGCAGCCCGCCCTGCGCACCTGGCGGCAGCTGCGCCAGCAGCTTGGGCAGGACTACACCGTGCGCGACGTCGACCTGTCGAGCGGGCAGGTGCCGTCCGACATCGATACGCTCGTGGTCGTCTCGCCCCAGGGCATGGACGACAAGGCGAAGTTCGCGATCGACCAGTACCTCATGCGCGGCGGCTCGGTCGTCGTCGCGGCCGGCAACTACGAGGTCGCGCTCGACCAGATGACGCGGCGGCCTCGCGCTCAACCCGACCCAGGGCGGCCTGGACGACATGCTGGAAGCGTACGGGATCAAGGTCGACAAGTCCCTGGTCATGGACCCGCAGAACGAGCCGTTCCCGATGCCGGTTCAGCGCAACGTCGGCGGCGCGACGGTCCAGGAGTACCAGCTTGTCAACTTCCCGTTCTTCGTGGACGTTCGCTCCGACGGCATGGAAAAGTCGAACCCGATCGTCAGCCGCCTGTCCGCCATCACCCTCAACTGGGCCTCGCCGGTCACCGTGGACCCGGCCAAGAACCAGGGCCGCCAGGCGAGCGTCCTGCTCAAGTCGACGCCGAAGTCGTGGCTGCGCAACAGCACCGACCTGACGCCCGACACGCAGAAGTACGGCGAGCTGGCCTACCCGGTCGAAGGCGAGCAGGCTTCGCACCCGCTGGCGGTGGCCGTGCGCGGCAAGTTCGACAGCTTCTTCAAGGGCAAGCCGTCACCGCTGCTCCAGGCCTCGGCCGAGCCCGCCCAGGCGGGTCAGCCCACGCCAACACCTGCGCCGCAGACCGGCGGCATCATCGAGAGTTCGCCCGACACCGCCCGGCTGGTGGTCGTCGGCAGCAACGACTTCCTGACCGACGTGATCTTCCAGGTCTCGTCCAGCGTCGCGCCCCAGCGCTACGTGAACAGCCTGCAGTTCCTGCAGAATGCCGTGGATTGGTCGGTTGAGGACCTCGACTTGTTGAGCATTCGCTCGCGCGGCACGTCGGCCCGAGTGCTCAACCCCTTGGCCGAGGGCCAGCAGCGGATGGTGGAATTCGTCAATTACGGGCTGGCGCTCGCCGCGCTCATCATCATCGCCGTCTTCTGGAACTTCCGGCGCCGCAATGAGAAGCCCATGGTGTTGGCGGGAGAAAAGCGATGAACAACTTTCAACGCATCCTCATCGGTCTCCTGATCGTGCAACTGGCCCTGATCGCCTTCGTGTTCTGGCCGCGGCCCGGCCGTCAGCAGTTCCGGCGAGCCGCTCCTCGGCAGCCTCAAGGCGAGCGACGTCACCGCCTTGACCATCACCGACGACAAGGGTGTCTCGACCAAGCTCGCAAAGCAGGGCGACGCCTGGATCGCGCCTGATGCGGCAAACTACCCTGCTGACGCGGCCAAGATCACCCCCGTGCTCGACAAGCTCGCGGCGATCAAGGCCGGCAAGGCGATCGCCACGACCAGCCAGAGCCACGCCCAGCTGCAGGTGGCGGACAACAAGTTCGCGCGCAAGATCGACCTGGCGAAGGCGGACGGCAGCACGCAGACCGTCTATCTCGGCTCGCCCGCGGGCGGCCAATCGGTCCACGCCCGGCTGGGCGGCAAGAACGAGGTCTACCTCGCCAACGGCCTCGCCACCTGGGAGGCCAACGTCGACTTGCTCTCGTGGATCAACCCGGTCTACCTGACCGTCAACGCCAACGACATTACGAGCCTGGTGCTCAAGAACAAGAACGGGGAGTTCACCCTGACCAAGGACCCTCAGGGCAAGTGGCAGCTTGCCGGGCTTAGCGCGGGCGAGACGCTCGACGAGAACAAGGCCGCTTCCCTCGTGACTGCGGCCACCTCCATCCGCATGACGAAGCCGCTCGGCAAGACCGATGATCCCGGCCTGGGGCCTGAAACAGCCCACGGCGGTGGTGACCATGCAGGTGAAGAGCGGCGACCAGGCGAAGCCCGTCACGCTCACGATCGGCGCCCAGGACCCGGCCGACAAGTCGTACCCCGTCAAGTCCTCCGAGTCCGAGTACTACGTTCGCGTGCCCGAGACCGCCGTCCAGCAGCTCGTCGCCCAGGACCGCGCCGCCTTCCTGCTCGCCCCCCCGACGCCCGCCGCGCCTGCAGTAGCTGCAACGCCCGCGCCGTAAAACCTGCGCACCACAAAGACACAAAGGCTTCGCAACGATCACCGAGAGCTATGATCTTTGTGATCGTTGTGAACCCTTCGTGCCTTTGTGTTAAAGACCCCGCCTGCTCATGGCAGCCATGACGGTAGGTCGCAGGCGGTGGCGGCCGGCGTCCCCTCAGCCTGCAGGAACTGCAAGAGCTCAGCCGGTTGATTGGGTGCGTTCGGGGCGCCGGTTCCCTGCCAGAAGCGCTCGAACGTTTGTCTGGCGTTGGGCATCGTGTATGGCAGCCAGTAGGCCGACGGGTTCGTCGGCTCGTATTTGCCGCAGACGAGTTGCGCGATGTTGGATCGCCACCCCGCAAAGTCGGCATAGTTATTGAAGGCCAGGGCCGAGGTATCCGTTAGGACGATATGGCACATGCGGCAGCTGGGCCTGACGACGTCCAAGTAGAGCTTCTCGTGGCCGGCCCAACCCGGAGGGACGAAGCTGCCGTTAAACTCGCCGTTGGGCGTCGCGTACCACCCGTCGATCAGCTCTTTCATGGCGACGCGTGGCGCTGTATCGAGGATGAATTGGTTCAGGGCCTTGAACTTCGCCTCCTGATCCACCCGCCGCAGGCCGGGCAGGTCGGCAAAGCCGTAGTTTTCGAGGTCGAAGGGCACGAACTGCGTATAGAAGGCCGGATCGGTGTTGACGCTGCCGTATCTGCCGAAATAGCTTCCGGAATGGCACGCCGTGCAAACGCCCGGCATGAACTTCTCGCCCCGGCCGTCCAGGTTGACGGAGAACAGCAGGTTGCCGGTCGGCCCAAAGGTCAGGTACTTGGTGAACGGCGCGCCTTGGTTCCACGGCTGTCCGTTTGCCGGGTTCGTTCCTGTGCTGAACTCAAACACCACGCACGCGACCAGTTTGTTCCCAAGCCGGACATTCGAGAGCGTCGGCTCGGTGTTCGGATAGTTGCAGACGTAGGACGCGACGTCGGTGCCCGTGCCCCCGCCAGCGCGGGGTCCTGGCCGGCTCAGGATGTGCATGTCCCGCTGCAAGTTTAGGTCAGCGAGGTTGGCATAGGTGGCCGAGACCTCGTTTGTGCCTGGGGTTCCGAAACCCCAGTCGCTTTTCCATTGGGCAAACGTGAGCTGTGCGCCGGTGGGCACGCCTCCCTCCGCGCAGCCGCCTACCGCGCCGATGTCGCGGTAGTATTGGCAGGAGCTGATCCGATCGTCCAGCATGCCGCCCACGCCCCAGAACCCAGTGAGAGTATTGTGCTGCGCGTGCGTCGTCAGGAAATGGGCCGATGTCGGCGTGTGATCGGATGGCTTGAGCGCGGCGGCCACGGCCGGCGCGGGCACGGCCGGGACGAGCGCTTGCGGTTGGATCGCGGCGCCGGCCGTGGCGATGCCCGGCAGAAACGTGCGCAGCGGGCCGCCGACCGGGACGACGCCGGCATCTGTCGAGATCGCCACCTGCCGCTCCTCGAGGCCGCCCTTGCCATCCGACACCAGCACGTAGAGGAAGTGCAGCCCACGGCTGGCCGGGAGCACCCACGTGGCCTGCGGCGCATCGGCCCCCGAGACCGTTCCGTCGCTGGCGCCCCACAGGAAGTGCAGGGCATCGGCATTGGGATCGCTCGCCTGGATGCCGGCGGTGACCGTTGAGCCGCCTGGCACACCCTGAACGGTGAGGCCGTTGAAGCGCAGGGTGATTCCTGACGCCGCCGGCTTGCTGTTCGGCAGGACCACGTCGAGCTGCCCGGCCGCGATGTCGGCGGGCGTCAGGGTGTGTTCGAAGACCAGGTTATCGCAGGTGACGCGCAGTTTTCCCGGCGTGTCGGGCGTCGTCACCGGCATCTCGTACAGGCCCAACTGCGAGCCCGCGATCACGCGGGCAGGACCTATTCGCACGCCGTTGGCGTCGACCTGCTCGAAGGTCGCGAACACCCACTTGGAGAAGAAAAGGTTGTTGTAGGAGCAGAGGGAACGGTCCTCGAATCGAACGAGGCCGCGAAGCACGGGTGTCGGCGCCTGCGCTGAGGCGGAGAAAACGCCGACTGCGGTTAGCATGAGCACCAGGCCGGCAATCGTGTAAAAACCCGCACGCTGTCCGACGTAGCTTTGACATGCGCCCCTCCACGCCGGCAGGCCCTCAGGGCGGAATTGTAATATGGCTTAGGATTGTCACGAGATTAGCAGCGTCGTCCAAAATCACGCGTGATTCGGCTTACAGTCGCGGTGGCGCGGAGCGCCCCCAACCTGATCATGATCATTTTCGGACGCCACAATTCGTGCTATCCTTACCCTGTTTGGCGTCGAAGCGGCGCCCTTATCACCCCTGCAATCTCGGAGGAACTGAATGTACGTCGTGACTGTTGACGTCAATCTGTGTGAAGCTTGCGGCGACTGCATCGATGCATGCCCGTCCGAACTCATGGCCCTGGTCGAGGAAGACGGCAAGAAGTACGCTATGTTCAAGGGCGATCCCGATGAGTGCATCGCCTGCTACTCGTGCGAGTCCGCCTGCGACCAGGCCGCAGTAAGCGTCACCGAGGTCTGAGCTACCAACCCGGAATCAAAAACGGCGCCCGCCGGGCGCCGTTTTTGATTTCCTTTGACCGTCGGCGCTGTTACACTGCCAACGCCGCCTCCCCCTCCAGCACCCGCTCCGGCCCCTTGACCCCCCTCAGCGCCAGCACCGAAACCAGGAACATCACCCCATAGATCGCAAACAGCAGGACGTACCCCGCACCCGGCACGCCCGGTAGCTGCTGCGTGACATAATCCGCGATCGGCCCGCCGATATACGCCCCAACCGCCCCCGCGCCCGCGCCCGCCAGGTTCGAGATGCCCAGGTATCGCCCCGCCTCCGCCTGCGGCACGATCCGCGTCCCCAGCGCCCAATTCGCCGTAAAGAAGAACCCCGTCGCGATCCCCACCAGGCTGCCGCCGACGAAGATCACCGTCATTCCTGGCGCAACCAGCACGATCAGCACGCCGAGCGCCCCCGCGAACCCGCTGAGCTTGACGAGTCGCCTGTGCCCGAACCGGTCCCCGAGCAGCCCGCTCGGAACGGCCGCCAACAAGATGAACACCCCGATCACGGCGGTCAGGATCGCTGCCGGTCCCGCTGCAGCTTCCCCGCGCAGCCCCAACCGGCCTTGCAGGAAATAGACCGCGAAGCCCGACAGGTTGAACGCGCCGACCAGAAATGCCAGGCGGTTGATGACCCACCAGGTGAACGACGGGTTCGCCCGCGCCGCCGCGTTCCCGATGCTGATTCGCACGCTGACCCAGACGCCGACCGCCACCGCCGTGACCATTGCGGCCAGCCCGAGGACACCGAAAATCAACATGAGGGTGACCGGGGTGACGACTTCGCGTAACGCCTCCTGCGCTTGCTTCACCGCCCACCCCAGCCCCAGGATCACCGCGGTGAAGACCGCCGCCATCAGCAGGAGCCGCAGGATGGCCGCCCAATCGAAGGGCGGCACTTCCCCCTTGGCAAGCGGAAGCTCTCGCACCAGCATCGTGAGCAGCATCGAAACGAGCAATACCCCCGCGGTGACCGCCAGGCCTGCCCAGTAATTGCCCCCTTTAATGAACTGGGCCACCGTGAACGAGACCAGGATAAGTGGGACAGGTACTTCCAGGACCGACTTGATGGCTGAGAAGACCCCTCGTTTCTCGTCGGGCACGAGGTCGGGGATGAATCCCTGCTGCGCGGATTGTGCGGTGTTCGCCGCCACCGATTGCAAGAGGGCCACCCCGAAGAGGAACGTGAATCCCGCCGGCCCCGCCATCCCCGACGCGACGCCCGTCAGGCCGATAAACACCAGCATCCCGATCGTCCCGACAAAGATGAAGGGCCGCCGCCGCCCGATGATGGACGTGTTGCGGTCCGAAATCATGCCCATCAGCGCTTGCCACAGCAGCGCCACCATCAGGCTCCACAGCCGCAGCTCGCCAAATCGCGTGCCCTGCGTGCTTTCTCCGACGAACTTCTGAACGAGCAGCGGGAAAACAAGCCCGTTCGTCTGCGACAGGAACGTCAGCGCGAGGAAGAAGATGTTGATGGTGATGTAGTCGTACCAGTGCAAACGTCTGGCCATGTGACTCCTCATGATGTGGGGCAGTGGGGCTTGCGGGAGGGCGCGGCTTCAACCCCCTCCCATAGGTGGGAAAAACTCGACGACGTCCCCGTCGGTCACCGGTGGGTCATCCCAGTGCGCCATCCGCCGGTTGACCGCAATCACCGCTATTTCCGCCCGCGGCACGCCCAGCGCGGCCGCGAGCTCGCCCAGGGAGATCGGCTCCGGCTGCTCCACGGTCACCCAGTCCCGCTTCTCCCCGTCGTACCAGCTCAGATGTCCGCCCAGATGAATCCGCATCTCATGCATCCGTACGGGCGACCGGCAGGTCGCCCCCTGCTTGGTCCGCGTCGTGCGTAGGGACGACCGGCCGGTCGCCCCTATATGTCCTCCAGCTTCTCCGCCGCCCACTCGATCCCCAACTCGGCCAGCCGTTCCGGCGTCGGGATGCCCGTCTCCGGGTCCCACCCCTTGATCTCGTACAGCTCCGTCAGCGCCTGCTCGAAGTCCTCGCGCGGGTACGAGACCCCCTTCAGCGCGCCGCCTTCGAGCGGTCCGAAGAGCCGCTCGGGCAGCGTGTCGTCCTTCCGGCTGAAGCCCTCCCGCGCGTTGAACACCCGCGTCAGGTTGTTGGCCCGCTCGCCGATCACCATCAGGTCTTCCAGCGTGACGTCCCACCCCGTCGCCCGCCGCACTGCCTCCACCACGTCCGGGATCGCGATGAACGAGCGGGGCGCGGGGCCGAAATAGCACAGCCCGCTCGTCTTGCCCCAGTTGTTCCAGTTCTCCATCAGCCTGAAGTATTCGACCTTGCGCCGGCCCAGGTCGCGCACCCCCACCGGCTCCGTCACGCCCAGCGGCTGCACGCCCTT
This sequence comes from uncultured Chloroflexia bacterium, assembly GCA_963800615.1. Taxonomy (GTDB): domain Bacteria; phylum Chloroflexota; class Anaerolineae; order CG2-30-64-16; family CG2-30-64-16; genus JALOOB01. The sequence continues at coordinate 162,468 of CAWDBO010000036.1, forward strand.
GAACTGGATCGAATCCGGGTTCGCCAGCACCGGGTCATGGAACGCGGTCAGGTGCTCCGCGCCCGTCTCCGAGGTCGCGTACGACAGCCCCACGCCGACCTTCCCGCGCGGCTCGTGCATCGCCAGCTCCTGGCCCTTCACCTGCATCGCGAAGTGCAGCGCGTCCCCGCCGATGGCCTCCGCGGCCCGCTTGCTTCCCTCGGCCAGCAGGTTCCCGATCCCCTCCCGCCGCGCGATCAGCTCGACGCACTGCACCATCGCCTCCGCGTTCCCGAAGCGCAGCTCGAGCCCCTCCGTGTCTTCCAGCGTGATCAGCCCGTGCTCGAAGCACTCCATCGCAAACGCCACCGTTCCGCTGCACGAGATCGCGTCCATCGTATACCGGTTGCACAGCTCGTTCGCCTTCGCCACCGCCTGCAGGTCGTCGATCCCACAGTTCGACCCGAACCCGGCGATCGACTCGTACTCGGGTCCGCCGAAGCTGTCGCTCACCTGGTACCGGTCGTCGACCTTCACCTCGCGCTTGCAGCGCACCGCGCACGCATAGCAGCTTCGCCGGGCGGTTAGGATTTCCTTCTCGTACGCTTCCCAGCGCAGGTTGTCGACCCCCTCGAATGCGCCCGCCCGGAAGTTGCGCGTCGGCAGGATGCCCCCCGCGTTCAGCCCTCCCGTCAGTCCCGGCGTGCCCTTCACCTGCAGGTCCCAGCTCAGCGGGTTCTGCTTGACGTCCTTCGCCAGCCGCTTGCCGAAGTCCGAGATCCAGGCCGCGTCCTCTGCGCTCTCGACATAGCGTGTGCTCCCGCGCACCGCCACGGCCTTCAGCTGCTTCGACCCCATCACCGCGCCCATGCCCGTCCGGCCGTTGAAGTGGCGCAGCTCGTTGGTCATCGCGCCGAAGCGCACCAGGTTCTCCGCGCCCAGCCCGATCTGCAGCACCCGGATCAGCTTGTCGCCCAGCTCCGCCCGGATCGCCGCCTGCACCTCCTCGGGATCGTGCTTCCACAGGTGCCCGGCCGGCCGGATTTCCGCCTGGTCGTCCTTGATCCACAGGTAGACCGGCTCTTCCGCTCGCCCGGTAATGACGATCGCCTCCCAGCCCGCCATCTTGAGCTCGGGCCCCCAGAATCCGCCCGCCTCCGACTCGCCGTACCCCCCGGTCAGGGGCGACTTGGCGATCGCGCTGTAGCGGGTGGCCGTGGAAAACGGCGCGGCCGTGAGCAGGCCATTTGCCAGGATCAGGATGTTGTCCGGCCCCAGCGGGTCGACGTGCGGCGGCAGCTCTGACAGCAGCAGGTACGCGCCGAGCGCCTTTCCGCCCGGATACATCCGGTAGGTCTCTTCGTCCAGCAGTTGGGTCGTAATGGAGCCGTGCGTCAGGTCGACGCGCAGGATTTTTCCGGTGTAACCGTGTGGCATGATTAAGCCTCGATAAGGGGTTTCGTAACAGGATCGTCCAAGAGATGCTGGCCCAGGTGCTGGCCCAGGAACCGGCGGGTTGCTTCGAACAGCTGCTCGCGTTCGCAGTCGAGCGCGACGCAGTGTCCGGAACGCCCCAGCCAGACCAGTTCTTTGTCTGCTGAGTTCACCCGGTCATAGATTTCCTGCGGTGCGCCGGGATCGACCGTCCGATCTAGCCGCCCCTGGACGATCAACATCGGCTGCCGGATGGCAGGGAGCATCGGCCGCACGACGTCCTGCAGCCGCAGCAGTTCGCGCGCGCCCTTCAGCGGCCGCACGTCGTACCCCTGCCACAACCCGTCCGCCTCGCTTGGCGGCCCCGGCTTGGGCTTCAACATCAAGCCCAGCGGCGCAAGCAGTTGGCCCATGACGTAGGTAGAGCGGGTCAGCATCAGCTTCAGCGCCGGCGCGTAGGCCAGCACGGCCGCGACGTCAGGGTGCGTCGCCGCAAGGTGCAGCGCCAGCACCGCGCCCGTCGACTCGCCTCCCACGGCCACCCGGCTGCACCGCGCCTTCAGTTCCGCGTACGCCGCTTCCACCGTCCGCACCCAGTCGCGCCACGAGACCCGGTTCAGGTCCTCGGGTTGCGTCCCGTGCCCCGGCAGCAGCGGCCCCGCGACCGTGTAGCCCGCCGCGTGCAGGTTCTCCGCCAGCGGGCGCACCTCCGCCGTCGTCGCCGTCAGCCCGTGTACCAGCAGCACGCCATCCGGTCCGCCCTCGAAAAGGAACGGCCCGCCGGCCAAATGCTCATTAACCAGCTTGCTGACCCATCAAATCTCTCTTGCCACCCGTACCGCCACGAGCTCGCACCAGACAGCAGACTCCACAAAGCCTTTGTGCCCCTTGTGCCCTCGTGTCTTTGTGGTTCGTCCCGTTCTCACCCCGGCAGCCACTTCTTCGCCAGCCGGCACACCATCGTGTAGGCCGGGTCGTAGATGTTGCCCAGGTCGTAGTCCACGCAGTTGCCCCAGCAGGATGCTGGCCTCGCGCAGCGTCAGGCCGTAATCCTGCGTCAGCCAGCCGAGCATCTCCGTCGTCGCGTGCTGCAGCGCCTGGTCCAGCGGCCGCGCGTTGCCCACCGTGAAGATGTAGTCCGCGTTCTCGCCCCTCGGCCAGCCGATCTGCTTGCCCTTCAGCACCCGCAGCCTGAACTCCACCTCGAACGAGATCTCGATGCCCGTCCCCACGATCTCGCCGTCGCCCTGCATCGCGTGCCCGTCGCCGATGAAGAACAGCGCGCCCGCCGCGGCCACCGGGAAGTAGGCGGTCGTGCCCGCCCGGAATCCCCGGTAGTCCATGTTCCCGCCGTGCGGCCCCGACGTCGCAGTCGAGATCGCCTGTCCCAGCGCCGGCGCCACGCCGAAGCACCCGACCATCGGGTCGAGCGGCAGCGCCGGCCGGCCGAGCCGGGGCAGGGGCTTCTGCGGGGTGGCGTATCCGGCAGCGAAGTCCACATCCCAGGTCAGCGTCTCGGGCTCGGGCAGCTTGGCCGCAAAGCTCGGGTCGACGACGTTCGGCGCCACCACGTCGCGCATGAACCCCGTGGCCCGGTTCGGGCGTGAGCCGCAGCAGGTCCACGGCCAGGCGTGTCGCCCGGTTCAGCCCCTTTGACATAAAATGGACCGGTCTGCGGATTTGGCCGTCCCGCCACCTTCTGCCCGCGATGATCCGTCCCGTGTGCGTCGATCGTCGTGGTCACGATCGTGTCCCCGTCCGCCACTGTCAGGACCGGAGGATGCGAACCGATCGTATTATAGTAGAGCGCTTGGCTCGTAGCGGTGCGTCGTCATTCCCCTAGCGTAACACCGGAATTGTTGCGTTGGCAAATGGCATTACGCCAATCCGCGCGCCCGGGGCCAGACCTGCGAGGGCCTGGTTGATGGCATCCTGCACCGTGGGGAAGGGGTTGAGGAGCAGCCGTTGCGACAGCTCGCGCGGTAAATCCGACACGAACATGAGCCGTACGCGGGTCGCATCCCGCGCGATCTGCCAGGCCTTGTGCGGCCCGATCCGGTAGCCTTCCGCGGCGTAGCGTTCGAGCACCTGCTCGTGGCTCCCGAAGCCGCCTTGCAGCATCCACCGTTCGTACGCCGCGCTGCCTGTGCCGTCGCCGCACGCCGCAGCCAGGATCACCGTCCCGCCCGGCCGCGTCACCATGGTGGCATGGGCAAGTGCCTTCTGCGCCTGGTACAGGTTGATGTCCTTCGGGTGCCCGCCCGGTGCAACCAGGACCAGATCGAAGGGCTCGTCGACCTGGACTTCGTAGATCGCACGTAGGAGCGGGATGCCCGCCTCCATCACGTCTACCGGCCGCCCGCCCAGCACGCCGGACGATTTCCTTGTGATCGTTGAGGATCGCGTTCAGCGCGTAATCCACCCCGATCATGCGCCCGATCTCCTCCACGTCCTGCCGGCAGGGGTTGTCCTCGTAGTGGTTGATCTCCGCACCGGGCCGCGTCATCATCGCGTGGTTCGCGTTGATCGTGGCTCGCGCCGTCAGCCCCACCGCCGCGCTTTTGACCCCGCCCGAAAAGCCCATGAACTGGTGCGGCTCGATGTTCCCCACCGCGGCCCGCAGGTCCGCCTCCCACCAGCGCCGGTTCACCGCCACGGGCGTGCCCCTCGCCGTCGCGCCGAGCGGAACCATGTCGCCGGCCGCGTCGCAGTCGTGGCTGTAGACGGGATAGCGTTCGAGGATTTCGCGGGGCAGGATCGCCGGAAACTCGTCCGGCGTCATCGGCGCGTGCGTACCCGTGGCGATCAACAGGGTGATGTTCTCCGGCGCAAAGCCCAGCGCCTCGAGCCGGCCCAGCAGCGGCGGCAGCAAGTAGCCGTGAGGCACCGGCCGCGTCTTGTCGTTCACCGCCACGACCGCCCGCCGTCCCCCGCCCCCCCGACCGACCTCCGAGGTGCCGACCGTGGCCCCAAGCGACGCAACCTCGGAGGTCTCTGCGCTGATCGGCGCGACGTCCAGCGCCGCCTCCACCGCCGCAATCGGGTCTAGCGCCGCCCCAACCTCCCGCGGCGCGAGCAGCCTCACCTGCCCGTCCAGTTCCTCAGGCAGCTCGAACTCGATCGAACCCTTGCCATACGGCAGTTGATACCTGGTCAAAGCCGCCTCACCCGAACAACCGGATCAGCAGCAGGCTGAACAGGCCCAGCACGCCGCCCACCGCAAATCCGAGCGCGAGCGGCTTCAGCCCGGTCCGCTTGATGCTCGCCGCATCCGTGCTCAAGCCGATGGCCGAGAGCGCCATCAGGATACAGAATTTCGTCACCTCGTCAAGCGCCTTCAGCACGTTGGCGGCCGCGACCAGGCTTCCCGGGTCGTTCACGTTCAGGGGCGTGAACCCCAGCGCGTTGCCAACGGAGCGGATCAGCGACATGCCCACGAAGCCCAGCACGAACCACGGCACGATCTTGCTCACCGACAGCTTGACCGACGCGTCGCGCTTCTGCTGCGCCCTCGCGTAGACGAGGCCGATCGCCAGGATGAGCGGGGCCATGAGCGTGTTGCGCACCAGCTTGACCACCGTCGCGACGTCGCGGGCCGCATCGCTGAAGGCAGCCCCTGCCGCTACGACCTGCGAGGTGTCCAGGATCGCGGTCCCCGCCCACATCCCGAAGACCCGGTCAGTCATCCCTGCCAGATATCCGATGGTGGGGTAGAGGAGCACCGCCAGCGTGCCGAAGGCGGTGATCGTCGCGACGGCATAGCTGACGTCCTCGTCCTCCGCCTCGATGACCGGGGCCGTCGCGATGATCGCCGAGTTGCCGCAGATCGCCGTTCCGACCCCAATCAGCGCGGCGAGTCGCGGCCGGATTCGCAGCGCCCGTCCCAGCACCCACGCCAGCGACAGGGCAAACGCCACGCACGCCAGCACCAACAGCAGGGCCGACGCGCCGATGTTCACCACGTCCTGGAGGCTCAGCCGCACGCCGAGCAGGATGATCCCCAACCGCAGGATGCGCGTCAACGCGAACTTGATCCCCGGCTCGAAACGCCGCGAGAAACGGATCGTGTTCCGGATGTGGAAGCCGAGGACGACCGCGATGAAGACCTCGCTGATCGCCCGGGCTAGCTCGGGCGAAGGGATCAGCCCGTGCAGGTAACGCGCGACGATCGCCACGGCCGTGACGAGATACAGGCCGGGCACCGCCGGCCTCAGCTCCGCGCCGATGCGCCGGAGCTCTGCCGCGATGGGGTTAACGCGGGCATCAGGAGCGATCATCGCCATCGCTCCTGATGCATGGAGACGGGGTCGCGCATGGGGTGCTCAGGCGCTCTCGTACAGCTTCGTCAGCACGAACTCGTCGTGCCGCAGCGCCTCGGCCGCCGTGAAGCGCCCGTTGATCGTGTGCTCCAGCACCTCCATCGCCTTGTCCGCGCCCTCGTCCAGGTTGATCTCGACGCGCAGCAGGCCGGTCAGGTCGACGTCGATGTGCTCCGACATCGTCGCCACGGTCAGAGGGTTCGCGCACAGCTTGATGACCGGCACGATCGGGTTGCCGATCACGTTGCCCTGCCCGGTCGGGAAGTAGTGGACCACCGAGCCTGCCGCCGCGCACAGCGTAACCATCTCCGCGGCCGCGGATGACGAGTCCATGAAGTGCAGCCCCGGCTTCCCCGGCTCCACGGCCTTGTCCAACACGCCCACCACCGCGCAGCGCCCCATCTTCTGGATGTTCCCCATCGCCTTTTCTTCGATGGTGGTCAGACCGCCCCGGATGTTGCCCTCGGTCGGCTGCGAGCCCAACAGGTCGACGCCCTTGCTCTTGACCAGTGCCTGGTAATCGTTGAAGAACTTCATGAACCCGTCCGCGACCTCTTGGGTCGCGCACTGGCTCGCGATGACGTCCTCGCCGCCGGTCACTTCGGTCGTTTCGCCGAAGATCAGCGTTGCGCCTGCATCCGCCAGCCGTTCGAACACCCGACCCACCGTCGGGTTCGCGGCCAGCCCCGACGTCGTGTCCGACTCGCCGCACTTGGTGCTCATGCACAACTGCTCGACGCTGAACGGCTCCCGCTGCAGCTCCGTGGCATACTGCACGAACTCCATCGCCTTCCGCGCGGCCATCTCGATCGTCTTGAGGTCGCCGTAGCGCTCGATGCTGAACCCTGCGACCGGCTTGCCCGTCTCCGCGATCGCATCCACCACCCGCTGCGTCCACTTCGGCTCGATGCCGATCACGACCGCTGCGGCGACGTTCGGGTTGCGCCCGGTCCCCGCCAGCGTGCGGAACGTCAGCTCCAGGTCCTCCCCGAACTGCAGGCGCCCGTAAGGATGCGGCAGGGCCATCGTGCCCTTGATCAAGGCAGCCACCCCGTTCGCCGCCGCATTCGAGATATCGTCGATCGGCAGGATGATGACGTGGTTGCGGATGCCGAAGCGCCCGTCCGGCCGCTTGTATCCCAGCAGCGTCATGTCCTGCGGCTTCTTCCCGCTCAGCGCCAGCCGTTCGGTCGGCTTCTGGACGATCTCGGGCGTGGGCGCCTCGTCCAGGCTCCAGCGCATCGTCTTCAGGTTCTGCGTGTGTACGTGCCCGCCGCACGCGATCGCCTGCGTCGTCTGGCCGATCGTGCGCCCGTACTTCAGCAGCTTGTGCCCGCTCGGCATGTCCCGCATCGCCACCTTGTGCCCCAGCGGCACGTCGTTGACGATTTTCAGGCTGCCGTGCTCCTGCCCCTCCAGCGTGACGATGCCAACCTCTTCGCCCGCGTGCAGGTCCCGCACCGCCACACCGACGTCGTCGATGGTCTCATGAATCAAAATGCCGTGTAACATGATTGCATACCTTTCGCTGAGTCTCTAAGAAACCGGGTCTCTACCAGAAACCTGGTTTCTTCGCCTTAGATCTCAATGCCATTCTGCCGCAGCAGCTCGTCGATCCCCACAGGCTTCCCGGTCTTGACCGACGTCTCCGCAGCCACGCCGACGACGATAGACCAGAACCCTTCTGCCGCAGTGGCCGAAGTAGTCGCCTTGCCCTCGATATTGTCCACGAAGCTGACGTGCTCGAAGTAGGTCGCGCCGTGGTGTCCGCTGCCCTGGATGAATCCTGGATAGCACGGCGATCCCGTGCGCGTCGGCTTCCGGTCGCCGCACTTGATCTCGATGGTCGTGTCCGGCTGGCCCGCGGGCAGGAAGTCCTCGTTCTCGGTAACCTTCAGCCGCCCGTCGTCGCCGCACAGCACCATTTCCTCGTAGAACATCGGCGAGAACATGCACAGGTTGAAGCTGGCGCGCACGCCGTTCGCGTATTCCACGATGACGAACGCGTTATCCAGGATATCCGATTTCTCGCCCGCGTACTCGAAGTCGAGGAAGTTCACCGCCGCGCTGCCCGTGGCGTACACGCTCACCGGCCGGGCCGCCGCAAACAGGTTCATCAGGTCGAAGTAGTGGCAGCACTTCTCGACCAACGTGCCGCCCGAATACTTCGAGAACTTGTTCCACTGCTTGACCTTGTCGAGGAACGGGAAGCGGTGCTCCAGGATGCTGATCGTCTTGACGTCCCCGATGCTCTTGCGCTCCAGCGCCTCGTGGATCGCCTCCACGTAAATCGGCTTGAAGCGGTACTGCAGCCCGATCTGGAATACGGCCGGATGCCGCTCTGCCAGCTGCATGATGGCGTACGCGTCGCAGATGGACGTCGCCATCGGCTTTTCGAGCAGGATGTGCTTGCCCGACGCCGCGGCCGCCCGCACCACGTCGAGGTGCGTGAAGTTCGGCGTGCTGATGATCAGGCCGTCGACCGCCGGGTCGTTGCACGCCGCCTCCAGCGAGTCGTAAACCACCAGCTTATTCCCGCCCGGCCTGAATTGCGCGTGCATGCCCTGCGCCCCCGCCACGCTCAGCGGGTTCGGGTCATACACGCCGTGAATGACCGCCCGGCCCTCCATGCCGGTCACCCGGATGTGCTCCTGCCCGTTGACCCCCGTCCCGATCACGTTGAAGCGAAACCGCTCCTCGCCGGGCGCAAAGAGATACCGGTCTTCCGCCGGTATGTAGGCGAAGACGGGGCTTCGCGCGAAGACCGGGTTGCGAAATTCTTTACCTGGACCCATGGCATTCCTCTATCATTCGTAAGGCGTCTTGTCCCAGAAGCTGCAGAACCGCTTCAGCCCCTCGTCCGTCCACGGGTGCTGGATCATGCCCTTGTATACGGCCAGCCCCGCGGTCACGATATCGGCCCCCGCCACTGCCGCATCCACGATCTGCCGCCCGTTCCGCACCGCGCTGACGATGATTTGCGTCGGGAACTCGTAGTTATCCCGCATCATCACCACTTCCTGGATCAGGCGCACCGACTCCTCGCCCACCTCTTCCTTCCAGCCGATGAACGGCGAGACGAAGTACGCGCCCAGCCGCATCGCCTGCAGGGCCTGGCTGCCCGAGAAGACCAGGGTCAGGTTGACCCGGATGCCTTCGCCGTGCAGCTCCCGCAGCGCGCCGGATACCCGGGCTCCGTCGCCGGCAGCTTGATCACGAAGTTCGGGCTCAGCGCGGCCAGCTTCTTCCCCTCGGCCGCCATCTCCCGCCAGTCGTCGTGATGCGGGTTGACCTCCACCGACACCGGCAGCTCGGTCCCCTGGAAGATCTCCGCGATCTCCTTGATGACACCATGAACGGTTTTCCCGATGCCTGCACGTGCCGCGGGTTCGTCGTCACCCCGTCGATCCCCACCATCTCCAGCGCGTACTTGATCTCATCCGTGATCGCGCTGTCCAGAAAGAACTTCATACCCATGCCTCCAATGCTTCTTTTCTGGCGCCCGGCGGCACGCTACCACAAAGGCACAAAGACACGGCGTTCACAAAGACTTGTGGGTCCTTATGGGCAACTTCGTGTCTTTGTGTCTTTGTGTTCAAGCGACCTCACCGGCCTCCAAACCCTGTCGTTGCGACGCCTTGCACGAAGTAGCGCTGGGCGAAGACGAACACGATCAGGATCGGGATCAACACCGCCGTCGATGCGGCGAACAGCAGCTCCCAGTTCCCTGTCATCTGCACGTCGTTCAGCGCGCGCAGGCCCAGCGCCAGCGTCCAGTTCTGGCGCCCGTTGATGTAGATCAGCGGCTGCAGGAAGTCGTTGTAGCTCTGCAGGAACGCGAACACCGCCACCGTCGCGATGACCGGCTTGGACAGCGGCAGGATGATGTTGAAGAGGATGCGGACGCGGCTCGCGCCGTCGACCAGCGCGGCTTCCTCCAGTTCCATCGGGATGGTCTTGAAGAACTGCCGCATCAGGAACACGTACAGCGGCGCCAGCGCCAGCCAGAACGGCACAGTCAGCGGCAGGTAGTTGCGCGGGAGGTCGAACACCGTCCCCGGCAGGTCGATTATGTTCCCGGGCCGGGTCCACCCGAGCGTCTTGAACTCGATGAACATGGGGATCATCGTGATGATCTCGGGGAGCATCATCGTGCCCAGCAGCATGCCGAAGAAGAAGTCGCGGCCGGGCCAGCGCAGGCGGGCGAACGAGTAAGCCACGAGCGCCGACGACAGCACCACGCCCAGCACGGTCAGGATGCTGATTTTGAAGGTGTTGACGGCGAACGTCGCAAAGGGGAGCATTTGCATCGCGTCGACGTAGTTGCGCCACTGGGGCACGGCGGGGATCCACACGATCGGGTTCGCGAAGATCTCGGGCTGTGTCTTGAGCGACGACGAGACCATCCACAGTGTGGGCCCCAGGAACGTGATCAGGATCAGCGTCATCAGGACCTGGAGCCCGATGATGCCGAGCCGGTCCATCGTCTTGCGCCGCGATTTTGCGGCGGCGTACTTCCGGCTCTCAACCGTTGGAATGGCAGGGATGTCCATGGGGGCGCTCCTATGACTCGTAGGGCTTACGACTCGTAATACACCCACCGGCTCGACACGTAAAACTGCACGATGGTCAAGCCGATGACGATGATAAAGAGCTCCCACGCCAGGGCGGAAGCGTAGCCCATGTTGAAGAACTGGAAACCGTTCCGGTAAATGTTCAGCACCACGAAGAGGGTGGAGTTTTCCGGCCCGCCGTCCGTCATGATCAGCGCGGGGACGAACGTCTGGAAGGAGTTGATGATCGCAATGATCATGTTGTAGAAAATCAGGGGTGTCATCAGCGGGACGGTGATCTTGAGGATCGAGGTAAACTTGCTGGCGCCGTCGATCTGCGCGGCCTCCTGCAGCTGTACCGGGATGTTGCCGAGCCCGGCGATGAAGATCACCATCTGCCGGCCGATCATCCAGAATGACATAAAGATAAAGGCCGGCTTGGCGAGCTCGGGTTTGAGCAGCCAGGGCTGCGCCGGGATGCCGGCCCAACCGAGGATCGTATTCAGGATGCCGAAATCGGGGTGCAACACACGCTGCCACACGACGGCGGTGGCGACCACCGGGATGATGATGGGCAGGTAAAAGCCCGCACGGTACATTGCGCGGAACTTGAGCGGCTGCGTCAGCGCCAGCGCGAGCGAGAACGAGATGACGAGCTGGAACGGCACGGCAAAAAGCGTGTAAATTGCGCTGTTTACCAGCGCTTTGCGCGCCAGCTCGTCAGAGAATACGCGCTGGATGTTCGCCAGCCCGGCGAACGTGGGCGGCGACAGCAAATCCCACTTCTGAAACATCAGGTATATCGAGTACAGCATGGGAAATGCGATGAAGGCAAAAAAGCCGATCAAAAAGGGCGCGGCGAACAGGTAGCCTTGCAGCCATTCGCGTCGCTGAAACGACGACACGCGGCGCCTGGGTTGCGTCACAGCGGCCATGCCATACCTCCTCGCTAATTGCCGGCTTGCGGGGATGAGGGGATGAGGGGAGCCGTTCAGAGTTCATCCCCCCATCCCCCCGTCCCCGCAGCTCGGCGGCTCGGGCGGTGATGAGGGGACCTATTAGCGTCCATCCCCTCATCCCGTCATCCCCGCCCCCCGCGTTCCTACGCGTTGAGCGCTGCGTTCAGCTTCTCGTCGACCTGCGGGAAGACCTCGGCGGGCTTGGCCGTGCCGTTGTTGATCTTGTCCCAGGCCACGGGCTTGACCGTCTCGGACCACATCTTCGAGCGCGGCACCTTGCCGCTGACCACGTCGATCTGGCCTTCCTTGAACGCATCCAGGAACGCCTGCCCGTTGTCGATCTGGTACAGTTCCTTCGTGCGCGGCACCCACCAGCTCTTGGCCAGGTCCAGGTTGGACGGGATGCGCCCGGTGATAGTCGAGTACTGCTTGTTGCCCTCTTCGCTCACCAGGAACGCGGCGAACGCCCACGCCGCTTCGGCTGCGTCCGTCTTCGGGATGGCGACGCCCTCGCCCCAGCCGCGATGCGGCCGGCCCGAGACGCCCGGCGTGGCCGGCATGAGCACGACGTCGAAGGGCACTTCCTTCTTCTGCTCGCGCAGCTTGGGGCTGTTGAGCTGGGGCAGGAACCACGGCCCTTCGTACTTCATCGCGCACTTGCCGGTGTTGATCGTGTTCGCACCCGAGGTGTCCGCCGGGCTCGGCGCAACCTTCCAGGTCTGCGGCATGTCGTAAGACGTCGTCGTGATCCGCTCCACGATCTCAGGCTGGTTGAAGATCGCCTTCTTCGGGTCGATGATCGTGTCGAACTCGCGCTTGCCGGTGCCCACGATCCAGCCGATGTCGCGGTACCAGTTGCCGTTCACCTGATAGCCGAACAAGCCCTTGCCGGCATCCGTTAGCTTCTTGGCCGTCTCGACGAACTGATCGAACGTCCAGTCGGCCTTCGGGTAAGGCACGCCCGCATCGTCGAAGATCTTCTTCGCGTAGAACATGATCATCGTCGCGGCCTGCAGCGGGATGAGGTAGGTCGCCCCGTTGCGCTTCGTGCTCTGGTCCACGCTGGTGTAGCCCGCTGGGTAAACGTTGGTCACCTTGTCCCGCGTGATCCAGTCGCCCACGGGCTGCAGGAGGCCCTTATCCGCGTAGGCCTGCCACTCCCAGCCCTGGAAGGAGGCCAGGTTGGGCGGGGTGCCACCGGCGAACATGGTCTGCAGCTTGGTATAGTAGTTGGCGTTGGGGTCGGCGACCGGCGTGATGTTGACCACGTTGCCGGTCAGCTTGGTGTACTCGGGTCCCAGCACTTCCCAGGCCGGGCCGTCGGTGGTGTCGCCCCAGGCGAGGAATTCGATCGGCGCGAGCGCCGCTTTGGCTGCGGGCGCAGCGGTGGGTGCGGCCGCCGCGGGCGCTTGGGTCGCAGCGGCTGCCGGCGCTGCAGGGGGTGCCGCGGCCGGCGTCGCCTGCTGGCCGCAGGCGGACAGGAACGCGGCCGCCGCCAGGCCTCCGCCGCCCAATTTCAGGAATTCGCGGCGGGAGAGCGGTTTCTTCTGTTCGGACATGTGCCTTTCCCTCCTTGGAATGTGATGCGAGTATTGCCGGACATTGGCAGGGATGAGCGGGTGCAGGGGTGTCCCGTGAAGGCGAGGTGGCCTCACCCACGAGCCCGGCAGATATCCCCTAATCCCCCCATCCCCGCAGGGATTGTGTTACGACAGGCGCAGCACTGGCAGATCCAGCAGCCGCGCCAGCGCCAGCAGCGCGTCCAGGTGGTCGCCGTACGTCAGTGAAATGTGGTGGTCCAGCCCTTCGCCCATAATGGTGTCGAGCACCTCTTGGGCCGGGCGGTCGAATCGGAGCACGCCGGACGTGCCCGTGTAGCTCATCGGCGCGTGCTGCATCTCCCCCGCGCCCGCCACCAGCCGGTATTCGCCGCTCGCCTGGCTCAGGCGCGCCAGGGTCACCCGGCCGGGCTTGAGGGGAAACTCCATCAGCAGCGGTTTGCGCCGGTTTGAATGCACGGTCGTCCGGGGCCGCACGTCCGGGTCGGCCATCGACAGCGGCGCGAGCCCGCAGTGCCACAGGATCGCCTCGCCTCGCTCCAGGTCCCAGCCGACCATGTCGGTCCCGAAAGCCGGCCCGCCGCTCAGTGCCTGGAGCATGAGCCCCGTGACCGTGCCGTTGACGTCGGCCTCGCACGAGCACGGCGTCATCTCGTCGGTCAGCATCGACATCGCGCCGCACGCCGCGCAGCCGAGTTCGGTGAAGAACTCGGGCCAGCAGCGGACGGCCAGCCCGGAGAACGCGTTTTCGTCCGCCAGCTTGCCCAGCGTGACGTACGCACCCAGCGTCTTTCGCAGCGGCTCCTGTTCGAGCTCGTCCAGCCCGTCCACCCGCTCCTGCAGGTTCGCCAGCACCGGCTCCACCGCGCTCACCGCCGCAGCCCGCGCGCCGTCGAACACTTCCGCCAGCCCGCGCTGCACCACCTGCACGCCCAGCCGCGCGGCGAGCGCCTCGCCATCGTACGTGCATGGCTCGAACCCGTCCGGGTTCAGGCCAAAGCGCCCCACCCTGGCTGACCGCAGCATCCGCCGCACCCGGCCCGCCTGCGCCAGCGTCAGCAGCTTCTGCATGGCGGCCTCATCTTCGGGCTCCGCATACACGTATTCGTAGGTGAAGCCCGCCCGCCGCAGCCCGTGCGCGGCCAGGTTGATGCCGCAGAAGGAGTTAAGGCGCAGCCGTCCGCCGGTGCGCTCCTCCGGCAGGGCCCACAGCATCAAGGGCGCGCCCGGCGCCGTCCGCGCCAGGTCGACGACCATCGTGCTGTCCGCGAATGAAGCCTGGAATACGAGCAGCAGGTCGACCGGCTCGGATAGCAGTTCCCCTGCTGCCGCCCGCAGGCCGTCCAGGTCCATCACCAGGTCGTTCGGGCCGTGGACCGCGCAGCCCGCCCGGTCCAGGCTGGCCCGCATTCGCACCATCATCTCGCCTGCCAGGGGCACGTCGAAGGTCGGCCGGGCGATCGGGATCAACCCGACGTGCAGCGTAGGTTTCATCTTGGCTTCCTCATCGGTAAAAGAATGCGTCCAGCGCCAGCGCCGCCGCGCCGATCACGCCCACTTTGCCCCCGAAGGTGGTCACCCCGAGCGTGACCCGCTCGCCCAGGCCTGCGAACGCCCGGCCGCGCATGGTCTCTTCGATCCGCGGCAGCATCAGGTCTGCCCCGGCGGCAAACAGCCCGCCCAGGATGATCATGTCGGGATTGACCAGGTTGACCAGGTTCGCCAGCGTGGTGCCAAGGTAGAACGCCCGCTCGTCCAGCAGGAGGACGGCATCGCGGTCGCCTCCGCGCGCGGCCTCGAACACCGCCTCGATCGAGCGCTCCGCGCCGGGCGACCCGGCAGCCCCAAGCGTTCGTGCGAGCAGTGAGTTCGGTGAACGTGCCGCCAGCGCATGTGCCTGCCGCAGGATCTCGCCCTCGGATACTAACGTTTCGAGGCAGCCGGTGTTGCCGCAGCGGCACGCTGCGCCCCCCACCGGGATCACGGTCGTGTGCCCGATCTCGCCTGCGCCGTACTGCGTCCCGCGATACAGCTCGCCGCCGATGACGAAGCCCGCGCCGACGCCCACCCGGCTGTAGACGAAGGCCAGCATGTTGACGTCGCGGCCCGCGCCGAACATCGACTCGGCCAGCGCCATCGCGCGCACGTTGTTGTCCACCAGCACGGGCCGTCTGGTTATCTCCTCCAGAATGTCGCGGATGTGTACGTCGCGCCAACCGAGGCTCGGCGCGAGGACGTTGACGCCTGTTCCGGGGTCGGTCAGGCCCGACGCGCCGACGCCAATGCCCACCAGGCAGTCCCGGCATCCGCCCGATTCTTCGAGCGCGGCATCGGCCAGCTCCGCTGCCATCCGCAGCAGTTGCTCGGGTGTGGCGTCCTGGGGATGCTGTGCGACGCGGTGCGCCTGCAGCGCGCCGAACAGGTCCGTCACGCCCACGTGTACGGTATCGACGCCGATATGAATGCCGACCGCGCAGCGCGCCTGGGGAACAAGGCGGATCAGGGTTGGCGGCCGCCCCGCGCCGGTGCGCTCGCCGCGGCCGTCACAGCCCCCCGGTTCTCGCCCCGCCTCTTCGACGACGCCTTGCTCCAGGAGCAGCGCGACCAGGTTGGTGATGGTGGTGGACGACAGCCCGGTCAGCCGGGCCATGTCGACGCGCGAGGTCGGCCCGCCGCGCAGGAGCGTGGATAGGATGGCGTGGAGGTTGTGTTCCTTGACGTCCGTAATCGTCCGGCCTCTGAGGAGGACGGCGTTCTGCGGAGCAAGGTGTCCGAAAGGATCGGACGGACCACGCGGTCGAGCTTCATCGGCTTCAACGTACGGGCAATGGGAGGAATTAATAAATCAAGAGAAGAAACAAATCCAGGAGGAGTATACGCGGGTGGGCACTCTTTGTCAATAGGGAATTCTTCTCCTTAAGGTTTCATTCGGTCAGAAAATTCAGTCTTGACTGAACCAACTGAATGGACTATACTCAAGCTAACTATCCGCAGGAATGGACGGGAGACACTATGGACGAAGACCGGCGTCGCATGGAAGAGCGCCATTTTGTCGAGGACGTTGGCCCTTTTCTTCGAAGAAATGGGCTTCCCGCGCATGGCGGGCCGCATCCTCGGTTGGCTGCTGATCTGCGACCCGCCCGAGCAGTCGGCCGGCCAGCTCGCCGGCGTGCTGCAGGCGAGCAAAGGCTCCCTCAGCACCATGACCCGCTTGCTGATCCAGATGGGCCTGGTCGAGCGGGTCGGGCTGCCGGGCAGCGCCGCGATTATTTCCGCATCAAGCCCGGCGCATGGCCCCAGCTGCTCAGGGTCCAAACGCAGGTGATGACCGGGCTGCACCAGGTGGTGGAGCGTGGGCTGGGCGATGCTCGCGGATGAGGACCCGGAGCGCCGCCGGCGTCTCGAGGAGGCGCACGATCTGTATGCCTTTCTCGAACGCGAGCTGCCGCGCCTCCTCCAGCAGTGGGAACGGGAACGCGCGCTCAGGCAATCTAGCGAACGACGGGCCAGGGGGCCGGACGTGGGCGCGCCGGCCCGCCGTTTGCCCGCAGGAGTTGAGGCGGCTATGCTTCGCAATCTCTGGCGCCGGCCGGTGCGAACGGCCCTGACGATGTTGGGCATCGCGATCGGCGTGGCCGCGGTCGTTTCCCTCGGCGCGATGGCCGAAGGTTTCATGCGCAACTACAACACCGCCGTCGGCCTGAACAGCGACATCCTCGTATCGCAGGCCAACGCCTACGACGTCCTGTTCAGCGTGGTCGACGAGAGCCTTCAAGGAGCGCATCCAGGCCGTGCCGGACGTCGAGACCGTGGAGCCGGGCGTCTACACCTGGATTGCCACGGAGGGATGCCTTTCTTCCTGATCTTCGGCTATGAGCCGGGCAGCGCCGCGCTCAGGCACTACCGGATCGTCGAAGGCAAGCCGGTCACCGCGCCGAAGCAGATCGCCCTCGGCCGGCGGGCCGCCGACTCGCTCAAGAAGCGCGTCGGCGACAACCTGCGTCTGTACGGTGACGCCCTACCGGATCGTGGGCATCTACGAGACCGGGCAGGGCATGGAGGAATCGGGCGGCACGGTCACGCTGAGCGACGCGCAGAGCATCACCAAAGAACCCCCGCAAGGTCAGCCTGTTCCAGGTGGGCTTGCGCCGGGGCAGCGACGCCGACCAGGTGCTGCGAGCGGATCGAAAACATCGACAAGACCCTGACCGCGACGGTCGCCAGCGAGTACCAGGGCAACGAGAGCTATGCGGCGATGATGCAGGGGATGGCCTGGGGCATTGCCGCCATCGCGGTCCTGGTCGGCGGGCTGGGCATGATGAATGCCATGGTCATGAGCGTGCTCGAGCGAACCCGTGAGATCGGGACCTTGCGCGCGCTCGGCTGGAGCCGCCGCCGGGTGCTGCTCATGATCCTGCGCGAGGCGCTCGTGCTGAGCGTCCTCGGCGGCATCGCTGGGCGTCGGGCTGGGCATCGCGCTGACCGAGCTGGCCGCGCAGCGTGCCCGGCGTCGGCGCGTTCATGGCCGGCGCCTACACCCCCGGCGTGCTGCTGGAGGGGTTGCTCACCGCCGTCTGCCTCGGCCTGATCGGCGGGCTCTACCCTGCCTGGCACGCGGCGAACCTGCAGCCGGTCGAGGCGCTGCGCTACGAAGGCGGGGGCGCGCCGGGAGAGCACGCCGCGCTCGGTCCGCGTCGGCGGCCAGAGCTTCCGCAACCTCTGGCGGCGCCGGGGTCGCACGCTCCTGTCGGCCACGGGCATCGGCATCGGCGTCGGCGCGCTGGTCATGCTAGGCGGCCTCAGCCAAGGGCATGATCGAGGAGCTGAACGCGCTTGGCGGGCAGCGGCAGGCAGGGCAGCATCACGCTTGATGCAGGCCAACGTCGCGGACCTGGAGTTCAGCGCGCTCGACGAATCGATGGTGAGCCAGATTCGGGCCATGTCCGGCGTCAAGGCGGTCGAGCCCCATGCTGATCGGCTTCATCAGCACGCCCGAGATGCCGATGTTCCTGCTCGGCGGGATGGACCCGAACAGCGCCGCGATGGCGCATTACAGCCTGGTTTCCGGCCGCTACGTTCAGCGCCCGAACGAGATCGTCCTCGGCAAGACCGCAGCCAAGAACTTCAAGCTGGATGTCGGCGACACCATCTCACTGTATAACAACCGCTATCGGATCGTCGGCATCGTCCAGACCGGGGTGGCGATGGAGGACGGGGCCGGCATGCTGGCCCTGCGTGAAGCGCAGACGGCTGCTGAACCGCCCGCGCTCGGTCAGCTTCATTTTTGTCGACGTCGAGCGCGCGGCGGAGGCGGAAGCCGTCCGCGCGGCCATCGCCGGGCGCTTTCCCGACGTCCAGGCCAGCCTGAGCAGCGAATTCGCCCAGGACTCCGACCAGATGGCGCAGTTCGAGGCCATCTCGAATGCCATCAGCCTGCTCGCCCTGCTGGTCGCCGGCATCGTCGTCGCCAACACCATGTTCATGTCGATCTACGAGCGCACCCGGGAGATCGGCACCTTGCGGGCGGTCGGCTGGGGCAGCCGCCGCATCCTGGGGCAGGTGCTGCAGGAGAGCCTGCTGCTGTGCCTGGTGGCCGGCGTGCTGGGCTCGATCCTCGGCGTGGTCATGTTGTGGGGGCTGGCGTCACGTCCCCGGCGTCGACGCCTTCATCAAGATGGCCTGGGATGTGCCTGCCACGGTCCGCGCGATCGTGCTCTCCCTGCTGGTCGGGCTCCTGGCCGGTCTTTACCCTGCCTGGCGGGCCGGCCGTCTGCGGCCCGTGGAGGCATTGCGCTATGAGTAGAGGTGGAGAAATGAAGCGGGCAGCAGCTGATCGTCGCCATCGTGGTGGTCGTCGCCGCAGGCGGCGTCTGGTTGGCCCGAACGCTGAGCACGGGCGCTCAGAGCGGCGCGGCCGCCCGAAGCCGCGCCGCGCACCCGACCCGGCTGCCGACGTGATCTGGGCATCGGGCAAGCTGGTGCCGGTGACAGTGGACCGGGCTGAGCGCCGCGAGCGCAGGCACGGTCAGGACCATCCACGTTGGCGAGGGGGACCGCGTCCGGGCGGGCGACGTGCTGCTGGAGCTCAACTCCGCCGCGCTGCAAAGCCAGGTCGAGGTCGCTGCGGCTGCGCTGGGCGAGGCTCAGGCAGCCAGGGACAAGCTCCTTGCCGCCGCGACCGCGGAGCAGATCGCCCAGGCGGAAGCCGACGTGGCCCTCGCGCGTGCGAACGTCGCAGTCGGCACAGGCGGCTGTCGAAAGCGCAAAGAAGGCGGCCGCGGCCGCCGCCAGCCAGGTGGCCAGTTGCGCAGGCGCAGTACGACGAGCTGGCGAGCCGCCCCAGCCCGGCGGAGAAGGTGGCCGCGCAGGCCGAGATCGACCTCGCGCAGAACGCGGTCAAGCTGGCGCAGCAGGCCTACGACCGGGTCAGTGGCGACGTCAACATCGTCGCCCGGCCCGAGGCCCTCGCCCTCGAGCAGGCCACGGTTCGCCTCGGCGCGGCCCAGGCAGCTTACGAGGCTGCGGCGCAGGGCGCGACCCCTCAGCAGCTAGCGGTTGCCCGGGCCCAGATTGCCGCGGCCCAGGCCCAGGCTCAGGTCGCCGCGAGCCAGGTCCCGTCCGCCGAAAGCGCAGTGCAAGCCGCCCAGGCGCAGCTGGCAAGGGCCGAGGCTGCGCTCCAGGCGCTGCAAGCCGGACCGACACAGGAAGACAAGGCCCTCGCCGAGAGCCGCGTGGCTTCCGCCGCGCCGCGCTTGCATCCGCGGACGCACAGTTGCGCGAGACCCAGGTGGTCGCGCCCTTTTCACGGGCAGGTCGGCACAGTAAACGTGCGGCCCGGTGAGATGGCCGTGCCGGGCGACGTGCTCCTGATGCTCGGCGACACGGGCAAGCTGCGCGTGGAGACCACCGACCTCCGCGAGACCGACGTCAGGCGCCTGGCTGTTGGCATGCCGGCCGAGGTGACGCTTCGACGCGCTGCCCGGCCGCACCTTTCAGGGCACGGTGACCCGGATCGCCACGATGAGCACGACCGACAAGGGCAGCACGAACTACACGCTGATCGTCGAGGTATCCGACCTCGATCCGGGGCTGCGCTGGGGCATGACCGCGTTCGTGAACCTGCGCGGGCAGAATCAGTGCGCAGCTGAACGGGGTGCAGAAAAAGGTGGCAAACGCCGCTGGTCGTGGCAGTCTCACGAGTCTCAAGTTTCACACATAGCTGGTCGGGATAGAGCATAACATGAGCGAGGAATTGATCCGGGCGGTCAACCTGACCAAGACCTACGGCAGCGGCGAGAGCGCCGTGCACGCGCTGCACGACGCGAACCTCGAGCATCGGGCGGGGCGAGTTCGTCGCGGTCATGGGGCCGAGCGGCTGCGGCAAGAGCACCCTCCTGAACCTGGTCGGCGCGCTCGACCAGCCGACATCGGGCGAAGTCTGGGTCAACGGCGAGAACCTCGCGCGCCTCAGGAACGTGGATGCGTTCCGCGCCCGGACCGTCGGCTTCGTGTTCCAGTTGCACAACCTCCTGCCCACCCTGACCTGCATCGAGAACGTCGAAGTGCCGATGCAGGGTCAGCTGCCTGCCCGGAAGCGCCGCGAGCGCGCTCTGCACCTGCTCCAACTCGTCGGGCTGAGCGACCGGGTGGACGCGCTCCCCACGCAGCTATCCGGCGGGCCAGCGCCAGCGGGTCGCCGTCGCCCGCGCCCTGGCGAACGAGCCGCCCCTCATCCTCGCCGACGAGCCGACCGGCAGCCTGGACAGCCAGAGCGGCGAAGAGGTGCTGGCCCTGCTGTGCGAGTTGAACAGCGTCACAGGGGACCACGATCGTGATCGTCACCCACGACCGCCGGGTGGCACAGGTCACGCAGCGCATCCTGCGCATGCACGACGGCCACATCGTGGCCGACCACCGCCTGCTCGATCCCCTCGAGGAGGACCTCCGCACGCTCGCTTACAGCCGGCTGGGCCAGGCGCTGCTGGGGCACGCCGGAAACGGCGACACCCGCCCCGCGGTGCTCACGCCCGAGGAGCGTGAGGTGCTGCGCCGCGTTCTAGCGAAGGTGGATGGCGGCGAGGCTTAGCGGCTGCCACGTTTCCGGCGAGCCCCGCGCCCAGCTCCCCTCATTAAGATTCTTCTACGCAACACTAACACCTCGATAACCTCGCCTTATCCCTGGCTTGATGTTGCAAGGCTAAGATGAGGGTGCGTTGTCCTTGGGGATGCTGCAATGCCAGGGACCGGTACCGAATCGGATAAGGAGAGTGTTGATGAATATCTTGCTGACAAATGACGACGGAATGTACGCCCCAGGGCTGTGGGCAGCCGCTCGCGTCCTGGCCGAGTTCGCACAAGTCACGGTGATCGCGCCCGTGAACGATTACAGCGGATACGGCCCCGCCTTGCCCCGCGCCATCACCTCAACTATGAACCCTACCGGCGGCCAGACGGTCACCCCGCTCGGCGTGGCCGCTTACGCGCTCGCTGGCAGCCCTGCCACCTGTGCGCACGTTGGCCTGAGCGGCGCGTTGGGAGGTGGTCCGTTCGATCTTCTCGTCAGCGGCATCAACCACGGCGCGAACCTTGGATATGATGTCTTCTATTCCGGTACGGTGGGCGCGGCGCTGACCGCACACCTGCTGAGCGTACCCGCGATTGCCGTCTCGCTGGCGACGGGCGGCGCCGGGGTGGAGCACTGGGATGCGGCGGCCCACGCGCTGCCCAGGGTGGTGCGGCTGTGGGAAGAAAACCGCGAGGCCAGTGCCCCGTTCTTCAACGTCAACGTGCCGAACCTCCCTCATGCGGACTCCGCCGAGATGCTCGTCACCGTTCCCAGCCGTACCTCTATCCTCCGCAAGTATCGATTCACCCCACATTCCCATGAAGAGTACGTCCTGGTCGTGTCGACCGGCGAACCGGAGCTCGTCGTCCGGGAGCCGTGGGCCGACGACTGGGCAGTGGGACGGGGTTGCATTGCAGTAACGCCCTTTAAGGCCTTCGTCGATCTGCTGACCGTCGTTCCGCTGGATGCGCCACCGGAGGCCGCGTCAGGCTCCCTGTTCCCCGTATCTGATCCCAACGCCTCGTATGTTGAGATTCCTTAACACCATCTTTACCGTTTGATAAAGATGCCTTCACGCGCACATAACCTGTCGTCGCTATCCTTGCTCTTGCCAAGCAGGGATAGTTGAGCGGTTCGTCTGGAACCGCCATCCCCTTTGGCCTCCGGGACCAAGCAGACCCTTGGACCGGCATGGGAAGGGAGTGTCGGCGCAGCGTATGGCCGAACTGTTACTACTGGTTGACGACGATGACACACTGCGCGAGACCCTCGCGCTCAACCTCCGCAGCGCCGGCTACGACATCATCACCGCGCCCGACGGCGTCACCGCGCTTGATGCCGCCCGTAGTCGCCGGCCCGACCTCGTCCTTCTCGACCTCATGCTGCCCGAGCTCGACGGCCTGACCGTCTGCCGGGCCGTCCGCGAGTTCTCGCAAGCGCCTATCATCATGCTGACCGCCCGCACGGGCGAGCTCGACAAGATCATCGGGCTCGAAACCGGCGCCGACGATTATCTCACCAAGCCCTTCAGTATCGGCGAGCTCCAGGCCCGTATCCGCGCGCTCATGCGCCGCGCCGGGCCGCGGCAGCCCAAGCAGGAGCTGCGCTCCGGCGACCTGGATCTCAACCTGGTAAGCCGCCAGCGCGTTCCTGGGCGACCGCGAGCTGTTGCTCAGTCCGAAAGAGTTCAACCTGCTTGCGGAAATGATGCGGCATCCCGGGTCCGTCCTGTCGCGCGACCTGCTCATGACGCGCGTCTGGGGCTACGACTACCTGGGCGACAACCGCACCGTCGACGTCCACGTCCGCTGGCTGCGTGAGAAGATCGAGACCGACGCCTCCGTGCCCCAGCGCATCGTGACCGTCCGCGCGCTCGGCTACCGGTTTGAGGGCTGAGGCGTGGTGGTCCGTTAGCCTCTGCCGGTTAACGAATCTTTACCCGACCTTAGCTGTCCGTTAACTGAAATTGCGGCAGCCGTTAAGAAAGCTCTGTCATGCTGATGCTGACGCTTCTGGAGAAGCGAATATCAATGCCCATGCAAGGGGGAGAAATGCGTTCTAAGCTCTTTGTGATGTTGTTCGTCGTTGCCATGCTGGTCACTGCGTGCGGTCAGTCTGCACCGGCCGCCCAGCCTGAGCCCGCTGCGGCTGCAGGTGCCAGCGGAAAGCTCACCGCCGCCGGCTCGTCGGCGCTGCTGCCCTTGATGCAGCTCGCCGCGACCAAGTTCCAGCAGGCGAACAAGGACGTCCAGATCAGCGTCACCGCGGGCGGCTCCGGCGCAGGCCGCTCGCAGGTCTGCAAGGGCCAGATCGACATCGGCAACAGCGACGTCAAGCTCTCGGACAAGGAAAAGACCG
This sequence comes from uncultured Chloroflexia bacterium, assembly GCA_963800615.1. Taxonomy (GTDB): domain Bacteria; phylum Chloroflexota; class Anaerolineae; order CG2-30-64-16; family CG2-30-64-16; genus JALOOB01. The sequence continues at coordinate 185,694 of CAWDBO010000036.1, forward strand.
ACCTGAACTGCGGCGATGCGGTCGAGACCGCCGTGGCAATCCAGGCCTTCGGCCCGGTAGCCAACAAGCAGGGGCCCGGCAGCGTCACCGAGCCTGACCAAGGACGCAGCTGCAGGGCATCTTCTCCGGCAAGATCACCAACTGGAAGGACGTCGGCGGCGACGACCAGGCCGATCGTGCTGATCAACCGGGCCAAGGGCTCGGGCACCCGAGCCAACATGGCCAAGTACCTGTTCGGCGGCGACGACAGCAAGTTCGCGACCGGCGCCTCGGAGGAAGACAACAACGAGACCGTGCTGCAGACGGTCAGCCAGACGCCGGGCGCGATCTCCTACCTGGGCTTCGCCTACCTGAGCAACCCGGACATCGTCGCCTTCGCGATCGACAACGTCAAGCCGACCCGCGAAGACATCCAGAACGGCTCGTGGCCGATCCAGGCGCCGGGCTACTCGATCACCAAGGGCCAGCCAACTGCGGCCGAAGCGGCGTTCCTGGACTACGTGCTCAGCCCGGCTTCCAGAACAGCCCCGAGTTCGCCAAGCTCGGCTTCGTCCCGGTGCCGAAGTAAGGTACGCCGACCTACGGGTCCAGCCCTGACAGCGTGGGGCTGGAACCCGGCAGGTCGTCCGACGAGTTGTGCAATGGTAGTGAGTGGATGAACGCAACAGTATCCGTAGAAAAGCGATCCTCTACCAATCATTTTCTTTGCGCGGCCGCGCTCCTGGTCATCGCGAGCCTGGCCCTGGTGCTCTTTATCGGCTCCCAGGGCCTGCAGGTTTTCAAGGCCGAATCACCCGCGGAGTTCTTCTTCGGCGCCTCCTGGAACCAGACCACCGGCGAGTACGGCGTTTTGCCGCTGCTTTACGGCTCCGTGGTGACGACCCTGCTGACACTCCTGTTCAGCGTGCCGCTGGCGATCCTGGTGGCGCTCTTCATGGTCGAGGTCGCGCCCCGCGCGGTGCGCCGGGTGATGCGCAGCACGGTCGAGCTGTTTCGCCGCCCTGCCCTCCGTGATCTTCGGCCTGCTCGGTCTGACCATCGTCGTGCCCCTCGTGCGCCAGGTCTTCCACGCCCCCCTGGGCAAGGGCATCCTGCCCGCGGCCATCGTGCTGATCTTCATGGTCCAGCCGACGATCGTCACCATCACCGAAGACGCCGTGCGCACCTCGGCCGGCTCCCTGCGCGAGGCCGCGCTGGCATGGGCGCCACCCGCTGGCAGATGCTGGCCGGCGTGATTCTGCCGGCCAGCCGGCAGGGCATCCTGACCGCGGTGATCCTGGGCCTGGGCCGGGCCGTCGGCGAGACGATGGCCGTGCAGATGGTGATCGGCAACATCACGACCCGCATCCCGCAAAACCTGGTACCAGCGGCGCCACCACCATGCCGTCCGCGATCGTCACACAGCTGCCCGAAGCCGCCGATCCCACGCAGCGCAGCGCCCTGATCATGGTCGGCTTCCTGCTGCTGCTCGATCGCCTTCGTCCTGATCGCGCTGGTGCGTTCGATCTCGGCCAGGCGCCCGGCGCACGCCGAAGGCGCGGCGGCACAGCGCCGGCAGACGCCCGCTGCCCGCGCCGGCGCGCCGGTCAGGCCGCGGAGCCGCCTAGACCGTCAGGAGCGCCGGCATGAGCCGTCCGCTTTCCGACGACACGCTCCTGATGCTGGACGAGGTCTTCACCGGCCGCCCGACACGCTCCTGCGCCGGGCGCGCCTGGCCGATCAGCTCGCCACCGGGCTGATGTGGGTCGCGGCGCTGTTGCTGGTGGGCGTGCTCTTCGCGGTGGTCGCAGCATCCTGCATCGCCGGGCTGCCGGTGCTCAGCCTGCAGTTCCTGCTCACGCCCGGCACCTTCGAGGAGCCCGGCATCGGGCCGCAGATCTGGGTCTCGCTCTACATGCTGGTGCTGACGCTGCTGTTCGTCGTGCCGGTCGGCGCCGGCGCCGCGATCTACCTGACCGAGTATGCCGAGCCGAACCGCTTCACGAACCTGATCCGCTTCAGCACCGAGTCGCTGGCGTCGGTGCCGTCGATCGTCTACGGCGTGTTCGGCGCCATCGTCTTCCTGACCCAGATGAAGCTTGGCTACAGCATCCTGAGCGGCTCGCTCACGCTGGCGCTGCTCAACCTGCCGCTCATGGTGCGGGTGGCCGAGGATGCCATTCGCAGCGTGCCGGCCGCGTACCGTGAGGGCAGCCTGGCGCTGGCCGCCAGCAAGTGGGAGACGATCCGCAAGGTGGTGATGCCCTCGGCCATGCCCGGCCTGCTGACGGCCATCGTGCTGACCGCGGGCCGCATCCTCGGCGAGACCGCGCCCTTGATCCTGACCATGGGCACGACCATCTCGCCCAACGCCTATTACAGCCTGAACCCGCTGGCGACGGGCGAAACGCTCGCGGTGCATATCTGGGTCATCAAGATCGTCGGCGTGCCGGGCATGCCGAAGGCCCAGGAGGCGGCCAACGGCTCGGCCGCGGTGATGATGCTGATCGTGCTGGTGATCAAGTCCTGGTCGCCGTGCTCAACGGCCGGCTGCAGCGGCGCCTGAAGGGGGCACGCCGCCGCCTCGCGGCCGGCGGCGGCAAGCCGGCGGGTGGACCAGGAAATGGTGTTGCAGTTCGAGGCTGACTCAAGTGCGCATGCGGCCAGTAATGGCTAGCTGAGACACTGGCGCCGGATTCGCAGACGCCACGTGGCCGGCTCGCAACGGCAACCGGACGGTTGCCCTGCCGGCCGAGATCGAGGCGCGGCATTTAGCTTCTACTACGGCGCCTTCAGGCGCTGGATGACATCAACTCGCGATCCCGCGCAACCGGGTCACCGCGCTCATCGGCCGTCCGGGTTGCGGCAAGACGACCTTCCTGCGCGCGATCAACCGCATGCACGACCAGACGCCCGGCGCACGCAGCACGGGCGAGCTGCTGCTGGACGGGACCGACATCGACTCGCTGTCCGACCTGACTGCGCTGCGCAAGCGCGTCGGGCATGATCTTCCAGCGCCCGAACCCGTTCCCCATGTCGATCTTCGACAACGTGGCCTACGGCCTGCGTCTGGAGGCGCAGCGGGTCCCGAAGCAGCGAGATCACCGGATCGGGTCGAGAGGCGCTGCGCGACGCCTACCTGTGGGACGAAGTCAAGGACAAGCTGCGCCAGTCCGGGCTGGCGCTTTCGGGCGGCCAGCAGCAGCGGCTCTGCATCGCGCGCGCGATCGCCGTGCGAGCCCGAGGTGTTGCTGATGGACGAGCCTGCGCGGCGCTCGATCCGATCGCCACGCTGGCGATCGAGGACTGATCCGCGAGCTGGTCGAGAAGTACACGATCGTGATCGTCACGCACAACATGCAGCAGGCCGCCCGCGTCTCGCAACTACACCGGGTTCTTCACACGGACGAGAGCCGCACCGGGCAGCTGGTCGAGTACGGCCCGACGCGAGCGATCTTCACCAACCCGCGCGACAGGCGCACCGAAGACTATATCAGCGGGCGGTTCGGATGAGTCGAAGGTGGATAGGGGAGCGGGACAAGGACATCATGATTGCGAATCACACGGCCGTGCAGGCCGGCACGCGGTCGCAGCAGGCACGTGCTGGAAACCGAGGCCTGAACGTCTACTACGGGCAGCTTCCAGGCGGTCCGCGACATGACCTCAAGATCGAGCGGCGCAAGATCACGGCCTTGATCGGTCCGTCGGGCTGCGGCAAGAGCACGGTGCTGCGCTGCTTCAACCGGATGAACGACCTGGTCGGCAGCGGCCCGGGTGAAGGGCAGGGTGCGCTTCCACGGCAAGAACATCTATGACCCGCGACGTGGATGCCGGCCGAGGTCCGGCGCCGCATCGGCATGGTCTTCCAGAAGCCCGAACCCCTTCCCCAAGAGCATCTACGAGAACATCGCCTGGGGCGCCCGGGTCGACCGGTTACCGGGGCAACATGGACGAGCTGGTCGAAGAGTACGCTGCGCGGGGCCGCGCTCTGGGACGAGGTCAAGGACAAGCTGCAGCAGAGCGCGTTGGCGCTCTCCGGCGGCCAGCAGCAGCGGCTATGCATCGCCCGCGCCATCGCCACCCGGCCCGACATCATCCTGATGGACGAGCCGTGCTCGGCGCTGGATCCGATCGCAACGCTCAAGATCGAGGACCTGATGCTGCGAGCTGGCGCAGCGGTACACGATCATCATCGTGACGCACAACATGCAGCAGGCGGCCCGCGTCTCGGACTACACCGCCTTCTTCAACATGGGCGAAGACCGTGCCGGCTACCTGGCCGAATACGGTGAAACGAACAGCTTGTTCACGAACCCGAAGAACAAGCTGACCGAGGATTACATTACCGGCCGGTTTGGTTGAGGGGCGGCGGCAGGTTCAGCGGGTGAGAGACAAGTTGGCTGTTTCAGCTTGTCAGGCAGGATGGAAATCATGACTACGATGGTGCGCACGCACTTTGACCGGGAACTGAGCGAATTGAACGAAGCAATCCTGCTGCTGGGCGCCCGCGCCCGGCAGGCGGTTGCGGATGGCCTTCGGGCCTACCTTGAGAACGACGTCGACTTCGCCCGCGAGGTGATCGCCGCCGACCAGGGCATCAACGACCTGCGCTACGAGATCGAGCAGCAGTGCTACGCGCTGTTAGCCCGCGAGCAGCCCGTCGCAGGTGACATGCGCGCCATCGTGGCTGCGCTCACCTACGCCGCAGAGCTCGAGCGCATCGCCGATCACGGCAAGAAGATTGCACGCATCTGCCAGCGAACCGCGGCCGAGGCCCGCCCGATCCCGCTCGGCGGGATCGGCCGCATGGGCGAGCAGGCGCTCGCCATGCTTGCCGGTGCGCTGGCCGCCCTTGCCGCCCGCGATGTCGAGGCCGCCCGCGTCGTCTCGGCCCGAGACGACGACGTCGACGCGCTGTACCGTCAGACCTTCAACGTGACGCTGTCCTACATGCTCGAAGACCCGGCCGCGATCGCCGCCGGCACGCAGGTGATCCAGATCGCCCACGAGCTCGAGCGGGTGGCCGACCGCGCGACGAACATCGCCGAGCGAATCATCTACGTGGTAAACGGTGAGCTGGTCGACCTGAACGCCTGATGGGCGACCGCGCATTACGCCCGTCCCAGGATGCTCTCAATCTCGCCATAGTGCTCGCGGCTCAGCGGCCCGAGATCCAGCGCTCGGGCGTTTTCCTGCACCTGCTTGACGGTGCGGAAACCCGGGATGGGACCGTCTTCGGGCTGCACGCCCACAGCCAGCCCAGCGCACCCTGGCTTACCGTGCGGCCGCCAGCCGTCAGAATCTCGCGCACCGAGTTCACTTTCTGTATGTATTCGGCGCTCGGCCGGCCGTCCTTGAAGTACTTCATCCACGCTGGGCTCTTCTGTCCGCGGACATCGTCGACCGAGATACCGGTCGACGGCGAATACTTGCCCGTCAACAGGCCCATCGCCAGCGGCCCGCGGTTGATCGCGGCCAGGTTCTCGCTTTCGCAGAATCTCCAGGATGGCAGCGTTGTCGTCGAGCACGTTCAGCTCGACCTGGATAGCCGCACAATGCTCGCCCTCGGCAAAGAACTGCGCGTTCCTGGGAGAGTCGGTGCTCCAGCCATCACGCGGATTCTTCCCTGTCGGCCGCCACTTGTTCGAGCGTGTCGCGCACCGGGCAGGCGTTCTCCGCAGGGAACCCGTTGTCGTGGAACTGGTACAGGTCGATGTAGTCCGTGCCCAGCCGGCGCAGCGAATCCTCGCACGCCTTCCGGATGCCCGCCGGGCTGGCATCGCTGCCTGTCACCTGCCGGGTCGATTCGTCAAAAACCGCGTTGAACTTCGTGGCAATCACCACTGCGTCGCGGCGGCCCGCCAGCGCCCGGCCCAACACCCTTTCGCTGTGGCCCGCCCCGTAGACATTGGCGGTGTCGAAGAAGTTCACGCCCATTTCAAGCCCGGCATGAATAGCCCGGGTTGATTCGTCGTCGTCCACCTCCCCCCAGCCCTGCGGGGTCTCGCCAGCCCAGAACGGCCCGCCGATCGCCCAGCACCCCAGTCCCAGGGCGCTGACCTCGATACCAGAGCGGCCAAGTGAGCGAGTGAGTTTTGTGGCCATCATTCCCTCCTGTGTCGGAAGACCTGTCATGCTTGATTGTGTTCGTGCCGCGCTACATTGTATCATTCATAGCATCGGCCAGGTCAGATTACAGCAACCCTCCGATCGTCATATTCGTAGTAAGCCTTGTGAACACCGCAGGGAACCCGCCCCGCTTTCATTCTGCCATTCGGACGCCTCAAATGGATCAAGCCACTTCCCGCCCGTTATCTATCCTTGCGCTCGTAGGCAGCCCCCGGAAGAAGGGCAACACCGCCCGCTTGGTCGAGCTGATCGGCGAGGAGATGCAAGCGTTATCGCAGCGCGCCCACTGCCGCTGGTCTTCGAGACGCTCTACCTCGCCGACATGGACATCCGCCCGTGCCTCGGCTGCCGCACCTGCTTCGATCGCGGCGAGGACCATTGCCCGCTGAAGGATGACATCCCGGCGATCAAGGCGAAAATGGTCGCCGCCGACGCCGTTCTGCTGGCGAGCCCCGTCTACATGGACGACGTCAGCGGCCTGGTCAAGAACTGGATCGACCGGCTCGCTTACGTCAGCCACCGTCCGGCTTTCGGCGGCAAGGCTGCGTATCCGATCGCAACGGTGGGCAGCAGCCCAACGAGCCACACTCTGCGCACGATGAACAGTGCGCTCCTCACTTGGGGCTTCCACCTGGCCGGCCGCTCGGGCCTTAGGATGGGCGCCTTTACCCCGTCTGGCGACATGGCCAGCTATCGCCCGGCTGCCGCAAAGATCGCCGGGCAGCTTTTCCGCGCGGTCTCACGCGCTGAGGCTCTCCGGCCGTCCTTCGTGTCGCTCATGGCGTTCAGGATCCAACAACTTGCGTTTCACCGCGCGGCCGCAGACTCGCACGACTACGCTTTCTGGAGAGGCCAGGGTTGGCTTGAGGCGGGCCGCACCTTCTACGTGCCCCACCGCGCCGGTTGGCTCAAAGTCGCGCTCGCCCGTGCCACGGGCGCCGTGGTGGCAAAGATTATGATTTGATACCTGGGGGGTGAATCGTGAAGTACAAGCGCATCCTGGTTTCCGAGCGTGGTGGGCCTGAAGGCATGGCAGTGGTCGAGGACGACCTGGTCGCGCCGCGCCCCGGCGAGGTCCGCGTCCGGGTTGAGGCTGCCTCGGTCAGCCTGCCCGACGTGGAGGGGCGCTACGGACGTTCCCCGTTTCCGCCCCCGCTGCCCTTCACGCCGGGCTACGCGATAGTCGGCTGTGTGGAGGCGCTGGGTTCGGGCATCACCCAGGCACAGGCGGGTGACCGCGTTGCGGCCCTCCTCGGATACGGTGGCTATGCCGAATATGTATACGTGACGGAGGCCAAGCTCATCCCCGTCCCCGCGTCTCTCGATCCCGCTCGGGTCGTCCCGCTAATCCTCAACTACCTCGTCGCGTACCAGACCCTCCACCGTTGCGCCAGGGTCCAGCCGGGCGATGCCGTGCTGATCATCGGCGCCAGCGGTGGGATTGGCACCGCATTTCTGCAGTTGGGCCAGATTGCCGGCCTGAAGATGTACGGCCTCGCTTCCCGGAGTAAGCACGACGTGCTGGTGGAATACGGGGCTACGCCGGTCGATTACCGCGGACGAGGACTTTGTTGCCGTCGTCCGTCGGTACGAACCCGGGGGTCTGGATGCGGTCTTCGACGGAATGGGCGACGACTACCTGCCGCGCGGTTTCGACCTGCTCAAACGCGGCGGCGTGTGGGTGAGCTACGCCAACCCCTTTAGCCGCCAGGGAATGTTCCGCCTGCTTGGGCGGTTGATCTGGTATAACTTGCTCCCCAATGGCCGCAAGGTCAAGCTGTACGGCACCAGCACTTCTATGTTCGGCCGGCGGCCGTTCCTCGAAGACTGGGCGACGCTGTTCGACCTGTTGGCAGCCGGCAAGATCGAGCCCGTGGTCGCAGCCCGTTACCCGCTCCTCGAGGCCGCCGAAGCAAATCGCCTGTTGGAGGGCGGTCAGGTGTCGGGCAACATCGTGCTGGTCGCCCCAGACCGCCCTTGAGTCCTCGCTGCTACCACGGCTTACGTTGTGCGTACAAGAGATCGAGGACGATGGCGCGTCCTGGCGTCTTGAACAGCGATGGGATTCCTGGAGGAACATCCGTGGAAGCAACTTTGACCACCGAAAACCGGCCCGCGGAGCATCTCGCTCCACACACGGGGTCGGCGGCGCAACCTGCTGTCACGGCTGATAGCGCTGCCCCCTGGGCTGAGCTCGAGCGCAGCGTGCATGCCGCCCTGGAGACCTACTCCAACGTCCATCGCGGCACCGGCCACAACTCGATCGTGTCCACTCGCCTGTACGAGCAGGCCCGGGAAATCGTCCTGGAACACCTGGGGCTGGACAAGAGCGGCTATCAGGTGGTCTTCTGCTCGCCGCGGCGGGCAGAGTTGCTCGAAGCGCGCCTCGCACCGGGCAGCTTTCGCACCGTCTCGAGCCGCGACATCGGTCTGCCGCTCGGCGTCCGGGCCGTGGCCGTCAGCCGCGCCGCTCTGCCCAAGGGTGTTCCATTCGAGACCGGCGGCGGGACGGCCCGGCTCGTTTCCCCCGGCTCGGTCATCTGGGCCAAGCCGCCCGACAGTCTCGAGGCCGGCACCCCTGCGATCGTCAACGTCATTGCATTCGCTCGGGCGCTCCAGCTGACCCGGCGCTTTGGCGCCGAGGCCTTCCGCTCGCCGGCCAACCAGGTCTCGCCGGACGAAGCTGGGCAGGCCGCGGCCGAGATCCTCCGCCGGGATGACTTGGAGCAATACTCCGGGCGAGAATTGCTGGAAAGCCTGAAGCCGGCTCTGGTCGGCCGCAACAAGCTGGTCCCGACCGTGGCAGGCGACCGGCCCTTCATCAACCTGGACAACGCCGCCAGCACGCCCACATTCACGCCCATCTGGAACGCCGTATGCGAGGCATGGCGCGCGCCTGCCGCGGTCCAGCGCGAGCTCATCAATCTATCCAGGTCGATTTGCGCCGAGATGCTGGCCGCGCCGCTCGCAGCCTACGACGTGATCTTCACCTCGAACACGACCGAAGCCATCAACCTGGTCGCCGAGAGCCTGGGCCGGCGCTCTGAGCCCGGCATCCAACCCGTCGTGCTCAACACGTTCCTGGAACACAACTCGAACGAGCTGCCGTGGCGCGTGCTCCCCGGCGTGGGGTTGCTCCGCCTGGGCATCGACGATGAGGGCTTCGTGGACCTGGCCGAGTTGGAGACGCTTCTGGCGGCCTACAACCGGGACGGCCGGCATGCCGGCGAGCGCATCGTGCTCGTGGCCGTCAGCGGCGCTTCGAACGTCCTCGGTACGTTCAACGACCTCGCGGAGATCGGCCGGATTGCTCACCGGTACGGCGCGCGCTTGCTGGTCGATGCCGCGCAGATGGTTGCCCATCGCAAGGTCGACATGACGGGCTGGGCGGATCGATTACCTCGCCTTCTCGGCGCACAAGGCGTACGCGCCCTTCGGGACGGGTGCCCTGGTCGCGTGGAAGGGCCTGCTCGGATTTGACGGCGATGCACTGGAACGGCTCACCTCCTCGGGTGAGGAGAACGTGGCGGGCATCGCGGCATTGGGCAAGGCGTTGCTGCTCTTGCAGCGGATCGGGCTGGACGTGATCCAGGCGGAAGAGCAAGCATTAACCGCCCGGGCGCTGCGCGGGCTTGCCCAGGTCCCGGGCCTCAAGATCTACGGGGTCAAGGATGTCGACTCTCCGAGGTTCGCCCGCAAAGGCGGCGTCATCCCGTTTGACTTGGGGAAAATCATGCCCGCCCGCGTCGCGAAAGAGCTTGCCGAGCGGGGCGGGATCGGAGCGCGGTCTGGCTGCCATTGCGCGCACTTGCTGCTCAAGCGCGTGCTCCACATTCCTCGGGCGATTCAACAATTGCAGGGCGCCTTCCTGACCGTGTTCCCTCAGCTTGCACTGCCGGGAGTCGTTCGTGTGAGCCTGGGCCTCGAAAACGGCGAGGAGGACGTCGACGCCCTGGTCCGCGTGTTGGGCGAGATTGCCGGCGGATCCCGCGGCGGGGCGAAGTCCGAAGCCGGGCGCGAGATCGAGGACTTCACGGCGGCCGCGGCTCAAAGGGTTTATGGGCAACCGGGGTAGGTCCGCTGGCGAAGGGTGGAGTGTCATCTGGCACTGGCACTCCATCGCGGTTATAATCTTCTCCCGACAAGGGAGAACGCATGCAATTGTTATTCCTCCGGCACGGGCCGACCGAACCGAAAAACGAATGGACCGGCAGCGACGAAGAGCGGCCTCTTTCCGACCAGGGCAGCCTGCTTGTCGGCGATGTCGCCTCTTCGCTGCCGCGGCTCAACACCCGGCCCGAGCTGATCATCACCAGCCCGCTCCTGCGCGCCCGGCAGACTGCCGAGATCGTGGGCAAGTGCCTCGGCGCGCCCGAAAAGGTCATCGTCGACAAGCGCCTGGGCCCAGGCTTCGGGCTCAAGCAGCTCGAAAAGATCGTCCGCGAGTACGCCGGTCACGGTGTCCTCATGCTGGTCGGCCACGACCCGGACTTCAGCGACGTCGTCCGCGCGCTGACCGGCGGCGGCCGCCTGTCCATCCGCAAGGGCGGCCTGGCCCAGGTGGAAATCCCCGACCACAAGGTAATGAAGGGCAAGCTCCTTGCGCTCCTGGTTCCCGCGCCGGCCGTTCCGGATGCGTCCGGCATCGACCGCGAGCCCTGACCCCGCCCACTTACCACGCCGGGCAACCTGCGTAAACGATCTCGTTTCGGTATCCATTAAAAAGTTATATCGCATGAAGACAGAAAGATAGCGAGAATAGGCGTTAGAGAAAAAGTATAAAAAAGAACTGATACAACAATGCGATGGCGCGGGAGGCGAACGGCTACGGAGACACAAAGAGCGCTTAGAGAGAAACTTGGAAGTTATAGCTGAAAGGTAAAAGAAGGAAAGAAAGAGAAGGTATGGAAGAAGATAGTAGAGTGAGGATTGACAAGGACAGAGGTCTAAAGGTACAGGAAGAGGAAATGCGGAAGGTTATAGGAGAAAGGAGAAGATGAGCAAAAGAGTGCTCTTGAAGGAGAGAGAAGGGAAGAGCAGCGAGACGTACTAGATAGTAGTAAAAGATTAAAGTTGAAGACAAGCAAGGCGAAGAAGCGCGAACGCAGAGCAGTAGGATTAGCAAACAAGCGAAAATTCGAAAAAAGTGAAAAAGACTGGTGTAGGCGCATGAGCTTATTACATCTGGAAGCGTAAAATAGGCAAGAAGGTACAAGGGCCGCCAGAAAAAAAGGTAGAACAGCAAGACGATAAAGATCATAGATCAAGGTAGAGGAGAATAGGAGCGAATAATAGCGGAGAGCAGTGGCAAGAGATAAGTGAGCCGACCAACCGTAGAGCGTGTGGTTGCAGAAAATGGACTATTCGGCGACGATGCTGGCGTTCGAGGCAGAGCCGTGGCGGTGATAAGCAAGGGTGAAGAGAGAAGGGGAACAGAGACTGGAAAGAAAAGAGTGCGATAGCGGTGCAGAACGCGCAGGAAGCAACAGAGAGGAGATATAATTGAGATATTGAGGGATAGAGATAGAAAAGGAGATGAAGTTGAACAGCAGGTAATGTTGAGTGAATATCAGCATGAGGAGTACCGCGGCGAGGTTGAGCCGCAGGCACTGATAAGAAAGAACCAGGACAAAGAACGGGAAACAAGGCTGTGGATGGGACAGAGGACGCGATCTGCAAGAGCGGCTGGAGCCAGCGTAGCTTAGAGCAGGTTGAAGCGGATGAGCAGGAAGACGGGGATAGGTCCAAGACAACGAGATGGCAAGAGCGAGGGAGACGCGGAACGAGTAGATAGACAGGAAGAGAGATGATGAGAAGAGAAAAGGAAAGAGGAAAAATAAGAGAAGAAAAAAGGATGGTAAAAGTATGAGAGGTAAAAAAAGGAAGAAAGTATAAGCGAAAAAAAAAAGAAAATAGGAGAAAGAGAGAAAGAAAAGGGAAGAAGATAAGATAGAGGATGTGAGAAGAGAAAGAGGGGAGAAAGAAAAATGAGGTAAAGTAGATAGCAGAGCGGAGGAAATGAAGAATAGAAGGTGCAAAACATAAGAGAGGAGAAAAAGTGTAGAAAAGTAATAAAAATAAGAGCAAGAGAGAATTATTAGATGATATAAGATATAGATATTGAAGAGATAAGAAAAGAATAGAAGAGGGAGATAGAAAAAATGATATAGCAGAGAAGATAAATGGTGATCAAGGCAAAACAGCGCTAAACGATGAAAGAGCAGTATTGCGCTGGCTGGAAGACTCGCTCAGATAGGGGCAAAACAGAGGGAAGTGGAAGAAACTAAATATCCTACCGGCCGCGTCCGGTCCCGGTACCCCAGCAGCCGCAGCGCGTTCAACACCACCACGATCGTGCTGCCCTCATGGAACACGACCGCGATCCCGATCCCGGCGAACCCGAGCAGCGACGCGGCCGAGAGCGTGGCGATGACGCCGAGCGCGATCACCAGGTTCTGCACGATGATTGCCCGCGCCGCCCGGCCCAGCCCCACCGCAAAGGGCAGCTTGCTCAGGTCGTCCGCCATCAGCGCCACGTCCGCCGTTTCGAGCGCCACGTCCGTACCCGCGCCGCCCATCGCGATGCCCACCGTTGCGTTCGCCAGCGCGGGCGGCGTCGTTCACGCCGTCCCCCACCATCGCCACTTCGCCGTAGTCCGCCACCAGCTCCCGCACGGCCGCCAGCTTGTCCTCGGGCATCAGCTCCGCCCGGTAGTCGCTCATCCCCGCCAGCTTCGCGATGGCCGACGCCACCCGGCGGTTGTCCCCGGTCAGCATAATCGTCTTGTCGATGCCGGCCTTGCTGCAGCGCCGCCATCGTCGCGCGCACGTCCGGCCGCAGGGTGTCGGCCAGCCCCAGGATCCCCGCCGCCTCGCCGTCGACCGCGACGATCACGACCGTCTTCCCCTCGGCCTGCAGCGTCTCCGCCTGCTGCCTCAGCGCTTCCGGCGCTTCGATCCCCGCATCGTCCATCAGCTTGAGGTTGCCCACCAACAGCCTCTCGCCGCCCACCTCCGCTTGCAGACCCAGCCCCGTCAGCGCGACGACCTCCCCCACTTGGGGCAGGCTCAGCCCCTGCGCCTGGGCCGCCCGCACCACCGCCTTAGCCAGGGGGTGCCCCGACCGGCTCTCGACCGCCGCGGCCGTGCTCAACAGCCACGCCTGCGCTGCCTCCACAGGCTGTCCCCGGTAGCCTCTGTGCGCGGCCGATGCGATCACGTCCGTCACTTCGGGCCGGCCGTGTGTCACCGTCCCCGTCTTGTCGAACGCCATCGCCTTCAGCCGCCCGAGGTTCTCCAGGTGCGCCCCGCCTTTCACCAGCACGCCGTTGCGCGCGGCCTGCGCCACGCCCGCAAGGATCGCCGCCGGGGTGCCCAGCGCCAGCGCGCACGGCGACGCCGCCACGAGCAGCGTCATCGCCCGCATAAAGGATTCGGCGAACGGCACGCCGAACAGCGGCGGCACGACGATGAGCAGCCCAGCCCCCGCCAGCACGACCGGCACGTAGACCCGCTCGAACCGCTCGGTCAGTTGCTGTGTCGGCGACTTCTGGGCCTGGGCCTCTTCCACCATCAACATCACCCGCGCCAGCGTGCTGTCCTTCGCCAGCCGGCTGACCTCCACCTCGAGCGCGCCCTCGCCGTTGACCGACCCCGCGAACACCGCGCTGCCCGGCTCCTTGTCCACCGGGACCGACTCGCCCGTCACCGGCGACTGGTCCACGCCCGACCGCCCGGCCAGCACCAGGCCGTCGACCGGGATGCGCGCGCCCGGCCGCACGACTGCAGTGTCCCCGATCTGCAGCTGCTCGACCGGCATCTCGATCTCCGCGCCGTTTCGCCGCACCAGCGCGGTCTTCGGCGCCAGGTCCGCGAGCGCCCGCACCGCCTCCCGCGCCCGGTCCAGCGCCCGTTCCTCCAGCGCATGTCCCAGGCTGAACAGGAAGAGCAGCAGGCCGCCCTCCGCAAAGCGCCCCAGCGCCGCCGCGCCGAGCGCGGCCAGCACCATCAGCAGGTCGGTGTCGAATCGCCGCTCGCGCACCGCGTGCCATGCATGCTGGCTGACCTCCCAGCCGCCGAGGACGTACGCCGCCAGGTAAAAGCCGAGGCTGACCGCCGCCGGAAGCGCGAGAAAGCGCTCGATCGCCCAGCCGGTCAGGACCAGCAGGCCCGCGACGAGGCTGAAGACCAGCTCCCGGTTCTCGGCGTATCGCCTCGCGAAGCCTTCCTGCGGCACCGAGTAACCCAGCGAGCGGACGCGCGCCTCGATGGCTCGTCGGTCGACCTTCTGCCCGTCGAACTCCACCCGCATGACCCCGGCCGCGAAATTCACCGAGCAGTGCAGCACCCCCGGCATCCGCCCGACGCTGTGCTCGATCACCAGCGCGCAGTCCGAGCAGTCCATCCCCTCGATCGGGATCAGCAGGTGTTGGAAGCGGTGCGCCACCCGCGCGCCCGCCTGCGCGGCCAGCCGCTGCACCTTGTCCAGCGTCAGGAGGTTCGGGTCGTAGTGCAGGCACAGTGCCGCGCTGCCGTTCTCGCGGTCGACGTGTACCCGGTGGATGCCCTTCTGCCCGCTGATTTGCTCCTGCAGCCGTTGCACGCACTGGTCGCGCTCGTCGTCGACGTTGGGGAGTAGGACCGGGATTTGAAGCTGCAGCGTTGATTCTGCCATGACGTTACGGTTGCCTTTCAGGCGTGATGGATGTGGGCCAGGGCTTGGGTAAACAGGTCCCGGACGTGCTTGTCGTCCAGCCGGTAGTAGACGCGGCGCCCTTCCTTGCGCGACTTCACCAGCCGCAGCGCGCGCATGTCCTTGAGCTGGTGCGAAACCGCCGGCTGGGCCATCTCGAGCGCAAGCGTGAGGTCGCCCACGCAGAACTCGCGCTCGGCCAGCGCGGAAATGATCCGCAGCCGGGTGGGATCCCCGAGCGCCCGGAACACGCCCGCCAGATCCCTGGCCGTCTCGCCGTCGATCATGCACTCGCCCGCAGCCTGCGCGTCCTCGCCCTGCTCATATGTCTGCATAGACATATAATACACGCAGATAGAAGCGCTGTCAAATGCACCAGATACCACGAGTGCGGGTTCAATGTGTTTCCGTTCCCCGCCCTGTTATCCCAACAGTGCGTCGACCTGGTATCATGTGGCCGGGAAAACAGCGATCCTTCAAACGAGGCGTCTGATACATGACTCAGATTACCGACTGGGCCGGCCTGTGGGCTGATCTCTGCCGGCTTCAGAACCAGCGCGAGGGCACGCCGGCCTGCTGCGAGGACATGTGGCACGAGCGCGCCCGGCATTACAGCGCCAAGGCCGCCCGGCGTTGGGCGCGGCCCGACTCCAGCCGCGAGACCGTCGCCGCCCACCTCGCGGCCGTGCCCGGCGCCACCCTGCTCGACATCGGCGCGGGGACGGGCGCCTGGGCCGCCTACCTCTCGCCGGTGGCCGCCCGCATCACTGCGCTGGACCCCTCCCCCTCCATGCTCGCGGTCATGCGCGAGGACCTGGCCGCCCGTGGGGCTCACGAACGTCGACGTCGTCCAGGGCGCCTGGCCCGCCGCCGAGGTGCCCGCGCACGACTTCTCACTCTGCTCGCACGGCATGTACAGCTCGCCCGACCTCCCGGCGTTTGTCGAGCGCATGGAGCAGGTTACCCGGCGCACCTGCTTCCTGGTGCTCCGCGCGCCCTCGGCTCACGGGGTCATGGCCGAAGCAGCCCGCCGCGCCTGGGGCCATCCCTACGACAGCCCGAACTTCCAGGTCGCCTACAACGTGCTGCTCCAGATGGGCATTCGTGCCAACGTGTTGTTCGAGCAGACCGGTTCGTGGGACCCGTGGACGAGCGCCAGCCTCGACGACGCGCTCGCCGACGTCAAGCGCCGCCTGCGCCTGCAGACGACCGAGCACGACGCCTTCCTCGCCGATCTTCTGCGCCGCCGGCTGACCGAGGAGAACGGCCGGCTCGTCTGGCCGCGCGACACCAGGTCCGCGCTTGTCTATTGGCAGGCCGGCGAACGTTAGCTTGAACCCTTTGGCGGTCTATTGATCCGCGGGTGTCACCGTTCTTGACGGTCTCGGCAGCGGCCCCACGCCGGGCTTGATC
Source organism: uncultured Chloroflexia bacterium (assembly GCA_963800615.1). GTDB lineage: Bacteria > Chloroflexota > Anaerolineae > CG2-30-64-16 > CG2-30-64-16 > JALOOB01. The sequence continues at coordinate 201,907 of CAWDBO010000036.1, forward strand.
CCCGGCAAACCGGTTGCCGTCGGTGATGCAGTTGCCGCCGGTGCCGCACCCGCGTCGACGTCGACCACCAACTGCGGCGGGTTTGCGCCCTCCCGGCTGCTCATGCTGATCGCTGTCGTGCCGGTGCTCCTGAGCGCCAGGTCCAGCTGCCCATTGCCGGTAACCAGCGCGGTCACGTCGACCTCCGTCCACACCCCGCCGCTGCCGAACGCGCCGGATTTTGCCACTTCGCCGCCCGCCTCGGGCCGGGTGTCGTAAGTCACCGTGCCCTCGGCCCACGTTGAGTTCGCGACCGGGTGGACCTCATAGCCCGTGATGCTGCCCGTGCCGGCAAACACGCGCAGCGTAGCCCTGGTCACGCTGCCCTTGATCCCACGCAGCGCAAAGCGCAGCAAGCTCTGCGCGTCAGGCGACCCGTCGGTCAGCAGCGAGGCGGCCCTGCCGTAGTTCGTGCTCGGGTTGTCGGCGTGGACATAAGTGTCGGCCGCAGGAGTGAAGACCAGCGTTGCCTGCGCGGGCCGGCTGATCGCCGCGGGTTCCGACTTCGCGGAGCGCCGCCCGCCGGGGTCCACCGCTTCGACCCGGTAACTGTATGTCGCGTTCAGGTCTACGTTCGTGTCCACGTATTCCGTGTGCGCCCCTCCGACGGTCGCAATCTGCTCGCCGTTCCGGTAGATCGCGTAACTGCTCACGCCCGTGTCGTCCCAGGCCGCGGTCCATTTCAGCCTGACCTGTCCGCTCGCCGCGGCGGTGGCGGTCAGTCCCCCCGGCGCACGCGGCGCGCTCGCGTCCGTGGTCCCCGAGCACGGCACGACCCCCTGGTCCAGGATCTGCCCGTCCGTGTTGACATAGCGGTACTCCGCGCCCTTGGGATTTAGCTTCAGCTGCAGCGCGCCATACGCATCCGTCGAGCTGCCGTACATGATCGCCAGCCGTTCGTCCTCGCGCGCCGCCCCTTGCACCCCGTGGCCGCCCGCGCCCGCGACAAACTGGACCGTGCCCTGGCCGCTCGGCTGGAGGTTCGCATCCAGCCGCACCCAGCGCTGGTAGCTGTGGTCGTGGCCCGTCAGCACGATGTCCACGCCCTTCTTGGCAAGCAGGCTCCACATCGCCTTCATGCGCGCCGTGTCGCCCTGCGCGCCCGCGCTCAACACCGGGTGGTGGAAGTAGGCGATCGAACACGCGCTCTTCTTGCCGAGGTCGTCGGCCAGCCACTCGTATTGTGCAGATCGCGCGTCGGTCTGGCTGGCTCCGCCGCTCGAATTCAAGGGCGATGAAGTGCCAGCCGCCCGCGTCGTAGCTGTAGTATTCCGGCGGGTTATTCCAATAGGCGAAGTAGCCGGGCGCCGCGCCGTTCTTGTACTCGTGGTTTCCGATCGTCGGGTTGGTGACGTCTCGCAGCCGGCCAAAGTACGTCGTGTCACGTGCCGTACCAGTTATAGAATTCGGTATAGGTGCCTTCCTCGTAGACGTCACCCAGGTAGAGGAAGAGGTCCGGATTCCAGCCGTCCACCATCTCCGAGACCCGGTCCGCATTGATCTCGCCGCCCGCGCCGTCGCCCGTCGCCGCCACCACCAGCGATTGTCCGTCCGCCGGCGCGTCGGGCGCCACCGGGGTGAACTTCGGCGCCGGGGTTGGCGTGCCTCGCATTGGCGAACGTGCAGCCTCACCGCAGGCGCGGCTGAGCGCAGACCCATCGCGCATCACGGCGCGGGCCGACAGCGTGTGCTCGCCATTGGCGAAGTGCGTCGTCGGCAGCACGAAGGTATAGGGCGCTTCCGTATCCGTAAGCAAGTACTGCCCGTCGAGCGAAAAGACGACCTCCACCACGCCCCAACCCCAACCGCTCGCGGTGGCCTTCACCTCCGCAGGGCCGCTCAACGTCGCTCCGTCCGCTGGTTCCATCAGGCACACGGTCACCAGTGTGCCCGTTGTTGACTCGATTTGCACGTACCCGATTGGGCCAGCGCCGGCCGCGCCTGTGGCCAGCGCGCCCAACAGGCCGAGCAATACAAATATCCCAGCAAATTGCCGGCTGCGCCGCTGGCATCGGTGCAGCAATTCGTACATTGATCCTCACAGGGAAAGTTGTGTGGCGCTTTGCAGGCGGCGACCAGCCGCCGCGTCGCACCCGCTCAAAGTCCGCCGAAGCGTTTCGGGACAGCAACGGCTCGGACTATAATAGTCTAGAAGACTTGTCTTATCGGTATGACTGAATACCGGTTCAGGGGGGAATACTGGTGGTGCAGACGAAACCGTTAGCTGAGGTCACCCAAACTGCGCTTCGCGTGCTCGTCAGGGAGATCGGGCTCGCTGACACCCTGCGTTTCGTCGGCCAGTTTACGCTGGGGTACGGCGACTACACTGAGGAGCGCGCAGAGTTGTTCAAGGATCTGACCTTGGACGACATGATCGCGGCGATCAAGCAGCGGCGTCCTGAGCGCGAGGGATAGCCGGCCGAGCGGTTCCCGGCTCTCTATCCTCAGCGCAGCCTGGAGAGCGCGATGTTCGCTGCCTCGAAGTCAAACGCCTCGGGATCGAACTCGCCCCCCACCCACTCCAGCAGCTCCTCATGGGAAGGATGCGCAGGGTCCCCAATCGCCTCCTGGAACGCCGCATAGCCCCAGATGCCGCCGACGTCTTCCGGCGGGCAGGCCCGTTTGCCCGCCAGGCAGCGCGGGTAGACGACCTCTGGTTCCGGCACGAGCACCTTTTCCACCAGCAGTTCGTGCTCCCAGGAATCGCCGAAATCGTACTCGTACCGGATTCGCGACTTTTCCTGCAGTCCGAGCTGGCTCAGCTTCACCCGCTGGTCACTCCGGATGCCCAAGCCGGGATCAGGATTGCCATACTCCAGGCCTTCGAAGGTAAAGGCGTGCAGGTGATAGTCGTCCCACCCCATGACGACCTGGATGGCCCGGTGCAGTTTGGCGAGCGTAAAGTTGTCCGGAACCTGGATCCGCCGCCAGATCGGCGGCCGCGCCCCTCTCAGCGTCACCTTGATCTGGTAGATCTGCCCAGCCTGTGCTTTTGCCGGCGACATCTTCCCTCCCTATCCGGTCGACGCCCGTGTAGTTAGGTGCCTGAAAAGCAGAAGGTCAACCGTCGCGTGCTGGTCTGCAGGATGGCCCTCATCGCCCCCCGTTTCTCGAGCAGGTAGCGGCACAATATCGCAAATCGCAGCTGCTTCTCCGAGAAGTGCCGTTTGACGCAACCATTATACAACAACTCGCGCGTCACCCCGCTTCACCCCCTGCCACGAAACCTGACCTGCGATTTTCGCCCCTTTCGCCCTTCGTCTTTCGTCCTTTCCCCAGCTTTCGCCTTTCCTCCTCCAACTCCCTCCCCCCGACCCCCACCGCTCACGATCCTACTGTACCCGCGCGTCCCCATAAATCGCGACCGCATCCATCCCCCCCACCGCCTTCACGATCCGCCCCCGCTCACGATCACCAGCGACTCCGCCGGCGCTTCCTCCACCGTCCCCGGCAGCACGCACTTCTTCGTCGCCGGCACGTCGTCGCCTCGGCATCCGTCCGGTTGATCGCTACGAACCCCGTTCCCCCAGCCCGAATGCGATGTGATCGCTGCCGTGTCGCTCCCCACCCAGTCGAGCGTGCTCGCCTTCGCCTGCGGCGTCGCGGACTGCGGCAGGACAAACACCGCGGTCGTGCGCGGCGGGATGGTGAAGATGTCCGTCGGGTCGTCGAACCTCGCGGACTGCACGACTGGGTCCGCGTCGACCGCGTCGGCCTGCACCGGGTGGAGCACGAACCCGTTCGCGCCGGAGATCGGCGTAGCTCGCCGGGAACTTGTTCGCGTTGAAGAAGACCAGGATTTCGCCGTAGTTCGGGTCCATGTCCGCGCCCGCCGTGTCCGACAGGCTCATCACGATCAGGCCGGCCGGCGTGTCGGCCGTGTAGAAGTTGACCCGGGCGTTCACCTCCGCTTCGGTCGGCAGGCGGAACAGCGGGCTGCTCTTGCGGATGCGCAGCATCTCGCGCAGGTGCCCCGCCGCGAACTGCGCGTCGGCCGCGCTCGGGTTCAGCGCCGTGTCGGCCAGCAGCGGCGCCATGATGTCCCAGCGCGACTCGTTGTCCCGCTTGGGCGGCAGTCCCACCCCGAAGTTGTTGTCATACGTGCCGTCGTCGTAGCTCCAGTCCACCCGGTTGAACCAGTCGCCCGAGTCGTAGCTGTTCCGGTCGAGCGACTTGGAGCGCAGGATGTCCTGCCCCATCTGGAAGAAGGGCACCCCCTGGCTCAGGCTGATGATGCTGGTCCCCAAATTCTGCACCCGCACCCGGTCCGCCATGCTCGTCCCCGGCGGCAGCTTGAACACGTCCTGGTCGAACAGCGTCTCGTTGTCGTGCTTCTCGACGTACGGCACGCTCTCCTGCGGGTCGTCCGTGAACGGTTGGCCCTGGCCGTTCCAGTCCGCCCCGCTCCCGCGCAGTCCCGACCGCAGCACGTCCATCGCCGCGTTCAGGTCGCTCTCGAAGCGCCGGTCGTACTCGTAGCCGTTCCAGTCGTAGCTCAGCCCGTTGATGTACCCCTGCTTGCGGATGCCGAGGTCGTCCTGGCTGTACCCCCCGTGCGCCGCGTCGCGGATCTTGTCGTTGAACGACCCGATGCCCGTGCCCGTCATGTTGGCCTGCTTGGCGTAGCAGTCCGGGCATGTCGTCAGCCCCTTCGCCACCGCCGACCCGAAGTCCCACCCCTCGCCGTACAGGTAGATGCTCGGGTCCACCTCCTCCAGCGCCGCCTTCACGTCCAGCATGTTCTGCCGCGTGTGGAAGTTCATCAGGTCGAACCGGAAGCCGTCCACCTTGTACTCGACCGCCCAGCGCTTCAGCGTGTCGATCATCAGCTTCTCGAACATCGCGTATTCGCTCGCCGTGTCGTCGCAGCAGCTGTCCGTGTACAGGCTGCCGTCCTTCGTGTACCGGTAGTAGTAACCCGGCACGATCTTGTCCAGCACCGAGCGGTCGTTCTGCCCGCTGGCCGCGGTGTGGTTGTACACCATGTCCATCACCACCCGCAGCCCGCCGTCGCTCAGCGCCTTGACCATCTCCCGGAACTCCAGCACCCGCGCCGCACCGTCCGGGTCCGTGGCGTAGCTGCCCTCCGGCGCGCCGTAGTGGTACGGGTCGTAGCCCCAGTTGAAGCCGTCGGTGGCGCTGGTCGCACTTACGGTCGCCTGCTCCTGCTCCCCGTCGCGCGGAAAGCCGGTTGGCGCCGGGCTCACCGTGCGCGGCACGTCCTTCTCGGGCACGGACGCGATGTCGAACACGGGCAGCAGGTGGATGTGGGTCAGCCCGGCCTTGGCGAGCGCGATGAGGTGCTGCATGCCGTTCGACCCGGAGTCCGTGAACGCGAGGTACGTCCCCCGGTGGGCCTCGGGCACGCTGCCGTCGTTGATGCTGAAGTCGCGCACGTGCGTCTCGTACACCACGATGTCCTCGGGCGCCTTCAGTGCGGGCTTCGCCATGCCGTCCCACCCCGCCGGCTTCAGGTCTGCATCCGCGAGATTCACGAACTGGCTTCGGGGATCCGCCGTGTCGGCTGTATCCGTCGAGAGGCTGACCGAGTATGGATCGGTGACCAGGTTGTGGACCACCTTGTCGAGCGAGGGGACGTACACCTCGACGTCGAACAGGTAGAACTGCCGGTCCCAGCTCGCATCGCCCGTCACGCTCCACGCCCCCGTCGCCGGGTCCAGCGTCATGGGGTGGGTGCCCGCCTCGGGTCCGGTCGACGCGGGTACCTCAGTAGGGTGACAGACTTCGCGGTTGGCGCCCACACGCGCACGCTCGGTGCGTCGCCGTCGTAAATCGGCCCGAGCGCTAACCCCTGCGCGGCGGACCGCGTACAGGTCGTCCAGCACGCCCTGGATTTGGCCGCGCGTCGCGTCGGTGCGCCGCCCGCCTCCGTCATAGCTCGCGACCACGACCTCGCCCTTGACGAGCGCCTTCGCCGCGTCTGCACTCAGCCCCGTCTTCAGCCGCGCCATGCCCGTCGCGTTCGGGTTCTTGGTGTATCCGCTGATCGTCCCGTCCCGCGTCAGCGGCACGAAGCATGCGCTCTCAGGAGCGGGCAGGACGCACGGCGTTGCTTCGGCGTGTGTCGTCAGCACGCCGTCGGGATCGTAGAGCAGCTTGTAGCTGTCCGCCTCCGCCCCCCCCACGCGATTGCCCCGCGTCTAGCCACATGGCCCTCGCATCTGTAACCGCAATCGGCCCGGCCGCCGGCGTGGCTTGCGGCGTAGCCGCGAGTGGCCCTGGAACTGGCGGCAGTTCGTTCACCGGCCGCTGCCGGTTGATCTGCCACACGACGGCGGCGACCACCAGGACGAATGCCAGAATCGCCAACGCAACGCTGCGCACACGCGGGGTTATTTGCATTGCGGCCACTCCTGGCGCGGATTTCAGCTGGGCTCAGGCAGCACGATGTTTGCCGAGTATACAGGTCTCCGTGCCAGGGGGCAATATGGGGAAAATGACGAGGCAGCGGCTGCCTTCGGCGCAGCCAAGGAACGGCTATCGGCGCGAGTTGGTTGTGTGCCCCCCCACATCGGTCGGTCACAGGGTTCGTGGAGTTTCGATATCCGTTTCTCCGTTTCGCCGAGCGGAGCCGACTAAGTCGGCACAGTCGAAGGTTCGCGGAGGTGCGATATCCGTTTCTCCGTTTCGCCCGCAGGGCATCCGTTGCCTCGGACTACTCTCCCCGCTCTTGCGCCGCATCGTTCTGCTTGGTACAATCAAATGGATCGACACCCGGGGTGCCCGGAGGTGACCCGCGCCTGGCGCCCCCATTCACCCACCCCGCAGGATATCGGCCCCACGTCGCATCCACCGGCCGAGCCTCCCAACCCGTACTACAGCGAGGAGGTGCTCACCCTCGACGGCGGCAGTCGAATCGTCGAGGCAAGGATCAACGGCCCATCGCAGCCCATACCCGGTCACGATCTCGACGAGCACCCGTGGCGGCCCCTAGCTGGAACGGCCCGGGGCCGTAACGCTGCCCCGTGCCCGCATACGACTGGGTGTTCGGCTGCTCGGCCGCCTCCGCCCTCGATGGTCGGCGCGTACTTCGACCGCGGCAATTACCCGAACATCTACACGGGACCGACGAACGGCGGCGTCATGCCGATGGACAACAGCGTTTGGCCGGAATGGATGGATACTCCGGCGCCTCCTACCCCTCGAATCCACTCGTTGCTTCACGCAGCGGCCTGGATGGTCGCAGCGGCAGCGGATCGATCGACGACTACTGGGTGTTCTACCAAGCGCAGCGCCAGACCCTTACATCGGGCGCTGAACCAGCACACGTGGGGGAGTGCGTTCGGCGACTACATGAAGACCAGCCAGTCGGGTTATGGGAACACGGACGGTTCGACGTACTTCAACTGGTGGCTGAACGGGTCGCCCATGACATGCGCCGAAATGGCATCGGGTGGGTTCGCCGCGTGACGGCACCTACGGCCGCAAATTGTTCTACAACGCGCGCGGTTACAGCGTAACAGAGTGCTATAACCGGATGACTGACAATCAAGTAGCCGCTGGCTTCTCTTTTGCGAGCTACAAAGCGCAAATCGACGCAGGCCGGCCAATCCTGCTCAACCTGGCCGGGCACACTATCGTCGGCATTGGCTATGCCGATCCTTCTACGGTCTTCCTCAACGACACGTGGGATCATCAGACACACTCGATGATCTGGGGCGGCTCCTACGACGGTATGCAGCTCCAGTCCGTCAGCGTCGTGACCCTGGCCCCCGTTGGATCCACTGTCCCGGCCATCACGTCGCTCGATCCATCCTCGGCGAGGTCCGGAGGGCCGGCTTTTACGCTCACCGTAAACGGCACGAACTTCGTCTCCGGCTCGGTCGTCCGGTGGAACGGAAGTGACCGGGTCACGACCTACGTGAGCAGCACGCGTTTGACCGCGGCCATTCCCGCGAGCGACATCGGGGCCGCGGCCGCGGCCTCGGTCACGGTCTTCAACCCCTCGCCGGGCGGAGGTCTATCCAATTCCGTTTCCTTCCCGATTGGCAAGCTGCGATACATCTATCTGCCGTCGATTGGCAAGGCCCAGCCAGGACCCCAGCCCGGCTTCTGGGCGAGCAGTAGCGGTAGCACGGAGTTTTATGTGACGTCGGATCGGCTGTATGTGGACCGTTTCGCGATCTACGTGGATCCGCGGCAAGCCGGCTGCGAGGTCTACAAGATCACGCACCTCGTGAAGGAACCTATTTCGGGCAGCGCTTTCTCCTTCACCGGGGCGTTCTATGCGTCTGGCACGTTCGTCTCCCCGACCGCTGCAAACGTGACCCTCGGGCTGCGCGACCTCCTGATTGAAGGCTGTGGCTATCTTACAGGGGGGCCGTGGTCGGTCGCGCTTAACTGGAAGTCAACCGCGTCTCAGGGCCGGGAGACGTTCGGAGGGGCTGGGCCGGATTCCGTCACCCCCATTGTCCTCCCGCCCGGGGTCGACGTGCTGCGGATCGATTGATATCGGGAACTCGGTGAGGCCCCACGCTTGCTCCCCCACCGTGTCCAGAACCGACGGCTAACCGGCGCAGGCATGGCGCCGGTTAGCCCTTATCTACTTGAGGTGTCTGACTGCGTCGACCACGACCTGCGCCGCCGCCTCCGTGTCCCACAGCCCGGTGTTGAGGATGAGGTGATACAGCGCCGGATCGTTCCAGTCCGCGCCATAGTAGGTGCGGATGTAGTCCGCGCCCGCCCGATCGCGCCCCGCGACGAAGTCCCGCGCCGCAGCCGGGTTCGTGATGCGCTGCTGCTCGCTCACCCGGCGCACCCGCTCCTCGAACTCCGCCTCGAACCGCACGTGCAGCACGCCGGGCTGGCCCTTGAGGATCACCTGCCCGCCGCGTCCCATGATCACGACGTTATCCTGCCCGCAGGCCGCCTGGATCAGCTCGCGCACCATCGCGACGTAGCGCTTTGAGTCGAGTTCGCCAACGTCCACGATCCTGGCCCCGCTCGCGTCCGTCGTCACCCAGGCCTCCGTCACCTTGTGGCCGAAGATCCGGTCGAAGAAGGTGAGTAGCTCGTGGCGCTCTTCCTGGGCATCGACCACCTGCCTCGATGGCAGCCCCATCTCGGACGCCACCTGGGCCATCAGGTGCTTGTCGAAGTAGCGATAACCTAGAAGCTCGCAAACGCGGGCGGCGATCTCGTCGCCCCCGCTTCCGTATTGCCTGGAAACGGTAATGACCGCCATTCTGACCTCCAAACCATCCGCCCAGACCCGGCAGGTTTCGGTAACCTGTCAGGTCTGCGCTAGCGTACGATATCGGGCGAGCTGTTCTCCAGCAGCGCCTCCAGCTCCGCCGGCGTCGTGATCACCTGGTCGCCGTACTGGCTCAGCGCCAGCGCCGCCGTCAGCGCGCCGCACCGGATTCCCTTGGCGAAATCGCCCTGCAGCCAGCCGTGCAGCACGCCCCCAACCATCGCATCTCCCGGCCCCGATCCGGTCCAGGATCGTGACCTCGCGGGCCGGCTGCCGGTAGAAGGTGCGCCTGTCCCAGCCAATCAGGCCGTCGCCCGAGAGCGAGGTGACGATGTGCCCCGCGCTGGTGATGTCCGCCAGCCGCAAGACGATTTCCTCCGGCTTCCCCTCGATGCCGAAGACCTGCCGCGCATCGCTCCGGCCGCAGAACAGCACCGCGACATCTCGCAGGATCGGCAGGACCGTCTCGCACGCTTCCTCGGGCGACCACACCCGGCGCCGGTAGTTCATGTCGAAGCTGACCGGCACCCCGGCCGCTTTTGCACGGCGCACCGCCTCCAGCAGGATCTCTCGAATCGTCGGAGACAGCGGCACCGTCAGTCCCGACAAGTGGAGCAAGCGCGTGTCGAGCAGGTAGTCCCAATCGATCTCGTCGGGTTTCAGGTTCGTGAAGACGGTGTTGGCCCGATCGTAGTAGACCTGCGTGGCCCGCGGCGGCACCGCGTACTCCACGTAGTAAGTCGCCACCCTGCCCGAGTCTTTCCAGACCATGGCAGACATATCCAGGCCTGCCAGCCGGAACTCGTTGGTGATCCGGCGGCCCAGCGGCGTGTCGGGCAGGCCGCTGATCCAACCGCAGCGCCAGCCCGAGCCGCGCCAGCAGGCTGGCGACGTTTGCCTCGGTGCAGGCGATGTGTACGCTCAGCTGGCTTGCCATTTCCAGCCGTTGCCCCGGCGGCACGCTGAAGCGCAGCTGGCCCTCGCCAATGGTGGTTACATCAAATCGAGGCATCGGCATGTCTCCCTATCCACCCTGAGATTCCTGGTTCTGCAGCAAGGCTTCGCGTGCGCTTAGCCGATCTTGCTTGCCGCGAACGTGCCGTAGCGGTTCTGGTACCGGTCATAGTTGGCCGCGATCTCCTCGGCCGGTAGTTCTGACACCTGGCCGATTTGCATTGCCAGCCACACGGTCCGCGCCACGTCTTCCACCATGACCGCAGCCTTCAGCGCCTTCTGCACCGTCTTCCCGACCGTAAAGACCCCGTGTTGGCCCATCAGGATGGCCGGCGAGCTCCCGATGTATTGCACGACGACCTCGCCGATCTCCGCGTCGCCGATGCGGACATACGGCGCGCAAGGGATCGCTGTGCCGAACTCGTCCGCAATCGCGGTCAGGCAGACCGGTATAGGCTTGCCCACCGCGGCAAAAGCGGTCGCGTAGTTCGAGTGCGTGTGGGTGACCGATCGTACGTCAGGCCGGTGGCGGTAGATGGATAGGTGCGATGCAGTGTCTGTCGAAGGGCCATGGGTGGCCTCGACCACATTGCCGTCGAGGTCGACGACCGCCATGTTCTCTGGCGTCAGGTCCTCGAACAGCACCCCGCTCGGCTTGATCACAACCAGCCCGCTCGCCGGGTCGAGTCCGCTGACGTTGCCGCCCGTCCAGACCACCAGCCCATTCGTCTTCAGCGCCACATTGGCGCGCCATACCTCTTCTCGGAGTGTTTCGAGGATCATTTCACTCTCCTCGGACCTCTGTCACGCGTACGTGGCCGCGATTACCTCTTGGAAGTGCTTCGCGGCTGCAGCTGGGTCCGCAGCAGCATAGATCCCGCGGCCTGCGATAAAGACGAACACGGGCACGCCTGCGAACAGCGGGATTTCGTCGGGCTTCACCCCGCCGGTGACGGTCACCTTGAAGCCCATGTCCGCCAACCGGCGGATTTCGTCGAACTCGCGCTCGCCCCAGGTCGTGTTGCCGCCCTTCAGCTCCGCGTCGCGGCTGCGGTGGGTGATCGCCTGCTGCACGCCCAGCTCCCGCCAGCAGCGCGCCTGCTCCCAGGTCCAGCCGTCGATCAGCTCGACCTGCACTTCCCGGCCCGGCTGCTTGTTCGCTTCCTTGACCACGGCTTCGACCGTGTTCAACGTTGCGCCGCTCACCACCGAGACCCAGCTCGCTCCCGCATCGAACGCCATCTTGGAGATCAGGCTGCCCGCCTCCGCAATCCGGACGTCGGCCAGGACCGGGTGCGCGGGGAACAACGCCCGGATGATCCGCACTGCGTGCATGCCTTCGGCGAGGCAGAGGATCGTGCCGCACTCGATGACGTCGAGGTGCGGCGCGGCCTTCTGCAACGGGGCCAGCGCGGACGGCAGATCGGTCAGGTCAAGTGCGACCTGTAATTTGGGTCGTTCCATTGAGGTTTCTCATTTCTCCAGGGCAAACAGCCGGGCGGGGTTGTTGACGAGCATGTCCTCGATCGCTTCCTCCGGGATACCTTCCTCCCGGAGCCGCGGCACGAAGACCTTCAGGTCGTAGTCGAACCCTGTGCCCGCGCCATACGCCTTCTGGTAAGACTTCTTGCCCGCGTCGCAGCCCAGCGTGATCTGCTTCTGGTAGCCGGCCGCGATCATGCCGCGAATCAGCTCGACGCGGCTGCTGTCAGGCAGGTACTTGATCCGGTAGCCGCCGTCGTACATGAAGCTGACGCCGAGCGCCGCGATCTTCTTGTGGTACCACAGGTCCGGGTTCCGCTGCACGTGCCCCAGCATGATGCGCTCGGGCGGTACGCCGTGCGACATCAGCAGCTCCGCCTGCTCCAGCGCCATCGTGCCCCCACGCGTGTGCGTGTTGATCAGCGCGCCCGTGGCCCGCTGCGCCAGCGCCGCCGCGTGGATGATCTTGCGCTCGAACGGGCTGATCATGCCGTAGCCCGTGCCGATCTTGATCTGCCCGGCCCGGCCGCTGCTGCGCTTCACGAACGGCCCCATGTAGTCGTGGACGTCGATCCCTTCCTCGATGTCCGCGACCAGCAGCTCGGCGATCTGCTCGACCGTGTACCGGGCCACCCAGTGTACGACGTTATCGTACAGCATGCCTTCCTGGAACCCGGTCGTCGCGATGATATGGACTTCAGGCGCCAGCGCGTTCACTTCGAGCAGCTTCGTGATATCGCGTCCCAGCGATACCGGCGCGGTGTCCACCACCGCCCGCCCGCCGGCAGCGGCGAACATGCGCAGCTCTTCCGCAGCTTTCTCCACGCTGGGCAGCCGCATGTCCTCGCCGCCGTGGCTGACTTCGCCGCCGCCGGTGCGGATCAGGTGCTCGTGGGCATCGGTCACCCCGAGTTGCTCGGGGGCGATGTCGCCGAGGATCGTGCGTACGACGCTCATCGTGGGCCTCAGGCTGCCGGGCTGACTTTGGGTTTCGCTGCCGGCCGCCGCATCCACTTCGGCCGCTCGAACCCGGTGTTCAGGATCAAGGCGACCAGGATCACGATGCCGGTGACGATCGGATGGTAGGCTGCCGGGACGTTCATCAGGTTCAGGCCGTTGTCGATCAGCCCGACCAGGATCGCGCCGAGCAGGGCGCCGAAGACCGAGCCCGAGCCACCCAAGAGGCTGGTGCCGCCGACCACGAGCGCCGTGATCACGTTGAATTCGTAGCCCTGCGCGGCCACGGCATAGGCTTGCTGTGTCAGCGAGGCCAGGACGATGCCGGCCACGGTTGCCGTGAAGGACGAGATGGCGTAGGCGGCCATCCGGCTCCGGTCAGGATCGATGCCAGAAAGCTTGGCCGTCACGTCGTTCGCGCCGACCGCGATCACCTTGCGCCCAAAGACCGTGTTCTTCAGCAGGAAGTGGCTCAGCACCGTCATGAGCAGCATGAGGTAGACCGGCGCAGGCACGCCCAGGAACCGGCCGGTGCCAATGAACAGGAACGCCTTCGGGCCGTAGATTCCGATCATCGCGCCGTTCGAGATCAGCATGGCGATTCCGAACAGGTAGGTCTTGGCCGCCATGGTGACGATGAAGCCGGTGACCTTGAACTTGGACACGATCAGGCCGTTGAATAAGCCGATCAGCCGTGCCGATCACCATCGTGACCAGCAGGGCGGGCACCATCGGCACCCCACTGACGTTCATCAGGTGGTTCACGACGATGCTGGCGATGGCCGCCACCGATCCGACGGACAGGTCGATGCCACCCGTGATCGGCGTGTAGATCGCGCCCGTGCACATGATCGCGATCACGCAGACGGACCACAGGACGTTCGTGAGATTGCTTGGCGTCAGGAACCGTGGGTAGATGATCGACAGGATGGCGGCCACCGCCAGGACGATCAGCAACAACCGGAAGCGCGCCAGGAATGACTTAGTTGTCATGGTCACCGCCTTCGAGGATGCCTGAGGAGGCCTTCAGGATATCCACCTCGGTCACGGCCCCTCTGCAAACTCCTTGACGATCCGTCCCTCTCGCAGAACGATGATGCGGTCCGTCAGCCGCACGAGCTCGGGCAGGTCGGATGAGACGCAGATGACGGAGATGCCGTCCGGCGCCAGCCGCTGGATCGTCTCGTACAGCTCGTCTTTCGCGCCGATATCGATGCCCGCGGTGGGTTCGTCGATAATCAGGACCTTCAGATTGCGCACCAGCCACTTGCCGACCACGACCTTCTGCTGGTTGCCGCCCGAGAGATTGCCGACGTTGATGTCGGGGTTCTTCGGCTTGATGTTGAGCAGGTCGATGCCCAGGTGGCACAGCGCCATCTCCTTGCGGCCGCTGACCCACGAGAACTTCGAGATGGTATCGAGGTTGGTCACGCCGATGTTTCTGGTCATCGGGATGTTCGCAAGGATGCCCTGCTGGCGCCGGTCCTCCGGCACCATAGCCGAACCCGGACGGCGATGCTCTTGCTCACCGAGGGCTTGTAGGCCTTGCCCTCGAACAGCACTTCGCCCTTGTTGAAGGGATCGATGCCGAAGATCGCGCGCACAAGCTCAGACTCGGCCGGAGCCGACGAGACCCGCAATGCCCAGGATCTCGCCCTTGGTGAGCGAGAAGGAGATATCGTAGAAGCGGCCGACTGAAGTCAGGTTCCTTCACTTCGAGCACCTTCTCGCCAGTCTTGCGGGCCAGGATACGCTTCGCCTCGTCAGAGGTCAGCGTGCGCCCGATCATCAGGCGAATGATCTCCGCCGGGCTGATCTCGTGCTTTTCCAGCACCTTGACCAGGTGGCCGTCACGAAGCACGGTGACCCGATCGGAAAGCGCGTACACCTCCTCCATTCGGTGGGAGATGTAGATCACGCTCACGCCGGCCGCCTTGAGCTGCCGGATGATCGCGAAGAGTTGGGTCGTCTCCGAAGAGGTCAGCGTGCTCGTCGGCTCGTCCATGATGATCAGCTTCGCGTCGCCCGACAGCGCCTTGAGGATTTCGACGAGCTGCCGGTGCGCGATGCTGAGCGTCTCGATCGGGCTGTTCGCCTTCAGCGGGAAACCCGTACTTGTCGATCAGCGCCTGCGCGTCCGCGTTCATCTTCTTGTAGTTGACCAGGCCGATCCCGGCAGCAGCGGCTCGCGCGTCAGGTAGATGTTCTGTGCGATGGTCAGGCCAGGGATCAGGCTCAACTCCTGGTAGATCACGCCGATGCCGAGGGCAAGGGCCGCGCTCTTCGTGTGCTCGATCGGCAGTTCGTGGCCGTCGAACACGATGTCGCCGCTGTCCCGTGGCGTGACCCCGGTGACGACCTTGATCAAGGTCGACTTGCCGGCCCCGTTTTCACCGACCAGTGCATGGATCTCGCCGCGTTTCACCGAGAAGTCCACGTCCCGCAATACCACCACGCCTGAATAGGACTTGGTGACGTTGCGGCATCTGAGCAGGATCGGATTGACCTGGGTAGTCTGAATCAGCCATCTTCGTCCTCCTACGCCTTCACCGGCAGCGTTGGCGGCGGCTCTGCGTCGCAGGGCTGCCTGGCTGATCATCCGCTCGGCCAGGCGGCGGTACCACGTGTCCACGATGACCGCGACGATGATCAGGCCGCCGATTACGATCGGCTGCACGAAAGGCGAGATGCCCAGCTTCAGGATGCCGTTCTTGATCAGGGCGAGGAAGAGCACGCCGAGCACCGTGCCCGGAATGTCGCCGACGCCGCCGGAGAAGGCCGTACCGCCGATGACGACGCTGGCGATGACGTCCATCTCCTGCCCGATGCCCAGCTCCGGCATGGCAGTCATCATGCGGGAGGAGATGAAGACCGCGGAAAGGGCCGCGCAGGTGGCGACCAGCGCGTAGACGCCGATGATAGTCTTGTTGGTGTTGACGCCAGACAGGCGGGCCGCGTTCAGGTTAGCGCCGGTGGCATAGACGTTCGTGCCGAAGCGGGTGTGCTTGAGCAGGAAGTGGGCGCCGACCGCGAGCACGAAGAACACGATCGTCACGACATGCGTCGGTCCGAGCTCGCTTGCCGAACCAGAGGTAGGCCGGGTTCTGGATGTACACATTCGAAACAAACCCGCCTTCCTTGATCGCGAGCACGAGCGCCAGGCCCGTGAGGATGCCGCGCGTTGCCAGCGTCACGATGAAGTCCGGTAGCTTGAAGCGGGTGATGAAGAAGCCGTTGACCACGCCGATCAGCCCGCCCAGCCCGACTGCGATCGGCACGAACAGCATGACCGGTATCTGGGTGCGGACCAGGAAGTTGACACATACCATCGAGGTGAAGGCGATGATCGCGCCGATCGAGATGTCGATCTCCGCCGTAATCAGCACGAATGTCATGCCCAGGGCGACGATCCCGTACAGCGCCGCCTCCTGGAGGAGGGTCATGATGTTCCCCACGGTGAGAAACGCGGGATTTGCGATGGTGAGTGCGACGCCCAGGATCAGCATCAGGAGAATGAGGACCAGCCGTCGTAGTGCAGTTACTGACATCGACAGTACCTCCCTGCTAGAGTGTAGGGGCGAGATCGGGGACGGTTCGCCCCTACTGTCGGACTGGCCGCTTACCAGCGATCTGCCGCCTGGATCTGGCCGACCGTGTCCTTCGTTGCGGCGAACGGGGCGATCTTGATGACGCCGGTTGCCGGGGCCTTGGACGGGCCGCCGCCGCCGGTGAGCAGGTACATCGCCAGGTCGCCGGCGACCACACCCTGGTTGATGGAGTCGTTATAGGCGGTGCCGGCGAGCTTGCCTTCCTCGATCAGCTTGAGCGTGGAGCTCTGCCCGTTGGCGCCCCAGATCTTGATCTTGTCCAGGCGGCCTGCGGATTCGGCGGCAACCATCGCGCCTTCGGCCATGTTGTCGTTGGCCGCAAACACGCCGTCCAGCTTGTCGTTGGACTGCATGAAAGCGTTCATGATCGTGATCGCCTTGTCCTTGTTCCATTCGCCGTTCTGGGCGCCGACCACCTTGACGTCAGGGCACTTCTCGGCCAGGGCCTGCCGGAAGCCCTTTTCCCGGTTCACGCCGAGGCTGGCGCCGGGGGGCGACTGGATGATCGCCACGTTGCCCGCGTTGTTCAGCTGCTTGCACATCTCCACGCCCACCGCGTACCCCGCCTCGACGTCGGCCATCTGCACGACTGCCGTGTGCTTCGCCTGCACGGGGGTGTTGATCGTGATGACCGGGATGCCCTTGCCTTCAGCCTTCTGTACGACCGCCGACAACGCGGCTGCGTCGACCGGCTGCAGCACGATCAGGTTGTAGCCCTGGTTGATCAGGTCTTCGATGACGGAGACCTGTGT
This sequence comes from uncultured Chloroflexia bacterium, assembly GCA_963800615.1. GTDB lineage: Bacteria > Chloroflexota > Anaerolineae > CG2-30-64-16 > CG2-30-64-16 > JALOOB01. Next base: position 218,913 of record CAWDBO010000036.1, read on the forward strand.
CTCGGCTTTCATCTGCCCGTCGAACGCCTGGTACGGTGACGTTCGTGAACTGCTTGAACACCGACTCCAGGCCCTTGCCCCATGCCGCCGTGACCGGCTGGCCGATCTGCGTGGGGACGTAGGCGATCTTCCACGGACCGCTGCTTGGCGCCGCCGCGGCTGCCGGCGCGCTCGCGCTGGCAGCGGTTGCCGCAGGTGGGGCCGCAGCCGGCGCATTCCCGCCCGTGCCGCAGCTTGACAGGGCAAGCGCGGCCACCAGCAGGCCAAGGACCACAATAATCATCTTCGAGCGTGACATGACCTTCCTCCTAGAACTGACTGAGTTTGGTGTTGGACAGAATAGCCCACGGCGTGGGGCCAGGTGGGACTTCAATCGCGTGGCGGGCCGGCGGGCGGTGGCCTGCTTCGAGTGGCTTACAACAGTGACTTGAAGGGCAGATCGGGCTCCAACGTGAATACGTCTTCGAAGCCGCGGTCGTATTGGTATTGCAGGCGGTTCTTGTCGTTCGGGTAAACGAACTTGCCGCCCACTTGCCAGATGAAGGGCTTGAACTTGTACTGCAGGCGGTCCTTCTTCATTTCCCACAGCACGAGGATCTCCCGCGGATCCGCCTGGAAGTTGGTCCACAGGTCGTGGTGGATCGGGATCACCACCTTGGCGTTGAGGCATTCGGCCATGCGCAGGATGTCGACAGAGGTCATCTTGTCCGTGACGCCCCGCGGGTTCTCCCCGAACGAGCCGAGCGCAACGTCGATGACGTGATCGTTGCCGTGCTTCGCGTAATAGTTGGAGTAGTGCGAATCGCCGCTGTGATAGAGGTTGCCGCCGGGCGTCTTGACGAGGTAATTGACGGCCTTGCTGTCCATGTCGGCCGGCATCGTGCCCGCCAAGCGTCTCGCCCTTCGGCGCAGTCACCAGCTCGGTCCGGTCGAACGAGTCCAGCGCCACGAGCTCGACGTCCTTGATGCGGACGCAATCGCCCGGCTTCACGACGATGCAGCGCTCTGCCGGCACGCCCCACTTCATCCACAGGTCGACGCACGCTTGCGGTCCGATGAACGGCACGCGTGAGTCGCAATTGGCGAGGACTGCCGCCGCGACGTTGGGGTCGATGTGATCGCCGTGGTCGTGCGTCGCCACCACCGCGTCGATCTGCCGGATCGCAAATGGATCGATCACGCAGGGCACGTTCCGGCGGTTCAGCTGGAGCTTCACGCAGCCGGTCATTCGTTGCATCTGGTGCTGCGGGGCCATCAGCTGATTCTTCAGCGACTTCTTCCCCGTGCCAACCCACAGGTCGATGCAGATGTTAGCACCGCCTTCGGATTTCACCCAGATGCCCGTGCAGCCGAGCCACCACATGGCGAAGGTGCCTGGCGCCACCACCTCCTGCTCGATTTCCTCGGTGAGCCACGTGCCCCACTCGGGGAAGGTGCTTAAAATCCACGATTCCCTGGTGATTTCTTCGACTTTGCTCATGGGTTGCTCCTTGCTCACTGCCGGCGCTGCGAGGGCTGTATGGCCTCGGCGTTTGCTCGGCAGGTCTGCGGCGAAGAGGTTACGCTGTGAAATCTAGCACGTCCGGCATCTCTTGTCAATCATCTTCTCTAATCATTGCACGAACGTGCAGAAGAAGGAGCGGTACTTGACGATAGCTGCGGTCTGCTGTATATTCGGTGAGAATCCGTTCATTCGAGGTGGCATTGGACAAGGCGAGAAGGGAGAACACCGCATGCACGAGCGCGACGAATTGCTCGCCCAGGTTGCCCGACAATACTACGAAGAGCGTCTGACACAGGACGAGATCGGCAGGCGGATCAACGCATCCCGGTCGACCGTGTCACGCCTCTTGCAGCAGGCGCAGGACCGGGGCATCGTCCGGATCATCATCGACTATCCCTGGGATCGCGCCCACGACCTCGAAGAGCGGCTCGTCGAGCGCTTTCACCTGCGCGAGGCGCAAGTCTTGCTCAGCAAGGGACGTGACGAAGCGACGGTGCGTGAGGGCATGGGCATGCTCGCCGCCCGCCTCATCGACTGCGAGATCGCCGACGGCGCGATCCTCGGCGTCTCTTACGGTCGATCGCTGGCCTCCACGATCGAGGCGCTCTCCCCCACTCGCCGGGTCGCGACCACCGTGGTTCCGATCATCGGCGCGCTGGGTTCCGATAATCCGTTGATCGACGGGCCCGAGCTTGTCCGCCGCTTCGCGCAGATTTATGGCGGCGAGTTCCGCTACTTGCCCGTCCCGCTCCTCGTCGATGACGCCCGCACCCGCAACGCGCTTCTGCAGTTACCCCAAATCTACGAGACGCTTTCGATCGCCCGCCGTGCTAATATTATCCTCATGGGCATCGGCGCGCTGACCCCGGGCTACTCGAGCCTGATCTGGGCCGGCTACCTGGACGAGCACGAGTTGACGTGGCTGCGCGAGCAGGGCGCGGCCGGCCATATGGCCGCGCAGTTTTACGACATCGACGGCCGGCTCCTCGACGTCGAAGTCAACCAGCGCTCGGTTGGCATTGGCATCCGGTCGCTGCACGGCCGAGATCCCGTGATCGCGGTTGCGGGGGGCGAAGGGAAAGCCGAGTCGATCCTCGGCGCGCTGCGTGGACGTTACCTGAACGTGTTGGTCACCGACGACATGGCTGCGCGCAAGGTGCTCGCCTTGGCGGACGGAGAACCTTGCTAAAGGGGAGGCAAAACAATGAAGCTGGCATCGGAAGTTATCATCGACCGCCCGCGGGAGCAGCGTCCTCGAGCTGATCATGGAGCCGGGCAACTTCTCCAAGTGGCAGCAGGGCGTGAACACCTTCGAGTTATTGAGCGGGCAGCAGGGTTACCCCGGCGCCCGCGCCCGCGTCGTCATCGAGACCCACGGGTTCAAGCTCGAAATGATCGAGACGATCGTCGAGCGGCGCATTCCGGAAGCCTACACCCTCCGTTACGACGGCAAGGGCGTCAAGAACCTCGTGGAGAATCGCTTCGAGGCGCTCGGCCCGGGGCAGACCCGCTGGTCGATGACCAACGAGCTCCACTTCAGCCCCTTCACCGCCGTCGCGTCCGGGTTCATCAAGGACATGATCGCCAAGCAGAACCAGGAGTCCATGCAGCGCTTCAAAGCGTTCGCCGAAACCACCTGATCCCCCCCTGACCTGACGTGCCACCTCGACCTGACAGGTTTCGAAAACCTGTCAGGTCTCGCCATCACCCCCAGCCACCTCCGCCGCAAACCGCGCGTTCGCCTCCCGAAGGGCGCTCTCCGGCTCCACTCCCCGCGCCATCGCCCACGCCACCAGTTCGAACAGCACCTCGCCGAGCAATTCCGGCGTCAATGTCTCGCCGGGTCCGAGCTTCGCCAAGGGCGCCCACGGCTCGTCGGGGGGCGTCGCCGGCCGCAGCCGCGACATCCGGTCCAGGTACGACTCGGCCTGCGCCAGTGCGGGCAGTCCCGGCGGGATGCTTGCCAGGGGCGACTTCTTCTCCCCATTCTTCGCCCGCTCCTGCGCCTTGATCGCCTCCCAGTTCGCCAGCACCTCGTCCGTCCCGCTCACCGCCACCTCGCCGAAGACGTGCGGGTGCCGCCGGATCAGCTTGTCCACGATCCGCGCGACGACCTCGGGGAAACGGTAGTCCCCCTCCTCGGTCGCGATCTCGGCCTGCAGCGAGATTTGCAGCAGCAGGTCACCCTCTTCCTCCAGCACCTTGCTCGCGTCCCCTTTGTCGAGCGCGTCGAGCAGTTCGTACGTCTCTTCGAGCAGGAACGGCCGGAGCTTCGGCCACGTCAGCTCGCGGTCCCACGGGCACCCGTTCGGCGCGCGCAGCCGGGCCGACACGTTCTGCAAGGCCGAGTACGAGCCGGGGTAGGGCAGCGGCGGCACGTACAGCGCCGTCGCCCCTGCTTCCGCCGCCAGGCTTTCCAGCCGGACCTGCTGGCTGGTCCCGCGCACCAGCTTCACTTCGTGGCTGCCGGGATAAGCCTGCCGCAGCACCTGCCCGATGCGTCCGAGATCGACCCCGCCCAGGTTCACCACCAGCGTCGGGCTCGATGGATCGAACAGCGGGTAGTATTGCTCCGCCAACGCACCGGCGTCGACCACCTGCAAGGTATCCAAATCCGCCGCGCCGGTCATCTCCAGCGCCGCGCTCACATCCCTCATGACAATCGCCATACCACTTCCTCCGGCGGCGATTATACTCGCGATTGCGCGTATGCGCCCGCGTGGTGTACATTGCGTCCACGCGCGAGTCGCGGCGCACCACCTTGACGAGCAGGAGCAGCCATGACATCCGACCGGCCATTTCTCTTGTACGGAGCGACGGGCTATACCGGCGAGCTGACCGCCCGGACTGCGGTCGACCTGGGCATGCGCCCCATCGTGGCCGGCCGCAACCGCGAGAAGGTGTCCCGCCTCGCGGGCGACTTGGGTCTGCCGTGGCGCGCGTTCGCACTGGACGACGGCACTGCGCTGCGCGCCGCGCTGCAGGACGTGCCCGTCGTCCTCCACTGCGCCGGTCCCTTCTCCCGGACCTATCCACCGATGGTGGAGGCGTGCCTCGCCACCGGCACGCACTATCTTGACATAACCGGGGAAATGATCGAGCTGGAGGCGCTGCCCGGTCGCGACGAGGAGGCAAAGCGGAAGGGCGTGATGCTGCTGCCGAGCGTGGGCTATGACGTGGTCCCCTCAGACTGCCTGGCGCTTCACACCGCTCGCCGGTTGCCCTCCGCAACGCATCTCGCGCTTGCCTTCACCCAGCAGGGCGGCTTCTCGCGCGGGACGCTGAAGTCGACCATGGACACCGCGGGGCGGGCGGGCATGGTCCGCCTGGCCGGCAAGCTCACGCCGGTCCCCTCCGGGTTCAAGTCCCGCAAGTTCGATTTCGGCCAAGGACCCGTCGAGTGTACGACCATCCCCTGGGGCGACGTGGCGACCGCCTACTATTCGACCGGCATCCCCAACATCGAGGCCTATATGGCCCTCGCGCCTTTGCAGAAGCCCATCCTGAAAAGCGCCGACATGCTCAAACCGTTGACGGCGAGTCGCCTGGGCCAGCGGGTGCTTGATGGGGCTGATGGAATTGGTGCCCGAGGGGCCAAGCCCCGCTGCCCGTGCGCAGGGCTACGCCTTGCTCGTCGCCGAGGTCACCGACGAGGCGGGCAACCGCGCCGTCTCGCGCATGCGCACCCCGCACGCGTACACGCTCACCGCGCTGGCCTCGCTCGAGGTCGTCCGGCGCATCCTCGCCGGCGATTTCCATCCCGGTTACCAGACGCCCGCCAGCGCCTACGACCCGGATCTCGTCATGGACCTCGGCGGCGTCACTCGGGAGGACCTGTAAGCGAAACCCGCTCAAACTCGCGGCAGGTACTCCAACCGCGGGAGAGAATCGGCCTCCCGAGCGGAGCACGGCGGATCGGTTTCGCCGTGCGCAGTCGCCGCCGGGCACGGCGCAGGATGTGTCCCCTTGCGCCGTCATTCTCGGCTTGCACCTGGAACGCCTGGCGGATCTGCGGGGATGGGGGGATTAGGGGATGAGCCTATGATATCCCCTGATCCCCCCATCCCCGCAGAACACGCATCTCCCGACTTCGAGTTGATCGGTCTATAAGCAGCATCTGCAGTTCTTAACCCCACTCGCCGCGGAGCAAGGAGGAACACCATGACGGTAACGAGACGTACCTTTGTGAAGGGCATGGGCGCCGGCGCAGCCCTCGCCGGGCTTGGCCCCGCGCTATCGCTCGACGCCGGGCAGGCGGAAGCATCGACCACGCAGCCGGCCCCGCAGGGTTCACCCCCTGCACCCCCCAAAGGCAAACGGCCCAACATCCTGGTCATCCTGTGCGACCAGATGCGCTACCCACCCGTCTACGAGTCTGAAGCCATGCAGGCATTCCGCCGGGAGTCTCTCCCGGCCCAGCAGTTCCTCCGCACGAACGGGCTGTCGCTCGAACGTCACTACGCGGCGTCCGCCGCGTGCGTCCCGTCCCGGGCCTCGCTCATTACCGGTCACTATCCGTCGCTCCACGGCACCAGTCAGACGACTGGCGCGGCCAAGGAACCCTTCGACCCCGAGGTCTTCTGGCTCGACCCGGATGCGGTGCCCACGTTCGGCGATTATTTCCGTGCGGCCGGCTACCGCACCTACTGGAAAGGCAAGTGGCACGCCTCCGCCGCTGACCTCTACGTCCCCGGCACGCACACCCCCATCCCGAGTTACGACGCCTCGGTAACCCCGATCCCGACCTCGAAGCACTCTACCTGGCGGCCGACCGGCTTGACCCCTTCGGCTTCTCCGGTTGGATCGGACCCGAGCCCCACGGCAGCTCGCTCCTCGACAGCGGATCGACCGTGCCCGAGGGCCAGCACGGCCGCGACGAAGGCTTTGCCCGGCAGGCCGTCGACCTGATCGGGGAGCTCGATCACGACCGCAGCTCACCACCCTGGCTGGTCGTCTGCTCGCTCGTGAATCCGCACGACATTTCGCTGTTTGGCCTGTGGTCGCGCCTGAAGCCCGACACCGGCATCACGTTCGATAGTGACCCGGACGTGCCAAAAGACGTGTTCGACCCACGGCTGTTCAGCCAGACGTGGAACGACGACCTCAGCGCCAAGCCCAGCTGCCAGGCGACCTACCAGGAGACCTACGGCAGATGGATGCAGCCCATCCTGGAGAATCCCGTAACCCGCGAGCGGTACTACCGGTACTATTACCAGCTTCACAAAAACGTGGATGAGCAGATGATGCAGGTGATACAGGCGCTCCTCGACTCGCGGTTCAGGGACGACACCTACGTGATCCTTACCTCCGACCACGGCGAGTTGCTCGGCTCGCACAACGACATGCACCAGAAGTGGTACCAGACCTATGAGGAGGCCATCCACGTTCCCTGCTTGGTCTGGCACAGCAAGCTCTCCAAGCACCCCGGCACGCTGGACACCCTGACCAGCCACATCGACCTCGTGCCGACGCTCCTGGGCCTGGCCGGTCTCGACGCCGAGGCGCTTCGCCGGCAGCTCGCGCTCAGCCACACCGATCCCCGGCCCTTAGTCGGCCGTGACCTCAGTCCCCTCATCCTCGGCCGCGTCGACCCCGAAACCTTCGCCGATCCCGTCTTCTTCATGACCGACGACGACGTCACCCGCGGCCCCGACCAGCACAACTTGCTGGGCCTCCCCTACAACTCCGTAAACCAGCCCAACCACCTCGAGTCGGTCGTTGCGCGGCTCGACGACGGCAGCGTGTGGAAGTACACCCGCTACTTTGACAACACGCAGTTTTGGACGAGTCCGGGCCTTTGCGGTGCGAAGGGGGTCGAGGACGTGGTGCGGGAGCAGAAAGGGCGAAATCCTGACCCTGACGCCGGCAAGGAGCTCGTTCCGTTCGCCGTCACCGTCAAGGCCACGCCCGCGCCCGACGAGTTCGAGGTCTACAACCTCACTGCCGATCCCATGGAGCTGACCAATCTCTACAGCCGCGACAATCCGTTACCACAGCAGCTCGCCCTGCAGCAGCTCTACCATCAGCAGTGCCTCCAGAAACGCCTGACCCCCTCCAGCGGAGATGTGCCCGGCCAGCCAGAGTGCGCGGACCAAACCTGCAGCAGCTAAGACCGCCCCTCCAAAACCTCCGAGGTCTCCGCGACCTCGGAGGTTTTCGTGCCCCGCTCCCACAGCTCCCTGAAGCCAAACCGCCGGTAGAGAGCGACCGCGACAGCCCGCTCCCGGGAGGTAGTCAGGTACGCCTTCGTGTGCCCCAGCTCCACCAACCGCTGGCACACCGCGCTCATCAGCGACTTGCTCAGCCCGCGCCCCTGGTATTCCCCGGCGACCGCTACCCAGTGGATGCGCCCGTACTCCGGCCCCCGGAAGCCGTAGTAGGTCCACGCCGCGGCCGTGCCGATAGGATCCTCCGCCCCATCCATCAAGTAGGCGATCCTTTGGGACTGCGCACCTATATCGGTCCCGAACCATTCATAGAAGACGTCGACCCTGATGCTCCCGGCCCGTAGAAGGGCGCCTGCAGGTCGACCCAGACTTGCTCGTCGCCCGGTTGGTGCCAGCGAATCCCGAAGTCGCCAGGTGGCGGGAATTGGGGGAAGTCATCGAGGTTGTCTCGGATCATGACGAGAGCGTCATCGGGCATCTTGATCCGCCGCGCTTACTGTTTCGACCAGGCCAGGAGCGCGAGCAGCGCGTACGAGCTAGTCTCAGTGTTTGGGTCGCCCTGGGGTGCTCCGTTGCCGTCGTACAAGGTCACAAAACCGCCGCTGTCCTCCTGCTGCGCCAGGAGGCGCTCCAGGATCTTGCTATCCAAAGGGATACGCAACTCGGCCGCTGTCCGTACCGCCAAGGCAAGCTTGTATGTCGCATACAACCGGTTGCTTCCGGGCGACATGAAGGCAGCATCCGCGAAGCCTGTGCCGTTCCATGTCTCCATGCCCTTTCGAAACCGCTGCACCGCGAGGCCAGCATTTCCGCGGTGCCACGCGTCCAAGGCTCCGATGAATGCCAGGTCCGCATACCGTTCCCAATCGAGCATTTCCACTCCATCCCGTACTTCCGCACGGACGCAAACTGGAGGGGAAGGCGCGGATAACAGGTCAATAACGCGATGTGTACGCGGAGGCCAGCCAACAGTTTCTCTCCTCAGGACCTCGATCAACCCGTGGCGCAACTGCCCCTGCTGCTTTAGGTAACCCTCGATCTTCGTGTTGAGCACGGCAACAAAGTCGTCATCCCCATTCTCGGCTAGGGCATAACTTGCCAGCCGGTTGTCGGTCAAAAGCCAGTAAGTTGTGGGGGCGGTCTTGGGTGACTCTCGAAGTAACCCGACTTCCGGACTGTATTGAGCGTGAAGGTATGCGACCGTCCGGCTGATGACTTCGGCCAGACCAGGAGATCGCGTCGACGCGCAGCCTGGGACAACTAGTAGTGCTCCCAGAGTGAGGACCAGGGCGAGCACCTGGAGGCGTCCGCGATGGTTCCCTTTTTCTGCCACGAGCCGGCCCTCCTTACGGTCTCGACAGTCGTTCTTGCGAGTTCCGGTCCAAGAAGGGATCTATGCGGCAAACTCCCGGTAGAAGCACGTTTCTTTCCCCGTGTGGCACGCCGGCCCCGCCGGCTCGACCTGCACCAGCAGCGCGTCCCCGTCGCAGTCGACGCAAATATTGAGGACGCGCTGCACGTTGCCCGACGTCTCCCCCTTGTGCCACAGTTCCTTCCGGCTCCTGCTCCAGAAGTGCGTCTCGCCGGTCTCGATCGTCTTCCGCAGCGCCGACTCGCTCATCCATGCCATCATCAGCACGTCGCCTGTCGCGGCATCCTGGATGATGGCCGGGATCAGGTCCTGCTCATTCCAGTTCAGCTCTCTCCAAGAAGCCTGTTCTGTCATGGCCCGCCTCCTCCGCAAGACGAATAACACAAAGACACGAAGACACAAAGTTTCTGGAAGGCTGCTCTATTAGCCTTCGTGTCTTTGTGTTACGCGTCTTTCCGCACGTTGACTCCCCGTCCGGCCAGGTAATCCTTCACCTCGCCGACCGACACCTGCCGGTAGTGGAACAGCGACGCCGCCAGCGCCGCATCCGCCCCGCCCACCGTCAGCGCGTCGTAGAAATGCTCCACGCGGCCCGCCCCGCCCGAGGCAATGACCGGGATCGACACCGCCTCGCTCACCGCCGCCATCATGGGGCAGTCGTACCCCGCCTGCGTCCCGTCCGTGTCCATGCTGGTCAGCAGGATCTCGCCCGCACCCAGCCGCTCCGCCTCCCGCGCCCAGCTCACCACCTCCAGCCCCGTCGGCACGCGCCCGCCGTTAATGTACACCTCCCAGCGGTCGCCTGTCCATTTGCCGTCGATCGCCACCACCACGCACTGGCTCCCGAACCTTGTCGCGCCCGCGGTGATCAGTTCGGGCGTGCGGACTGCGGGCGAGTTGATGCTCACCTTGTCGGCCCCCGCCAGCAGCAGCCCGCGCATGTCGTCAACCGTCCGGATGCCGCCGCCCACGGTGAACGGAATGAAGACCGTATCTGCTACCCGCCGCACCATGTCGATCACGATCTCGCGACGCTCGTGGCTGGCCGTGATGTCGAGGAAGACGAGTTCGTCCGCCCCTTCCCGGTCATACACCTGCGCCTGCTCGACCGGGTCCCCCGCGTCGCGCAGCTGCAGGAAGTTCACGCCCTTCACGACCCGGCCGTCCTTCACGTCCAGGCATGGGATGATGCGTTTGGCGAGCATCTACGCCTCCTCCGCGATGGCAAGCGCGTCGGCCAGGCGAATCGCGCCGGTATAGAGGGCCTGCCCCACGATCACCCCTTCGATGAAGGGCCCTCGGTCGACGCATCGCTGCCGCCCGCCGCGGCCGCGGCCAGCGCCCGGATGTCGTCCAGCGACCCCACCCCGCCGCTCGCGATCGTCCTCAGCCCCGAGGCCCACGCCAGCTCGACCGTCGCCGCGACGTTGACGCCGCTCAGCATCCCGTCTCGGCTGATATCGGTGTACACGGTGCGCCGGACCCCCATCTCCCGCATCCGCCGCCCGACCTCCACCGCGCTCAGCTCGCTCGTCTCCTGCCACCCGTGCGTCGCAATCCGCCCGTCCCGCGCGTCCAGCCCCACGACGATGCGGTCCGCCCCGAACCGTTCGACCGCCTCCCCCACCAGCGCAGGCTGCTGCACCGCAACCGTCCCGAGCACAACCCGCGTCGCCCCGGTTTCGAGCGCCAGCTCGATGTCCTGGATCGACCGCAGCCCGCCGCCAAACTGGATCGGCAGGCCCACCGCAGCCCGAATGTCGGCCAGCCGCCGCAGGTTGATCGGCAGCTTGTCCCCGCACCCCGCGCCACTCAAGCGTCCTGAGCGGAGTCGCCAGGGCGACGGAGTCGAAGGACCGTCCGGTGTCTCGTCCCCCATCGAGAACGTCAGCGCGCCATCCAGGTTCACGACGTGCAGCCACGCCGCGCCCTCCGCCGCCCACCGCGCGGCGCTTTCGGCCGGGTCGTCGCTGTAGATCGTCTGCGCCCCCGGGTCGCCCTGCCGCAGCCGCACGACGCGCCCCTCGCGCAGATCGATTGCCGGGAAGATGATCAGGCCGGCCACGTTAGCCTCTTCATTTGCGCCCATGGCACTGCTTGTACTTCTTGCCGCTGCCGCACGGACATGGCTCGTTGCGCCCCACCTTGCCATACTCGCCTGGGGCCGGCCGTACCGGCTCCGCCTGCCAATAGTCTGGATCTTCCTGCGGCGTTCGTTGCGTTGGCGTGACGTTCGCCGTAAATTCAACCGGCTTTGCGACGGGCTCGACTATCGGGACCAGCTGCCTCCCGTAAGTGGGACGCACCCCCAACCGCAATTCGTCGAGGGTGTTGCGCACCTCGGCCCGGCGCATTTCCCGCTCCTCCGGGCCAAAGGATAAGCCCTCGAATCCAGCCTCGATCGCCTCCCATGCCGCGATTGCGTCCGGCAGCGGTTCGGACAGCGACTTTATCTGAGCGATGCTTAGCTGCGCTTGGCCTGAGCGCGGGTCGATCATCAGCGCCTGTTCGTATTCATCCAGCGCGCGTTCGCGATAGCCGAACAAGTTAAGGATGTTGCCATAGCCAAGGCGCAGTTCCACGTCATCCGGACGTGCGGCGACCTCCGATGCATAACGTGCGAGCGCGTCTCGGGGAGGCATCCAGCCCCATCGCTCGGTCGTGAAGTTCACCAGTTGCAGTCGGGGCAGCGGATCCGGTTGTCCGGTGCGGAAGCTGATAATCTTTGCAGTCATGGCAAAAATGCTGAGGCCGCCGAGATCGTACTGATCGACTGCCCCGCACTTCGGACATGTGACGCGTTCCGGGACGATGAGCGGGCTGTCGGCTATCTCGGTCCGGTGCAACACCGTTTCGAGATCGTAATAGGCTCTTTCAAAGCTGTACTCGCGTTCGCGACCACAGGCCTTGCACTTAAGCTGCAAGCGCAGCGGGCCCTCGAAAGGGTTGGCTCCGTCTGGTTCCGCTTCTTCTAACCACGCGGCGACATCGTCTTCCTCGGAGGCAGTGCTCATGATGGTGCGTCGCGCATCCTCGAGACTGATGAACGTCGTGTCGACGCGGTTCTCATCGAACGCGCGCCGGATCGCCGGAAAAGCGGCTGTCGCCCTCAGATCGCAGAGTTCCGCTATCGCGAGTGCGTTGAGCCTTTCCTCGAGTACGGTGTCAGGGCCGGCTCGGTCCAGAAACGATGTCAGCAGCGCGAGCGATCTCATCGCGTTGCGCCGCATTCCGTTTCGCGATCTCTCCCAGGGCTGAGATGGCCCGCTCTCTGGCCAGCGCCTCGCCGCCCTCGTCCACCAGCAAGGCCTGCAGCGGCGGGATGGCATCGGCCCCGATTGCGGCGAAGAACTCGATGATTGGTTCGTCCACCCACTCGTCGTCCCATGCCAGCAGCTCGAGGACTGGCTCTACGGCCTCTGGCGGCGCCAGAACGGCCAGTATGTTCAGCGCGTGAATGGGCGCCCAGATGGCTTTGTCCTGCTGCGGCCGCTTGTTTAGATCAGGGTCAAGAGCCATCTGCACCAGTTGCGGCACGTAATCCCGCAGCCGTTCGGCCCATTCGGTATACGGCGTGCTGTCTTTCGGTTTCCCAAGGGTCAGCAGCCCGCGGATCGGCACGGGATACCCCTCGCCCGCCGGATCGAGCTTGGGCTTCGGCCGGACATGCCGTTTCTTCTTCATTTCCCCTCTCTCGAGCAGTCTGATGCTGATGCCTATGACTGGGCCACGATCGTCACAAAGTTCCGCAATATCCCCAGCCCCACCTGCTGGCTCTTCTCCGGGTGGCACTGGATGCCCCACAAATTCTCCCGCCGCACCACCGACGTGTACCGGATCCCGTAGTCCGTGCTGGCGAGCGTGTACGCGTCGTCTTCCGGCCGGCAGTAGTAAGAATGCACGAAATACGCGTACGCCCCGTCTGGAATGCCGTTCAGCAGCGGGTCCGTCCCGTCGTGCTGCAGCTGGTTCCAGCCGATCTCCGGCACCTTCAGCGGCTTGCCGTCCGGTCCCGGCATGTCGCCCGCAAACCGCACCACCCGGCCGGGGATCAGGCCCAGCCCCGCGTGCCGGCCCATTTCCTCGCTCTCGTCGAACAGCAGCTGCATCCCGACGCAGATGCCCAGCAGCGGCTTCCCCGCGGCGGCCGCCTCTCGGATCGGCTCCTCGAACCCCGCCGCCCGCAGGTTCGCCGCCGCGTCGCCGAACGCGCCGACCCCCGGCAGGATGATGCCTCCCGCGGCGCGCAGCGCCTCCGGCCGGTTCACCACCCGCGGCACGCCCGCCCGCCGCCTCGACCGCCTTGTACACGTTTCGCAGGTTGCCCACGCCGTAGTCGACGATCACCAGCTCCCGTTCCGTCATGCCAGCTGCCCCTTGGTCGACGGCACGCCCTCCCGCCGCGGGTCGATCTGCGTCGCGGCGTCGAGCGCCCGGCCCAACGCCTTGAACAGCGCCTCCGCCTTGTGGTGGTCGTTGCGTCCGTACAGGACCCTCGCGTGCAGGTTCATCCGTCCGTGGATCGCCACCGTCTCGAGGAAATGCCGCACCAGGTCCGGGTCCATGTTCCCCAGCGCCGCGCTCTGCCATTCGACGTCGATCACCGCGTACGGCCGCCCGCTCAGGTCCACCGCCACCAGCCCGAGCGCCTCGTCCATCGGCACGTAGCTGTGGCCGTCCTGACGATGCCCGCCCGGTCCCCCAGCGCCCGGTCCAGCGCCTGCCCCAGGCAGATCGCGACGTCCTCCACCGTGTGGTGCGCGTCGACCTGCAGGTCGCCCTTGGCCGCCACGGTCAGGTCAAACATCCCATGGTGTGCGAAGAGCGTCGAGCATGTGATCCAGAAACCCCACGCCCGTCTTCACGTCCGCCCCGCCCCCGTCCATCCACCGCCAGCGTCAGGCTAACCTCGGTTTCGCCCGTCTTCCGCGTGATCGTTGCAGTGCGCATAGCTGTCCTCGTCATGGGTGGGCACCAGGTCGCTGCGCGACCCTCCGGTCGATGCCGCGGCATCGGCTGACACGTGTCTACACTCGCCGCCAGCGCCCTCAGCACCAGCCGCTCCGTATCCTCCGGCCGCCCCGCGCTCACCCGTATCATGTTCTCCAGCCCCGGCTTAGCATAGTATCGCACCAGGATTCCCTCCTGCGCCAGCGCCGCCTTCAGCTCCCCCGCATCCCTCCCCACCACCCGGCACAGCACGAAGTTCGCATGGCTCGGGATCGGCTCCAGGAACCCGCACCGCCCAAGCTCGACGCAACAGCCGCTCGCGCTCCCGGATCAGCGCGTCCACGCTCGCCTGGATCTCCGCCCGGTGCTTCAACGACGCCAGCCCCGCTGCAGTCGCGGCCACGTTCACGTTGTACGGCTGCTTCGCCTTCCACAGGTGCGGCATCAGCCACGCCGGGAACACCCCGTAGCCCAGCCGCAGCCCCGCCAGCCCGCCCACTTGGAGAAGGTCCGCAGGACCGCCAGGTTGTCGTGCACCAGCACCCAGTCGGCCACCGACCGCTCGAGCCCCGCGAACTCGATGTAGGCCTCGTCCACGACGACGAACAGCGGCAGCCGCAGCACGCTCGCCAGGTCCCGCGGCGTCAGCAGGCTGCCGTCCGGGTTGTTCGGCGACGTCAGGAAGAGCAGCTTCGCCCCCGGTGTCGCCTGCCGCGGCCTCGTGGATCGCGTGGACGTCGATGCGGAAGTTCTCCCGCCGCGGCACTCGCACCACCTGCGCGCCGGCCAGCCCCGCATCGAAGCTGTACATCCCGAACGTCGGCGGGCAGTCGATGATCGCATCCCCCGGCCCCGCCATGATTCGCGTCAGCAGGTCGATCAGTTCGTCCGCGCCGTGCCCGGGCAGGATGTTCTCCGCCGGCACGCCGAGGTAGTCCGCCAGCGCCGCCCGCAGCTCGCGGTGCTCCGGGTCAGGGTAAATGTGCAGGAAGGGATACTCCGCGAGCGCCTGCCGGACGAGCGGATGCGGCCCGTACGGGTTCTCGTTCGCATCCAGCTTCGCGATGTCCTGCGGCTCGCGTCCCAGCTGCTCGCTCAGCACCTCGAACGGCAGGATCGGCGTGTACGCCTCCATCGCCAGGACATGCGGCAGCAGCAGTCGCTCGTACGCCGAGCCCCGCTTCGGCGCGAGTTCACTCGTTCCGCTCCGAAGGATGCGCCCGCATCTCCGCCGCCGCCGCATGCGCGGTCAGCCCCTCCCCCGCGCCAGCACCGCCGCCTGCGCCGACAGCCGCGCCCCCGCCTCCCGCGTCAGCGCCACCAGGTTGATCCGCTTGACGAAGTCCGCCACGCTCAGCGGGCTCGCATACCGCGCGCTGCCCTTCGGTCGGCATCACGTGGCTCGGCCCCGCCACGTAATCGCCCAGCACCTCGAACGAGTGCTCGCCCACGAACACCCCGCCCGCGTTCCGCACCCTGCCCACCAGCGACCACGGATCGCGCACCAGCAGGCACAGGTGCTCGGCCGCATACGCGTTCGCCAGTTCGATCGCTTCCTCCAGGTCCGCGGTCAGCACGATCCCGCCCCGGTCGCCCAGCGACGCCGCGGCCGTCTCCGCCCGGCTCAGCGTCTCCAACTGCCGCCCGATCTCCACCGCCACCCCTTCGGCCATCTGCCTCGACGGCGTCAGCAGGATGGGCGAGGCCAGCACGTCGTGCTCGGCCTGCGCCAGCAGGTCCGCCGCGGCCCAGGCCGGCGTCCGCCGAATCGTCGGCAATCACCATGGTCTCGGTCGGCCCGTAAAACCCGTCGATCCCCACCGCGCCGATCACCTGCCGCTTCGCCAGCGTGACGAACAGCCCGCCCGCGCCGACGATCTTGTCCACCGCCGGCACCGTCTCGGTCCCATACGCCATCGCCCCGATCGCCTGCGCTGCCGCCCAGCGCAAACAGCCGGTCGACCCTCGCCACGTGCGCCGCGGCCAGGATCAGGTCGTGTACCTTGCCTTGCTCGGCTTCGGCGGCGTGCAGACGATCACCGTCTCGACCCCTGCGACCCGTGCCGGGATGGCCGACATGAGCAGCGAGGAGGGCAGCGGCGCGGTGCCGCCCGGCACGTAGACCCCCGCCCGGTCCAGCGGCCGGATCAGCTGGCCCAGGCTGCCGTCCGGCCCCGAGTCGATCCACGACCCCATCGGCTGCTTCCGGTGGAATGCCGTCACCCGCTCCGCCGCAAACTCGAGCGCCTCGCGCTCCCGCGCCTCCAGCCGCTCGTACGCCGCCCGCCACTCCGCCCGGCGGCACTTCGAACGCGGCATTCGCGCTCCCGTCGATGCGCTGCGACCACTCGACCACCGCCGCGTCGCCCCGCGCCCGGATGTCCCGCAGCACGCGGCCCACCGCCTCCGCCGCCGAGATGCGCTCCCCGAAGACCCGCTCGATCCCATCCATCACGCTCGCCGGCAGCTCCTGGTCTTCCCATGGCCTTCGCTTGAGGATCGTGCGCCGCGCCTCGGCGCTGTCGTAGATGCGAATAATTGCCATCAGGAAATCACTCCCGCCAGCGCGTCGATCAGCCCCCGCACCGGCTCCGCCTTCAGTCGATAACTCGCCCGGTTGGCGATCAGCACTGCCTGGCTCTCCAGGATCACCCGCAGCTCCGCCAGCCCGTTCTCGCGCAGCGTCACGCCCGTCTGCACCAGGTCGACGATCAGGTCGGCCAGCCCCACCAGCGGCGCCAGCTCCACCGAGCCCGACATGAAGATGATCTCGGGCGCGATGCCGCGCTGCCGGAAAAAGGCTTCCGTCAGCCGCGGGAACTTCGTCGCCACCCGCGGGCTGCGCTCGAGGCCGCAGCGGCCGGTCGGGCCGGCTGCTCGGCCCCGCCACGACCAGCCGGCAGTGCCCGAACGGCAGCAGCAGCGGCTCGTACACGTCGCGCTTGGCCTCCCGCAGCACGTCCAGCCCCGCGATGCCCACGTCCGCCGCGCCGTACTCCACAAACACGGGCACGTCCGCCGGCTTGACGAGGATGTATCGCAGCCGGCCGTCTGCCGCGTCGAGCACCAGCTTGCGCCCACCGTCGCCGTTGGTCGGGATCGCGTACCCCGCCCGGCTCAGGAAGGCCAGCGCCTCTTCCGTCAGCCGGCCCTTGGGCATCGCGATGGTGAGCGGTTGTTCGCCCGGAGGCGGCCACCTCTACGAACGCAGCCATGCTTCCACCTCCGCCCAGTCGCCCGCCGCCGAACCGGCGCTCGCCGTGCGCGTCGCGGGCGAGCAGGCTGCCGTCCCTGTGCATGATGATGCGCGGCGTCGCCCGTCGCCTGCGCCTGCTCCCACAGCGCCGCCGGGTCGGCGTGCTCCAGGTCCAGCATCACCGCGATGCCCGCTTCCCGGGCCGCGCTCGCCCAGCGCAGGCAGTCCGCGCACCCGTTCGCCGACAACAGCACGTCCGCCGCGGGCGCTTCCTGCCTGAAGCCCTGCAGCTCGCGCGCCAGCAGGATCCGGTCGAGCGTCAGCGCCCAGCCGACCGCGGGGAACGCCGGCCCGAAGTGGCCGATCAGGTCGTCGTAGCGTCCGCCCGAGATCAGGCTGAACCCGATGCCCGGGCGCAAACCCCTCGAACGTGATCGCCCGTGTAGTAGTCCAGGTCGCGCACCTCGGCCAGGTCGTACGCCACCGCGTCCGCCACGCCGTAAGCGTCCAGCTGCCGCGCTCACTCGCGGCCAGGTTCGTGAGCGCGGCCATCATCGGCGTGTTGAGGCAGAACCCCTCCGCCTCGGCCAGCACGCTCGCATCGCCCGCCAGCCGCGGCAGCTGCGAGCACCGCCCGGCGCACCATGGGCGGCAGGTTGGGCGTCTCGCGCAGCAGCGCCTCGAGCTCCGCCTCGGACTTCCGATCGACCGCCGACCGCAGCCGCTGTTCCGCTCGCTCGGGCAGCGCCCAGCGCCGCCAGCAGGCCGCGGAAGAACCCGATGTGCCCGACGGTGATGCGGAAGCCGGGCAGGTCCACGGCTCCGCAGCGCCGCCACGGCAAGGGCGATCGCCTCCGCATCGGCCGCGCTGCCGCCCACGCCGATCAGCTCCACGCCGGCCTGGGTGAACTCGTGCTGGCGGCCCGCCCGCGGCGGCTCGTGCCGGAACACGCTGCCCGCGTACGCCACCCGCAGCGGCATCGGTTGGTCGTAGAGCCGGGTGGCCACCACCCGGGCGGTAGGGATGGTGAGGTCGGGGCGGAGCGCCAGGGTGCGGCCGTGGCGGTCGAAGAAGCGGTACATCTCCGCGTCCAGCGCCGCGCCCACGTTCGTCGCCAGCGTGTCCGCGTACTCGAACGTCGGCAGGACGATCTCGCGGTACCCCCACGCGGTCCACGTACGCCGCAGCGCCGCCTCCATCTCGCGCCACGCCGCCGCATCCGCAAACAGCAGGTCGCGCACGCCTTCGGGCAGCGGTCCCTCGCCCAGCGCGCTCTCAAACAGGTTCGGTTGTTCGGGCATACACAACTCGATTAACAAAAAAGGACTGGCTTCGAGACCAGTCCTTGGGGCAAGCGGTAACACGACGCCGGTCTATGCCGCGCGCCCGCCCCAAATCCAATGATGATGGCGATTGACAAATGTCATAACGAGGCGCGAGTTTAGCATAGCGCGTGCGTGGTGTCAAAAGCCAACGGACAACGAAGGCATGCTCTGCGTTAACGCGGCGGACGGCGCTGCACGCATCGTGCAGGCCGTCCGCTCGTGAGTTACCCTCGTCGAAATCGCCGCTCAGGCGGACGGGCCATCCCTGTGGGGGCGCCGGGGCTTGCTTCTCCCGGAATGCCAGCTGCTGATCTGAGGCGGGGGCGAACTGGTCACCGACGAGCCGCGGGCGCTTCTGGCGCCTCGGCTTCTCCAGATGGCGTCAGAGGCGGAAGCCACCTGCCCGTCCATGCGCGGCCGCGGGGATCTCCGCTTCTCCCGAAATGCAAGCTGCTCAGCTGAGGTGGAGGCGACTTGGCCGTCCATGAAGCGGTGCTTGGGCCTCTGCCTCGGCTTTTCCAGTGCGGCAGTGGCCGAGGCCACCTGTCCGTCCATGCGCGGCCGCGGGGACCTCCGCTTCTCGCGGAACGCAAGCTGCTGATCGGAGGCGAGACCATCGAGCGCGTACTTCGGCGCCGACACCGTCACAGCGGCAGGGCCGCACAAGCTGCATCCAGGCGCCTTCGCAACCTGGGCCATCGCCGGGGCCGCCGCCTTCATCGGGACGAGAAGGCTCGCCACCACTGCGAGCATCGGAAGACCACGAACGATCCGAGACTTGAGCTCCATCTTGTTCCTCCTGCGATCGGTTTGAGTATCGTTTACCGATCTGCAGGCATCATACGCGCATTCTCCGCCCATGAGCCCCCACAGGAACTGATACAAGAAGTTGTACAAGTCACAGGAAGGAGTGGAGGCAGGGTGATTTCATAGTGCGGTTGCGCCGATGAGATGCAGCAGGCGTTGCGGCTGCTCGGCGTAGCGCCGGGTTGCAGCGGCGATGTTGGTCCAGCCGTGGAAACGCAACAGGCCGAGCACGGCGTTGCGCAAGGCCGCCAGAGCCTGTGGGGCGGCACCGGTATGCACCTGACAGCGATCTTCACGGAAGGTCTCGTCGCGCACGTAGTGCAGCCGGTTTTCGATGGTCCAGTGGCCGCGCCAGATTTGCTCCAGTTGGGTGGGGCCGGCGAGTTCGGGCGGCAAGCTGGTGATGCCGTAGGTGGTCTCGGTCTCGATCTGGCCGGTCCGCTCATGAATGCGGCGGCACACGCGGCGGAGCACTTGAGCCACGCCGGGCCAGCGCAGGTACTCATTGAGCGCGGTGGTCGTGATGAGGGTGCGGCGCTCCCAGCGCCCATGACCCTTGTCAATGGTGCGGCCGCTGCACCGTTCGCCGGGCCGGTGCGGCAGCGGGGGCTCCTCGAAGACCAACTGGGCGGCCCAGTACAAGGTGGGCTGGTTCTGCTTGATGACCATCAAGTAGTGCCCGTGCTGGGCCAGAATCAATTCGGCGATGTGGCGTTGCGTCAGCAAGGCATCCATGGTCGTCACCGTGCCGGTCAGGTCCCGGCCGGCCAACAACGGCGGGACGGCCGTGATTTCGTTGGTTTTGCGGGCGACCGCGGCTTGGCCCAAGACATAGGCCGCCTCATGGCGCACCAGGCTGACCAGGAAGGTGGCTTGACCATGTGCGCGTGGCGCCGCGGACCGCCTTCCCATCGACCGCTTGGCCGCGCAGGACTTCGCCGGTGCGGAGCGATGATCTGCCCGGCGGTCGGATCGGCGGCATCCAGCATCTGGTTGTAGGCCGCGACTTGCTGTTCCAGCGCCGCCAAGTCGATGTGATCGAGCACCCGGCGCCACGTCGCCGTGCTGGGCAGGCGCGGACAGTCCGGCTGCAAGGCGGCCAGCAATTCGGCCCGGTGGCTACAGGCCCAGGCCGCCATGGCCAGCACCGTCCATTGCCCCGCCGCCACCGCAGCGGCCACGAGGGCTAACAGATAGGACCAGGCAAAGCGTTGCCCGCGGGCGTGCGAAAATCGGGAACTTGGGTCAGGTAGCTCATCAGGGTAGACTGAAGCGATTCCATCGGGGCGAACCTCCTTAGTGATTGCTCTCACTGAGATTCTACCCCGGTGGAATCTTACTGCCGCCACACCGCATCTGCTGCGATAGTTGCTGCATCTGCCGCTCGTGCCTGCAACATGACTTCGCCCGTGGCAGGCCGCCAAGATTGCCCTCGCCCCCCGTCGGGCATTACAATAGCACCTCGCAGGCGCATTCTCCCGCAACAAGCCGTTCCGGTGATCGCGCTCTCTCGCAGCACTGCACCTCCGCCGCTACGACCGGCGTCGTGCAGTGCGAGCGCATCTTTCCAACTCGCGCGCCTCACATCGAAGAAGGACACAAATGACCCGCGACAGCCGTCAGCCTCGACCCAACCGATCGCGCCGTGAGTTCCTGCGGTTCGCCGCCGCGGCCGCCGGCCTCCTCGCCGCAGCCCCCGGCGTCCGCGCGAGCTCGCCCATCCCACCCGCGGGCAGCGACACCCGGCGCCTCTACCTGCCCATGCTCCACTCGCCCTTCCGCTGGGGCGCGACAGCAAGACCCTCTTCGGCCCCCACTGGATCCCCTACCATTTCGAGGCCGGCGACGCCGCCTTCTTCCGCGACTGGCGGCCGCCATTCGTGAAGATCCTCTGCGACGACCTCAACGTCCCCTACGTGAACGATGTCCCCGCAGATGCTGCGATCGTCGTCCGCCACTACCCGTCGTCCGAGTTCTACGGCCAACGCGGTCTTGCCGGCTATCCCGCCGCCGAGCGAGTCCGCTCTGCCCGCGAGCCCCGCGGGCTACTACCGCGGCCAGGGCTCAGGCCGCGACCTGCTGCGCCAGGCCGAGCTCGCCCAGCCCAGGCGAGCCCGGCCGCGGCCATGACGCCCGAACAGGCCGCCGAGATGCAGGTGGGGGTGGCGCGCCAGATGGCCGAACGGCTCCGGGCCCAGGGCCATTCCCTCAGCCGCTTTTGGTTCGAGGGCCTCAACGAGCCGATGTTCTGGTCCATCGAGCCCCCCGCCGCGGTGGCCCGCCTCGAGCGGCGCCGCCTCGAGCTCATGCACGCGGCCGGCCTCAATTCGGTGGTCCTTAATGCGGGGGTGGGTTGGCCGGGCAACGGGGGCGGCGACGGCGCGCCGGTCCAGTGGGACTGGTTCAAGCCCGTGGTCGAGGTGTGGGGCGCCCAGGATCTCCTGGGCCTGCACGAATACTGCGGGCTAAACGGCCCGCAGGAGAACTGGGGCTGGTGGATGGGCCGCTACCGGCAGTGCCCGTATTCCGTGCCCATCCTCATCAGCGAGACGGGCGTCGACGGCGGCGTGAGCGGTCAGCCGGGCAAAGGCTGGCTCAACCTGCCGCCCTCCACCACCGCGGAGCAAGGCAAAGCTCTACGTCAGCCAGCTTGCGTGGTACGAGCAGGAGCTGCGTAAGGACCCCCGCATCCGCGGCGCGGCCATCTTCACCTACGACGGCGGCACCGAGCGCTGGGGACCCTACAACATCAAGCGCGGCGAGTGGCAGGCCGAGTGGCTGGCGTGGCTGGCCAGCCCGGCCATAGCTCCCCGGCTGGGCGTCATGCTCGTCTCCGCGCGGGCAGGATATACGGGTAAGGCCGGCCCTTCACCCGGACACTGCAAAGCTGGCGGTCCACCCGGCACAGCAGCAGGTACGAGCGCCAGATCAGCGCATCCCACCGGTGGAAGCGCTTCACCTCCTCCACCGTCAGGGGCCGGAAGTGGTGCTCCCGCCGCTCCGCGAGGAAGTACCAGTTGATCGTGTCGATGATGCCCGGCACCAGCTCGGTCCGCCCCTCGTCGTAAAACCGGCTGACCAGGTGGATCGCGACCCGGCGGAAATCGTAGAACCGCCCCAGGATTCTCGGGCAGCACCGTCCTGCGGATCAGCGGCAGCAGGGTCGCGGGCGCGCCGCGCAGGAACGGCTCCGGGTCCAGTTGCTCGCGGCCCTGCCGCCGCATCATCGGCGTGTTCGTGTCGATGTAGGCCAGCTTGAACCGGTCCGGCAGGCACCCCCGGTCCGGGTCGTGGCCCACCAGGGCCCAGTTCGCCATGTCGCTGTCGAAGCCGAGCTCGAACTCCCCCTGGTGCGACTGGTTCAGGTCGAACACCTTCGCGGTCTCGGCCAGCACCGCCATCACCAGCCGCCCCACGTCTGCCGGCGAGAGCTTGTACGTCGCCATGTGGCAGATGCAGTCCTCGGGCAGCATCTCCTGCACGATATACACCACCACCCGGCGCCGCGAAGCATCCGGCACGTGTACGATCGACGTCGCCGCCACCTTCAGCGCGGCCCGCTCCCCCAGCGTCTTCACGTACCGTCGGTGCAGGTTCTCGAACTGTCCCGCCTCGTCGCCCGGTGAGGAAGTACGGCAGCCGCTTGTACACCAGCGCCGGCGCTGCCTTGCCGCCGATTATTAGCACCGTGCTCAGCTCCCCGTAGTCGAGCACACGCGCCGGCACCGCGCCGTGCTCGGGCCGGCGCGTGTCCAGCCCCGCCTCGAAGCGGGCCAGTAGTTGGAGGTCGACGGTCGGACTGGTCATCGGCCGGTCTCGCATTGGCTAAGCGAGGTACTCCGGCCGCACCCGGCGGACGGCTTCGAGCGAGGCCACAGCCTCGGGCACGGTCAGTTCGAACACGAGCGGGCCTTTGTAACCCCCCGCGTGCAGCCGGTCCAGGAACCGGCCCAGGTCCAGGTCGCCCAGCCCCAGGGCCTGGTGGTCCTTGCCGTAGACGATATCGTGCCCCGGCTCCCAGCGGGGTGAGTCGTGCAGGTGGACGTTAGCCAGCCGCGGCAGCAGCTTGTCCACCGCGTCGAAGAGGTCGACAGGACCCGAGAAGCCGGACAGGACGTGCCCGGTGTCCAGCGTGTACGAAAGGCCGAGCCCCTCCACCAGCTCCATGGTCATCTCGAGCGGGAACTCGATCGTTTCGACCGCCAGCTTGCGCGGCGCCACGCCCGTCTCGCCCAGCAGCGCCTTCAGGCTCTCCAGCGCCCGGCCCTGGAACTGCTTGAGGATGACATAACGCGCCGTTTCCGGCAGGGCCATGCGGTAGAACTCCGCGGCCAGCGAGCCGGTCGCATGGACCACATACGCTTCGACGTCCAGGGGCAGGGTGGCGTTTAGCACCTGGACCAGCGAGGCGACCGACCCTTTGCGCACCGGTTCCAGCAGCGCCGAAGGCTCGACCGACCAGAGGGGCAGGTGGACCGTGTAGCGCACGCCCGTCTCCGCCTGCAGCGCGGCGAGCGCCTCGATCGCGGGCGGCTCGTACGTGTGCGGCATAAACATCACCAGGTCGCCGCCCAGTTCCACCGGGTTAAAGCCGTAGCCGTAGAGCTTGCGCACCAGCGCGGCGTGGTCGAAGCCGGTCACGTGGGCCGGGATCTGGCTGGGCGCGACGTCCGCGGGGATCAGCGCGCCGATCTGCATAGCCATGATGCCGAAACGCATAAGCTCTGCCCTCGTCGATGTGGGATGAGGCGGATTATAGCATGTGGGAGAAGCAGGGTACAATACCCACCAAGAATCCAAGACCCGAAGCTTCACAAAGCTGTGTGAGCCTTCGGGGCTTGGGTACCTGGTGGTTGTCGGCCTGATCATCTTCAATGCCGCCTGGCTCGCGGCTGCGGTCGCGCCGATCAAGCTAGTCAGCGCGCTCAGCCCCCAGTACGGGCTGTTTCGCCGCATCTACCTCGACCTGCTCCGGCCGGCCGGGCTGGCTAAGCCGCACCTGGTCGAAGACAACCCTGAGCCGCACCGTTTCGCCGAGTTGCTCGGCGCGCTCTTCGTGGGCATCGGCGTCTTCCTGATGCTCGCGGGCGTCCCTGGCGTTGGCTGGGCCTTCGTCTGGGTGGTGATCGGGCTCGCGTCTCTCAGCCTCTTCCTGAACTTCTGTGCCGGGTGCTTCATGTACTACCGGTTCAACCGGTTGGGCGTGCCCGGCTTCACCCACAGCCGCGTGAAGCGAGGGTAAGCCATGGCCGACCG
>CAWDBO010000037.1:0-128778 GCA_963800615.1 uncultured Chloroflexia bacterium
GAGCTTCAGACAGGAGTTCGGACAACCGGCCGCACGAGATAGGCAAAGGCGGTCAGCGTGGCTGTCACCAGTTGGCGCAGGCGTGATCGGCCGAATAGGCAGCTTTTGTTTGAGCAAGACAAAACAGACCGGAGTAGCGTTGCCATTTGCGCTGTCGGGGGTCGGTGTGGGTGGCGGGGCAGACTCGGTGGTCGGCGCAGGCGGGGAACCATCAAGCTCGTCGCGCAAGGCTTCGCCGACCAGGAGGCCGACGGCGTAGGCGATCATGGTGAGGGCAACCAGTTGCTCCATGTTGTGCTGGGTCTTGTTCATCAGGCGGTCCAGGCCGAGCAAGGATTTGAGGTCACGGAAAGCTTCCTCGATCTTCATGCGGCCCAGATAGATCTGCAGGGCGCGGTCAGGCTCGAGGTCGGACATGACCCACAACGGTTCGCGCATGCCTTTACGCCAGATACCGATGATGTTCACCGGCACCTGATTGCGATAGCGCACTTGGCGATAGGTCTCCTGTTGGCCGATACCCAGCATCAGCACGACTTCGTGGCCCTCGACCGTGTAGAGCTTGGGTGGGTGACTGCGCAGGTTGAGCCGAATCACGAAGTTGACCCCGGCGTGGACGCAGTATTGCAGGAGTTCCAGGTAGCTAAATCCCGGTCCAGCACCAGCGGCTTGTCGCCGAGCAAGTCCTTGAGCGCATCAAAGGCCTCCCAGTGGTGCAGGTTCCACGAACCCGCCCCTTGCGCAATCGTGCGCAAGGAATAGCTCAACAGGTGGCAGGGCAGCGCCCGCCCGCGGTACGGGGTGGCCAACACCAACAGCCAGAAACCCCGCGTCTTGTCATCACTGAGTTTGCCGACATACGGCGTCCGGAAGGCTTCCGGCCGGGGCATTTCGGTCGCATCCCCGATGACGAACTCGGCATCGGCCTGAAACAACCGTCCCAGGGCGGCCACCGCATCGGTCTGCCCGATAAAGCGCTGGATGGCCTTGTAGTTGCCGCCAGGCGAGCCTGGCATATGTTGCGCAATGTCCGAGAGTCGTGGACACCCGGCATCCAAAATACCATCCACGATGCGACCCGCTTGCCCAGCCACCGTTGGGCGGTCGAACAGGTACTGCATGAACTCAGCGCTTCTGATAAACTGCATCGGAGACCTCCACGGCTAAGAAGGACCGTTTTCGCACTATCCAACTTGCCACAGAGGTCTCACTATCTCAAGTGTCCGAACTTCGGTCCGGACCTCAGCAAACTAATAAAACGCAGGCGGGCGCGGGTAGGTTCCCATCGGGCAAAGCAGGGCAGGATTGCCGCGTTTGGAGTATACTGGAGCTCACCCGATTGCTCCTGGAGGCCTTCTTGGATTCAAACATCAGCCCGCGCCACGCGTGTGGACGGCCATTCGACACCAGCAGGCGGACATCGTCCCGTACCAGATCAACACGACCATCCCCGCCCGCGCCATGCTCGCAGCCCACTACGGAACGACTCAACTGGACGACTTGCTCGGTAACCATATCGTGCGGTACAAGTCCAGGCTGGAATACGAGCCGCTCGCCGAACCGGGCCTGTCGCGGGACGAGTGGGGCGTGGTGTGGAACCGCAAGGTGGATCGAGATCTCGGCGTGCCGGTCAACCGGGTGCTGGCGGATCGCGACCTCGGCGCGCTCCTGCTGCCCGATCCCTGCGATCCACGGCGCTACGCCGGCCTGCCCGCGTTCTTCGCCGCGAATCCGACCCGGTTCACGCTCTTCGGCGTCAGTTTCTCTCTGTTCGAACGCGGCTGGACGCTCCGCGGGATGGAGGCCCTGCTGGCCGACATGATCGAGGCGCCCTCGTTTGTCGCCGCGCTCCTCGACCGCATCTTTGAGTGGGCTATGGCCGTGCTCGACGAAATGCTCCGCCACCCCTTCGACGGCGTCCTGTTTGGCGACGATTGGGGCCACCAGCGCGGGCTGCTGTTCGGGCCGAAGCGCTGGCGCGAGTTCATCAAGCCGCGGGTCGCCGCCATGTACCGGAAGGTGGCAGACGCGGGGAAGACCGTTTGCATCGACTCGTGCGGCAAGGTCCAGGACCTGTTCCCCGAGCTCATCGAGATCGGCCTGCAGGTGTTCAACCCATTCCAGCCCGAGGTCATGGACCTGCGCGAGATGAAAGCGCGCTACGGCCGCTCGCTCACCTTCTACGGCGGCGTGAGCATTCAGCAGCTGCTGCCCTTTGGAACGCCGCAGCAGGTGCGGGACGAGGTCCGCCGCTTGCTGGACGACCTCGGACACGACGGCGGTTTCATCATCGCCCCCTCACACGAGATGCCGGGCGACATCCCCTTAGAAAACATGCTCGCGTTCATCGAAACCGTGCAGGCGCAATAACCGCGGCTTCGCAGGCTTCGTGCTTCGTGCCCTTCGATCTCCTTCGCGCGTTCGTGTTCCAAACCCCGTCAATGCGTTATAATACGTGCTGCACCTCACCATTCCTCGACGAGGAGGTCCTCCATGCGTATCGCAACCGTCCTTCGGCTCGGATTAGTTGTTTCGATCCTGGCCGCACTGCCCCTGACCGCGTTCGCGGGGAGCAAAGACGAAGTGTACCAAACTGCATTCATGAAGTGGACCGGCCCTGATCTGGCCGGATTTGAGGGGAAGGGAGTCGACTTTACCGGCTCCGAGCTGGTGTTCCTCCGGAAGGACGCCGTGCAGGAAACCGACCTGGGCAATATGTATAACAAGGGGACATACTAGGTCGGCGAGGCTACCGGCCCCGTGCTCGACACCGGTTTGGCTTCACCGAAGCCATCGCATCCTGGAACGCCACCACCCCGCCGGCACCTGGATCGAAGTCCTGATCAGCGCACGCATGGGCGGCGCCTGGACGAAGTGGTACAACATGGGCGTCTGGGCGTCGGGGACGGACACGATCCAGCGTCACTCCGTGCGCCAGGGCGACCCAGACGGCTACGTCGCGGTCGACACCCTCGTGCTCACCGCCAAGAAGATGACAGCCGACGCACTGCAAGCTCAAGGTCCGGCTGTTCAGCGCAAAGCGTGCGGCTGCGCCCAGCATCCAGGGCTTGTCGCTCACCTACAACAGCGCCGGCCCCGAAAAAGACCTCGCCAGCACGGGAGACCCGGCCAACTGGAACAACTTGCTTGCCGTCCCTGAGTGCTCGCAGATGGTTTACCCCGATGGCGGCAATGTCTGGTGCAGCCCGACCTCGACCTCCATGGTGCTCGGCTTCTGGGGCATCGATCCCGGGCCATGCGAGCCGCGGGTGCGGAACACTGTGACGGGCGTTTACGACTACGTCTACGATGGGCACGGCAACTGGCCGTTCAATACCGCCTACGCGGCAAGCCGCGGCATGGAGGCGTACGTCGTGCGCTTCACGGGCCTGGATAAGGTGGAGCCGTGGGTCAAGGCGGGCGTGCCGGTCGTGGTCAGCTATGCGTGGAAGAAGGGCGAGCTGACCAACGCGCCCATTGCCGCAAGCAGCGGCCACCTCGGCGTAATCGTCGGTTTCGATGGTCGGGGCAACCCAATCGTCAACGATCCAGCCGCCAGCCTCGATGACGAGGTCCAGCGGACGTACCTGCGCTCGGAGTTCGAGCCGCTGTGGCTGAGGAATTCCGGGGGGACGGTGTACCTGATCTTCCGCGCGGGTCTCGGGCACGCAACGGGCCTCTTCTAGCCGCGGAATCCAGACCTGAATCGGGATGACCCGGCGTGCATCAGGGCGCGAGTCATCCTGTACTGGGTCTATCGGACGACCTAGATGAACTCGGGCAGCCACGTCGCCGTGCGCCTCGATCAGGTCGTCCACCAGGCGCCAGATCTGATCCAGGTCCAGCTCGGCCGCCGTGTGCGGGTCGAGCATCGCCGCGTGGTACACCGCTTCCCGCTTGCCCGTCAGCGCGGCCTCCACCGTCAGCTCCTGCACGTTGATCTGCGTCCGCATGAGTGCGGCCAGGTGCGTCGGCAGGCCGCCGATCCGCGTCGGCTGCACGCCGCTCGCATCCACCAGGCATGGCACCTCCACGACGCATCCCGCGGGCAGGTTGTCGATCAGCCCGTGGTTCAGCACGTTGCCGTAGATCACCCTCGGCGTGTTCGTCTCGATGCTGTGGATGATCCCCGAGCCGTACTCCATGCTCTTCTTCGGCTTGTCGAACTCCAGCACCTGCTCGATCGCCTGCTCGATCATCTTCTCCGAAGTCACCGGCTGGCTCCGGAGGAAGTCGATGAACGCCTGGATGTCGGCGTCCGTGACGTCGTCCGGCCGCTCCATCTGCTTCCGCACGAACTCCCAGCCGGCGATCTGGAACTCGCAGCGGTGGAGGTACTCGTCC
This sequence comes from uncultured Chloroflexia bacterium, assembly GCA_963800615.1. GTDB lineage: Bacteria > Chloroflexota > Anaerolineae > CG2-30-64-16 > CG2-30-64-16 > JALOOB01. The sequence goes on from CAWDBO010000037.1 coordinate 4,345, forward strand.
AGCGGGACGTTGAACTGCTCGAGCAGGTCCGGCCGGTCGCGCTTGATAAACCACGGCACGTACTCCGCGAAGTGCTCGCTCGACTCGGTGACGAAGTACCCCAGCCGCTTCAGCATCTCGTAGCGCACCCGGTTGTGCTCGGGCACGCGGCCGTCTTCGATCACCTGGCGGATGCGCGGGTACAGGTCCTCGACGCCGCCGTCCGGCGTGCGGCGCCAGAAGTTCGAGGTAGAACGCCATGTGGTTGATGCCCGCGCAGAGGTAGTGGATTTCCTCGACCGGGACGTCGATGTCCTCGGCCAGGTGCTCCGCCGTGCCCTGCACGCTGTGGCACAGGCCCGACGTTCTTGATCTTCGTCGCCTTCTGGATCGCCCAGGTGTTGATCGCCATCGGATTGACATAGTTCAGCAGCCACGCGTCCGGGCACACCTGCTCCATGTCGCGCGCAATGTCGAGGAACACCGGGATGGTGCGCAAGCCCGCGCATGATCCCGCCGATGCCCAGCGTGTCGCCGATGGTCTGCCGCAGCCCGTACTTTTTGGGGATTTCGAAGTCGACGACGGTCGACGGGCGGTAGCCGCCGATCTGGAACATGGAGATGGCGTAGTCGGCGCCTTCGAGCGCGGCGCAGCGATCGAGGTGCGTTTCGATCCGGGGGTGCGCGCCGCGGCCCGCGGCCAGGCGTTGCGCTACGTTCTTGGTGGTGTTCAGCCGCTCCGCGTCGATGTCGTGGAGGGCGATGGTGCAGTCGGCCAGCTCGGGGTAGGCCAGGATGTCGCCGAGGAGGTTCTTGGCGAAAACAGTGCTTCCGGCGCCGATAAAGGTGATCTTGGGCATGGGGTCCTCGTCTAGGCGTAAGAGTCGCGCTTAACCGGCAAGAGCCGGCGCAAGTCTCGGCCCGGGACAAATCGCGGCGCCCGGGCAAACAACCTCGCCCCTACGGCTTCGTGTCTTCGTGTCTTTGTGGTAGATTTCTCGTTATTGTACCACGAAGACGGCCGGCGTCAAAGTCGGCATGGAGGTTTGACTATTGAAGGCTGTTCGATTAACAGAAATTGGTAAGCCCCTGGAGGCATCAGGAGACCCCACTCCTAGCCCCAGAGCACGGCGAGGTGCTCGTGCGGATCAAGGCCGCGGGCATTTGCCATTCGGATGCGCACTACCGCGCCGGCGCGTCGTACGCCGGTCCGCTGCCAGTCACGCTCGGCCACGAGATCGCGGGCGTGGTCGAGGCGCTGGGCGCCGGCACCCCGCGGACGCGCATCGGCGACCGGGTCAGCCTGCATTACCTGGTCACGTGCGGGCAGTGCCATCACTGCAACCGCGGCCAGGAGCAGTTCTGCGACACGGGCAAGATGCTGGGCAAGCACCGTGACGGCGGGTACGCGGAGTACATCGCGGTGCCCGAGCGCGGCATCGTGCCGCTGCCCGACGAGGTCCCGTTCGAGGCCGGCGCGATCATGATGTGCTCGTCGTCGACCTCGTTCCATGCCCTGCGGAAGGCGCGGCTGCAGCCGGGCGAGACGGTGGCCGTGTTCGGCGCAGGCGGGCTTGGCATGTCCGCGATCCAGCTGGCGAAGGGACTCGGGCGCGGCCGAGGTGTACGCGGTGGACATCAACCGTGACAAGCTGGTGCTGGCGGCCAGCTTCGGCGCGATCCCGGTCGACGCTGCCAACGCGGACCCCGTCGAGCTCGATGCGCCAGCTGACCAACGGCCGGGGCGTCGACGTGGCGCTGGAGCTGATCGGCCTGCCCGTCACGATGCGCCAGGCCGTGCAAGTGCTCGGCGGTGCAGGGCCGGGCCGCGCTCGGCCGGCATCACCCGGAAGCCGTTCGAGGTGGACTCCTACCAGGAGATCATCGGCCGCGAGGCCGAGATCGTCGGCGTGTCGGATCACCTGCTGCAGGAGTTCCCGCTGCTCATGGACTTCGCCCGCCGCGGCGTCCTCGACCTCTCGCACGTGGTGACGAACAACAGTCCCGCTGGAGGCCGCGCCCATCAACGACGCGCTCGATGCACTCGAGCGCTGGGGCGGCGAAGTGCGGACGGTCATCGTCCCCTGATCCTGTCTGTACGAGGCGGGTCTCGTAACCCGCGCCCCTTAGCTCCGGCAAACAAAAAGTGGGCGGTCGTCGTTGACCGCCCACTTTGACATTCAGGCCCGAGATGCTACTGTGCCGCCTGCTTGTGGCACGTCTGGCACTGGTCCACCGTGAAGCTCACGTGGTTCGCCGGGAACGGCTTTAGCTTGCCCTCGCCGTGACAGGTCGTGCAGTCCTTGAACAGGGGGCTGGTAAGGTCGTGATTGGCCGGGATAGCGGGCGCTGCGGCCGCTGCGCCGCCCGTCGAGCCTGTCCCGCTCGACGCACCCGTTCCCTCGGCCGGCTTATGGCAGCCCGTACACTGCTCCGTCGGTGAAGGCCGTGTGGTTCGCAGGATACGGCTTGATCTTGCCTTCGCCGTGACACGTCGTGCAGTCCTTGTACGTGTCGCCTTCGATCGGGTGCGGGATCGGCGCGGGACCGCCGGCCTGGCCGCCCGTCGTCGCGGTTGCACCCGCCGCAGGCGTCGTTCCACCGGCCGCAGCCGGCTTGTGGCAGCCCGTGCACGAATCCACCGGGAACGCCGTGTGGTTCGCCGGGAACGGCTTCAGCTTGCCCTCGCCGTGGCACGTCGTGCAGTCCTTGTACGTGTCGCCCTCGATCGGGTGCGGGATCGGTGCGGGACCGCCGGCCTGGCCGCCCGTCGTCGCCGTACCGGCCGCTTCTGGCGAAGCCCCAGCCTCAGGCGTCGTGCCCGCCGCAGGCGTCGCCCCAGCGGCCGCAGCCGGCTTGTGGCAGCTCGTACACTGCTCGGTGGTGAAGGCCGTGTGGTTCGCCGGATACGGCTTGAGCTTGCCCTCGCCGTGACACGTCGTACAGTCCTTATACGTGTCGCCTTCGATGGGGTGCGGGATCGCCGCCGGGCCGCCCGTTCCGGTCGTCGCGCCCGGCGCAGGCGTGGGGCCGGGGAGGTGGCACACGGTGCACGACTCGTTAGGCCGCCCCACGTGATCTTCCGGGAACGGCTTGACGCCGTCGCGCCCGTGGCATGTGTCGCACTGCTCCTGCCCCTGCACGGGATGCGGGATCAGGGCGGCCGCGACCTGGGTCAGGCTGGGGCCCGGGGTGGGCGTCAGCGGGGTGAAGACGTCCTGCCGTTCGATCGGCACCGGCAGCGTCGCGATCGCCGTCTGTTCGAAAGTGGCAAACTGGTAGACTGCGAACACGCCGATTAACGCGAGGACGATCGCGATCGGCAGGTAAATGCGCTCGCGGCGGCGAACGCCGGCCGGATCGGGCCCGGGACGCATCTTGCCCGCTACGCGCTGCTCCAGCTCTTCGCCGTGCTCCTCCTCCATCTGGTGGCGCGACATCTTGCCCGAGAACATGCTCCTGTTGAACATCTTCACGTGGACGTTATAGAAGTGCCAGATGAGGATGGCCAGGACGGCCAGCACGGCCTCGCCGCCATGTGCGGCTTTCGCGGCGGGGATAACCTGGCCCGGCAGGAAGCGCGCCGTCGAGATGGGATTCCAGAGCATGAACCCGGTGATCGCCATGACGACCGTGCCCCACACCATCGCCCAGTATTCGACCTTCTCGCCGAAGTTGTAGCGGGGCATGCGCGGGTGTTCTTTGCTCAGCCCCAGGTTGTAGCGGACGACGTCGAGCGCGTCGGTCAGGTCCTTCAGGCCGGGCAGCATGGTCAGCTCGGTGCGGCGCACCCAGATCTTGTAGCCCAGCACGATGACGTGGTACACGCTCATGAGCACGATCGTGACCGCGGCGATGCGGTGGATGATGCGGACGGTCTCGATCCCGCCCATCCACGAGATCAATGTGTCGGCGAACGCGTTGCCTGCGTACTTCTGCGGCAAGCCGGTGAGTGCCAGCAGGCTGAACGAAACCAGCAGCACGATGTGCTCGATGCGCTGGGCCAGGCTGAAACGCACGAAGTACTTGTCCACGGCGCGATTGGAATTCGTAGCTTGGGTCGCCATCGCTTACGCCTCCTTCCGCCGTATGCGGCGAAGGATCCGGCTGACGGCGTCCAGGCCGACGAACAGCAACATGCCGCCGATGACGGCAGGGATCAGGATCTTGTAGAACAGGTTCACGTAGTAAACCAGGGGTTGATTCGTGCGGCTGGGCGGGAAGTGGCCGACCCAGCTGCTCGGGAAGTTCGCCGTCGCGTCCGGATGGCAGCGCTTGCACGTCGCCAGCAGGTTTTCCTTAACCACGGTCGCGTTCTGGTCGGTGACGGGCAGGATGTTGTGTACGCCGTGGCAGTCCGTGCAGACAGCCTTATTGGTCTGCTGGTCGGGATGCTGCTTTTCGAACAGCGTCACCGTCGTGCCGTGGAAGTCGGCGACGTAAGTGTTGAACACATCCGTCGAGATGCCGTACTTCTGCATCAGTGCCGCATTCGCGTGGCAGCCGCCGCAGATGTTCGGCGACTTGAGGCGGAAGGCTGCCGTCGTCGGGTCTTCCTGCGTGTGCGCGCCATGGCAGTCGGTGCAGACCGGGACATCGGGGTTCCCGCTCTCCAGCAGCGCCGCGCCGTGGACGCTGCCGGCGTACTGGTCATGGATCTGGCTATGGCACTTCTGGCACGTCTGCGAGATCTGCTGCCGGGGCTGGTCAGGCTTCGTTACGTTGTGTGAGCCGTGGCAGTCCGTGCAGATGGCCGCGTTCCGGTTGCCCGCAGCCAACTCGCGCGCGTGGTTGCTGTCCAGCGACTGCATGTACTGGTCCTGGTGACAGGTCTTGCACTGCTGGTAGCGCTCCAGTTGAAACGATCGACGGTCGCCCGCGGTGAGCTTCGGATGCGGGTAGCCGCTGATATTCGTATGGCACGACGTGCATGTCAGGTTCGCGTGCATCGACGAATGGTACACTTGCGGGTCAACGGTGAGCGGCAAAGTCTCACCGCTGGCGAGCTGAACGCTCAGCCCGGGGTTCGAGTGGCAGCCAAGACAGGTGGTGTTGTCGCCGCTTTGGGCCTGGGCGCTGGCGCCCGCGACGAGAGCGGTAAAGAGCAGGACCGCGAGGCCCGCTACGATCAACCACCGGACGGGTTGCCTGCCTGGGCAAGCAAAGGTCATAGTGGTGACTCCTCCGTGATGGGTTCGAATGATGGCACTACGAACAGGGTAACAAGGCGCGGAAAGCCGCGGACGTGAATTATAAGCCTGTAACTTTCCGCACTATATGACGCTCGTCATGATTCGGGTGGTGTATTATTTCACACACTGCGTGAGCGGAGCGAAGGGCAGGGCTAGTGCCCGCGCTTCCACAGCAGGAGCGCGGCGATGGTCAGGAGTATCACGGCGACCAGCCCGCCCAGGAAGGGTAAGCCCGCCTCGAACGTCTCCTCGTTGCCGCCGGCCGCCCACCCACTGGGGGACATCTCTGTCAGGGCAATCGGCCGGCCGTCCGAATGGCGGGCGTCGGGCCACTCCGGCGCGCGGCTCTGCTCCGGGGCGTCGCCGAGCGGGTATACCCGCTGGCCGCTGATCGTTACAATCGGTTGACTCATCGTGCTGGTTCTCCAAGCCGCGGTTGCTAACTACCTCTCCAGGATAACACGAAAAGTCCCTGGCGCGAAAGCGGGGCTTTCTGAGAAAGCGGCTTTCGCTGCCAGGGACAGTTGCAGGCTTCCTCCGCCTGCTTCGGGGGACCAGGCGTATCAGGGGTGCTGCGACGAAGCTGCGATGTTCGACGGGATTGCGATGGATACGCCCTATCGAACGTAAACTCTATCACGATTCAAGCCGCAGTCTATGATTTGCATCATGTATGTGCCTTCCGTCGCATATTTCTCGCAAAAGTGTATGGAAGCAAAAGCGTGTCATCAACACGCCGCAGTGATGGAGGACAGGATTAGTTAGCCCTGTCATGTATTCTGCCTGGATGCAAAGGAGCCTGCCCTCGTAACGAGGGCAGGCTCTCCTCGTTTCCGCGGTCTGCCTACGCAAGCTCGGTCAGCCGGTCGCGCAGCCGCGCCGCCCGGCCTTCGAGCTCGCCGAGCTTGTCTCGCTCGCGCGCCACCACGTTCGCCGGCGCCCGCTGCGCGAACGGGCCCTGCAGCAGCCCCGAGGTGCGCGCGATTTGCGCCTCGGTTTCGGCCAGTTCCTTGGCGAGCCGGTTGCGCTCCGCCTCGAAGTCGATCAGGTCCGCCAGCGGCAGGTACGTCGTCACCAGCCCGGTCACGAGCGTCAGTGCCTGCGGCGGCGCATCCAGCCGCTCTGCGATCGTCAGCTGAGCCGGGTCCAGCCGGGCAAGCGAGCACAGGATGTCGGCGTGCCGCTTGAGCATCGGCGCGCGTTCCCCGGCGGCAATACTGGCGTGCAGCGGCTGGCCCGGCTTCACGTCGTACTCCGCGCGGGCGTTGCGGATCGCGCGCACCATGTCCATGATCTAGCCCCATGTCCGACTCGGCCGCTTCGTCGCGCATGGCGGTCGCCGGCCACGGCGCGATGATCAGGCCCGCGGGCCACTCGCCTCCGGCATTCCCCACCGCCTGCTTCAGATACCCCCACGTCTCTTCGGTCACGAACGGGATGTAGGGATGCAGCAGCCGGAGCGACTCGTCCAGCACTTTGATGAGGACGGCCTGCGTGCGCGCCTTGGCTTCGGGCGAACCCCGGTAGATGGCGATCTTGCTGATCTCCAGGTACCAGTCGCAGAACTCGCTCCAGAAGAAGTCGTAGATCTGGCGCCCGGCCTCGCCGAACTGGAAGGTGTCCATCAGGCGGGTGGCGTCCGCGAGGGTGGCCGACAGCCGGCTCAGGATCCACCGCTCGGGAAGATCCAGGTTCTGACCTTGCCACAGAGGACTCAGAGCGCTCCGAGGTGGCTCCGAGGTCTCTGTGCTCTCTGTGGCTGTTCCGTTGCCCAACTGCGACAGGATATAGCGGGTGGCGTTCCAGATCTTGTTCGTGAAGTTCCGGTTGCCCTCCACCCGCTGCAGGCTCAGGTTCATGTCGTTGCCCGGCGTCGCGCCCGTCAGCAGCGTGAAGCGCAGCGCGTCCGCGCCCATCGCGGCGATGCCCTCCGGATACTGCTTGCGCACGTAGTCGCTCAGCTCCTCGGGCCGCGCGCCGTCCAGCAGCGCGAGCGGATCGAGCACGTTCCCCGTGGTCTTGGACATCTTCCGGCCCTGGTCGTCTCTGACGAGGCCGTGCAGGTACACGGTCTCGAACGGGATGTCGTTCGTGTAGAGCAGGCCCTGCATGATCATGCGCGCCACCCAGAAGAACAGGATGTCGTAGCCCGTCTCCATCACCGTCGTCGGATAGTAGCGGCGCAGGTCGGGCGTGTCGTCGGGCCAGCCGAGCGTCGAGAACGGCCACAAGCCGGACGAGAACCAGGTGTCGAGCACGTCCGGGTCCTGCTCGATGCGCGACGAGCCGCAGCTCTCGCAGCGATCCGGGTCGATCCGGGCCACGGTCGTATGGCCGCACTCCGCGCAGTGCCAGGCCGGGATGCGGTGTCCCCACCACAACTGCCGGCTGATGCACCAGTCGCGGATGTTCTCCAGCCAGTTGTAATACACCTTCGTGAAGCGCTCCGGGATGATCTCGATGCGGCCCGAGCGCACCGCTTGCAGGCCCATGTCGGCCATGGGCTTGATTTTCACGAACCACTGCGTGCTGACCATCGGCTCCACGATTTCGCCCCCGCGCTGCGAGCGCGGCACCTGTGTACGGTAAGCTTCAACCTTGATCGTCAGCCCCGCGGCTTCCATGTCGGCCCACAGTTTCTTGCGCGCTTCGAACCGGTCCATGCCCGCGTACGGCCCGCCCGCGGCGCTCACCTTGGCGTCCTTGTCGAGCATCCCGATGATTTGCAGGCCATGCCGCTGCCCGATCTCGAAGTCGTTCGGGTCGTGCCCGGGCGTGATCTTGAGCGCCCCCGTCCCAAACTCCATGTCCACGTACGTGTCGTGGATCACGGGGATGGGCCGCTTGAGGATGGGCACCAGGCACGTCGCACCGATCAGGTGGCGGTAGCGCTCGTCGTCCGGATGCACCGCCACTGCGGTGTCGCCCAGGATCGTCTCCGGCCGCGTCGTCGCCACCGGGATGTAGCCCTTGCCCGGTCCGTCCTCCAGGTTCGCGCCCGCGATCGGGTACTTGAAGTAGTAGAGGGCCGCGTCTTCCTCGGTGTACTCCACCTCCAGGTCGCTGACCGCGGTCTGCAGCCCGGGCGACCAGTTGATCAGGTACTCCCCGCGGTAAATCAGGCCCATCCGGTACAGCCGCACGAACGCCTCGCGCACCGCCTGGCTCAGCCCTTCGTCCATCGTGAAGCGCAGCCGGTCCCAGTCGCACGACGCGCCCAGCCGGCGCAGCTGCCGCACGATGTGGCCGCCGTACTTTTCCTTCCACTCCCACGTCCGGCGCAGAAACTCGGCCCGCCCCAGGTCCTGCCGGCGCAACCCCTCGCGCGCCAGCATCTTCTCCACCTGCAGCTGCGTGGCTATGCCCGCATGGTCATAGCCCGGCACCCACAGCGCCGCGTACCCCCGCATCCGCTTGTACCGGATCATCAGGTCCTCGAGCGACACGAACATGGCGTGGCCCAGGTGCAGCTCGCCAGTGATGTTCGGCGGCGGGATCGAGATCACGAACGGCTGAGCGTCCGGCGGAGCAATCTCTGGCTTGAAGTAGCCGTTCGACTCCCACCAGTCGTAGATCCTGCGCTCGGAGGCGCTGGGATCGTAGGTCTTGGGCATTTCGAATGATGTCATGATTTCCTCTCCTGTCTCAACCCGGTGCCGGCCTTGTCAGGGATGGTCGTTCGGGTTGTTGGTTGTCAGACCCTCGCCACGCGCTGCCTCGAGCAACTCGCCATTGGCGCTGATGAAAATCGGCGGACCCGAGGCCAACCGGGCCAGGTCGTTCGCGAGATCCAGCGCCGTTGCGAGATGCAGTGCATCGTAGGCGCGCAGCCCATGCGCGACCGCCAACTCACCTGCAGCCTTGATTACGATCCGCGACACAGGTGAGGTGTGAACAAGCGCTCGAATGTCCTGATTCAGTTCGGTAATGATCACCTCGCGCCTCGGCTTGCCGATTCGCTTCTCTCGGTAGGCGCGGCCGAATGCGCTCATGACCTCCACTGCGACGAGTTCGCTGCTAAGAAACATATCGTCTTCGGCCTGATCCATCAGGTTGTTCATCCAGGTGCTCCCCGACTCCCTCACATACCGTTTGACGAGAGCGCTGGCATCAAGGTAATAAACGGGCATCAGCGCGGTCCCCTATCTTCGATAATCCACTCTGACAAGGGAACTCCAGCGAGCCATTCCCGTATCTCGTCGAGCGTTGCTGGTTCGACCCCTTCAATCCACGGCAGCAAGTCACCCGGGTCCGAAAGTTTCCCCGCCTCGCATAAGGCGCGGAGGATGCGCTCCTTCTCGGTTTCAGGCTTCGGCTCCACTCCCAACCCGGAAGCCAATGTATCAACGACGGCCTGGTTAAGCGAAACATTGTACTCGGCGGCCCGTTCCTTTAGCGCACGGTGCAGCTGCGCCGGCAAGCGTAGGGTTAACTTCACACTCTCTTCACTCATCGTTTCCTCCCGATTTGCCACCATAGTGGCATGCCACTATGGTGGCATCCTATCACGTCTTGCCAGAAATAAAAAGACCCTCCGTCCTCAAGGACGGAAGGTCTCCGCGGTGCCACCTTGGTTGGCATTGCGCGTGCAGTCGGCGGCGCGCGTTGCCCACTCTGCGCTGTAACGGGCTCACCCGTGGCTGCTTGTCCGATGCGCGTTCGGCACACGTGTGCCACGCACCAACCGGTTCGGCAGCCAGACTCCCCGGCGACGTTCGGCCCTGCTCACATCGGAAGGGGGCTCGCACCCGGTGACCCCCTCTCTCTGGCGACGGCTACGGCAAGCGTCCCTCGGGACGATTGCCCGGCCTACTCCTCCGGTTCCACGTCTTCTTCGATTGGCGCTATTATATCACTTCGCCGCTTACTGTCAACCCCCCGGGACCGCCCGGCGCAAATCTGCAAACACCCGCGTCAGCTCCGCCCGCAGCTCTGACTCCGTCGGCAAGCTGGCGATCAATTGCTCGGCCTCCCGCATGCGCCGCCGCGCATCCGGAAAGTCCACCAACCCTTGCGTCACCTGCTGGCGCACGGGCAGCAGCGTCTCGATCGCGGCGTCAAAGGTCGCGCTGGCCGAGCTCGGTCCTTGCTCCGGTTTCCTCACCGCCGCGAGCGCGCGGTCCGCGTCGATGTCCGCAGGCACAAGCAACCACTTTCCGGTCTCCGCCGCCATCGCCCGATAAGCCTCCGCGGCAGGCTCCATGTCGCTCTCGAAAATGTGGCTGCGGTCGACCCTGTGCTGCCCCAGGTGTGTCCTCTGCACCGCCAGCTGGTGGATGCCTCCCGGACCTTCGAGGATGGCGCCGGTCAGGCGATAACCTCTCGGCGGCGGGAGCACCCAGGCCCAAAGGACACGGAGCCAGGCAAGCGGACCTCCGTAGGCTTCTCGCTCCAACTCGATCGGGAATTGCTTGTCCCGCACGAGGTGATTCCACTGTGTCAGCTTTTCCGTGATGCTCACGGGAATGACGCGGGTGGCGGTGTCGGCCTCTGTCGTGAACGGGCTGGTGAATTCGCCAATGAGGAACCCGGGCGGCACTGCAGGGCGGCCAAGCAGCGGCAGGATGCGGGTGTACCAAAGCTCGCGCAGCGCCCCCAGCAGCCAGCGCAGCAGCGCGCCCAGGAGGTACAAGAGAGCTATCAACACGAGTCCGGCCACGACAAAGCCGAAGGCGTCGAGGACCTTCGGGCCGGTGGCCGAGGCCAGCGTGGCTGCGGGCACCGGCGTTTCGGCGGGAGCCGGCGTCTCAGTCGGCAGCGGCGCGAGTTGCGTTGCCTGGATGGCGGCCTTGCCGCCGAGCGCAGCCTGCAGGCCCTGCAGCGCCTCCGCATTCCCGCGCGTGTCCTCCGCGATCTGGGAATAGAGCGTCGCGGCGCTGTCGTAATCCTTGCCTTCGAGGTAGGCCTTGGCCAGCACCAGGCGCGCCTGTAACTCGGTGAAGGTGGCCGTCGGGCTTGGGGTAAGCGTGGGCGTGATCGTCGCGGATGGCGCTACCGCTGTGCCGGTCCTGGCGGCAGGAGCCGAGGCCGTCCCGGTCGCCGCTGCCGGCGTTCCGGCCGCCCCCGCAGCAGTCGTCCCTGTGATGGCCGCGCTTGCGGCAGGCGCCGCAGCTGTGCTCGCGGCAGGTGCGGTCGCCTGGGTGACGTCAGGAGCTTGGGTAGGCGTTGCTCGGGTGGTGCAGCCGGCAAAGACGAGGACAAGCGCAAGGGCCACCAACCACGGCAGCAGGCTGCGCGCCGCACGGCGCGTCCCGCGTCGACTCATGGCAACCTCCGGGGCGAAACGATGATGGTCGGGCGAACGCAATGGCCGGTCGCGCTTCTGGTGACTGCCGTACCGCCTGGCGCGACGCGGCCGGATTATAACATCCTTCACTTGTAGCGGCAACAACCCGAAGCCGCGGTTAAGATTCTCGCGTCGCGCCGCCGGTGCTATAATCCTGCGGCCGCCGGCACTGCCCGGCGACAGGAGTGGTGATGGCGCACCCTTTTCTTGAACGCTTGGCCCGCGGCCCAGTGCTTGCCGATGGCGCAATGGGGACCATGCTGCATGGCCGCGGCGCGCGGGTTGACCAGTGTCTCGACATGCTCAACCTCGAACAGCCGGAATGGGTGCGCGAGATCCACCTCGCCTACGTCCGCGCGGGTGCGGAAGTCATCCAAACCAACACGTTTGGCGCCAGTGCGCCGCGCCTCGTCGACTTCGGGCTGGAAACCCGGGTGCGCGAGATTAATTTCCAGGGCGTCAAGCTTGCGCGGGAGGCCCGCGAGATCAGCGGCCAGCCCGTCTGGCTGGCGGGATCGGTAGGCCCGCTTGGGAAACGTGCGCGCCGCGGCGATGAGTTGCTGCGCGGGGTCGCCGAGGCCGCGTTCAAGGAGCAGATCGCGGCGCTCTGGGAGGCGGGCGCGGACCTGTTGGTCCTGGAGACGTTCTCCGACCTGCCAGAGCTGGTGCTTGCGGTGCAGGTTGCGAAGGCGACGACCGACCTGCCGGTGGTTGCCGAAGTGACGTTCGGCAACGACGGCGTCAGCGGCGACGGCGCGTGGCCGAGCGACGTCGCCCATGCCCTGGCCGCTGCCGGCGCCGATGTGGGCGGCGTCAACTGCTCCCTGGGCCCCGCGCGCCTGCTTGATTTTGTCGCCGAGATGCACGCCGCGGAGCCGGGCCTCCGGCTGTCGGCCATGCCCAACGCCGGCCTGCCTTATCGGGCGGGCGAGCGGATGATTTACCCCACTGCGCCGCACTATTTCGCGGAGCGGGTGCCTCAGTTCGTCGCCCAAGGCGCCGCGCTGATCGGCGGGTGCTGCGGTACGACCCCGGCGCATACCCATGCCATGCGGGCTGCGCTCGACCAGGCCGTCGGCGCGCCCCAGCGTAAGGAGGAGCTCACGCCGCTGCCCATGGTCCGGGTGAGCTCCCCCGGCGCGGGCGTCACGGACGAAGAAGCACCGGAGCCGACAGGATTGCTCCGGAAGATCAAGGCGGGCCAGTTTGTCGTCAGCGTCGAAGTTGACCCACCCCGCGGTTTCAGCGCCGCCAAGATGCTCGAAGGTGCTCGGATCGCCCAGGAACACGGTGCGGACGCGGTGAACGTCGCCGACAGCCCGATGGCTCGCGTGCGGATGGGCGCGCTGGCCCTCTGCGTGCTGATCCAGCAGCAGGTTGGGATCGAGACCATCCTGCACCTCACTACCCGTGATCGCTCCCTGATGGGATTGCAGGCCGACCTGATCGGCGCGCACGCGCTGGGCGTCCGCAACATCATCGCGTTGACAGGCGATCCCCCCAGCCTGGGGGACACGCGCGAGAGCAGCGCCGTGTACGACGTCGATTCGATCGGGCTTGCGAAGATTGTCAGCCAGTTCAACCAGGGCCTCGATCGTTCGGGCAAGCCTTTCGGGGGCAAGGCCGGGTTTACCATCATCGTCGCCAGCGACCCAACCCGCGCCGACCTGGTCCGCGAGGTCGATCGCTTCCACCGCAAGGTGGGCTCCGGCGCGCACCTGACCATGACGCAGCCGATCTTCGATGCCGAGCTCTGGCGGCGCTTCTTCAGCCTGTACGAAGAACGGCACGGCCCCTTCCCGGTGCCGGTGCTGATCGGTATCCTGCCGCTGCAGAGCCACCGCCACGCGTCTTTCCTGCACAACGAGGTTCCCGGCATCACGATCCCCGAGGCCGCCCTCGTCCGAATGGAGCGGGCCGGCGCTGAGGGCCGCAGGGAAGGCGTGAAGATGGCGCAGGAACTCCTGCTCGAGCTGACGGAGCTGCCGCGGGTGCAGGGCGTCTACCTCATGCCCAGCTTCGGCCGCTACGAGGTGGCCTGCGAGGTGCTCGACGTGGTGAAAGACCGCGCTTAGGAACGACCGGTGCAGGATATGTCACCTCAGCAACCATTCGTCCTTGCCTCCAAGTCTCCCCGGCGGCGGCAGCTTCTCGCGAGCCTCGGGCTGGAGTTCACCGTCGATGCCGCAGATGTGGACGAAACGCCGCTGCCGGGCGAGCCGCCGGACGTGCTCGTCTGCCGGCTCTGCCGCGCCAAGGCGGCCGCAGTCGCCGACCGGCATCCGGGCGAGGTCGTGCTTGCTGCCGACACGCTCGTCGTGCTTGCGGGCAGCCTGCTGGGTAAGCCGGCCGACCCGCTGGAAGCAGTCGCGATGCTCGCGGCGCTGCGCGACCGCGTCCACGTCGTCTACACGGCGGTTTGCGTCCTGAACGGCGGCTCGGCCGAAACCAGGGTCTCTGCGACCGACGTCAGGATGCGCCGGTACACGGATGCGGAGATCGAGGCCTACGTGGAAACCGGCGACCCGCTCGACAAGGCGGGTGCGTACGGCATCCAGGATCCGAAGTTCGCGCCGGTCGAGGCGTGGGATGGGTGCTACTCTGCAGTCATGGGCCTGCCGTTGGGATTGACGGCCGAAATGCTCGGGCAGGCCGGCGTGCAGGCGTCAAGCCGGTGGCTGTTATTCGCGTGTGAGACGATGACTGGGGATTGCTGCTGCCAGCGGAGGGCGGCGCTCGCCGAGCCCGCGCGCTTGCGCGTTGCCGAAAGGTAGTTCGGGAGAACGGACGCGATGAATAACCAGGGTTAAAGCATGGACACCGTCCCCCCCCCTACCCACAGCCATGATGATATCCTTGCCGGCCTGAACCCCGCTCAGCGGGAGGCGGTCACGACAGTCAAAGGCCCGGTGCTCGTTTTGGCCGGGCCTGGTTCCGGAAAGACACGGGTGCTCGCCCACCGCGTCGCATATCTGCTGCGCGTGGTCGGCGCCCACCCACGTGCGGTCATGGCAGTGACCTTCACCAACAAGGCCGCGGGCGAGATGCGCGAGCGCATCAACCGGCTGCTGGGCGAGGCGGTGCCGGTCAGCTCCGGATGGAAAGGGCTCACCATCGGCACCTTCCACTCCATCTGCGCGCGCATCCTCCGCGCTGAGGCGGACCCGGCTGGGCTGAACCCCAACTACGTGATCTATGATGACGGCGAGCAGCTGTCGGCCGTCCGCATTGCGCTCAAAGACCTCCGCATCGACGAGAAGATGTACCGGCCCGAGGCGATGCGCTCCGCCATTTCGAAGGCCAAGAACGAGCTGATCAAGCCCGACGCGTTCACTGCGACGACCTATTACGAAGAAATCGCCCAGCGGGTGTACACCCGCTATGAGGAAATCCTCAAGGCCAACGGCGCGCTCGACTTCGACGACCTCTTGTGCCGCACGACCTGGCTGTTCAAGGATCATCCGGAAGTCCTCGCGCGCTACCAGGACCGGTACGAGTACCTGCTCGTGGACGAATTCCAGGACACGAACTCGGCGCAGTACGAGATGGTGTGCATGCTGGCCGCAAAATTGCACAATATATTCTGCGTGGGAGACGAGGACCAGTCGATCTACGGCTTCCGCGGGGCGGACTACCGCAACGTCCTTCGTTTCCGTGAGGACTTCCCCGAAGCCAAGGTGGTCCTCCTCGAGCAAAATTACCGCTCGACGCAGAGCATCCTCGATGCGGCCAACACGGTCATCGCGCGGAACATCAAGCGGACCCCCAAGCACTTGCGGACGGATCGCGGCCAGGGCGCGCAGGTTATCATGCACGAGGCGTATGACGAGTCGGACGAGGCCCAGTTCGTCGTCAACACGATCCAGCGCCTTGCCGGTTCAGGCGAAATCCGCTTGAGCGACGTCGCGGTCATGTATCGCACCAACGCCCAGTCCCGCTCGCTGGAAGATGCGTTCGTCGCCCGCGGCGTCCCTTATCGTCTGGTTGGCGGCACCCGGTTCTATCAGCGTAAGGAGATCAAGGACGCGCTGGCATATCTCCGCCTTGTCCACAATCCCTCCGATAATGTCAGCCTGATGCGGGTCATCAACGTCCCGCCCCGCTCGATCGGCGACAAGACCATCTCCTCGCTCGCGAGCTTCAGCGCCGAGCAGGGGGTGTCGATGGTAGGCGGCCTGGCTGCTTGTAGCCGGCGATCTCGCCAGCCCCGTCCTGGCAGGATACCCGGGAGCCGAGGATGGAAAGCCGCCGCAGCACCCGTTCGGCGCCGCTGCACACCGCGCGCTCGTGGCGTTCTACCGCCTGCTCAAAGGTTGGCTCGACGTCAAGGACGGGTTGACGGTCAGCCAGTTGCTCGACAAGATCACCGAGCAGTCCGGCTACGCGACCTGGCTTCGGGACGGCACCGAAGAGGGCGAGGATCGTTGGGAGAACCTGCAGGAATTGTCCTCGGTCGCGGCGCATTACGACGACTTCCCGCCCGATCTGCGCCTGACCGCCTTTCTTGAGGAGGTTGCGCTGGTCTCCGACCAGGACGAGCTTGCGGAACAGGACGAGCGGGTGACGCTCCTGACGGTGCACACGGCAAAGGGGCTCGAGTTCAAGGTCGTCTTCCTGGTTGGCCTGGAGGAAAATATCTTCCCCCACAGCCGCAGCATGGAAGACCCCGACCAGATGGAAGAAGAGCGCCGGCTGATGTACGTCGGCCTGACGCGCGCAAAGGACCGCCTCTACCTGCTCCGTGCGTTCCGCCGGATGCTTTACGGCCGCAGTGAGATCAACGAGCCTTCGCGCTTCCTCCGGGACGTGGCCGCGGCGCAGGGAACCTCGATCGGGATGAGTCCCGTGCGTGGGGTCGGCGCCCGCTCCGGCGGCTGGGGCTACGACGCCCGGGACCGCCGCCGGGACGATGACGACGACAGCTGGGGCGGCGCCAGCCGCCGCACACGCCCCGACGATCGCTCATCTCTCTATGGCGGGAAGGGCGGCAGCCGAGGCGGCCCGTCCGCGATGCCCGGCAAGCACGTCGAACCGCCGCAAAAACCAAAACCGGCTGAGCGCCCCTCGCGCCCCGCCCAGTTCAAGCCGGGCGACCGGGTGGATCACGGCCTGTTCGGCCAGGGGATCGTGCTGAAGTCAGAACTCACCGCGGATGACGAGGAAGTGACGGTGGCGTTCGCCGGTAAGGGGACGAAGACGCTGCTGGCGGGGTTTGCTAAGCTGCACAAGATCGGCAAGTAAATGAAACGGCATTCCATTGCTGGCATCCTCTCGGCCGGCTTCTTCGCTGCGTTCATGCTGATCGGGCTGTTCTTTTTCGCCGGGACGGCGGCGGCCACTCGGGTAGCCCCCGCAGCCGCACCGCCGACGCCGATGGCTGCTGTGCAGCAGTGGGTGTGGCCCGAGCCGGGTTTCGGTGGCTGGCCTGCCATCACGCTGACGCAAGGCATCGACCGCTATTCCTACTACCACTGGTGGCCCACCTGCGATGCTCCGGCCCGTCACCAGGTCCCCATGATCGAGGGCAGAACGAGCTTCTACACGAACACCAATCTCCTGAAGCAGCTCTTCGACGGCCCCTGCAACGATGGCCGGCCCCTGCTCTTCCTCAACGAGCCGGCGCGGCCCGAACAGGCGAACATCACCCCGGTTGAGGCCGCGCACATGTTTTACACGATGACACGCGCGCCGCGACCTGGCCCTACGCCCGATGGCGCGGCCCGATCTATGCGGGGAACAACCTGGCCGAGGATCAGCAGTGGGATAAGGAGTTTGTGCGGCAGTTCGCCCGGCTCTACAACCGCGGCAGTCTGAAGATCCCCGAGATTGCCGGCTGGGGCATTCACCTATACGGCAACTACCAGTACGGCCCGAAAGCCGGCGATCCGAACGCGGCCTGGACGCACGATATCCCCGAAAAGGACACTCGTGCCGTGGTGTATCGCAGCATGTACCAGGCCGACCGGTATATTGCGGAGCGCAGGCTGGAAGGAAATGCCGCTTCGCTCGTCGTGACCGAGTTCGGCTTGCTGCAAGCCTCCGGATGGCACACCCCGCCCGCCCTTTACTACTCGACCACTGCACGCTTCATGCAGGAGTATGTGCGGGTCTTCGACCGCCGGCCGGAAATTCTGGCGTGGTTTTCGTTTATTAGTGCCAGCCCAAAGAAGGAATTGCTCGACGCTAATTTGATGGTCGATGCTCGGGGCAAGTTGACGCCAAACGGGCTGACGTGGCGCGAGCTGGCGCGGGCCCGCCAGTAGACCAGGTAGCAACCCATCTCAAGGCAAAAAGACAGGCCGGCGCCCCCCGGCCGGCCTGTCTTCCATGCTTCCGTCTGGTCATGCGGTCAGTCGTTCGGCCACTTGTCGTCGTCGTTGATGCTCGGCCCCCTGTCGGGGATATCGTCCCAGCGGGAGGCGTCGACTGATGTCAGTTTGTCGGCCGCGATCGCGTTGATGATCGCCCCGGTAGCTACGAGCATCTGCTGCACAATGTAGCCGCGGCTGCGGTTTCCGATGCCGCCCCGGTTCTCGAAGAACATCGCCGCGGTCTTCCACCCGGCGTCCTCTCCACGTGGACCTTTGCTGCCGAGCATCATGGTCGAAACAACTGCTGTCGGGATGTTGATGAGCGGATAGCGCGACGGATTTACATATCCGAGCCTGTCGACGGCATCGAAGCCAACAACTGCCATCTCTCTGTTGGTATCCCATACCCACGGATCCAGGTATTGCGGCCACATTGGGATGCCGATCGAGAAAGTGGTCATCTTGTTGCTGTCTTCGACAAAGTACGTGCCTTGATGGTGTAGATCGATCGCATAGTGCGGCTTGAACGCGGCCCAGGCGTAGTAAAACGCCTTCGATTCGGGTTCCGAATACGACGGGTACCAGTTCCGATTCAGGTCGACGCCTTTGGCATTGCCCCTCCAGAAATGCGCTGCGCCGTCCGGGTTGTACATGGGGATGATCCAGAAGCTCATCCGCTCCAATAGAGTACGGTCGCTGCTTAGAAGTCCCTTGATGACCGCGAGGCAGACGTCGTTGCCCAACGGTTCGTTACCATGGATACGGCCTTGCAGCCACATGCGCTTTGGGCCGTTTCCCAATTTGGCAATATACAGCGGGCGGTTTTCCCGGGTGTAGCCGGCGATATCAAGCTTCATGGCGCCGTTGCTGCGCGCTTCCAGCAGCTTCAGCTCCGCCTCCACCTGCTCGAAGGTCATGAGCGCCGAGCCGTTGTTATTCGAATTCGGGGGCACGAATGGTCCGCCGGGCTTAATGGGGGCTGAGCTCTGTGCTAGAGCCGGCAACGCCGAAGCAAGAAGCATGACTAACACCAGGGTGAGTACGAGCCAACGCCTGTTCTTCATGGTGTTCCTCCTGTTGGGGTGGGTGAGGGGGCCGGGTTGGGCGTGCTGTCCAGAACTCCACGAAAGCGTTCGTATTGTAGCTGAGAAGAGTTCCGGAGCGCAAATTTAAATTTCGAGGGTAGGCCCAGTCAAGTAATTTTAATTGGTGAACTGTCAGGAAGAGCCTTCAGGTCGACCAGGTAGCGCTCCACCAACCCGAGCACCGCCTCCGCCGACAGCGCCTTGTTCGCAAGCCGGTCTCCGTTCCAAACGTGCCGCTCACCCCACTCGGCGTCTTTCGCCGACAGGTGGATGTAGACGAGGCCCACGGGCTTGCCCGGCGTCGCTCCAGTCGGCCCCGCAATGCCCGTGACCGACGCCGCGATATCCGCGCCATAGGCGCGGCGCGCGCCCCGGGCCATCTCGGCCGCCGTCTCCGCGCTCACCGCCCCATGCGCGGCCAACGTCTCCTCGCGCACCCCGACGATGCCCTGCTTGGCGCTGTTGGCGTAGGTCACCGCACTGCCAAGGAAGTAGGCCGAGCTGCCGGAGATGTCGGTGATGAGGTCCGCGATCAACCCCCCCGTACATGACTCCGCAAACGCAAGCGTCAGCCCCGACTCTACGAGGCGCTCGTGAACCTGCAGCGCGAGTGCATTCGGGCGTTCCGTCAAGCGCCGGGTGCTTCCACCCGTTTCGTCTCCGGTCATCATGCACCCTCCCCATCGGCTTCGTCGACCCGCGGCTCGGGTAGATAGAGCGTGAAGATTGTCCCCTGCCCGACCTCGCTTTCGACCTCCAACTCGCCGCCGTGCGCCTCCGCCACCCATTTGGCGATCGACAGGCCCAGGCCCGCGCCGCCCGGACGCGTGCGGCTCCGATCGGCCCGGTAGAAACGCTCGAAGATGTGCGGCAGGTCTTCCGGGGGGATCCCGCACCCCGTGTCCGACACCGTGACCTGCACCCAACCCGCCTGGCGCTTGAGCGTCAGCGTAACATCGCCGCCCGACGGCGTGTACTTGATCGCGTTGTCGACCAGGTTGAGCAGCAGCTGGCGGAGTCGGTCCCCGTCGCCCATCACCACGGCCTGGTCCTCCGCGCCCAGCCGGACGCGCACCCCGGTTCCCTGGCTGATCACCTGGCCCTGCCGGTACACGTCGAGCAGCAGGGTGTCCAGCTCGACGGGTTGTAGCTGCAGCTGCAGCCCGGCGTCTGCCTGGGCCAGCAGCAGCAGGTCGTTGATCAGCCGGCGCATCCGCACCGTTTCGTTGCCGATCGCCGCCAGCGCCTCGCCGCGCATGCCCGGATCGTCGGCCGCACCGCGGCGCAGCAAGTCCAGGTTGCCCTGGATGGTCGTCAGCGGCGTGCGCAGCTCGTGGCTCACGTCCGCCACCAGGCGCTGCTGGGTCTCGAATGACGCTTCGAGCCGCCCAAGCATGTCGTTGACCGTTGCAGTAAGTTGGCCTACTTCGTCGGTGGGCACGCCCGCGGGTATCCGCTGGCTCAGGTCACTCGTCCCTGTGATCCGCTGCGCGGTCTCGGTGATGATCTTGATCGGGTGCAGCGCGGCCCGCGCCAGGATGCTGCCGCCCACGGCCGCGAAGACCAGCGCCAGCACGCTCCCGAGCAGCAGCGCCCGCCGTGACGACGAGCAGCGCGTCCTCGATGTTCGACATCAGGCTCGCTACTTCGACGATGCCGACAATCTGGTTGCCGATCGGGATGGGCAGGCTCGCGATGTGGAGGCGGATGTTCCCGGCCGGCAGCGTTACGAAGCGCGGGCGTCCTGGCTCCAGGTCCTGCAGGAGGTCTTGGGACTCGGGAAGCCGCTGCCCGCGCAGGTTCTCGGACAGCTGCACCGCCCGGCCGTCGAGCTGGACGATCTGCGTGTAATACTGCGAGCCGAAGGTATCGATCGAGGGCAGCCGGACGCGCCCGGAGCGCATGACCGCGACGGGATCATTTTCCTGCTGAACGACCGAGATCACGTCTTCCGCCTGGGCCAGCAGGCGCTCTTGCAGGTTGACGATCAGGATCCGGCCGACGACGGAGTAGATCAGGATGCCGAGGAGAAGCAGGGTCAGCGCCAGCAGCCCCGTATACCACAGGGTCAGCCGGGTGCGTATCGTCATGTCACTCTTCTCTTAAGGCGTAACCCACGCCCCGCACCGTCTGGATCAGGCGCGGCTCGCCGCCTTCCTCCAGCTTTGATCGGAGGTAACGGATGTAGACTTCGATGATGTTGGACTCACCGCCAAAGTCGTACCCCCAGATCCGGTCGTAGAGCGTGTCACGCGTGATCACCTGCCGCGGGTGCTGCAGGAACAGGTTGAGCAGCTCGAACTCCCGGGCGGTCAGGTCGACCCGCCGGGTCCCGCGGTGTACCTCGTGCGTCACCGCGTTCAGTGTCAGGTCGGCAAAACGCAGCACCTCTTCGGCCGTAGCCGGCTGCCGCCTGCGCAGCAGCGCCCGGATGCGTGCGAGCAGCTCGTCGAACGCAAACGGCTTCACCACGTAGTCGTCCGCGCCCACGTCCAGCCCCTTCACCCGGTCAGGCACCGCATCTTTCGCGGTCAGGATGAGGATCGGCACGTCGCTGCCGGCCCGCAGCCGCTCGCAGACCGTCAGGCCGTCCATCCCGGGCAGCATCAGGTCCAGCAGCACGAGGTCCGGCTGGCGGTCGCGGGCCGCGGTCAGTCCCTCCGGCCCGTCGCCTGCAACCTTGACCGAGTACCCTTCGTAGATTAAGCCGCGGCGCAGCAGGTCCGCGATCTGCGGATCGTCCTCGATGACCAGGATGTGTTCTGCCATATTCGCCAATCTTCGTAAGAACCATGACGGGTTGCGCGCACGATATCTGGCATGATTCTACACGTCCTGTGCGCCCTGGGCAAGCGTGCAAGGGAACGCAACCACCAAGATACCAGGAACCGAAGGTTCACAAAGACGATCTCGTTCTGTCTCCAACTTCGTGAGCCTTTGGTTCTTCGTGACTTGGTGGTGAGCGTCTCTCGTCCGCCATTGTCACGAGCAGACATAAGAGTTATAATTCCGCTCGGTTTCATTCAAGAGGAGTCAATCTATCGCATGGATAACACGCAAGCCACCGCTAACCTTCAGGTGATCAATTCCCTCGCGGAACGCGTGGTTCAGAACGTCGAGAGGGTCATCCTCGGCAAGCGCCGGGAAGTGGAGCTGACCCTCATCGCCCTCCTGTGTGAGGGGCACCTGCTGATCGAGGACGTGCCCGGCGTCGGCAAGACGATGCTCGCGCGCGCCATCGCCAAGTCCATCGGCTGCTCGTTCCGCCGCATCCAGTTCACGCCGGACATGCTCCCTAGCGACGTGACGGGCGTGTCAATCTTCAACCAGCGCGACCGCGAGTTCGAGTTCCGCCCCGGCCCCATCATGGCCCAGATCGTTCTCGCCGACGAGATCAACCGGGCCACGCCGAAAACCCAGTCCGCGCTGCTCGAGGCCATGGAAGAGCGCCAGGTCAGCGTGGACGGGCGAACGTATCCCATGGAGCGGCCGTTCCTCGTCCTTGCCACCCAGAACCCGATCGAATACGAAGGGACCTTTCCCCTTCCCGAGGCGCAGATCGACCGCTTCATGATGCGGGTGAGCCTCGGCTATCCCTCGCCGGCCGACGAGATGCGCGTGCTGGAGTCGCAAAAGGAGCATCACCCGCTGCAGGACCTGAGCCAGGTCGTGTCGGCCCAGGAGTTGATGCATGCCCAGGCCGAGGCGCGCCAGATCTACGCCGACGACCTGATCAAGGAGTACATCGTCGAGCTGGCGAACGCCACCCGGCGCCACCCGGACATCTATCTCGGCGTCAGTCCCCGCGGGAGCCTCGCGCTGTTCCGCGCCGCGCGCGCCTACGCCGCCTTGCAGGACCGCACCTACGTCATTCCCGACGACGTCAAGGCGCTGCTCGAGGCCACCTTCGCCCACCGCCTGATCATCAGCCCATCCGCTCGCATCAAGAACGTCGAAGCCCGCGCGGTCGTGGAGCAGATCGCCCAATCGGTGCCCGTGCCCGGCACGCGCATCCACGCGCGCTAGCGCCGGCCGCCGCCGGCGCGGGAAGGGAGTCACTCGTTGCGACGTTCATGGGCGATATTCCTGCTGTGGATCGTGACCGCGATCTTCGCGTTCGCATCCGGGCGGGCGCTTGCCTTCAACCTCTGGTATCTCGTCACCGGCGTCATCCTGGTCTCGCTCGCCTGGGCCTGGCTCAATCAGCGCGGCCTGAGCCTGCGCCGCGCGACCCGCACGCACCGGACGCAGGTCGGCAAGTATTTCGAGGAAACGCTCGAGCTCGCCAACCGCTCCGCCTGGCCGAAGCTGTGGGTCGAAGTGCACGACTTTTCCGACTTGCCCGGCCACCAGGTGAGCCGGGTCGTCAATTCGCTCGGCCGGGGCGCCACCTCCCGCTGGCAGGTGCGGACGCTCGCCCGCCGCCGCGGGCGCTTCACCCTGGGCCCGATCACCCTGAGCAGCGGCGACCCGATCGGCATCTTCCGCTTCACCCGCGAGGTTTCCGACACAAGCTCGCTGGTCGTGACGCCGCCCACCTTCGATCTTCCGGGCTTCAGCCCGCCCACCGGTTATCTTCCCGGTGGCGAGTCCGTGCACCGGCGCACGCCCTACGTCACCTCGAGCGTTTCGGGTATCCGGGATTACGTCCCCGGCGACAGCATCAACCGCATTCATTGGCCGTCCACCGCGCGCACCGGCCGCCTGATTTCCAAGGAGTTCGAGCTCGATCCGTTAGCCGACGTGTGGATGTTCCTCGATATGTACGAGGACGCGCACGCGGAAGCGCCGTGGAACGAGGTCGACGACGACGTCGTGATGCCCTGGCTGACGCGTAAAGCCGAGCATATCGAGCTGCCGCCAAGCACGGTGGAATACAGCGTCACCATCGCAGCCTCGCTCGCGCAGCATTTCCTGCAGTCCGATCGCGAGGTGGGCTTTCTCAGTTACGCCGAAACCCGTGAGGTGGTGCAGCCCGACCGCGGCGAGCGCCAGCTTACCCGGCTTACCGAGATCCTGGCAGTCATCCAGGCCCGCGGGCGCCTGCCTATCGCCGAGGCGTTGGCGACCGACGGCGCCACGCTCGCCGCGCCACACCACGTTGATCGTCATCACGCCATCGACCGACAGCCGCTGGGTGACTGTGCTGCGCGGCCTCCGTTCCCGTGGGGTGCATGGCGTCGCCATTTTGCTGGCCGGCCGCACGTTCGGCCCCGCGCCCGAATGGGCGCCGACGCTGGCCGATCTCCAGGCGAGCGGCATCGCCGCATATATCGTCAAGAACGGCGACGATTTGACCGAAGCTCTGAGCCGCCTTGCCAGCGGTGTCGGCCCCCGAGCCATCCCGATTCGCCGAGCGTGACAGTGCGAATACTGCGCCCCCTCTTGATCCTGGCGCTTGCGTTCGGATCACTTACCCTGCCTTCGTCTGCCGCCCCATCGGCACGCGCCGAGAACCTCAACTCGTCGCGTGGGACGCGCCGCACGCGGCCGGCCAGTTGCTCGTGAAACTCGGGCCCGGCGGCCGCTCACGCCTCGAGGCCAGCGGCGCAGCGGTTCTGCATGAGATCCCGGCCCTCGGCCTGGCGCTCGTCGAGGTTCCCGCAAGCGAAAGTCTCGCCCAGGCCGCCGCCCAACTGGACGCTGAGCGCCGGCATCGAGTGGGCAGAGCCGAACTACACCATCAGCCTCGATTTCGTCCCCGACGATCCCATGTACCGCGCGCACAGGTCCCTTATCTCTCGCGCCTCGCGACTGAAACCGCCTGGGATTACACTCTGGGCCGGCCCGACACGGTCATTGCCGTCTTGGATACCGGCGTCGAAATGTGGCACGAGGATCTGGCCGGCGGGATCTGGACCAATCCCGGCGAAATCGCGGACAACGGCGTCGACGACGATCGCAACGGTTTCGTCGACGATGTTCACGGCTGGGACTTTGCGGACGACGACAACACGCCCGACGACGACTACGGGCACGGCACGCACGTAGCAGGCATCGCCGCGGCGCGCATTGGCAACGGCAAGGGCATCGCCGGGATGGCCGGCCGCGCGCAGATCATGCCGGTGGACGTGTTCACCTACGGCGTGGGCACCTACGACGCCCTGATCCGCGCGATCGTCTACGCCGCCGATAACGGCGCACGCGTGATCAACATGAGCCTGGGCGCCACCAGTTACAGCCGGGGCGAGGAGGCTGCGGTCGACTACGCCTACGAACGGGGTGTGGTGCTCGTGGCCGCGGCGGGCAACACCGGTCTCGAGGAACTGCACTATCCCGCGGCTCACAATCATGTGATCGCCGTCGCGTCGACCACCGCGAGCGACGCCCGCTCCTCCTTTTCTACGATGGGCGATTGGGTGGACGCGGCCGCGCCCGGCTCGTCGATCTATTCCACCTACCGCGGCAACTCGTACGCCTACATGAGCGGCACCAGCATGGCGACCCCGCACGTCTCCGGCCTGGCCGCGTTGATCCTCGGCCTCGATCCCAAGCTTTCGCCCGACGCGGTGCGGGGGATCATCGAGGGCACGGCGGACGACCTGGGACCGGCCGGCCGCGACATCTACTACGGCGCGGGGCGTATCAACGCGGGACGGGCTCTCTCGCGTCACGCCGAACGCGCCGCTCGACATCGATCTCCAGGGATGCACTGATCTGCTTAGCAACGGTAGTTTTGAGGCTGGCCTGGAGGGTTGGCAGGTTTCAGGCGCGGCGGAGGTTGTTGCGGACCTGGCGAGCAAGGGCGGTCGCTCGCTGCACTTCGCCGGGGGTCCTGACACGGGGGGAACTGCCGCGCAGGCGATCAACGTCGATCCGAAAGGCGGTCGCAGGAGTGCTTAAGTTCGACTACCGCATCGCTCCTACGGACTACGGCCACGGTGCGTCGCCAACCTGGCCCTTTGACGATTGGTTCACCGCCGAGTGGCATGGGCCTGGCGGGGCGTACTGTTGGAGCGGCTTCTCCTGACGGGGAACACCGCGGACACCGTGAGCTCCGGCCTGCCGTGGGACCGCTACCTGTACCGCCTCGGCGCCGCCGACCTTGCCCGGCTCGCCGCGGCCGGCCCGGTGAGCCTCGTCTTCACGTCGCAGAATGACTCAGACGACCAACCCACCCAGGTCTGGCTGGACGCCGTCAGTTTTTGCACCGTAAACACGCTGCTGCCGCACCGTGCATACTTCCCGTTCGTGAGCGCGCCCTAACGCCCGGCCCATCCGGCCACGTATTGGGCCGTCGACTCGAAAGCCAGCTCGTCCCAGGGCACCTCGTCCCGGGTGAACCAGCGGGCATCGCTGACGTCGTCGCCCGCCTGGGCCTCGCCCCCGACCGGTTCGGCAAGGTACAACAGCAGGATGCCGCGCGGCTCCTTCCAGCCCGCCAGGGGCGCGATGCCCTGCAAGCGGAGAACGCGCACCGCCACCCCGGTTTCTTCGGCCACTTCCCGCACCAACGCCTGTTCGGGCATCTCGTCCACATCCATGTAGCCGGCCGGCAGCGCCCAGTACCCGATCCGCGGGATCGCCTTCCGCCGCACGAGCAGGATGCGGCTGCCGTCGTGTACCGCCGCGGCGACCGCCACCTTGGGCTCCACGAAATGGATGAACCCGCAGTAACGGCAGTGCTTCCGCGTGCGGCCGAATTTCTCGCCCTCGGCCAGCGGCGCGCTGCAGCGTGGGCAGAATCGATAGGTCGCGTCCATCTTACTCAATGCAGTGTATGGCTTAGCTTGCGCGGCCTTCGACGGCCTCACGTACTGCCCGTAAATTGGAAAACGGTGCGTTGACCGGCGCGACGCAGCCCGACGACACGATGACCCGCCGGCCGCCCGTCTGTTCGATGGCATCCGACACCAGCCCGCGGATTTGCTCCGGGTCCCCCCGCAGCAGGTGCTCCCAGTGCTCCAGCCCGCCGCACACCGCGCCGCGAAAGCGTTCCTTCCCTTCGCCCAGCGATGGCCCCGACTCGCGGTCGTGCCAGTTCAGCGCCTGCGCGGGATACCGTGCCACGAGGTCGAACATCCCCGCCGGGCCGTGCAGGTGTACCATGTTGAACTCGAGGTCGCCCACGGCTTCCAGGAGCCGCCGGTCATACGGCTCTCCGAACTCCCGGTACTCCCCCTCGCTCAGCAAGCCGTAATTCGCCAGCTGTACGGCGTAATAGATGCCCGAGATGCCCGTCGCCTTGGCCGCCTCGATGAACCGCAGCGTCGTCTCGACGATGACCTCGAGCCCTGCGACGACCAGCTCGGGTGACTGCCGCAGGTGTACGATCAGCCGTTCCTGCCCGGCCAGGTTCTTGGCCTGCGCCAGCGGGCTGAAGATGGTCTGGATGAACGGCACTTCGGTCCCCACGCCGTCGCGGATGCGCCGCAGGCAGTCGATCTGCCGCGCAAGTGCGCCCCGGCCCGGGTCCTGCGGCGCCAGCCGCGTCCAGCCCTCCGCGTTCGTGATCGCGCGCCGGGTATATTCCCGGTTGCCCTCGTCGCCGCCGGTCCACCGGTCCTCCACGCCCCAGTCGACCAGGCAGAAGCTGCTGGCCGGCGACACCTTGATGAAGTCCCAGTCCCACGTCTTCTGCCACATCAACGTGGCCGCCGCCAGGTCCGCCGGCCGCTGATCGTCGCCCGGAAAGTGCCGCCACAAGGCCACCGCCACCCGGTCGACCGGCTGCCCGGCCACGGTCGCCGCCAGCCGCTCGCGCCGCGTCATCTGAGCCATCTTCAACCTCCGAACAACAGCCGCCAGAGACGCGGCCCGAATATCGCGATTCCCACCGCCACGGATGCCAGCGCCGCGATCAACACCGCGCCCGCGCCCGCGTCCTTCGCGAGCTTCGCCATCGGATGATACCGCTGGACCAGCAGGTCGACCGCGAGTTCGGTAACCGTGTTGATCAGTTCCGCGCTGAGCACCAGGCCGATGCACACGAAGATCACGGCCCATTCGACTGCCGTGATGCGGAACGCGATGCCGGCGGCGATCACGAGCAGCGCGACGGCCAGCTCCACCCGCATGTTGCGCTGCGTCCGGAAGCCGTGGCTGATCCCCTGCCACGCGTACACGAAGCTCTTAAGAAGGCGCGCAAGGACCGCATCTTGCCTGGCCCACATATCGGCTTCCTCGTCCGGCTCCGCGTGATCGTACCCGAGAAGGTGGAGCGTGCCGTGAACGGCAAGGAGCCGCAGTTCGTCGCGCAGCGGGCGGTTCAGCCCGGCGGCCTGCCTCTCGGTGAACGGCAGCGCGATGATGATGTCCCCGAGGTAGTCCGCCATTTCGGGCGCCGACACGAAACCGGGTGTGGGGTCTTGCGCCGGGAAGGAGAGGACGTCGGTCGGCCCCTCCGTCTGCCGGTACTGCCCGTTCAATTCCGCCACCGCCTCGTCGGTCGTGATGACCACGGTCACTTCGCCGCCCCGGCCCTCGGCCTCAAGCGCCGCGCTGACGGCCGCGGCCAGGTCTGCCGCATCCACCCGGTCCGCGAACTCGTCGTCGACCTGGACGACGATTGGGCCTTCCGCACCGGCGGCTTCGTCCTCAGAAAGCGGATTGGCTTCCGTTGGTTGCTTCGGGGACAGGCTCACTGGCCTCCTCCTCAGTTTCGTCGCTCCCGCCGTTTCCCGGCGCTGCCGGGTTCAGCGGGACGTTGGCGCCCGGCAGATCTGCCGCCGGCAAGCTTGCCGCAGGTGCACCCGAGGCCACGGCCGCGGGCTCGCCCGGATAGGCCACCCGCGGGTGGTGCAGCCCGCGCAGCACGTCCACGAAAGCGCGGCGGATGGCTGCCAGGTCCGCCAAAGTCAGCGGGCACTCGTCCATCTGGCCCGACAGGACGCGGTTCTGAATGCTCTCGCCGACGATCCGGTCGAGTTCTTCGATCGAGGCCGGGCGCCGCGAGCGCACCGTTGCCTCCGCGCCGTCCGCCAGCATGGTCAGCGCGGTCTCCCGGGTCTGCGGCTTGGGGCCGGGATACTGGAACTGGGTCTTGTCGACTTTGTCCGCGCTGCCCGCCTGCTGGACCGCCTGGTGGTAGAAATAGGAAACGAGCAGCGTCCCCTGGTGCTCGGGGATGAAGTCGATGATGCGGCGGGGCAGGCGGTACTTGCGCGCCAGGTCGATGCCGTCTTTCACGTGCGTGACGATGATCTGCGCGCTCGTATAGGGGTCCAGCCGCGCGTGCGGGTCCGCGCCTTCGGTCCGGTTCTCCACGAAGAAGTACGGGCGAATGGTCTTGCCCACGTCGTGGTAATACGCGCCGACGCGTGTCAGCAGCGCATCTGCGCCGATGGCCTCAGCCGCCCGCTCGGCCATGTTGCTCACGATCAGCGTGTGGTGATAGGTGCCGGGCGCCTTCAGCAGCAGCTGGCGCAGCAGCGGGTGGGTCGGGCGCGAGATTTCGAGCAGTTGCAGCGAGGTGGTGATCCCGAAAATCGCCCCGAGCAGGTACAGGCCCACCACGGTGACCGTCATCGCGATCAGCGCGTTGCCCACGGCCGCGCCGCTCAGCTCGAGCAGCCCGCGCCAGTCCCACTGGCCGGCGGGAATCCGGAACGCGAGGACCGCGAACAGGTTCACCACCGCGATGTAGAGCACGCCCCACGCAAAACTCGCCAGCCGCTCGCCCCGGCGCACCTTGAGCATCCCCGCCATGCTGCCCGCAAATGCGTAGGTCATCACCTCGAGGCTGCCTCCCGTGAGATAACCGATCATGAGCGTGAACAGCGCCGTGGTGACGATCGCCAGCCTCGGGTTCAGCGCGATAGCGAGGATGATGCTGAGCGCCGCGTACGGGAAGACGTAGGGTGCGACGGTTCGCAGCGGGATCGTGAGCTTCGCGCCAAGCATGAACACCGCGATCACCGCGACGAGAAGCAGCACCTCGCTGCCCCGCAGCCACATGTGCGGCTCCATCCGCCACAGGTAGTACAGGAAGATCAGGCCGAGCAAGAGGATGAAACCCGCCGCGGCGCCGAACTCGGGCCAGGACCACGTCCGCTGCTGCAAGCCCAGCGCCTGCAGCGCTTCCACGTCCAGCGGGCTGACGATGTCGCCGGCGCGCAGGATGATCTCGTTCCGCTCGAAGGTCTGGGAAGCCGGCTCGACGGCCTCGCGCGCGTCCCGGCGGCGTTGCTCCGTCCGTTCGGGGTTGAAGAAGCTGTTGGGGACGAGCAGGTCCTGGACGATCTCGCTGACGATGGCCGCATCCTCGTCGGCCAGGTCCAGCCGCACCCGGGCGGCCACTTTGCGCCGCTCGTCGGCCAGCGTGTTCTCCCGGATTTCCTCGCGCATCGCGCGCTCGAGCACCGCCGGGACTCTCGCTCGCCACTTTCTCCCAGTTCGCGCCCGGCAGGGTGACGATGCGGTTGATCACCGGCTCGGGCAGGTCCAGGCCCTCGATTGACTTGAGTCGCCTTGGCTTTGGCCGCCACGTCCGAGAAGCTGTCCGCGCGGACCGTGTTCATGTAGTCGATGATCTGGCCCGCCAGCGTCAGCTGCTCCCGGCCGATGCGGGCCTGGGGCGGGTCGTAGACCTCGCCCACAGCATTCGCGGCCATCTCCCGGCGCTGCTCGGTCTGGATTTGGCTGACATACGTGATCTGCCGCGGCGAGACCACGTCGCGCGGGGCTACGTCGCCGACCCCCAGCGTCACCTGCCCGCTGAGCGGCAGGCGAACGACGAGGACGAGCGTCACAAACACGATCAGCCCCAGCCACGCGACGATCACCCGGACGCGCGGGCCCCAGGGAATGTCCTCCCCTTGGAGCGGCCCGTCCGCTCGAATCGCCGAGTCTGCCGTTGTGTCGGCCATCGCGACCCTTACGTTTCTACTGTCCCGACAGGAGCTCGCGCACCACCCGGCTGACGACCGAGCCGTCCGCCTGGCCGCGCAGGTCTGCCGTCAGGCGCTTCATCACCTGGCCCATGCCCTTTTGGTCCGTAACGCCGAGCTCCGCGATCACTGCCTGCGCCCGCACCCGGATTTCGTCCTCGCTCATCTGCGCGGGCAGGTACTTCTCCAGCACCGCGATCTCGGCTTGCTCCTTCGCCACCAGGTCCGTGCGGCCGCCCTTGGTGAACTCCTCGACGCTGTCGCGCCGCTGCTTGACCTGCTTCTGCAGGATGCGCAGCACGTCTTCGTCGGTCAGGGTGCGCTGTTCCGTGCCCGCGACCTTGGCTTCCGTGATGGCGGTCTTGGCCGACCGGATGGCCAGTTTGCGGGTGTTATCGCCCGACCGCATCGCGTCTTTCAAGTCCGCATCCAGGCGTTCTTCGAGGGTCATGGGTTATTGCTCCTATCCCTAAATGACGATGCCGATGAGGTCATCACCGTCGAGGCCGGTCAGGTGGGTTTGAGTGATCCGGTTGTGCAAGTCAATCCCCGGCAGCGTCGTCGTCCGCACCCGCAGGTAATTATCCGTCAGGCCCGACCAAGTCTCACGCACCTCCAGGAATCCGCTGACCTCCGGAATCCCGCTGACCTCCGAGGTTTCGAAAACCTCGGAGGTCTTTTCCGCGCCTGATCTCCGCACGCTCTCCCACAAGACCGAACGCACCTCGCCGACGAACGATGCGCGCACGCCGGCGCCCAGCTCCGCGTCGAGACCCGTCAGAACCTTGACCCGGCGCTTGCGCTCCGCTTCGGAACCTGCCCGCTGAAACTCGCCGCGGCCGTGCCTTGCCGCGCCGAATAGGGGAAAACGTGCATATGCGCGAAGCCGGCTGCGCGCGTGCGAAGGCCACCGTCTCTTCGAAGTCGGCCTCCGTTTCGCCAGGAAATCCCACGATCAGGTCGGTGGTGATCGTCACGCCGGGTATCGCCGCCCGCGCGGCATCGACCAGCCGCTCGAAATCCGCAGCGCGGTTCCGCCGCGCCATGCGCTTGAGCACCGCGTCGCTGCCCGATTGCGCGGGCAGGTGCAGGTGCGGCATGAGCCGGCCGCCGGCCTGCGCCCAAAGTCGAAGAACCCCGGCTGCAGGTCGAACGGCTCCAGCGACGACAGCCGCAGCCGCGGGATTTCGGTCTCGGCCAGCACCGCGGCGGTTAACTCGCTCAGTCCCGTTCCCAGGTCCGACCCATACCCCCCCAGGTGGACGCCCGTGAGCACCGCCTCCTGGAACCCTTCTTCGTGGAGTCCCCGGATTTCCGCCACGATCTCCGCGATCGGCCGGCTGCGCTCTGCCCCCCGCGCCACGGTCACGATGCAGAACGTGCACTTGTTGCGGCACCCGTCCTGCACCTTGATAAACGCCCGCGTCCGCCGTTCGGAGTTGCGGGGATGAGGGGATGCGGGGATAGGGCCATGCGCTTGGACGTCATCCCCGTAATCCCCTGCCATCCCCGCCGCTTCGTTCTCGATAATCGAAGCCAGCTCATCCTTGCGGGTGTTGCCGACGACGAGGGTGACGTTCGGGAGCTTGCCGACGGTCTCGCCTTCGAGCGTGGCGTAGCAGCCGGTGACGATCAGCTTCGATGCCGGATTGCGTCCGCGCCATCTGCCGCGCCAGCTGGCGGCTCTGCCGGGCCGCCTCGCCGGTCACCGCGCAGCTGTTCAAAACACAAAGATCCGCGCCGTGCGCGCTGGGTGTTATCTCGTGACCCGCTTCGGCCAGCTGCCGGCCGAGGGCCGCCATTTCGGCGTAATTCAGCCGGCAGCCCAATGTTTCCAGGTAAACTCGCATAATCGCAAAGTATAGCCCAAGCTGAGGTTCGCGGCAAGGAAGTGGCGCGCGTTATGAAATGTAGCCCGCCTCGCGCAGCCACTTCTCCGTGCGCCGCATGCCTTCTTCGAAGGAGATTCGGGGCTTGTATCCGAGCAGGCGTTTGGCCTTGGCCACGCTGAACTGCGAGGGGTTGAAGCGGAAGTGCAGCGACCACGGGCCGGCCTGGGGCCGCCCGAGCAGGCGGCGTAACGCCTGTGCCGGCGCGAGCCGTGCCAGTTGTGCCGCGATGCCCGGGACCGTGGGCAGCGACGTGAGCCCGAGCATGCGGGCATAGGCCAGGTAGAATTCGCGGTAGGTGACCGCCCGGTCGTCCGCAAGGTTGAACGTCTCCCCCAACGCCTTGTCGCGGTTCAGCGCCAGCACGCAGCCCGTCCACCACGTTCTCGATGTACCCCGGCGTCACGAGCCCCTTGTCCTTCCCCAGCAGCACGAGGCGGCCCGCCTTGATGTTCTCGATCGGACCGAGGGTCCAGGCCGACCCGCGCGGTCCGTAGGTGGAAGCGGGGCGGATGATGACATAAGGCAGGCCCGATTCGCGCACCAGCGCCTCCGCCACGATCTTGCTGTCCGGGTAAGCCTGTCCGACGCGCGGCGTCTGGGCGGTCTCGTCGACCAGCGGCGCGCGGTTCCGCCCGTACACCGCCACGCTGCTGATGTAGACGAACCGGCTCACGCCGCTCGCCTTGCCGCGGCAAGCGCGTTCGCGGTCCCGTCCACGTTGACCTGGTACCCTGCCTCGCCGCTCAGTTCCGGCCCGCCCGTCCAGGCCGCCGCATGCACGACCGCGCCGCATCCCTCCGCCGCTCGTGCCAGCGCGTCCGGGTCCGCCAGGTCCGCCTCGACGACCTCGACGCCTTGCTCCCCCAGCCAGCCCGCCGCCTCCGGCCGCCGTGCCGTCCCCCGCACCCCCGCGCCGGCTGCGCACCAGCCGCTCTGCCAGGTGGCTCGCAATGAATCCGTTCACGCCGGTGATTAAGATGGTTTGATCGGGCATGAAGTCATTCTACCCGTCCCGCCCCGGCGCGCAAAGCGCAAGGCAGAGCAGCCTTTAGCGCATCTCGCCGGCTTGTGATAGACTCCCGTTCCGGAGAACACCACTGTGACAGAACCCACCTGGAAGAAATACCTCACTGACTACAACGAAGGCCTCGGCCTCGTCTACGAGCGGTTCGTGCTGAACGACTTCCTGCTCAAGGTCAAGGGCCGGTACGGCTTTGCCAACGTCATCGAGGCGCCCCTCTACGGCATGGCCGGCGTCAGCGGCATCAACAGCGTCGCGCTCGCGCGCATCAAGACGCCCGTCACCCTGGTGGACGATAACCCGGAGCGACTGGCGGGCGTGCAGCGCATCTGGGGCGAGCTAGGCCTCCCCGCGCACTTTGCCTGCGTGGATGACTGGTCGAAGCTCCCCTTCCCCGACAACTCATTCGAGTTCGCATGGAACTGGGCCGCCATCTGGCATCTCCAGGACCCCGCGGCCCTTCTCTCCGAGCTCGTGCGGGTCAGCAACAAGCTCGTCTTCGTCGCGGTGCCCAACCCCGTTCAGGTGGGCTACCAGGTCCGCAAGCACATCGTCGAGCCCGAGTTCGTGAAGGAGATCGACGAGCGCTGGACGAACATCAAGCTCGTCCGGCAGACCCTGGAAGGGCTGGGCATCAGGATACTCGAACAGGGCGTGCTCGACACGCCGCCCTGGCCCGATACGGTTATGCCGGCGAGCCAGTTGCTCGGCAAGCTCGGCATTCGTTCAAGGAAGTTGCAGGGCCGGTTCGAGGGCGAAGGCTGGAAGTGGTCGACCATGGACTACTACCTCGACCGCGACCCCGGCCTGTTCCCGCGCGTGATGAAGTACGCCTGGCTCGAGCGCTGGCGCTTGCACTGGCGCATGAAACAGATTTGGTCGCACCACCGGTGGGTGCTTGGCTGGAAGTCGATCTAGCAGTCGTATGCAACCCCTCCCCGTTCGGGCTTACCGCTGGGCGCTCGTCGCCCTCGTTATCTTCGCGATCCTGACGCTCTTGCTGACCTGGCCCCTGGCAGCCCGCCTCGGCAGCCGCGCGCCCGGCACGGCCACCTGGGCCTTCGACGAGTCGACCTTCATCTGGAACATCTGGACCTTCAAGCACTCGCTGCTCGACCTCCACACCAGCCCGCTCCACAGCGACCTCATCTGGCGGCCGCTCGGGATCGACCTGATCCTCTACACCTACAACTTCTTCAACGCGCTCATCGGCATGCCGCTGCTGCTGGCCTTCAGCCCCGTCGTGGCAAGCAACGTCACCGTCCTGCTTGCGACGCTGCTCAGCGGCCTCGGCGCGTACCTGCTCGCGCTGGACGTCATGCGCCGCGCCCGCACCGGCGCGTCCGGCGACGCGCTGCGCCTGGGCGCGCTCGTCGCCGGGATCATCTACGCGTTTGCCTCGAACCGTGCGATCTACGCCTCGCTCGGCCACTACGACATGGTGACCACCCAGTGGCTGCCCTTCTACGCGCTCTACTTCCTCCGCACGCTCCGCCGGCCCACGGTCCACAACGCCGCGCTTGCCGGGCTCTTCTTCGCGTTCGCCGCCCTCGCCGAGATGATCTTCGCCTCCTTCCTGGCGTTGCTCTCCATCATCCTCCTGCTGGCCTCATGGCGCGGCCTCGGGGAGAAGCGGAAGGCGCTCATTTACACCGGCGTCGCGGTCTTGGTCGCGGTCCTCGTCTGGTCGCCCGTCCTCGTCCCGGTCGCCCGCGAGTTCACCCGCGGCAGCTACGCGCTCGAGGGCTGGGGCGAAAGCGTCAAGCTGAGCGCGGACGCCGTCGGCTTGGTGACGCCGACCGCGCTGAACCCCATCTTCGGCGGCAACGAGCCGACCGGCCAGAACTGGCGCGACGCGCTGCGGGCAGTGGAGCGGGGCGAGGGGCAGTTCGGCGACATCAACACGGTTTTCCTCGGCTGGGCCACACTGGCGCTCGCCCTCGTCGGCGCGTTCGCGGCCCGCCGCAAGCTCGCCGGATGGATCTGGACCGCGGTGGTCTTCGGCATCCTCGTCCTCGGCCCGCTGCTGCAAATCAACGGCAAGTACCGCTTCAGCCTCGACAACCTGCTCCCCGAGGGCGTCACCTTCCCCCTGCCCTTCACGCTGCTCCATTTCATCCCGTTCGTCAGCGCCAACCGCGCCCCGAACCGCAACAGCGTGATCCTGATGCTCGCGCTGGCCGTGCTCGCCGCGTACGGCGTTGCGTGGCGATCGGCTGAGTTAGCCGCAGACTCCGCGGGCACAGATGGAACGCACGGTTCCGACCGGCGAACCTCATCCGTCGCCACGCGCAACGATCCCCTCACTCGCGCCTCATCCCTCGCAGAGCCTCTGTGCACTCTGCGGCTCTGTGGCTGTCGGCCGTTCTGCTGGCCGCCGCGATCATCGTCGAGCACCTGTCCGTTCCGCTGTCCACCACCGACGCGACGATCCCCACGGTCTACCGGAACATCGCGGCCGACCCCGGCGATTTCGCCATCATGCAGCTGCCGCTGGGCTGGCGCAACAGTTTCGGCACGTTCGGCAGCGAGCAGACGAACCTCCAGTACTTCCAGACCGCCCACGGCAAGCCCATGATCGGCGGCAACATCAGCCGCGCCCCGGCCTTCAAGATGGACTACTTCCGGCGCATCCCGCTGTTCCAGGCGCATCACCGACCTGGAGATGTACAAGGAAGTCGCGCCCGACGTGGACAAGGCCGCCCGCGGGCAGGCCGCCGCCCTCATGTCGCTCTACAACGTCCGCTACTTCGTCACGACCCCGCCGATCCCCGGCCGCTACCCCTACCAGGACACCTGGCAGCAGACCGAGAAGTATGCGCTGGACGTCCTGCCGCTCGACCCTACGCCCGTCTGGGAAGATCAGGGCTACAAAGTCTACCGCGTCCGCCCCGCGCCGTCACGTTGCCGTTCCGCCTCGACCTTGGCGTCGCCAGGCAACGAGCCCTACCTGGGCGAAGGCTGGGATGCCCGCACCGACGAGCAGCCATACGGCGCGACCGCCAATTGGGCGACCTCGACGGACGCCGCCCTGTATCTGCCCATGCCCGCTGATTTCGATCCGACCGCGCCCCCGGCGCAGAGAAGCCGTACAAGTTCCGGGTCGCGATTGCGCCGCTGAGCTACGAGGGCGCCGCGCCCCAGGTCGTGCGGCTGCAGGTCAACGGACAAGACGCGGGCCAGCCAGTCACGCTGAAGCAGGGCTGGCAGACGGTGGAATTCGACGTGAACGGGCAGCACCCTGCGGCCCGGCCCCAATGCCTTCCAGTTCCGTTTTGCCCGGGCCAACAGCCCGCGCGACGTCTTCCCCGATCCCGCCAGCCGCGCCATGATCGGGACCACGGGCGTGCAGAGCCCGGTCAACCTCGAGGTTCACGGCTTCAGCCAGGCCTTCATGACCGCGACCGACGCCAGCGGCCAACAGGTCGACGCATCTGCGGGCCGCCAGGGCTACAACGTCGCGGTGTTCGACCAGCGAACCGGCCGTCTTCTCGACAAGCGCGGCTTCGACACGGCGGCCAATGAGTTCGAAGCCGAGGCCCTGGCAGACTACCTCGACGGGATCCCGAACGGCCGCATCGTCGCGCTGGCAACCAAGGGCGCGGCGACACGACATCTGACCCCTGCCGCGCTCGCCGCGCTGCAGAGCGTGGGCTCCAAGATCACCTCTCCCGCCGCACTCGAGAACTTCGCGCACGCACTCGCCGGCGTCAAGGGCGCTCCGCCCGGCTCGGCGTCCGAGGCCGTCGGCACGGACGCCTATCTCCGGGTCGGCGGCGACTTCCGGACGCTTGCCGCCGCGGTAGATTGGGTGGAGCTCGGCGAGTGAGCGCCGGCGCGCGCGGCGCCGCCGCGCGACCGGACGCTGGCCGGTTGTCGCGCGCTCTGGCCGGCGTTCTCGCCTTGCCGTCTACATCCGGTCCCTCGCGCCCGGCCTGCTCTGGGGCGACAGCGCCGAGTTCCAGTTCGCCGCGTGGCTCGGCGGCTTCGCCCACCCGACCGGCTATCCCCTCTACCTCATGCTCGGCTGGCTCTGGACCCACCTGCGTCCCCATTCGCGATCCCGCGTTCCGCATGAACCTGTTTTCGGCCTGTGGGGCGGCATCGCAGTTGCGCTGTTCTGCCTGCTGGTGATCCGGCTCTTCGTTCTGCGAGCACTTCCTGCTGCGTCGCGTGCCGCAGACCTGACAGGTTTCGCCAAACCTGTCAGGTCTCGTCGCGCGGCGCCCCTCGCGTCATCGCCCTCGGCGCCGCCCTCGTCTTCACCTTCACGCCCGACCTTCTGGTCGCAAGCCGTCATCGCCGAGGTCTACACCTTGCATGCCGCTTTCGTCGCCGCGCTCCTGCTCGCCCTGCTTCTCTGGGCCGAGCGGACTTGCGAGGGCGACGTCCCGGCCGCCCGGCGCCGCTCGTACCTCGTCGCGCTGCTCTTCGGCCTCAGCCTCGCCCACCACCGCTCGACCATCCTGCTGATCCCTGCGGCCGCTCTGTTCGTCGCCATCGTCCTGCTTGGGACCCGGACCCGTCCGCGCTTCTCACGCCGCCAGGCGGCAGTGCTGCTCGCCTGTCTCCTTGCCCCGCTCTTACTCTACCTTTACATCCCGCTGGCTGCGCCTGCATGCGCCGTACTACCGGCTCGCCCTGTCGCCCGGCCACGCCCTGCCGCTGTACGATTCCACCCTCGGCGGTTTTCTCGCCCACGTCAGCGGCAGCGTCTTCAGCTCCTCGCTGGCCGCAGCCCCGCTCGGGCGCGCTTGACCTCGGTCAGCTTACGGGCCGCTTTGCCGCTGAGCTTTCGGCCAACGGCCTGCTGCTCGGCGCGTTCGGCCTGGTGACGCTGCTCATCCTGGCATTCCGGCGCAAGAGCCTGCGCGCCTGGGCCGTGCTCGCGCCTGACCGGCCTCTTCTTCATCGCACAGGTCGCCTTCAACCTCTTCTACGCCATCGGCGACATCTACGTCTTCTACATCCCGGCCTACCTGGTCTGGGTCCTGTGGATCGCGATCGGCGCCTGGGGCCTGGTCGCGCTGGCGGCATGGCTCTTCGCGGGCCAGGGCGAAGCCGTCCGCCGTTGGGTCGTCGCGGTCGCCTCGGTCCTGCTTCTCGCCGTGCTCCTCGCCTTCGCCTATCGCTCCGCCGTCGAGTATTGGCCGAAGGTCCAGCGAGCCGGCGACGATTCCGGCCGCCCGCGCATGGGATGCCCTCTGCGCGCTGAGCTTCCGCAAAATGCGATCCTGGTCAGCAACGACCGCGACGAGATGGTGCCGCTGTGGTATCTGAAGTACGTCGAGGGCCGGCGCACTGACCTCGACGGCCTGTTCCCCCTGATTCAGCCCGGCCCCGCATGGGCGGATGTGGCACGCGTCACGGATGCTGCGCTGCAAACCGGCCGTCCGGTCTACCTGGTCAAACCGATGCCGGGGCTTGAGGTCCGTTACGATCTTGCGCCGCTTCCGGGCGAGCCGGTCGGACCGCTCGGCCCGGCCGTTCGCGTCGCGGCCCCTGCGCCGCGCATCGCCCGCGCACAAGCTCGACATCACCTACGGGGATGCTATCCGTTTGCTCGGGTATGATGTGACCCCTGACCCGCTCGCGCCGGGCGAACAGGCACAGGTGACGCTGTACTGGCAGCCGCTGCGCGAGCTGAAGGAGGACTGGACGACATTCGTCCAGGTCGTCGACGCGACGGGCGACAAGGTCGGGCAGAGCGACCACCAGCCCGGCGGCGCGTTCTATCCGACCGGCCCTGTGGGCGGTGGGCGAGCGGCTGCGGGATACACACACGGTGACGATTGCGCCGAGCCGCGCCGGGCACTTACCGTTTGGTCGTCGGGCTCTACGTGCCGGCCGGCGAGCGGCCTGCGGCAGCTCGGGCGAGCCGCAGACGGTCGGCGAATTGCCGCGTCACTCCATGATGCAATCGTAACGCGGAACCCTTGCGCCCGTCT
Source organism: uncultured Chloroflexia bacterium (assembly GCA_963800615.1). GTDB lineage: Bacteria > Chloroflexota > Anaerolineae > CG2-30-64-16 > CG2-30-64-16 > JALOOB01. The sequence goes on from CAWDBO010000037.1 coordinate 43,887, forward strand.
CGCGCGGCATGGTATACTCATGACGCTGCGCGTCACGGCGCAGCCTGGCTCACTGAGTTCAATCCTGGGCGCCTGCCACCGGCTGAGTGGCCCGCGCCCACCTCACCAGCGTCGATCAAGGAGGCTACGGGATGAAGTTTGTTGTCTGTGCAAAGCTTACGCCCGACACGGAGCAACTGGGCGACGTCAAGCCGCAGGATGTCGGCTCCGACGATCTGGGCGTCACCATGGTCCTGAACCCGTGGGACGAATTCGCGGTCGAAGAGGCTCTGCAGCTGCAGGAGCGCTTCGACGGCGAGGCCGCGGTCATCACGGTGGGCGGTGAGGAATCGACCGAGGCCTTGAAGCGGGCCGTGGCGATGGGCATCGAGGAAGCCGTCTTGCTTTCCGACGACCTGTTCCAGGGCAGCGACGCGTGGGGCACCGCGCACATCCTGGCGCAGGCGATCAAGAAAGTGGGCGACTACACGCTGATCCTGACCGGGAAGCAGTCCGTCGACGGCAACGGCGGCCTGGTCGGCCCCGGCGTCGCGGCTCAGCTCGGCATCCCCTTCGTCTCCAACGTCAACAAGATCATCGACATGACCGAGGACAGCGCCACGGTGCAGCGGAACCTCGATGAGGGCGTGCAGACCGTTCAGCGTCAAGCTCCCGGCCGTTCTGGCGGTCAGCACCGAGATCAACGAGCCGCGCTACCCGAACTTCATGGGCATCCGCAAGGCATCACGGATGCAGTATCCTGCCGTCAAGGCGGCCGGCCTGCCCGGCCTTGACCAGGCCCGGCTGGGCGAGAAAGCGGCGTTGCTCAAGTGGACCAACCTGCGCAAGCCGCCGGCCCGCACCGGCAAGGTGGAGATCATCCAGGGTGGCTCACCTGCGGAGACCGCGGCGATGTTGGTCGATAAGCTGATTGCAGAGAAGGTCATTTAGGCTGAGGAGAGGACCGACCTATGAGCATTCTCGTTTACGTGGATCAATATCAGGGCACGGCCAAGCCGGTTTCCTGGGAAATGTTGGGCAAGGCGCGCGATCTCGCTGCGAAGCTGAATACGGACGTCGCGGCCGTGGTCATCGGCCAGGGCGTTGGCGCCATCGCACAGGAAGCGGCCGCCTACGGTGCGGATAAGGTCTTCCTCGTGGATGGGCCTGAGTTCGCCCACTACCGCAACGGCGCCTATGCGGCCGCCCTGGTGGCCGCAATCGACGCGGCCAACGCCAAAGTCATCCTTGCCCCCGCCACCACCGGCGCGCGCGACGTTGCCGCGATGGCGGCTGCCCAGTGCAACATCGGCCTTGCTGCGGAAGTGACCAATCTCGACGTGGATGCGAACGGCAAGCTGGTCGCCGAGCGCCCCGTCTTCTCGGGCAACATCATCGCCGACATCGTCTATGAGGGCGACCGCCAGATGGCGACCGTGCGCGTCCGCAGCTTCCCGATGCCCGAGAAGGGCGCCGCCGGCGGCCAGATCGTGCCGCTGCCGGTCAACCTCACCGGCGCCGCGCTCGGCCGAGGAGATCACCGGCTTCGAGGGCGTCGAAACCGGCGAGCTTGACGTCCAGAACGCGGGCATCATCGTCTCCGGCGGTCGCGGGGTGAAGGGGTCGGAAGGCTTCGAGCCGATCCGGCGGCTCGCCAAGGTGCTCGGCGGCGCGGTCGGCGCCTCCCGCGCGGCCGTCGATGCCGGCTGGATCCCCTACGTCCACCAGGTCGGGCAGACCGGCAAGACCGTCCGCCCCGACCTCTACATCGCGGCCGGCATCTCGGGCGCCATTCAGCACCTCGCCGGCATGAGCGGCGCAAAGACCATCGTCGCGATCAACAAGGACAAGGACGCGCCGATCTTTCAGGTCGCCCGCTACGGCATCATCGGCGACCTGTTCGACATCGTGCCCGCCCTGGAGCAGGCATTCAAGCAAAAGCTCGGCAAGTAGCTTCGCCGATCCTTAGGAACCAGGTTTCTGTCAGAAACCTGGTTTCTGGTCGTCGCATGAACGTGCGGCTCGCGCGTTGACAGCGGCCGCGCCTTTCGATTATAATAGGTCTTTGCCAGCGCAGGCAGACGTCTCGGCGCGAGGGGCGCTTGCTCCCGCGCCTTTCATCGCGCTAGACCCTTCGTGTCGGGGTCGACGCACCGGGTCATTGATAAGGGGCGAAGTCCGACTGGGCGCCGTGAACGGATCGGTGAGCCAGCCGGGCCTATTTTTTGTCGGCTCGAACCAGCGCGCGTGCGAGCAGAGCTCGCGCCGGAGCAGTCTCGCACTTAGGAGCGGGTTGCTCGCAAGCGTCCGGGGTTCGAGAGTGCGCATAACATCATCCAGCGTTTCGGAGGTTCCTTTCATGTCAACGTCTTTACCACCGACCAAGCCGCCGGCGGAAGTCCACCCGATGCAAGCCCTGCTCGATCAGGGCGGGTACGACATGCCGCAGCGCGGCGATATCCGCGAGGGCACTGTCATCTCGGTCACCCCCCAGGAAGTCGTCATCGACCTGGGCCTGAAACGAGAAGCCATTGTGCCGGCTAACGACCTGTCCCGCCTGGACAAGTCGACCCTCGCAGAAGTCCAGGAAGGCACGACCTGGCCGGTTTACATTCTGCAACCGTCGGATCGGGAAGGGAACCTCATCGTCTCGCTATCCCGCGCGCTCCAGGAGAAAGACTGGCTGATCGCGCAGGAGAAGATGGAAGCCAATGAGATGTTCGAGGCTCGCGTCACCGGTCACAACGCAGGCGGCCTCGAAGTCGAATTCGGCAAGCTGCGCGGTTTCGTCCCGGCATCGCACCTGTCCTCGCTCCCGCGCGAGATGTCGCCGGAAGAACGCAAGACGCACCTGGCCACCTACGTCGGCAAGACCATCCCGGTCAAGGTCGTCGAGGTTGACCGCAAGCGCCGCCGCCTGATCATGTCCGAGCGGGCCGCCCGCCGCCGCTGGCAGCGCGAGCATCGCAAGCAGCTCCTGGACGAGATCCAGGTGGGCGAGGTCCGTGAGGGGACCGTCCGCAGCCTGTCCGAGTTCGGCGCCTTCGTCGATCTCGGCGGGGCCGACGGCCTGGTCCACATCTCCGAGTTGGCCTGGTTCCCGGTCGCCCACCCGAGCGAGGTGCTCAAGGTCGGCCAGGTGGTCGAAGTCAAGGTGCTGCGGATCGACAAGCAGCGCGAGCGCGTCGGCCTGAGCCTGAAGCGCGTCCAGCCCGATCCGTGGAGCCACATCGACGAGCTGTACAAGCCCGGCCAGTTGGTCGAGGCAGTCGTGACCCGCGTCACCGATTTCGGTGCGTTCGTCCGGCTGCGCAGCGGCGTCGAAGGCCTGCTCCACGTCTCCGAGATGGCCGACATCCGGCCCGACCATCCGCAGAGCCTCGTCTCGCCTGGCGACCTGCTCCTGCTGCGCGTCCTGCGCATCGAGCCTGACCGCCGCCGCATCGGCCTGAGCCTGCGCCAGGTCTCCGAGACCGAGTGGTCCGAGTGGGCCGCCAGCTACCGCGAGAAGCACGCCGCGGCTGCGGCCGAGGAAGCCGAAGCTGCGGCAGCCGCGGAAGCGGCCGCGGCTGCGCCCGAGACCGCGGAAGCCGACATGGACCAGTTCGCGATGGTCGGCGACGAGCTTCCGGTGGAAGAGGCCGAAGTGCCGCTCACCGCCGAAGAGGAAGCCGGGCTCCAGGCCGTCACGGCTGAGGAACCCGAGGCTCCGGAAGCCGAAGCAGCAGCGGAAGAAGCCCCCGTGGCCGGTTGAAGCTGAAGCAGCAGCGGAAGAAGCCCCGTGGCGGCTGTGAAGCTCCCGGTTGACGAGCAGCAGTGGAAGAAGCGCCTGTGGCCGGGGAAGCCGAAGCCGCAGTCGAAGAAGCGCCCGTGGCCATCGAAGCTGAGGCTGAAGCGCCCTCCTTGCCTGTAATCACGAGCGAGGTGGAAGCCGAGGCGCCTTCCGCCGAGACGCCGAAGAGCCAACAGCGCTTGAGACGCTGAGCGGCGAGGAATCCGGCGCACCTTCCGGCAGCGAGCCGGAACCGGCCGCCGAACCCGAAGAGCCCTCCGACGAGGACGAGATCTAGTCACGACCTCGATCTGGTTTCTAAGACGGGACTACGCGTCCCAGGCGCAGGGGCGAGATGGCGGCGCGGTAATGCCGCGGTGCAGCGTTGCCGCCGCCTCGCCTTTGCAGGTGAGGACATGAGCGAGAATCCAGACCCCATCGCAGAGGCGCGCGTCCCGGCTGCAGGCCGAACGCGCGGACGGTGCTCCAGGATCTCGAGCAGCTCGACAGCCGTCTCGAGACCAAGGGCGATTACGAGTTGGGTGAGGGCGATCCCATGATCTACCAGTGGGAGTTCAACCTGGCCCTGCGTGAGCGCGCGCAGCAGCACCTGGCGGAGATCGATGAGGCGCTGGCACAGCTCAAGATGGGCATCTATGGGCTGTGCGAGCGCTGCGGCAAGCCGATCGAACCGGAACGGCTCGCAGTGCTGAGCCACACCACCGTCTGCAGCCAATGCGCTCAACGCCGGCGTTAGTGCTCCACCATAGTCGTATCCCTGACCGCCCGGCCCCAGCGCCGGGCGTTTGTCTATCTCGCACGGAGATTTTCGATCACCGGGCACAGACCTCCGAGGTTTCGAAAACCTCGGAGGTCTCGATCGGTACTGAGGTGTTGGGTGGCGTTTAGTGAGGCTCGATGGCCATTCCCAATCAGCCCGTCAGCGTTATCCTGACGCACGAGCACACCGATTTCGATGCGCTGGCGAGCATGCTGGCCGCCGCCCGCCTCTATCCCCACGCGACCCCCGTCCTGCCGCGCCAGATGAACCGCAACCTCGAGGCGTTTCTCGCCGAGTACGCGGAGATGCTGCCGTTCGTCCGTCTCGAGGACCTGCCCAAGCGGCGCATCGACCAGGTGATCCTGGTGGACACCCAGAGCGTCCAGCCGATCCGTGGCATGAGCCCCCAGACCGCCATCCAGATCATCGACCATCATCCGCTCGCGCGCGAGCTATCGTCCAACTGGTCCTACTCCGGCGAGGTGGTCGGCGCAACCTCAACGCTCGCTCGTCGAGCGCTTGGCCGAGCAGGGGTTGGCCGTCACGCCCGTCGAGGCCACGCTGCTGATGCTGGGCATTTACGAGGACACGGGCGCGCTTGTCTACCAGACGACGACCGCCGCGCGACATGCGGGCCGCGGCCTGGCTGCTCGAACGCGGCGCCAACCTGCTGGTGGTGGATAAGTTCCTGAACCATCCGCTCACCGACGAGCAGCGCGACCTGTACCAGCAGCTTGGCCGACAACAGCCAGCCGTATCAGTTCAACGGCCATTCGGTCATCATCGCCAGCGCGCACGTCGCCAGGCCGGTCGACGAGATTTCGACGCTGGCGCACAAGCTGCGCGACCTCTACGAGCCCGATGCGCTTGTTTATTCTCGTCGAGATGGGCGACTATATCCAGATGGTCGCGCGCTCGAGCAGCGAGGCGGTTGACGTCGGCAAGATCGCCGCGGCTTTCGGCGGCGGCGGCCACAGCCGCGCCGCCGCCGCGCTCGATTCGCGAGACCCCGCTTTGGGGCGTCTACGAGTCGCTCGTCTATCACCTGCAGAGCTCGATCCGGCCCAGCGTCACCGTCGGCCAGATCATGTCTTACGGCGCGCCCCAGACGCTCGCGCCGACCGACACGATTGCCGATGCGGCCGAGCGTATGCGGCGCTACGGCTTCGAGGGCTTCCCCGTGGTCGAAGACGGCCGGATCGTCGGCATGCTGACGCGTCGCGAGATCGACCGCGCGCTGCACCACGGGCTCGACAGAGCACCCGGTGAGCCGCTACATGCGCACCGGCGAGGTCTTCGTAACGCCCGACGACCCGGTGAGCGAGCTCCGCAGGGTGATGACCGAGCACGACTGGGGCCAGGTGCCGGTGCTCGATCCGGACACCGGCGCGCTCCTCGGGCATCGTCACCCGCACCGACCTGATCAAGCAGTGGGCCGCGCCCACCGTTCAGCGCGCCGAGTCGCTGGCCGGCCTGATGGCCGAAACGCTGCCCGCCAGCGCTGCTCGACCTGCTGAAGCAGGCGGGCGCGGCCGCGCACGAGCTCGGCTACCCGCTTTACGCCGTCGGCGGTTTCGTGCGCGACCTCTTGCTGGCCCAGCCCAACTTCGACGTCGACCTCGTCGTCGAGGGTGACGCGCATCCGGCTGACCCAGGAGCTGGTGCGCCGGCTGGGCGGCCGCCTGCGCAGCCACCGGCGCTTCGGCACCGCCAAATGGATCCTGCCCGAGGAGCTGCTGGCGCAGGCGGACCGGCCTGCCCGATTCGCTCGATTTCGTCACCGCCCGAACCGAGTTCTACGAGCATCCGACCGCGCTGCCGACGGTCGAGCGGAGCAGCATCAAGCAGGACCTGCACCGCCGGGATTTCACGATCAACACGCTGGCCGTCCGTCTGACCCCCGATCGCTGGGGCGAGTTGCTGGATTTCTACGGCGGCCGCAAGGATCTGGACGACGGGATCATCCGGGTTCTTCACAGCCTGAGCTTCGTGGAGGACCCGACGCGCATGCTGCGCGCGGCTCGGTTCGAGCAGCGCTTTGGGTTCGAGATCGAGCGGCGCACCGAGGAGCTGATCGCCGACGCGCTCGGCACTGCTCGACCGGGTCAGCCCCGAGCGCATCCGGCACGAGATTGGAGCTGATCCTGGCCGAGGCCGAGCCCGAGCGCGTCGCTGTGCCGCCTGCAGGCGCTGGGCGTCCTCCAGAAGCTGCATCCCGCGCTTCGCTGCGACGCCTGGTTCGCCGACAAGGCGGCCGAGCTGCGGATTGCGCTGACCGCGGTCGCCAGCCCGAGAGCGTGTCACCGCCGCCTATGTCGCTCGGCCCGGACGCGGCGCCGCCGCTCTACCTTGCGCTGCTGCTGTACAATCTTGCGCAGAGCGACGCGGTCGAGGTGCTGGACCGGTTTCACGTCCGCAAGGCGTATCGCGACCTCGGTGCTCGAAGTGCGGCAGCTTGGCGGCAAGTTGGAGGCGCTGAAGCAGAACAGCGCGCGTCCGAGCGAGATCGTGGTCGATCCTTGACGAGTCCAGCGAGTGCGGCGCGCCTCGTGCTGCGCGTGGCGTCCGACGACTGGCTGGTCCGCCAGCGGCTGGACAGCTACCAGCGGCGCTGGCGCCACATCCAGCCTGAGCTGACCGGCGACGATCTGCGCGCGATGGGCCTGCCGCCCGGCCGCGTCTACCGCCAGATCCTCGAGCACCTGCGGGCCGGCCGCCTCGACGGCACTCCTGCACACCCGCGCCGACGAAGAGCTCATCGCCAGCGCGATCGCCCTCGCCGAGCAGGCCACGAGCGTCGCAATCGGAAGCGCGTCCCCACGGGTTGATCCGAGTGGCGCAAGTTGCCAACTTGCGCCACGATCTTCCGCTGGCCCGGAATTGCAGGCTGAGCGGAGGCCGGCGTGTAGTGACGCCGTCCGCAGTCAGCATCGCCCTTACGACACGATCCTTGGCCGGCCCCCTCCCTTTGTGCTATACTCCCCGCCGAACGTGTCCGACTGGCGCCAAAGGGAGGTATACAGCGCATGGGCCATCGCACCCTTATCGCTCGCCCTGGTGTTCCGGGCGCTTTTCCTCGACAGCGAAGCGTTCGACGAGCTGCCGCGACGACGACAATCCCTTCGTCGAGGGCCTGTTCCTGCTCGTCCTCATCGGCCTCATCACGGCCGCGCTGGCGCTGGTCGGCCAGGTGCTCGCGTGGGGCAGCGTCCCACGCATGGATGCGATTCGCGACGTGGTATTGACAGCGCTGCAGCAGCAGCCCTGGTGGCCGGCCCTGGCGAGCAACCCCCAGGCGCTCGGCGTCTTCCAGCGGATCTGGGATCTCGCGCTGGCGCCTGTTCCCCGCTTGTTCGGCGCACCTGACCCAGCCCGGGCCGCGCTCAACCTGCTGCTCTGGCCGATCTGGCTGGTCTCGAGCTGGCTGCATCTACACGCTCGCTGGCCCACGGTTTGCCCGCTGCGCTGGGCGGCCGCGGCAGCTTCCGCGGCGCGCTCGGCACGGCGGCGCTTTCGTTCACGCCGTTCCTGCTCCACGGCTGAGCCATCGTGCCGTTCCTGGTCTTCGGCGGCGTGCTCAACACCTGGCAGTTGATTCTCCGGTACAAGGCCGTGCGCTCCGCGCATGGCTTGTCCTGGGGCCGCTCGGTCGCTCGCGACCTTCTGCCATATCTCGTCTACTTGGTCGTCTGGCTCGTCGTCGGGCGTGCTGCTTGCCGTTCTTGTGGCCGCCATCGTGGGGAGGTGAGCGATGAAGACCTGGTTGCGTGACTCTCCTCGATGCGCTGCTTCTGCGTGGGGCAACCCTCGGCGCGTATCGCCGACCGGCCCGATGCGTTCCTGCAGGGCCTGATCGTGCTCGTGGCCGTCGCGCTGTTCGCCGGGCTGCCCGTCGCTGGTCAAGGACGTCATCGGCGGGTTTCAGCCGCCCGCGGTGGTCGAACCCGGCGAGGCCGGCCCGGATGTGAGCCGCGCTCTCGACGATGGCTCCGACCCTGGCTGCGCAACGCCGGGGTGCCCGAGGCCATCATCGATCAGGTGCTGCAGATGGCCGAGGGCAACGCGGCGATCGCGGACCGGTCGCGGCGCAGATCAGCAACTGCCCGCCGCCTTGCCGCGGCCGCTGGCGCAGGCTTTCATCGGCGATCGGCCATTGGCTCTCGCGCCCGTTCGCCAGCAGCCCGCTTCCGCTGGCCGCGGCAACGCTGAGCACCTGGCTGGGCTACGGCATGTGGGTGATGCTCGCAGCCAAGCTCCTCGGGGGCCGCGGCACCCTGCACGGCTTCTTCGGCGCGACGGCTTTCTTCGCGGTCCCGCACGTCCTGGACATCTTCGCAGCGTGCCCGTGCCGGCCCGATCCTGGCCGTCGTCGCGTTCCTTTGGGGGCTGGTGATCTATGTCGTCGCGACAGGCGCCAGCCACCGGCTGTCGGGCGCCCGCGCGTTGGTCGCCGTCTTCGCGCCATTCATTCTGTTGCTGACGCTCGTGGCGCTGTCCTGCTGGCGCTGTCGTCTCTGGGGTTGCTCGCTGGCGATCGGGGGTGCATGCGGTAGCGCCATGACGGAGTTCCTCAACCTTCTCACGGGTGAGGCCGCATGGGCGGTCTTCACGGCGCAGTTCCGGCCGCAGGTGAGCTCCGAGCGCATCCGCGTCGCGGACGCGTTGCGCCGCGTGCTGCCGAGGACGCGACCGCGCCCCACGACCTCCCAACTTTCATTCGCAGCACGGTCGACGGTTACGCCGTCTCCGCGGCCGACACGCACGGCGCGTCGGCGGCATGCCCGCCTACCTGGACGTGGTGGCGGAGGCGCCGATGGGCCAGTTGGTCGACTTCGTGCTGGCCCCGGGCAGGCCGCGCTCGTCCACACCGGGGGCATGGTGCCGCGCGGCGCGGATGCCGTCGTGATGATCGAGCAGACACACCGGGCGGGCGGGCCGATGTTCGGCGGGCAGGCGCTCCAGCCGGGTTTCGAGCCGTATGCGATCGAGGTCTACCGGCCCGTCGCTACCGGCGACGCGTGCATCTATCCCGGCGAGGACGTGCGGGCAGGCGACGTGGTGCTGGAAGCCGGTCACGACCTGCGCCCGCAGGATATCGGCGGGCTGCTGGCGGTCGGGATCACCGAGGTCCAGGTCGCGCGCCGGCCGCGCGTCGGCATCGTCAGCCAGGGGGACGAGGTGGTGCCGCCCGACCGGGAGCCAGGGCCCGGCCAGGTTCGCGACATCAACAGCTACACGCTTGCCGGCCTGGTGGAGGAAGCCGGCGGCATCCCGCTCAACTACCCGATCGCGCCCGACACGGAGGCCGGGCTCGACGCGGTCGTGCAGCAGGCCTACCGGGAGGCGGATCTCGTGGTGGTCACCGCGGGAGTTCGGTCAGCTACCGCGACCTGACTGCGGGCGCGATCGGCAAGCTCGGGCAGCCGGGCGTGCTGGTCCACGGCGTCGCCATCCGCCCCGGCAAGCCCACGATCCTTGCGCTCTGCGACGGCAAGCCCGTTTTCGGCCTGCCCGGCAACCCCGTGTCGTGCATCAACATCTTCAAGGTCTTCGTCGTCCCGACCATCCGCCTGATGCTCGGCGCGCGGCCCCCCCGCCAACACGTCGTGCGGCGCGCGCCTCGCCCGCAACATCCCCGCCGCCAGCGGCCGCGCCGATTTCGTCCGTGTGCGCCTCGAGGAGCGCGAGGGCGAGACGTGGGCCGTGCCCGTCTTCGGCAAGTCCAACCTGATCTTTACGCTGGTGCGCTCGGAGGGGGTGGTAGAGGTCCCGCTCAACAGCAACGGCATTCCCGCGGGAGATACGGTAACCGTCATCCTCGATTCGTGAGCACATCCCCGCATCCCCGCATCCCCGCACCTTCGTCTTGCGTGGAAGGGACGCGAAATAGACCTCCGAGGTTTGCGCAACCTCGGAGGTCAGCTCGGGCGGGCAATCGGTGCAAGGCGCGGAAAAGCCGGGGCGGCAGGATGTCGGCCCCGGCTTGATTTCTGATAAGAGCCTGGATAACGCCGAGGGCGAGTTACTGGCCCTTGCTCCGGCGGTGATGCTCGATCGTCCGCTGGATCAGGTCCTCTTCCTCGTCTTCCTCAAATTCCCACGTGCGGGTCTTCTTCTTGCGATCCCGGCGCCGGGTGCCGTCTTCGCCCTGGGCCTGCTGGAACGCGGCCTCGAAGGGCGAGAGGAACTCCTCCTCGGGCACTGCGGGCACTTCTTCTCTGGGGCCTGGCGCCCTGAGTCGGAGCCGCCATCATTTCGGCCTCGGGAGCCGGCGGAAGCAGCTCTTTGATGCTCAGGTCGATGCGACCGCGGCGGCGATCCAGCCCGATCACCTGCACGTCGATCTCATCGCCGATATGGACGACGTCTTCCGGCTTCTCGACGTAGCCCCGGCCCATTTCTTTGACGTGGAGCATGCCATCGCGGCCAACCCCGATGTCAACGAATGCGCCGTAGCGCTCCAGGCGTGTGACACTTGACCGCGGACGGTTGACCCTTCCTCCAGGTCGCGCAACGTCATCGTCCCCGGCTGGACCATGCTCAGGCTGATCCGGTTCTTCTCCCGGTCCAGCTCCTTGATCCACACCTGGACCTTGTCGCCCTCCTTGACCACGTCGGACGGCTTAGAGACCCGGCCCTGAGCCATCTCAGACACATGGACGAGACCATCACGGCCTACGCCAATGTCGATGAACGCACCGAACTCGGTGACGCGCTTGACGACTCCCTCGACTTCCTGACCCACTGCAAGTGTCTTGACGACCTTACGAGGCGGAATATTGAGGGCGCTTCCTTCCTGCCCCACGATGTCCCTGCTCCTTAGAGGATAAAAACTCGCGCGGCCTGCCAGCCGCCGATTGGCTATTATACTAGGCTTGCAATACCGTGTCAAAAGCCATGCACACCGTCAAACGTGTCGCCGGGGTAAGCGATTCGGCTACTTTTGCTTCTGATTCCGCGTTCCTCTCCCCTCCGTTATAATAGGCGCACGTGCATCATGCACGGAGGAGCACTGCCGTATGACCGAGCAAGAGGCACTGGACTCGTCAGGAAGTTCCTGAAGGCGAAAGACGACGACGAGTTGATGCAGCTCGTCAGCCTCCACCTGTCCTCGCTCGACGGGGTGTTCTTCAGCACGGCGGACGCGGCCGTGCGGCAGTTGGAACGAGACGGCAAGACGGGCGCGGCGAACGCCCTACGCGGGCTGACCGACCGCATGTTACGGATGAAGACGCTGATCTGATTATGAGCGAACAAGTCAAACTTCTGCTGGCCTACAACATCAAGCCCGGCCACGAGAACGCCTACCGGCGCTTCGTGCTCGAGGAGTTCCTGCCGAAGGCGCAGGAGCTCGGCCTCACGCCAACCGACGCCTGGCACACCGCCTACGGCGCCTACCCCGCCCGCCTCATCGGCTTTGTCGCCGACGACCTCCACTCCATCCACCGCGCCATGGACACCGACGAGTGGAAGTCGATGATGAAGCGGCTGGAGGGCTACGCCGGCCCCGTCTCGCGCCGCGTCCTCCCCTTCAAGGGCGGCTTCCAATGGTAGACTGAGACCAACGGTCACCACCAGGGCACAAAGAACCGAAGGCCCACAAAGGAGACTTTGTGAACCTTCGGTTCTTTGTGCCTTGGTGGTGGGTTCAGCCTTACTTCCGCAAGGCCTCGGCAAACGCCCCGCGAACTCCGCCGGATCCCCCACCACGTTGTAATCCGCAAACGGCACGATCGGCGCGCCCGCATCCGCCTGCGCCGCCACCACGCACCCCGCGTCCGCGATCCCCATCATGAAGTTGGTGTCCCCGTCCACCCCCAGACGCGATGCACAGCTTCGGCTTGATCGTGAACCCGGTCATCCCCACCAGCGCTTCTTCCGTGATCCAGCCCGCATCGAGCGCGGTCACGTCGCCTGCAACCACCCCGCCCAGCGCCTCGGCCAGTTCCTGCGCCGCCGCGAACCCGGCCTCGTCGCCCAGGCCCTGCCCGGTCACCACCACGGTCTCCGCGGTCGTCAGCGTCAGCGGCTTTGGCGCCAGCTCCACCATCTCGTGCATGGCCGGCTCTGCCCAGGCCAGCCCCGTGTCGCTGACCTCCCCCTGCCGCCACGTCTCCTTAAAGGCCGGCGGGCAGCAGCGATGTCTCCACCAGCACCACCGCCGGCGTGCCGAGCAGAGCCGCACCTGCACCCGCGCCGCGTCCTCCATCACCGGCTGGTGCGCCACGATCCGCTGGTAGACCGCGTCGAATGCGACGTCGGCCGCATATCGGCTCAGGCTGCCGCCTAGCATCTGCGCCAGGCCCGGCCCCAGGTTGCGGCCCAGCTGCGTCCGGGGCAGCAGGATCGCCTGCGGCTGCCGCTCGCGGAAGTACTCCGCCAGGTCGCTGACCGACGGCGTGCCGGCTGCGGTCAGCACCTTGTCGCCGCCCGCATGAATGGCCGCTTGCGTGTCCGCGCCCGTGGCGCCGCACCCCGCCAGCACGTAGACATAACCACCGAGAGCATCCGCCACGACCCGGCCTTTGCCGATCAGCCGCAGCATCCCGTCGTCGATCGTCCCATCCGGCGTCACGACCCACACGCCGCCCGTCTCGCCCGTCGGCTCCTCGTATGATCCGCCCATCAAGGCCTGGAGATCGGAAAGATCAAAGCCCATAGCTTATCTCCTTAGGCTACCGCTTCCCGAGCCCTGGCTCGGGAAGCGCCCGTTTCGCTGCCAGGATGCCCGCCAGCTCGACTGCAGCCTCAGCCGGCGCGCCGCTCAGGACCTGCCCCCGTTGGCGTTCCGGTCCGAGCACGAGGCTCCCCATCTCCGCGTCCGGCGCCAGCTCCTCTTCGGCCACGCCCAGCTCCGCGGCCGGCCACGTCTCGACAAAGCCCTCATTCCACGCCACCGCGATCCGCGAGGGGTGCGGGTAGCGCGGCCGCTCGGGCCCGGCCATGACCATGGCGACCGCGGGCAGCGCGACCGGCACGCGCACCGCGCCCCCATCGCGCGCCGAGATCGCCTGCAGCCCGTCCGCGCCGTCCTCGAACGCCAACACGTCCATCAGCAGCGGCCTGTCGAGCGCGGCGGCCAGCCGGCCCGCCAGCGGTCCCACGGCATCCAGGTCGCCCGACCGGCCTGCCAGGATCAGGTCCGCGCCGCCCAGCCGTTCGAGAGCGGCCTGCGTCAGTGCGGTCACGCCCCTGCCGGTCGGCTGCCCCTTCTGCACGATCAGGACGCCCTTGTCCGCGCCCATGGCCACGGCCTCGCGGGCCGTGTCTTCCGCGCCCCGGCCGCCCACCACCACGGCAATCACCTCGGCGCCCACCGCATCCTTGAGCCGGAGCGCCGCCTCCAGCGCGTACTTGTCTTCGGGCAGCGTCCGCATCCGCGCCTCGCGCAGGTCCAACTCTTCGCGGCTGCGCGAGATTTTCACGCTCTGCGGGTCAAGCCCCTGTTTCATGCACACCACGATTCGCATGTTTCCTCCTCACCCAGACCTCCCAGGCGTCCAGACCTCCGAGGTTTCGTAAACCTCGGAGGTCTCCGGCATCCCGAAGACCCCCACCTTACGGCCGCACCCGCACGCCATACGGCCGGAGCATCTGCTCCGCGATGACGATGCGCTGCACCTCATTGGTGCCCTCGAAGATCTCCGCGATGCGCGCATCGCGCCACGCCCGCTCGATCCAGAAATCACGGCTGTAGCCGAGCGCGCCATGGACCTGCAAGGCCCGGTTGATCGCCCGCGACGCGACCTCCGACCCGAAGAGCTTGCAGATGCCCGCCTCCTTCGTGTACGGCTGGTCCGTGTCGACCATCCACGCGGTGCGGTAGACCATCGAACGGAGCGCCTCGACCTCCGCCGCGGTGTCCGCGATCATCCACTGGATCATCTGCTTCTGCCCGATCGGCTTGCCGAACTGCTCGCGGCCCGCTGCGTACCGGCACATGCTGTCCAGCGCGACCTCTGCCCCGCCCAGGCAGGCCGCACCCAGGCCCAGCCGGCCCGTGTCCAGCGTCGCCATGAACGTCACAAACCCCGCGCCCACCTGTCCCAGCACGTTGGCCGACGGCACCACCACCTCGTCGAACACCATCTCCGACGTCGCGCTGCCGCGGATGCCCATCTTGTGCTCGATCGTTCCGACCGACACGCCCTCCATAGCCCTTCTCCACGATGAAGGCGGTCACACCGCCGCGCACGCCCAGGCTCGGGTCGGTGACCGCGAGCACGGTGAACACGTCGGCGATCGGGCCGTTGGTGATGTAAATCTTGTTGCCGCTGATGACCCAGTTGCTGCCGTCCTTGACCGCCCGCGTCTTGATCGCCGCCGCATCGGACCCTGCGCCCGGCTCCGTGAGGCAGAACGCCGCGATCTTCCGGCCGTTACACAGGTCGGGCAAATACTTCTTCTTCTGCTCCTCGTTGCCCGCCGAGGTACAGCGCCATGACGCCGATGCCGATATGCGCGCCGATCAGGGTCGCGGTGGAGGTGCACACGCCGCCCATCGTCTCCATCAGCAGGCAGTAGCCGAGCTCGCCCAGGCCGCCGCCGCCGTACTTGGTCGGGAATGGCACGCCGAGCAGCCCGTTCTCGCCCAGCTTGCGGATGACCTCCATGTCCGGCCAGCCCTGCGCGTCCACCTGCTTCGCCTTCGGCGCCACCTCGCACTCCGCGAACTCGCGCAGCGTCTCCTTGAAGAGCTGTAGATTCTTCGGAAGCGTAAAATCCATTCTTCCCTCCATGACACGCCAAGAAACCAGGTTTCTGCCGGAAACCTGGTTTCTTATTTGTCAGGGCCTCACCTTGATGCCCGCGGGTCCGAGCAGGCTGCCGGCGATGACGATCTGCTGCATCTGCGACGTGCCTTCGACGAGCTCCATCGCCCGCGCATCCCGGTAGTAGCGTTCCATCGGGTAGTCCGCGATGAAGCCCGCGCCGCCGTACACCTGCACCATCTTGTTCGTCACTTCGTTCGCCATGCGCCCGCAGAACAGCTTCGCCATCGCGGCCTGCTGCGTGAACGGCTGCCCCTGGTCCGCCAGCCACGCCGCGTGGCGCACCAGCCACCGCCCGGCGTCGACCTCCGTCGCCGCGTCGGCCAGGTACATCTGGATCGCCTGCTTGTTCGCGATGGCCGTGCCGAACTGCGTGCGCTGGATCGCGTAGGCCGCGGCCAGCTCGATCGCTTTCGCCGCGCCGCCCACCGCGGCGGCCGAGATGCCCACCCGGCCGTAGTCCAGCGTCTCCATCGCGATCTTGTACCCCCCGCCCTCCTGGCCCAGCAGGTACTCTTCCGGCACACGCACACCCTTCAGATAGAGCCGGTGGATCTGCGCGCCCCGCAGGCCCAACGTCTTCTCGCGGCCGCCCAGCACCACGCCTTCGTTCTCTGCCGGCACGACAAACGCGCTGATCCCCTTTGCCCCCGCGCCCGGGTCCGTCGCCGCAAAGATGATGTAAACCCCTGCGACGCCCGCGTTTGACACCCACGTCTTGCTGCCCGTAATAACCCAGTGGCTGTCCTCTTTGCAGGCAACCGTCCGCAGCCGCGTCGGGTCGCTGCCCGCGCCGCCTTCGGTCAGGGCAAACGCACCGATCCGGTCCCCGCTCACCATCTCCGATACGAAGTCCTCTTTGGCAAGCTCGGAGCCATGCTTGACGAGCGTCCGGAGTGCCAGCACGTTATGGACGTGCAGCGTCAGGGCCGTGCTGGCGCATTCGGCCGCCATCGCCTCCACCAGCAACGTATAGGTGGTGAAGTCGAGCCCTGCGCCCCCGTACGGCTCCTCGGGCGCGAACACGCCCAGGAATCCCTGCCCCGCGGCCCGCTTGATCAGCCGGCTCGGAAACTCTTCTTTCTTGTCGGTCTGTTCCGCCACCTTCGCCACCTCCTTGGTCGCGAAATCGCGGAACAGTTTCTGGAACATCTGCTGTTCTTCGGTCAATACGAAGTCCATGGCGGCTCCTTTCTCAAGACCAGAGCGCTGTCGCCGGTCTAACTTCGTAACCACAAAGTATCCAAGAGACGAAGGTTCACAAGGACCTTTGTGTGACCTTTGGTTCTTCGATTCTTCGTGGTTAAGGCGCAGCCTCAAGTCACGAGTTCCATCTCGTTCGAGAGCCGGTGCATCCTGACAATGCGCTATCAGGTCGGCCAGAAACGCCCGCGTGCGTTCGACCCGCGCCGGATCGCCCGCTTGCGTGCCCGGCCCCGCCAGCCCCGTCAGCTCGCGGAACGTCATCCGGACCATTCCCAGGTTCACGCCGGCCAGCCGCCGCATCAAATCTTCCCACCCTCCACCGACCGCCGGGTTAGCGTGGTTATGGATGCGCAGCGCGACCTGCGCAGCCGGCGACCGCCCCAGGTTCTGGGGCACCGCCTCATTCACCCGCTTCCCCGCGATTGCGAAGTAATAGCTCGCCATCGGGTTGACCAGCCGCTGGATGCGCGGCCACACGCAGTCGGCTTCCTGCGCCAGCCCGAAGAACGCCAGGTAGAACGGCACGGCCTCGGCATAGTTGCCCGACACGAACGCGTGCCCCGCCTTCACGGAGCAGTAGCTCGCCAGGTACCACTTCAGGTCGTCGAACCCCGCCCGCGGCTGTCCCGCCGCGCACTGCGTCCAGCTGGACGCGCGCCGCTTGCAGGTACCGCTGCGCGCTGCCCGCGAAATCTTTCTGCCGCAGGTCCGAGGCCTCCCGGAACAAGCTCTCGGCCAGCGCCACGGTCGGCTCTCCGGGCGGCAGCGCGACCTTCGCGACGGCCGCCGCCGCCATCAACAGCTCCTCGCGGTTCAGCAGCCGGTCGATTGTCGCCGCCGCGATCGCACACCCGTCTTCCGCATCCCGAGCGAACCCGTGGCTCGCAAGCCGCTGGCACAAGGCTTGCACCCGCTCCGAGCCCGCGCCCGGCCCGTAGAGCACCGGCGCAAGCGCTTCCGCGTCGACCGCGATGCCCCCCTCGACGATCCGCGACACGTATACGCAGTCGCAAGCCGCGTTCAGTTCGTCCAGCGCCAACGCCTGTGGGTCGAGCAGCGGCGCGTCGCTCCCCGGTTGGCCCCCCTCGTAGCGCAGTGCATCGCTCATCACCAGCAGCCGCATCATTTCCGCGACCGCGATCTTCTGGGTCAGCGCGTTTTCCGCGTCGTACCGGTCCTTGAGCAGGTCCGCAGCTTGGTTCAGCGAGAGCGGGGTTGCCGCCGACTGGACGGCCGCCAGGAAATCGACCAGCACCTGCTGTCGCGTGGCCGCGTCAATCACGCGCAGGCCCGCTTCGCGCAGGAAGCTGCGGAAGCGTTGGCTCGGATCGATGTCCGCCGCAGGCTTGAAAATCGGCGGCGCGGTGTTCTCGCTCAGCGGCCCCACGACCGCAGCGCCCGGCGGATCGCCCGGCTTCCGCAGCCGGACGTAGAGCTGCATGTCCACTTCCTGCAAGGTGATCATGTTGAGCTGCCCTTCCAGGAAGGCGCGGAACTGCTGGTAGCCGTAGTTGGCCTCGTTGAACGACGAGTCGAGGCTCAGCATGATCTGCTTCAGGCGGCCCGCGAAGACCGGCGTCTCGCCCTTCTGCTCGGCCGCCGGCCAGCGCCCGCCGCAGCAGTTCCCGCGGGTCAGGCAGCTGCAGCTCGTCCGCAATGTCCGCCAGCTCTTCACTCACCAGCGTTTCGTAGAAGATGAACTCGTCGCACGCCCGGCGCAGCAGGTCCGACGTCGCCGAGTGCAGGCCGATGCCGATGGTGTACTTCCCGTAGTCCCGCAGCTTGTGGATCAGCTCCGGTGAAGTCGGAGTCGCCCGAAACGATCGCATACACGTCGATGTTCGGCCTCGTGAACACGGCTTCCATCGCGTCGATCGCCAGGCGCACGTCCGCCCGGTTCTTCTGCTGGATGCCCACCGAGTACAACTGGAGCAGGTCGATGCCGTTTTCGAGCATCGGCCGCCGGTAGCGATGAAAGCGACCCCAATCGCCGTATGCGCGCTTAATCAGAAGCCGTCCACGCGAGCGCAGCAGGTCCGTAACGGCCGTAACATCAAAATCGCCGTAATTGGCTTCTGCGGATGTCGCTACGTTTTCAAAATCGATGAAGACCGCGATTTGCGGCCCATCCAGGCGCATTTCCATTTGAGAGAAAATCCTTTGTTCAGAAACCAGGTTTCTGTCAGAAACCTGGTTTCTGAACGCGTTAGTTAGCTATCCGTAAACTTCGGCTGCCGCTTCTGCACGAACACGCTGATGCCTTCCACCAGGTCATGGCTGCCCACCAGGCCCATGAACTGCTTGGTCTCGAACTCCAGCCCCTGGTCCAGCGGCATCTCGCCGCCTTCGACGACCGAGATCATCGCCGCGCTGATTGCCAGCTTGCTCTTCGCCGCGATCTTCTTCGCCAGCCCCATCGCCTCGTGCAGCACCTGTCCCGCGGGCACCACCTTGTTCGCCAGCCCGATGCGGAACGCCTCCTGCGCGTTGATCATGTCGCCCGAGAGGATCAGCTCGAGCGCCTTCCCCTGTCCCACGACCCGCTGCAGCCGCTGCGTGCCGCCCCAGCCTGGAATCAGGCCCAGGTTGGTCTCGGTCAGCCCGACGCGTGCCCGGTCGGCCATGATGCGGATGTGGCATGCGAGCGCCAGCTCGAGCCCGCCGCCCAGCGCCACCGCGTTGATCGCCGCGATAAACGGCTTCGGCGAGCACTCGATCTTCTTGTAGAGCGACTTCGCCCGCAGCAGCGCGTCCTGCGCCACGTCCAGCTTGCCGCCGGTGAACCACTCGGACACTTCCTTCAGGTCCAACCCGGCCACGAACGCAAACTGGCCTGCCCCGGTCACCACCACCACCTTGACCTGGTCATTCGCCAGCAGTTCGTCCACCGCCGCATCCATCTCCGCCACCGTCTGCGTGTCGAACGCATTCGCGGGCGGATGGTCGATCGTGAGAATCGCGACACGGTCTTCGATCGCAACCTTCAAGTTTGAGTATTCAGCCATCGTCTTACTCCTTGCGAAAAAGCCCCTCACCACAAAGCCACCAAGGTTCACTAAGGCTTTCACCGTGCCTTAGTGGTGCCTTTGTGCCTTTGTGGTTAAATTCCAACTTCCGCCTTACGCGTACTCGTGGAACCCGCGGCCGGCCTTCACGCCGGTGTGCCCCGCGTTGACCTTCTGCCGCAGCAGCCATGCCGGGCGGAACCGCTCGCCATATTCCTTCTGGAGGTTCTCCAGGTCTTGCAGGATGCAGTCCAGCCCGATTTCGTCCGCAATCGCCAGCGGCCCCTTGCGCTCGCCCTTGTAGCTCATGCCCAGCCCCGCAATGCAGGCCATGTCGATGTCCGCCGGGTTCGCGATATGCTCGGTCAGCGCGATCACCGCCTCGTTGATCATCGGGTACATCACCCGCTCGGGCGTGAACTGGCTGCCCTCCTTCTTCAGGTCCGCGGTGAGCTCCGCAACTGGCGCATCGTTCTCTTCGCCGTAGCCGTAGATGCCCTTGCCGACCTTCTCTCCCAGGCGGCCGGCTTCCAGCATCCGGTACATCAGCTGCGGCAGTTCCATGCGAACGCCGTACTCCCGGTGCATCTGCTCGCCCGCGTGCGTCGCAATATCCAGCCCCACCGTATCCGTGAGGATGAACGCGCCCATCGGCATGCCGAAGTCCCGCAGCGCCTCGTCGATCTCGGTCGCCGAAGCCGCGCCCTCCTGCAGGCAGTAGGCGGCTTCGTTGAGGAACGGCGCCAGCAGGCGGTTCACCAGGAAACCCGGGCACTCACGCACCGTGACCGGCAGCTTCCGCAGCGACTCGGCAAACATCACGACGTCGTCGACCGTGTCCTGGGCCGTCTCCAGCCCGGGGATCACCTCGATCAACTTCATGACGTGAGCGGGATTGAAGAAGTGCATCCCGATCACCTTGCCGGGCCGCTTCGTCGCCGAGCCCATCTCGCTGATCGAAAGCGCCGAGGTGTTGCTGGCAAGGATCGTCGTCTCGGGGCACACCCGGTCCAGTTCCGCGAACACCGCCTTCTTGACGGACATCTTCTCCGGCACCGCCTCGATCACGATGTCCACGTCGGCGAAGCTGTCGTAGCTGAGGGAGGGCTCGACGAGGCTGATCTTGCTCTCCATCTCGCCCGCGCTCATCTTGCCCTTGTCCACCCGGCCCTGATAGATGTGCCGGATCGTCTCCATGCCCTTGTCGAGCATCTTCTGGTCGACGTCTTTGAGGACCACCGGAAGCCCGCTAAACGAGATCACCTGCGCGATCTCGCCCCCCATCGTCCCCGCGCCGACCACCGCCGCCTTAAAAATGTACATGCCCAATCCTCCTTGCGAAGCGAACGTCACCACCAAGTACCGAAGAAAGGAAGCTTCACAAAAACCTTGGTGAACCTTCGTTTCTTTGATTCTTTGTGGTGAACTAGATCCTCTCCACGACGACAGCCGAGCCCTGGCCGCCGCCGACGCACAGCGTCGCCGCACCGTAGCGCGCGTTCCGCCGCTTCATCTCGTGCAGCAGGGTGACCACGATGCGCGAGCCCGACGCGCCGACCGGGTGCCCCAGCGCGATCGCGCCGCCGTTGACGTTCGTCTTGTCGGGGTCCCACCCATGCCCGTCGGCCTGCATCGACTTCGCCACCCCCAGCACCTGCGCCGCAAACGCCTCGTTGATCTCCACCAGGTCCAGCTGATCGTACTTCAGCCCCGCCCGCTTCAGCGCCTTCGGCAGCGCCGTCGCGGGACCCAGGCCCATGTACGCCGGGTCGACGCCCGTCACCGCAAAGCCCAGGATGCGCGCCATCGGCTTCAGCCCGAGCTGTTCCGCCGCCTCGGCCGTGCTCAGCAGCATGCCCGCCGCGCCGTCGTTCATCGGGCAGGCGTTCGCGGGGGTCACCGTGCCCCCCTTCTTGAATACGGTCGGGTACAGGGCCGCCTTTTGCACCGTCAGGCCCGGGTTGATGCTCTCATCCGCGGTGATCACGTCCTTGGCGACTTCCTGGCCCGCCGCCTTCTTCACCACCTCGACCGGCACGATCTCATCCTTGAACTTCCCCGTGCGGGTCGCCATGAACGCCTTCTTGTGGCTCATCACCGCGTACTGGTCCTGCTCCTCCCGCGTGATGTTGCACTGCTCCGCGATGTTCTCGGCCGTCCCGCCCATGATCAGGTTGCACGTCGGGTCGGTCAGCCCCTCCCACAGCGCGTCGGTGAACTCCGAGTGCCGCAGCTTCAGGCCCCAGCGCGCGCCCTTAACCACGTAGGGGATCGCGCTCATGTTCTCCGTCCCGCCCACCAGGTACAGGTCCCCGTCCTCGGCCTGCATCGCGTTGAACGCGCTGTGCATCGACTCCATGCCCGAGGCGCAGTTGCGCTGGACCGTGTATGCCGGCACCTCTTTCGGAATGCCCGCATAGAGCGCCGACACCCGGGCGATGTTGGCCGCCTCGGAAGGCATGCCGATGTTGCCGAAGATCACTTCGGTTAAGCGGCCCGCCTCCACGCCCGAATCGGCGATGATCCGCTGCATGAGAACCTTGGCGAGGTCGTACGCGGGCACCGTTCTCGAGCGCGCCGCCAAAGCTGCCGATAGCCGTCCGCAAGGGGTTGCTGATGACGATTTCCTTCATGCCGTCTTCTCCTTCAATAGCTCATCCTCACCACTAAGAATCAAAGCACCTAAGCTTCACGAAGTCCGGCAGGGCTTTGTGTAACTTCGGTTCTTTGGTCCTTGGTGGTGGCGTCGGGATTCCTTGTGGCGGGCGCCTCGCCGGCGCACGTCAGGCCTCTGAGTAGTAATTCGAGCGTCGCGTGATACAAGCCGGGCAAGTCCGTCTGGATCATCGTCCGGCGGATCGGATGCGCCAGGAGCGCCAGGGAGCCGTTCAACCCGGCCCACAACACCGCGGCCGCCTGCCGCGCATCGCGCACGGCAAACATGCCGAGGGCCATCCCGTCCGCCACCGCCTGGGCCACCAGGTCGAGGGTGCGGTTAGACGCCGCCAGGATCAGCTGGTTGCGCTGCGGCGATACGTTGTCGGCCAGGTCTCCGCCGTCGAACGCGGTGACCAGCCGGAAGTAATCGGGTGAACGTTGGGAGAAGGCTAAGTAGGCTTCGGCCATGGCGCGCAGCCGGCCGTCGGGTTGAAGGACTGATTGAGCTTCGACAGCTTCCCGCAGTTGGGCGTGCAGCTCCGCCAGCGCCAGCAGCACGAGGTCCGCGAGAATCGCTTCTTTGGTCTCGAAATAGAGGTAGATGGTGCCCTTGGCGACCTCCGCGCGCTGCGCGATCTGGTCGACCGTGGCCCGGCGGAACCCGTCCTGTGCGAAGACCGCGCGCGCAGCCATGAGGATGTCGTTTCTTCTGCGAGCCCGGTCTAGCTCACGCCGGTCTTGAGTCGCCATCGTCACTCCCTACGTCGATACGTCCACAGCCATTGTCGTCACTCGTTCGCGAACCCGCGTCGCAATCGTAGCAGAAAAAGGGACGGAGGAATGTGAAGATTATAACAGAAGGATATATCCGGGGTGAACTGACCGTCGGTCAGTTACTGACTGAGGGCCAGTATAACGCACCGCGTCATGGATGTCAAGCTTTGTGCGCTACTTGTGCAAAACTCGTCATGTACCCCGACCCGCAGACGCAGGTGCTAGACAGCCCGCGAGAGCCCCTGTACGTGTGGGCAAGCGAGAAGGAGGTTTTGCCGCGGATGTATGGGAGCGCTCAGGTAGTTACCAATCGGCCAGCGCCTGCTCCGGGGTAAATACCTCGATGTCGGCCGGCGCGCGGTCATGCTGCTCTCGGTCCAGCGTGATGAGAGGGACTGTCAGAGAACGAGCCAGGGCGAGAAATATCGAATCGCTGCCCTTGGTTCCCTGGAGCATCGCAATTTCTCCCGCTTGGTCGGCTAAGCGCAAGTCGACAGCCACGACCATAAGGCGAGGGTTCCTGTAGGCAAGCAGCAATTGGCGGATCCGCGGCAGAGGGTATTTGTTTCTTTGGAGTGCGCTCATCAGCTCGGGGATGAGAATAGACGGCACGGCGATCCCCGTCTCTTCGCGCGCCAGTGTTCCCATCAGTCTGTCGGCTGCCAGATGGTCGGTCTCGTGGTGCAACGCGGCCGCGGCAAAGACGCTTGTGTCGATGGTAACGAGCGTGCGATTCATGAAGCCTCGCGATCGGTAAAAATGGTATCTACCACGCTTGCGGCGCCGGGATTTTCTTCTTCCATTAGCCTGCCGATTTCCCGAACGCGCTCCCACCACTCCCCGGGAGTCGCCCCTCCTTCATCTCGGGCTTCCTCGAATGGCACGATCATCGCTACGGGTTTCCCCCGCAGCGTGATGACATACTCGGCCCGTTCCTCCCGGACTGCCCGCACGATCTCCGAGGCTTGACTCTTCAACTCACGAATTCCGATCTCCGGCATACCTGATCCTCCCGAAAAGAAGCTGGGCACCCGCCTCGACGCGACCACCTTATGTGGTCACATTGTAGCCTGCCAACGATCACGAGTCAACCCGCGCCGAGGTAGCGTGTGGTGCACGTCTCTGTGCGAGCTGTGACCTGGGAGGGGACAGGCGACAGTCTCAGGAGCGGTCTCTTGGGACGTCACTCGTCAGTTGCCCTTGGTGCTCCGCTGCCGCTCTACACTTGTCGCTCGGTATCCCTAACACCTGGGATTTGAGGGATTTTCGGGATCGGGATTTGTGAGACATGCCATATTCTTCGGCAATCCGTAACAGACCATGCGAACCTGCAACCTGCAACCTCCAACCTACAACCTCCCAACCGCCGTCCTGTGGTACAATCGCTCCATGCCAATCCGAGTCCTGGCGCCCGAAGTCGCCAACCAAATCGCCGCCGGCGAGGTCGTCGAGCGCCCCGCATCCGCCGCCAAAGAGCTGATCGAAAACAGCCTCGACGCGGACGCCCGTGACATCCGCGTCGAGATCCGCGAGGGCGGTCGCCGTCTCATCCGCGTCCAGGACGACGGCTGCGGCATCCCCGCCGAAGAGGTGAGCGTCGCCTTCCTGCGCCACGCCACCAGCAAGATCACCTCCACGGTCGACTTGGATCGCATCGCCACGCTCGGCTTCCGCGGCGAGGCGCTTGCCAGCATCGCTTCCGTCGCGCAGGTTTCCCTCCTCACCCGCACGCAGGATACCGAAGCCGGCGCCTTCGTCCGCTTGACCGAGGGCCGCGAGGCAGAGCACACGCTGCGCGGCGCGCCCGTCGGCACATCCGTCACCGTAGAGCACCTCTTCGCCAACGTCCCGGCCCGCCTCAAGTTCCTCAAGCAGCCCGCCACCGAGGCCGCCCACATCCAGCAGGTCGTCACCCGCTACGCCCTCGCCTATCCCGAGCGCCGCTTCGCCCTCGTCTCCGACGGCAAGCTGGTCTTCCAGTCCACCGGCTCCGGCAAACTGAACGACGTCCTGGTCAAAGTCTACGGCCTCGACATGGCAAAGCAGATGTTCCCCGTCGGCGAGCCCGAGCATCCTGAGCCGACCGAGCATCTTGCGCCGACCGAGCACCCTGAGCCGACCGAGCATCCTGGGCCGACCGAGCATCCTGAGCGGAGTAGAACGGAGTCGAAGGACGCTCGGTCCCCGCGCGCTTCCGGCTACATCGGCGTGCCCTCGCTTCACCGCGGCAACCGGGGCTACATCACCTTGTTCGTGAACCGCCGCTGGTTCCAGGACACGTCCATCGCCTACGCCGTCATCCAGGCCTACCACACCTTGCTCCCCGTCGGTCGTTACCCCGTCGCCGTCATCTTCCTCCAGATCGACTCCGGCGACGTCGACGTCAACGTCCACCCGACCAAGGCCGAAGTCCGCTTCCGCGACCCCAACGCCGTCTTCGGCGCCGTCCAAAAGGCCGTCCGTCGCGCCCTCATCGAGCACGCCCCCATCCCCGAAGCCGGCCCTGCCGCCACCACTCAGCCCGTCGCCTGGCCGCACGAGACCGGCGGGGATGAGGCGCTGCGGGGATGGACGGATCAGCACGAGCGCGGCGGGGATGAGGCGCCAGCGTGGCGCGGGGTGAGGGGATGGATCGAGCGGCGCGAGGCGCTGCTGGGTGCGGGCCGCGGCGGACAGGCGGCGATTCCGTACCGAGCGCGGCGAAGAGTCCGACGCCCGAGCCCAAGGGTGGGAGACTCCAGAAGAACATCCCCTCACCCCGCGCCACGCTGGCGCCTCATCCCCGCCAACCGAGCCCTCGCGGCTTATGCCGATCCTGCGGGTTGTTGGGCAGTTAGCGGCAACCTATATCGTCGCCGAGGGGCCCGACGGCATGTACCTCATCGACCAGCACGCCGCGCACGAACGCGTGCTGTACGAGCAGCTGCTGGCCGATCACGCCGCCCACAAGCTCGCCGTCCAGCCCCTGCTCGAGCCCGTCGTGCTCGACCTCTCGCCCGAGCAGGCTGCGGTGGCCGCGGAGGAGCTCGGTGCGCTCGCCGACCTGGGCCTTTCGCTCGAGCCGTTCGGCGGCAGTTCGTATCTGCTCCGCACTGTGCCCGGCATCCTCGCCCGCGGGGGTCAGCCCGAGCGGGCCGTGGCCGAGATCCTCGACGGGCTGAGCCAGCGGGATGACGTCGTGGAGGCTGCTCACGAGGCCCGCCTCATCACGCTCATCTGCAAGCGGGCCGCCGTCAAGGGCAACACCCCCATGACCCTGCCCGAGATGCAGGAGCTCGTCCGCCGCCTGGAAGGCTGCCGCTCCCCCCGCACCTGCCCCCACGGCCGCCCGACCATGGTCTACATGAGCGCCACCGAGCTCGCCAAACAGTTCGGCCGCATATGAGCCGAGCTTCACCACCAAGAACCGAAGAATCAAGGTTACACATAGGCTCGCTGTTCTTTGTGTAACTTCGTTTCTTTGATCCTTGGTGGTTTCAAGGTATAATCCTCCGAACGAGTAACGAGCAAAGGGCGAAACATGACTGTTTCGCCCTTTCCTGGTTACTCGTTAGATGTTAGCGGAGGTATTCCTTTGGCCGAAGAACTGAAAGTCACCACGAACCCGCGTGAGGATCATCAGCTCGACCTGACGATCGAGTTGGGCCCCGAACGCACGCAGCAGGCGCTCGATCGCGCGGTCAAGCTCGTCTCGCGAAAGGCCAAGATCCCGGGCTTCCGGCCGGGCAAGGCGCCGTTCGCCCACGTCGTTCGTCTCTACGGCAAACCGGCCCTCCTCGGCGAGATCGTGGACGACCTGGGACAGGAAGTCTACAACGAAGTGCTCGACCGGAAAGAGTTCGAGCCTTTCGGACAGGCTTCGCTGGAAGACGTGCAGGTCGACCCCGAGATCCGGTTCAAGCTCGTCGTGCCCTTGCGCCCGACCGTTGACCTCGGCGATTACAGCGACCTCCGGGTCGAAGCCCCGTCGGTTGAGGTGACTGAGGCAGACGTGGACGAGACCCTCGAGCAGGCGCGCGCCGCCCAGTCCAAGCACGATGTCGTGGACCGCCCGGCCGAGCTCGGCGACATGGTCAAGGTCGACATCCTCGGCACGGTCGCAGACAGCACCATCATGGACAACACGGATTGGGAGCTGACCCTCCGCGGTGAGAGCGGCTGGCTGCCCGGCTTCGACGAGGCATTCGTCGGCCTTTCCGCCGGCGACGAGAAAGAGTTCGAGATCACCTACCCCGAGGACTCGCTCTCCAAGTACAAGGGCCAGACTGCTCACTTCAAGGTGAATGTCAAGGAAGTCCGCGCCAAGGTCACGCCCGAGCTGGACGACGAATTCGTCAAGACGCTGGGCGAGTACACCGACCTCGCCGACTACCGCGCCAAGAAGCTGGCCGAGCTGAAGAAGCAGCGCGAGACCGAGGCCGAGAACAAGCTGAATGACGAGGCCGTCGAGGCGCTCATCGGCCGCGCGAAGCTGGCGTACCCGCCCGTCGCGGTCGACGACACCGTCCACGACATGATGGACGATATGGGTCGCCGCATGCAGCAGATCGGTTACACGCTCGAAGATTCGCTCCGCCTGCAGGGCAAGACCATGGCGCAGTATCACCAGGAACTCGAGCCGGCTGCCGAGCGCCGCGTGCAGGCCCAGTTGGTGCTTGCCGAGTTGGCGCGCCGCGAAGGCCTTGAGGTAACCGAGGAAGAGATCGACGCTGAGCTGCAGCGCATGGCCGGCGACGTGCAGAAAGAGGAGACCCGCAGCGCCATTCTCGAGGCCTTCGGCTCGCCGCAAGGCCGCTCGATGCTCCGGACGGACCTGCGCACGTCGAAGACGCTCGAACGCCTGCGCGCGATCGTGACAGGCCAAGTCGCCGCGGCCCCGGTTGAGGCAGCCGCAGACGCCCGAGCCTGCGGGTGAGGCGCCGGCCCCCGAAAACCCGGTGAGCGCCGAGGCGTCAGAGGTCGAGGCTTCCGCCGCCGCAGCCGTCGCCGAGATGGAACCCGAGGAAGTCGCGCCGGAAGCGCCCGCAGAAGACGCTGCGGCCGAATAGCGGTCCACCGAAGAGCTGACAGGTCCCTACCGCAGCAGGGTGGGAACCTGTCAGGTCTGGATCGGTGCGGATTGTCCGCTACTGTCCAGACCGCGCTTTTGTGGTCTAATGACCGTCGACGAATTGGGCGGCCCCTCTCGGGGCCTGTAGTAGGACGGAGCAGACTATGACCTTCAATCCTCTCACCCCCCAGTCGCTGATTCCGATGGTGATCGAGACCAGTGGCCGCGGGGAGCGCGCGTACGACATCTACTCGCTGTTGCTCAAAGAGCGCATCATCTTCCTGGGCACCGGCATCAACGACCAGGTCGCCAACGTGATCGTGGCGCAGCTGCTGTTCCTCGACCGGGAAGACCCGGAACGGGACATCCAGCTGTACATCAATTCTCCTGGCGGGGTCGTCTATGCCGGAATGGCAATATATGATACAATGCAGTTGATCCGGGCGTCGGTGAGCACGATCGCGGTCGGCGTGACCGCTAGCTTCGGCACGGTCCTGCTAACCGCGGGCGCCAAGGGCAAGCGTTACGCCCTGCCGCACGCCACCATCCACATGCACCAGCCGTTGGGCGGCGCGCAGGGCCAGGCGACCGAGATCGAGATCCAGGCGCGCGAGATCCTGCGCCTGAAAGAGGAGCTTAACGGCATCCTCTCGAAGCATACCGGCCAGCCGGTCGAGCGCATCGCGGAAGATACGGACCGTGATCGCTATATGACTGCAGATCAAGCTAAGGCTTACGGCCTGCTGGACGAAGTGCTGCATCCGGCAGAGCTTGCTGCTAAAGGGGCTAAGAAATAGTGGGAAGTAAGGCCAGGGTTGACGTCGAGCGCTGCTCGTTCTGTCATCGCGACCAGAGCCAGGTTCGCCGGCTTATTGCGGGACCCGATGGGGTCTTCATCTGCGATGAGTGCGTCGCACTGTGCCAGGAAGTGCTGGACGAGGATGGCGTAAAGACGGACGCCCTGCCGGCTGCGCCGCGCTGGCGGCTTGTCCCGCCCAAGGACATCATGGCGCAGCTCGACGAGTACGTCGTGGGGCAGACGCGGGCAAAGAAGACCCTGTCCGTGGCGGTGTACAACCACTACAAGCGCATCGTGAACGGCACGAACCCCGCGGACGTCGACCGGCGTGGAGCTCGAGAAGAGCAATATCCTGCTCATCGGCCCCACGGGTTGCGGCAAGACGCTCCTTGCTCGCACCCTCGCCAAGATTCTCGACGTCCCGTTCACCATCGCTGACGCGACCGGCCTCACCGAGGCCGGCTACGTGGGCGAGGACGTCGAGAATATCCTGGTCCAACTCCTGCACGCGGCCGAGTGGGACGTGGAGCGCGCCTCGGTTGGCATCGTCTACGTGGACGAGATCGACAAGATCGCCCGCAAGAGCGGCGACAACCCGTCGATCACCCGCGACGTATCCGGCGAGGGTGTGCAGCAGGGCCTGCTCAAGATCATCGAAGGCACGATCGCCAACGTCCCGCCCCAGGGCGGCCGCAAGCACCCGAACCAGGAGTTCGTCCGCCTCGACACGAAGAACATCCTCTTCATCTGCGGCGGCGCGTTCTCCGGGCTGGACGACATCGTCGGTCAGCGCATGGGCAGCAAGGGCCGCGTAGGGTTCCGGACTTCGGGCGAGGCGCCGCGCACCAAAGAGATGCAAACCGCGCAATACCTGCAGCACGTGACCGCCGACGACCTGCTGAAGTTCGGCATGATCCCCGAGTTCGTGGGCCGCCTGCCGGTTACTGTGAGCGTGGACCCGCTGGACGAGGAAGCGCTCGTCTCCGTGTTGACCGAGCCGAAGAACGCCGTGGTCAAGCAATATGCCCGCCTGTTCGACCTGGACCACGTCGACCTGGTCTTTACGCCCGAGGCGCTGCGGGTAGCCGCCCGCGAAGCCATGAAGCTCAAGACCGGCGCCCGCGGCTTGCGTACAATCATCGAGCGGGTGCTGCTGGATGTGATGTACGAGATTCCGTCGCATCCCGAGGTCGAGCGGTGCGTGGTAAACGCCGAGTGCATCACCCGCGGTGCGACGCCAGTCCTGCTCACCCGCGATGGCACGGGCATCACCTGGGGCGAGGCCTTCGCCCAGAAGTCTGCGTAGCAGGAATCAATAGCAACCACAAAGACACTAAGAACCGAAGCTTCACAAAGAGAAATCCTTTGTGAAGCTTCGGTTCTTTGGTTCTTGGTGGTGACGCCGGCTTCCCGTCGGGTTAGCCCGCTAAATTGACGCCGATCAGGCGCCCCACCGCCGAACGTGATCGCCGCCGCGACCATACCAAACAGCACCTGGCGCGCGCCCGAGAAGAGCACGCTGCGTCCCGTCATCAGCGTGATGGCCGCGCCGATGGCGAACAAGCCCAGGCCGCTCGCCACCGCACTCACGATGATGCCGGTCGTGCCGGTGAAGAAGACATAAGGCAGCACCGGGATGAGCGCCCCGATGGCGAACAGGAAGAACGAGGTTATCGCCGCCTCCCACGCCGATCCGCCCAGCGACTTGGGATCCACCGCAAGCTCTTCTCGCGCCAGCGTGTCGAGCGCCGTGTTCGGGTCAGACAACAGCCGCTGCGCCATCTCCTCGGCGGTCGCCGCCGGGATCCCCTTCGCCTGGTAGATCAGGCTCAGCTCCGCGACTTCCTCCTCGGGGATCGTCTCCAGCTCGTGCTTCTCGATGCTGATCTGGTGCTGATAGAGCTCGCGCGAGCTCTGCACCGACAGCCATTCGCCAAGGGCCATGCTCAGTGCGCCGGCCAGTAAGCCGGCGAAGCCGGTGAGCAGGATCACCTGCGAGCTCGCCGCCGCGCCCGCCACGCCCATGACCAGGCTGAACACGGACACCAGCCCGTCGTTCGCGCCCAGCACCCCGGCCCGCAGCGCGTTGCCACCCGCGGCCCGGTGCCGCCCCTCGAACCTGGCGACCGCGCTCCCTTCGAGCCCTCCACTCGTCTGCGCAAGGTAGCCGAACACTCGTGCATGCGAGCGTTCGTCGACCGGCATGCCGAGCGCATGCGCGTCAGCCTGGTTGTCATACTCGCTGCTGGCCTGCCGTTCGACCTGGGCCAGCGAGGGCAGCACAAATCCCGGCCCGAAGCGCTTCGCCAACCACCGGAACACCTGCGTCCGCCAGGCCGTCCGGTGCGGCCGGTCAGGCACGCCCGCGTCCTTCAGCTTCTGCTCCCAGACCGCGGCGTGGTGGCGTTCCGTGTCGGCCAACTTGGCGTACACCGCCTTCAGGTCCGGGTTTGGCTCCGCCTGCGCCAGCCCCTCGTACAGCACGATCGCGTCGCGCTCGGCCTGCAGGTTCTGCTGCCATCGCTTGACATCGCTCTGACTTGCCATTCCTCCCCCCTGAACTGAGCAACTAACCACAAAGCATCAAAGAAACGAAGTTTCACGAAGCGATAGAGATCTTAGTGTACCTTTGTGTCTTTGATACTTGGTGGTTAGTTTGCACTGCCGTTACGCAACCTGGCACGCCGGGCAGATGAAGCTGCTCGTGCCCCCGGTCTTGATCTTTACGATCGGGGTTCCACACCGCCGGCACGGCTCGCCCTCGCGGTAGCCTACGAGGATGTCATCAAACACGAACCCGCCCTTCTCCCCCCGCAGGCTGACCTCGTAGAACGCGCCGCCCTTCGCCAGGCTTGGCTGCAGCCCGTCCTGGATCCCCTGCCACAGCGCGTCGACTTCCGCGTCAGACAGCGTGTTCAGCTTACGCAGCGGATGGATGCGCGCCAGCCACAGGATGTCGTGGATGTATGCGTTCCCGATGCCCGCCAGCCGGGATTGGTCCAGCAGGAAGGCCTTCACCCCGCCCTTCTGCCCCCGCACCAGCGCGCGGAACTGCTCGGGGCTGACGTCCAGCACGTTCGGACCCAGCTTGGCGATCTGCTCGTGCGCTTCCAGCGGCCCGGGCGGCAGGTAGTGGGCGAAGCCGAACCACCAGAAGTTGACCGAGAGGCTGGTCCCGTCGGTGAAGTCGAAGATGACCCGGCGCTTCTCCGGCAGGTTGGCCCGGTCGACGAGCAGGATTTCGCCGCCCATGCCCATGTTCAGCAGGAGCCAGCCGCGGTCAGTCTCGTTGCACAACCATTTCCCGCGCTGCATCGTCGGCCCCAGCGCGGCGCCGGCCAGGTTCTCCTTGAAGCGATCTTCGGGCAGGTTGAGGCACTTCGGCTGCAGCACCTCGATCGTCTGAGATCGTCTTTCCCGTCAGGAGTTCGTTCATCTCCGCGGCACGCGCCGCGATCTCGGGGTATTCCGGCATGTGAACCTCCGCACGCAGTATACACCCACAGATAAATCTCTGCGCAGCCGCCGGCGCTAGTGGGTTAGTTTCCGCGAACGCGACAAGTTAGATACAATGTCCCGCATGAGTGAGCTAACCCATCTGGACGAACACGGCGAAGCCCGTATGGTCGACGTCGGGGCAAAGGCTGAAACGGAACGCGAGGCCGTCGCCGCCGGCCGTGTTCGCATGAAGCCGGAGACCCTCCGCCTCCTGCGCGAGGGCAATCTACCCAAGGGTGACGTCCTGGGCACCGCCCGGGTCGCGGGCATCATGGCTGCCAAGCGGACCAGCGAGTTAATCCCCATGTGCCACCCGCTTCTGCTGACCAAAGTCGCGGTCGAGTTTGCGTTCGACGATGCCGCCTCCACGGTGGAAATCATGGCGACGGTCAAGTGCAAGGGGCAGACCGGCGTGGAGATGGAAGCCCTGACGGCGGTCAGCGTGGCCGCTCTGACCATCTACGACATGGCTAAGGCAGTGGAACGCGGCATGATCATCGACGGCATCCGCCTCCTGGAAAAGCGCGGGGGCAAGAGTGGGCACTGGATCGCCGAGGAGGGTGAAGCATGAACGTGCGTGTGCGCTTCTTTGCAGGCATGCGTGAGCGCGTGGGGAAGAACGAGGTGGCTGCTGGTGCTGCCGGAGGGAACCGATATCGCCGGGCTTCGAACTCACCTCAGCGGCAAGTATCCGGCCCTGAACCTGGATCAGCAGCGCTTCACCGTGACCGTCAACCGCGTCTACGCCCGCCCCGACCGTGTGCTCGAGGATGGGGACGAGGTCGCGCTCATCCCGCCCGTGAGCGGCGGCAGCGCAAGCAGCGGGACGAAGCTGTTCGAGATCGTCGAAGGCCCTATCTCGCTCGACGACGTTGCATCCCGGGTGACCGCACCCGAGCTTGGCGGCGTGACGGTCTTTGCCGGAACGGTGCGCGCCGTCACGGGCGAGCAGCGCACGGATTACCTCGAATACGAAGCGTACCCGGAGATGGCCGAGGCTTCCTTTGCAGGCATCGCGGCCGAAGCCCAGAGCCGCTGGCCGGACATCAGCGCAGTCGCCGTGGTGCACCGCGTCGGGACGGCTGGAGATCGGCGACGTGTCGATCGTCATCGCGGTGGCGGCCGCGCACCGGGCGAACACTTTCGACGCCTGCCACTACATCATCGACCGGATCAAGCAAGTCTCGCCGATCTGGAAGAAGGAAGTCGGACCCGGCGGCGCGATGTGGGTCGAAGGCCCCGAATCGAGCATATAAAGCCAGACCCGACAGGTTTCGAAAAACCGGTCAGGTCTAACCCATGGATAGGAGATAGCGTGAACGGCAGAACTCCGACGAAGATTGCGATTGTGGGCGGCGCGGGCGCAGTGGGCGCGAGCGCCGCATATGCCTTGATGATGAGCGGATTAGCCAGCGAGATCGTGCTGGTCGACGTCAACGAACGCCGCGCCGAGGGCGAGGCGATGGATCTTGCGCACGGCGAGCCGTTCGTGCGCCCCGTGACCATCCGGGCAGGCTCGTACGCGGACTGTGCGGATTGCCAGATCGTGGTCATCACCGCGGGCGCGGCGCAGAAACCGGGCGAAACCCGGCTGGACCTCGTCAGGAAGAACACGGGCATCATTCGCAGCATGGTTCCGGAGATCGCCGCGGCTGCGCCGAATGCGATCCTGCTCGTGGTGGCGAACCCGGTGGACATCCTCACCCTGGCCGCCGTCGAGGCATCCGGGTTTCCCAGCTGCCGGGTGATCGGTTCCGGCACAGTGCTCGACACGGCCCGCCTGCGGGCGCTGGTCGGCCAGCGATTGAACGTGGATCCGCGCAGCGTGCACGGCTATGTGATCGGGGAGCATGGCGACTCCGAGGTCGTGGTCTGGAGCCGGGCAACCGTCGCCGGCATGCCGATCGCCGAGTTCTGCGAGCAGCGCGGGCAGCCGTGCCAGGCCGACATGCAGGCCGAGATCGCCGAGCAGGTGAAGCGGGCCGCATATGAGATCATCGAGCGCAAGGGCGCTACCTACTACGCCATCGGTCTCGGCGTCCGGCCACGTGGTGGAAGCCATACTTCGCGACCAGAATACCGTTCTGACGGTATCGACCCTGATGACCGGACAGTTCGGCATCGAAAACATCTGCCTGAGCCTGCCCTCCATCGTCGACCACGGTGGGGTCGAAGGCGTGCTGATGCCGAAGCTGAGCGATGAGGAACTCGCCGCACTGCGGCGCTCGGCGGACGTGCTGAGCGAGACAGCCCACGCGGTCGGGCTATGACGGTGCAACGGATGCCCTCCCGGCGAAACGGATCAGCCGACCCCGCGTACCACCCGGCCGCCCATCCGTTGATCCGTTTTGCCGAAGGCATCCGTTGCGTCGAGGCATGATGCGCGCACTGATTCAACGCGTCACCCAGGCATCAGTCACCGTCGACGGCGAAGTCGTCGGTGCGATCGGCCGCGGGTTCCTCGTCCTGCTCGGCGTCACCCCGACTGATGGGCAGCGCGAGGCGGCCTGGCTGGCGGCGAAGGTGGCCGGGCTGCGGTGTTCGACGACGCGGCGGGCAAGATGAACCTGTCGTTGGCGGAGGTGGGCGGGGAAGTCCTCGTCGTGTCGCAGTTCACCCTGTACGGCGATGCACGCAGGGGACGGCGTCCCGATTTCCTCAAGGCCGCCCGGCCCGAGCAGGCGGAGCCGTTGGTGGATTACTTCGTGGCACAACTGCGCGGCGCAGGCTTGCGGGTCGAGACCGGCCGCTTTCGTGCTGTCATGCAAGTGGCCCTGGTCAACGACGGCCCCGTCACGCTCTGGATTGATACGGCCGATGCCGGCCTGGCGTCTCACGAATAATGCCTGACATCTACCTCGCCTTCCGGTTCCACGGTAACTTCTACCATTCCTTCCGCGGCGACACGCCCGACGAGTTGGGTTTCGGCAAGGACATCCGTGTCATTCGCCACCTGATCCGCACGCTGGACGAACTGAACGCGCGCGGCATCCCCGTGCGCGGGCACGTGGGACTTCGAAAACGCCTTCTCGCTGGAACGCATCATGCCCGCCCATTGCCCCGACCTGATCGCCGCGCTCCAACGCCGGGTTGGCGAGGGGCGCGACGAGATGCAGCTCATGTCCTATAACAACGGGCTCGATCAACGCGCACAGCGCGCGGGAGTTCGAGGAGGCGATCTACCCGCGGCCTCAGTAACGCCAACGGGTCCGGCCTGCGGGACCTCTTCGGGGACGGTGTCAGGACGATGGTGCGGCCGCAGGAGATGATGTACACCCCGATCCACTTGAAGCTGTATCGCGCTTGTGGCATCGACAGCATCAGCCTGTACTACGCCGCTCTGCCCTTCAACGGCTTCAGCAACTTCATCCCGCCGCTGACGCTCGCGCAGCGCTACAATCCCCTGACGCTGTCCTATCCCGGCATCGAAGAGACCATGACGCTCCTGCCCTGCTACAGCGTGGGCGACCTGGCCGATCACCTCACGCTGCGGCGCTGGGTCAGGCAGGTGCGGCGCCAGCAGCTCGCGCTCGAGGAGCCGGTCGATCTGCTCCTGTTGATCGACATGGACGCCGACGACGAGTTCTGGGTGGGCTTCGACGTACCGCTGTTGAAGGGCCGGTTCTCCACCGTCAGCGGGCTGCGCGGGCTGGTCGAGAACGTCGCCGGTCTCGACTATGTCAGGTTCACGACGCCGGGCGAATACCTCGACCATCACGAGACGGCCGGCAGCATCAGCATCGGCCAGGATACTGCAGACGGCAGCTTTGACGGCCTCTCGAGCTGGGCCGAGAAATGGTCCAACCACTGGCTGTGGACCGGCGTCGAGCGCGCACGGATTCTCGAGCTACAGGCGGTTCGGCTGCAGCAAGGCGAGTTGCCAGGCGACATCGCTTGCCTGCTAGCCGAATCCTTCGAAGCCCGCCTGAAGGTCCTCTCGACCACGCACTTTGGCATGGCGGCTCCGGTGATGAACCTGACTCGCGAACGCATCGGTCGCGACCTGGTTCGCCGGGCCGTCGAAACCGCGGCCGAGGCATTCGCCAGGTTGGCGCCGCAACCGTCCTCGTCCCGCTTCAGCTTGCTGGACTACGTTCGCGGCGTTCCCTCGAGCGTGATCTCCTACGAGGCTCATCCCTCGACAGCGCTTGTGCGCCTGCCGCTGCGGGAGACGGCTTCGGAAACGTTCGCCGTCTGCGACCAGGACGGTCGCCCCGTTCCCAGCGCGATCGTCGAGGCAGGCTCCGGCCGCGAGCTGTGGTTCGTGGAGCACTTCGACCCAGGCGAGCGCAAGGACTACGTCATTGCCGCTGACTCTCCCGCCGCACCCTCGGCTTCACCCGTGAAGGTGGCCGGCCGGTCGCTCGAGAATGAGCGAATTAGCATCGCGTTCGATGACCGCGGGCAGGTGACTTCCGTTCGGCTGGATGGCGAGGAGTTTGCGCTGGGTCGTTTTCTGCGCACGGCCATTACTTACGGGGGCAAGCAGGTCGAGCTGGACGCGTGGGAGAGGGCCGACTCGCTTGCACTTGGGGTTGCCGGGGTGAAGCGTCATGCACGGCTCGCTGACGCTGAAAGGCGGTCATGTCGCCCGCTTCCAACGCGAGATCGTCCTGGCGGCCGGCCTTCCTTACGTGTATGTGACCACCCGCGTTGCTTACCCGCGGACGCCCGACCACGGCTACAACCGCGACCAGGCCCGGCGGCTCGAGCAGGCATGGGACAACGGCTGGCAGGAGTTGCGGCCGTGCGAGATCAGCCCAACGGCTCCGCGGACAGCCCGGAAGCTCTCTGCGCGTCTGGAAACACAACTACTGCGATCACGTCAGCCGCTACGACCTCGACTACGGTCGCTTCTCGCGAGAATGCCGAATTGGACAGCGTCAATAACCACATCACGCACGGGTGGGTGG
This sequence comes from uncultured Chloroflexia bacterium, assembly GCA_963800615.1. GTDB lineage: Bacteria > Chloroflexota > Anaerolineae > CG2-30-64-16 > CG2-30-64-16 > JALOOB01. The sequence continues at coordinate 81,094 of CAWDBO010000037.1, forward strand.
CGGTTTCCGATGGCGAGCGGGGCGTGCTGGTGGCGCAAAGCGCGGACGCAGCCAGCGGCCTGGCGTTCTGCCCGTTGCGGACGCGCAGGGAGGATGGGTTGCTGCGGCTTCGCTTGAATCCCTTTGGGACCTATTGGGGAAGACAGTATCGCTACGGTACGGCTGATACGGGGCTTGGTAATTTCCTGGTGACGGCCTTTTCAGCGTCCGACCACATCAAGCCTTACGCACCGTCGTATAACGGACGGCGCCTGGAATTCGGCCTGCTGATCGCGCCGTATCGGGGAGACTGTCCACCCGAGGACGTGCGCTGGGCAGCCGAAGCCTTCGCCTATCCGTACGCGGTCCTTAACGACGACTGGTTCATTGCCCCTCCAGCCCACCGGGGCTGGGATGCCGCCGCCGGTTCATCCTTGCAATGAACCGCTCCTTCTGCATGGCTTTCCACGAGTACACGACACACGTCCGCGCCATCATGTCGTGCCAGCCCATGCGCCTGTCGTCCACCAACACCCACAGGAAGCCGATACCGAAGGTGAGTATGCAGATCTGGGCGCCAATCCAACGCACCAGGCTCCTTTTGAGGCCCAGGTTGTGTCCGTCCAGCCTGACGACCTTCACGCCCATGATGCGCTGCCCGATTGTCTGCCCCACTAGCATCCAAAAGAGGACGTAGTAGAGCGGGTAGATAGCGACAAGGGACACAGTCAGGAAACCGCGGCCTCCGGCGCAGAGGATCGAAGCTACCGGCGGCGAGGGGGTCAGCGCAGGACACGCTCGCAGGTCGATGTCAAAGGCGCGGAAGAGCACCGTCGTCCCGAGACCCAGGATGATCACGGCGAGGCTGACGATCACATAGTCGAGGACGAGGCCAACCGCACGAGTCAGGAAGCCGGCGTATTGGCCCTCCAGGTCCTTAGCGCTCATGCTGCGCCCTCCCTCGGCTGCTCCGGCTCGGCGCCGTTGCCCCGTTGCCGGATGTCCGGCGGCGGCAGGTTCTCCCGCGGCGTCCGTCGCAGCAACCCTCGAACCACCGTCTCGAGGACCGTATCACCAGTCACCGTGATCGTTCGCACGTTATCCCTGACCTCCGACGCCATACTAGCTGCCTGACCCTGTACGAGGTTTTGGACGTCTTCGGGATGCTCGTTCAGATACGCGATGTATCGGTCGCCCACCTGCTGCACCAACGGATCCAGTGATTCCGGACGCTTAGACAGGCCCGCGGTCCACGCCCCCAGCTGGACGACGAGAAGCTCCTGGATTGTGGCGTCCGTTACCAGGGAGGGCATAAGCCTGTCGACCTGCGCGTCCACGAGCGCCTTGACGCCGGGGTTTTCTCCCGCGTAGTGGACGATGTCTTCCATCAGCAGGCCGGTGACCTCCCCCGCTAATTGGCGGCTCCTCGGCTCTTCGGCCCGGCCCGTGCGGACGAAACGCTCGAATCTCTTTTCCCCCCGGGCTGCAATCCCCTCAAGCGACGCCCTCAGTGGGCGGAAGAGGAAGCTGTCGGTCACCGGCCGGAAGGTGGACTGCATGGCGGTCGCGAACGAGGCGGACAGGCCCGCTGCACTCCAGACTACCTGCCTGGTCAACTCCGCCACCTCAAACACCATTCCGATCAACGCGCGGCGCGCCAGGTCGCTGGAAGTGTCCGGGGCGGAGTCACCGGGCTCGGCAGTCTCAGGTGGGTTGGCGGTTTCCCATTCGCGTAAGCGCGTGACGAGATCGTCTCCCCCTGTGAGCGCGAGGCCAACCACCAATCGTAGAATTGAGCGGTAAGCGTCGAAACCAGCCGGTTGACTGCGGCCTGGTGCTTCCTCTGGGGACTCGTGCGGCTGAGAAACTGTGCCAGTCATCGAGACCTCCCTAATGCAGTGCGTCGGCAAGGGCGCGCCGCATCACCGAGCGCGCAGCCCGACGGTCAAATAGTAGCACATGCCCGTGCTCTAATCAATGATACGAATGAATAGGTCCTCGCCCGCCTGCGCGAATGCCAGCAAGGTGTCCTTGTGTCTTTGTGTTTACTTTCGCCGCAGTTCTGCAACGAGCATACCGCCGAGGATCAGCCCACAGCCGAGCATCTGGCGCGGCCCGAGCAGCTCGCCGATGAGGATGAGGCTGAACAGCCCCGCGAACACCGGCTCCGCCGCAAAGATCAGCGCAGTATGTGTGCTCGTCGTAAAGCGCTGCGCGACCGTCTGGATGCCGAACGCAACTGCGGTCGCCAGGACGCCCGTAAACGCGGCTGCAAGGAACACCTCGCGGGTTAACGTCGCTCCTCTGGTCGAAGATCAACGCCGCGACGAGGCTGAACAGCCCAACCGCGAGCACCTGGCCCAGGGTAAGCAAGAGCGGGTCGTGCCGGGGTGCGAAATGGCCGAGGATCAGGATGTGGGCGGCGAAGGAGAATGCGCAGGCCAGCACGAGCAGGTCGCCCGGCTGGATGCGCAGGTCCGCGGTCAGCGAGATTAGCGCCAGTCCGATGGTGGCGAGCGCCACGCCCAGCCAGGCATTGCGCGAGGCGAATGGCGGAGCAGCAGCGCAGAGACGACCGGCACGATGACGACCGAAAGTCCCGTGATAAAGCCCGCCTTGGCGGGGGTGGTCGAAATCAGGCCCGCAGTCTGAAAAGCATAGCCGGCAAAGAGCGCGAGGCCTGCCAGTGTCGAGGCCAACAAAACACCGGTCCGCTTGCGAGAAACTATACTAACCACAAAGGACCGAAGAAAGGAAGGTGCACGAGGCTGTTGATAACCCTGGTGTAACTTCGGTTCTTCGGTTCTTCGTGGTGGCCGCCGCACTTGCCTTTGCCACAGTGCGAGCGGCGCCAGCGCGAGCGCGGCGAGCGTGAACCGGAGTGCCATGAAGCTGAAGACGGGGAAGGTGCTGACCGCGTCCTTGACCATCACAAACGTGGCGCCCCAGATCAGGGTGACGAGGAGCAGCGCGGCGTCGGCCAGGAGTTGGCGTCGGGCACGCAGCCCCTCCAGACGCGACGCTGGGGCGGTGGACACCGCCCCAGCGTCGTTGCCGTATTGAGTATCCGTAGTAGGTGGCTCCATCAGAACGGCCGCGAGCCCGCCGCCATATTCCCCGGGATTTCCGGCAGGCCGCTATTGGACTCGCCGGCCGAGGATGCCGGTCCACGCTCGCCCGGCTTGAGGCTCAATTCTTGCCGTACGGTTTTCAGCAGCGCCTCAGCCTTCAGCTCCGGCAGCGTGTAGCACGGCCCGCCGATGAAGGTCGCGAGGTCCGCGGCCAGCCCCCGGTCGAACGCGGGGTGCTCCATGTTGATGATGACCGTGCGGAAGTGCGCGTCGTGAATCATCATCGCCATGCGCCGGGCCTCTTCCTGAGGCGGCATCCCGGTCACGGACACGTTCCCCGCGCCATCGGTCAGGATGATGATCAGCGGCTTGATCTCCGGGTTGCGCCGGGTCGCGCCGGTGCAGACCCGGAATGCGGCGAGCAGGCCTGCCGACAGCGGCGTCTTCCCGCCCACCGGCACGTTCCGCAGCGCCTGCTGCGCCAGCTCTACGCTCGAGGTCGGCGGCAGGACGATGCGGGCTTCCTCGCGCTGGAAAACGATCAGCCCTACCTGGTCGCGGCGCTGGTACGCGTCGTGAAGCAGCGAGAGCACCGCGCCCTTCGTCGCTTCGATGCGCTCGGCTGCGGCCATGCTCCACGATGCGTCCACGACGAACAGGACCAGGTTCGACGCCCGGCGCACGCGCACCTTCTTCTGCAGGTCCCCGCGCTTCACTACGAAAGCCACCTTGCGGTTCTTTCGTTCTTCCAGGCGGTGACGCTGGAACGGCGCGGCAGTGCGGATCGTGGCGTCGAACGCCAGGTCGTCAGGCCGACCGCGCATCGGGCGCGACTTGATGTAGCGCCCGCGCTTGCGGTCGGTCAGCGTGAACGATCGCTTCCCGGCCGACGAGCGCGTCAGCTTGTCCAGGGGCGTGTCAAGCCGCTTGGCCTGGAAGCTGTCGCCGATTTTGACGTTTCGTTGGGCCGACGGCCCTTTGTTGGAAGCCTGCGACTGGGGCGCATCTTCCGCCGGTTCGCCGCTAGCGGATGCGGATGCCTCTTCCGTTAGCGGCTCAGTGCTTTTTTTACACTGGGCGCCGTCTCGCCCGATTCCGACTTGGACATGTTCTGCTGGTCCGGCGGCGCGTCCGCCCGGGCCTTCTTCAGCCGGTCCTCGAGTTGCCCTGCATCCATCGACGCTTCTTCGAATGGCTGGCGCTTGAGGCGGTGCGGCAGCGCGAGCTCGGCGGCCAGGAGGATGTCCTGCTCCGCGATCGCCAGGCGGCCCTGCCACGCCGCGTGCGCGCGGGCCGTCTTCAGGATCACGATGTCCGAGCGATGGCCGTCGACCCGGAAGGACGTCGTCAGCTGCGCGATGGTGTAGAGGTCGCGCTGCGTGTGGCGTACGCCGGGCAGGACGCTGCGGGCCTGGAAGATCTGGTCCGAGAGCTGCTCCTCGTGCGGCAGCCACTCCTGGTAGAACCCCTCCGGATCGCTCTCGTACGCGATGCGGCGCTCGACGATTGCGACGCGCTGCCGCGGGTCCGAGATGCCGTGCATGTCGACACAGAGCGCGAAGCGGTCCAGCAGCTGCGGACGCAGGTCGCCTTCCTCGGGATTCATCGTGCCAACGAGCATGAAGCGCGCCGGGTGGCTGAAGCTGATGCCCTCGCGCTCGACCACGTTCACGCCCATGGCAGCCGAGTCGAGCAGCAGGTCGACGACGTGATCGTCGAGCAGGTTGACCTCATCGACATAAAGCAGGCCGCGGTTCGCCGCGGCAAGGACGCCCGGCTCGAACCGGCGCTCGCCGTGCTGGATGGCCTTCTCGATGTCGAGGGTGCCCACCACCCGGTCCTCCGTCGCGCTGACCGGCAGGTCGACGAACCGCGTGCGGCGCTTGGTTGTGGGCAGCGTCTCGCCGCTCGCGACACGGTCGCGGCACAGGTCGCACAGCTGCTCGATCCCGCCCGGCTCGCAGCCAAACGGGCAATCGGCGACGACTTCGATTTCCGGCAGCAGCGCGGCGAGCGCCCGCGCGGCCGTCGACTTCGCGGTGCCGCGCTCGCCGCGAATCAGCACACCACCGATCTGGGACGAAATGGCGTTCAAGATGAGCGCGCGCTTCATCTTGTCCTGCCCGACAATGGCGGTAAATGGATAGGGTCGCAAGTTTGCCAAAGGAGTTCTCCGTGCGCGAATTAACGTGCCAATTATAACACTTAATCGGCCACAGGCGAAAAACGCTCGGCTCACCGGATCCGCAGTAACCACAAAGCATCAAAGACACAAAGGTTCGCGAAGATGAGGAATGCTTGGTGAACCTTTGGTCTTTGATGCTTTGTGGTCTCGTTGACCCTGACCGCAGATTGTGTTATGCTCGCACTATGAATGGCGTTATGTTATATGACCTGACGCGGGACGAGCTGACCGAATTGCTTGCCAAGTGGGGTGAGCCGACGTACCGCGCGAAGCAGGTCTGGGAGTGGTTATACAAGAAGCTTGCCACGCACCCGAGCCAGATGACGAATCTGCCCGCGGTGTTGCGTAACCGGCTGGCCGCCGAGACGCGCATCGAGCCGCTCGAGCGCATGTTTGAGCAGCGTTCGGGCGACCAGCATACGATCAAATGGGTTTTTCGCCTGCAGGATGGCCTCACGATCGAGACCGTGCTGATGCTCTACGATGAGCGGCGGACGGTGTGCATCAGCACCCAGGCCGGGTGCGCGATGGGCTGTGTGCTTCTGCGCGACGGGGCAGAGCGGCCTGGCGCGCAATCTGACAGCCGGCGAGATCGTGGGGCAGGTGCTCGCCGCTGCCCGTTACCTCGCAACGATGCCGCAAGGGCATGCCGACGGGTGGCGGGAGCCACAGCCGGGACGGCCATGGCCGTGACGCCGGGAGCGCGCCCGCTCAGCGCGTTCGCCTCGTTCGGCACGCTCGACCACACCTCACCGGAGTTTCCGGGCGAGAACCGGCCGCTGAATGAGCCGGGCAAACGCCTGACCAACATCGTCGTGATGGGCATGGGCGAGCCGTTCGCAAATTACGAGCGGGTTTGGGCCGCGCTGCAAATCATCACGGACAAGGACGGTTTCGGGCTCGGCGCGCGGCACATCACGGTCTCTACGGTCGGCCTGCCCCAGGGGATTCGCAAGATGGCCGCGGAGCCGTTGCAGGTCAACCTGGCGGTCAGCCTGCACGCGCCGAACGACGAGCTGCGCGGCACGCTTCTGCCGATCAACCACCGTTATCCGATCCAGGATGTGATGGACGCGATCGCCGAGTATATCCAGCGGACAAACCGCCGGGTGACGTTCGAGTACGCGATGATGGATGGCATTAACGACAGCCCGCAGCTGGCTGTCGAGCTGGCCGCGCGGCTCAAGCCGCTGCGCAGCCCCACCGGCGGCGTCATGTGCCACGTCAACCTGATCCCTCTGAACCCGGTCGCCGAGTCGCCCTATCAGCCGTCGACCGAGGAAAATGCGGCGGCCTTCCAGCGCATCCTGGAGCGAAATGGGATCCCGGCGACCGTGCGCCTGCGCCGCGGGATCGACATCGACGCGGGCTGTGGACAGCTGCGGCGCCGGGTCGAGGCGATCGCAAAGGCGGGGGAAGCCAACGAGACGACCACCAGCGGAAAGCCCTCGCCGCGTCCCTACTTGAGCGGCAGCACCACCTGATCCTGACCCTCTGAGGTGAGCAGCCGCTGCCCTGTCGCCGGATCATAGAACCCGACCGCGATGCGGAGGGCTCCGCCGCCCGGCATGAGCCCCGTCAATCGCGTGCCCGTCGGTCAGATACTCCCCCTTGCGCCATCCGGTTGTCGGATACGCTCCGCCGCCCGGCTCGCTGTCGCCGAAGCCGACCGCCTGTCCTTGCGCGTCGAGCAGGTGGACGAACACCGTGTACGGCCGTTCCGTGGCGCCGAGCGCTTCCCAGTAGAGGGTCACTTCAGGCCTTTCGCCCTTCACGTCCACGTCGTATCCAACCAGGCGTCGCGACCGAGCCGAACGATACGTCGGTCGGGAATCTTCGGCTGCGGTCGTCGTCATGCTGCCGCGGCCGCGAACGGATCGTCAGCGACCCGAGGTCCACTGCGTCCTTGCCGGCAGGGGTCTTCAGGCGCGCGCCGTCCGCAGGCCGGTACAACCCGGCGATCAGTTCGTAGCGGCCGTCCGCCAGCTCCGCGCTCGGCCGGACGAACGCCTGCGTGCGCATGAGCGTGCCCGGCGCCCACTGCGAGGTCGGATACGCTGCCCCTGGCGCGGCCTCCCACGCTGCGACAGGGCTGCCATCCCGGCCGAGGAGTTGCACGAACGCGGTGTAGTCCGAGCCAGGCTGGCCTGTTGCCTGCCAGAACAGGTTGACGCGGCGCAGTTCGCCGGGTTCGAGCGGCTTCGAATCGACGGTGTATCCCAGGAAGCGCAGCCCGTCGGCCAGGTCGATCGCCTGTCGCTCCGTCACCGGCAGCCGGTCAGGAGTGAGCGCCATCTGGCCGGCGTCACTTCCACGTCGAACAGGCGAACGCTGCTTCTTGGCTCCTGGCCAGGCGTTTCTGCCGCGAGCGGTCGTTCGCTGCCCTTCGGCAGAACGACCAGCTCCGCGCCATAACGGCCGGGCGGCGTCCCGGCCGGGAATGAGGAGGCCGAAGCGGTCGGTCGACTGCCACTGGCCGCCGTTCGTCTCACCCCCGTCGATCCAACCATCTGTCCCAGAGGCTCGTAGTCGTTCTGGGCCCAAATCTGACCGAGGTCATCGACCAGCCGCACGCTCACCGCGAGGTCGGGTCGCGCCTCGGCCCGCCAGGAGAGAGCTACCGGAGCAACGGCATTTGCCGCAGGCAGGGGCGCTTGCGGACCGGTCGCGCCTGCCAGCGTGAGCGATCCGCCGCCTGGCAGGTCATACGTGGCGATGCGCCTCGCCGGCCATCGGCGATTGCTCTGCCGCGCCTGGGGGCAGCCCCTGCCACCCGCTTAACCGTGTTCCAGGCCCGTACCAGGTATTCGCAAACGGTATCGCCGCGAGCGCCAGGTAGTGCTCCACCTGTGTCTCGAGGATGCCGCCAAGCGCCAGGTGCGCGGGGAACCAGACCCGTCCCCGCTGCAGCGCCGCATCGAGCGCATCCTGCACCGCCGGTCCCCACGCGGCGGCAGGGGTCAGGACGGCCAGCGGCCCGTCGGTGCCGGCTGCGTAACTGCGCCAGTACCCAACCTGCCACGGATACACGGCAAAGACGGTATCGCCCGGCAGCCCCTGCTCGACCGTCCGCGCGATGAGCGGCCGGTAGTCGTCGCCCGCGTAGCGCGGCACAGTGTAGAAAGCCGCCAGGCTGATGATCGACACGGCGACAAACAGGGCGACGCCAAGGTATCCGACCCACCGGCCGCGCTGCGGCGCCGGTCCGATCAGGGCATCCAGCCCGGCCGCAACCAGCATCACGAAAGCAGGCAGCGCCAGCAGCAGCAGCCGCTCCCCCCGCTCGGGGAAGAACGGATACCGCAGCCCGATCAGCCAGCCAGGAAGAGCGCCACGAGCAGGACAGTTCCAAGGAACACGGACCGTGTCGTGCCTTCTTCCGCCGGCGCATCTGCCCGGTTCGGGCGGTGCAGCAGCGCGGCCTGCGCCGACGCAAGCAAGTCCCTACCGCCACGGGCACGAGCAATACGCAGCGCGGCCGGCCACCAGCGGCGCAGCGAGTCCCTCCAGGTGCCCCGCCCCAAAGGCCGACAGGTGTCGCGCGAAGTACGCAATGAAACCCAAGCGGCTTGTCCGCATCCTGCACCACCTTCTGGCTGACGTACAGCGTCAGCCGCGGCCCGGCGTAGATCACCCACGGCAGGTACAGCAGCGCGACGATGAACTGCAGCCCGAACCAGCGGACAAGCGCCCGCTTTTGCTCGCGCAGGCCCATAGCGCGTATAGGGTCAGCCCAAGGGGCAGGAAGACCGCGTAGTACTGCGTATAGAGTGCGAGGGTTGTCAGAACGACATACCCCACCGGCGAAGCGCGTCGAGCTCCTTGCCCTCCCTCTCCAGCACTTCCCAGGCCGCCCACAGCACGCCGATGCTCAGCAGCGCCACCAGCCCGTACATCCGGACTTCCTGGCTGTAATAGACGTGCAGGGGATTGATGGCAAGCAGGAACGCCGCGAGGAGAGCGGCACGCTGTGAGCCGAGGATGCGCCGGGCCGCGGCGAACATCAAGGGAATGGCCGCCAGCCCGGCAGCCACCGAGACGAGCCGCAGGCTGACCGGGCCAGGCCCGGCGATGAGCGTCCAGAGGTGCAGCAGTGCGTAGTAAAGCGGGGGGTGGATGTCCTCGGCCGTCAGGCGCACCATCTCGCCGAGCGGATGGGTGGCAAACCAGGCGGAGTATCCTTCGTCCCACCAGAGGGGCTGGAAGTCCAGCCGCGCAAGCCGCAGGGCCAGCGCGGCGAGTGAAGCGACGACAAGAACCCAAGCTGCGGGACCGGAACACGCTCCGAAGGGCAGGATTGTGACCACGATACGGGGTCGCGATGCCGCGGCCCCGTCGTGGCTACTTCTGCTTCCATTCGATGATGGCTGTGCGACTGTTCTCGCCGCTCACCGTGAACTTGTAAGCGTCGGAATATCTGCTGGCCGCCCTCGATCAGGTAGGCCGTGTACTCCCCGTCCTGCGCCGGGACCTCTGCCTTACAGTCCTGATTGTAGATGAACTCGCTGCCCTGATGCCTGGAATCGCCTCGGCCTTTATGCCCAGGAAACTTCCTCCTTCACGGCTGGCCCCGTCTGTAGAGCACCCGGAGTGCTCCCGGGACCTGCGCTGTGAATGCAGGATTAACCACGCGGCACCACACGGTGACATAAGGGTTGGAATTGCTTCGCAGCTCGGAATTGGACAGCCCGAACCGGTAAGCTGCTGGAGCCGGCGCGGCCGGCTGCGGCGCGGTGCGCAGCCGCAGCCGGTTTCGGGGCGGCCGGCCGCGCAGTCGGCCGCGGCGCGGCCGTCGGCGGCTGCGGGATATTCTCGGCCACCACGACCGTTTCCGCGCCTGTGGCGCTCACATTCGACGCGATGACCCAGCCCGTCTTGCCGTTGTAGTCGAACTCCCACCAATCCCCGTTTTCGTTTTTGCCGGTGATCGGGAAGGACTGCGCCCTGGGTCAGGCGTCCGAGGACGGGGAAAATCGTGCCCGGTCCGCTGCGGACGTTAATCGAGGCGCCGGTCACCGTGAAGGCTGCTGCCTCAGGCGTCGGGCTGGGCGCCTCTGTCGGAGGCGGCGCAGTCGGAGTTGGGGGTTCCGGCGTGGGATTGCTGGCCTGGGCGCCTGCTTGTTGACCACCCGTCGTCGTTTCTTGTTCGCCCGGATTGCGCGGCCACGGTAGGCGTCAGGGCCGGCTTCGGGACTGTCGCGGTGAAGGTCGGGCGCAGAGTCTTGGTTGGGACCGGTGTGTTAATGGGCGTCCGAGCCGACCCGGCTCGTACAGCCCACTGCAGCGACAGCCACCAATGCTGCCGCCAGAAGCACCCAAAAGCGCACGCGCATGATCGATTTTCCTCCTCGGTTTCGTGTTGGGGGCGACGGAGGGCGGGGATCCACGCACCGTCAGACAGGCTACCGCGCCAGGAGGTAGCCGATGTATACCACCAGGTTTCGGTATGAGTCACCCTTTGTCGTGAACTTCGTGATCGGCGACACGCGGAATCCGCCCGGCCGCGCCAGGTAGATTTCCCAATCCGCTTCGCCCGCGTCGTACATCTCGAACTTCAGGTTGTAGTCGAACCCGCCCTGCTGCGGTGCCAGTGTTGTCAAACGGCCGGTCGCCAAACGACTGCAACTGATCGCTGACGTCCACACCATCGCGCGTGACGTGCAAGATGTACCCGCCCAGCGGCTGCGGTTATCGGTCGCTCCCTGAAACACCTTTACCCAGATTGTCAGCAGCCCGTTGTCCCGGCGCATCGGGAACTCCGGGCCGCGCGCGACATCGAACGGCGGCATGGGCGTTCCGGCCGGGGCCGGCTTGGGCAGCGGGCTTTGGTTGGTGCGCGGTGCGGCGGCCACCGGCCGCCGCGTCGGAGTTGGCAGCGGGGCGGGCGGCGGGGTCAGGATCGCGGCCGTCTGCACTGCGCCCTGCTGCGTCACCTGGTCCGCCGCCAGCCACACCGGCTGGTTGGCCATGCAGCACACCTGCAGCCATTTGCCGTCCGCGGTCCGGCCCAGGATGAAGAACTCCTGATCCTTCTTGGCTTCGCCCACCTTCTCGTACTCGGTCCCCGGACCCCTGCGTCCGTTCAGCGTCGCCGGCTTGATCACGACGAACGGCGTCGGCTGAGCGGTTGCCGTCTCCGCCGCGGTCGACTCGATCGGGGGTCGCTGTCGGTGGGCGCTGGGTCGGGGTCGGTGAGGGCGTCGGCGTATCGGTCGCGTAGAGCAGCAGGCTCGTGTCTCCAACTGTGACCGCCCGGCATCACCGTGCCGGTGGCCGCGCTCCGGGCGTTGTGCGCCGGCCGGCTCGACGGTCACGCCTGGGGGCAACGTGCCGCGCACGAGGGCAACATTGCCGGATGAAGGTGTCGTCAGCGCGCCGGGCAGAGGCGTGAATGTTGCACGCCGTGTCTTCGTCGCCGTTGGCCCGCTGCTCTCGCCGCCTGTCAGCGACCCACCGACCGAGCAGGCGATGCTGGCGGCAGCCAGCATGACGACGGCCAACAGCATGGGCATCAGCCCAGGCCGGCGGCGCCCACCGCGCTCAGGACCCGGTAGGATGTTGCGCTCATGGTTGTTTTTGGAAAACCATGTGGTACCACTTCGGATTGGTCGTGCTGGTTGTCACGCGAACAGGAGTCGAGAGTGGGGTGCCGGCGCCGTCCGTAGCCGTCACTTCCCACACCTCATCCCCCGCCGGCACCTGCACGCTGTTGCTGTCCCACTTGACGTTGCTCTTGACACAAACCAGGCCCTGCTTCGCGGTGTTAGGGCAGTCAATGCTCGGGTTGATAAACGTGGTGTCCTTCGGATACTGCAGCACGTCCCAGAACCAGGTGGTTTGCGATCCCTCGCTCAACCATTCCTGCCCGGTCGAAAGCTTGCGGATCTTGAGCTTGTATCCGTACAGGGGCGTCGCTCCGTTGTAGATCACCGCGTCCACTCGGAAGTAGTTGTTGCCCGGGGTTCGGGAACTCCTGGACCGGCCCTTGCAGCTTGATCGGCCACGAGTATGTCGGCGTCAAAGTCCGGGTGGGCGTGGGCGGCGGCCGGGTTGCGGTCGGCGGCGGCGGTGGGATATTGGTCACCTCCGCCACAGCCCAAATAGGCCCTGTTGCTTCTACCACCGAATCGGCGATCCAGACGTCCTGCCCGTTCACGCAGCAGATCTTCCACCAATCGCCGGTCCGATTCCGTCCCACAACAGTTACGTTCGTGCCCGCATCCAGCTTGGTGACGACAGGGTACAGCGTTCCCGGTCCCTGGCGCACGTTGGACTTGTCCTCCTTGACCTTTATCGTCACCGGCGGCAGTGGCGTGCCCGTTGCGGTCGGCGTGGCCGTCGGCGGGCCAGGCGTGAATGTTGGCGGGGGTGGCAAGGTCGGCGGACCCGGCGTGAACGTCGGGCGCCGGCGGCGGTGTAGCCGTGACGATAACGACGACGACGGTTTGCACCGCTCCGCTTCCGGGCTGCACGGGCACGAAGATCGGTCCGTTCCCACCGGGGACGAAAACCTGCGGCGTCGAGCCGCAACCTGTCCGGCCGCAGCCTGGCTCGTCGGCAGCGGCTGCCGGGTAACGCGTCGCGTCGATCGTCGGCGTTGCCACCTGGAAAGCCATGCTCGCCGGCGTCCACGTCGGACGCGGGGTGCGGGTAGGCGTAAGGTGACCCCCGGCCCGCGCGCAACAAGGCGCGTGGCTGAGCAGCCAAGCGCGCCCAGGGCCAGCAACAGTATCGACCCCAAGAGCACCAGCAAGGGTGCGCTTGTGCATCGGTAAGAATCCTTCTCTAGTCTCTTCCCGAGCACCTGATTCGAGCGTTGGGACGGGAAGGGGCAAGGACGCGGCCCGCCGATGGCAAGCCATATCCGGCGCGACGAGCACGCGATCTAAGTATAACACAGGCTAAGGCGCGGCGGCAATTGCCGCGGCCGTCGAGTTAACCCCCTGACGACGGCCACGTCGCGGTCTGTTCCTGCAGCCATACACGATGAGAGCATAGTAAGTCCTGATGCATTCGTGCAATAAGCGCAAGTCGTAAGACGCGTTTCGCCAGTGCAATATGATTAAGATCAGTTACAATTAGTTGCATTTGATGCAGACTGTTAGTGATTTCACGAACTTGCCAGGATCAGCATGACTGACTTACTAACGACCAAGCAGGTGCAAACGTTACTCCGGGTCGACCGCACGACGATCTATCGGATGGTCGAGGCAGGGCAGCTCCCGGCGATTCGTGTCGGCAAGCAGTGGCGCTTCGCCCCTGCGGACGTCGACCACTGGCTGCAGAGCGGCCGATACGGCGCAATGCCGCGCCGTCAGCGAGTACAGGCCGGACGCCCGAGTTCTCCGTAACCGCGCACGGTCCCGCCGTACTGACCCTTGACAGCATCCTCCCCCTTGACTGCGCTCAAGCCGTCCAGGATGCCTTCGCCGACATGCTTGGTGTGACGATGGTGATCACCGACATGCGAGGCCAGCCAGTCACGCGGATCAGCAACCCGTGCGGCTTTTTCGATGCCTTGCTCGGGGGCAACCCGGAGGGCTTGCAGCACTGCATCCGCACGTGGCAGCAGATGGCCGGGCAAGTGGCGCTCGAGCCGAGGTTCTATGCTCAGCGAGATGGGCTTGCTGTGCGCCCGTGGCCTGATCCGCGCCGGTGCAGAGCTGAAGGGCATGGTGGTGGTGGGCGGCATCGCGCCGGATAACTGGCCGCCCGACCCGGAGCAAATCGCGGACCTCGCCGAGCCTGTTCGGCGTCGAGGCTGAAGAGGGTCGAGGTCAAGTTGTGACGCAGTGTTCCGCATGGATCGCGCCTGCGCAAGAGCGCGCCCTTCGCTTCGTCCAGCGCATGGCAGACGTTTTTTCGCAGATGGTCCAGGATCGCCTGGCGTTGGCTGCATAGTGGACTCAGACCTGTCAAGCGTTCTGTAGAGGCGGGTCACTCTTGGAGGTCATTGTCGCATGAAGAAGCTCGTGGTTCTCGGCGCCGGCACGGCCGGCACGATGGTCGTCAACAGGCTGCGCCGCCTGCTCGATCCGGACGAGTGGAAGATCACCATCGTCGATCAGCACGAAACCCACTATTACCAGCCGGGTTTCCTGTTCATTCCGTTCAATATGTACTCCAAGAGCGACGTGATCAAGCCGAAGCGCGACTTCATTCCTGCCGGCGTCGAGCTGATCATGTCGCCCATCGAGGTGATCGAGCCGGACCACAACCGCGTCAAGCTGGCGAAAGACGGCCGCTACCTGAACTACGACTTCCTGGTCATCGCAACCGGCGCCCGCACGCATCCCGAGCAGACGCCTGGCCTCCAGGAGCACGAGTGGTACAAGTCGATCTTCGACTTCTATACTGTCGAGGGCGCGCTGGCGCTCCAGAAGCACCTGCGCACTTGGGAAGGCGGCCGGCTGGTCGTCAACGTGGTCGAGAACCCCATCAAGTGCCCGGTGGCGCCGCTCGAGTTCATCATGCTGGCCGACTGGTTCTTCCACGAGCAGGGCATCCGGGATCGCGTCGAGTTGGTCTACGCGACCCCGCTGCCCGGCGCTTTCACCAAGCCCATCGCCGCCAAGCACCTGGGTCACATCCTTGAAGAGAAGGGCGTCAAGATCGAGCCCGAATTCATGGTGATGGAAGTCAACCCGGACGAGAAGAAGCTCGTCTCCTACGACGAGCGCGAGGTGCCTTACGACTTGTTGGTCACCGTGCCCCTCAACATGGGCGATGACCTGATTGCCCGCTCGGGCCTGGGCGACGAGCTGAACTACATCCCGGTCGACAAGCACACCTTCCTCATCGCCCGAGCACGACAACATCTTCGTGCTTGGGCGACGCAGCGGCCATCCCCACTTCAAAGGCCGGCTCGGTCGCCCACTTCGCCGTCGATTGCTTCGCCGAGAACTTCCTGCGCCACATCGACGGCCTGGAAATGCACCCCACCTTCGACGGCCACGCGAACTGTTTCATCGAGTCGGGCTTCGGCAAGGGCCTGCTGATCGACTTCAACTACGATGTCGAGCCGCTGCCCGGCCGCTACCCGCTGCCCGGCGTCGGGCCGTTCACCTTGCTTCAGGAATCGGAGATGAACCACTGGGGCAAGATGATGTTCCGCTGGATGTACTGGAACATTCTTCTCAAGGGCCAGGAACTGCCGCTGCCCGCGCGCATGAGCATGTCAGGCAAGTGGCGCCAGGGATAGGGAGGAGCCCATGGACCAGAACGTCGTGTTGGACGTGGCCGGGCCTTCCCTGGCCGAACTTAATGCGAAAGATCGACCTGCTGACGACCCAGGTCCAGTTCCTGACCGAGCAGGCGCAGATTGCGCAGCGGCAGCGCCAGGAACAAGCTGAGTTGATGCACGACGTGATGCCGATCGTCAACGACGCGTTTCGCCTCTCCGTGGAGCAACTCGAAGAGGTCCAGGAGTACGTCGACCTGGCGGACCTGCTGCGCTTCCTCAAGCGGCTCTTGCGCAACGGTCCCGCCTTCGAAAAGCTGTTGGATCAGCTGGAAAGCGCGATGGACCTGGTCCAGACGGTGGGTCCGCTGACGGACCATGCATTCGAGAAGGTCGTCGATGTCCTGCAGACCGCCGAGCACAAGGGCTACTTCATGCTTGCCAAGGGGGGCATGCAGATTGCGGATAACGTCGTCACGTCGTTCACCGAGGAAGACGTGCGCAAGCTGGGCGACAACGTCGTGCTGATCCTCAACACGGTGAAGGACATGACCCAGCCGGAGATCATGGGCCTGGTGCGAGCCATCGTCGCACAGAGCGAGGTGGAAGTAGCCAAGCCGGTGAACACATCCCTGCCCGCGCTGCTCGGCCAGATGCGCGATCCGAACGTCCGCCGCGGCCTGGCCCTGTCCATGCGCATCATGAGCGTTGTAGGCGCACAGGGCAACAGCAAAAAGTAACTCACAACGCGAAGCAATCCAATAAGGTTCTACACGAGGAGCTAAGAAATGGCAACCAAAGACAATCGCTGGCACGACCGTCCAGGTCAACGACGAAGGCTTCATGACCAATCCGGCCGAGTGGAACAAGGACATCGCCGTCGAGATCGCCAAGGAAGAGGGCATCGCGACCCTGACCCCCGCCCATTGGAAGGTCATCGACTACTGCCGCGACGCCTCCAACAAGCTGGGCGGCAAGTCCCCCACGCTCCGCCAGATCACGACCGGCACCGGCGTGCAAACCAAGGAGCTGTTCGCGCCTGTTCCCCAAGGGGCCGGCGAAGAAGGTTGCCCGCGATCGCGGGCTTGGGCAAGCCGGAAGGCTGTGTTTGATTCCGCAGGTTAGGAGACAACTGTGATACCTGAGACCGAAAACCGCAAGGTGGTGTTCATTTGCTCCAAGGGCACCCTCGACATGGCATATCCGGCCCTCGTAATGGGTTGGGCCGCCTTGGGCAACGGCATCGACGTGACGATCTTCTTCACGTTCTGGGGCATGGACATGATCACCAAGAGCCCGCATCGATCATCTCGAGTTGGCCCCGGTGGCAAACACCAGCATGAAGATGAGCATGATGGGCGTGAACACCGGCAACCTTGGCATCCCGAACATCATGGGCGTGCTGCCCGGCATGACAGCCTTCGCCACGAACCTGATGAAGAAGAAGATCGAAGAGGTCGGCGCTCCCCCCGTGAGCGAGTACCTTCAGATGCTGGTCGACGGGGGCGCCAAGTTGTACGCCTGCAAGATGTCCGTCGACATGATGGGCCTGAAGAAGGAAGACTTCGTCGAAGGCGTCTGCGACATCGTGACCGCGAGCGACTTCATGGATATGGCCGAAGGCGCGCAGATCATCTTCATCTGATCCCGATTCGTCCGTCCTCCGAGCCCCGCCTGCGCCTGCATGCGGGGCTTTTGCGTTTCACCGCACTAGGCTATAATCATGCCTGCTCTCCATGGGGATTTCGTCCGCACCAACGAAGTGCTCCGCCCAGCATCGCAGCTGCATTGAGTGAATCCACAGCATAAGCGCCTTGTTGCTGGATCTCGTCTGTCAGGAGCTCGTTTCACATGTTCGACCACATCGAAGTTGCACCGCCCGACCCGATTCTGGGCCTGGAGGAAGCATTCAAGCGCGACCCCAACCCGGCCAAGATCAACCTGGCCGCGGGCGTGTATCGCGACGAGACCGGGATCACGCCGGTTTTCCGTGCGGTCAAACGCGCGGAGGCGGACATCCTGGAGACCGAGATCAGCAAAACTTACCTCGGCATGGCCGGTCTCCCGGAATTCAACTCGGCTGTCCAAAGCCTTGTCTTCGGCGCGGGCCATCCTGTGATCGCCGGGAAGCGGGCTACTACCGTCCAGGCGCCCGGAGGCACCGCCGCGCTGCGTGTGGCCGGCGACTTCGTCAAGAAGGTCAGCCCTGCGTCGACCGTTTGGATCAGCCAACCGACCTGGCCGAACCACCCGCCCCTCTTCCGCAACTCCGGCCTCGCGGTCGATACCTACCCCTATTTTGACGCGGCGAACAACTGCGTCGACTTCGACGCGATGATGTCCGGCCTGGAGCGCATCAAGGCAGGCGACGTCGTACTCCTGCACGGCAGTTGCCACAATCCTACGGGCGCCGATCTCTCGCCGGCCCAGTGGGCGGAGGTAGCCGCGCTGCTGGAGCGCAAGGCCGCGGTGCCGCTGATTGACTTCGCCTACCAGGGCTTCGGCCGGGGTCTGGACGAGGACGCGGCCGGCGTGCGGATCCTCGCCGCTCGCCTCCCCGAGATGCTCATCGCCAGCTCATACTCCAAGAACTTCGGGCTGTACAACGAGCGCACCGGCGCTCTGACGCTCATTGCCGGCACCCCGGCCGCGGCAGACGCCTCCCTGAGCCATCTCAAGATCGTCGTCCGCGGCAACTACTCGAATCCGCCTGCTCACGGTGCAAAGATCGTCGCAACCATCCTGAACTCGCCTGAGTTGCGCGCCGAATGGGACGCCGAGCTTGCCTCAGTCCGCAACCGCATCCTCGACCTGCGCCGCGAGCTCGTCGAAGGGCTTCACGCCCGTGGCGTGCAGCGCGACTTCTCCTGCCTGGCGGATCAGAACGGCATGTTCTCATATACCGGGCTGACCAAGGAACAGGTCGGCCGGCTGCGCAGCGAATATGCCATCTACATTATCGATTCCGGCCGCATCAACGTTGCCGGCCTCAGCCGGGCGAGCCTGCCCGTCGTCTGCCAGGCCATCGCCTCAGTTCTGTAGCTTGCGTCTTCTCCCGCGCCAACCGTAGCGCGAGTTGCCAACTTGCGCTACCCCTTCTCCCGCCAACCGTAGCGCGAGTTGCCAACTTGCGCTACCCCTTTCCCCGCCAACCGTAGCGCAAGTTGCCAACTTGCGCCACCCCTTTTCCCCCGCTAACCGTAGCGCAAGTTGCCAACTTGCGCCACCCCTTTTCCCCCGCTAACCGTAGCGCAAGTTGCCAACTTGCGCCACCCCTTTTCCCCCGCTAACCGTAGCGCAAGTTGGCAACTTGCGCCCCCTTCCCCCGCTAACCGTAGCGCAAGTTGCCAACTTGCGCTACCCTTTCTCCCCGCTAACCGTGGCGCAAGTTGCCAACTTGCGCCACCCCTTTCCCCCGCTAACCGTAGCGCAAGTTGCCAACTTGCGCCACGCCTACCGCCACGTCGAGGGGGCAGGTCTCGTACCTGCCTCTCATGTCCCCGAGCTAAGTCATCCTACGTACCTTCACCGCGTACATTGACCGTAGTCGCTGGCATCGCATCGTGCTAACATCACAGGCAAGCACCTTCATCCCGCGCGCGTTCGATCGGGCTGTGCCAGCCGCTCGCAGTGTAGCGGTTGCGCTGTATTGCTTGAGGAGATGAGATCGGAGAGAGATATGGTCGAGAAGGGTTTGAGACCGACCGTCGTCAACGTCCGCCGTTACCGCGGCGGAGCAGGACAATGGGCCTGGGTGTTTCACCGGCTTTCCGGCCTGGGAGTTCTGCTGTTTCTGTTGCTTCACATTCTGGACACGTCCACCGTCCACTTCGCGCCTTCGGCCTATAACTTTTTCGTCAGGCTCTACCAGAATCCCATCTTCGGCATAATGGAGATTGGCCTTGGTGCGGCCCTCATCTACCACGCGCTGAACGGGATGAAGCTGGTCGTGCTCGACTTCTGGCCGCGCCTGTGGGAGAAGCATGCAGCCGCCCAGCGACTCGTATGGGTGCTCTTCGCGGTCCTCTTCGTGCCCATGGCCGGCATCATGCTGTACCGCATCATCAGCCATAATCTTGCGGGCGGTTAATAGCAGAAAGGCCAGGAGGTAAGAGAGATGGCGACGACGGTTAATCAAGCCGAAATTCCGATGCGCACTCGCACCCGCCCGCAGACCATCGGTTGGGTGTTCATGCGGGTTTCGGGGGTGGCGCTGCTGTTCCTGGCACTGGGGCACTTCGCCATCCAGCACGTCATCAACAACGTCCACGACCTGAGCCTCGCCTTCGTGGCTGCGCGTTGGTCGAGCATCGGTTGGCGCGTGTACGACGCGCTCCTGCTCGCCCTGGCGTTGGTCCACGGCCTCAACGGGCTGCGGGTCGTCGTGGACGACTACGTACACCGTCCGGCGCTGAACCGGGCGCTTCGCTGGGCCATCGTGATCGTGGGCGCCGCCCTGATCATCGTCGGCTCGTGGACGCTGATCGGCGGAGTCAGATTCCCGGGGTAGACAACAAGACCTCCGAGGTTGCGTCACCCTCGGTGACACTGAGAACCTCGGAGGTCTGGGCCCGGGCTGTAACTGGGGTAGCTAGATCCGCAGCACCGCCCCTTCGCTCCCCGACGTCACCATCGCCGCATACCGCTTCAGCCACCCGCTCAGCTGCCGCTGTGGCGGCTGCCAGTCTGCCTTTCGCCGCGCCAGCTCTTCGTCCGATACCTCGACGCACAGCGACCGCCCGGGGATATCCACGTCGATGATATCGCCGTCCCGCACGAACGCGATCGGCCCGCCCGCAGCCGCTTCCGGCGAGACGTGCCCGATGCTCGACCCGCGGGTCGCACCGCTGAAGCGCCCATCCGTGATCAGCGCAACCGAGGTCCCCAAGCCCATCCCCATGATATTCGAGGTCGGCGCCAGCATTTCCTGCATGCCCGGCCCGCCCTTCGGCCCTTCGTAGCGGATCACCACGACGTCGCCCGCCTTGACCTTACCGGCCAGGATGCCGGCGTTGGCCTCGTCGTGCGAATCGAACACGACCGCCGGTCCCCGGTGGTGCATCATCTCGGGCAGCACGCCCGCGGTCTTCACCACCGCGCCCTCGGGCGCCAGGTTGCCAAACATCACCGTCAGCCCGCCCCGCTCGCTGTACGGGTTCTCCAGCGGCCGGACGCAGTCCTTGTCCTGGCTCTCGACCCCCCGTACGTTCTCCGCCAGCGTCTTCCCGGTGACCGTCAGCGCGTCCTCGTGCAGCACACCCGGGCGCTTCAGCAATTCGTTCAGGATGGCCGAGATCCCGCCCGCCCGATCCACGTCCTCAACGTGATAGTGCGATGAAGGCGCCACCTTGCAGATGTTGGGGACGCGGTCCGCCACCTCGTTCATGCGGCCGATCGGATAATCCAGGCCGGCCTCGCGCGCCAACGCCAGCGTGTGCAGAACCGTGTTTGTGGAGCCACCCATCGCCATGTCCAGCGCCATCGCGTTATCGATAGCCTCAGCCGTGACGATGTCCCGCGGGCAGATGTTCTTCTCGATCAGCGTCATGATCTGCCGCCCCGCCTGTCGCGCCAGCGCGGCGCGCCGTTCGTCCACCGCCAGGATCGTGCCGTTGCCCGGCAGCGCCATGCCCAACGCCTCGCACAGGCAGTTCATCGAGTTGGCCGTGAACATGCCGGAGCACGACCCACACGTCGGGCAGGCGACCGATTCGAGCTCGGTGAGTTCCTCGATGCTGACCTTGCCCGCCTTGTGCCCGCCGACCGCCTCAAACACGCTCGACAGGTCGACCACCTTGCCCGCGGCCGTGACGCCCGCCTTCATGGGCCCGCCGCTGACGAAGATCGTCGGTACGTTGCACGCGCATCGCCGCATTCAGCATGCCCGGCACGATCTTGTCGCAGTTGGGGATGCAGATCATGCCGTCGAACCAGTGCGCCGAGATCATCGTCTCGACCGCGTCTGCGATCAGCTCGCGGCTCGCCAGCGAGTACTTCATCCCGACGTGCCCCATCGCGATCCCGTCGTCGACGCCGATCGTGTGAAACATGAACGGCACGCCGCCCGCGTCCCACACCGCCTGCCGCACCACCTCGCCGAACTCCCTCAAGTGTACGTGCCCGGGGATGATATCGGTATACGAGTTCGCGATCGCGATGAACGGCTTGTCGAAATCCGCGTCGCTGCGAATGACGCCCGTGGCGCGCAACAAAGACCGGTGCGGCGCCCGCTCGAACCCTTTCTTAACCATGTCTGAACGCATATAATGACTCCTGATCGCGGTGCAGGCCCGCCCGGATGTAGATGTCCGGGCAATTAGCTGCCCTCAAGAACGAGGCCGGCGCCGCATACGTGATAGCAGCCCCACTGACGGGGCGCTGTTCGGTAATCCGGGCATTCATGTCCGGACGGTTTTCACAAGGCATCCTGAGCGGAGCGCAGCGGAGTCGAAGGATGCCGGCCCCGGAGATTCTCGAGCCATGTGTAAAACTTGAGACTCGTGAGACTGCCAGCGCCAACAGAATTAGGCAAGAAGCGACGCTACCACCGTGTCACGTTGCTCCATCCGGCACAGCCCTATTTCGCTACCTTCTCGGCCACCGCCGACCCCATCTCCGCCGTCCCCAGGCACTTCCCGCCGGGTGTCATGATGTCCCGGCAGCGGTAACCGTCTTCCAGAACCCCTTCGACGGCCTGCTCGATCGCGTCCGCCTCTCCGCCCAGCCCAAGCGACCAGCGCAGCAGCATCGCGCAGCTCAGGATCGTCGCGAGCGGGTTCGCAATGCCCTGCCCCGCGATATCCGGCGCACTGCCGTGGATCGGCTCGTACAGCCCCATCCTCCGGCCGGTTTCAGGGTTCGGCTCGCCGATCGACGCGGACGGCAGCATGCCCATGCTTCCGGCCAGCATCGACGCCTCGTCCGACAGGATGTCGCCGAACGTGTTCTCCGTGGCGATCACGTCATAGTGCCGCGGGTTGCGCACCAGGTACATCGAGCATGCGTCGACCAGCACGTCCTCCAGTTCCACGTCCGGATACTCCGCGTGGACCTCGTGGGCGACCGTGCGCCACAGGCGGGATGATGCCAGCACGTTCGCCTTGTCCGCCGACGCGACCTTCTTCCGCCGCATCTGCGCCAGCTCAAACGCCACCCGCATCAACCGGGCGATCTCGCCTTCGGTGTAGCGCATCGAGTCCACCGCCCAGCGGTCCGGCGCTTCGCCCCACTGGCCCTGCGGCTCGCCGAAGTACGCGCCGCCCGTCAGCTCGCGCACGATGATCATGTCCACGCCTTCGACCACCTCGCGCTTGAGGGTCGACGCATCCACCAGCGCGGGGTAGACCTTCACGGGGCGGAGGTTTGCGAACACGCCCAGCCCGGCCCGCAGCCGCAGCAGCCCCTGCTCGGGCCGCACCGCCGCCCGCGGGTCGCTCCACTTCGGTCCGCCCACCGCGCCCAGCAGCACCGCGTCGCTTGCCCGGCACTCGGCCAGCGTCTCGTCGGTCAGCGCCGTGCCGAACTGGTCGATCGAAATGCCGCCCATCGGGCAATAGCTGAAGTCGAACCGGTGGCCGTAGCTTCGCGGCCACCGCGTCCAGCACCTTCACGCCCTCCGCCGCAACGTCCGGCCCGATCCCGTCGCCGCCCAATACCGTGATTTTCGCCTGCATGTAAGTCCTTTCTCACAGGAAGGCACGAAGACACCAAAGGTTCACAAAGGCAAGAAGAGAACTTCGTGAAGCTTACGGTTCTTCGGTGTCTTTGTGGTGACGTCCTATGACTCACCCAGCAGCGCGTATTCCATGCTGTCGGCCAGGGCTTGCCACGAGGAATCGATGATGTTGGGCGAGCTGCCCACCGTGCTCCACGAGCCATGCCCGTTGCGGGTCTCAATAATAACACGGGTCGTCGCTGCCGTCGCAGCATCGCCGTCCAGGATGCGCACCTTGTAGTCGGCCAGGTAGACGTCCGCCAGCCGGGGATAATGCGGAATGAGAGCCTTGCGCAGCGCCTTGTCCAGCGCGTTCACCGGGCCATTGCCTTCGGCTGCGGTGTGCATCACCTCGTCGCCCACCTTGACCTTGACGCTGGCCTCCGCCAAGAGACCGCGTCCCTGGCGTTGCTCCACGACGACCATGAAGTCGACCAGCTCGAACGGCCGCCGGTAGCCTGACTTTGAGCCGGTGCAGCATCAGCGCGACCGATGCCTCCGCGCCCTCGAAATAGAACCCGCGGTTCTCCAGCTCCTTGATCTGGGCCAGCACCTGCTGGACCTCTTCCTTGCTCGCGTCGACGCCGAACTCCTGCGCCTTGTACACCAGGTTGCCGCGGCCCGATAGCTCGCTGACCAGCACCCGGCGCTCGTTTCCCACGAGCGTTGGATCGATGTGCTGGTAGCTGTGCTCGACCTTCATCACCGCCGCGACATGGATGCCGCCCTTGTGGGCGAACGCGCTCGCGCCCACGTAGGGCTGCCGGGGATTCGGGGCCAGGTTCGCCGCTTCCGAGGTGAAGCGCGACAACTCCGTCAGGCGGGCAAGCTGCTGGTCTTCCAGGCAAGCGCACCCCGAGCTTCAGCTGCAGGTTGGGAATCACGGTGCACAGGTTGCAGTTGCCCACCCGTTCGCCGATGCCGTTGATCGTGCCCTGCACCTGGGACGCTCCCGCCTGCACCGCGGCCATCGCGTTCGCTACGGCCATGCCCGCATCGTCGTGCGTGTGGATGCCGATGGCCGCCGACCCGGCCCACTCTTCGAGGTGCGCCCGCGTCGCGCCGGTGATCTCTCCGACCTCCCACGGCATATTCCCGCCGTTGGTGTCGCACAGCACCACCACGTCAGCGCCGGCCTCCTGCGCGGCAGCCACGCACGCCAGCGCATAATTGCAGTTCGCCTTGTAGCCGTCGAAGTAGTGCTCGGCGTCGTAGAACACCTGCCGCCCCTGTTGCTTCAGGTAGGCGACGGTGTCCCGGATCATGCGGAGGTTCTCCTCCAGCGAGGTTTCGAGGACGTGGTGGACGTGCAGGTCCCAGCTTTTGCCGACGATCGTTACGACCGGCGTACCCGCTTCGAGCAGCAGCGCGACCTGTCCATCCGTCTCACAGGTCAAGCCCGCCCGTCGGGTGGAACCGAACGCGGCAATCCGCGCGTTCTTCAGCGGGACGGATCGAATCCGGCGGAAGAACTCCACGTCCTTGGCGTTCGACCCCGGCCAGCCGCCCTCGATGAAGTGTACGCCGACCTCGTCGAGCCGCTGGGCTACCTGAAGCTTGTCTTCGACCGAGAATGAGACGCCCTCACCCTGAGCGCCGTCGCGCAGTGTGGTGTCATAGATGGTGACAGCGCCGTTCATCATGATCAGTTCTCGAAGGTCTGTCTGAACGCAGTCGTCGGGCGACCCTTCCTCGCACGGCTCCTCCCAGTAGAAGCGAGCCGGCTGCGCGGCCTCCAAGGGCCGTGGATTGAAGGCCTCCATCAGAGGGTTCAGTTCCTCGGGCCTTGTGTTTTGGTTGATTTACTGACATGTTGTCCCTCCTGTAGTTTACGTTGGGTGGTTTGGACCAGCCGCGAGTTGCGAACCATGAAGCGCGAAGCTCAAGGACACGAGCGCGAAGCCCACGAAGTTCGCGCCCTTCGTGCTTCGGTCTTCGCACCTTCGCCTTCGTGTCCAAAGCCCCCATGCCCTTATCCAACCCGCTCGTACGCGGCGATCTTCTCTTCATGCCCCAACAGATACCCCAGCTCATCCACGCCCTGCAGCAGGCAGGTCCGGCTGAAGGCATCGATGGGGAACGTTACCGTCTGTCCGTCGGGCAGCGTCAGCGTCTGCGTCGGCAAGTCAACTGTTACCGCCGCCTCGGGATCGGCTGCCAACTGCTCGAGCAGCTTACGGTGCGTGTCCTCATCGACCACAACCGGCAGGAGCCCGTTTTTCAGCGAGTTGTTGCGGAAGATGTCCGCGAACGACGTGCTGATGACCGCCTTGAACCCGTAGCCGGTCAGCGCCCAGGGCGCGTGCTCGCGGGAGCTGCCGCAGCCGAAGTTATCGCCTGCCAGCAGCACCGCCCGGCCTTTCATCTCCATCCGGTTCAGGATGAAGTCTGCGATTGGCGTGCCGCTCGCATCGTAGCGCCAGTCGCAGAACAGGCTGTCGCCCAGCCCGGCCTTGTCCGTCGTCTTGAGGAAGCGCGCCGGGATGATCTGGTCGGTGTCCACGTTCTCGGCATGGAGCGGGACGACCTTTGAAGTGAATGACGTAATCGGTTCCATCAGGCCACCGTCCTCGGGTCGGTCAGCCGGCCGTGCAGCGCGCTCGCGGCCGCCGTCAGCGGGCTGGCGAGGAACGTCCGGCCGCCCGGCCCCTGCCGCCCCTCGAAGTTGCGGTTGCTCGTGCTGACCGAGTATTGCCCCGGCATGAGCTGGTCGCCGTTCATGGCGATGCACATGCTGCAGCCTGGCTCGCGCCACTCGCAGCCGGCCTCCTTGAAGACCACGTCCAGCCGCTCGGCCTCGGCCTGCGCCTTGACCTCCTGCGAGCCGGGGACGACGAGGACGCGCACGCCGTCTGCCACTTTGCGGCCGCGTAGCATCCCCGCGGCCTGGCGCAGGTCGGTCAGCCGGCCGTTGGTGCAGCTGCCGATGAAGACCACGTCGACCCGCTGCCCCTGGAGCGGCTGGCCCGGCTGCAGCCCCATGTAGGCCAGCGCCTTCTCGAGTCCCCGCCGCTGCGAGCCTTCGCCGAGTGCTGCCGGGTCCGGCACGCAGCCGGTGATCGGCGCGCCCATGCCCGGGTTCGTCCCGTAGGTGACCATCGGTTCGAGTGCTGCCCGCGTCCAGCGTGACGCTCCGGTCGTACGTCGCGTCCTCGTCGCTCGGCAGCGTGCGCCAGGCCTTCACCGCGTCCTCCCACGCCTGGCCCTTCGGTGAATGCGCCCGGCCGTGCAGGTACTCGAAGGTCGTGTCGTCCGGCGCGATCAGCCCCGCCCGTGCGCCGCCTTCGATGCTCATGTTGCAGACGGTCATCCGCTCTTCCATCGAGAGGCTGCGGATCGCTTCGCCGCAGTACTCGAAGACGCTGCCCGTGCCGCCGCCCACGCCGATCTTTGCGATCAGGGCCAGGATGATGTCCTTGCTCGACACGCCCTTGCGCAGCCTGCCGTCGACGCGCACCTGGTAGTTCTTCGGCTTGTGCTGCAGCAGGCACTGCGTCGCCAGCACGTGGCCGATCTCGCTGGTGCCGATGCCGAACGCCAGCGCGCCGAACGCGCCGTGCGTCGCCGTGTGGCTGTCGCCGCAGACGATCGTCATGCCCGGCTGGGTCAGCCCCTGCTCCGGGCCGATGACGTGGACGACTCCCTGCCGGCCCGACTCGCCGCGTGTAGAGCGGGATGCCGAACTCCCGGCAGTTCTCCTCCATCTGCCGCAGCTGCCGTGCCGCCTGGGCATCCAGGATGGGCAGCGCGACGATCGTGCGTCGGGATGCTGTGGTCCAGTGTCCCGAACGTCTTGTCCGGCCGCCGCACCTTCAGCCCTCGCTCGCGCAGCATCGTAAACGCCTGGGGCGACGTCACCTCGTGTACCAGGTGCAGATCGATATACAGCACGGCCGGGCTCCCCGCCTCCTGCGAGACCACGTGCCCGTCCCAGATCTTATCCAGCAAGGTCCTAGCCATCAGTTTTCCTTCCAATGAGAGGGGCGATTCACCACCAAGACACAAAGACACGAAGTTACGCTAAGTTCTTTGTGTAACTTTGTTTCTTTGTGTCTTGGTGGTGAATTTACCCTTTCATCACGGTCAGCATCTTGTTCAGCGCGCTGACGTACGCTTTCGCGCTGGCGACCAGGATGTCGGTGTCCGCGCCGTGGCCGCTGTAGGTGCGGCTGCGGGGGCCGCTCGGGAAGTCACCGTGACCGTTGCCGTTGTTCGTCCGATCCCGGCTCGATCCGGATCGTCACCTCGCCCACCGCGTCGATGCCCTCGGTCACCGCCTTGATGCTGAACTCGGTCAGCACGTTCGGCACCGCGGTGATGCGGTTGATGGCCTTGTAGACCGCGTCCACCGGGCCGGAGCCCAGCGCCGCGTCTTCCCGGGTGATGCCATCCGGCCCCCTCAGGCTGACGGTCGCCGTGGGCCGCAGGCCGCTGCCGCACGAGATCTGGACGTGCTGCAGCCGCCACAGCTCCTGCGGCTGGTAGACCTCGTCGTTCACGATCGCTTCGATGTCCGGGTCCGACACGACCTTCTTCTTGTCGCACAGGTCCTTGAACCGCTCGAACACCCGGTTGAGCTGGTCGTTGGTCAGGTCGTAGCCCAGCTCGACGATCTTCGACTGGAACGCATGGCGGCCGCTGTGCTTGCCCAGCACCAGCCGGCTCTCGTTGATCCCGATCGTCTCCGGCCGCATGATCTCGTAGGTCAGCGGGTTCTTCAGCATGCCGTCCTGGTGGATGCCGGCCTCGTGCGCGAACGCGTTCGCGCCGACGATGGCCTTGTTCGGCTGCACCGGGATGCCCGTGTACGCGCTGACCAGCCGGCTGACGCGCGCGATCTGCGTGGTGTCGATGTTGGTCCCGATGCAGTACACGTTCGGCCGGGTGTGCAGCGCCATCACGACCTCTTCCAGCGACGTGTTGCCCGCCCGCTCGCCGATGCCGTTGATCGTCACCTCGACCTGCCGCGCGCCGTTCTGGATCGCCGCCAGCGTGTTTGCCGTCGCCAGGCCCAGGTCGTTGTGGCAGTGCGCGGAGATGATCACGTCCTTCGCGCCCGGCACGTTCTCCCGGATGCCCGCGATCAGCCCGCCGAACTCCGCCGGTGTGGTGTAGCCGACCGTGTCCGGGATGTTGAGGGTCTTCGCGCCGGCCTCGATCGCGACCGCGAGCACCTGGTACAGGAACTCGGGATCGGAGCGGCCCGCGTCCTCTGGGGAGAACTCGACGTCCGGGCAGAGGCTCGCTGCAAACCGCACCATCTCGCCCACCCGCTTGATGCACTCCTCCCGGCTGATCCGGAGCTTGTGGTCGAGGTGGATGTCAGAGGTCGCGAGGAAGGTGTGGATGCGCGGCTTGCGCGCCGGCCGCACCGCGTCCCACGCGCGGTCGATGTCGGCGCCGCGCCGCCCGGGCCAGCCCGGCGATCGTCGGCGCGTTCTCGTCCGTGCCGATCTCCTCGGCGATGCGGCGGACCGCCTCGTAGTCGCCCGGCGACGCGATCGGGAAACCCGCCTCGATGATGTCGACGCCCATCCGCGCCAGCTGCCGGGCGATCTCCAGCTTTTCGTCCATGTTCAGCGTCGCGCCGGGCGACTGCTCGCCATCCCGCAGGGTCGTGTCGAAAATCCGCACAGTCTCTGCCATAACATCCTCCAGACAGTCAACGCAGGTTTCTCCGAATCGGCGAAAGAACCAGTTTCTGCGCCAGCGAGCTGCGCATCTGCGCTCTAATCACGCGCCGCCCTCGCCCGGCTTGACTTCCTTCGGATTCAGCCACGGCATCATGCGGCGCAGGTCGCGGCCGACCTGCTCCACCTGGCTGCTCATCTCGTCCGTGCGGATCTTGTTGAAGACGGGCCGGCCCGCGGCGTTCTCGTCCATCCACTCTTCGGCGTACTCGCCCGTCTGGATCTCGGACAGGATCTTCCGCATCTCGGCGCGGGTCTCGTCGGTCACGATGCGCGGGCCCGAGCGGTAGTCGCCGTGCTCGGCCGTGTCGCTGACCGAGTAGCGCATGTAGGACAGGCCGCCCTGGTAGATCAGGTCCACGATCAGCTTCATCTCGTGGATGCACTCGAAATAGGCGATCTCCGGCTGGTATCCGGCCTCGACCAGCGTCTCGAAGCCCGCCTTCATCAGGTTCGAGATGCCGCCGCACAGCACGGCCTGCTCGCCGAACAGGTCGGTCTCGGTCTCTTCGGCAAAGCTGGTTTCGAGGACGCCCGACCGGCCCGCGCCCAGCGCGCTCGCGTAGGCCAGCGCGTTCGCCTTGGCGTTGCCGCTCGCGTCCTGGTACACGGCGAGCAGCGCGGGCACGCCCTGCCCCGCCAGGTAGGTCTCGCGCACCCGGTGGCCGGGACCTTTCGGCGCGATCATGCTCACGTCCACGTCGGCGGGCGGCACGACCTGGCCGAAGCGGATGGCGAAGCCGTGCGCGAACATGAGCGTCTTGCCCGCGCGTCAGGTTCGGCGCGATCTCCTCGCGGTACAGCTTGCCCTGGCCGACGTCAGGCGTCAGCACCATGATGGTGTCGGCCGCCCGGGCAGCCTCTGCCACCGTCATCGGGGTCAGCCCTGCGGCCTGCACCTTCGCCCACGACTTGCTGCCGGGGTAGAGGCCGACGACCACGTTCACGCCCGAGTCGTGCAGGTTCTGCGCATGGGCATGGCCCTGGCTGCCGAAACCAATGATCGCCACCGTCTTGCCGGCCAGCCGGCCCAGATCCGCGTCCTTGTCATAGTAGATATTTGCCACGATGATCTCCTGAATGAATTTCTGTTCGTCGTCCCGGGCACCGGTGGGCGTTCGATCGTCCTGATTACACGCCGATCCGCACGGAACGCGGGGCGTCGTCATCCAACGGGCTCTCCGCGTAGAGGAGGTCTGTCGTCGTCGGTGCTCTCGCTTTCGCCCCGTTCGGGGGGAAGCCGGTGAAGTGGCCCGAGCCGCGCACCATTGCCACCAGGCCGGTGCGGACCATCTCGAGGATGCCGTAGGGTCTGAGCATCTCCACGATGGAGTCGATCTTCGATTCCGGCCCCGTTACCTCCAGGATCATCGAGTCGGAGCAGACGTCGACGACCCGCGCCAGGTAAATGTCGGCCAGCTGCACGATCTCGAAGCGCGTCTGCTGGTTGATCTGCACCTTGATCAGCGCCAGGTCCCGCATGACGGCCGGCTCCCTGGTCACGTCGTGGACGTCGATCACGCTGACCAGCTTGTACAGGTTCGCCGCCACCATGCTCGCATCGGTCTTGTTCGCATCGACCGCGATCGTCATGCGCGAGATCTCGGGCGAGTCGGTGCGGCCGACGGTCAGGCTCTCGATGTTGAAACCGCGACGGCGGAAAAGGCTGGCAACCCGGGTCAGTACGCCAGGCTTGTTTTCGACGAGCGCAACCAGCACGTGCGGGCCCATGCGGGCAGTGGGTTTCCGTTCGATGTAAGGCATAAGTCCTCCTGGAAGCCATCGGCAGAAACCGGGTTTCTGCCAGAAACCCGGTTTCTTATGGCGCTAATATCCCGCGGCGATGCGCTCGTTCGTCGGCCGGCGCAGCATGTCGTCGAGCGCCTTGCCGGGCGCCACCATCGGGTACACGTTCTCTTCCTCTTCGACCACGAAGTCCATCAGCACGGGGCCGCTGAACGAGCGGGCCTCTTCGATCACGTCGAGGACCTCCGAGCGCTTCCGGGCGCGCATCCCGACGATCCCGTAGGCATCCGCCAGCTTGAGGAAGTCGGGCGCCTTGATCTGCACTTCGGAGTAGCGCTTGTCGTGGATCAGCTCCTGCCACTGGCGCACCATGCCGAGGTAGCCGTTGCGCATGATGGCGATCTTGATGCCCAGCCCTTCCTGCGCCACGGTTGCCAGCTCGGGGATGCTCATCTGGAAGCCGCCGTCGCCCGCAACCGCCCACACCTCGTCCTGGGGCCGGGCGAACTTCGCGCCGATGGCTGCGGCAGGCCGTAGCCCATCGCGCCCAGGCCGCCGGAGGTGAGGAAGCGGTTCGGGTTGTCGTGGCGGTAGTATTGCGCGGTCCACATCTGGTGCTGCCCGACGTCGGTCACGATGGTCGCGCTCGCGCCGCGGGTGGCCTTGTGGATCGCGTCGATCACGTAGGGGACGTGGGGCGCGCGGTCGTGGCCGTTCGACAGGATGTCGCGGGCGGCGGAGTCGACGCGCCACTCCTCGATCTGGCCGAACCAGGCGGTGCGATCGCGCGGCTCCACGAACGGGAGGAGCTGCTGCAGCACCTGCTTCACGTCGCCCACGATGCCCACGTCGGTCGTGACGTTCTTGCCGATCTCCGCCGGGTCGATGTCGACGTGGATCACGGTCAGCGTTTTGCGCGTAGGTGGCCAGGTTGCCGGTCACCCGGTCGTCAAAGCGCATGCCGAGCGCGATCAACAGGTCGGCATTCTGGATGGCCTGGTTGACGAACGCCTCGCCGTGCATGCCCATCATGCGCAGGTTCATCGGGTGCGATTCGGGCATGGAGCCGATGCCCAGGAGGGTGGTCGAGACTGGGATCTGGGCCTTTTCGGCGAGGGTGCGGAGCTCATCGTGGGCGCCTGAGAGGATGATGCCGTGGCCGGCGAGGATGACGGGGCGCTTCGCGGCGTTGATGAAGGTGGCGGCCTTACGCACTTGCTCGGCCCGTCCTCGCAGGTGCGGCCGGTAGCCGGGCAGCCGCAGCCGCAGCCCGTCATAGTCGAACGTCGGTCGACTTGAACTGGACGTCCTTGCACACGTCGATCAGCACGGGGCCGGGACGGCCGGAGCGGGCGATGTGGAAGGCTTCCTTCATCGCCATCGGCAGCTCGGCGACGTCCTTGATCAGGTAGTTGTGCTTGGTGATGGGGAGGGTGACGCCGGTGACGTCGGTCTCCTGGAACGCGTCGGTGCCGACGAAGGGGGAGGCGACCTGGCCGGTGATGGCGACCAGGGGGATCGAGTCCATCATGGCGCCGGCCAGGCCGGTGACCAGGTTCGTGGCGCCGGGCCCCGACGTCGCCATGCAGACGCCGACCCGGCCGGAGGCCCGCGCGTAGCCGTCGGCCGCAAACGCCGCATTCTCCTCGTGCCGCACGAGGACGTGATGCACCGGGTAATCGAGCAGGGCGTCGTAAGCGGGCATGATCGCGCCGCCCGGATAGCCGAAGACGACGTCGACGCCTTCCCGCATGAGACTCTCCCAGATGATCTGAGCGCCAGTGCGTTGCATGATAACCTCCATAAACGGTGGTAGGAGAGACCGGCTTCAACACAAAGACACGAAGGCACAATTATGGGCGGTTCACAAAGCTTTGTGAAGACTTTGTGTCTTTGTGTCTTTGTGTTAAATCCACTACTTTGTCAGAGCGGGGGCGTCGTTGCCTGGGGTTGCCGGCGGCGGCGGGAATGAAAGAGGGCCTCCCGGTCTGGGAGGCCCTCTGCGGCTTTCAGGGTCTACTTTGGCGTGCGGCTGGCCTCAGCAGGTCCTCCCAAGCGGAATTCGCTCCTTGATAACAAGGAGCCCGCTAATAAGGACCAGGACGAGGCCGGAGTTACGCATAACGTTTTTGCTTCCTTTTGTGTGGCGGCACTCTAACATACGATACAAAGGGTTGTCAAATCGCGAAAACCGGCGGAGGCCTGCTGCCCGACCGAATTAGCGTGAACTGTGTCAAGTGTCTCAGTTGTCTCAATTGTGTCAACTTACAGACATACCATGATACACCTGTGGATTGACACAGTTGGGCAGGCGCTCGCCCTTCAGCCCGGCGATCAGGTTCTCCGCGGCCATGAGCGACATCTTCTGGCGCGTCGCGACGCTGGCGCTGGCGATGTGGGGGACGACGACCAGGTTGTCGAGCGCGAGAAGCGGGCTGTCCAGCGGGATCGGCTCGGGGTCGGTGACGTCGAGCGCGGCGGCGAAGATGCGGCGGGTGGAGAGGGCTTCGTGCAGCGCCGCGGGATCGACCACCGGGCCGCGGGCGGTGTTGATCAGGATGGCGGTCGGCTTCATCCGGGCAAAGCGCTCCCGGTTCATCAGCCCCCGGGTCTCGGGGGTGAGGGGCGTGTGGATCGAGACGAAGTCGCTCTCCGCGCAGGAGCGTGTCCAGGTCGACCGGAGTCGCGTTCAGCGACGGGGCTCGCCGCGCGGTGCGGAAGGGTCATAGTAAAGCACCCGCATGTCGAACCCCTGGGCCCGCTTCGCCATCGCCTGCCCGATCCGGCCGAAGCCGACCAGGCCCAGCGTCGCGCCGTGCACGTCCTGCCCCAGCAGCAGCGACGGCCCCCACGTCTTCCACTTGCCGTCCCGCACGTAGCGCTCCCCCTCGACCACCCGGCGGGCGGCCGCCATGAGCAGCGCGAAGGCGAAGTCCGCCGTGGCGTCGGTGAGGATGCCCGGCGTGTTGCCGACAGGGATGCCGCGAGCCGTGGCGGCAGGGACGTCGACGTTGTCGAACCCGACCGCGTGGTTGGAGATGACCTTGAGCTGCGGGCCGGCCGCGTCCATCACTTCGCCGTCGATGCGATCGGTCAGCAGGCTGAGCAGGCCGTCGACCCCGCGCACGCGCTGCAGCAGCACGTCGCGCGGCGGCGGCAGCTCGTCCGTCCACAGGTCGACGTCGCAGAAGGACTGCACCAGGTTAAGGCCCTGGTCGGGGATGATGCGGGTGACGAAGACTTTGGGTTTGGACATCAGCGGCTCGATTCAATCAAACAAGACCTCCGAGGTTTCTCACCTCGTGAGGGTGACGAAAACCTCGGAGGTCGTCTCGGAACTCACTCGCCCTTGCACGCGGCCAGCGCCGAGCTTGCGGCGGACAACAGCAGCGACCCGTCCGTGCCCACTGCAATCATCCGGAAGCCTTGCTCGATGGCGGCGGGCGCGGCGGCTGGGTTGGTGACGAACAGGCCGAGGGGCATACCGGCCGCTTTGCCGGCGTCTACGACGCGGCGGACGGCCGCTTGCACGTCGGCGTGATCGACCTGGCCGAGCAAACCCATGCTGCCCGACAGGTCGAACGGACCCACGAAGAGCGACGTGACGCCCGGCGTCTGCAGGAGCCCGTCGATATCGTCGACCGCGTCGATGTGCTCCACCTGCAGGATGACGGCTACGTCTTCATTCGCCCGGCTGACGTAATCGGCGAAGGTGAGCCCGAACGCGTGCGCGCGGGTCAGGCCCGCGCCGCGGCGGCCCGAGGGAGGGTAATGGCACCAGGCCACCGCCGCCCGCGCCTCGGCGGCCGAACGGATCTGGGGGATGACAATGCCGTCACACCCGGTGTCCAGCGCCTTCTTGATCCACGCCTCGCTCACTTCGGGCACCCGGATGACGCAGGGGCAGCGGCCCCCGGCCGCCTGGATCAGCATCTGCGCGTCGCCGATGTCCATGGGCGAATGCTCGAGGTCGATCCACAAGTAGTCGAACCCGACGCGCGACAGCAGGTCGGCGACATCCGGGCAAGGGAAGGAAAGGATGGTCCCAATGACGGGCCGGCCGGCCAGTAGTTTCTGTTTGAAGCTCAGTGCCATCTTTGATGCTCCTTGTGTGCGTTAGCCTGCGCTGGGGAGGAACTCCGGGGGCCGGCGCACCTTCGTCGCCTGCTCGAATGCGTATGCGAAGCGGATGAGCTGCGGCTCGGTCCAGGCGGTTCCGACAAACGTCAAGCCGATGGGGAGGCCGCGAACGTAGCCGGCCGGGACGGTGATGCTGGGATAGCCGGCGATCGCGGCCGGCGATGAGTTGCCGCCGGTGTAGTGGTCGCCGGCGATGTGGTCGGTCAGCCAGGCAGGTCCGCCCGATGGCTCGACCAGCGCGTCCAGGCCATGCCGCGCCAGCGTCGCGTCGATCCCTTCGTCGCGCGAGAGGCGGAGGTCCGTGGCGAGCGCCGTGCGGTACTTCTCCTCGGTCAGCGGCCCCTTCTCCTGCGCCTTCTTCATCAGCTCCTGGCCGAAATGGGGCATGACCCGGTCCGCGTGGGCCTCGTTGAACGCGATGACTTCGGCCAGAGACCGCACCCGCCCGTGATGGCCCGCCAGGTACGCGTCCAGGTCCGCGTGGAACTCGTACAGGAGGACCTCCATTTCGCACTCGTCGAGCTCCTTGGGCCGGACCACCTCGACCGGGTCGACGACCTCCGCGCCCGCGTCCCGGAGCGCGGCGATGCACTGCTCCATGATCGCATCGACGGCCGGGTTGAAGCCGAAGAAGTTGCGCGGCACGCCGAGGCGGGCGCCGCGGAGGCCGTCCGCCCGCAGTTCGGAAGCGTAGCCGGCCAGGTGTGCGGCCGCGTCCGCGGTCGCCCCATCGCGGGGATCCGGGCCGGCGATTGCCGCAAGCAGGAGCGCCGCGTCCGCGACGGTGCGCGCCATCGGGCCGGCAGTGTCCTGGCTGTGCGCGATCGGGATGATGCCCGCGCGGCTCACCAGGCCAGGGTGGGCTTGATGCCCACGATCCCGTTGGTGTGCGAGGGGCAGATGATCGAGCCGTCGGTTTCTGTGCCCACGGCGGCGGCGCACAGGTTCGCGGCAACCGCGACGCCCGAGCCGGAGGAGGAGCCGCACGGGTTGCGGTCGAGCGCGTAAGGGTTCAGGGTCTGCCCGCCGCGGCTGCTCCAGCCGCTGCTGGAGTGGTTGGAGCGGAAGTTGGCCCACTCGCTCAGGTTGGTCTTGCCCAGGATCAGCGCGCCCGCGGCTGCGCAGCTTCGCGGCGACGGTCGAGTCTTCCTGCGCGTGGTGGCCTTCGAGCGCAAGCGACCCGGCAGTCGTCTGCATCCGGTCTGCGGTGTCAAGGTTGTCCTTGATCAGGATGGGGATGCCGTGGAGGGGCCCGCGCGGCCCGGTCTCGCGGCGCTCACGGTCCAGGCTGTCCGCGATCGCCAGCGCGTCCGGATTGATCTCGATCACCGAGTTCAGCCGGGGTCCGCTCTGGTCGATCTCCGCGATCCGTTCGAGATAGGCTTGTGCGATGCCGTGGGCGGTCATCTCGCCGCGCGCCATCGCGCCCGATAGCTCGCCGATCGTGTATTCTCGCATGTCTGCTCCGGTTTATCGGGAGGACTTCTGCCTGCCGCCCCGGGTCCCCCGGTAGCGGCTCTCCGCTTTGGCGGGCCGGCGTGTCTTCGCGGCCTCATCCTGCACTGACCGCAGGACGCGCTGGAGCTTCGCCAGCTCTTCGCCCTCGGCCTCCCGCCATTCGCCCGGCGCCAGGCCGCGGATGGTCAGCGGCCCGATGGCAACCCGCACCAGCCGCAGCGTGGGATGCCCGACCGCGGCCGTCATGTGGCGGATCTGGCGCTTCTTGCCCTCGCGCAGCACGACGCGCAGCCAGCTCGTTTCTACATTCTCGCGGACGGGCGTGGCGCGCGGGGGCAAGTCGGGCACACGCTCCAACAGCTCGACCTCGGCCGGCGCACTTGTCTCACCCTTGACCAGCACGCCCTGCCGGAGTTTTGCGGTGCTGTCCTTGCCAGGGATGCCTTCGACCTGGACGAGGTAGGTCTTGGGGACGTGGAAGCCGGGGTGGGTCAATTGGTGCGCGAGCTCCCCATCGTCGGTGAGCAGGAGCAGGCCCTCGCTGTCCTGGTCGAGGCGCCCGGCCGGCTCCAGCCCGATGACAGCCACGTACTTGCCGAGCGTCTCCTTGCCGGGGACGTCGCCGAACTCGGACAGGACGTCGTAGGGCTTGTACATTAGGACGTAGCGTTTGGGCCGGGGCGGTTGCGCGGGGTAATAGTGCCGGCGGTCCCCTTGTTCGGTGTCAGGCATGCGTGCCTCCGATGCTGGAAAGTGGGCGCATTGTACCACACGCGAGCGTGAGGGTGGCGGTGAAGCAGAGACCCGTCAGGTTTGCCAAACCTGACGGGTCTTCGGCGAGGGGTGGCCCGGGGAATACTACGCCCCTTGCTTCTTGAAGCTCCTCCTCGACCAACACCCGGCGCAGCACTTTGCCGACCATCGTGCGCGGGAGCTCGGTGCGGAACTCCACCTGCCGGGGCACCTTATAGGGCGCCAGGCTTTGCTTGCAGAAGTCGATGATTTCCTCGGCGGTGGCGGACTGGCCGGGCTTGAGCACGAGGTAGGCCTTCACAACCTCGCCGCGGGCACGCTCGGGGACGCCTGCGACCACCGCCTCCTGCACCTTGGGGTGCTGGAACAGGACTTCCTCCACCTCACGCGGCACGACGTTGAAGCCCGAGACGATGATCAGGTCCTTCAGGCGGTCGACGATCTGGAAGTAGCCGTCCTGATCCATGCGCGCGATGTCGCCCGTGCGCAGCCACCCGTCCTCTGTGATCGCCTTAGCCGTTTCTTCGGGCCGATTCCAGTACCCGCGGATCACCTGCGGGCCGCGCACCCAAAGCTCGCCCTGCTCGCCGGCCGGCGCGTCCTCGAGCGTCTCGAAGTTCACGATCCGGGCTTCCACGTCGGGCAGCGGCAGGCCGATGCCGATCCGGCGCTCGCCCCAGATGGGGTTGCAGTGGGTCACTGGAGCGGCCTCCGTCAGGCCATAGCCCTCGACCAGCCGACCGCCGGTGAGCCGGTCGAACGCGAGCTGCACTTCGAGCGGCAGGGGCGCCGAGCCGCTCAGGCAAGCCTCGACCGACTTCAGGTCGTACTTGCCGACGTCCGGGTGGCTGATGATGCCGACGTACATTGCGGGCACGCCGGGATAGATGGTGACCCGTTCGCGATGGATGGTTTCCATCACGAACTCCACCGGGCGGGGCGCCGGCAAAGCAATCAGCTCGCCGCCGAGGTAGACGCTGAAGAGCATGGCAACCGACATCCCGTATACGTGGAAGAACGGGATCGCGCCGAGGACGCGCTCCTCGCCCTCTTTTGACGCGTAGAACCAGTGGCGAACCTGGACGGTGTTGAATCCCATGTTGAGGTGCGTGAGCATGGCCCGCGGGGGACGCCCGTCGTCCCGCCGGTGTACTGCAACACGGCCACGTCCTCGGGCTTGACTTCGATCTGGGGCGCCGCATCGTGCGCCATGGCCAGCAGCCCGCGCCAGGTGTAGATGTTTTCGGCGCCGGGCGTGCCGGAGGGCACATCGACCATCATGCCATCCTTGCGCAGGCCCGCTTCCACCGCGGCGCGGAACTGTTCGTCGACATACTCGCCGGCGTCGGTGAGGATCACGCGTTTGAGCGCGGTCCGGGCCTGCACGGGCTTCACCTTGGCATAGAGCGCGCTCAAGGTGATGACCGTCTCCGCGCCGAGTCGGCAAACTGGCCCTGGATCTCGGGGGGCGTATAGAGCGGGTTTGTATTGACGACGATCGCACCGAGCTTCAGCGCCGCGGTAAACGCGATGACGAATTGGGGCAGGTTGGGCAGCATGACTGCCACCCGGTCGCCCTTGCGCACGCCCAGGCCATAGAGCGCCGCAGCAAAGCGGTCTACTTCGTCCTGCAGCTGCCGGTAAGTCAGGCGGCCGCCGATGGCGGTGGGCCCTGCGTAACGGAGGATCAGGTGCAGCGCATTGTGGTCGGGAAACCGCTGGACGGTGTCCTCCAGCATGCGGTTGAGCGTGACCGGCTGATAGGCCAGCGTACGGGGCACCGGAGCCTCGTAATGCGCGTACCACGGCTTGTCCATTTGCAGCTCCTTGTGTCGGTCGGTGGCCGTTTGAGCGGCAGTGTGACTTCCAGGCTGAAGCGACGGCCCCGGGGGATAGATACGGATTATAACATAAGGCACGCGGCAGGGCAGCCGGCCCCCAATTATCCCTGAGCCAGGTTACGCCGGCTCTCCACTGCCGCGACCTGCTCCTGCAAGAACCGGAAACCGTGGCGCACGAATGCGCGGCCGTCGGGACACACGTTGTGGAACATGCCGCGACGCCAGGCGAAATCGCCGACGGACGAGTTGTAGGCCTCGAGCACGACCCAACCAGTATAGCTGGACCCGCCCAACGCCTGCAGCACGTCGTCCCACGGCACAATGCCGCCGCCCGGCGCCCCCCGGTCGTTCTCACACGCGTGGATGCCCCATAACCGTGGCAGCCCAGAACGGATGGCCGCGCCGAAATCGCGTTCCTCGGTGACCATGTGATAGGTGTCCAGCAGCAGTTGCAGGTTGTCGTGCCCGGCGAGTTCCAGGAGCCGCATCGCCTGCTGGGAGGTGTTGATCAAATGCGTGCGGAAGTGGCTCATCGGCTCGATGACGAGCAGCACGCCTGCCGTACCCGCATACTCGGCCAACCGTGCGAGCATCTCGGCCGTGCGAGGCAGCTCGTCTGCCGGTGGCACCCGCCGTTTCACAACCCCGGGATGCCCGTACACCGCGCCGCAGTAGGCCAGCGCGCC
Source organism: uncultured Chloroflexia bacterium (assembly GCA_963800615.1). Taxonomy (GTDB): domain Bacteria; phylum Chloroflexota; class Anaerolineae; order CG2-30-64-16; family CG2-30-64-16; genus JALOOB01. The sequence goes on from CAWDBO010000037.1 coordinate 120,537, forward strand.
CATCTCGGCCGCCGCGTCCACCTGCCGTTTGTGCCACGCCAACCCCAGCTCACGCTCCGCCGGGTCGTCGGACGAGAGGTCGCAGGCCAAGGGCCACTCGCCGCCGGGTCCCACCGTGAGCGACAGCGAGAGCGCCTCGGCGCGGCGGCGCGTGAGCGCATAATTGAAGGCGATGTCGTCGCCGACCGCGATCTCGGCCAGCTCGCCGCCTAGCTCGCGGATCGTGTCCAGCACGTCCAACTGGTCGTCAGACCAGCGATCGGTAAAGATGTAGCTGTGAACGCCGAATCTCACTTGGGTTGCCTCCGAGTTGTCCCGCCGGGGCTTTAACCGTTCATGGGAAGGGGTTGAGGCGGGACAGCCCATTCTACGCGACAACCAACCCCTCCGCAACCTACCTGTTTCCAGGATCGTTTCGTGAACCACCGGGAATGACCCGAACCAGGAGCGACCAATGATCGTCAGCCGAGACATTCGCCGGCCGGCCTTTCGGGCGCCGGCTTTCTTGCGACGAGGTCGCTTTCTGTTAGAATGAAAGGACGTCATCGGTTCGCCCTGCTTACCGGCGGGGCGCTGACTCAGTGGAGGAGCATTTCGTGAAGACTTTAGGGCACGTTGCCGTTTACTCTGCCCCGGATCCGAAAATCGCCCGGCTGTCCGAGCTGGCTTATAACCTCTGGTGGAGTTGGAACCCGGAAGCGCAGGCGCTGTACCGGGACATCGACCCGGTCACGTGGAAGCAGGTCAACCACAACCCGGTGAAATTCCTGCGGCAGGTGAGCCAGGGGCGCCTCGACGCCGCGGCAGCCGACCCCAGCTACCTTGCCCGCTACGAATCGGTCATGCGGACTTTCGACGCCTACATGCACCCCGAGCCAGGCAGCACCTGGTACGCCCGCCATTACCCGGAGCAGCAAGACCGGACCATCGCGTACTTCTGCGCGGAGTTCGGCCTGCACGAGAGCTTGCCCATTTACTCGGGCGGCATGGGCATCCTGGCCGGCGACCACGTCAAGACCGCCAGCGACCTCGGACTGCCGTTCGTGGCCGTGGGGTTCCTGTACCCGCAAGGCTACTTCCAGCAGCGGATCGACGCGGATGGCCGGCAGCACGCAATTTACGAGAAGCTGGACTTTGCCGAGGTTCCCGCGCTGCCCGCCGCGAACGCGGAGGGTCAGCAGCTCCTGATCCACGTCGACATGCCCGGCCGCCGGGTATACGCCAAAATCTGGTGCATCCAGGTGGGCCGGGTGCCGCTCTACCTGATGGACACGGACGTAGAGCAGAACGCGCCGCCCGACCGCGAGCTTTCGGCCCGGCTGTACGGCGGAGATGTCCAGATCCGCATTTCCCAGGAGTTTGTCCTGGGCATCGGCGGGGTGCGCGCGCTGCGCGCGATGGGCGTCAGCCCGTCGGTCTGGCACATGAACGAGGGCCATGCCGCTTTCCTCCAACTCGAACGCATGCGGGAGTTCGTGCAGGACCAGGGGCTGACGCCTGACGCGGCGCTGTGGGCGGCCCGCGCCAATTCCTTGTTCACGACGCACACGCCCGTGCCCGCGGGCAACGACGCGTTCGGATTCGACCTGATGGACCGCTTCTTCGGCGAGTTCTGGCCGCGGATGGGTCTCGACCGCGAGCGCTTCCTGGCGCTCGGGCGGCACGAGGCTTCCTGGGGGCCGCAGTTCAGCATGACGGTGCTGGCGCTGAATACCGCGGGCCTGGCGAACGGCGTGAGCGAGCTGCACGGGCAGGTTTCGCGGCACATGTGGCGTGACCTCTGGCCGAGCCTGCCCGAGGCAGAGGTGCCGATCGACTACGTCACCAACGGCGTACACACCGACACGTGGGCGCATCCCGCCCTGGTGGCCTTGTTCGACCAGTACCTCAACCCGAACTGGCGTGACGATATCGACCGGCGCGAGACGTGGGCCGGCGTCGCCGACATCCTCGACGAAGAGCTGTGGGCCCAGCACATGGCGGCCAAGCAAGACATGATCGAGCTCGTCCGCGAGCGGCTCGCCGCACAGTTGCTGCGAACCGGGGCCCAGCCGGCCGAGGTCAATGCCGCAGCGACGGGCCTCGACCCGAACGCACTGACCATTGGTTTCGCCCGCCGGTTCGCCACCTACAAGCGCGCGACCCTCATGTTCCGCAACCCGGAGCGGCTCAAGCGTATCCTGAACGACCCGGAGCGGCCGGTGCAGATCATCTTCGCGGGGAAGGCGCATCCGGCGGACGAGCCGGGCAAGGCGTTTATCCAGCAGGTGTACCAGTACAGCCGCCAGCCGGGCTTCCAGGGCAAGATCGTTTTCGTGGAGGATTACGACACGAACATTGCCCGCCACCTGGTCGGGGGCGTGGACGTGTGGATGAACAACCCGCGGCGGCCGCTCGAGGCCAGCGGGACGAGCGGCGAGAAGGCCGGGCTGAACGGCGCGCCGAACTTCAGCGTGCTCGACGGTTGGTGGCGCGAGTCGTACGACGGGACGAACGGCTGGGCTATCGGCGCGGAGCGCGAGTATCCGAACGAGGCGGCCCAGGATGAGGCCGACGGGCTTTCGCTGTACGCGATCCTCGAAAACCAGATCGTGCCGACCTACTACCGCCGCAACGAGATGGGCCTGCCCGATGGCTGGCTGAAGATCATGCGGGCATCCATCATGACGGTGGCGCCGGACTTCAGCTTCGACCGGATGCTCAAGGACTACCTGCGGAAGTTCTACATCCCGGCGGGTGAGCTGGGCAGCCGCGTCCACGCCGGCCAATACCAGGGCGCGGTCGACCTGGCCGAGTGGGAGCGCCGCGTGCAGGCGGGATGGCCCCAGGTGTCGCTGTCGGCGGTCGGGCCGGAGCGCGGCGAGATGATCATGGGCAAGCCCCTGGTCGTGCAGGCCGCGCCTGCGCCCGGGCGTGCTCAAGCCCGAGGACATCGCGGTCGAGCTGGTGTGCGTGCGCGAGGGCCAGGACAGCGGCAGCGAAGCGGTGGCCCTACCCATGAAGATGACCGGGACGCAGGATGGTGCGGTCTGCTACGAGACCGCGTTTGACGTGCCCGAGAGCGGCCGCTTCGCCTACGGCGTCCGTGCCCGGCCACAACACCCGTACCTGCCGAACCCGTTCGCGGCGCACTTGATGACCTGGGCCTGAAGTAACCAAGAAGTAACAAAGACACAAAGTCGCACAAAGTTCTTCGTGAACCTTGGCGTACTTTGTGTCTTGGTGGTTCAATCCTCTTGCATTGGGCATGACTGTTTCGGAAAACTACGATGTCTTGAGCGAACGCGAGCTTGAGGTGCTGAAGCTGGTGGCTACGGGGGCCACCAATCAGCAGATCGCGCGCGACCTGATCATCAGCCCGAATACGGTCAAAGTTCACCTCCGGAATATCTTCGAGAAGCTGGGCGTCCAGTCGCGGACCGAGGCCACAATGGAGGCGGTCCGGCGGGGCTGGGTGGCCGTTCCGGGCGAGGCCGAAGCCGCACCTGTGGCAGCGTCAGCGGAGCGCGTTGGGCCAGCCGCAGCCGCGGTTCCCAGCGCACCCGCGGCCGCCGCGCTGCCGCCGATCTCCCTACGCGAACTCATGCCGCATGCCCCGCCTGCGACCCAGCGTGGCGCCGTGGCAGCGCGGGCTGTTGGTCGCCGTGTTCCTGCTGGCCGTGCTCGGCGCGGTGGCGCCTTCCCGGCTCAACTCGGGCGCAGTGACCTCCAACGTGACCGCGTTCACCGATACTGGCCGGCCGCAGGTCGAGCCGCCCGGCCGGGTCTCGGCACAACGGTGGACGGCCGGCGCGCCCCTGCCCGCGCCGCGCAACCGGCTGGCGCTGGCGAGCGATGGGAAGCGGATCTACGCCATCGGCGGCGAGACGGCGGACGGGGTGACCGGCGAGGTCGCGATCTACGACCCGAAGACGAACGGCTGGCTGCCTGGCGCAAACAAGCCGACTCCGGTCGCGAATGTGGCGGCGGGGGTTCTCGACGGGCGGGTGTACGTGGCGGGCGGGTCGACTGCGAACGGTGGGGTCAGCGACGTCGTCGAAATCTACGATCCGGCCGCGGATGCGTGGACGAACGGGCCGGCGCTGCCGCGGCCCCTGGCGGCGTACGCGGCCGCGGTGTGGAACGGCAAGCTGTACCTGTTTGGCGGGTGGGACGGTTCTGCGTATCGCAAGGAGACGTTGATCTTCGACCCTGCTACGTCAGCCTGGACCCAGGGGCCGGCCATGCCCGGCCCGCGGGCCTTCGCGGGGGCCGCGACGGTGAAGGACACGATCTACCTCGCGGGGGGCACGAACGGGCGCGGGAACCTCACCGACCTGCTGGCGTTCGATCCGCGCGGCGATGCTGCTGAGGGCGCCGGATCATCTCCCTGGCAGGCCAAGGCGCCCATGAAGGAGCCGCGCGCCGGGCTGGGGGTCGTCTCGGTGGGGAACCAGCTTTTTGCGATGGGCGGCAGCCGCGACAACGGCGACACTTTCAACGAGCAGTACGACGCCCGGCTGGATGCCTGGTCACGCCTCGGAACGCCGATTGCGGGGGCCTGGCGTAACCTTGCGGCCGCGCAGCTGAACAACAAGGTACATGTCGTCGGCGGCTGGAGCGGCGCGTACCTGGATGTCCACGAGCAGTACGCCGCGCTGGTCCAGCTGCTGATCCCGTTGACGGGCACGCATTAGCGCGGCCGTCACAACCCGGGCCGGGCCAGCTTCTGGATCTTGGGCAGCGTCTCGCGCCAGGTGATCATCGACAGCCCGAGCTTCTGTCGAAGCTGGTCCGGGGCCATCCCGTTCCGGTAATCCCGGACCGCACAGGTCCACCGCAGCTGTTCGAAGGAGCAGCCTCCCGCAATCTCCGCCAGGGTTGCAGCCTCCTCCAAGACGTACTCCAGGTTGCGCGCGGTGCACTCGAAGATATGTTCCTTTGGCTGGTACTCGCGCAGGTACTGGCGGTAGGCCGGCGCGAAGTTCGGGCCGAGTGCGAGGCGGCGCTCTTTGAGCGTCTTCCGGGGGTCGTCGTAGCGGATGTAGAGCACGGGCGCCTGCACGTTCGACAGGTCGATGTGCTCCAGCTCGATCTCCACGCACTCGCCCTTTTTGATCCCGGTCTGCAGCAGCAGCGTGACGAGGACGTACGGGCGGGCGTCGGGCTTGGGCGCCCAGAGCAGGTCGCGGGTCACGCGCAGCAGGTCGTTCACCTGGCTGTCGTAGAGGATCTCGGGCATGGGCGTCGTGGGATGGACGTGGATCAGCGGCGCGGCGGGGTCTTTGTCGAGCACCTCGGCGGCCTTGAGCCACCCGAAGAAAACCTTCAGGGTCGTTAAGCGCCGGGCGTAGGACTTCGGGCTGCACGGCACCCCGCGCTCTGCTCGCAGCCAGGTCATGAAGTCCTCGAGGTCGGACTGCCCGATGCTGCCCACGGCCCGGTTTTCGCCAACGTGACGGCCGAACAGCCGCAGGTCCGCCTGGAACGCTTTGATGGTGTTGTCGGAGAAGCCCTGGCGGAGCATGTGGCTGCCGAAGGCGCGGGCTGCGTCGGCGAGCGCGGCGCTGGAATCGAGCCCGGCCGGGGCGACCGGGCTGACCACGACCTCCGCCTCCTCGGCCACGGCCTCCGCATCTTGCTGAAGCATCGCCTCGGGCTGTTCCGCCACGGTCTCCGCGTCTTCTGCAAGCGCGGCCTCCGGCTGTTCAGCGATGGCCTCCGCGTCTTCCTGGAGCACCACCTCCGCCTGCTCGGCGGCAATCTCGGAGTCTTTTTGTGCTTGCTCCGGGTTGGTCTGGGGTGTCAACTCTTCCTCTGCACTAAGCTCGAACAAGAACGGCTGCTCGACGGACATCGTCTCCTCCGCTTACTCTGAACGTCGTCCGGTTTCGTATAGTCCTGGCAGTCAACATAATAGCGGTATTATTTGTTATTGTCAATAGGTTCTTGGCCCAGACCGGGTAGCTTTGTCACTTGTCGCGCAGGGCGGGCTGTGTCATAATCGCGTCGTTGGCAGTGCCGCAGAAGCTGTCGCACAGGTTTGACCGACGGTAGGAGGGTATATCATGGGCATGAACATCAGAGATATCGAAGCGTGTCTGGGCAACGAGGCGCAGCATTACCTGGGCTTCAATACCCCGAAGGTCAGCAAAGACCAGTTGCAGCTGCCCGGTCCGGATTTCATCGACCGGGTCTTCTCCTACACCGACCGGACTCCGCAGGTGCTGCGATCCCTGCAGAGCATGTATTCGCATGGCCGCCTCGGCAATACCGGGTACCTTTCCATCCTCCCGGTGGACCAGGGCATCGAGCACTCGGCGGGGGCATCGTTTGCGCCGAACCCGATCTATTTCGACCCGGAGAATATCGTCCGGCTGGCGATGGAGGGCGGGTGCAACGCGGTCGCGTCGACTTTCGGCGTGCTCGCGTCCGTCGCGCGGAAGTACGCGCACAAGATCCCGTTCATCGTGAAGTTCAACCACAACGAGCTGCTGACGTACCCGAACAAGGCTGACCAGATTTTCTTCGCCCATATTCAGCAGGCCTGGGACATGGGCGCGGTCGCGGTGGGCGCAACGATTTACTTTGGCTCGGATCAATCGACGCGACAGATCACCGAGGTGAGCGAGGCGTTCCAGGAAGCGCATGACTTGGGGCTGGCCACCATCCTGTGGTGCTATACCCGCAACAACGCTTTCAAGGCGGGCGGCGTGGACTATCACACCGCGGCGGACCTGACGGGGCAGGCCAACCACCTGGGCGCGACCATCGGCGCAGATATCATCAAGCAGAAGCTGCCCGAGAACAACGGCGGCTACAAGGCCCTCCGCCTGGCCGACAGCGGCTACGGCAAGCTCGACGAGCGCATGTACACCGAGCTGAGCTCCGACCACCCGATCGACCTGACCCGCTACCAGGTGCTGAACAACTACATGGGCCGGATCGGGCTGATCAATTCGGGTGGGCCGTCGGGGAAGAACGACGTCGCGGAAGCGGTGAAGACCGCAGTGATCAACAAGCGGGCGGGCGGCATGGGCCTGATCAGCGGGCGTAAGGCATTCCAGAAGCCGATGGCACAGGGCGTCGAGATCCTGAACGCGATCCAGGACGTCTACCTGTGCCCGGACGTGACGATCGCGTAGGGTGAAAGGGGCATTTACCACTAAGGCTCGAAGACGCGAAGGTTCACCAAGCCCCCTGCAGGCATTCGTGAACCTTCGCGTCTTCGTGTCTTTGGGTGCAAGCCCGGCTACGTTTGCATCGGGCTGGTGCTGGCGTGGAACGTCCAGTGCGCGCTGGCGTTCCTGATCGCGCCTGCGACATATGCCGCGGGGTTCGAGTTGAGCGGCGCGCCGGGTGATGCGGCGGTGCGGGGCATCGGCCTGCTGTTCCTCATGTGGAACGTGCCGTACGCCGTGGCGCTGTGGCATCCCGTGCGTTACCGGGTCTCTTTGTACGAAGCTCTCGCCATGCAGACCATCGGACTGCTTGGCGAGAGCTTGATTTTGCTATCGCTGCCCGCCGGGCACACGCTGGCCCGGGCGTCGCTGGGGCGGTTCATCGCGTTCGACGCGGCCGGGCTGGCGCTGCTAGTCGTGGCGGTGGTGGCAACGCAGCGGATGGCTGCTGCGGGGCAACGGATGCCTTCGGCGAAACGGAGCAACGGATAGCGGCGGAATCCGATCCTCCGTTCGTCATCCGTTGCGTCGCTCACCCATCAATCAGACAGTACGCACCCCCGCTCGGCTCGCGGGCCATCAGCTTCATGTCCACCAGGCTGCCGCGTCGCACGTCGCTGCTCGTTTCCCTGATCCGCGGGGCTAAACAGCCGGCGTCGGGGCGCTGCTGTCGACGGGCGTCGCTGCCGGCGTGGCTTCAAGCGGATGGGCGGCCTGAGAGTGATACGTCTCGATGAAGTAGGGGTAGATTGCGTCGAATGGACGACGTTGGTCACATCCAGCGTGGACACGGGCGGGGTGAGGAGAAAGGGGTAGTTTTGCGGCCCGCCCACGCCGCCGTGCGTTGCCACCTGGTCCTCGAACGTCACAGACGCGGCCGCGTGGGGTCACGCGCCGATCACGATCAGGTCGCCCGAATGGGGGAAGCTGATCACCGCGCCGAGGGTCCTCCACCGCGGCCTGCCGGGGGTCGACGAGACCGGCGGGCAGCATCTCCGGCGCCATGTCCATGGTCCCGCGCTGTGTCACTGCGACCGGCCGCCCGTCTTCGAGCGCCAGCAGCAGCCCAACTCCCGGATGGT
>CAWDBO010000038.1:0-17718 GCA_963800615.1 uncultured Chloroflexia bacterium
TCCGCTGCACGGTCAGTTCGCGCACACCTCCCCCTTCGGCTCGCGGCGGACCTACGGCAAGGACCCCACCCTCTCCGCCCATGCCGGCGAGGACTACAGCGCTCCCCCGGTATGCCCCGTCGAAGAAGCGCTGCGGGCGCCGTTGTTCTCGCGGAGAAGCTGTTCGTGCGCGGCAACGCCGTCGTTCTTGACCACGGCAACGGCGTCTTCACCGGCTACTGGCACATGTCGGAGCTCAACGTCAAGCCGGGCGAGCAGGTGAAGCTCGGACAGGTGCTGGGAAGGAAGGCACCACCGGCCTGAGCACCGGCGAACATTTTCACCCCCCGGCGCTGTGGCCGGCATGGCGGTTGACCATTACGTACGGGTGGAGGCCCGATAAGGGCGTTTGGAGGCGAAAGACGAAAGTTGGCGAAAGCGCGAAACGTGAAAGAAACGAAAGATGTTGCGGAAGGCTGGACCATCGGCCCAAACGAAAATGGCGCCGGAAACATCCAGCGCCATTCTGATACCCGAGCCAGACAGAAGAGCCCTTACGCGGCCTCTTCCTCTTCCTTCTTCCCCTTCTTCACCACTTCCACTTCCGCGGCTTCCGGAGCCTCTTCAGTGCCCTCTTCGACCGCAGCAGCCCTGGACGGGGTGATTGCGAACAGCACCTGCTCGGTTTTTGTCAGGGTCTTAACCCCTGCCGGCACGTTCAGCTGCTTGACTCAGGACTTCGTCCCGGACGCCTTGATAGGGTCGACAGGTCGGCGACGAGGTGCTCGGGGATGTCGCCCGGCAGGCACTCGATTTCGACGTTGTCCAGGCTGCGGACCAGCTCGAGAACCGGTTTGTTTGCCGTTGCCGGGGCTTCGCCGCTGAGGGGATGACGGAAACGGTCAGGCGGACCTTCTCGGTCATCGACACGGCCATGAAGTCGACGTGAAGGATGGAATGCTTGGCTGGATTGCGCCGAACCTCGGCGATCGAGGACGTCAGGGAGGGCCCTCGTCCGGGCAAAGCCGATCTCAATAGTGCGGCCACTTGCCTTGTGCAGCGCGATGCCGAGCAGCTTGCGGTCGATCCACACGGGGCAGCGCATCATGGCTTTTACCATACACCACGCCGGGAACTTGGCCGGCGTCGCGAAGTTCACGATTGCTATGGCGACCTGCCGCGCGCGGCGTCGCTTCCAGGGTGACGTTCTCCATGCTCATGTTCTCCTTGATGAATGCAACACTTTATTCTATCCAAAGGAGAGCGTTTTCGTCAAAAGAGCGGGGTTGTGTTCCCGCACACGCCCCTGCGCGTGCTTGATTTGTAGCGGTGCGCTATCCCTGTGGTAGCATTCGCCCGACATGGCCGCAGCCCGCCTTCCCCGCCCCCTTATCTTCGCGCTCGCCGTCCTGCTAATCATGTGGGCGGCTGCGCTCGGACTGCTATGGACGGGCCGGCATGGAAACGACTTCCCTGCAGCTGAAACCATCGACTCTCGCTTCTCCGCCCGGCCCGGCCTGAACCTCACCCGCGCAGACCTTGCCCCCGACCGCCTCCCGGCGGTACTGGACGGCCTCGCCGCCGGCGCATCACGTACGTCCGCTTCACCCTGCCCTGGGACGAGATCGAGCCGGTGAAGGGGCAGTACGACTGGGCAGCATGGGACGCCGTGGCGGCCGCCTTCTCGCGGCATCCCTCGCTCCAGCCGGTCGCGGTCCTCGACCGTTCGCCCGCCTGGGCGCGCGGTCCCGCCGACGCGGACAATCCCCTCGCGCCGCCTCACGAGCGTCGCGACTTCGGCGCTTCTCGCGGGCGGTCGCCGAGCATTACGGCGACACGTTCACCTACTACCAGGTCTGGGACGAGCCCAACATCGCGCCGCACTGGGGCGCAAAAAGGGCGGACCCGGTCGACTATCTCGGGCTGCTCCGGGAAGCCGCGGTCAACATCCGTGCTGCAGACCCCGGCGCGCAGATCGTCGCGGCCGCGCTTGCCCCCACGACCGAGGGCGGCGGCGCCAATCTCAGCGATGTCGCCTATCTTGACCGCCTCTATGCTCTCGGGGCGCGGGACTGGTTCGACTTTCCGGCTGCCCAACCATACGGCTTCTCCGACCCGGCCGGCGCCGGCCCCGACCCTGCGCGCCTGAACTTCGGCCGCGCGTACCTCCTGCGCCAGGTCATGCTGCGGCACGGCGACGCCGGAACCCCCCTCTGGGCCGCGTCCTTCGGCTGGGACGCTGCATCTGGGTCGGGCACGGGCTTCGGCAGCGTGAGCGAGGCGCAGCAAGCGGAGTTCACGAAGGCCGCGTTCGAGCGTGCCGCCCGGGAGTGGCCGTGGCTGGGGCCGCTGCTCTGGACGTCCAACTTCCCGGCAGCTCCCGCCACCCGGGCCGCGCTGTCCGCTGCGGCGACCCCTTCGCCCGTGATCGGGCCGGGCCGGCACGCCGCCGATGACCCCGCATTGCGCTACCACGGTTGGCGGGCCGCGCCCTCGGCCGCAGACCCGAGCGCCGAAGGTGACACGCTCGATTTCACGTTCGACGGCACGGGTGCCGCGCTCGAGGTGCAGGGCGGCCCGTATTGGGCATACCTCACTGCTGCGGTCGATGGAGGTCCAGCAAACCAGCTTCCGCGCAACGAGACGGGCCAGAGCTACCTGGTGCTCAACGATCCCGACATGGCTACCCGCGTCGTCCCCCTCGCCGCCGGCCTGCCGCTGGGCGAGCACGTCGTGCATCTCGTCGCTCACGGCGGCTGGGGACAGTGGCCTCTGCGTGCAGTGGTGGTTTCGGCTGCCGGCGCCCGAAGCGGATCGCCTGCTTTTCGCCTTGGCCTGGCAGTGCTGGCCCTCGCTCTCGCCGGGTCAGTCGTCGCGCTCGCATGGGTCTGGCGGTGGCGGTCACGGCTGCCTTCTGCGGTCGGGGCGGCAGCTCCATCCGAACCTCGGACCAGCGCGCCCGCGTGACGCCGGGCTCCGCAGCCAGAGTGTCGCCGCGGGCCCAGCGGATCGCGCTCGTTGCCGTGTGGGTCCTCGCCGCCGGCCTGTGTGCGCTTTATCTCCTCTCGACCTCCGGAGCGGTCAACCTGGTGATCCTCGCGCTGCTGGGCCTGCTGTTTCTCGCCCGCCCCGAGCTTGCCCCGCCGCTCATCGCGGCCAGCCTCCCGTGGTGGCAGCGCACCCAGCCGGTGCTGCGCTGGCAGTTCGGCCTCTTCGAGGCGCTCGCCTGGGTGGCCCTGCTGGCCTGGATCGGGCGCGTCGTGCTCGCCTGGCTCGCTGGCCGCGTGCCTTCGCCGCGCGTCCGCAAACAAATCGGCCGGCTCAGGTCAAGGTGCCGGCTTGCCCCTGGCACTAGACATAAGCGTGATCGCGCTTTTCGTCTCCGGCTTACTGGCCTCGATATTTGCGGCCGAGCAGGGCGTGGCCTGGCGCGAGTTCCGCATCGTGTTCCTGTTCGGCCTGGTGTTGTACCTGCTCATCACCCGCAGCTCGAGCGGAGCCGTCCGCGACCGGGTCAGGGGACTTGTCGTCGGGCTGTTGGCCGGCGCGACTATCGCCAGCGTTGCCGGGCTGTGGCAGCTTGTGTCGGGGCAGGGGCGGGTCGACGTGGAGGGCGTCGGCCGCATTGCCGCCTTCTACGGCTCGCCAAACAACCTGGCCTTGATCCTCGATCGAGCCGCGCCGCTGGCCGCCGCGCTGGCGCTGTTTGGCGTCTCTTTCGGGCCCCGCTGGTCGAGGTGGGCCTTCGCCGTCGCGTCCGCGATCACCTTGCTCGCGGCCGTGGCGACCTTTAGCAAGGGCGCCGTCCTTTTGGGTCTTCCGGTTGGCCTGGCGGTCGTGCTCCTCGGCGGCGCCTGGCGCACCGGGCGCCGTTGGCCGCTGTGGCTGCTGCTCGCGCTCCTGGTCGCCGGCGGGCTCGGGCTTGCCGTTCTCTTCCGCACACCTCGCTTCGCTGGCCTGTTCGATTTCCAGGCAGGCACGAGCTTCTTCCGGCTCAAGCTGTGGCGCGGCGCCCTTAACATGGCGCTCGATCACCCGCTCCTGGGGGTGGGTCCCGACAACTTCCTGTACGCGTATCGCACCCGCTACGTGTTGCCCTCCGGCTGGCAGGAGTTGAACCTCAGCCACCCGCACAACATCTTCCTCGACCTGTGGACCAGGCTCGGATTAGTCGGGGTCGTTGCGGGCCTGGCCGCGCTCGTAGTGGCATTTGTGAGCGGTTGGCGGCTCTTCACCGCGGCCGGCGTCTGGACCACGAAGGTGCGAAGGCGACGAAGCCCTCGAAGCGCGAAGAACGCGAAGCCGCTTACCGCGACCCGGGGACGGAAGACTGGCCGGTCATATTAGGGTTGTTGGCCGGGCTTGCGGCCGGGGTCGCGCACGGTCTGATCGATAACTGGCTCTTCCTGCCCGATCTGACGGGCTGGTTCGTGGCAGCCGTTGCCATCTTTTGGCTCTATTCTTCCGCCCTGGGCAGCGAATCCAGCCAATCCCCTAATCCGACGAATCGAGGTCAGCGATGAGAATACTAGTGACAGGCGGCGCGGGTTTCATCGGCTCACACTTGTGTGACCGTCTTCTTGCCGACGGGCATGACGTCATCGCGATGGACAACCTGATTACCGGATCGACCGACAACATCTCGCACCTGGCCGGCGAAGCGCGTTTCAAGTTCATCCATCACGACGCGACCGACTATATCTACGTCCCGGGTGACCTGGACGCGGTGATGCACCTGGCCTCGCCGGCCAGCCCCGTCGACTTCGCGCGCATCCCGATCCAGATCTTGAAGGTGGGTTCGCTCGGCACGCACAACGCGCTCGGGTTGGCCCTGGGAAAGGGCGCGCGCTTCCTGCTCGCGTCCACGTCCGAGGTATACGGCGATCCGCTCGTCCACCCGCAGCCGGAATCCTACTGGGGCAACGTCAACCCCATCGGCGTCCGGGGGGTGTACGACGAGGCCAAGCGCTTCGCCGAAGCGATCACCATGGCATACCACCGCATCCACGGCGTCGACACCCGGATCATCCGCATCTTCAATACCTATGGCCCTCGGATGCGCCTGGACGACGGCCGGGTGGTCCCGAACTTCATCACGCAGGCGCTGCGCCGCGAACCCATTACCGTGTACGGCGACGGCTCGCAGACGCGCTCGTTCTGTTACGTCTCCGACCTCGTCGAGGGCATGGTCAGGCTCTTGCTCTCCGATGAGGTCTACCCGGTTAACGTCGGCAACCCAGCCGAGATGACCGTCCTCGCGTTTGCCGAGACGATCAACCGGCTGACCGGGAACGCGGCCGGCATCGAGTTCCGTCCGCTGCCCCAGGACGACCCGAAGCAGCGGCGGCCCGACATTACCCGCGCCCGTGAGATTCTCGGTTGGGAGCCCCAGGTGGATGTTGAGGATGGCCTGTCTCGCGCGATCTACGACTTCGAGGCGAGGCTGAACCGTTGAGATTGCGGCATGTGTTCCGCACCTGGTGGCCGCTGGCTGCAAGCTGGCTGCTGATGGGTGCGGAAGGTCCGGCCGTCAGCGCAGTGATCGCCCGGCTGCCCAATCCCCGGATCAACCTGGCCGCCTACGGCGGCATTGTCTACCCCCTGATCCTCATCATCGAGTCGCCGATCATCATGCTGCTGTCGGCGTCCGTCGCGCTCAGCAAGGACCGCGGCGTCCTACCGGCTCGTGTGGCGGTACATGATGATCGCGGGCGCGAGCCTCACGGCGCTCCAGGCGCTCATCGCGTTCACGCCGTTGTACTACGTCGTGGTCGAGGGGATCCTCGGCGCGCCGCCCGAGATCGTGGAAGCCGCCCGCATCGGCCTGTGTATCATGCTCCCGTGGAGCTGGGCGATCGCCTACCGCCGCTTCAATCAGGGCGTCATGATCCGCTTCGGCCACTCGCGCACCGTCGGAGCGGGCACGATCGTGCGATTGGGTGCGGACCTGCTCGTGTTGGCTGCGGGTTTGGCTGTGGGAACCGTGCCGGGCATCGTCGTCGCAACAGTGGCGGTGGCGTCTGGGGTCACCAGCGAGGCGATCTTCGTGGGGATCAAGGTGCGGCCCGTCGTGCGCGGCCCGCTCGCGTCCGCCCCGGCCGTGGAGCCCCCGCTAACGTACCCGGTGTTCTTCGCGTTCTACATGCCGCTTGTCTTAACGTCGCTCCTAACCCTGCTGGCGCAGCCGATGGGCAGCGCGGCCATCGGCCGCATGCCCGACCCTCTCTCGTCACTCGCGGTGTGGCCCGTGGTCACCGGCCTCTTGTTCATGGTCCGCGGCATGGGCATCGCGTTCAACGAGGTGGTGGTGGCGCTGCTTGACGAGCCCGGCTCCCGCCCCGCGCTCCGCAGGTTCACCGTCATCCTGATCGTCGTGACCACCGGCCTCCTGCTGCTCCTCGTCGCCACGCCGCTAAGCCGGCTGTGGTTCGAGGGCATCTCGGCCTTGCCCGCCGATCTGGCCGCGCTCGCCACCACCGCGCTTTGGATCGCGCTGCCCCTGCCCACGCTGACCACCCTGCAAAGCTGGTTTCAGGGCCGCCTTCTGCACAGCCGCCGCACCCGCGGCATCTCGGAGGCGGTGGTGGTCAACCTCGCCATCAGCGCCGCCGTGCTGATCGGCGGCGTTCGGTTGGGCGGGATGGCCGGCCTGTACGTCGCGATTGCAGCCCTCACGCTCAGCAGCGCCGCCCAGACGCTGTGGCTGTGGGTGCGGGCGCGTAGGGTGTGAGCAGACAGCGGATGCCCGGCCCGAGCCGGGCATCCGCTGCGTCCCCGCTACCCCCACCTCTTCAGCACGAGCGCGGCGTTCTGCCCCCCGAAACCGAAACCATTCACCATCGCGTAGCCGATGCTCGCCTCGCGCGGGACGTTAGGCACGTAGTCCAGGTCGCAGTCTGGGTCGGGGGTGGTGTAGTTGATCGTCGCCGGGATCACACCCTCCCGCATCGCCTTCACCGCAGTGACTGCGGAAACGGCGCCGGCCGCGCCGAGCATGTGGCCGAGCCCGCCCTTGATCGAGCTAACCGGAATGTCGTACGCGTCGCTCCCGAACAGTCGCTTGAGCGCCACCGTCTCGGACAGGTCGTTAAGCTGCGTGCCCGTCCCATGGGC
The DNA here is from genome assembly GCA_963800615.1 of uncultured Chloroflexia bacterium. Lineage (GTDB taxonomy): Bacteria > Chloroflexota > Anaerolineae > CG2-30-64-16 > CG2-30-64-16 > JALOOB01. The sequence continues at coordinate 7,093 of CAWDBO010000038.1, forward strand.
GCAAATCCACCCCAGGTTTTCGCTGCCCGCACCGCTCCCCGCCAGCGCCAGCCGCATGGCCGCAGCTGCGCCTTTCCCCTCCGGGTCCGGTGCAGCCAGGTGATACCCGTCGGAGGTCATCGCATACCCCACGATCTCCGCCAGGACCTCGGCGCCGCGGGCCTCCGCATGCTGCAGCGTTTCCATCACGACCGCCGCGGCGCCTTCCCCCACGACCGTCCCATCGCGATCGCGCGGAGAAGGGCGCGCAAGCTCTCTCCGGCGTGTCGTTCTTGGTCGACAGCGCCCCCAGGCGTCCAAAGCCGATCACCGCAAGCGGGGTCAGGACGCTGTCGGTGCCGCCCGCGATCATCACGTCTGCTTCGCCGTGAATCAGCCTGCGGTACGCCTCGCCGAGTGCGGTCACGCCCGTTGCACACGCGGTGACGGGCACGTTTACAGGCCCTTGCAGCCCGTAGCGGATCGCCACGCTGCACGCGCCCGAACTGATCAGGATGGCGGGGATCATCAGGGGATTGACTGCACGCTGGCCGCGCGCCTCATAGATCGCGCGCTGCTCTTCGACCACCTCGGTGCCGCCCAACGCGCTGCCCAGCTCGACGCCGCAGCGGGTGACGTCCTCCCGCCCGAAGTCAATCCCGGCCTGGTTCACTGCCTGCACCGACGCCGCGATCCCGTAGCGGATGAAGGACGACAGCCGTCGTGCCTCCTTGGGGTCCATCCACTTTCCCGGTTCGAAGCCCTGCACTGTAGCCGCGATCTTCGTGCCCATCGCGCTGACGTCGAACGTGGTGATCGGCCGGATCCCCGCGCATCCCGCGATCAGGTTCTGCCACGTCTGCTCCACGTCGTTCCCGAGCGGCGTAATCGCTCCCATGCCCGTGATGACCACTCTTGTGTGACCGTTCGTTGTGTAATTCATTCGCCTGGTCCTTGCTGGTATCGTTACAAATGGCCGCGGATCAAGGATATCGCCGGTTGCCGGCGACGATCTGCCCCGGCCTGCTGTCTCCGGTTCAGATGTCGACTTCTCCCCGGCACACGCGCTCGACCGTTCCCGTCAGGCGCACGTTCCAGTCTTGATCGATTTCGACAAGCATCTCGCCGCCCGGCATGCGCACGGTGACCGGGCTCTGGCAGCGGCCGGCTCGGATGGCGGCAGCCGCGGCCGCGCAGCTTGACGTGCCCGATGCCAGGGTGTACCCTGCGCCCCGCTCCCAGATCGCGATTTCGACCTCATGCCGTCCGGTCACCCGGGCGAATTGCACGTTCGTGCGCTTGGGGTAGATTGGCAGGCGCTCGATTTGCGGTCCGAGGCTTTGGGCCAGCGCGATCGACTGGCCGAGATCGTGCAGCGGCTCCCCGTCCACTGCGCTAACCACGCAGTGCGGATTGCCGACCCGCACCGCCGTGATCGTAACCCGGTGTTCCCCCACCTGCACCTGCGCTTCGACCAGCTCCCGCTCGTCCGTCACCAACCCCACCGCGCCGGCCTCGAACTCCACGCGGCCGATATCCATCGCAATGCGGTTTCCCCGCTCGTCCAGGATGTGCGCGGTCACCGGGCCGACCGTCGTCAGGATGTCGTAATCCCGTCCCCGCGGCAATCCCTCGTCCCAGAGATAGCGCGCGAAGATGCGCAGCCCATTGCCGCTCTTTTCGAACTCACCGCCGTCCGGGTTGAACAGCCGGATGCCGAACGGATCCCGGCCGGCCGGTCCCCACAGCACGCCGTCCGCGCCGATCCCCGCGTGCCGGTCGCACAGCCGCATGATAGTCTCGGTGTCCGGCGGCTCGGGCCATCCGGCCGGATCCAGCACCAGGTAGTCGTTGCCCAGGGCATTGTACTTGGCAAACGGCCGTCCCTGGCTCGCCCGTTTCTCGCTGCCCACGTCCCGACGCACCAGGTCCTCGTACGTCTCGCGGCGCTGCGTGACCCGCGCGCGCCCTCGCTGACGAATACGACTGCCGGCCGCCGGCTCATGTTGTAGTTGCTCGCCATCGCCAGCGTGTATGCGCCGGCCATCGGGAGCGCGATCAGGTCGCCCGGTCCAGCGCTGGCAGGGCGATGTCGCGGATCAGCACGTCGCCGGACTCGCAGTACTTGCCCGCGATCGTCACCGTTTCCACGGGCCGCCCCGCCCCGCCCATCACCCGGACCGCCGCATACCCTGCGCCGTAAAGCGCGGGCCGGATGTTGTCGGCCATGCCCCCGTCGACCGCGACATACTTGCGCACGCCGGGGATCGTCTTGGACGCGCCCACCTCGTACACGGCCACGCCCGCCCGCGCCACCAGGGATCGCCCGGGCTCGAGGACCAGGTGGGGCAGGGGCAGGCCGTGCTGCCGGCACGACTGGGTGACGGCAGCGCAGAGCGTCTCGACGTAGGGCTCTAGGGGGGCGGCCGGATCGCCCTCGACCATCGGCACGCCCCACCCACCGCCCGGGCTGAGCTCTAGAGCTCGAAGCCGTGGCCGCGCGCATCCGGGCCGCGAAGGCCACCAACCGCCCAGCCGACTCGGCAAGCGACTCGGGCTCGTAAATCTGCGAACCGATGTGTGCGTGGATCCCGGTGAGGCGAAGGCCCGGCAAGCCCAAGGCCTGCACCACCGCGGCCTCTGCGTCTCCCGAGGCGATCGAGAAGCCGAACTTCGTGTCTTCCTGGCCGGTCTGGATGTGGCTGTGCGTGTGCGCCTGGACGCCGGGCGCCAGTCGCAGCCAAATGGCCGCGATCGTTCCGCGCTGCCGGGCCAGCCCGTCCAGGAGGCCCAGTTCGTGGAAGTTGTCGACGACGATGCGGCCGACGCCCGCCCGCAGGGCCTCGTCCAGTTCTTCCGCGGACTTGTTGTTGCCGTGGAAATGGATGCGCTGAGCCGGGAAACCCCGCGCGAGGGCCACGTACAACTCCCCGCCCGAAACGACGTCGAGGTCGAGTCCTTCTTCTTGAAACAGTTGGGCCACCGCCGTTGAGAGGTAGGCCTTCGACGCGTAGGCCGCCTGGCTGCTGCCCTCATAGAATGCCGCGAGGCCCTCCCTGTAGGCCCGCGCCTGGCCGCGCAGCGTCGCTTCGTCGAACACATAGAGCGGCGTGCAGTGCGCGTGTGCCAGTTCCTGAAGCGGGATGCCGCCGATGGAGAGCCCTGCCGTTGGGTCGAAAGATGCAGTTAGCGGCCAGAGATGGTCCAAGAGATCGCTCGCTTAGAGGATTTGCGTCTCGCCGGTGCAGATAAAACCCGGGAGACGGCCCGTCGACCTGCGGCGGGCAAAGAGAGTATAGTTCCCGAACCACACATGCGTCAAACTTCACAGCACGAAGCCGGGAATCCCATAGATGCGACGATACCGGCCTGGGAGTGGACCGCCGAGCTATGTGTCAGATCTGAGACTCGTGAGACTGCCAATCGCGTTCCGATTTCTCAACGACCCATGCCAATACCCGTGGCCCTCCCGGCGCACGTATCGATCGCCTGGGCTGCCGCTTCTTACATGATGTACGCCCAGATTGCTTTCGCCATCTGGTCCAAAGCACGTATCGATCGCCTGGGCTGCCGCTTCTTACTCGCTGACCGCGTCGCCCAGCAGCGTCACGATGAGCACCGTCATGGTGATCGCCAGCCCCGGCGCGAAGCTGGTCCACGGCGCGGTGGTGATGTAGCCCCGGCCTTCATACAACATCAGCCCCCATTCGGGCTGAGGCGGCGCGGCGCCGAGACCGAGATAGCCGAGCGCCGCCACGCTGATGATCGCCCGCCCGAAATCGAGCGTGGTGAGCGCCAGGATCGACCGGCTCACGTTCCGCAGGATGTGCCGCGTCAGGATATGCACCCGGCCCGCACCCAGGCTCCGTGCCGCTTCGACGAACGCACTCCCGCGCAGGCCGCGGGTGAGCCCGCGCACCAGCCGCCCGTAGGCCGGAATCCCGGCGACCCCGACCGCGATCGCGAGAGCGGCGAGGCCGGGACCGAGCACTGCGACGACCAGCAGCGCGAGAAGAAGCGGCGGGAACGCTAGCATCAGGTCGAAGACGCCCACCCACCCTTGTCCGGCCCACCCTTCCATCGACCCGGCCAGGAGGCCGGTCGCGCTCCCGAACACGCCTGCAATAGCGACTGCGGCCGCGGCCACCGCCAGCGTTGCCTGGCCGCCGTAAAGTAGCCGGCTGTAGACGTCCCGTCCGTAGAAGTCTGTCCCGAATGGGTGTCGCGCGTGACGGAGCCTGCAGCTGCGCCGCCAGGTCCGTCGCGTCGGGAGGGTAGGGCGCCAGGATGGGAGCGGCCGCAACAGCCAGGACGATAGCCCCGGCCAACACGAACAGAATCATGCGGCGGGCGCTTCGTCCCCCAGCCCGGCGCCCATCCATCAGTGCCACCCGACGCGCGGGTCGAGCGCCGAGGACAGCAGGTCCACGACCACGTTGATGAGCACGTAGGTGAGGGCGAGCACGAGGGCCACGCCTTGAACCAGGGGCAGGTCCCGCCAGAGGATCGCGTCGACCAGCAGCCGGCCGAGGCCGGGACGGTTGAAGACGCTCTCGGTCACGACTGCGCCGCCGAGCAGGAAGCCCAGCTGCAACCCGGCAATGGTGAGGACGGGCACGACGGCGACGCGGGCCGCGTGCCGCCAGAGGACTCGGCGGGAGGTGAACCCCCTGGCGCGTGCGGCCGTGATATAGGGCTGGGCCAGGATTTCCAGCAGGCTGGCCCGCGTCAGCCGCGCGATCGGCCCGGCCGCGGCAAACCCGAGCACCAGGCCGGGCAGGAGCGCGCTGGCCGGCGTTCCCGTCGCGGGCGGCAGCCAGCCCAGCCGGACGCTGAGCAGCCAGATCAGCAGCAGCCCCGACCAGTAGACTGGCACTGCGGTTCCGGTGACCGCCGTCGCGGTGGCAAGGTGATCGGGCCAGCGGCCGGGGTGCAGCGCCGCGATCACGCCGAGCGCCAGCCCAACCAGCAGCGCCCACACGAACGCGACCGCAGCCAGAATGGCGGTTGACCGCCACTGTTCCGCGATCAAGTCCGAGACGGGCCTGTTGTTCAGGAGGCTGCGCCCGAGGTCGCCACGCGCCGCGTGGCCCAGCCAGTCGACGTACTGCACGAGCAGCGGCCTGTTCAGCCCCAGTTCTGCTCGCAGCGCGGCCACGGCTTCCGGCCCCGCGCCCGCCCGTGCCAGCATCGTCTCCGCCGGGTCGCCCGGCAGCAGCCGCACCAGGAGAAACACGACGGTGGCAACGCCGAGGATCGTCAGCAGCCCGACGACAAGCCGCCGTCGCAGCGCAGGCAAGAGGCTCCCACCAGGCTCATTCATGTGGAGGGATTATAGTGTGTGTGATGCACTCTGCCCAATGGCATCGGGCTCACGCGGGACCTCCGAGGTTTACGGAACCTCGGAGGTCTTGTGCCTATCGATTACGGCTAACCTGGCTGCTTGAGCCACACGTCGTACAGTACGGGGAACCAGCCTTGCACGTCGTAGGCCAACCCCTGCACGCGTGCCGACGCCGCGTTCAGGTTCACCTGGTCGCGGATCGGCAGCGTCCATGCCTGGTCCATGACCCGGCGTTGCACGTCGAGATAGAGGGCCGCGCGCTCGTCCGGTTTGCTCGCCGCCTGCGCCTGGTCGAGCCATTGGTTGACCTGCGGGTCGTTCACCTGCGACCAGTTGAACGCGCCCACGTTGTCGCCGTGAAAGAACGTGCGCAGCGAGCTGGGATCGGTGCCCGAGTTGCTGAACGGGATCAGGTGCCGGGTCCCCTCACGGCCCGCTTCCAGCGCGGCCGGATACGGCATCGTCTCCAGGTCCAACTGCACCCCCGCGGCCTTCCACTGCGACTGCAGGATCGTACCGATCGCAGGCAGCTCACCCCAGGTCATGAGCACGCCCTTCAACTCCAGCTTCTGCCCGTCCTTGTCCAGGATGCCGTCGCCGTTCGAGTCGGTCCAGCCCGCTTCGGCCAGCATGCCCTTGCCCCTCGTCGGATCGTAGGGATAGAGCGGCGCGTTCAGGGTCGGCCCGAGCGACCACCGCGTGACCGCCGCCAGCGGACCGATCGCGACTGGCGACCACTCGCCCGAAGACGGCCTTGACCAGGCTCGCCCGGTCGGTCAGGTAGAGCAGCGCCTGCCGCACCTTGACGTCGTCGAGCGGCGCGAGCTTCGTGTTCATGAAGAACTGGACAGGTTGCCCCGGTACTGCGACGGGGTATAGCTTGAAGCGCTCAGCGTTTGCGCCGGAGGTGATCTGCTTTGCGTCCGTCGTGGGCAGCTCGCCCATCACGTCGGCCTGCCCGGCCAGCAGCGCGGGGAGCCGGGTCGCCGCGTCCGCATAGAACCGGAACTCGATGCGGTCGAGGTATGCCGGCCCCTGGTGACCCCGAATCGCGGGCGCCCAGTTGTAGTCGGGGTTGCGCTCGAGGACCAGCGACTGACGTTCCTGGTAGCTCACGAACCTGAACGGTCCGGTGCCCACCTGGTGCAGCTGGTACTGATCGCCCCACTGCTTCAGCGCCGCGGGTGACGCCATGCCCAGGTACACCTGGCTCAGCCCGTCCAGCAGGGGCGCGTACGGCTCCTTCAGCTTGACGCGGACTGTGTACTCGTCGACCGCCTCGCTGCTGTCGTACGGCCCCAGCAGGAACACGGCCTTCTGGGACTTCGTGGCGGGATCCACGATGCGCGCCAGGTTCGCGACGACCGCGGCGGCATTGAACGGCGTACCGTCGTGGAACTTGACGTCCTTCCGCAAGGTGAACGTGTACGTCTTCCCGTCCGGGCTGACCTCCCACTTCTCGGCCAGCGATGGGTGGAAGTTGCCGTCCTTGTCCTGCACGACCAGCGTGTCGTACACGCTGCTCAAGGCGATTCCAAGCTCCGAGTTGGCGTGGATATGCGGGTCGATGCCCGACACGGGCAGCGTCAGCCCGTAGCGCAGCGTGCCGCCCGCAGCCGGGGCGCTCGTGGTCGCAGCCGCCGCGGGGGTGCTCGCAGGTGCGCTTGCGGCTTGAGTCGGGGCTTGAGGGCTTTGGGTGCCTGCCGGAACGGGCTGGCAGGCTGCGAGTAAAACCAGCAGCAGCGCCGCGAACATGAGTTCAAACGCCGGCTTGAGGCGCCGCGCAATCCCAATTGTAACCTTCATTTCGTTCACCTTGTCCATTTTGGCGGCGTGCTCCTTCTCGGCTATACTGCCCTTGTGCATAGACCGCTTACAATTCTTGCGAGGGTCTTGCTGGTGCTCTTCGTGATCGCCATGCTGCCCTCGCTCCTCTTCATCCCGTTCGATCCAGATGCTTCCGCCAGCGGACCCGGCGGGCACGGCTGCAAGGAAGGCAACCTGATCCCGAACTGCGGGTTCGATCAGTTCGCGCCCGTCGCCCAAGGGCAGGCGCCTGCCGGCTGGTCCCCGTTCGTGCTGTCCGGCAACCTTGCCATGGACGGCAGCCCCGACACGTACTGGGGCGCTCCCAGCCTGCGCATGTGGTCCGACGGCGGCACGTTCGAGGCCGGGATTTACACCCAGGTTGGCGGCTTGACACCCGGCGCCACCTACTATGCCTCGATGGGCTGGGGGCCCTCCATGGAGCCAAAAGACTCCTTCAGCCGCCGTCTCGGCATTGATCCCACGGGCGGCACGGACCCGAACTCGCCCAACGTTGTATGGGGTCCGGAATGGCGGTGGAGCCCCGACTTTCAGGGTAAGGGCCGGGTAATGAACGACACCAATTCGCCGGAAGTGAACCTGGACGTTTCGGCCGTCGCCCGCGGTTCCACCGTAACCGTGTTCGTCCGCGTCAACCACAACTACTCCACGGGCGCCAACCAGATCTTCATCGATGCCGTGGGCCTGTATCAGGACACCGCGCCCGTGTCGCCGTGGTGCAGAACACGCCGAAGCCTGCCGCCGCTGCCCCGCAGCCTGCCGCAACGCAGCCCAAGGCCCCCGCGCCGACCAAACGCCCGCCTACCGCGACCCCGACCAGGACGCGGACCGCGACGCCCGCTCCCACTGCCACCCCGGCGCCGACGGAAACACCGTCCCCCACGCCAACCGCCACCCTGACCCCCACGCCCGAGGACACCGCCACCCCGTCGGTGACCCCCTCGTCCACGCTGCCCGCCAGGCCAAGAGCAACTGTCGCCCCCGCCGCCACAGAGGTCGCCTCGACCACCGAGCCGCCCAGCACCTTCCTATACGGCGGTATTGTAGCACTGCTCGGAGCAGGCGCGCTGGGCATCGGTTTGGTAGTAGTGCGCCGGCGCAAATAAGCTGAATCGCTGTCTCTCCAGAAGGCGAAGCATTTGTAGCACCAGGCGTCTGGAACACGAAAACGTGAAGGCTACCGAAGGCACGAAGCGCGAAGAGCAGAACTCTCAATGTGCGCGACAAGCTCGGTTAGCGGACTTCGTGCTTCGCCTCTTCGGAAACCTTCGTGTCTTCGTGTTCCAAACTGTCCGGTTCCAAACCTTCGTGTTCCAGGCGTTCTCGCTCCAACATCGCCAGCTTCCCCTTCCACGCCCGCCGCTTCTTGTCCGGGGTCCAGCTTAGCGACTCGTCGCCCGCCTCGATCTTGCGCGCAAAAATCAGGAACGCGCTGTCCGCGATCATTCGATCCTCCGGGCGCAGCCGGCCTGGCACCGGCTTCCACGGCCGCTCGAAGACCTCCTCCACGAAGATGTCGCCAAACGGCCGCGCCTGCAGCCCCGCGATCAGCTCCGACGCCTGGTTGACGGTGGGCACGAGCGCGCCGAAGAAGCCGCTGCCCTTCAGGCACGCCCAGGCGTTGTCGAGGAACAGGTGCGGCTCGCGCAGGTCCAGGAAGACCGCGTCGACCTCGCGTTCGTGGAAGCCCCCCATGATGTCCTCGTTGTACAAGGTCACGTACGGTAGCAGGCCCAGCGAATCCAGGTTGTCCGCGCCATCTCGAACGAATCCTGCCGCGTCTCATAGCTATAGACCCGGCCGGTCGGCATGACCGCGCGCGCCAATACGAGCGTCAGGCCCGCGCTGCCCGTGCCCGCCTCGACAATCGTCCGCCCCGGGTACAGGCTCAGCCGCAGCGCGATCTGGGCCGCGTCCTTGCTGTAGATGATCTGTGAAGCCCCGCGGCACTTCGTGGATCAGGTCATGCGTGGACGGCTCGAGTGCCAGGTAGCCCGCGCCGCTGTGCGTGTACAGCGTGCGGCCCAGCGCCTTGCCGATGATGTCGTTGTGGTGGATGTTGCCCTTGTGTGACGACCACATGTTGCCCGCCTTGAGCCGGATCAGGTAGTGCTTGCGGTCGGGGCTGACGAGAAGGACCAGGTCGCCTTCCTGCGCTAATGACATGGATGATACCGCCTGTGATAGATTCGAGTCATTATAGCGGCAGGCGAACCGGCCACACAATTAACGTGAGCTTCAGACAGGAGTTCGGACAACCGGCCGCACGAGATAGGCAAAGGCGGTCAGCGTGGCTGTCACCAGTTGGCGCAGGCGTGATCGGCCGATAGGCAGCTTTTGTTTGAGCAAGACAAACAGACCGGAGTAGCGTTGCCATTTGCGCTGTGCGGGGGTCGGTGTGGGTGGCGGGGCAGACTCGGTGGTCGGCGCAGGCGGGGAACCATAGAGCTCGTCGCGCAAGGCTTCGCCGACCAGGAGGCCGACGGCGTAGGCGATCATGGTGAGGGCAGCCAGTTGCTCCATGTTGTGCTGGGTCTTGTTCATCAGGCGGTCCAGGCCGAGCAAGGATTTGAGGTCGCGGAAAGCTTCCTCGATCTTCATGCGGCCCAGATAGATCTGCAGGGCGCGCTCAGGCTCGAGGTTGGACATGACCCACAACGGTTCGCGCATGCCTTTACGCCAGATACCGATGATGTTCACCGGCACCTGATTGCGATAGCGCACTTGGCGATAGGTCTCCTGTTGGCCGATACCCAGCATCAGCACGACTTCGTGGCCCTCGACCGTGTAGAGCTTGGGTGGGTGACTGCGCAGGTTGAGCCGAATCACGAAGTTGACCCCGGCGTGGACGCAGTATTGCAGGAGTTCCAGGTAGCTAAAGTCGCGGTCCAGCACCAGCGGCTTGTCGCCGAGCAAGTCCTTGAGCGCATCAAAGGCCTCCCAGTGGTGCAGGTTCCGCGAACCCGCCCCTTGCGCAATCGTGCGCGAGGAATAGCTCAACAGGTGGCAGGGCAGCGCCCGCCCGCGGTACGGGGTGGCCAACACCAACAGCCAGAAACCCCGCGTCTTGTCATCACTGAGTTTGCCGACATACGGCGTCCGGAAGGCTTCCGGCCGGGGCATTTCGGTCGCATCCCCGATGACGAACTCGGCATCGGCCTGAAACAACCGTCCCAGGGCGGCCACCGCATCGGTCTGCCCGATAAAGCGCTGGATGGCCTTGTAGTTGCCGCCAGGCGAGCCTGGCATATGTTGCGCAATGTCCGAGAGTCGTGGACACCCGGCATCCAAAATACCATCCACGATGCGACCCGCTTGCCCAGCCACCGTTGGGCGGTCGAACAGGTACTGCATGAACTCAGCGCTTCTGATAAACTGCATCGGAGACCTCCACGGCTAAGAAGGACCGTTTTCGCACTATCCAACTTGCCACAGAGGTCTCACTATCTCAAGTGTCCGAACTTCGGTCCGGACCT
>CAWDBO010000039.1:0-113691 GCA_963800615.1 uncultured Chloroflexia bacterium
TGAGCTTCAGACAGGAGTTCGGACAACCGGCCGCACGAGATAGGCAAAGGCGGTCAGCGTGGCTGTCACCAGTTGGCGCAGGCGTGATCGGCCGATAGGCAGCTTTTGTTTGAGCAAGACAAACAGACCGGAGTAGCGTTGCCATTTGCGCTGTGCGGGGGTCGGTGTGGGTGGCGGGGCAGACTCGGTGGTCGGCGCAGGCGGGGAACCATAGAGCTCGTCGCGAAAGGCTTCGCCGACCAGGAGGCCGACGGCGTAGGCGATCATGGTGAGGGCAGCCAGTTGCTCCATGTTGTGCTGGGTCTTGTTCATCAGGCGGTCCAGGCCGAGCAAGGATTTGAGGTCGCGGAAAGCTTCCTCGATCTTCATGCGGCCCAGATAGATCTGCAGGGCGCGCTCAGGCTCAGGGTTGGACATGACCCACAACGGTTCGCGCATGCCTTTACGCCAGATACCGATGATGTTCACCGGCACCTGATTGCGATAGCGCACTTGGCGATAGGTCTCGTGTTGGCCGATACCCAGCATCAGCACGACTTCGTGGCCCTCAACCGTGTAGAGCTTGGGTGGGTGACTGCGCAGGTTGAGCCGAATCACGAAGTTGACCCCGGCGTGGACGCAGTATTGCAGGAGTTCCAGGTAGCTAAAGTCGCGGTCCAGCACCAGCGGCTTGTCGCCGAGCAAGTCCTTGAGCGCATCAAAGGCCTCCCAGTGGTGCAGGTTCCGCGAACCCGCCCTTGCGCAATCGTGCGCGAGGAATAGCTCAACAGGTGGCAGGGCAGCGCCCGCCCCGGTACGGGGTGGCCAACACCGACAGCCAGAAACCCCGCGTCTTGTCATCACTGAGTTTGCCGACATACGGCGTCCGGAAGGCTTCCGGCCGGGGCATTTCGGTCGCATCCCGATGACGAACTCGGCATCGGCCTGAAACAACCGTCCCAGGGCGGCCACCGCATCGGTCTGCCCGATAAAGCGCTGGATGGCCTTGTAGTTGCCGCCAGGCGAGCCTGGCATATGTTGCGCAATGTCCGAGAGTCGTGGACACCCGGCATCCAAATACCATCCACGATGCGACCGCTTGCCCAGCCACCGTTGGGCGGTCGAACAGGTACTGCATGAACTCAGCGCTTCTGATAAACTGCATCGGAGACCTCCACGGCTAAGAAGGACCGTTTTCGCACTATCCAACTTGCCACAGAGGTCTCACTATCTCAAGTGTCCGAACTTCGGTCCGGACCTCAGGAAAACACCCCTTCCGCGCCGCCTCCGATTCGCGATAATGCATTTGGCTTCTCTCCGACCACATCGCTTGACACAACGTTTTGCTGCAGGCTAAGTGAAGGAGACTCCCCATGCTACCGCGACCACTCTTCGGACAATTCTGCTCACCGGTCTTCTCATCCTGTGCACCGCGACTCCTGCCGGCATCGTTTCGGCGGGAGATAATGTCTGGACCAGCAACGGGCCCCCGGCGGAAGCGTTCGTGCGCTGGCCGTTGACCCTGTCACGCCCTCTACCCTCTATGCGGGCACGTATGGCGGCGGCGTGTTCAAGAGCACGAACGGCGCCGCGAACTGGAAAACACTGGCCAATACTGGCCTCACCAACACCTATGTATTCGCCCTGGCGATCGATCCGACCACATCCGTCACCCTTTATGCGGGAACACGGGCGGGCCGCGTGTTCAAAAGCACGAACGGCGGCGAGAGTTGGAGCGTGATCAACACTGGCCTGCCCACTTACGAAGAGGCTCAGGTCAACGCCTTGGTGATCAACCCGACAGCCCCAGCGACCCTATATGCAGGGACGAGTAGCCAGGTGTACAAGAGCACCGAACGGCGGCGAGCAGTGGAGCAAGTCTAACACTGGCATGCCGACTAGCGCTGTTTACGACCTGGAGATTAGCCCGACCGCGCCTGCCACCCTGTATGCAGCAACAGGGGGCGACGGCGTGTTCAAGAGCACCAACGGCGGCGAGAGCTGGAGCGCGGTCAACACCGGCCTGACCAACACTGGTTGATACCCTGGCAATTGATCCGAAGGTGCCGGCTACCCTCTTTGCGGGAACATTAGGCGGCGTATTCAAGAGCACCAATGGCGGCGAGATTGGAGCACGATCAATGCCGGCCTGACCGCCATCAGGGTTTACGCATTGGCAATTGATCCGAAGGTGCCGGCTACCCTCTTTGCGGGAACATTAGGCGGCGTATTCAAGAGCACCAATGGCGGCGAGAGTTGGAGCGCGTCAATGCCGGCCTGACCGCCATCAGGGTTTACGCACTGGCGATCGATCCGATGATGCCAGCCACGCTCTATGCGGGAACAAATGGCAGCGGGGCGTTCAAGAGCACGAACAGCGGCGGACAGTGGAGCCCGGCCAACACGGGGCTGAACGCTAGCTGTGTCCAAGCGCTAGCGATTGACCAAAAGACGTCAGCGACGCTCTACGGCAAACCGGGAGCGACGTGTACAAGAGCACGAACGGCGGTGGGAATTGGAACCTGGCGCGCAACGGCCTGCCCAGCAACGTCATCCTCGCGCTGGCTATTGACCCTACCACTCCGGCCACCCTCTATGCGGAACATCGGGCGGCGGCGTGTACAAGAGCACAAACGGCGGGGGACATGGCACTCGGCCAACGCCAGCCTGGGGGACGTCAATATTCGCGCGCTGGCAATCGACCCGGCGGCGCCAGCTATCCTCTATGCGGGGACAGGCGGCGGCGTATTCAAGAGCACAAACGGCGGGGAGGAGTGGAGCCAATCCAACGATGGCCTGACCATTCCCGAAATACTGGGCCCTGGCGATTGACCCAACGACGCCGGCTACCCTATATGCAGCGGCAGATAGCGGCTACATGTTCAAGAGCACGAACGCCGGCAGCGAGTTGGAGCGGAAGCAAGCTTCCCACTCTCCACGTTAGCATGCTGGCGATCGATCCGATAACGCCGGCCACTCTCTACGCAGCTACAGATGAGGGGGTGCTAAAAGGCACGCAGGGGAGCCCGCCCTGGAGCTGGAGCGCGGTCAACACGGCCTACCCGACACCTACGCCAATGCAGTGGCGATAGACCCCGTGACGCCGGCGACCCTCTATGTGGGGACAGAGGGAGGCGGTGTGTTCAGGAGCACGAACGGTGGCGGGAGTTCGAACGTGTATAGCAGCGGACTGACCGTTTTCTTTGCTTATGCGCTGGCGATTGACCCCAAGACGCCGACCACGGTGTATGCGGGAACATATGGCGGCGGCGTCTTTAAGATTGAGCAGCTTGTCAAGAGCTACCTGCCGCTGATCCTGCGCGGCAAGTAAAATCCAGGGATAGCGCCCGAATGTTCGGCCACTTGGAGGCCTGCGGTCGATGACGGCCGCAGGCCTCTGCGCGATTGCCAAGGACGCGTCGCCGACCCCCGGCCCAGACCTGACAGGTGCTTACTACGGCAGGGTGCAAACCTGTCAGGTCTCGCGCCTGTCAGACTTCGCCGCCATCGGCAAGACGCCCAGCCGGGCGAAGAGGCCCAGCGCGTCGAAGTTCGACCACGACTCCACGATCCGCCCGTTCGCGAAGCGGTCGATCCCGATGCCCGTCGTATGCCGGGCCGCCCGGTCGCCGGGATGGGCCCGAGTGGCCCCGTGCTGGTGCCCGTCGCAGACCAGCGCGTCACCACCTTGTCGCCATCCGCCAGCTGGTCTTCGATCATAAAGCGGACGTCGGGGAAGGCAGTGCGGTAGGCCGTAACGAGCTTCTTCAACCCTTCCCGATCGTTGCCCCCGTCCGGCAGGAACGGATTCGGGGCGTCGTGGTTCTTGAAGTCGAAGCCCAAGAGCTCGTCGACCGCCTCGAGATTGCCCTTGTTCCAGACCTCGTCGTACAAACGGCGAGCCAGTGCCTTGTTCTGATCGGTTGACACGGAAAGACCTCCGTTAAGAGGCTGTGCCAGGAGCTGGCCGAGGCATGCAGCGGAATTGAGTATTCTGCTGGACCAGCCAACCGTCCGTGATGATGCTTCCAGATACGAAGTCCTACTCGCCGGCCCCGCGTCTGCCCCGCGGTAATTGCGATTACTACCTCACCGCCATCTCCTCGCTATACTGGTGTCACAATTTTTTATGAGCAAGTCAGAGTTACTCGCATTACAGGAGGTAAGCAACTATGGAAAGCAGAACGAAAATCTTCGGGCATCCCATTCACCCGATGCTCATCGTCTTCCCGCTGGGCCTGTTGGTCATATCGGTCATCTTCGACATCCTGCACTTCGCAACCCGCAACACGGTCTTTTCGACCGCCGCATACTATGACATCGCAGCCGGGGTGATCGGCGGCCTGATCGCCGCCCTTTTCGGCTTCATCGACTGGCTGGCGATCTGCAGCGGCACCCGCGCCAAGACGATCGGCGCGGTGCACGGGATCGGCAACGTCATCCTGGTAGGGCTTTTCGCCGCCAGCTGGTTCATCCGCAACGGCGCCGCGCCGGGTCACCAGCCGTCGACGCTGGCCTTCGCGTTGAGCGTGATCGGCATCCTCCTCGGCACGGTGACGGCATGGCTCGGGGGCGAGCTGGTGTACCGGCTGCGCATGGGCGTGGACAACGGGGCGAACCTCGACGCGCCGAATTCGCTGTCGGGCCAGCCTGCCGGCCCCGATGCCGGCAGGCAGCCCTGCTGATGGCCCATATCGCCGTCTTTGGCGCCGGGGGGCGGATCGGCCGCCAGATCGTGCGGGAGGCGGATAACCGCGGCCACAGCGTGACCGCGGTGGTTCGCAACCCAGACAGCCTCAGCTTGCGGCCGGCCCGCGTCCAGGTCGTCCGCGGCGACATCCTGGACCCGGCCGACGTGCTCGCGGCCGCGGCAGGCCACGATGCGGTGATCAGCGCGATCGGTCCCGGCCCCGGCGCCGATCCGCAGGTGCTGGTCAGCGCGGCCCGGTCGCTGCTGGACGCGCTCCCTCGGGCCGGCGTCAGCCGGCTGATCGTCGTGGGCGGGGCCGGCAGCCTCGAGGTCGCGCCGGGCGTCCAGCTTCTCGACACGCCGGACTTCCTGGAAGACTGGCGGCCACTCGCGCGGGCGCACCGGGATGCGCTGGAGGTCTACCGGCAGAATGCAGACCTGGAGTGGACCTACATCAGCCCCGCCGGCTTCATCGCGCCGGGCCCCCGCATCGGGCATTACCGGACCGCGGGCGACCAGCTCCTGCGGGACGCGCAGGGAAAGAGCTCCATTACGATCGACGATTTCGCGATCGCCGTGGTTGACGAGCTCGAACAGCCAAGGCACATCCGGGAGCGCTTCACCGCGGCGTATTGACCGTGCCTGGCTGAGGAGATGCTGAGAGATTCGGCGCAGGCTGCCGCAACCTCTTGACCGGCTATCCGTACTGTGATTAACTCAGTGACGTAGACCGTCGCAGTTGTCATCGTAAAAAGGAGGCTCGCCATGACGCGCGCCGTCTCCAGCTTCACCGTCCACCCCGGACAGCCACTCGTCAAGCTAGCTCGTGTCAGTGTGCTGGTATCGTTCATTTTCATCCTGGCGCTTAGCCAGCGAGCGCCGCGCCGGCGCGGCGCTCGCTGGCGCCCGATCCGACCTGGAAGGGCGAGTATTTCGCCAATCCCGACCTCAGCGGCAACCCGGCCGTCGTGCGCTCCGACAAGAACCTGGAGTTCAACTGGGGTTTGGGCTCGCCCGCGAGCAAGCTGCCCGCCGACCACTTCTCGGCCCGCTGGACCCGCAAGGTGTATTTCACGCCTGGCGCGTATCGCTTCAGCGCCTCGGTCGACGACGGCGTGCGCGTCTCGGTGGACGGCAAGACGATCATCGACCAATGGCACGTCACTGCGCCGGTCACATACACGTCGAGCATCAGCCTGGATACGGGCACCCATGCGCTCAAGATCGAGTATTACGAGAACACCGAACGCGCCCAGATCCACGTGTGGTGGGATCAGGACAGCCTGATCCCGGTCAACGCGACCACGTGGCAGCCGCCGGTTCACCCCGGTTCTTGGCAGGGCAGTTACTACACAAACAGAAACCTTTCTGGCGACCCTGCCTTTCAGCGCGACGACGGGCTCGTGTACTTCGACTGGGGCTCCGGCGGACCTGGAGGGGGCATCGCGGGGCAGGACTTCTCGGTCCGCTGGCACCGGGTGGTGAACTTCGGACCCGGTCATTACCTGTTCAAGGTGACGGCGGACGATGGCGTGCGGGTCTGGCTCGACTGGAAAGCGATCATCAACGAGTGGCACGACAGCTCGGCGCAGACCTACACGGTGGAGAGGGAAGTCAGCGGCGGCAATCACGAGATGGTCGTGGAGTACTACCAGGCGGGCGGCGAGGCCAAGGTGAAGCTCGAGTGGCAGGATACAAGCGTGGACTGGGGCGGCAACGTCACCACCTGCACGCGGCCGGCGAACTCCTGGGTCAAAGTCTACCGCTTGGGCGCCAACAACCAGTGGGAAGACACGAAGACGGATGGTTACGGCCCGACGGAACAGGGCGGGGTTGTCAGGCTCTTCGGCATGCCCGTCTCGGCGCTCTACGGCTGGGACGGCCAGCCGTACAAGGTGGAGCTGTGGGCCGGCGGGAGCCGGATCACGACCGAGGGCGACGTCCTGGCCGGCCAGAAACCCCTGCTGCTCCAACCTGGCGGCGCGATCCAGACAAGCTGGTCCTGCTCAGGGTAACGTAAGGGGCTGTGAACCCCGGACAACACTAGGCGGTCAACCGGGTGGCATATTCGCATGTGCCACTCAGGTTCGCGTAGGATCATGACAGGATTTCGACATAGCCCTCTGTGCCATTCACGCGAATGCGCTCCCCGTCCTTGATCCGTTTGGTCGCATTTTCTACCCCGGTGACGGCCGGCAAACCGTATTCACGGGCGATCACAGCGCCATGCGTCATGAGTCCACCGACTTCGGTGACCAGGCCCTTGATGGATACAAACAACGGCGTCCAGCTAGGGTCGGTGAAGGTGGTGACCAGGATATCGCCCTCGGCCAGGTCCGCGTTGGCCATGTTCAGGATGACGCGTGCCCGACCCTCGACCACTCCGGAAGAAACAGCGAGACCGGCAAGCGCTGCGGCCGGGAGATTTTCTCGTTTGTACGCCCCGGCAACGATCTCGCCATCCGACGTGATCACCCGCGGGGGAGTCAGTTTTTCGTATGACGCGTACTCCTCTTTGCGCGCGCTGATGAGCCCGTAATCCAGCCGGTGGGTGCGTACCACCTCATGAAGCTCCTCAAACGTAAGGTAGTAGATATCCTCTATTTCATAGATCACGTTTGCCTGCACGAGTCGTGCGGCTTCGTTCAGCAGTGCCTGCTTGTAGACGAAGTAGCGACTGACGATGGCGTATTTGGGGTATTCGCGATACCCGATGCCATTCCGAAGCCGGTCGATCATGCGCTTCGTTTCTTGGGCTTTCTGTTCACCATCCGGCAGTTGCCGCAACTGGCGGAGTAGCGCTTCTTCTTTCTTCAAAGCCTCCTGTTGCCCTTGCTCGAACATTCGCTTACCCGCACCAGGCTCAAAGTTCTTGATGTTACTGAGAATCGTGGGGACAAGCGTTGTGGGACTCTCGCTCCAACGCGGCCTGGTAATGTCGATTTCCCCCGCACAGCGCATGCCGTACTTGTCGAGAAAAGCAGCGAGCGCGTCCCGTGCTTGCTGTCCACCCTCATACTCTGCCAGGTCAGCTAAGAAGCGATCGTCGGTGGCATGCTGTAAATACCCGATCACTTCCGGATATGGGCGAATCACATCTGCGACATCCAGGAGCGCAAGGCCCATTTCCGCAGTAACATTGTGGGGCACAGATTGAGAAAGCGTGTCTGCTACGTTCGGCTCGCCCAACCACGCCTGCACCTTTTCATTGATCCACGCCGAGGCATTCATGGCGGTCATGAGCACGCCAAAACTGCGCGGATCAGATAAGCTCTTCCGCAATTGCCGGAGGTCTTCCAGGATAAAATCAAACAGATCCGATCCCGATTTGGTCTGGATGGTCTGCTTCAGCGCTGCAATCTCTGTTTCACTGCGCCGGATCAATTCAGAAACGACTGCCGGGTCGTAATCGCTCAGGGTCTGATAATTTGGAGATGCTGGAGCTTCAGTGCCCTTATCCGGCGTCGAGGCGACCAAGTCTCCCCGCGCCAGGACCGTCCGCAAGGCGTCCTGGATCAACGGATCGGATTTTCCCAGGCCGTTGACGAGGATTTCTCTTCTGGCCGGCGAAGCCAGGTCTGGTGCGACATCGACAAACAGCCTGCCGCCGGCGTGATACATGGGTCGACCGGCCGTCAGCTGCCACACCGACAAGCCCAAGGGCCTGATGGGGTCGGTCATCATCTGTTGGTGGCCGACCGAGACATAGACGTGGTTTTCCCGATCATCCCGCGCCGGGATGGGGTACAAAGTCGTGACCGGCCGGCTCTGGAGGATGTAGAAGGTATCGTCGGCCAGGCACCATTCGATGTCCTGGGGCCGGCCGAAATGGTCTTCTATCTTTCTGCTAATTCGCTCGAGCTGCAGGATCTGCCCGTCCGTCAGCGCTGGCCTGTTCTGCTGCTCGGGTTCAACCGGCTGTTCTTTCGTGCCGCCGTCTGCCGCGGCATACACAGCCAACGTCTTGGTCGATACTTTCCTGGCGATGACCTGGCCGTCACGCACTTTGTAGTTGTCGGCATTCACGAGGCCGGCGACCAGGGCCTCACCCAGGCCGAAGCTCGCATCGATGGACAGCACTTTCCGGTTGGACGTGACCGGATCGGCGGTGAACATGATCCCTGCCACCTCCGGAAACACCATCTTCTGCACGACGACGGCCAGCTGGACTTTACGATGGTCGAAGCCGTTTTGCAGGCGGTAAGTCACTGCCCTCTCGGTAAAGAGCGAGGCCCAGCACTGGCTGACGTGCCGCAGGATTGCCGCCTTGCCGGTAACGTTCAAGTACGTGTCCTGCTGGCCGGCAAAGGAAGCCGCCGGCAAATCCTCGGCCGTGGCGCTGGATCGCACGGCGTAAGCGTCTTTCTCGCCCAGGCCGGCGAGGACGCGGGCGATTTCTGCGCCCACGTCTTGTGGGATAGCCGCCACTGCGATGACCCGGCGGATTTCGGCGCTGAGCTCGGCGATCTTTTCACGGTCTTCCACTCTGAGCAGCGATAGCTGATCCAGCAACGCGTTGATCGACGGCGTTTCCGAGAGGATTCTCTTGAAGGCTTGAGTCGTGATACAAAAGCCGGCCGGGACGCGTATTCCGGCAATCCTGGCCAGTTCCCCCAGGTTCGCGCCCTTGCCCCCCACAACCGTGAGTTGTGTTCTGTCAATGTCCTGGAAACCAAGCACGTAGGAACTCACGTTCATCACCTCCGTGCCTTAAGCTTATCACGAGCGTCAAGCTGCGACTCCCGGTGCATCTCAGGCTGATCGACGACACGGAGTGCACCCCTAAAACGCGGCGTAGGGTGCGATCACGCCGACCGCACCCTACGCGATGTTCCAGAATTTGCCCGCCACCATCCCTCACCCAGCGCGCCCCATCCCCGCCACCGCAGCCTCCAGCTCGGCCAGCGCCTGGCGCAGCGAGCCGGTCGCACTGCTGCCCGGCGCGGGCATGATGCCGCCGGGCACGCTGGCCTTCAGCTCCGCCATCGCGCTCCGGTACCCGATCTCGGCGATCTGCTGATACGCGCCAAAGTCCAGGATGTTGTATTTCTCCACGGGCGGGCGGATGTAGACGTCGACAAATCCCCGCTGGGCCTTGGCCTGGTACACCCCGTTCAGCGCCAGCACGCGCACCAGGCTCTCGAAGATCAGCGGCGCAGTGTCTTTGCGGCGCAGCGGGTTCAGCTTGCTCGCGAGCGCTCAAGCCCGACACGCTCGGCCCGAAGCTGTACTCCCGCAGCAAGTCCACATCCGGGAACACGTTCACCGCGATGATCGGCCCGCCGTAGTTGACCCGCTGCATCACGTCGATCGGCAGGTTGTTGAGCACGCACCCGTCGACCAGCAGGTCGCCGTCAGCGAGGACCGGCGAAAAGACGCCGGGGATCGCCATGCTCGCCCGCACTGCCTGCCACAGCGGCCCGCGGCGGTGTACGACCGCGACGGCACGCGTCAGGTTGCTGGACACGCAGAAGCAGGGCATCCAGAGGTCCTCGATCTGCGTGTCGCCGAAGATGCGCTGCAACACCCGCGTCACCTTGTCCGACTCGAAGAACGAGACGACGGGCACGGTGGGATCGAAAAGCTTCTGCGGCGAGGCCACCTGCCGGGCCAGCTTGAGAATCTCCTTGTGCCCCAGCCCCATCGCGTACATCGCGCCGAGGACCGCGCCCATGCTGGTGCCCCCGACCAGGTCCACCTCGACTCCGCACTCGTCCAGGGCGCGGAACACGCCGATATGGGCAAAGCCGCGGGCCGCGCCGCCGCCGAGCACCAGCCCGCAGGCCGCGCGGTGATATGCCGCAGGAACCTATCGAAATCCGCCGGCCGGCCCAGCCGCACGTGGTCGTGGCCCGCGGCGGGGTGGCGGTCCAGCCAGGCGCCCGTCCCAGACGGCCGCGCGATGGCGTCGGGCTGGAGCAGCACCAGTTCGGCCTTGGTGCAGTCGACGAGCTGCGCGAGGGGTACGTCCAGTTCGGTGGGCACGGGGGCAGCGTCCCCCGCACCGACCATGATCACCCGGTCGGCCATCCGCACGCAGCGTTCGGTCCAGGGCGTCCAGCCGTAGTCCGCCTCGTAGACCACGCAGCCGTAGCTTTGCTCCTGCTGCTGCAACCAGCCGGTCAGCACCGGCGCCAAGGGGTCCCCTGGGTCTGTCCGGGCAATCCCCTGCACGCCGAGAAGCCCTTCCAGGCGCGCGCCGTTCAGGTGCAAGGTCGCGCCGAGCGCGGAGAGCGCCGCCGCCAGCCGCTCCGCAAAAGCCGTAAGCGGCAGGCCGCCCTCGGCCGTGCCGACCGGGACCACGGCTACGCTGACGGCATCCGGCAGGTGCGCCGCGGCAGCCTCTGCCGCGCTCCGGCCTGGCGCGCGCTGGACCCGGCGCAAGGCTATGCGGCTCAGGCGCACCACCACGTCCGGGTACTGGAACTGCAGCGTCTCGAAGAGCGGGCGGGTGATGACCCCTACCGCACTGTCGCGGCAGGGCTGAGACGGTGCCGGGCGGCGCTTCGCCTGTCAACAAGCTGCCTTCACCTACGGTGTCGCCCCGCCCGGCCTCGGCGAGGACGGTCTCCGTTCCGTCGGCGTCACGGCAGACGACGCGCAGCCGGCCGTACACGACGATAAACATCCGGTCCTCGTCCTGGCCCTGGCGGCTCAGGACCTCTCCGCGCGTCAGCTCCAGGCACTCCATTTCTTCGAGCAGCGTCGCCAGGAGGCGCGCGTCCAGCTCGCCGAGCAGGTCGCAGAGCACACGGGCCAGCAGCGTCTTGGCTGCGGCCGGCGCGATCGCCAGGGACAACCGGGAAATCGCCTCCGGGTACTTCTCCCACAGCGCCTCGAACGCGCTTTTGGTCAGCCTCAAAAGCAGGGTGTCGTCGAGAGTCCGGGCGGTGCTGGTGTGCGGCCCCTCTGCGCTCAGGCCGATTTCCCCCACCACCTGCCCCGCGCCCAGCACCTGCCGGGGCAGGGTCTGCGGAGGCAGCGTCTGCCCCGCCGGCCCCTGGGCCGTCAGCGAGACGAGACCGCAGAGGATGAAGTAAGTCGCATCGCGCGGGTCGCCGGGGCTGAAGAGGGTTTCGCCCGCGTGCAGCTCGACGGGCTGCAGCGCCTCGAGCAATTCCTGCTGCGCTTCCGGATCCAGCGCCCGGGAGGCAGGATACGCGGCGAGAAATGCGGCGGGGGCGCGCTGCCAGTCGTTCATCTCAGGGTTTCCGGGTCAATGCCAGACCTGACAGGTTTCGTAAAACCCGTCAGGTCTTCGCAACATAGCCTGCTTACCCGCTTGGCAAGCGCGATGATCGTCAGGATCGGCGGGTTGCCCATCGAGCGCGGTAGCAGGCTGGCATCCGCGACGTAGAGATTGCGGGGCAGCTGCGCGTGGTGGAGCGATTCCGCCTCGCGCTCCGTCAACGGAAGGCCGCCGCCCGGATGGCCGGCGTTGATCGTGCCCAGAAAGATGTCCTCTTCCCCGCGCCCAGCCGGCAGAGGATCTCGGTCGCGACCCGCTGTGCTGCCGCCAACCGGCCCCGGTCCGACTCCGTGAGCGTCTTCTCGACGCCGTGCCGGGTCACGCTCCCCACGTTGTCCTCCGCCAGCTTGATCATCAGGCCCAGGACGTCCTGGGCGGGGAAATCCCATTCGTCGTTGAAGAGGAAGCTCAGGTAGTCGAAGTAGGGCGAGAGGATGTACCCGGGCATCTGGACCACGAAGGGCATCGAGATTTCCCGGCACTGGTAGCTGCCCGGCCAACGAGTCGCCACGGTCAGCACGGGATCGACAAACAGGTGCGGCTCGCACGCGATGCCCGACTCGTCCAGGATGGCCGGAGTGGCGAGCCCGCCGGCCGCCAGGATCACGAGGTCGGCTGGATAGAAGCGGTGCAGCAGCCCCTGGTGCGCCCACACGCCTTTCGCCACGCCGTCCTCGATCTCCACCGACTCGACCCGGCACCCCGTGATCACCTCCGCGCCCTTGTCCACCGCCTGACCGAGGAACGTGCGGCTGTCCCACTTCACGCCCTCTGGGCAGCCTAACATGCACCGGCCGCAGCTCTTGCAGTGCTCGAAATCGCCCATCTTTGGCATGGGCGCCGGCCCCAGCCCCATGTCCTGGCAGATGCCGAACATCTGCTTCGTGTGCTTGCGCCAGCGCTTCTGGTGCGCGGTGGACACGGGAATCTCGCGAAATATCTCCTCGAATTCCGCGTCGAGGTCGATGCCGATCTCCCGCAGGTCCCCATCCATCCGGACCGCGTTGCCCACGCAAATGCTGGTCGAGCCGCCCGTCGCGACCCCGTTCACCAGCACCATGTCGGGCGTCTTGCGTATTTGCATGGCGGGGAACGGGAAGTGGATCAGCCGCTCGTCAAACAGCAGGTGCGTGCGCTTCAGCCGTTCCATGTTCCCCAGGCTGAGGCGCAGCGGCTCGAACTCGCCCCCCGCCTCCAGCACCGTGACGTCGAACGCCCCTTGCAGCTCCTTGGCCGCCGTCGCGCCCCCCGCCCCGCTGCCAACGACAATCGCACGCTTCATACTGTTTGCTCCTGGTAGTTCATCGCGGGCCGCATCTCAAACCTCGCCCTGCAGCACGCCGCTCCCTCCGTGATCCGCTCGCTGAACGCCAGCTCACCCCCGCCCGCCAGCCCGGCGAGCAGCCCGCGGTCCATCGCAGACATCAGCCGGCACACCCCGGGCGAATACTGGTCGCTGAAGTAGCAGCGGCGAATCGTTATGTCACCCGTGCTGCTTCCCTGAAAGTCAATATCCAGGATGCCGTACAAGAAGCGGCCCAGCGCCATCACGTCGTCCGTCGCGTCGACCCGCAACAATCGTCCTGGCATCCGGCCGAGGTGATATGCGTTCCGGTACAGGCGCGCCTGCACGTCGGGCACGCGGTCCCCGGCCAGGGCTGCTTCCCCATGCTCGCTGGTGAACCGGGCGTACTCGACCAGGCACTCCTCCTGCGTAAGCCCGCGAGCGGCGGCATGTCGCAATCGAACGCCTCGGCCGTGGCGCGGAACAGCAGGACGAGCGCCTCCCGCCTCGCGAAGGCCGGCACGTGGTCCAGCAGCCACGGGAGCATGCGTGCCATCCGCTCAGTCCCGGGCCGCTTCCCCGGCGAACAGGAACGTCTCGCACAGGCTGCCGGGCCCAGCGGCCGCGGGCGAGCCATCATAGAGACCTTCGATCAGTCGCCCGAAGCGCGCGGCGGTCGCCTGCCGTTTGAGCTTCAGGTTGGCGGTCAGGTCGCCCCGCTCGATCGACAGATCGTTGAGCAGGACGGCCCACCGCTTCACCTGTTCGGGGTGCGACAGCTCGCGGCTGATCGCCTCCATCGCCCGGCCGATCGCGTCGGGCGCCGGCGCGGAGTCGGGGTCGATGATCCACAGCAGGGCCACGCAGTAGGGCCGGCCCTCGCCGATCAGCATCGTTTCGGCGATGCCGGGAATGTCGCGCAGCAGCGCCTCGACCTTGGCGGGCTGGACGTACTTGCCGTACGAGGTCTTGAACAGCTCCTTCTTGCGCCCTTGCAGCACCAGGTAGCCCTCGCCGGTCAGCCGGCCCAGGTCGCCCGTGTGCAGCCAGCCGTCCTCGACCGGCGAGGGGACGTTGCTCTCGAAATACCCCGCGGTCACCTGCGGCCCCCGCACCAGCACCTCGCCGTCCTCCGCAATCCGCACCTCGATGTCGGGCAGCGGGTTGCCGACCGTGCCGATGTGGTTCGCGCCCGGCCGATTCAGGGTGACCAGGGGCGCCTCGGTCAGGCCGTACGCGTTGTGGATCTCGATCCCCAGCTTGCGGTAGTTCAGCAACAGGGCCTCGCTCGCGACGGCGGAGCCGACGCTCAGCTGTGAGGCCACCCGCAGCCCCAGCTTGCCCAGCACGCGCCGGCGGACCAGGGGCCGCAGCGCCTTCTTCAGCAGGCCATCCCGCAGCCCGATGTAGAACTTCCCGGGCCGGCTCTCCTCCAGCACCTCCCACGCCCGCTCGAACACCCGCGGGACCGCGAAGAAGAAGGTCGGCTTGACCTTGGGCAGGTAGCTTCGGCGCCTGCCGGAAATCGTCGAGGAAGTAGATATCCAGCGCCTGCGGGATGTAGTAGGCGGCGTACGCGACCAGGATGCCTTCGACGACGTGGTTCAGGGGCAGGAAGGACAGGTAGCGGGCGGGGCGGATGCGGGCGTGCCAGGGAAGGAGCGAGGCCATGCACTCGCCCATCCAGCGCAGGCCCGCGTGCCGGAACATCACGCCCTTCGGCAGCCCGGTCGTGCCCGAGGTGTAGCGAAGCGTTGCCAGGTCGCCGAAGCCTACCGGCGACGTCGGGTGCGGATCGATCTCGCCCGCGGCCGGCAGCGCGAGGAACGCCTCCCAGGACATGACGGGCCGTGGCGGCTCGCCTGCCGCCGGTTCGCGGCAGAACGAGACGACGGGGACATCCGAGCGTATCTCCCCGAGCCGCGCCAGCATCGGGGGAAGCCCACGAAGAAGGCGCGCGCGCCGCTGGCGGCCAGGATGTGATCGATGTCGGCCGGCGGGCTGGTGTAGTAGACCGGGACGCTCACCGCGCCCACCATGCCGATCGCCACGTCCAGCGCCAGGTAGCGCGTGCTGTTCGTGCCCGGCCATCGCCACCCGGTCTCCCGGCCTTGACGCCGAGGCACTTGAGCGCCGCGATCGCGAGGAGCATGTCCTGCCGCACTTCGGGGCCCGTCCGGGTGATCGTGCGCTCGCCGGAAATGTCGTGATAGTTGATCGGCCGGCTCTTGCCCCCAGCCGGTACAGCATCTGCTCGTGTACGGTCCGCTCCGTGCGGTGCATGAAGCCCGCGTCAACCGCGTACGACAGCAGGTGTGGCAGGAACTCGCGCCAGTTGTGCGGGTAGGGGCCCAGGAGCCGGTCGACATTGTCGCGCCGGAACTCCAGTGTTCGTTGAAGTACGGCAGGAGCGTGAGCAGCGCGGCCAGCATCCCTTCGTCGCTCCGCGGCCGGCGCGGTCCGGGCTCGTAGCGCCCCCGGGGCAGCGGCAGCGGGGAGGAAGAGGGGTTGCCGCAGCCGGAGCCCGAGGTGTCCCGGGCCCACTCGCGCACGAATTCCACCAGCTCGTCTGCCTGCGGCAGTGCGGCGTACGGCGCGACCAGGTGGAAGTTCAGGCCCGCGGCCTCGGGCATGAACGTCAGGCGCGCGATGGCATCGGCCACGTAGTCGACCGGCACGAGGTTGACCCGCTGCGCCCGGCCCGCCGGCATCACCGGCAGCTGCCCGGTCAGGTACAGCCGCAGGGGGAAGTAGAGGGTGTTGAAGGTCCTGATCTCACCCGTCGCCGAGTCGCCGACGATCATGCCCGGGCGGAAGACCGAGACGGGCAAGCCCTTCCCGGCCGCCTGCACCAGGCGTTCGCCCTCGTACTTGCTGAACTCGTACGCGCACGAAAACCCATATTCGCCGGTCAGGGCGTCCTCGGGCACGACCCCGCTGCGGCCGCCGGCCACGTAAGCGGTCGAGACGTGCGAATAACGCGCCAGGCCATGGTCGGCGTGGGCTGCCTGCGCCAGCTCCAGCACGTTGCCGGTCCCCTGCAGGTTCGTCTTCCGCAGCTCGTCGATCGGGGCATCGACCCGCAGGTCTGCGGCCGTGTGGACGATGTGCGTGAACGCTGCCGGCCAGCCGCGCGTGGCTGTCCGCGTCGAGGCCCAGGCGGGGCTGCGACACGTCGCCGGCCATGCACCTGCACCCGGCCGCCGATGGCTGCGGCCAGCTCCGGCCAGTCCCACCACGCCCGCGACAGCCGGTGCGCCCCAGCTGCCGCATCCCTGGCCCGAACCAGGGCGAAGATGGTGTGGTCCGTGCAGGCGAGCAGCCGCCGCGCCATCTGGCGCGCCCAGGAAACCCGACGCGCCGGTGAGCAGCACCGCGCCCGAGTCCCTTCGTGCCCTTGTGCCTTTGTGCTGGCCGGCAGCCCCGACCCCGCGTTCATGCGGTCACCCGGCTCTGCGCACGCTCGAACTGCTGCGCTGCCACGAAGTCCCGCAAGAGCGTGCGATTGCACCGCGCCTTGCCCAGGTGCTCTTCATACCCCCGCCGCAGTGCGGCCCGGGTCGGCTCCGGGTCGGCCAGCACGCGATCGAGGGCCGCCCGCAGCTTCGCGTCGCGTTCCGGCGAGCGCGCGTCCACGAAATTGACCTCCAGCCCCAGCTCCGCGTAGATGCTCTTCAGCCGCAGGTCGTGTCCGACCGCGATTTGCGGCACCTGGGCCGCCATGGAGAGAACGCACGCGTGATAGCGGCCGGTGACCAGGAAGTCCAGCCCGCGCAGGATGCTGACCATCTTTGAGGCGTTGTACTCGCGGGACGAGAAGATGCGCGCCCGGTCCGCGTGGGCCATCCGCGCGTACACCTTGGTCGCGATCCGCTCGTCCAGCTCCTCCATGCAGATCAGGGCCACCGACACGCCGTGCTCGCTGACGAGGTGGTCGGCCAGCGCCGCGTAGGAAGCCGCCAGTTCGTCGCTTGCCACCCGCTCCTCCGTCGGGAGCGAGTAATAATAGGGCCACTTGTAGCAGTCTTCCTTCGGTCCCCACGGCCGCATCACGACCGGAAAGAGATAGAAGTCGACCAGCGCCAGGCCCATCACCCGGTTCCCTGCCTCCGGCCAAAGCCGGTCGAACAGCCCGGCATCCGCAGGGTCGGGGAGGAAAGTGAAGGCGTTGTCCGCCGTCACCTCGATCGGCGCGGTGACGCCGAACTCCCGCAGCCTGTCCGCGGCTGCCCCGCGCGGGCGATGATCAGGTCCGTTTCGCTGGCCTGCGTCCGCACCAGGTGGCGGTTGAGGCGGGACTTGATCTGACCCGCGTCGACGGCATAGGCCGCGCAGGGCTTGCCGAACTCGTCGGCCCAGTGCGTGGCCCACAGGTAGGCCCACAGAAGCGCGGACGTCCACGTATCCATGTACGTGCTGCCCTCGACCAGGAAGACCACGTCGTTCTCGCTGACGTACTTTCGCAGGGCCGCGAAGAAGACGGTGGGCATCGGCTGGATGTGAACATCCGGGGCCTCCTGCACATAGCGCCGCGAGGTTCGCGGGGTTGATCGTGGGGATCGTGATCAGGGCGTCCGGTCCGAAAACCGCCCGCATGTCTTCGATATCTGCCAGGAGTAGCGCCTCGGCGCCCGTGTTGTTGGCGCCGCTGTAACCGACAAGGAGCACTCTCGTCCCGGACTGTCCCGAGTGTTGGCTATCCATCTGCGGACCCTCCTCTTCGTGGGACCGGCGGCGCTCGGGCTGCCGGTCAGCGCGACTATGTCGCCTGCAACTACTACGCAGGCGGCCCTGCCCCGGTTGTGCTGGGTCGGCTTTGTAGAGGAGTCGGTCTTCGCTCGGCTCGTTGGGCTGCCCGTGGGTCGAGGTCGGGCATCTCGGCGCATGGTCCCGGCGCGCGCCGAGAACGATGGACCAATCGGGGTTATCGTCTCAGTATAGCACGGCGCGCGCCAAAATGAACACGCAATTATGACGATAGGCGCTTGACCAGGAAACTCCACCGGTAGCCGGGCGGAAAGCCGTCCAGCTCAAAGGCCTGCTCGTACCCGTTCTTACGGTAGAAGCCGGGCGCCTGGAAGCTGTAGCTGTCGATGAAGATGATCTCGACGCCGTGCGCCCGCGCGTACTCCTCGGCGGACTGGAGCAACTGTTTCCCGTAGCCGTGCCCGCGCCAATTCGGATGCACCCACAGCTCCTCGATTTCACAGGCGCGCGCCCAGGTCCAGCCGGCCAGGCCCGCGATGATCTCGCCATCCGGGCCGCCCTCCCCGTCGCGGATGAAGAAGCCGAACCTGTCGCCGTCATCCTGTCCGGTCTGTTCCAGGTTGTATTCGTACAGCCGCTCTTCAAGGAACTCCCGCTCCTCGGGCGTCGGCATGCACTGCCTCATCTCGTGGTTCGCCTTCATTTCTCCCCCCGAATGACTCGACTACAGCCCCTTCAGCCCGAAGCGCTCCATGAACACGGCGTGGGCCTGCATAATTGCCTCCTTCGCCGCCACCTCATCCTCCCACCCCACGCCCTTGGCCCGCTTGCCTTCCAGGTCTTTGTAGGTCTCGAAGAAGTGCCGCACCTCGCGCAGGAAGTGAGGCGGGATATCCTTCAACGTCCGGTACTCCGAGAAGAGCGGGTCCGTGGCTGCCACCGCCAGCACCTTGTCGTCGTGATGATTGCCGTCCATCAGGCGGAAGATGCCGACCGGCCTTGCCTGGATCACGCAGCCGGGGAAGGTCGGCTCGCCCGTCATCGTCAGGATGTCCATCGGCTCGCCGTCGTCGAAAAAGGTCTGCGGGATGAGCCCGTAGTCGCCGGGGTAATGGAGCGATGAGGAGAGGGTGCGGTTGAGCACCAGGACCCCGCTGTTGATGTTGTACTCGGTCTTGTTCCGCTGGCCTTTCGGCGTCTCCACGATCGCGTACACGGTATCCGGGCTGTTCGGCCCCATTCGCAACTCAAGCCATAAGTTGTTCATCTTCACCCCTTTCTCGCGGCGCGCGGTCGAGCGTGCTGCGAAGGACAAAATAACACCCGCGGCCCCGTTGGTCAACATCGAACCCGCCCTGGCGCAAGCGGAGGGGACGTTCACCACTAAGAACCGAACAGCCGAAGGTCCACGGAGTTCTTTACACCTTTGTGGAGCTTGGACTCTGCGGTTCTTGGTGGTGAACGTCCCCTCCCCTATAATCTCGGCAGATGTCGAAAGGTAGAGGATCATGATTCACCGCATCCCGCACGGTATCGCCGTTCCGGCGCTGCAGCGGCTCGCGCCGCTCGCCCTGGCGGTCCTGCTCTTCGCTGCCTGCGCGCCGCTCCCGCCGCAATCCCGAGGCGAAACGGTCACCGTGTCTGCCGCGTCAGACTTGACCTACGCTTTTACGGAAATCGGCAAGCAGTTCGAGGCAGCCACTGGGAACAAGGTCGTGTTCAATTTCGGCTCGACCGGCCAGCTCGAGCAGCAGATCGAGCAGGGCGCGCCCGCCGATGTGTTTGCGGCCGCCAATGCGAGCTATGTGGACGACCTAGAGAAGAAAGGCCTCATCGTATCCGGCAGCAGGCAGGTGTACGGCCGCGGTCGGATCGTGATTTGGATGCGCGCGGACAGCGGTTTGCTCCACGTCGCCGGCGTCCAGGAGCTGACGCGGGACGACATCCACCGCATCGCGATCGCCAACCCGGACCACGCGCCCTACGGCCTCGCGGCCAAGCAGGCGCTGCAGACGGCGGGGGTGTGGGACGCGGTCCAGCCGAAGCTGGTGTTGGGGGAGAACGTGCGGCAGGCCCTGCAGTACGCGGAGACAGGCAACGTCGACGTCGCCCTCGTCGCGCTGTCGCTGACCGCGCCCGCGGCAGCGGAGGGGGGAGTGAAAGGCATCACGGCCCTGATCCCGCAGGACCTGCACCCGCCCCTCGATCAGACGCTGGCGGTCATCAAGGGGACGCCGCACGAGGCCGCAGCCCGCGCCTTCGCGGAGTTCGTCAACGGTCCGCAAGGCCGCCCGATCATGCGTAAGTACGGCTTCATCCTGCCCGGGGAGGAAGTGGCTCAATGATCTGGCACCCACTCCTGCTGTCGCTGCGCGTTACGGCCGTCGCCACGGCGTTGATGGTTGCGGCAGGGCTGCCCCTGGCCCTGCTGCTCGCGCGCAAGCGGTTCCGCGGCGCCACGTTGGTCGAGGCCCTGGTCTTGCTCCCGCTGGTCCTGCCGCCGACGGTCGTCGGCTACTACCTGCTGCTCGTGCTCGGCCGCGGCAGCCCGATCAACGACTGGCTCGGTTGGCGCGTCCTGTTCACCTGGCCGGCTGCAGCCATCGCATCGGCCATCGTGGGGCTGCCGCTGCTGGTGCAGTCGGCCCGGGCGGCGATCGCCGGCGTCGACCCCGCGCTCGAGCAGGCCGCCCGGACCCTGGGCTCCAGCGAGCTCGAGGTATTGGGGCGGGTAACGCTGCCCCTCGCACGCCGCGGCATCCTGGCCGGCCTGGTGCTTGGGGCAACCCGCGCGCTCGGCGAGTTCGGCGCGACCCTGATGGTTGCCGGCAACATCCCCGGCCGCACGCAAACCCTGCCCCTTGCGGTCTACGATGCAGTGCAGAACCGCCAGTACGGGCAGGCCAACGCGATGGTCCTGCTCCTGACGGCCCTCGCCTTCGTGAGCCTGTGGGCCGTGCGCCGCTTCGAGCAGCCGAGACAGGCGCCCATCGCGCAACAGGTGGAGACCTGACAGGTTCCCGAACCTGTCAGGTCTGGTCGCAACCAGGTCTGAATGGACTAACGTGACGAACCAGACACCCGCCCTCTACGCCGACTTCACCGTCCGCCAGCGCGGCTTCGAGCTGCACGCGCACCTCGAGGTGGGCGCGGAGATCCTGGTGCTCTTCGGGCCGTCGGGATCGGGCAAGACGACCACGCTGAACGCCATCGCGGGGCTTATCACGCCCGAACGCGGCCGCGTCATGCTGCACGGCGAGCTGCTCTTCGAGCGCGACGGGGCGCAGAGTGTGAACGTGCCCGCCCGCGACCGCCACATCGGCTACGTCTTCCAGCACTACGCGCTCTTCCCCCACCTGACCGCGCTGGAAAACGTGGCCTACCCACTGCGGGGCCGCTCGGGCCGCGCCCACGCGCTCGACCTGCTCGAGCGGATGGGCCTCGGCCACTTGGCCCATCAGTACCCGCAGGCCCTTTCCGGGGGCCAGCAGCAGCGCGTGGCCATCGCCCGGGCAGTGGTGGCCGAGCCTAGGGTGCTCCTGCTCGACGAGCCGTTCTCCGCGCTCGACCTCCTGGCCCGGCGCCGCCTCCAGCGCGAGCTCCTCGCGCTGCAGCAGGAGCTCCACCTGCCCGCGGTGTACGTCACCCACCGGCTGGAGGACGCGTTCGCGGTCGGACAGCGCCTGGCGGTCATGCGCGACGGGAGGGTGGAGCAGGCCGGCCCGATTGAAGAGGTCTTCCGCCGGCCCGCCAACGCCCAGGTAGCCGGCATCATGGGCATCGCCAACCTGTTCCGCGCCAAGGTGACCGAGGTGGAGGTCAGCGGCATCGTGCTGGATTGGGACGGTCTCGTGCTGCAGGCCCCGCCGCAGGATGTCGAGTGCGGCAGCACCGTGACCGCTTACATCCGGCCCGACGACGTGAAGTTCATCTACCCGGACAAGCCGCTGACCGGGTCCGTGCAGCACAACCAGGTGACGGGGACCGTCAGCGGCAGCCACATAGGGCCGGGCGCGCGGCAGCTCAGGGTGGTGCTGAGCAACGGGCACGAGATCGAAGTCAGCCACTCGACCTACGCGTACGCGCCTCTGCCGCTCGAGGTGGGGAACACGGTGCGGCTCTCGCTGCGCCGCGACGCGCTCGTGCTGCTCGGATAGGGACGCCGGCGTGCGCGCGCAACGAACAGGATACCTCGTTACACGTCTTTTGCGCCGCGTTCGTATATCCTTTGCTACCGATATGTACAGCTGCGCGCCTGTCAGCCGCGTGCGGGTTGCCCTTATGGAATTCCGTTCAGCGGAGAAGTACGATGCCGACATTAACGACGGGACGCAGGATTGACGGAAATGGCCGGCCGGTCGATGGCACCGGGTTCGAGTATGACAGCGGTGGACCGCTCGCGGCGCTGCTCGCGCAGCGCGTTTCGCCCCTGTATTCGCAGCCAATTACCGGGGAATGGGTGACCGGCCTTGTCGTGGGCAAATCGACCGGCGGCGAGTTCGAGCGTGGGCTGGGGATATTCCCACCCGGCAACGCGGGACCGCCCGAGCACTTCCACCCCACCTACGACGAGCATTTCGACCTGGTGCAGGGCGAGTTCATCTTCAAGGTGGGCGGCGAAGAGCGCAGGGCGAGCGTCGGGGAAAAGGTGCTGGTCAAGAAGGGCACGCCGCACACCTTCCGCTGTGTGGGCAGCGGGCCGGGCGCGCTGGTCGTCGAGACACGGCCCGCGGCAAGAACGGGCGAAGTGATCACGACCCTGTTTGGCATGGCCCACGATGGGCGGCTCACCCCACACGGCCAGCCCAAGTTCCTGCAGGCCGCGCTGACCGCGAGCGAGTATGCGGACGACACGGTCTTCACCAGCCCGCCGCCCAACATCGCCCTGCCCCTGGCCAAGGCCCTGGCGCCGCTCGCCCGCCTCATGGGCTACCGCCCGACAGACGCGAAGTACCTGGACGAGAGCTTCTGGCGCGGGCGGGTCGAGCAGCCGCTGCTGGGGGAAAAGAACCTGGCGCGGCCGGAGTATGAGTCGCTCTTGCAGAAGGTGGAGCCGCTCAAGCACGTCGACCTGGGGCCGGGTGTGATCTCGGGCGGCGACTGAACCCGCAGCGCCCCGCCCGGCGCCCGTCGGACCGGGACTTGAATCCAAAGACCTCCGAGGTTGTACGCCCGTATAGCGAAACCTCGGAGGTCTTTATTGAGTCAACCTGCTCCCCAGAGACGTCGCCTACCAGGCGCTGCCGCGGGGCGTAAGGTCGGGCTCCGGCTCAGGCTCGGCGGCCTCCATCCCTGCAGGAGCAGCCGCCGAGAGCGCAGCCGGTCCGCCCAGGGAAGCGTTCGGGGAGATCGTGTTCGCGACCACCACCAGCCATTCCTGGTACGAAATCTGGACGTTGGGGTTCGTCGGGCTGGCGCCGCGCCAGCAGTGCGGCCGCCGCGCACCGTACTCGAACGTGAAGTCCGCCGGCGGACTCGTCAGCTTCGCTGCGGCCGTGTCCAGCAGGTGCACCGCCTCGTTCAGGAAGTAAGTGTCCGCGTCGCCCACCGTGAAGTGCAGCTCGCCCTGCAGCTTTGACCCCAGCGTGGCCCACTCGCGCTGGATCTTCGCGTTGATGTCCCACGTGTCATGCCAGTATTGCGCCACGGCCGGATCGATCACACCCGTAACCGGGTCCCAGATACGCGCGGGATACCCGTCCGGTCCCACGGGGCTCCAGGTCGATTCCCAAGCCGCCCACTGCCCGTAGGAGCGGGTGTTCGGCCCGAGCGCGCGCTCCCAGTCGTTCTCCTGCTTAATGGTGAAGTCCGGCCAACCGCTGACCCGCCGCGAGCTGGGCAGCTCAACCTTCTCCCAGTCGTACTCGTTGAAATAGCCGTTCGATGTGTCGTAGATGTTGGCGATCTGGTAGTAGTGGAAGTCGACCGGGTCGGGGCACCAGGCCCAAGTGTGCCCGAAGAAGTCGGGGTAGTAGACCTTCGAAGCCGCGGCCTCCCAGCCGCCGG
Organism: uncultured Chloroflexia bacterium; assembly: GCA_963800615.1. Classification (GTDB taxonomy): domain Bacteria; phylum Chloroflexota; class Anaerolineae; order CG2-30-64-16; family CG2-30-64-16; genus JALOOB01. Next base: position 23,917 of record CAWDBO010000039.1, read on the forward strand.
TCGAGCCGCCTGCCACGACGCGCGCCCACGGCTGCGCGACGGTCCGGTAGCGCGCGTCGATCTCGGGGATCAGTTCCTTCACGATCGCGTCGCCGTACGGCCCGGTGTTGGCCGAGTTCACCGCATACGAGTCATCGTAATACGGGCTGGCGTGCCGGATCACCACCGCGATAAAGCGCGGGGCCGTAGCCGACAGCCAGAACTTGCCAAACGGGTTGGTTGGCGTGAACGAGAACGGTGGAGTGGCGCCGGGGAAGTGCCCTTGCACGTAGATGACCGGATAGCGCACGTTCGCGTTCGCCGGATCGTCGTAGCCCTGTGGCAGCAGCACGTTCGCGCCGACGTACATGTCCTGGCCCCAGAACTGCGATACCAGGTTGCTCTTGATCTTGAAGTACTTCACCCACGGGTTGTTGACCGGGTCTTCGACGGGATTGCCCTGCTCCAGCACGCCGCCCGCAGGCAACGGCTCGATGGGCGGGATGACCTCGGTCAGGCTGAGATCAAACACCCTGGCGCCCTTGCCGATGTGCGTCGCGAGCACCTTGCTGTATGCGTTCCCGGGCGCGCGGAAGATGCGCTGGCCCGAGCCGGTATCCTTGTGCATTTGGATCGTGTGGCCGTCGGCGCGGTGGAAGGTGGTATAAACGTCGAGGAACGCCTGGACGTAATAGTCGCCCTCGGGAATGTCAGACAGCTTGGCGAGCGGGTAGCCGATCTCTTGCTGCTCGCCGTTGCCCATGAAAACGACGCTGCCAGCCGCAAGGCCCTTCACGTCTGCGCCCCAGAAGGGCACGCCGGTCACGTCGATCTGGCTGCGCGGCTCGGGAGACGCGTCGCGCGTGACGATGAGGTAGAGGCGGCCGGTAACCGGCACTTCGAGGTGAAGGGCGGCAATTCCAACAAATGCGCCCTTGCTGAGCGTGATTCTGAAAAGGGTGGGGTTGTTCTGCACCGCGCTGCCGGCGCTCCCAGTGGGGAGAACGACCAGCAGGCTCAGGACGGCCACGATGGCGAGCAAGCGCCATCGCCGGGAGATACGACCGTGCACTAACATCGGGACCTCCTTGGGTCTTAACGTACCGCGGGTGGAAGTCAACATCGCCCCTGGTTCAGGGCAAGCGAGTAATCCTCCTTTCCCGGCAATTTCCGTTGACCATCGCCGTCATCCAGGTCCATATGTTAACACCCCGGAGCGCAGGCCGTCAAAAGTGGGCGCGGCGCGAGGGCGTCAGAACTGCAGAAACGGTCTGGCACAGTTCACCCTCGCCGTGCCACTTCACCGTGATCCCGATCAGCCCCTTGACAAGCAAAAACATACGTTATATAATGGTAAATAGCCATTTCTGGTGGGATGGCCGGAAGGAGTCGGGGCATGTTGTACCGCATCGTAACTCACTGGCGCATGGTCGTCGCGGCCGTGCTGTTGATCGGACTGGCGGCGTTCGCCCTGGTGAAAAGCGTATCCGTGCTCGCGGAGGACCGGACGCCGGCCGGCGGCCAACCGCGGGGAACGGTCCCGGCCCCGGCCGTGAAGAAGGGCCAGGAGCTCGTCACCGGGCAATCCGGCCAGGCTGCGCCCGGCGTCGTCCAGCCGACCCCGCGCCCACCGGGCGGCGCGACCTCTCACACCGTGCAGAGCGGGGAAACCCTCGGCAAGATCGCGGCCAAGTACGGCATCACCACCGCCGCGCTGGCCCGCGCCAACGGCATCAGCAACCCGGACATGATACGCGTCGGCCAGAAACTAAACATTCCCTAGCGCGGCCGGGCCGCCCCCGCCCGTGCTACAATGCCTCCGCTGGCGGAGGTGCATCATGGCCCACATCCTGGTATCCGGACTCATCAACCTCGAGACCACCTTGCGGATCGAGCGCTTTCCGCTCGACTACTTCCCCGTCACCTATCCTTTCTTCGGCGTGCGCAGCACCGTCTCGGGAGTGGGTTACAACATCGCCAGGGCGCTCACGGCTTTGGGCGACACGACAGCCCTGGTCTCGCTGACCGGCCGCCTCTTCTCCGCCTTCCTGCACTTCTACATGAAGGGCAGGGATCCTTACGCGGCGCTGCAGCGGGCGGTCATCTTTGCGGGCTACAAGATCGGCGCAACAGGCGCCGCCGAGGGCTTCCTGGACGGAGGCGGACGTGGAGCGGCTATATGGGCTGCCGGGCTAGAACGGCGGCAGGACGACGGGCCTGGCGCCGGTTTGCGACGCAAATCAGCCGCTGACCGCACCAGGCCCCGGGTGCTCACTTTGCCGGCTGATTCGGGGGTATCCACGCCGGGTTCGTCTCTGCGGCCGGGCTCGAGCTCACGTTGAACAGGTTCGACCCGTCGCGGCTGGTGACGAAGACGTCCAGGTTGTAGTCCGGCGCGGGCCCTTGCACCGTAAACGCGAGGCGGCTGCCGTCACCCGACCAAATCGGGAACATCCCCGCCAGTTCCGGTGCGATGCGGCGCACCTCGCCGCTCTGCATGTCCATCAACCGGATGCCCAGGTCCTCGTTGCGACCGCCGAAGAAAGCCACCCACCGGGCGTCCGCCTCCCACGCCGGCCCGTCCGCATATTCCTCGTCGGGCGTCACAATCTTCAGATCCGCGTCGGCGATGGGCGCGGTCGTGCCCTCCACTGGCAGCAGCACTAGCTGGCGCTTGCCCCCGAAGTCCATCGGCACCAGCATCCAGCGCCCGTCCGGCTGCCAGGCCGGCACGCCCATGCCCGAGCCGTTCCCGTCCGTCTGGTGCGCGGTCAGCTGCCGCTCGCCCGTCCCGTCCGGCTTGATCGTGTACAGCTGGCTGAAGTTGCCCCCGTCCTGCGCGGCCAGGTATGCGATCTGCGTGCCGTCGGGCGACCAGCGGGGGCTGCTGCCCCTGTCGACCAGCTTGCGCGGGGCCGGCGCCTGTCCGGCCAGCATCGGCGCCACGTCCTGGATCCAGATGGAGCTGGTGTACCCGTCGCCGCCGCGCGTCGATGAGAAGGCGATCTGCGCGCCGTCGGGCGACCAGCTCGGCTCGCTGTTCGATGCGGGGTTCTGCGTGAGGTTGAGCTGCTTCCCGCCGTCCCCGCTGACAAGCCAGATGTCCCGCTGCGGCGGCGAGCCTTCCGCGCCCGCCTTCTCCACGACGTAGGCGATCCACGCCGCATCCGGCGAGACGACCGGCCAGTAGCCCCCATCCGAGGTCAGCTGGCTCGGCTTCAGCCCGCCCGGAACCGCCCCCGACGGCGGCAGGTCCGCCACGAACAGACCCGCCGCGCCGCTGCGCCCCACGGCTGGCGAACACCAGCCGGTCGCCCGAAGCAGGGACCGGAGCAGCCGGTACGGCCGGCGGCGGAATCGGAACGCAGGCGCTCGCGAGCAAGAGGATGCCCAGCAAGCCAACCATCAACTTGGACGCCCGACCAATGGTGAACATACGCGCCTCCTCAGGTCGCTTTGCGATGGGAATGACGGGGCAACGGATGCCCTCCGGGCGAAACGGAGAAACGGATGCGCAACCGTGGTTCTGACATCTGTTACTCCGTTTCGGCCGCAGACCATGCCGTTCCCACGTCATCCGTTGCCTTGCCCTCAACCAAGGTCGACGACTCTCAGACTCCCTTGCCGCGACCATAGCGTCGCGAGCTCTCCACCCGGTAACCGCGATCGTGAGTCCGCCGCGCCCCGGAAGTCACGCTTGAATCAGCTGAGCACAGCCTCAATATGCTCCATCGCCCAGTCGATCTCGTCCCGCTTGATCACGAGCGGCGGTGCGAAGCGGATGACGTTCTGGTGCGTCTCCTTGCACAGCAGGCCGCGGCTCATCAGCGCCTCGCAGAAGCGCCGCGCGCCGCCCGCCTCCGGGTGAAGCTCCACGCCGACGAGCAGGCCCTTGCCGCGCACTTCCTTGATGTACGGGCTTTCGATGCGGTTCAGGCAGCCCATCAGGTACTCGCCCATGGCCGCCGCATTCTCGATCATGCCCTCTTCGACCAGCACCCGCAGGGCCGTCCGCGCGATCGCGCAGGCCAGCGGGTTGCCGCCGAACGTGCTGCCGTGGTCGCCAGGGTTGAAGACCCCCAGCACCTCGTGGTTGGACAGCACGGCTGACACCGGGTAGAAGCCGCCCGAAAGGGCCTTCCCGATCATCGTCACGTCGGCCTGGACCCCCTCGTGCTCCTCCGCGAGCAGCTTCCCCGTCCGACCCAGCCCGGTCTGGATTTCGTCAGTCGCCATGACGATGTTGTGCTCGGTGCAGATGCGCCGGACGTCGCGCAGGTAGCCTGCCGGCGGCATGATGACCCCGGCCTCGCCCTGGATCGGCTCCACCATGAACGCGACCGTGTTCGGCGTGATCGCATCTTCCAGCGCCTGCGCGTCGCCGTACGGGATGATCTTGAACCCAGGCGTGAACGGCGCGTAGCCGTCCCGGTACTGTTCCTCGGTGCTGAATCCGACGATCGTCACGGTGCGGCCGTGGAAGTTGTTTTCGCACACGATGATCTCGGCCTGGCCCTCGGGCACGCCTTTCACCTTGTAGCCCCACTTGCGCACGGCCTTGATGCACGACTCGACCGCTTCCGCGCCGCTGTTCATGGGCAGGGCCATGTGCGAGTTCGTCAGCTCGCACAGCTCCTTGTAAAACAGCCCCAGCTGGTCGTTGCGAAACGCGCGGGAGGTAATCGCCAGCTTCCCGGCCTGTTCCTGCATCGTCGCCAGTATCTTCGGGTGGCAATGCCCCTGGTTGACTGCGGAGTAAGCGGACAGGCAGTCCATGTAACGGTTGCCGTCGACATCCCAAACCCAGATGCCCTCGCCGCGCGTCAGCACGACGTCGAGTGGCTTGTAGTTTGTCGCGCCATATTGTTTCTCGAGCCCGATATATTCCTGGGTGTTCACGAACAAGACCCCCTCGTCTGATGATGTCCTGAGTGTAGCATATCGGCGGAGGTTGTTCAAGGAATTCCTGGCGGGGGCCGGGAGCCGCTCGCCGCACGCACGTGTCTTGCCATTTTTCGATGGCCGGTGCTATCATACATGCCTACCTCGCTGTCCACGCTCGACTGCATCGCCGTTCGCCAGCGCCAATAGCTTAAGGCACACAGCAGACCGTCGTACCTTTCCGCCCTTTCGAAAGGATGTTCGTGAGCGTCCTCCACACGGGAGATGCGGCCGCGGTTGCCCCGCGGTCAAGCTCCAGGCTCGCCGAAGCCGCCGCGGCCGTCCTGCCCTGGGTCGCGTTCGTGGGCTTCATGGCCTGGGCCTACGGGCCAGCGCGACCTGTTTCGCACCGTGTGGGAGTACGGCGACTCCTTCGAAACCGTAGTCACCTCGGGCTGGTTCAGCGACTCGCTGGCCCAAGGCCGTAACCCGCTCGTCTACCCCTACAACTTCTTCCCCGAAGGCTGGCTGGTGGGCAGCCACTCCGTCGGCACGCTGCTTTATGTCATGCTCGTGCCCGTAGTGCGACTGGCCGGCGCCGTGTTCGCGACGAACCTGGTGCTGTTAGCCGCGGCGGCGCTGGGCTTCGGCGGCGCGCTGCTCCTCGCCCGGCGTCACATGGGGCCTTTGCCAGCCACGCTCGTCGCGCTGGGGTTCGCGTTCGGGAGCATGCGCTGGAACCGGGCTGAGGAAGGGCAGTTGCAGGTCTTCCTGGCATCGACCGCGCTGCCGTGGATGCTGTGGGGCGTGGAGCGGGCGTTCTCCGCGGCCGGCCGGCGCCGCTTCCTGGCGTGGTTAGCGCTGGTGGCCGCACTGTGGGCATTTTCCTTTGCGATCAACATCTACTTCGTGTTTATCGGGGCCGTCACGCTGCTCCCCTGGCTGGCGTTTGCGAAAGGGATCCGCGTCCCCACGTGGCGGCAACGGCTCCTGGCCCTGTGCTTCACCTCGCTCGTCTTCCTCATCCTCTGCCGCGCCGTCGCTCGCCCTCAACTTGCGCGAATCAGCGAAGGCCGGCGCCGGTTACTACTCGATCGGTGAGGTGAACTGGTCCGGCGCGAGCCTCAACGACTTCCCCATCCCCTCGCTCAACCACCCGTGGCTCGGCGATTTCGCGCGGTCGCTCTACCGCGGCGAGCCCTTCGAGCAAGGCATGGCCAACCTCGGGCTGGCCTGGTCGCTCGTCGCGCTGCTTGGCGTCATCGTGGCCCGCCGGAGCAAGCTTTGGCTCCCCGCGCTCGCGCTCGCCCTCCTCGGCCTGGTGCTGGCCCTCGGGCTGACGCTGCACTGGAACGGCCAGACGCTGCAATGGCCGGCGCTCCGGGCGCTCAACGAGGCGATCTGGAAAGCCGGGCACGCCTTGAAACCGGATTTCTTCACGGGCGCCCAACCCCCGCCGCCGTTCGCGGACGCGATCCCGCTGCCCGCGCTCCTCCTGTCCGTGATCGTGCCGTTCTTCGAGCGCGGGCGGTTGTTCGCCCGGTACGCGCTGGCTGCCAGTCTCGGCGTCGCGCTGCTGGCGGGGTTGGGCCTGGTCCAGGTACGCCATCTGTGGCCCAGCCGCCCCGCGGCCGGCCGCATCGCGCAGCTTGCAGTGGCCCTGGTCTTGCTCGTCGAGATCGTGCCATCCCGGCTGCCCGCACTGCCGTTCCCGCCCGCCCAGCACCCCGCCTACGAGTGGCTGAGCCAGCAGTCCCTCGACGGGGAGGGCATTGCGAACCTCTTCGCCGCGCACAAGTCGACCGCGGTCCTGTCCAACACCGGTTACAACCTGCTCGCGCCAAGCTTCCATCGCCAGGCGACGGTGGCGGGCGCGGCCGGGGTGCGCCCGCTGCAGAATACGGTTTTGAACGACTGGCTGGCGACGCACGAGCACCTCTTCTGGCACACCGACTTCCCGGCAGATCATGCGAGCGTACCGCGTCCGGTACATCGTGCTGGAGATGAAGGGCGAGTGGGAGCAGGGGCTTTGGGAAGAGGCGAAGGTCGCAAAGGGCTTGAAGGCAGCTCGACTGCTTCCCTGCACCGGCCGGCGACGCGCCGTGGAACTGGCCGGTTTGCATCGCCGAGGTGCTGCCCGCGCCGTCGCCCGAGTTCGACGTCCTGTTTCACGACGGCTGGTCGGGCATGGAGGATTGGGGCCTGTGGGCGGAAGGGACGGACTCGGCAGTCCAATTCGTCACCACCGCCCGCTCGCCCGTGCGGCTTGACGTCAGCATCTTTCCGCTGTGCGTGGCGGGCAAGCAGCAGCAGGTGCGGCTGGAGGTCAACGGCAGGGAGGTCGCCCGCCACGAGTGGACGGACTCCGGGCCGTCCGGGTGTGACCCGTGGGAGAGCGCCGTGGAGGTTCCGGCCGAGTTGGTGCGGGTGGGGTTCAACGATTTGGCCGTGCGCGCCGCTTACGCCGAGCCGCCGCAGGACAACCTTGCGGACCCCCGCAGGCTTTCGGTGGGTTTCAAGCGGCTAAAGGCCACGGCTGAGCGATGAGCGTCGCGCTCAGCGCGAATTCGGGGGATCCCTCATGCTCGCGATGTGATACACTGGTCTTCAGGTGACGGCCATTTCGTCCTTGCCCCGGCCGGCTTCCGCAAGACCACCCACATCACCTCCTACGTTGCGGGTCCGGGCTGACGAACACCAGAGGCTAGGAGGGTAACCGCATGAAGAAAGTCACCGCGTTCGTCGGAACTCCGCACAAGGGAAATACCTACAACGCCACCGTCCAGTTCCTGGACAACCTCAATGCGCTGGGCGGCGTCGAGACCGAGGTCGTCCGCCTGAGCGACTATAATCTCGGGGTCTGCCGCGGCTGCCGCGTCTGCATCGACAAGGGCGAGGAGTTCTGCCAGCTCAAGGACGATCGGGACGTGCTGATCGGCAAGATCATGGCCTCCGACGGCGTCGTCTTCGCGACCCCGAACTACTCCTTCCAGGTGTCCGGCCTGATGAAGGTGTTCCTCGATCACCTGGGATTTTGTTTTCACCGCCCGCGCTTCTTCGGCAAGACCTACACGAGCATCGTCACCGAGGGCATTTACGGCGGCGCCAAGATCGTCGACTACCTGCACCTGATTGGCACGGGCCTGGGCTTCAACGCGCTCAAGGGCAGTTCGCTGCTGATGATCCTGCCCATCACCGAGTCGCAGCAGCGCAAGATCGACCAGGTGCTGGCGGAGCAAGCGAAGCAGTTCCACGCCAGCCTGGAGCAACCGCCATACCGGGCGCCCGGATGGGTCTACCTGTACTTCTTCCACATGGGCCGGACGAAGATGCACCTCGAGCTCGACGAAACTTCCATCGACTACCGGTACTACCGGGACCAGGGCTGGTTCGAGTCGGACTTCTTCTATCCCGTGGAGCTGGGGCCGCTGAAGAAAGGCGCGGGCAAGCTTTTCGACACGCTCACGACGCGGCAGGTCGAGGACCAGGATTGCGGAGCAGGTCGAGCGTCCGGCTAAGCAATAGGGTTCGCGCCGGGGCCCGCGTTCACGCGCGGCCCCGATTCAGCCGGACAGCTGACCCCGCGGCAGGTATCAGGCGTCTGGTATAATCTCGATACCCTTGAATCCGAAATAGCGGAACGCCTTCTCGAACTCGGCGTACTTGACGAAACGGTTGTGGCCCTTGGCGCCGCCGCCCTTGTAAAAACCCCATCCCTTGCCGTCGAAGACGTACGGGTCGTCGATGATCACCCACTTACCATCCTGGCTGAAGCCCTTGACCACCACGAAGTGCCCGTACGTGTAATCGTGAAACCGGCCGTAGCGCTGCGTCGGGTCGCTGGCTGCCTTGAGGTAGTCCGTGCCCGCGCCGATATAGCCCATGTAAAGGATCGCCAGCGCCGGGTGGTCGCGGGTGGCAACCGCGGCCTTCAGTTCCTTCATCGTGGAAGTCGTCTTGTAGCTCACGTCCCAATGATCGAGCACCCGGTACGCGTCGCTGTAATCCGTCCCCCGGCACGACTTCCCGCTCACGTAAGCCCTCACGTCCTTGATTGCGATCCAGGTGTCCTTTGCATAGCCGATGGCAGCCGCGAAAACCGCCGGGCCGCAGTTGGCGCTCTTGCACGCGCCGGAATCCTGCGAGCCCTGGTAGCGGTAATAGTAGGTATCTGTGATGGCCGCGGGCGCACCGGCGCGGTTCCGCGACGGCAGCGCCAGCCGGCCCGGCCGCAGACGCGAACAGCGTGACGACGAGCAATGCGCTGCTCAACAGCATGGATCGAAGCGAGGCAGATTTCATCCGAACTCCCCTATGCCAAATCGACATCCCGATTTTAAGGTGAACGCGGCGCGCCGTCAAATGCCGCGAAGCGTCCAAAGTTTGTTCTTTCGCCAGTCGGCGCAAACCTTCGACGCACTTATCGCCAAATCTCCCGGTTCAACATTTGCCGCGCACGCGTATAGGCAACATCTGTAGCAAGGTATCCCTATAACCTGGGATTTGAGGGATTTTCGGAATTTGTGAAACATGCCATAAACGACGTCAGCCAGAAACATTCTCGTGCATTGTACGGAGGACGCCTGCCAGCTACGCCTTGCGCCACGGCTCGAAGCGCTCCAGGTTCCCCCCGCCCACGAACTCCCGCAAGATCGAGTTGTACGGGATCGCATCCGGCGCCATCGGCTCGAACCAGTTCAGGAAGGCCAGCAGCCGGTGCGCCTCGACGTAGCCCGGCTTGCCCGGCTCCAGCTGCAGCAGCAGCGGCTCGGCGTACGTCTTCAACACCGACAGCTCGTACACCAGCGCCGAGTTGAACATCGCGTCCGCGTTCTCCTGGTACGGGAAGATGTACTTGCGCTCGCCCCGGTGTACGCTCTCCCACCGGCCGATCGTGTCCGCCGCGGTGTAGCCGCGCGTCCTGGCATCCCGCACGATTCGGCGGATCAGCCGGTTGTCCGTCGTCGACACCCGGTTGTGCCGGTCGATATTCAGCTGCGTCAGCGCCGAAATGTAGATGCGGAAGACGCTGTCGCGCGGCGCGTCGGGCGCCAGCTTGGGGTTCAGCCCGTGGATGCCCTCGATAAGGAGGATCTGGTCCGGGCCTAGCTGGATCACGCTGCCCGCCTCGCGCTTCCCCGTCAGGAAGTTATACCGCGGCAGCTGCACCTCTTCGCCGGCCATCAGCCGCGCCAGGTCCCGGTTGAACAGGTCGAGGTCCAGCGCCTCCAGGCACTCGAAGTCGAAGTTGCCCTCCTCGTCCTTCGGCGTGAGCTCCCGATCCAGGAAGTAGTTGTCCATCTCGACCGCGATCGGCCGGATGCCGTTCGCCAGCAGCTGCACCGCCAGCCGCTTCGAGAACGTCGTCTTGCCCGAGGAGGACGGCCCCGCGATCAGGACCAGCTTGGTCTGCCCGCGCTTGCCCGCGATCTGCGTGGCAATCGACGCGATCCCGTGCTCGTGCCGCGCCTCGGCCACCAGCATGATCTCGTTCGCCCGGCCCGCCGTGATCGCCGTGTTCAGCGAACCCACATCGTCCAGCCCCAGCACGCGCAGCGTGGCGCCGTACTCGCGGAACACGCCGATCAGCTTGGGGTAATCGACGACCGGCTCGAGCCCCTGCGCCTGCCGCAGCGGGAAGCGCAGCAGGAAGCCCGGCGCGTAGTATTCCAGCCCGAACGTGCGGATGTAGCCCGCCGACGGCGCCATGTAGCCGTGGAAATAGCCCCGGAACCCGCACAGCTCGTACAGCACCAGATAGTCCTTGTGCCGGTGCTGCAAGAGCCGAACCTTGTCGTCCTCGCCTCGGCTGCGGAACAGCTCCACGGCTTCGGCCAGCGGCACCCGCTGCTTTCCGATCGGCGCGTCCGCCGCCACGATCTCGAACATCCGCTTCTCGATCGCCGCCAGCTCGTCCGCGTTGAACTGCGGCCGGCCCTGCACCTCGCAGTAGTACCCCCCGAACGTCACCGAGTGGTCCACCGTGACCACCGCGTCGGGGAACAGCTCGTGTACCGCGACCACGAGCAGGAAAGTCAGCGTCCGGCGGTAGATCCGGCTGCCATCGCGGTCGTCCATGCCCAGCGCGGTCACTTCGACGTCCCGGTCGATGTGATAAGTGAGCTCCCGCAGCTCGCTGTCGATCAGCGCGGCGACGATCGGGACCGGCCACGGCTGCTCCGCGCCGGCCGCGTCGACAAAATGTCGCAGCTCGGTCCACAGCGGTGCTTCATAGATCCGGCCGTCTCTGAACTTGACCTGCGCGCTGGTCCGCGGCCGGGCCGGGACGACCTGTGGGGTTTCGAGGTGCATGAGACTAACTCCGGTGCAACATGGTGCGTGAAGAGGACGCAAGGGGAGACCGTAGCGCATGTCGTCTGCATTGCGGCGTCGATGCATAATCGTGTAAACGCTGGCCCGAGATGGTGTCTCCGCCTCTATCGCGCCTTCCCTCCAACTCCTCCCACCGGGCGTACAGCTCCGCCGAGCACCTGCTCGACCTCGCGCCAGCCGCGCGGTGCGCCGAGTCGACCTCGTCCGCGCCGGCCTGGTACGTCGTTGGCATCGGCCATGTCGGCGTAGAGCGCGCCTGCTCCGCTTCCAAGCGCCTCGATGCGCGCGGGCAGCGCGTCCAGCTCCTGCCGTTCCTTGTAGGTGAGCTTCGGCCGGCCGGTCTGCGGCCGCGTCACGCGTGCGGGGGCAGGCGCGGGTGCCGTTCGCCCTGCCCGGCCTGCGGTTGGGCAGCCGGCCGCTGGCGGACCCAGTCGTCGTACCCGCCGGCATACTCCCCCACCCGGCCCCCCGGCTCCATCGCCAGCGTCCCGTCGACCACGTTGTTCAGCAGCTCGCGGTCGTGGCTCACCAGCAGCAGCGTGCCGTCGAACGCCAGCAGCAGGTCCTCCAGCAGCTCCAGCGTCTCCAGGTCGAGGTCGTTCGTCGGTTCGTCCAGCACCAGCACGTTGGCGGGCCGGGCGAACAGCCGCGCCAGCAGCAGCCGGTTGCGCTCGCCGCCCGATAGCGTGCTGACGTACGCCCGGGCGCGCTCGGGCGGGAACAGGAACTCCTGCAGGTAGCCGATGACGTGCCGCCGCTGGCCGTTGACCGTGACGAAGTCCCGGCCCTCCGCGATGTTGTCGAACACCGTCGCGTCCTCGTCCAGCTGGCCGCGCAGCTGGTCGAAGTAGGCGATCTCCACGTTGGCGCCCTGGCGGACGCGGCCCGCGCCGGGAGCGCAGTCTGGCCCAGCAGCAGCCGCAGCAGCGTCGTCTTGCCCGAGCCGTTCGGGCCGACGATGCCCAGCTTGTCGCCCCGCATGACCGTCGTGGAGAAGTCGGCGACCACCGGGCTGCCGCCGTAGGCGAAGCCGACGTCTTTCGCCTCGATCACCAGCTTGCCCGAGCGCTCCGCCTCCTGCACCTGCATGCGCAGGCTGCCGCGGCTGCTCCCGGCGCTCCCGGCGCTGCAGCCGCATCCGCTCCAGCGCACGCACCCGGCCCTCGTTGCGCGTGCGCCGCGCCTCGATGCCCTGCCGGATCCACGCCTCCTCCTGGGCCAGCTTCTTGTCGAACTCGGCCTGCTGCGTGGCCTCGGCCGCCAGCACCGCCTGCTTGCGCTGCGCTGAAGGTGTCGTAGTCGCAGGCCCAATCGATCAGCCGGCCGCGGTCGACCTCGATGATGCGGGTTGCCAGCCGGCGCAGGAAGATGCGGTCGTGGGTGACGAAGACAAGCGTGCCGCTGTAGCGCGGCAGGAAGTCCTCCATCCAGCCGATCGCGTCCAGGTCCAGGTGGTTGGTCGGCTCGTCGAGCAGCACGATGTCGGGGTCGCGGACCAGGCCGCGCGCGAGCATCACCCGGCGCTTCAGCCCCGCCGACAGCTCGGCGAACTTGCGGCTGGGGTCGAGCTGCATGCGCGCCAGGATGGTGTCCATCAGCAGCCGGTCGTGCCACGCCTCGTCCTCCGCCGCTCGCCGCGGCTTGGCAGCCAGGCCCGCCGTCCTTGCAGGCCCGCTGCGATGACATCCCAGACCGACCCGGCGATGCCCTCGGGCACCTCCTGCGGCAGATACGCGACCCGCACGCCCCGCTCGCGGACGATGGCGCCGGCCTCCGGCTCCAACTCGCCCGCGATCAGCTTCAGCAGCGTGGATTTGCCCGCGCCGTTGCGCCCGAGCAGCCCGAGCCGCTCCCCACGCTCGATCTGCAGGTCGATGTGCTCCAGCACCGGATGCCCACCGAACCCGATGCTCACATCCCGCATGCTCAATAACGCCATGCGCTGGTTACCTTTCCGTAGCAATCGCCAGCCCTGATAGGTTTCCGAAACCTGTCAGGTCTCCCTTCGCCGGACGATTATACCGCCTTTACCGGCGTTCGCACTGTTTGACATTTCGCGGTCCCGCTGTTATAGTCGCCGTCAACAACCGAATAAGCCCGCACTTTCATCCAGAGAGGCAGAGGGACCGGCCCGATGAAGCCTCGGCAACCTGTAGACAAGGTGCCAACTCCGGCAGATCAGATCTGGAAGATGAGAGGAAAGGTGCAATGACGCCGCCACCCTCCCCGGGCCCGCCCTCGAACGAGGCAGCTTTTCCCGGGGATTTTTATTGGCGACGGCAGCGACGCCCTCTCATCCGTGAGAGGGCGGTTTGTAAGCGACTTACCACAAAGGCGCTAAGACCCAAGCACGAAGGCTTCGTGAGACTTTGTATCTTCGAGGCTTAGTGGTGCGGGCTAGACTCGCCAAGATGAGCTATGGTTTTGCATCAGGATACACGGTATTTCGCCTTTGCCGAGGACGACCCGTTCCGGCCTGGAGTCGGGCGCGAGCTTGCAGCCCGGTGACGCTCGCGTATGAGACGTACGGCGCGCTCAACGACGACGCGGTCGAACGCGATCCTGGTCTGCCACACGCTCAGCGGCAGCGCGCACGCCGGCGGCGACGGCGGCTGGTGGTCCGACTGCATCGGGCCGGGCAAGGCGTTCGACACCGACGGTTCTTCGTGATCTGCAGCAACGTCCTCGGGCTCCTGCTACGGATCCAGCGGGCCGACGAGCATCAACCCGGCCACAGGCGAACCCTACGGCCTGCACTTTCCCGTCGTGACCATCGGCGACATGGTGCGAGCGCAGCACGGCGCTCGTCGACTCACCTGGGCATCGACCAACTGCTGTGCGTGGCGGGCGGCTCGATGGGCGGGATGCAGGTGCTGGAGTGGGCCAGCCCGCTGCCCCGAGCGCATCCGCTCCGCCATCCCCCTCGCGACCACGGCGCGCTCCAGCCCGATGCTGATCGCGTTCAGCGAGGTCGGCCGGCAGGCGATCTACGCGGACCCGAACTGGCAGCACGGCAACTACTACGGCAACGGCCGCCGGCCGGATGCCGGGCTGGCCATCGCGCGCATGATCGGCCACATCACCTACCTGAGCGACCAGTCGATGCACGAGAAGTTCGGCCGGCGCCTGCAGGACCGCGCGAAGTTCGGCTACGAATTCGAGACCGAGTTCGAGGTGGAGAGCTATCTGAAGTACAAGGGCCTGAGCTTCACGCAGCGGTTCGACGCCAACAGCTACCTGTACGTCACCAAGGCGCTCGACTATTTCGACCTGAGCGTGCCCGCTGGGGCTGGCGGCAGCCTTCGCCCACTCGGAGCACGTCAAGTTCCTCGTCGTCAGCTTCACCAGCGACTGGCTGTATCCCTCCTACCACAGCAAGGAGATCGTCAGCGCGCTGACCGCGGCGGGCGCGGACGTGACGTATCTCGACATCGAGAGCACCTGGGGCCACGACGCATTCCTCCTCGAGGTCGACACCATGACGCGCCTCCTGGGCAGCTTCGTCAACCGCGTCGCCGCGAGGCCGGGATACCGGCCTAACCACCAAGACACACAGAGACGAAAAGTTACACGAAGAGGATAAGAAAGCTTGGTGAAGCTTGGTATCTTTGTGTCTTGGTGGTAGAGCCACCATGTACAGGAGCGCAACATGAGGCCCGATCTGCAGGTCATTGCAGGATTCATTCCAGCGGGCACGCGGGTACTGGACCTGGGCTGCGGCGACGGGGAGCTGCTGGAGCACCTGGTCACGGCGAAGGGCGTGAAGGGCCGCGGCATCGAGCTGAGCGAGGCCGGGGTGCTGGCGTGCGTCCGGCGCGGGCTGAGCGTGCGCCAGGGCAACCTCGAGGAAGGGCTGGGCGACTACCCCGCCTGCAGCTTCGACTATGTCATCTTGAGCCAGACGCTGCCCTTCCTCGACGATCCGGGCATGATCCTGGCCGAGATGCTGCGGGTCGGGCAGCGGGCGGTGGTGAGCTTCCCGAACTGGGGTTACTGGCGCTGCCGCCTGGAACTGCTGCTGACCGGGCGGATGCCCAACGCGCCCGACCTGCCGCAGGCATGGTACGAGAAGCCGCGCTGGCAGGCGCTGACAATCACGGATTTCGGCCGAGTTCTGCCACGCACGACGGCATCGCCGTCACCCGGCAGGCCTACCTGGCAAACGGGCGGGAGATCAAGGTCATCAAGGTGACCAACCTGCATGTCGACGACGGGCGTCTTCCTGCTCGAGCGGGCCGGCCCAGGCTGCTAGACGCCCCGCAATGCTTGCCACAGAGGTCACAGAGGCAACAGAGATTTGGGAAACAACTCCGGATCCTCTTCAGTCGCCTCTGTTCCCTATGTGACCTCTGTGGCAAAACCGCTAGACGCCCTTCCCTACGCCCAGGTATGTGAGCAGCACGGCGCCGGCCAAGCGCACGACCGTCGCGGCGATCAGCGCGGGCACCAGGCCGGCGATCCCCGACATCGCAGTGCCGACGAGCGGCGCGAGGAAGGTCGCGATCTGGACGCGTCGTCTGGTAGATGCCCACGTAGGTCGCCTGGTTCTCCGGGGACAGGTGGCAAGCACCACGTCGAAGAAGACCAGGTCCGTGCCGCTGACGAAGAAACCCGCAACCGCCGCCCACACGACCAGGAGCCACAGGCGGAACTTGTCAATGCGGTGAACATCGGATAGAGGCTGACCCCGAACGCACAAATCAACAGGACCAGCCGCTCGCCCTTGCGCGCCGCGATGTTCGTCCAGAAGAAGTAGCCCAGCATCATCACGAACGTGTTCGCCGAGTTGATCACGCTGATCTGCGCGTCGGTCGCGCCGACCGAGCGCACCCAGTAGATCGGGAGCAGCGGCGCGGCGAATGCCATGCCCCAGCGGAACACGAACTGCGCGGTCAGGAAGTTGGTGAAGGGCTTGTTGCGCCGCATGGCGCCGCCGTGCTCGCGCAGGCTCGCGACGAGACCCGCTTCGAGCTTGCGGACCTCCTGGGGCGGCAGCTTGAGGCTTGACGAGAAGACGATGCTGATGAGCGCGCCGATGGCCGAGGCCAGGAAGACGACCTGGTAGTTGAGCGGGAAGTTGAACCAGGTCAGGATTTGGCCGACGATCAGGACCGTCAGCGAGTTGGTGAGGCCCAGGATCGACCAGCGGCGGCTCATCAACGTGAAACGGCCGGCCGGCCCTGCCACGCCGCCCATGACGACGGTGAACCCCACGCTGACCATCGTCTGCGGGAGCGTGGCGAGCGCCCAGATGAAGATGATCGCCTCCGGCCGGTGGTTGCGGATGAGGAACGGCACCAGGCCGGTCAGCACGTAGCACGAGAGGACCAGGAAGCGCGCCCGGGCGAACCAGGGGACGATGTTTGCCTTCCGCGAGAGGAACTCGCCGACGGGGAGCGAGAGGAGCATCCCCGTCAGCGCGGGCATGGCGGTCAGCAAACCCACCTGGAAGGGGGTCGCGCCGAGGCGCACCAGGAAGACGGAGAGGAAGCTGCCGACGCCGGCGGTGATGCCGACGCCGATGGCGTCGATCAGCACATTCCGTTGGTTGGTCTGCTCGCGGGAGGCGGGGCGGAAGAGCACCTGCCAGAGCGGGGCATCATGGCCGTTGGCTGCAGCCACGCCCGTGGATGGTTGGGACATAAGCTTAATACTATCAAATCGACGGGAGAGCGCCAAAAGCTTGACACGGCTTACACGACCGCCTAGACTCCGCGCATGACAATTCACCGCATCGGCGTCATATCCGACACGCACGGGTTGCTGCGGCCCGAGGCGCTCGCGGCGCTCGCGGGCGTCGAGCTGATCCTTCACGCGGGGGATGTGGGCCGGCCCGAGGTGCTGGTGGAGTTGCAAACAGTCGCGCCCGTCCTCGCAGTGCGGGGGAACGTGGACCGGGAGGCGTGGGCCAACGCGCTGCCCGAGACGCAGGTCACGGAGGTCGGCGGGGTGTGGATTTACGTGCTGCACGACCTGCACCGGCTGGACCTGGACCCGGCAGCCGGCGGCTTCAGTGCGGTGATCAGCGGCCACTCGCACCGGCCAGGCATCACGACGAAGGCGGGCGTCCTCTACCTCAACCCCGGCGCGGCCGGCCCGCGACGGTTCACGCTCCCCGCCAGCCTCGCGATCCTGGAAGTAGAGGGCAAGGACCTCAGGCCGCAGCTGATCGAACTGCCGGTATAAGCACGGTCAACACAAAGGCACGAAGACACAACGATACGGTCTCGGAGACGTGCCTTCGTGTCATTGTGTTATCCGGCCTCTTGCACGAACCAGTCGATCAGCTGCCGGGCAATCGTGAAGGGCGGGGGCATGCCGGGCAGCTCGTCGGCGGGGAACCAGCGCGCGTCGGCCAGCTCGCTCTCCTCGAGCTTGATTTCGCCGCCGGCATACTCGGCGGTGAAGCCGATCATGAGCGAGTTGGGGAAGGGCCAGGGCTGGCTGCCGAAGTAGCGGATGTTCGCCAGGTCGATCCCGACCTCCTCGCACACCTCGCGGGCGGCGCACTCCTCCAGCGTCTCGCCCGGCTCCACGTAGCCCGCCAGCACGCTGAACCGGCCGGTCGGGAAACGGTGGTTGCGCGCCAGCAGGATGTGCAGGCGGCCTTCGATGCGCCGCGTCACCGCAATGATGATCGCGGGCGACAGCCGGGGGTAGACGATCAGGCCGCACTCGGGGCAGCGCTTCGCCCGCTCGTGCTCCTGGTCCACGGTCCGGCTGCCGCACTGCCCGCAGAACTGGTTCGTGCGGTCGAACGCGACGAGCTGGATCGCGCGGCCCGCAATGCCCATGAACGGCTCGTCGAGCAGAGGATAGAGGGCGCGGAGGCCCTCGGCCGCGAGGCCGTCCGGGCAGCGCCGGCTCCGGCCGCGATCTCGGCTGCGTAGCAGGGCGTCTGCTCGCCGCCTTCCTCGACGTGGCCCAGGTAGATCACCCGGTCGGGCGCCAGGCCGAGCTCGCCGGGACCCGACACGAGCGGAACGAGGCTGCGCTCGCCCGCCCGGCGGACCAACAGCTTCTCGCCCGCAAAGACAAACCAGTAAGCCGCGGCCGCTCGGCTGTTTGGGGCGGCGCCAGGCGTGACACGAACTCAAGCATCGTTCATCACTCACCGGCAGGAACTGCGCGAAGACCTGGTTGCCAAGGAGCCGCCCCGCAGGTCGTCAGCCGCACGCGGTCGGGCAGGCGTTCGAGCAGGCCGCGGCTCACGAGGTCTTCGATCTCGATCGCCAAAGATATCGGACAAGTCCGCGCCGAAACGGCCGCGGAACCGCTCGTCCGTCCACGCCCTCGCGCCACCAGGCGCAAGCCAAGCATCATGAACTCGCCCATCGCGAGCCGCTCGTCGATCGGCTCGCCGTCGCGTTCGGGCGACTCGCCCGCGTTCACCCGCTGGATGTACTGGGGCACGGGGCGCACGTTCCACCAGCGGCGCCGGCCGTCAAAGCTGTGCGCGCCCGGGCCGAAGCCGAGGTAGGGTTCGTGGCGCCAGTAGACCAGGTTGTGCCGGCACTGGAAGCCGGGCCGCGACCAGTTCGAGATTTCGTATTGCTCGTAGCCGGCGGACGTCGATGGCCGATCGGCCGCCAGCAGGTAGATATCGGCAGCGACGTCGTCGTCCGGCGGGGCCTGGACCCCCCGGCGCACCGCGTCGTACAGCGGCGTGCCGTGCTCGACCGTGAGGCTGTAGAGCGAGATGTGGTCGGGCGCGAGCGCCAGTGCGCGATCGCAGCGTGCGGGACCACGTCTCGGGCGACTGGCCTGGAAGGCCGAAGATGAAGTCCAGGTTGATGTTGTCGAAGCCCGCCGCGGCGGGCCGCCCCGTAGGCCGCTTCGGCTTCGGCGGCGTCGTGCATCCGGCCCAGCCACTTGAGCTCCGCGTCGTCGAAGCTCTGCACGCCCATGCTCAGCCGGTTGACACCCATGCCCCGCAGCGCGGCAAACAGCTCCGCGTCCGTCGTGCCGGGGTTGGCCTCGCAGGTGATCTCTGCGTCGGGATCGACCTCGAACGCGGCGCGGAGTGCTGTCGAGGATCTGCTCGAGCAGGCGGGCGGGCAGGACGGTCGGCGTGCCGCCGCCAAGAAATATGGTCGGACACGCGCGGCCGGCCGCGCTGCTTGCCTGCGCGCCGGATTTCCTCGACCAGAGCTGCGGCGTACGGCTCGAAGAGCGCGTCGAGCCGGGCGTAGGTGTTGAAGTCGCAGTAGTGACAGCGCACCGCGCAAAACGGGATGTGCAGATACAGCGCAAGCGGGGAGGTCATCAGTCAGGCGCACGGCCCCGGTTCTCGAAGCGAAAGCCGTGGCCGCGCATCGTCACGATGTATTGGTGCTCGGGATCGGCCTCGGCCAGGCGCTCGCGCAGACGGCGCACCAGCGCGTCGATCGACTGCTCGGAAACGCCGCCGTCCTGGGCGTCGGGCCAGACCGCGTGCACGATGTCGTCGCGGCACGACGACGCCGCTGGCGCCCAGCAGGACTTCGAGCAGCCGGTACTGCTGGGCGGAGAGCGGCGGCTCCAGCGGTTTGCCGTTGACGTATACCCGGCGCCCGGCGGTGTCGAGCCGCAAGCCGCGCGGGAGGGGCGCGTCGAGCGTCAGCGGCGCGGTCGCGCCGGCATCGACGAACGCGAGCTTATAGCGCAGGGCGACCTGGATCTCGTCGCCGTCGTGCAAGGGCTGGGGCGCCACCACGTCGCGGCCATTCAGATGCGTCCCGTTCTTGCTCGCCAAATCCTCGATCTCGTAGTGGTCGTCGCGCCACACGACGCGCGCATGCAGCCGAGAAATCTGGCGGTCGTCGAGGACGATGTCGCAGTCCGGGCTGCGCCCGATGGTCAGCGTCCGGTGCTCCAGCGGCCACGTCTCGCCGCTTTCCCCGCCTCGCTGCAGGATGAGCATGGCCGACTCAGGTGTGATGGATCGCTCGTTCATGCCTCGTTGCACTCCAGATCCGGCCAGCAGTGTCAGCCGCGGTCGGCTCCGCTATGCCGTGCCGCACCGGCCATCCGACGGGTTAAGACCAAGGTGTCTTGACACCACTTCCGCCGTGCGGGATAATCCGGGCAGCTAACCAACCTGCTGCCGGTTTGACTGCCACAATGTCTCAAACGCTTGCCGTTGGCGCCGTGTTGCGCGAACGCTACGAAATCATCGACCTGGTCGGCCAGGGCGGCATGGGCGCCGTCTACAAGGCCAACGATCTCCGGCTGCGCGGCCGCATCTGCGCGGTCAAGGAAGTGCTTCCCGAGCTGATGGGCCCCAGCGGCGTAGAAGACCAGGCGCAAGATCAGTTCTACCGCGAAGCGAGCGTACTCGCAAGGCTGGATCACCCCAACCTGCCCAAGGTGTCGGACTACTTCGAACACGATGGCAGGCAGTACCTGGTCATGGATTTCGTGCCAGGCTCAGACCTGCGACAACTCGTGGAGGAGGCCCGCCGCAAAAGCGCCTTCGTCCCCGAAGAGGACGTGTTACGCTGGGCCATCCAGCTGTGCGACGCCCTGTCCTACCTTCACGATCAGGACCCTCCCGTCCTGCACCGGGATATCAAGCCTTCCAACATTAAACTCACTCCGCGCGGCGTCGTCAAGCTGGTGGATTTCGGGCTTGTCAAACTGCTCCAGCCGGACGAGAACCGCACGGTTACGGTGGTCCAGGGGCGCGGGACGGTGGCGTACACGCCGCTCGAGCAATACGGCGGGGACTCGGGGCACACGGACGTCCGGTCCGACGTCTATGCGCTGGGCGCCACGCTGTACCACCTGCTCACCGGCCAGCCGCCGGCCGATGCCAAGCAGCGCTTCCTCAAGCCGGGCACCCTGATCCCCCCGCGGGAGATCAACTCCCGTATTTCCCCGCGCACCGAACGCGCGATCCTGGCCGCGATCGCCCAGCACCCCGACGATCGGCCCGTCACCGTGGAGGCCTTCCGCGAGCTCCTGTTCACAGATGAACCTGAGAAGCTGGCAGGGCCCGGGACTGGGCGGCTGCCGACGTTCAGCGAGACCCAAGGCCTCTGGCGGGAGCTGATCGCACAGCACGCGGCGCTGGTAGCGACGGTCGTGCTGCTGACCGCAACCGCGCTGCTGGTGACGCTATTGTCGCCGCCCCTGCCCTAGGGGTTACGGATGGCCTGCGACGCAGCGGATGGCCTGCGGCCGAAACGGAGGAACGGATGGTTGATGGGAGTCTCGAGGCATCAGCGAAAGGTGCGCCGGGCCGTCAACCGTTCATCCGACGCCCTCGCAGCTTCCTCGCAATCCGTTTCTCCGTTTCGGCCGCAGGCCATCCGCTGCGTCGCAGGCCATCCGTTGCGTCGTCCGGGCTATGTGTAAAACCTGGGACTGCTGAGACCGCCCACATTGGTGGAGTTTGGAAACTCGTTCTTCCAGCCTAGGCGTGCCGATTGCGGCTGGTCCAGAGCAGGGTTAGCATGCCGCCGGCAAAGGTGACGGCGCCGGCGGCCCAGACCCAGCCTTTGGTCTGCAGCGTCGTGGAGCCGGGGAGCCAGCCGACCGCATAGAGCAGGTAGGCGATCCAGGCGATGGCCGCGGCCCACAGTGCCGCGACGATCGCCTGCACGTTCGTAGCCGCGCCCGCGTTCTTTGGCTGGCCCCGCTTACGGAGCATGAAAACCGCCATCCCCGACAGCCCGGCGCCCAGCAAGGCTGCAAGGAACGCGCCGAAAGCGACGCGCGGCTTCGGAGGCGGAGGAATGTAGGCTGCGGCCGGCGCAGGGGTCTCGGTGGGCTCCGGCGTGGGCGACGGCGTGGGACTCGGGCTGGGGGTGATCGTCGGCTCCGGCGTCGGGGACGGCGTGGGCGTCGGCACGACGGTCGCAATGCTGCCCGGCGCGTCGCCGCCCACCTTCAGCTCGATGCGCGTCGAGTTCTTCGCTTCCCCCGACTGCGCGGTGATCCACAACTCGCCCGGCCGGTCCAGGGCCACGACGGTCCGCGCCCGGCCGCCCACGGTCGTCTCGATCTTCGGCGCGAGCGCCAGCGACTCGGTCGGGTAGCGCAGGCTGAACTCCACGGGAGTGCCGTCAGGCACGGGGTGGCCGTTGCGATCCAGGATCGGGCCCGTCTCAAGCTCGATCTGGCTGCCCACCTTGATGCTGCCGCTGATCACGTCGCCACTGCTGACGGGTGAGAGTGAGATCACCTGGCCCGGATTTGGCTCCAACTGGTTAATCAGCTCGTAGTTTATACCGGTGACGGTCACAGGCGGCGAACCTGCAGGCGTAAACTCCCGGAACAGGGCGCGAACCGCAGTTTCGAGGAACGGGCCGGTGTGGGCATAGACGCCGAAGTAGGCGGTGAGCTTGCTGATTTCCGTCGTATCCAGATAGTAGGGCGCAGCAAAGGCAAAGACAACCAGCCGCTTGTCCCGTAGGCCGTCCGACCGCTTCGCCAGGAACTCGCTCAGCGCGGTCGACTCGGGCAAGTCCTGCCGCTCGTCCAATTGAGCAAACACAATCCACCGCGCGTCGTTGATCGCGTTCTCAACGGCCGGATTATTCCCCGGCTGCGCCAAGGCTGCCGCCAGGTCGGCGAAGGTGAAGCTGCGAACATTGGCCGGCTCGACCTGACCCGTCGCGTCCGGCCCGTATAACTGAAGGATGATCTGCTGCAGCGCCTGCTGCGGGATGATGGGTGCGGGATCGCAGGCCTGGCACTCCCGCACCTCCCGAGCGTCGGTAAAGATCAGGATCTTCTCATTCGCTTGCGGTGCGCTCGGCAGGCGGTCGGCAAACTGGTCGCGCCCGGGATAGATCAAAGTCATCCCGGCACGCGCCACCCCGCGGGTCACGCTGCTGCCCTCGCCCACACCAGCGGTCACCGTTTGCGGGTCGCGCAGGAGGTCCGACGCCGGCCAGTCACCGTTGTACATGCGCAGCTTGAGGGCCACGATCCGTTCGACGGCCGCATCGACACGGGCCGCAAACGCGCTGTCGTTCTTGTACTTATCCTGGAAGAAGACGATGGTCTCCTTGATCGCCGCCATCTGGTCGGCCGAGTTGTCAGTCAGGGCAAAACGGCCGAGGTTCAGCAGGTCGTTGCCGGCGAGAAACGCGTCCTGTGCGACCCGCCGGTAAGGGAATTCACTCAGGGTCGGGCTGTAATAGCGCCGCAGCGCGGGCACGCCGAGCTGGTCGCTGATCAGCACGCCGCCGCCCGCCCGCCAAGGCTCGAACTCGGGCAGCTCCATCAGGTCTTGGAGCTGGGGGGCAAGGCTGATGGGCGGCGTGGTCTCGCGGATATTGCCCTGGAAGCCCCGGTAGCGGATGTGGGACGTGACGAGCGCGGGCGTGATGCCGGGTGCCGACAGGTTGCCGCCGGCCATGACGGTGCTGAACGGCGCAAGCTCGATTTGGCGCAGCTGGTCGACCGATTTCTGGACCGTGGCGACCTCGTCCTCCGGCCCGCGATCCGAGCCGCCCTGGCCGGGGAAGTGCTTCGCCGCGGTCACGACACCGCCTTCACCGCCAACCTGCACCCCGCGAACGAACGCCTGGCTCACCTGGCCGACCCAGAAGGGGTCGCCGCCGAAGGTCCGGGTGTCAAGGTCGCCGCGGGTGCCGGGTCGCGGCACGTCCAGCACGTCGAGCGTCGGCCCCAGCAGCAGGTTCACCCCGGCCGCATGCAGCTCCTGGCCCATGACCTGGCCCGCCTGCTCGGCCAATTGAGGCGACCACGTTGCGCCGAGCGCCATCGAGCTGGGGAGCGGGGTGAAGCCGCCCTGGCCGCCGAGAAACGAGCTGTCGTCGCCCACCCAGTCCAGTGCGACGAACAGCGGGAGCCCTCGCGAGGAGGTATCGAAGGTTCCCGCGGCGGGACCGCCGGCGTTCCTGCCGTCGGCGGTCGGCTGCGGCTCTGCCCCCACGGCAACTGCTTCGCCGGTGGCCTTGGCGACGCGGGTGGCGGTGACGCCGGTCGCGGCGCGGGCGGCAGCGGTGGTCGCGGTGGCGTCAGGCGCGGTCGAAGGTTCCACGGTCGCGGCGGGAACCGTCGCAGCCGCCTCCGTGCCGGTCACTGCCTCCGTAGGCGCGAGCCCGGGGCCCGTGTTCGAGGTAGCCCCGGTAGGGGTGACCGCGGAGGTGGCCGTAATGGCCCCGGTTGCGGCGAGGGGCCGCGGCGCGGTGAACGCCAACGCCTGCATCGTATTCGCCAGGCCGGCGATCTGGACCGGTGTATTCACCAGGCCTGCCGCGCCGGTCGTGGTGGTAACCGGATTGCCGGGCGTCGGGACGTTGCGGAAGTTGTCGTTGGCGGGCTGCAAGACCACGCCGCCCACCCGGTAATCACGAATGAGGACGGCGATATCGGAGTCGGGGCCGACGTCCTGCCCCTGGAAGGAAACGAGGAAAAGCTGGCCGACCTTGTCGGCGACGCTCATCCGGTTCAGGATGGTCTTGGTATCCAGCACCGCAGACGCAGCGGGCGCAGCCGGCGTGGGATCTGGCGGCTTGGTCTGCGCGACTGGCGCCCGCGGGTCAACTTCCCGCGCAAAGACGGCTTGCGGCAGGACCAGAGAGAGAAGCAAAACAAACAGCGCGAAGACACGACTTGCTTTGGGCATAAGCTGGGCCGGATCTCCTCCTGCCGGTATTGTAACGTTTTTACCGGGGAGCGTCAATCGGGAAAGGATTGCGGGGATTATGGATTTTGAGCGAAGAGCTTGACACTGCTCGGCGGCGGATGTAGATTAGGCGAAGCTACAAATCACTCCGGCGCAAGCCGTGGCGGGAGGTACAGATGTCACGGGTCATTCGCCTCATCGTGTTCGTCGTCGCGCTCCTGGCGGTCGCCGCATGCGGCGGAGGCGCCACCACTCAGCCGTCGTCGTCGGGAAACGCCGCCAATGGCGACAAGCTCTTCCACCAGGCCACCATAGGCAAAGACAATGTCGCAGGCTGTGCGACGTGCCACTCCACCGAGAAGGACAAGAAGCTAGTCGGCCCGTCACTGGCGGGCATTGCGACCGATGCAGCGGGGGCCTTCAAGGAATCGGGGTACAAGGGCACGGCAAAGGATGCCGCGGGTTGGCTGCGCGAGCAGATCGTCAACCCGGGCCTCGAGGTGGTGGAAGACTTCCCGCCCAACGTCATGCCGCAGAACTATGGCACCGAGCTAAGCCAGCAGGAAGTGAACGATATGGTCGCCTACCTGCTGACCCTGAAGTAGCCTGCCCGCCGGGTTGCTCATGGCGAGCGCCAGCGCCAGCGCCGTGCGGCAGGCTGACGCCTAACTGCAGTTGAAGCGTCAGGCAGCTTGAGAATCAGCACCTCGCCCTTGCCCACGGGCACGAGCGAGGTGAGGTAGCCGGCCGTCGACCTGACCAGCGACACGAAGGGCGCCACCTCGGCCTCGTGCGACACCGCGTTATCGACCGCGATCAGCCCATTCGGCGCGAGCGTCCGCTGCAGGTCGGGCCAGAAACCCGGATATTCGTGACGCTCTGCGTCCAGGAACAAGAAATCGACGCTGGCGTCGGGTAGTGCGGCCAGGAAGGGCCCGGCTTCGCCCGCATGCACCTCGATCCACGGCGCCAACCCGCTGCGCCGGAAGTTGGCCGCAGCCATCTGCGTGCGCTCGGCCCGGCACTCGACCGTGCGTACCTTGCCGCCATTCGCCCGTGCAGCATCCGCCAACCACAAGGTGGAATAGCCGTCTGAGGTGCCAATCTCGACGACACTCCTCGCACGCAGGACGCGAACGATCAGGTTGAGAAAGGCGCCCGTGTCGCGCGTGATGTTGAGGAGCCGCTCCGACCGGGACATCGCTATCTCGTCGTTGTCGACGCCGAATTGCTCGAGTTCGACCAGCAGATCGGTCAAATGTAAGTCCATCGTCGAACCATCACCTCTCCCCCAGCCAGTGCCCGCCGGAATCCGCATGGCCCCACCGCAACGCTGAGGCTGGTCAACAGAACCCGGCCGGCCCATCTGCTCTTATAGCATCCGCGGAGCGGAATGACTGCAATGCAGAATGCGAAGCGTTTCCTGGAGTCAACTTTGGTGCGCCATCGACCGGTTCCCGGCCGCCGCCAGGGAGCTTGCTCACGCACAGGTTCCGTCCCGCGTGATAGTGTATTGACCGGTGTCCGCAAAACGCCTGCCGGCTTGTGCTGCAGCCCGCACGCGGATCGAAAGGAGAGGGGACCGGGATGAACGGAGCAGAGGTTTTCGACGTAATCGTGATCGGGGCGGGCCAGGGCGGCGGGCCATTGGCGAGCGCGCTGGCCCAGGCTGGCCGGAAGACGGCCATCGTGGAGCGGGCACATGCCGGGGGGACGTGCGTGAATGTGGGATGCACGCCGACCAAAACCATGGTTGCGAGCGCACGAGCCGCGCACATCGCCCGGCGCGCGGGAGACTATGGCGTGGCTGCGGGCGAGGTGACGGTCGACATGGCCGCAGTGCGGCAGCGCAAGCGGGATATGGTCGAAAGCTTCCGCGAGGGCAGCGAGCGCCGCATCAGGGAGACCGAGGGCCTGGAGTATTTATTGGGCCAGGCGAGCTTCAACGGGCCGAAGACGTTGGACGTGCGCCTGAACGAAGGTGGGAACCGCCGGATAGAGGGCCGGCAGATCTTCATCAACGCAGGGGCGCGTCCCAGCCGGCCGCGGCTGCCGGGTCTCGAACGGATCGAAGCGTTGGACTCGAACAGCATCATGGAGCTCGACCGGGCGCCCGAGCACCTACTCATACTCGGCGGCGGTTATATCGGGGTGGAGTTCGGCCAGATGTTCCGCCGCTTCGGCAGCCGGGTAACGATCGTACAGCGGGGGGCGCAACTGCTGGCGCGCGAGGATGAGGATGTTGCCGGAGGAGTCGTCGCCATATTGCGCGAGGATGGGATCGAAATCCTGCTAGACGCGCGGGCGGATGCGGTGGAGCCGGCCGGCAACGCAGGAATCCGGCTGCGCGTTCAAACGCCAGAAGGCGAACGAAACCTAGTGGGATCGCACCTGTTACTGGCGACCGGCCGCACACCCAACACCGAAGATCTCAACCTGATCGCGGCCGGCATCGAGACGGACGAACAGAGGTATATCCGGGTCAACGAACGGCTTGAGACGACCGCGGCGGAAATCTACGCGCTCGGGGATGTTAAGGGAGGCCCGGCGTTCACGCACATCTCGTACGACGACTACCGCATCCTAAAGGCGAACGTGCTCGAAGGCGGCCACGCTAGCACAAGGGACCGCATAGTGCCCTACGTCGTTTTCATGGACCCGCAGCTGGGGCGCATTGGGCTGAGCGAGGACGCCGCGCGCGAACAGGGCCGGCGTATCAAGGTGGCGAAGATGCCCATGACCAGCGTCGCAAGGGCTTTGGAGACGGGCGAGACCCGCGGCTTCATGAAAGCAATCGTGGACGCGGAGACAGACCAGATTCTCGGCGCAGCCGTGCTGGGAGCCGAGGGCGGCGAAATCATGAGCATGCTGCAGGTCGCGATGATGGGCAGCCTGCCCTACACGAGCTTGCGCGACGGCACCTTCGCCCACCCGACATTCGCCGAGTCGCTGAACAACCTGTTCGCGCAGTTGCAGGAGTAGCGCGCCGGGTTCCGCGGACGCGTGACGGCTCAGGCCTTCCCGCTCATCCGGAAGGACAACGGCTTGAAATCCCTGACACCGAAATACTCGTGGGCTTGTTCGTTGAACCCCCACGTCTCGAACTCGACTCGATCCAGCCCGCGTTCTACTGCCACCCGCCGCGCAGCGTCGAGCAATGCTGCCCCGTGTCCCTGACGGCGATGAGCCGCCGTCACCGCCAGCGCTTCGATATAGAGCAAGCGCCGCGGCCGGAAGAACGCGTTGCCAGGGTCGTCGTCGACGGTCAAGAGCATGTAGCCCACGATTTCCGTTCCCGAGCAGGCCACGAAAACCCGGGCATCCTCGGAGTCCAGCATTGGGCCGAGGTAATCGATCATGTCTTCGCGTTTTGCGCGCTCGAAGACGTCAGGCAGGTGGTCCACGTGCTGATCGACAACCTCTGCCATCAGATCGACGAGGTGTTGGAGATCGTCCCACGTCGCGCGTCGTACGCTCATCTCTCGCTCCTCTGCCAACCCGCGGCTACCGCGCAGCGCGGATGATCGCGTCGAGGCTCCGCTCCACGTCCTCGTCGCGGGTGGCCCACGAGGAGACGCTGATGCGCATCGCGGTCTGGCCGTGCCAAACAGTGCCGCCGGCCCAACAGACCCCGCCCGCCTGCACCGCTGAGATCACGCGGCGCGTCTGCTCGGCGTCGCCGAACGAAACCAGGACCTGGTTGGCGACGACCTCGTTCAAGATGCTGTAGCCCGCGGCCTGCAGCCCGACCGCGAAACGCGTCGCGTGCCGGCACGTCCGCTCGATCATCTCTCCCAGCCCGGTCCGACCCAGCGACCGGAGAGCAGCCCACACCTCGACGCCGCGCGCCCGCCGGGACATCTCCGGCGTGTACTGGTCCGGCTCCCGGTCCGCTTCCGGGATCAGATAAGCAGCTGCGCTGGTGGACATCGCCGCGGCGAGATGCTCCGGCTCGCGACAGAAGACGAGTCCGCTGTCGTACGGGACGTTCAGCCACTTGTGCGCGTCGGTGGCCCAGGAATCTGCGGCGGACACGCCCCGGACCAGGTGGGCGCGCTCGGGCGCCGCAGCCAGCCAGAGCCCAAACGCGCCGTCGACGTGCACCCACGCCCCGGCCGAATGCGCCCGCTTGCTGATCTCTTCCACCGGATCGACCGCCCCCGTGTTGACGTTTCCCGCTTGGACGCAGACGATCGCAGGCCCGGCGATCTGAGGCAGGGCATCCGGCCGCATGCGTCCCTGGCCGTCGGCCGGCACCCCCACGACCCTGTCCCGGCCCATCCCCAGCATGCTCAGCGCCTTCAGCAGGCTGACGTGCACCTCGTCGCCCACGACGACCGTGACCGGAGGCGCGCCGAACAGTCCCTGGCTCTCCACGTCCCAACCCACCCGTGCGAGCACGGCATGTCGAGCCGCCGCCAGCCCGGCGAAGTTTGCCATGGTGGCGCTGGTCACGAGGCCACCCGCGCTGCCGCCTGGCAGCCCCAACAGGTCAATCAGCCAGCGCAGGCTGATGTCCTCGACTTCGGCTGCCACTGGCGACATCACCCGCAGCCCCGCGTTCTGGTCCCAGGCGCCTGCCAGCCAGTTGGCGGCCAGGCAGGCCGGCAGCGTGCCGCCGATGACAAAGCCGAAGTAACGCGGGCCGGCAGACGCCACGGTGGCCGGCGAGCCTACCCGATCGAGCAAGGCCAGCACCTCGGCTGGGTCGGTCGGGGCTTCCGGCAGCGGCCCGCCCAACTCGGAGAGGCGATCGAGCGCGCCTGCAGTGGGCACCACAGATCTTTCGTCCAGGGTCTCCAGATAACGGGTTGCTCGTTCGGCCGCAGCCGAAAGAAGCTTCCCCGTGATGTCATTTGGTGCGTTCATCGAACCCCCATTCACTCGCCTAATTGCGGCAGATCGGGTCGCAGTCTAGCACGTTCGAGGCCGGCTGTCACGAGAGCCGACCAAGCCCCTGGACAGGAGTTATGCGCAGAACAAGCGTTCAATTTCCCTTCTCAAATCTTGCAGAAACGCCCCTGATCGGGTATGATAGCGTTAGTTCAGGTGTTACTGACTGTCAGACTTGGGCGCGCGAGGGATTCTCATGCCGGACTTCAAGCTAGTTTCAGATTTCAAACCGACGGGCGATCAGCCGGAAGCCATCGCAAAGCTGACCGAGGGCTTACGCACGGGCTATCAGCATCAGACGCTGCTCGGAGCGACGGGGACCGGGAAGACTTATGTGATGGGCGCCGTCGTCGAGGCCGTGAACCGGCCGACGCTCGTTTTGGCGCACAACAAGACACTGGCGGCCCAGCTCTACAGCGAGTTCAAAGACTTCTTCCCGAACAACGCGGTCGAGTACTTCGTCAGTTACTACGATTACTACCAGCCCGAGGCGTACCTGCCCCGGAGCGATACCTACATCGAGAAAGACTCGCAGATCAACGACGAAATCGACCGGCTGCGGCTGGCCGCGACCTCGGCGCTGCTCAGCCGGCGCGACGTGCTCATCGTGGCCTCGGTCTCCTGCATCTACGGCCTGGGCGACCCGGCCGAGTACGGCCGGGTGACGGTCAAGCTGAAGGTGGGTGAGGGCTACCGCCGCGAGCTGGTGCTGCGCGAGCTCGTCGAAATCTTCTACGAGCGCAACGATTTCGAGGTGCGCCGCGGCAAGTTCCGCGTGCGCGGCGACACGCTCGAATTGATGCCCGCGTACGCGGACCTGGCGTATCGCGTCGAGTTCTTCGGCGACGAAGTGGACAGGATCACTGAGATCGACCCGCTGAGCGGCGAGGTGCTGCGGAAGCTGGACGAGATCGAAATCTTCCCGGCGAAGCATTTCATCACACCTCAGGAGAAGCTCACCGAGGCGATCAAGGTGATCGAAGCGGAGTTGGAGGGGCAGCTCAAGAAGTTCCGGGATGAAGGCAAGCTGCTCGAAGCGCAGCGGCTGGAGCAGCGCACGCGCTACGACATCGAGATGCTGCGCGAGGTCGGGTTTTGCTCGGGGATCGAGAACTACAGCCGGCCGCTGGCGCTCCGGCCTGCAGGCTCGCGGCCGTTCACGCTGCTCGATTACTTCCCGAAAGACTGGCTGCTGATCATCGACGAGTCGCACATGACCATCCCGCAGGTGCACGGGATGTACAACGGCGACCGGGCGCGCAAGGAGGTGCTGGTCGACTACGGTTTCCGCCTGCCAAGCGCGCTCGACAACCGGCCGTTGAAGTTCGAGGAGTTCGAGGAGACGCTGAACCAGGTCATTTACACGTCTGCAACGCCCGCCCCCTATGAGCTGAACAAGTCGGCGCAGGTGGTGGAGCAGATCATACGCCCCACGGGGCTTGTCGATCCGCAAGTGGAAATCCGCCCGACCAAGGGGCAGGTGGACGATCTGCTGAAGGAGATCCGCAAGCGGGTGTCGCACGGGCAGCGCGTGCTGGTGACGACGCTGACCAAGCGGATGGCCGAAGACCTGGCCGACTATTTGCAGGAAGTGGGCATCAAGGTGCATTATCTGCACTCCGAAGTGCAGACCCTGGAGCGCATCGAAATCCTGCGGGACCTGCGGCTGGGCGTGTACGACGTGGTGGTCGGGATCAACCTGCTGCGCGAGGGGCTGGACCTGCCCGAGGTGAGCCTGGTGGCAATCCTCGACGCGGACAAGGAAGGGTTCCTGCGCTCGGAGCAAGCGCTCATCCAGACCATCGGCCGGGCGGCCCGGCACGTGGAGGGCACGGCCGTCCTCTATGCGGATCGCATCACCGACTCGATGCGCCGGGCGATCGACGAGACCAACCGGCGGCGGTCGAAGCAGGAAGAATACAACCAGGCGCACGGCATCGTGCCGCAGACGATCGTCAAGGCGGTGCGGGACCTGACGCAGCGGCTCCAGTCCGAGCGCGGGACGCCCTCCCCGCAGGTTCGGGGGCGCGGCGGCCGTTGCGGAAGGCGGACCGGAATACAGGACGGGCGGCCAGCCGGTGACCATGCCTAAGGACGAGGCGACCCGGCTGATTAAGGACCTGGAGAAGCAGATGAAGACGGCCGCGCAGAACCTCGAATTTGAGAAGGCTGCGATCTTGCGGGATGAGATCATCGAGCTCCGGCAGGCGCTGCAGGTGCAGGACAACCGGCCGGTCTGGGAACAGCTGCGGGACGAGGCGTGAATCCAGCGAAGACCTGGATGTAAGGCGATTTAATGGAACTAGGAACAGTCAAGCGCATCAACATCGACACGGAGATGCAGGCATCTTACCTGGATTACGCGATGAGCGTCATCGTCGCGCGGGCGCTGCCCGACGTTCGGGACGGGCTCAAGCCGGTGCATCGCCGGATCCTGTACGCCATGTACGACCTCGGCCTGCGGCCCGAACAGCCCTACAAGAAGTCGGCCCGCATCGTGGGCGAAGTGCTGGGCAAGTACCATCCGCACGGCGACGCGGCCGTGTACGAGGCAATGGTCCGCATGGCGCAGGATTTCTCACTGCGCTACCCCCTGGTCGACGGTCAGGGCAACTTCGGCTCGATCGACGGCGACAACGCGGCCGCCATGCGGTACACCGAGGCGCGGCTGGCGAAGATCGCCATGGAGATGCTGAACGACATCGAGAAGGACACGGTCGATTGGGGCGACAACTTCGACGGCACGTTGAAAGAGCCACTCGTCCTGCCTGCAGCCCTCCCCAACCTGGTCGTCAACGGCTCCAGCGGCATCGCGGTCGGCATGTCGACCAACATCCCGCCGCACAACCTGGGCGAGGTGTGCGACGCGCTCTGCCACCTGATCGACAATTACGACTGTCGCGAGGACGTGACGGTCGAAGACCTGATGAAGTATCATCCCCGGACCCGACTTCCCCACCGGGGGCGTCGTGTTCCGGTATGGCGCGCCGGGAGAGGAAGGCGAGCGCGAGGACCTGATCGCGCAGGCCTACGCGAGCGGCCGCGGTAGCGTGATCGTGCAAGCGCGGGCGCACATCGAAGAGATGAGCCGCAACCGCAGCCGGATCGTCGTGACCGAGCTGCCTTACGGGGCGAACAAGACTAATATCATCGAGCGGATCGCCGAGCTCGCGCGTGACGCCCGTATCGAAGGGCTGACCGACCTGCGCGACGAATCGGACCGGACGGGCATGCGGCTTTGCATCGAGATGACCCGAACGGTCGAGCCGCGCGACGTGCTGGCGATGCTGTACAAGTACACGCCGCTGCAGCAAACGTTCGGCGTCTCCCTGCTCGCGCTGGTCGACGGGGAGCCCAGGACGCTGAGCCTCAAGCGGATGCTCCTGCACTTCCTGGAACACCGGCAAGAGGTCATCGTCCGGCGTACCAAGCACGACCTGGCGAAGGCCAAGGCGCGGGCGCACATCCTCGAGGGCCTGCTCAAGGCGCTCGACATCCTGGACGAAGTGATCGCGCTGATCCGCGGCTCGCGCACGGCGGACGCGGCCCGGCAGGGCCTGATGAAGCAGTTGGGCTTCACCGAGCTCCAGGCGCAAGCTATCCTCGACATGCAGCTGCGGCGGCTGGCCGCCCTCGAGCGGAAGAAGCTGCAGGACGAGTACCGGGAGGTCGTCGCGCTCATCAAGGAGCTGGAGGCGCTGCTCTCGTCGCCCAAGAAGGTCCTCGCGCTCATACGCCAGAACCTGGTGGACATGAAGGCAACCTACGGGGACGCGCGCCGGACGCAAATCACCGACCAGGCGCGCGGCGCGCTGACCGTACACGACGTGCTGCCCGAGGAAGACGTGTGGGTGACCGTGCGGACGGACGGCACGGTCGGGCGGGCGGGCGGGCGCCTGCCGGCTGGAGCCGGGGCGCCGCAGTTCGTGCTCGAAGCGAACACGCATTGCGACCTGTACCTGATCAGCAAGCGAGGGCAGGCGACGCGCATCGGGGTGCATCAACTGCCCGACGGCGCGACCGCCAACCATGCTGACTTGGGGGGCTTGCGCCGCGGCGAGCCGATCGCGGCAGCGTTCACGGCGCAGAAGCCAAACGGCGAGCCGCCCCAGGGTTACTTGGTCATGGCGACCGCGAAGGGTGCAGTCAAGCGCGTGACCCTGGCCGACCTGGCGGTCGCGGCGCAGGCGAACCCGAGCGTGATCAAGCTGGACGGGGACGACTCGCTGGCCTGGGCCGCGACAAGCACCGGCGGCGGGGAGATCGTGCTAGTGACGGCCGGGGGCCAGGTGATCCGGTTCGCAGAGGACGAGGTGCGGCCGATGGGGCTGCCGGCGGGCGGCATCGCAGGGATCAAGCTGCAAGCCGACGACCGGGTCATCGGCGGCGCGGTGGTGACCACGGAGAACCAGAACCGCGATCTGGCGATGGTGACGAGCGCGGGATACGGCCGGCGCTCGCCGTTGTCCGACTTTCCGGCTAAGGGCCGGGGCACGCAGGGCGTTGCAGCGAAGCTGGCGACGAAGAGCGGGCCCGTGGTAACGAGCCTGCTGGTGAAACCAACCGACAAGCTGCTGGTGGCCGTCAGCGAGGGCGAGCCGAAGCCGCTGCTCGCAAAGGCCATTCCTCAGGCCGCCCGGACGGCTGCGGGCAAGGTCGTCCTGGTCCTCGGCGCGGTGCAGGCGGTCGGCGCGGTCGTGCTGCCGGCAGGCGGCGTCGCGCCGGAGGCTCCGAAGTCGAACGGAGCGGCGCCAGTTGCAAAGCCCACGCGAAGCACCGCAAAGGCCGCGGAGCCGAAGACCGCGGCCAAGGCGAAGCCCACCGCTGAGGCAAAGCCAAAGGCGGCTGCGAAGCAGGCCGAGCCGCCCACCGTGAAAGCAAGCGGAGGCGCTCCCAAGAAGGCCGGGACGAAGGCAGCAGCTGCTGCCGAGCCGGCGGCGGCAGCGCCCACCGGCCAGAGCGCAACCGGAAAACCGCCGCGCGCCAAGAAGGCGCCAGCGACGACCGTCAGCAGCGCTGGCGCCGCTGCGAATGCTAAGGGAATTGAGCCTCCTGCAGGACCGTCGAAGCCCCCGCGGAAGAAGGCTGCGGAAGCGCCTTCCGCTCCTGCCGCGGGACCGGATGACGTCGTGAGCCGCCACGGCAAGGCGGGCGTCCTGGCCCGGCCGGTCATGACGGACGGCGGGCAGATGCTGCTCGTGCCTCCAGACCCACCCCCGCCGGAGCCGCAGAAGAAGCCGCGCAAGGGGTCTTCGTAATAAGAAACCCGGTTTCTGGCAGAAACCGGGTTTCTTAGTCGTGCGGTACTGCGCGGCATTCCTACCTGGTCTCGGTCACCTTGTGCAGCGCGCGTGGCTGATCCGGATTGAGGTCGCGGGCGACGGCGAGCTCCATTGCGAAGAGCTGACCGACGGCGATGGCGGGGAGCGGCGAGAGCCATTCGGGGACGCCGGCGGGCAGCGGGAGCGGCACCCGGGCCGCGGCAAGTGCGTCCGCGTCGTCGCTGATCACGACCAGCTCGGCGTCGCGCTCCTGCACCTGGCCCATGAACGTCCGCAGCTCGGGCAGCATCTTGCCCGACGGCGCCACGGCGAAGACCGGGAAGCCCGGCGCCAGCAGCGCGAATGGGCCGTGCAGGAAGTCCGCGCTGGAATAAGGCTCCACGACCGTGTAGGTCATCTCCTTCAGCTTGAGCGCCAGCTCGAACGCGGTGCAGTAGTTGTAACCCCGGCCGATCGTGACGCACGAGGTCATGTACCGGTAGCGCTCCGCCACCCCTGCCAGGTTCTCGTGCATCTCCAGGGCCTCGGCCACCTTCCCCGGAATGCCGCGCAGCAGGCCCGCCCGCTCGCCATCTCCCGCGAGCGCGACGCTCAGCATCGCGATAGCGGCCAGCTCGGCCATGTAGGTCTTGGTCGCGGCCACGGACCGTTCTTCGCCGGCCTCGAGCGCGATGACGTGATCGGCGGACGCGGCGAGATCCGAGTCGGGGAAGTTGGTCAGCGCGGCGGTGAGCGCGCCCTGGCGGCGGGCCTCGGCCAGCACCGAGACGATGTCGGGGCTCTTGCCCGACTGGCTCACGCCGAGGACCAGCGCGTTGCCGAAATGCGGCGGCGCGTCGTAGATGGTGAAAAGGCTGGGCGCGGCCAGGCCCACGGGCAGTTGATTGAACGCGCCGAGCAAGTATTGGGCGTAGCGGGCA
This sequence comes from uncultured Chloroflexia bacterium, assembly GCA_963800615.1. Lineage (GTDB taxonomy): Bacteria > Chloroflexota > Anaerolineae > CG2-30-64-16 > CG2-30-64-16 > JALOOB01. The sequence goes on from CAWDBO010000039.1 coordinate 59,790, forward strand.
GCGTTGTCGCTCGTGCCGCGGCCGGCGATGATCACATGGGTAATGGCCCGCCGCTTGATCTCCGCGGCGAGCGCATCAACCTGGCCCTGGGCCTCGCCCAGCAAACGCTCCAGCACCTCCGGCTGTTCGTGGATCTCGCGGTAGACATGCAGCGATGCCTTGTCAACCCGTGGCATACAGTCTCCTCTTTCATCCCCCCATCCCCTCATCCCCGCAATCGGTTTTCGGCGGGGATGAGGGGATGGGGGGATATTCTTTCTCAGCGCTGGTAGACAAGCTCGCCGCGGGCGATGGTGGCTTGGACCTCGAGCTCGGGCGAGAGCAGGACCAGGTCGGCGACGTATCCCGGAGCGATCTGGCCGCGTTGATGCGTCAAGGCCGAGCAGGCGGGCGGGCGTCGTCGTGACTGTGGCGAGCGCTTGCTCCAGCGAGCAGCCGGTCTCACGCACCAGGTTGCGCAGGCCCTGATCGAGGGACAGGATGCTGCCGGCGAGCGTGCCGTCCGCGAGGCGGGCGCTGGAGTCGTCGACCAACACCTCGTAATCGCCCAGCAGGTGGCGGCCGGGTCCCATGCCGAGCGCGGCCATGCTGTCCGTGACCATGCTGAAGCGATCCGGGCCGAGCTGCTTCCAGGCCAGGCGGATGATCGCTGGATGGGTGTGGATGCCGTCCGGGATGAAGCCGGCGCAGAGGCGATCGTCGGTCAGCAGCGCGCCGGGAAGGCCGGGCTCGCGGTGGGCGAGCGGCGGCATCGCGTTGAACAGGTGCGTGCCGTAGCGGATGCCCGCGTCGAAGCCGGCGAGCGCTTCGGCGTACGTCGCCATGCTGTGCCCCGCGCTGACGAGGATGCCCCGCGGCCGAGAGCACGCGGACGACGTCGAGCGCGCCCGGGAGTTCGGGGGCCAGGGTCACCAGGCGGACACCCGTTTGGGGACTCCAGCCGGCGACCGCTTCCAGCGACGGCAAACGCAGGTAATCCTGATTGTGCGCGCCCTTGCGCGCCGGGTTGAGGAACGGTCCCTCGAGGTGCAGCCCGAACGGCTCGGCCCCGCGGAAGCCCGCGGGCGGGCGACAGACGATTGACTGCGCCCGCGCGATGGTTTCAAGGGGCGAGGTGATGACGGTGGGCAGGAAACCGGTGACGCCGTAGCGGGTCAGCTCGGCGGCGACCTCCCAGATCGACGATGGATCAGCAGTGAAGTCGCTGCCGAACGCGCCGTTGACCTGAAGGTCGATGAAGCCGGGCGCCAGGATCTGGCCCGCGCCGTCCAGAACCACCGCAGCGCCATGAGCCGGCGCTTCCGCCGCGGGCACGATCGCAGTGATCCGGCCGTCTTCGATGACCACTGCCTGGTCGGTTAGCCGGCCCGCGGGCGTGATTACACCAGCGTGTAAGATAACGAGCATCAAGACCTCGTGAAACGCCGCACCGGCGTTGTCATTGCGACGCCCATTATACGCCGCGTGTCAAGCTGTGCCGGAAGATTACTTCTCAGGATTCCACGCCTTGATCTGCAAGATTCGCTTATGTTATACTGGCCTCGCTGCAGCCTCATTGCTAGAGGAGGCCTATGGAGATCGAAGCCAAGTTCCGCGTGCCGAACCGGGACGTGCACCGCGAGTTGCTCCGACTGCGGGAAATCGCCGGGTACACGGTGGCGCGCGTGGGTCGCGTCGAGGTGGTCGACCGGTATTTCGACACGGCCGACGGCCGGCTCCTGGCTGGGCAGTACTCCTGCCGCCTGCGGACCCAGGACGGCAAAGTCCTCGCAACGCTGAAGGGACTCGGCAGCAGCGAGGACGGCCTTCACCGCCGCGACGAGCGCGAAGTCTCGCTCCCCTCCCTCTTGCTCGACCCCACTGACTGGCCTGACAGCGACGCGCGCGACCTGGCTTGCGCGCTCACCCGCGGAGAACCCCTTCAGCCCCTGTTCGACCTGAACCAATCGCGCGTTAAAGCGGATGTCCTGGACGGCGACGCGGCGTGTCGGCGAATGGAGCCTGGACGAGGTGCGAGCGGCCGTCGGACGGCGGCCGGCATTCTATTACGAACTGGAGATCGAGCTGGGCCCGGACGGATTGGAAACTGATCTCGAACGGCTGGCACAGGCACTCGGCGCGGCACACGGACTCGAGCCGGAGCCGTGCTCCAAGTTCATGCGCGGCCTGGAAATGCTGCGTATCCGCGGCACGGCGGTCGAGTGCGGCGTGACCGAGGAGGAACGCAGCCAGCTCGGCGCTTACGAGGCGGGGCCAGACCCCGAGCTGGCGCGGCGGGCGGGAGCAGTGCTGGCATGGGCCGGCGGGCTGCCCACGCGCGAGATCGTCGAGCGGACTCGCCTCTCGGCGGGCCGCGTCCGCTTCTGGCTGCGGGAGTTCCGCTCGAAACGGATGGCGATCTTTGCGCCCGGCGCGGACGGCGAGCAGACGAAACAGGCCGCGGGTCAGAGCACACGCCGGAAACCGGCGCAGGCAAGTGCGAAGCATGCTGCCGGAGGTCGCGCAGACCGGCGACTCGCCCCAGCCGGTCGCCGACCGGGCCCGGGGGCGCGGTCAGAAACCGGCCGCGGCAGGCGCGAAATCGGGGCCGGCGGAGGAGAAGCCCGCTGCAGAGCCCGAGCAAACAAGGTCTGAGAAGGCCGACTCAGCTGCAGCCCAGCCGGTTCGGGGCAAGGGGAAGGCAGCCGCGCGTGAAGGACTGCCGACCGTCGCCGACTTCGCCCAGTTACACGGCGTGCGCGGGCCGCAGGCGCGCTATGTCGCCGAGAATGCGCTGGCACTGTTCGAGGCGCTGCGGAAGGTACACGGGCTGCCGCGCAAACGCGGAAAGCTGCTGCGGACGGCGGTGTTGCTCGCCGGCGTGGGCGCGGCGCAGGACAAAGACGAGCCGGAGCGGGCGGCGCGCGACCTGATCCTCGCGCAGCCCCTGCACGGCATCAGCACCGACGAACGGCTTGAAATCGCCTGCATCGTGGCGCTGCAGCGCGAGAAGATGAAGCCGAACAAGGAGCCTGCACTCGAAGCGCTCGAACCGAAACAGCGCAAGGAGGCGATCGCCCTGGCGTGCCTCCTGCAGGTGGCCTCCGCGCTCAGCTACAACGAGGGCTTGAGCACGCGCATCGAGACGGCCGAGTGCAAGGGATCGGAGCGGTGCGAGATCAAGCTGGCAGGCCCGGCCGCCCGGGAGGACGCCCGCCGGGCAAATGCCCGCGCCCGCTACTGGCGCGACAACCTGAAGCACGAGCTGACGTTCGCCGCGGTCCAGCCGGCCGCGTTCGAAACCGGGCCGGAGCCGGCAGCGCCCGCGCCTGCCGCGGAACCCTCGGCAGACGAGGGCCGCGGACGAATCCCCGAGCTGCCGCCCGCCGAGCCGGACCAACCCATGGCCGAAGCCGGGCGCAGGATCATGTTCCCGCACTTCATGAAGATGCTGGCGAACGAGGCGGGCACACGCGACGGGGAGGACATCGAGTTCCTCCACGACATGCGGGTGGCGACCCGGCGGCTGCGGGCGGCCTATCGGATCTTCGAGCCGTTCTACGAGAAGAGCGAGGTCGGTCGGTTCAACAAGGAGCTGCGCAGGGCGGGCGGCGCGCTCGGCGCGGTCCGCGACCTGGACGTGCTGATCGAGAAGGCGGAGGCCTACGAGGCGAGCCTGCCACCGGAAGAGGGGCTGAGCCTGGCGCCGCTGCTGGCGAGTGGGCCGAAGAACGGGAGACGAGGCGCCGGGACCTGCTGGCCTACCTGGACGGCACGGGGTATCAGCAGTTTGTCGAGGACTTCCGCACTTTCCTGCTGACGCCCGGGCTTGGAGCTAAAGCGATCCCGGCAGGGGAGCCGATCGCGCACCAGGTGCGGCACATCGTCCCGCGGCTCGTCATGGAGCGGTACGAGCAGGTGCGCGCGTACGAGGCGGTCCTCCCGAACGTGCCCGTGACGACATATCATGTGCTGCGGATCGACTGCAAGCGGCTGCGCTACGCCCTGGAGTTCTTTCCGCGGCTCCTGGGGCCGAGGCGCCTCGGAACTGATCAAGCAGGTCACGGCGCTGCAGGAGCTGCTGGGCGCGATGCAGGACGCCCACGTGGCCGAGGGGCTGATCGTGGCGTTCCTGACGCGAGCAGCGCGGCCGGCCGGCGCGAACAAGAACAATGCGCTCGCTGCGCAGGCGTCGAGGCGTACCTCCTGACCCAACAGCACATCCAGGCGGACCTGCTGGGGCTGTTCGACGCGCCGTGGGCCGCCATCACCGGCCCCGAATTTCGCCGCTCCCTGGGGTTGGCGCTGGCAACCCCGTAATTGCCGTTCATCCCGCAAAGCCACACGCGGAGGTATCCTATGTCCAAACAAAAAGGAGAAGAAGGCGGAGAAACACGAACACGGCCGTGATGGGCACGAGGAAACCAACAAGATCGAGCCCGGCCAGGAAGTGGTGAGCCTCGATGCAGCCCGTGCAGCCGCCCGAGAAGCCGAAGCGCAAGAAGATGTCCACCGAGGAGTACGAAGAACGAGCTCGACAAGCTCAACATCGAGCTGGTCAAGTTCCAGGAGTGGATCAAGGCGCAGGGGCTAAAGGTGGTGGTCGTCTTCGAAGGCCGCGATGCAGCGGGCAAGGGAGGGGCGATCAAGACGATCACCGCGCCGCTCAATCCCCGCTATCGCGCGCGTCGTCGCCCTTGGCGTGCCCACCGAACGCGAGAAGACGCAGTGGTACTTCCAGCGCTACGTCCCGCATCTGCCGGCCGCCGGCGAGATCGTGCTGTTCGACCGGAGCTGGTACAACCGGGCGGGCGTCGAGCGGGTCATGGGCTTCTGCACCGAGGACGAATACCGCGAGTTCCTGCGCTCCTGCCCCGAGTTCGAGCGGATGCTGGTGCGGTCGGGCATCATCCTCGTCAAGTACTGGTTCTCGGTGAGCGACGACGAGCAGGAACGCCGGTTCCAGGCGCGCATCGACGACCCGACCAAGCGCTGGAAGCTCAGCCCGATGGATCTGCAGTCGCGGACGAAGTGGGTGGAGTACTCCAAGGCGAAGGACGCGATGTTCGCGGCGACGGACATCAAGCAGGCGACGTGGTACGTGGTGAACGCGGACGACAAGAAGCGCGCCAGGCTCAACGTGATCCGCCACCTGCTGGGCCTGATCCCGTACGAGGACCTGACGCCGGAGCCGATCAGCCTGCCGCCGCGCCAGCCGGATGGCGGCTACGTGCGCCCGCCCATCACGGACCAGACGTTCGTGCCGGAAGTCTATTAGCCACGGAACGGAGCTACCGACGGTTCGTCACGAGTCGAGTCGCAGAAGCCTTGGCGATCGCAGTGTCGTTCCTAGAACTGCATCTACTGCGGCTTCATCCCCCGGACGATGGGCTGGAGGCGTTTGCGCAGGTCGTTGAAGATCTCGTGGACCGAGCGGTTGCGTCGATGTTGATGAAGTTGTATTCTTTGCCGATCGCCCGGAACTGGGCGATGAGCTGCGGTCTGGTATTGCGCGCCAGTTCTGGTAGATGTCGTCGCCCCGGTACAGGTCCATCCCCGATTCCCAGTAGTCGAACCCCTCGCCCGCCAGCACGCGCGGCGCGAGATGCTCCAGGTCGGCCTCGAGGTAGAACACCGCGTCGGGCACGAGCGCGAAGCCGAACAGATCGCGCAGCCAGCCGGCGGTCCACCCCGCGCACCAGCGCGCGCGCGATCATCGAGTAGATGTAGCGATCGGTCAGGCAGACGAAGCCGGCCCGCAGCGCGGGGATGATCTCCTTTTCCAGCCGGTCGCGCGAAGTCGGTGGCATAGAAGAGGTTCATCGTGACGTCGCCGAGCGTGTGGCCCTGCTTGGCGCGCTGCAGGCCGGGGCCGACCAGCGACGAGCGGGCGAGGCCGGTCTGCGTGACCGCGTAGCCGTTCGCCTCCAGCCACTCGTGGAGCAGGGCTACCTGCGTCGAGCGGCCCACCCCATCGGTGCCCTCCAGGACGATCAGGCGGCCGGGCAAGCTCGGTCGCGTCGAAGCCGGGGATGCTGCCCGGCGCCGTGATAGCGGATGCGCGTCATGGCTCGCTCCTCGCGCTGCGACTCGGCCTGCCCAGACTCAGATAACGGCCGTACAAGCCCTTCCTTGGCGAGCACCTCGCGCCACGGCGAGAGGTTGCCGCTGCGGCATGTTGCGGAGGTGCGGCATGACGAGGGTGCGCACCTGCTGCTGCTGGTAGACGAGCGGCTGCGTCGCGTCGATCGCGGTCAGCCCGAACTCCTCGATCATGCCCTGGTACTGGCCGAGGATGCGCTTCTGGAAGAGGCGGAAGCACTCGTACGGGTCGGGGCTCAGGCCCAGGTCCATGCCCGCCTCGTACCACTTCAGCGCGGGCCGGCCGACCAGGATGCGGCGCAGGGCCTCCTCGAGGGGCACCTGGAAGTAGAAGGCGACGGTGGGCCTGACGGCGAAGGAGTAGATCTTGCGCACCCACTTCGGGTCGACGCCGCGGGCGCCGTCGCGGGCAAAGGCGGTGTAGATGTAGCGGTCGGCGAGGACGATGGCGCCGGCGCGCAGCGCGGGGATGACCTGGCGCTCCATGCGGTCGGCGAGGTCGGCGGCGTGGATGAGGCTGAAGGTGAGCGGGGTGAGCAGCTGCTCCTTCTTGCCGCGCTGCGTGGTGCGCGCGGACGAGCGGCGACGAGTTCCACTCGGTGAAGACGACGAGGTAGCCCTCGCTCACCAGCCACTTGTGCAGCAGGTCAAGCTGGGTGCTCTTGCCCGAGCCGTCGATGCCCTCGACGATGAACAGGCGGCCGGGCAGCGGCGTGCCGTCGGGTAGCCAGGCCATGTGCGCCTCCTTGGTGCAGGTGGGGTAAGTTTAGCATGGATGGCGACGCTGGTCGACCGCGAAGACCGAAGCGACGCAGAACGCGAGCGCGAAGCGCCGAGCCGCGTGCCTCCGACGTGGCTCTGGGATGGTCACTCAGTCAGGTGTGTTATCATGCGGCGAAATCGACTACATTCCTCGGATAGAGGAGCCTTCGTGTTCAAAGCAGCTGTCATCGGTGACTTGTTCGTGCGGCCCGCAGGTGCTGGCCGAATCCCTCAGAAAGCACCTCGAGCCGATGGTGGGCGCGGTGTCGATCGCCGAGTGCGAGCTGCAGTACCCGATCGAGCCGAACGTCAGCGACGCGGAGCTGCGCGAGTTCGTCGGGACGGAGGAGGACGTGCTGCGGCCGTGGCGCGGAGGCGGAGCTGATCGTCTGCCACATGCCGCGGCTCACGGCGAACGTGATCGGGCAGCTGCCGCGGCTGCGCGGCACTCGCCTGCACGCGGACCGAGCCGGTGAACATCAACGTCGCCGCCTGCACGGCACGCGGGCATCCCGATCTTCTACGCGCCGGGGCGCAACGCGCGGGCGGTGGCGGAGTTCACCGTCGGGCTGATCATTGCCGAGCTGCGGGACATCGGGCGGGGGCACGCGGCGCTGTCGCAGGGGATCTGGCGGGCGGAGCTGTACCTGCACGAGACCGCGCCGCGCGAGCTCAACGGGCAGACGGTCGGGCTGATCGGGTTCGGCAACATCGGGCGGATGCTGCCGGGCTTCCTGAAGCCGTTCGGGATGCGCGTGCTGGCGTACGACCCGTACGTCGACGACGAGGTGTTCGAGCGGCACGGCGCGGAGCGGGTGCGGCGGATGGACGACCTGCTGGCGCAGAGCGACATCGTGAGCCTGCACGCGCGGGTGACGCCGGAGACGCGGGGCTTCATCGGCGAGCACCAGTTCCGCACGATGAAGCCGGGCGCGGTGTTCATCAACACCGCGCGCGGGCCGATGGTGGACTACGACGCGCTGTACCGGGCGCTGGCGGATGGGCACCTGGGCGGCGCGGGGCTGGAGACGTTCGCGATGGAGCCGCCGCCGCCCGACTGGCCGCTGCTGCGGCTGCCCAACGTCACGCTGACGCCGCACATCGCCGGGTGCTCGCGGGAGTCGGTGCGGTATGCGGCGGAGATGGTGGCAGCGACGTCGCGCGGTGGCTGAGGGGCGAGGCGCCGCTGCACTGCTTCAACCCCGAGGTGCTGTGACATGACCGCACAGCCATCTTCTCGGCATCGACGTCGGCACGACCGGGCTGAAGGTCGTGCTGTCGCCACGCGGACGGCACGGTCCTGGCGCAGGCGCAGCCAGGAGTACCCGACGAGCTACCCGCAGCCGAACTGGGCGGAGCAGGACCCGGAGCAGTGGTGGCGGGCCGTGCTGCGCGGTCGTGCCGCAGGTGCTGCGGGCCGCGGGCGTCGACGGGCAGGGACATCGCGGGCATCGGCGTGAGCGGGCAGGGCATCGGCGCGGTGCCGGTGGACGAGCAGGGCGCGGCGCTGCGGCCGGCGATCATCTGGCTGGACCGGCGGAGCGACGCCGCAGTGCCGCGGCGCTGCGCGAGCGGGTGGCCGAAGCGGAGATCACGCGGGACCAACGGCGCGCGGATCGACTCGTTCTACCTGGCGCCGAAGTGGCTGTGGGTGAAGGAGCACGAGCCCGAGGTGTACCGGCGGACGGCCGCCGGTGCTCCAGTCGAACGGGTACGTCGTGATGCGGCTGACCGGCGCGCGGCGCATGGACGTGTCGAACGGGCCGATGACCCTGTTCTTCGACAGCGGCGCGGCTGGCGTACTCCGAGGGGCTGGCGGGGCGGATGGGGATCGACCTGGAGAAGCTGCCGCGCCTGGCGCAGTGCCACGAGGTGGTGGGGCAGGTGACCCGGGAGGCGGCGGAGGCGACGGGGCTGGCGGAAGGGACGCCGGTGGTGGCGGGCGCGGTGGACGGGACGGCCGCGGCGGTCGAGGGCGGGCTGCTCGAAGACGGCGACGCGGTGGAGATGACCGGGCAATCGACGGTCATCCTGGTCTGCTCGAGCCGGCCGTACCTGGACCGCGACCTGATCTCGCTGGTCCACGGCGTGCCGGGGAAGTACCTGGCGGTGGGCGGATCGACCGCGGCGGGCGGGTCGCTGCGGTGGTGGCGCGACACGCTGGCCGACGTGGAGCGGGCGCGGGGGCTGGAGGCGGGCCGCGACCCGTTCCAGCTGCTCGACGAGCTGGCGGCGGGCAGCCCGGCGGGGGCGAACCGGCTGGTGTTCCTGCCCTACCTGTTCGGCGAGCGCTCGCCGATCTGGGACACGGACGCGCGGGGGGTGTTCTTCGGGCTGTCGCTGTCGACGACGAAGGCCGACATGGTGCGGGCGATCCTGGAGGGCGCGGCGTTCGGGCTGCGGCACAACATGGAGGCGGCGGCGAACGCGGGCTTCCCGGTGTCGGGCATGGGGTGCGTGGGCGGCGGCGCGCGGAGCGACCTGTGGAACCAGATCAAGGCGGACGTGCTGGGCAAGCCGGTGCGCCGGATGCGGGCGGGCGCGGGCGCGGCGGTGGGCGACGTGATGATGGCGGGCGTGGGCGTGGGGGTGTACCGCGACTTTGCGGAGGCGCGGGCCGCGATCGTACGAGGTGCAGCGGGAGTTCGTGCCGAACCCGGCGAACCGGCAGATGTACGACGACCTGTACGGCGTGTTCGTCGAGCCTGTACCCGGCGCTGCGGGAGAACTTCGCCCGGCTGGCGCGGGCGGGGGCGGCACGTTGAGCGGCAGGACGGGCGCGCCGCTGCCTACGGGGATGCGGGGGAGTTCGCGGGCAAGGTGGCGCTGGTGACCGGGGGGTCGCGGGGGATCGGGCGGGCGATCGGCGCTGGCATTCGCCGGGCTCGGCTGCACGCGTGGCGATCTGCTACCGGCAGAGCCGGGAGGCGGCCGAGGCGGTGTGCGCGGAGGCGCGGGCGGCGGGCGGCGAGATGCGGGCGTACGCGGCGGACGTCGGGCAGAGCGCGGCCGCGCGCGGGCTGGTCGACGCGGTGGCGGCGGACTTCGGGCGGCTCGACATCCTGGTGAACAACGCGGGGGTGTTCCCGCGGACGCCGGTGGTGGACATCACGGACGAGGAGTGGGAGGAGGTGCTGCGGAGCAACCTGTACAGCACGTTCTACTGCTCGCGGGCGGCCCTGCCGCACATGATCGGGCAGGGCGGCGGGGTGATCGTCAACATCGGGTCGATCGCGGGGAAGCGGGGGTCGCGCTGGCACGCCTGCGTATGCGGCGGCGAAGGGCGGGGTGCTGGCGTTCACGCGGTCGCTGGCGAAGGAAGCGATCCCGCACGGGGTGCGGGTGAACGCGGTGGTGCCGGGACGGGTGGAGACGGAGATCTTCGGGAGCCAATTGGACGAGGGCGAGCGGGCGCGGTTCCTGAAGGAGGCGCCGATCGGCCGGCTGAGCACGCCGGAAGAGGTGGCGGCGGCGGTGGTGTTCCTGGCGAGCGGCGCGAGCGTCGTACGTGGTGGGGGAGACGCTGGTGGTGGATGGGGGGTTGATGATGGATTGAGGGGGGGCCCCTATGGGGTGTCCGCACAATCCCGACAAATCCCGCAAATACCGGCATATAGGCATACCGAGCTACAGGTGTCGCGTGCAGGCGTTGCTGCAGGGGGGTCACCTAAGTTATTGGAAGTGGGGTTACGGGCAGGGATGTGGCGGGGGTGTATTGCTCTCCTTATACTTTGTGCGAGCGGCAATCCGCCAGCGCGGCTCGCACCCGAAAGGTCGTGGGTGGATGTTGAACCTGAATTCGGTGATGATCAGCACGCAGCAACCTGCGGAATTGGCGGCTTTCTACGAGAGAATCCTGGGAAAGCCGGCGCAGATGGTAGACGAGGAGCATGGCTTCTGGGGTTGGCAGGTGGGGAACTCGTACTTCTCGATCCTGGAGCATTCTGAGATCGAAGGGAAGGCGAAGGAGCCGGCGCGTATCTTGCTGAACTTCGAGACGGGACAGGTCAAAGCGGAGTTCGAGCGGATGACGGCAGCGGGCGCAACGGTGATCCGGGAGCCGTACGAGATGGGCGGCGGTATGGTGGCGACGCTGGCGGATCCGGAGGGGAACTACTTCCAGTTGGTGACGCCGATGTAAGCGACCGCCCGGACGTGAACGTCCGGGCTACCAAGCGGTGTGCCGCCGGGGTGGTAAACGCTTCAGAAAAGTTCCTCGGCGAGCGCGACGATGATGCCCGCGGGGCCGCGCGATGTAGCAGAGCCGGTACATTTCCTCGTACTGGGCCACCTCGCCGACGAGCTCGGCGCCGTGGGCGGCCAGGCGAGCAACGGTGTCGTCGACGCTGTCGACCGCAAACATGACGCTGCGGAGGCCCAGGGCGTTGGGCGGTGCAATCGCGGGCTCGAGCGCGACCAGTTCCGGATGGCGGAACTTGGTCAGCTCGAGCCGCCCGTGCCCGTCGGGGGTCCGCATCATAACGATGTCGACCTGGACGCTTTCGATCCCGTTGACGCGGTCGACCCAGGGGCCCTCGACCGGCATCTTGTCTTCGACCGTCATGCCGAGGACGGTGAAGAAGTCGACCGCGGCCGGAAGGTCGTCGACGACGACGCTGATGTGGTCCATTCTTTTGATTGTCATGGCGATAGTCTAGCAGAGGCCGGGTGCGGCGTCAGTAAGCGTTCTGGCGTCGCGGCTCTTGGTAAGTCGCGCGCAATGACGGTGAATCGAGACAGCGCGGAACTTCGCGGCGGGGGGTCAGAACTCGAAACCCTCTTGGCCTTCACTTCCTGTGCCGGCCCGGGCTGCTTGCTTGAAAGTCTGCGCCGTCGGGGGCATCTGCAGGTGTGCGCCCTTAAGAAGTTGCTCGATCGTGAGGATCTGGATGCGGCGGTAATCCTTGTTCCAACCGGGGGAGTGATAGAAGCCGGCCTTGACCGCTTCCGTCTGCATGTCGGCCGTGGGAGCGTCCAGAGTGATGAAGACGCCTATCGCGGCCTTCTCACGGTCGAGGACGCCGATCAGGTCCCGTATGTCACCAGATTTCACGTGACCGCTCTTCACCTGGACGATGACTTGCTTCGGCTTGCCCGTCTTGTCGTCCAGGAACGTGATGACCCCATCAATCCCCTTGTCGCTCCCCTTCTTGCCGGTCTTGCTGTCGCCTTGCGCGCCCTGGGGCATGGCAGCTACCAGGGAACACGCCCACGACTGGAACTGATAGCGGTCATCATGGGCGAGCTGCCGGGCGGCTCCCAGGTCTTCAGGCTCGCCGACGACGTCAAACTTGATGCCGGGGAACATGCGGGCCATGCGGCCCTTGATCGCTGCAATCGCCAAGTGGGTAACATCTATGCCTATCCACTTGCGCCCAAGCTTCTGCGCGGCTGCAATTGCAGTTCCGCAGCCGCAGAACGGGTCAAGTACAAGGTCGCCGGGGTTGGAGCTCGCTTGTATGATACGTTCCAACAGGGCTAGGGGCTTCTGTGTGGGGTAGCCAAGACGTTCCGCACCCACCGCGAAGATAGGCTTTATGTCCGTCCAGACGTCGGAGATGGGTGCGCCCGGGCTTTCGTCCAGGTAGAGCTTGCGCCTAATCCGGCCGGCCTCGCCCTTTTTTGGAAAGAAGAGCCGGCCTTCGGCGTCCAGTTGCTCCATCTTCTCGCGGCTCACGGCCCAACCGTTCGGGTGGGGCTTGTAGCCTTTGTAGTCATACACAAGGTTCGGCCGTGGTGCAGGATTCCGTAGGTCGACGCGTCGGAATCTTCGCCCATCGAGGTCTTGGTGAACGAAGTGCTCCGCAATATAATCGTCATCGTATGGCTCATACTGCATATTCCAGACGGCTTTCTCCGACTTAGCGTACAAAAGCAGCACGTCATGGACAGAAGCGCACCGACGGGCCGCGTTGCCATGGGCCGAGGTGCGCTTCCAGACGATTTCATTGCGGAAGTTCTCAGCGCCAAAGATGGTGTCCAAGAGAATCTTTAGATAATGGCTGGCTGTGGGGTCGCAATGAAGGTAGATGCTTCCTGTCGGCTTTAGAACGCGGTTTAGCTCTATCAGACGGGCGGCCATCATCACAAGATAGGCCAACATCTGGTTTTCGCCCTTTTCCCCGATGAACTCACGGAGCGCGCCAATCATCTTGCTCACTTGCGGGGCCGCGTTCGTAACAAGCTCACAGTACGTCTCTTCCGCCTGTTGGCCCCAATGCCAAGTATCATCAAAGGCAACCAATTGAGCTTCAGGGGGCCTTGCCGCTTTCGTCTCTGAAGAGGACGTTGTATGACCTGTTGGAGTTGAAGGGAGGGTCAAGGTAAATCAGGTCAACACTCTCGGAGGGAACGTGCTCGCGGAGAATGGGCAAGTTATCCCCATAGAAGAGAGTATTGGCGGTGATGGGCTTGGGCGTCATCGGCATTTTCCCCTTGTAAGCACTGAGGCAAGCGGAGTATAGCATTTGCCGGCGGCGGGCGCAACGAACAAATAAGTGACATCGGGGGAGTAGTAGGGTACTGGTGCTTGCGGGGTGTTGGGGTAGCCTGGAGACGGGAAAGGGCGAAAGCCGGGGAAAGGACGAAAAACGAAAGGCGAAACGGCGAAAACCGCAGTGTGAGGATGTTGTGTTTCGCCTTTCCCGTTCCAGGTTACACCACGCGCAAAGACCTGCCCGGCGCTGGAGCGGCGGCGACAGATTGCTGTTGAGCGCAGCAGAGAGTATAATCGCCTTTGGATACGCAACACGGTCGATCCTGGGGGCGGTGGCGAAATGGCAAACGCATCGGTCTTAAAAACCGAGGGTCGAGAGACTTTGTGGGTTCGAGTCCCACCCGCCCTATCAACGAAACATGAAGTGTTGAATTGTCGCTGAAGGTTTTGAGCGAGGTGAATGATGCCTTTGGTATCCGTTCCGGCAGTCTTTGATGGGGACCGCATCACGTTGTTGGAAGCGCCGCCCGGTCCTGGGCCGTATCGAGTCCTGGTAACTGTACTTCAACCCCCTTATCGCACTTACGCGCGTTATGTAACAAGCACTTTTCTGGCTACATTCGGTGCATCGAGAGACGACCGTCCGGTCGAAGAGACGCTGCGGGATATTCACGAAAGACCTCTCCCCCGTTCCTAGCCCCCCCGCTGCACGAATCAACGCCATTATGTTTATGTCGCGCAGCGACCGTGAAATGGGCGAAGAAGCGCTCGGGGTAGCCCTCGGGCTGCCGCATGGCCTCCATCTGTGTAAGCGCCTCGGCCTTGAATTGCTCCAGGGCGGCCTCGCCGCGGGTTTCGACGATCGTTTCGAGGAACATGCGCGCGCCGTGCGTCCACAAGTCACTCCACCACTGCGCCGGAGACGCAAAGAAATGTTCCTGCTCATCCGTCACGACCTGGATGTCCTGAAAGCCGGCTTGGCCGAGGAACGCGTACAGGCCTTCGGGGTGCGAGAAGTCCGGCTTCGGGGCATCGGGAGTCGTATCGGGTGAAGCCGGCGGGGGAGGCAGGTAACGGCGGATGAGCGCGCCGAGCCAGTCCCACCGGTGATCGTCTTCGCCCCAGGTGCTGATGGCGAGGCGCCCGCCGGGCGCGAGGACGCGGCGGAACTCGGCCAGGGCGCGATACGGGTTCGGGAAGAAGAATACGGCGAAGCCGCACAGCACGCAGTCGAAGCCGGCGTCGGGGAAGTCGAGCTGCTCGGCGTCCATCTGGCGCACGGTGACGTGGGACAGGTTTCGGCGCTCACACTCGGCGGCTGTGGCCTCGACCATGCCCTCGGCGAAGTCGACGCCGACGACGTGACCCTGGGGTCCCACCGCGCGGGCTGCGGGGAAGAGCACGGCGCCGCGGCCACAGGCGACGTCGAGCACGCGCGTGCCGGGCCGCAGACCGGCCAGGGCGACGAGCCGCTCGCCAAACGTCTGAAAGAATGTGTTGGTATCGTAGCCGAGGGCCGCGCGGCTGAAAGCGCCGGCGACCTTGCGTTTTCGCTCGTTCAGTGCTTGCTCATCGGGCTGATGCATCAGGACCTCCTGCCAATGCGCCTGTAGGTGGATGGATGGTAGCGCAGGGGCGGGCCGGTGTCAAAGGGTGCGCGGGGTTGTGCACGGCGTGGGGCGGTGGGATAATGGCGCGGGAGTGCTGAACCACCCGAGTCGTGCCACGGTGACCTGACCATGAGCCTGATACGCAGCGCCGCGCTGACCGCGGGCGTCACGGCGTGCCTGATCCTCCTGGGGCTGCTGCTGATTGCCGGCTGCGCGACCCTCCCTCCTGCGCCGGCGCGCGTCGCAAGCGAACGCGGCGCGCCGCCTGACCCCGATGGAGCGATCCCGGAAGCCACGCGGTCTGCGCGACTGGCGGCAGAGCCGCTGCCGCTGGCCGCGGTGTTTGCGCCGTGGTATGGGTACGATGGGGAAGGAAACTGCCGGGGCGGGGAGGGGTCGTACCACTGGAAGAATGGGCCGGCGGGATGGGGTGTGCTGGACGTGCCGGAGCGGGGCTATTACTGCTCGGCAGACCCGGAGATTATCAAGTGGCAACTGGACGGGCTGGAGCGGGCGGGGGTGCAGGCGCTGTTCGTGAGCTGGTGGGGCTGGGGGGACGGCAACCTGGACGGGGACGTGGAGGGCCAGCCGGATGCGTCGCTGAACCGGGGCATCACGGCGCTGCTGGACAAGATCGCGGCGACGCCGGGCAGCCGGAAGATCAAGGTCGCGCTGATCGTGGAGCCGTTCGTGCAGACGCAGGCGCAGATAGAGCCGCGGACGCTGGAGCCCGCGCAGCGGGCCATGATCCTGGACTGGCTGTGGAGCAACTATTACGGGAACGAAAAGTACCGGGGTGCCTGGTTCGAGTGGGAAGGGAAGCCGCTGCTGTTGGCGTTCGACCCGATGACGCTGACCCTGCCGCTGCCACCAAGCTATCCGATCAGCTACACGATCAGGAACTGGACGGGGCGAGCCAGGGACGCTGCGACGGTCGGGGAGGGGTGGGATTGGTTTTTTGGTCCGCCGCAAGACCCGGTCGACGGCCTGTCGAGCGACGGGGTGACCTTCGTGTATCCGCGGTTCGACGAGGCGCGTGCGAAGGCGGATGGAGCGCCGTACATCAACTGGCCGGCCCGGTCGGTCGATTCGCTGCTGGCACGGTGCGGGTACGAGAGGCAATGGCAGCGGCTGGGCGAGCAGCGCGGGGCGATCAAGATGGTGGTGGTGTACGGGTGGAACCTGTACGGCGAGCAGGCGTATATCGAGCCGGCGAGAGCTGACAGCGCCGCGGCCGAGCACGGGCTACCGGTACGTGGACCGGACGCGCGAGTACCGGGACGCGCTGGAGGCGGGGCGCGCGATCGAACCGGCGAGCTTCTGCCTGCACCTGCCGCAGGTCAGCGCCGGGGGACGGTGATGGAGACGCGTGAGGGGGACGCTAACAGGACGCTGAGGATGGGGGTATGGTCTCGATACGCGCGATAGCACCGGCCGATTGGCCAGGGGTGTGGGGGGTTATCGAGCCGGTGTTCCGGCGGGGATACTTACGCGATTTCGCCTTCGATCACGGAAGATGCGGCGACGGCGTATTGGGTCGAGGCGCCGCAGGCCACGTTCGTGGCGGTCGACGAGGGCGGCGCGATCCTGGGCACGTACTACATCAAGCCGAACCAGGGGGGCGGGGGCGCGCACGTGTGCAACTGCGGGTATATCGTGGGGGAGAAGGCCCGGGGGCGGAGGGTGGCCGGCGCGATGTGCATGCACTCGCAGCAGGAGGCGGTGGCGCGCGGCTTTCGAGCGATGCAGTTCAACTTCGTCGTTTCGACGAACGAAACGCGGTGCGGCTGTGGCAGCGGCACGGTTTCGAGGTGGTGGGAACGCTTCCGGAGGCCTTCCTGCACCCCGAGCGGGTACGTGGATGCGTTCGTGATGTACAAACGCCTGAAGGACTGAGGCTCAGACCATGCCGAGGCGCAGGCCGTCGAGCGGCGCGTCCCAGGACGGTCCTACCAGGAGGCAGCAGGTCTCGATTTGGCCGTCGGCGGGCGAGTTGGCGGTGTTGATCATGAGCCAGCCGTACGACGGCGTGCAGTAGAGGGAGAAGACGGAAAAGCCGTTATCGAGGTCTGCTCCGGCCGGGCGGGGGTAGATGCCCCAATCGCCGGTCACGTGGCGCCGGAGGTAGGCAGCCAGGTTTAGGTCGGCGGGGAAGGGGTCGGGAGCCGTCACGACGCGGCCCAAAGCGAATGGGGGCGCCTCTTGTGTCATGGGTGAGCCTCTGCTGGGTTAAGCTCGCGGTGGGTGCAGCGCGAGCACGCCCGTACTATAGCACGGGTAGGACCGGCGAAGGTCTAGGAAAATGCTTAGAATCGTGGAGCTTGTCTTCCTTGCCAAGCCGCACCCTTCGACTCCGCAGCCACTGGCCAAACCGACCCTTCGACTCCGCAGCCCGAACGGCCGGGCGGCTCCGCTTAGGGTGCTTTTGCTCACGAGGATTTAGAATTTCAGGTCGATTAGCCCTTGTCATGGATGGGCTGCTTGCTTCATAATATAGGGAACGGATCAGGGGAGAAGAGGTTATGGCCCAGACGCTTGAGTATTCGATCACGATTGCGGCGCCGGCGCTGGAGGTGTTCCGCGCGTTCACCCGGGCGACGCCGCTGCGCGACTGGCTGGCGGACGTGGCGCTGGCGGACGCGCGCGAGGGCGGGCGCATCTACCTGTGGTGGAACCGCGGGTATTACATGGCGGGCGAGTATACCGCGCTCGAGCCGGAGCGACGGGTCGCGTTCTCGTGGATGGGCCGCAACGAGCCGGGGCGCACGGTGGTGGAGGTGGAGCTGACCGCACGGGCGGGCTGCACCGACGTGCAGCTGCGGCACGGCGGGCTGGGCGATGGCGAAGAATGGGAGCAGGTGCGGGCGGCGTACGATCGGGGTTGGCGGGCGGCGCTGGAGAACCTGGAGTCGCTGCTGGAAACGGGCCAGGACCTGCGCTATACGCAGCGCCCAATGCTGGGCGTGACGCTGGACGACTTCACGCCGGAGATTGCGGCCGAGCTCGGGGTGCCGGTGACCGAAGGGGTGCGGATCACCTCGACGCTGCCGGGGATGGCTGCGGCGGAGGCGGGGCTGCGGGGCAACGACGTGCTGGTGAGCATCGAGGGCGCAGCGGTCAGCGACTATCCGGCGCTGGTGAGCGCACTGCAGGGGAAACGGGCGGGCGACACGGTGACGATCACGTACTACCGTGGCGGGGAGCAGCGGAGCGGACCGATGACGCTGTCCGCGCGCTACATGCCGGAGATCCCGGAGGCGCCGGCGGGGATGGCCGAAGCGCTGCGCGGGATGAACGCGGAGCTGATGGCGGAACTCGACGAGGTGATGGAGGGCGTGGCGGAGGAGCAGGCGAGGATGCGGCCGGGCGCGCGCGACTGGAGCGCGCTGGAGGTGATGGCGCACCTGGTGACCAGCGAACGCGAGACGCACATGTGGCTCGGCGACATGATCAACGACGACGAGCGATTTTCGGACCGCTACACTAACGCGAGCAGCGTGACGGAGCGGGTGGATGCGATTCTGACGGTGCATCCGACGATCGAAGCGATGACGCGGGCGGTGGGCGAAGCGCTGGACGAGACCGCGGCGATGGTGGCGAACCTGCCGGGGGAGACGGTGGCGCGGCGGGGGAGCTACTGGCGGATCGGGCACAACGTGCTGCAGAACGACCAGCACTGGCACGAGCACCTGGATCAGATCAGGGATGCGCTGGCGCACGCTCGGCAGCGAGTGGGTTAAAGAGAAGCACCAGGCAGAATGCTGCCTGGTGCGAGAGGCGACGGCCGGATTTGAACCGGCGATCGGGGTTTTGCAGACCCCTGCCTTGCCACTTGGCTACGTCGCCGCGACGATGGGGTTGCGGTGGAACGGTCGCTATTCTAGCTTAAGGTCCAACCCTTGTCAAAATGAACACAACGAAATGACCGGCGATCAAACCATCAAGTGCACGGTATGCAAGACGCCCTTCGTGTGGACCGCGGCCGAGCAGGCGGGGCCGAAACCGGACCGCTGCCCGATGTGCCGGCGGATCGCGCCCGGGGCCGGGCGGTTGCGGGGCCTGGTGAAGTGGTACAGCCGCGCGAAGGGATACGGATTCATCACCACGGTGCAGGGCGCGGACGTGTTCTTCCACAAATCAGGGCTTGGGGAGGGGCAGGCGCCGTGCGCGGGGCAGCTGGTGGAGTTCGCCCTGACGCACGGCGAGCGGGGCGTCCAGGCGGAAGGGGTCGAGATTTTGGCCGCCGAGGGCGCGGGCGCTAACCCATGCTAAGCAGCGAGGCATCGTACAGCGGGGCCTGAACGGTCCAATCAAAGCCGGCGACCCAACGCCGCGCAGCCTCCACCCCCTTCCACCCGTCTTCATTCTCCTCCAATGCGGCGGACAGCCGCGACAGCAAACCGGCGAAATCATCATACAGGCACGCGGCGTGCAGCTCGGGCGGGAGCAGCTCGGGGTAGCTGAGCCGGCGCGGGAGGACCGGGCGCGCGCCGCAGTAGAGCGCCTCCACCACGCTCACCCCGAAGAACTCGTGAATCGCAGTGCTCAGAACGACGTCAGCCGACCACAGGAGCCTGGCGTAGTCGGACTCGGTCCCGGCATAGCCGTAATGCACGAGCCGGTCGCCGAGGCGGGTGCGGGCGACCTCGAACTCGGTGGGCTGGATGCGGAAGCTTTCGCCCGCGAGCGCGACCCGGAACGGGACGCCCTGCGCGGCGAGCTCGTAGAGCGCGGCGAGCATGGTCTCGGGGTCCTTGTCGTACTCCCAGCGCTGGTTCCAGAGGATCAGGGGTGGGCGGGCGGGGCCGCCGAGGTCCCGGTAGCGGTCGAGGCGGCGCAGGTCGCAGCCGACGGGGAGGACGGCGCTCTTGGCGCGGGCGGCCGCGATGCTCTCGAGGTGGTTATAGTCGGGGAAGTGCTTGAGGAGTCGGGGCAGCTCGTCGAACCAGGCGGCCATGTGGTAGGCCGAGTTGAAGCGGACCGCGTCGGCGGCGAGCATGGAGAGGTGCTGCATCATGCCATAGGTCAGGTCGCGCTTCGAGCCGGGGGGCACGGGGTAGGTGAGCTGGTTCTCGTGCATGTAGAGGAGGACGGGGACGCCGCCCAACTCGCGGCGGAGGAGCGCGAGGAAGGCCGGGAGGTTGGTCATGCTGGTGGCGATCAGGACGTCGGGGCGCTCACCCGCGGCGAAGAGCGCGCGGGCTTGCTCGGCGAGCTCGAGCGCGGCGCCGTGAAGCCGCCACTTCCAAAAGTAGCCCTGCATGCCGAGGATCCGAACGGTATGCGCGCTGTGCGCGGCGAAGCCGGCGGCCCAGGCTTGGTGGGAGCCGGCGGCGTAGGGGTTGAGGAGCCAGGCGGTCAAGCGGGACGGCATGGGGGCATGATAACACGAGGAGCGGGCGCATGCGACCACGAGTGGCGTGATATCGGGGCCGGGCGGGATGAATTGCGCGATTTTCGGCGTTCGGTGGGCCGATTTGCGTGGTACAATTCACAAGATGGACCGGGCGTAGGTTGCAGGCCACTCAGTGGGGAGTGCATAGCAGCGCGCCGTTGCAGGGCAACCGGCGTCTTGATCTGTAGACCATGTTCCAACCGGGCACTGAACTCAAGTGAGGAGCAACCACATGAAACCCAGAGCGACGATCGGCCTTACCCTGACCCTCCTGGCGATACTGGCGCTGGGGGCATGCACCTTTCCCGCCGTCGTGCCGGCGCCACAAGCCGTGCCAACCGTCGAGCCCCCGGCACCTGTGGGACCCGCGGCGACGGAGGCTCCGGTCGCACCGGCGGCAACGGAAGCCCCCGGCATCGCGAATCCTGCGTCGCAGAACTGCGTGGCGCAAGGCGGCATGCTGGCGATCGAGACGCGCTGGCGACGGGGGGCAGTACGGCGTGTGCTACTTCCAGGACAACCAGCAGTGCGAAGAGTGGGCGCTGATGCGGGGCGAATGCCCCGTGGGCGGCGTCAAGGTCACCGGGTACGTGACCGAGCCGGCGCGCTACTGCGCGATCACAGGCGGGACCTATGCGGCCGCGGCGAATGCGGGGCAGCCGGACGAAGTTGGGACCTGCACCTTAGCCGGCGGGACACAGTGCGATGCGGCCGATTACTACGACGGGAAGTGCGGGGCGGCCGAGCCGCAGCCTGCGCCGACCCAGGCGGAGCCGACGCAGGCCGCGCCGGTCGGGCTGAGCCTGACGCCGCCGAGCGCGGAGGTGTGCGACGGGATGGCGCAGTCGCTGCGGGAGGCGCTGTCGCGGGCCGCGCGGCGTCCGGCAGCCGTCCAAGTCACGCAGTCGGAAGTGCCGATGACCGATCCGGCGTCGGGGGCCAGCGGCACCGCGTGCCGGGCGATGTCGACGGACAACGGGCTGCAGTACAGCAGCCCGGACCAGATCATGACGCAGATCACGGCCGTGATGACGGGCGGGGGCTGGACGGAAGACCCGCAGATGGCGGCGGACGGACCGACCGGGACCGGCAAGGGGTTCCGCAACGGAACCCAGGTGTGCCAGGCCGTGACGGGGTGGGAGCCGGGCCCGGCGGCAAGCTGCCCGGCCGACCAGCCGATCTCCGAGTGCAACGTGCCGGCCGCCCAGAAGATCTACACCACCACGCTGGACTGCGCGCAGACGGTGGGAGACAGCGGCGCAAGCATGGCGAACCCCGCGTCGCAGAACTGCGAGAAGCAGGGCGGGACGCTGAAGATCGAGGAGCGCGTGGACGGGGGGCAGATGGGCGTCTGCTACTTCCAGGATAACCAGCAGTGCGAGGAATGGGCGCTGATGCGGGGCGAGTGCTCGGCCGGAGGCGTTAAGGTGACGGGCTATGTCACGCCGGCGGGGCGGTACTGCGCGATTACGGGCGGGACCTACGCGGTGACGGGGAACAGTGGGCAGGCCGACGAGCAGGGAACGTGCACGCTGCCGGGCGGCGTGCAGTGCGATGCGACGGAATATTATGGCGGCCAGTGCGACGCGTCGACGGGGAAGATGCCGAACACGTCGGGACTGACGCTGGCGCCGCCGGCTGCCGAGGTGTGCAACGGGATGGCGCAGGCACTCGCGGAGGCGGTGCGGCGGGCGTCGACGAAGCAGGAGAATGTCGAGGTGACACAGGCGCCCGACCCGGTGGAGATGACAGATCCGACGTCGGGGGCGACGGGCACAGCGTGCCGGGCGATGGCGGCGGGCACGGGCGAGCAGTTTGCGAGCCCGGACGCGGTCCTAAAGGAGATCACGGCGGTGCTGACCGGCGGCGGCTGGGTGGAGGATGACAAACTGGCGGCGGGCGGGCCTACGGGCGTGGGAACGGGCTATCGCAGCGGCGAGCTGGTGGCGATGGCCGACGCAATGTGGCTGCCCGATCCCACCGCGAACTGCCCCACCGACAAGCCGATCTCGGAATGCACCCTCACGCCGGCGCAACAGCTATACACGATCATCATCGACACGGCCCAGACGGTGGAACAGGCCCCGCTGCAGGGCGTGCAGCAGTCGCCGCACCCGCGTCAAACCCGGCGGCGACGAACTGCATCAATATGGGCGGCACGCCAAAGACGGAGACTAGGGGCGACGGCGGGCAGTACGGGGTCTGCTACTTCGGTGATAACTACGCCTGCGACCAGTGGGCGCTGATGCGGGGCGAGTGCCCGGTGGGCGGGGTGAAGACGACCGGCTACAACACGCCGGCGGCACGCTACTGCGCGATCACGGGCGGGAAGTACACGATCATCGGCACGACCAACACGGGCCAGGAGGCGGGGAGTTGCACGCTGCCGAGCGGCACGGTGTGCGACGCGGGGACTATTATAACGGCGCCTGCCCCGCTGCGGCGGCGCCAACGACCCCGACCCCGATCCCGGTCGCGCCGATCGGGAAGCCGAATCCGGCGTCACAGACTTGCACGTCGGTGGGCGGGACCCTCAAGATCGAGCAGCGGGGCGACGGGGGGCAGTACGGCGTGTGCTACTTCGAGGACAACCGGCAGTGCGAGGAGTGGGCGCTCTCGAAGGGTTACTGCCCGGTGGGGGGCGTGAAGGTGACCGGATATAACTCCGAGGCGGCACGTTACTGCGCGATCACGGGCGGCACGTACACGGTGATCGGGACGACGAACACCGGACAGGAGGCCGGGTCCTGTGCGCTGCCGGACGGCAGGTACTGCGACGCGTGGAGCTACTATAACGGCGGGTGTTAGCTGGGCGAAGCGTTCGGCAGCCGTCCGGGCACCTGAATCTTAACGAATCGATGGGAAGGCGCGGACGATTTGCGCGCTTTGACACAGAGGACGATCTGTGATAGCTTTCGGACCGAAAGAAAAAGCTAACCCATGATGCAGCCAAACGCGGTTATCACCCTGTCACTTATTACGCTCCTCGGCGACGAGGAGCGACTCCCGTCTGGCAAAGGTTAGCGCAAGCGACAGGGCAATGTAGACCTGGTTCACTCAGGCGGGGCCTTCCACACGGGAGGCCCCGCTCTTTTTATCCGACAGTGGCATGCGCCCGACTACCCTCGGGCGCTAACCCGCTAGTGCTCACCCGGAGACGCCGGGTCAAGCAGGAGGAACCGATGAACCCGCAGAATTACATGGGCAGCCCGTCGAAACGGGAGCCGGAGGACGCTCGGAAGGGGATGGCTGCGGAGCGACCGCAGGCCGAGCCCCGCCCGCAGGAGGCGCATGTCGAAGGCCGAGCAGGCCGCGCGCTCGGTGATGCACCCGGAAAGCTTCGACCCGGACTGGCGTTATTACCACGGGGCGATGGGCGGCTGATCCGGCCGGGATGTCCAGATCCGCCGGAGGGTGACGCGGCGTCGGGCCGCATCCTTCGACTGCGCTCGCTCCGCTCAGGATGCTCGTTGACTGACGGCGCGCGGTGTGCTATAATAGGCACGCAATTATCCTGTTTGATCGCAGATCAGGCTTGATCTGCGATCAAACGTGATCTGCAATCAAGTCCGATCGAGGGAGATGAGGCGATGCGCGTGCTCCTGTTGAAAGATGTCAAGGGCCTGGGCAAGGCGGGGGAGGTCAAGGAAGCGGCCGGGGGGTATGCGGCCAATTACCTGTTCCCCAATAAGCTCGCCGAACCTGCGACCGAAGGCAGCGTGAAGGTGGCCCAACAGGTCAAGGATGCCGAGGCGCGGA
This sequence comes from uncultured Chloroflexia bacterium, assembly GCA_963800615.1. Taxonomy (GTDB): domain Bacteria; phylum Chloroflexota; class Anaerolineae; order CG2-30-64-16; family CG2-30-64-16; genus JALOOB01. Next base: position 83,833 of record CAWDBO010000039.1, read on the forward strand.
AGGTCGAACGCAAGGCCAACGAGGCCAAGGGCCTGGCGGCCAAGCTGCAGGGACAAACGGTGGTGCTCAAGGCGCGCTCCGGCGAGGGCGACCGGCTGTACGGGTCGATCACCGCGCAGGATGTTGCGGATGCGCTCAGGAAGAGCACCGGGCTGGCGGTGGACAAGAAGATCGTGGACATGGAGCACCCGATCAAGGCGCTCGGCCATCACGAGGTGACGCTGCGGTTCGGCGGCGGGCTGACCGCGGCGGTGACGGTGGTGGTGGAGCGGAGCAAAGAGCCCGCATAACCCGGGCCGGTCAAGTCAAAAGCCCCTTGCTGGCGTGATTGGAACGCGTGCGAGGGGCTTTTTGCTGCCTGGGAACGGGACGGTCACCACCAAGAACCGAAGAGACAAAGTCACACCAAGGCTCTCTAAGCTTCGTGTAGCTTCGTGTCTTTGGTCCTTTATGGTGAACGGGCTACTGGGGGGCGAGGGGGAAACGGGCGACGTCGAGGTTGACGAAGGCGCCGTCCTCGCCGCGACGATAGAGGATGACTGTCAGGCCGTCGGGCGCAGCATCGGGAGGCAAGTCGAAGGCCCAGGCGTCGCCGACGACCTCGCCCGGCAGCCAGCGGGTGGTGGGGTAGGCGCCGTTGACGGGCGCGGCGCGGTCCTGCTGCGCGATCTCCTGGCCGTCCTGCGTGAGACGGACGGAGACGGACCAGTCCTGATCGGGCGCGCGGAGCGCCTGCCAGTCAAGCCGGACGACCTGCCGGCCGAGCGCGTCGCGCCGGACCGTGCCGCCGAGCAGGCGGAGCTGGTCGCCGAAGTCGTGGGTCCAGGGGAGCAGGCCGGGAGGCACCGCGGTGGAAGGCTCGACGCGGACCCAGGCGAGGCCGGGGCCGATGGCGCTGTAACGCAGGAACGAGGCCACCTCGGCGGTGACGATAGGGAAAGCGCTGGTGGTGGCGGCCACCTGCTCGCCGTGACGCAGAAGGCGCCGGGCGTCCCGGCTGGCGATGGCGTGGAGGTCGGGCCGTTGGGCCCAGACCTGGCCCAGATAGTTGAGGGCGAGCGCTTCCTCCTGGGTGGCGAGGATGGAGAGGCCGGGCGGGGGGTCATCGGCGAGGATGGCCCAGCCGGGCGCGAGGGCCAGGTCGTCGGCGTGGCCGTGCTGGTTGGCCCTGGGGTAGGAGAGGATGCCCCGGTAGGCGGCGAGCGCGATGAGGAGGACGAGGACGGCCGCGGTGAGCAGGCGCGAGCGGGTACGAGACCTCCGAGGTTCGCAGACCTCGGAGGTCGGGTGGGTGCGGGGGGCCGTGGCGCGGCGGAGGAGCCAGGCGGCGCCGGCGGCGAGGCCGAGCGCAAGCAGGGCGTAGACGGGCATGATCACCTGGTACCAGTTGCCGAGGCGGTCGATCCAGCAGAAGGCGGCGTAGATCAGGATGGTTGCGTAGAGGAGGAGCGCGCGGCGGCGACCGAGGGCGGCGATGCCGGCCAGGCCGGCGAGGAGGCCGGGCCAGGTCATTTCGCGCCAGATGATCGACGGGAACTCGGCGGTGAAGAGAGGGTGCGAGCGACCAGGTCAGCTCGCCGCGGCCCTGGCCGGTGGAGAGGAAGCTCAGGAACCAGTCCCAGGTGCTCTGCCACTCGCCCGCGCCGCGCCACTCGGGGTGCTGCGCGCCGCGGACGTAGACGAAGATGTAGGAGAGGAGCGGGAGCAGGACGAGCAACGAGCGCGGCGGCCACTAACCGGCCGCGGCGCAGCAGGCGGGGCTCGGCGCTGAGGACAAACCACAGGAGCGGCGGCAGGATCGCCAGGACCGTGACCTGGTGCGCGAGGCCGATGCCGGTCAGCAGGGCCAGGCGCGAGCAGGTAGGCGGTCGCGGCGGGTTTGTTCTCCCAGAGGAACGCGAGCAGGACGACGGCCAGGGTCCAGGCGACGGACGACGTGTATTGCTCGGTGGTGACGGCGTAGTACCAGAAGAAGTAGGTCAGGCCGTAGAAGGCGGTGACGAGGAACGCGAGCGGCCAGCGGCCGGCGGGGTGGCGGTCGTCCTCGGTGACGAGCAGGCAGAGCCGGTAGAGCAGGGCGAGCGCGACGAGCGCCCAGAGGGTGGAGTAGCTGGACAGGATGCGGATGGGGTTGGCGTCGGGGCCGAAGAGCAGGCGGCCCGCGTGGAACCAAAGCCAGCCGCCCATCGTGTACAACGGGTAGCCGGGCGCGTTGCTGAAGCGGCCTTGCACCTGGGCGTACTGATGGGTGATGAGGTCGCCGCCCTGCAGCTCGCCGGGACGCAAGCCATCGTCGAGCGTGAAGAGATACAGGGCTGCAAAAACCAGCAGAAGAACGAGGCCAGCGATTCGGGTTACGGCGGCTGCGCTGGCGGGGCGCGAGGAATTCACGGAGAGAATATACCGCGGGGCAAGCGAGTTGGCAACTCGGGCCACCCGGCGCGATAATCGCCCGGCGTGGGCCATCAATTTCATTTCGCAGGAGCGCTTTCGCGTGGCATCATCTATGAATGGATCCGGCCGCCCCTTGATCGGCATTCCGGCGGCCAGCCTGGTCGACCATGAATACAGCGCAACACCGACCTATCGCTTCAACGGCCACTACACTGCGGCGCTGGCGGCGTGCGGCGCGCTGCCGCTGGTGATCCCGCTCAACCTGCCCGAGGACGTGCTGCGGGCCATCTACGAGCGGCTGGACGGGCTGTGCCTGGCGGGCGGCGTGGACGTCGATCCGGGCGAGTACGGCGAGCCGCGGCATCCGGACCTGGGCTCGGTCGATGCGCCGCGCGACCGGACGGAGCTGACGCTGGCGCGCTGGGCGTTGGAGGAGGACCTGCCGGTCCTCGGGATCTGCCGGGGCATCCAGCTGCTCAACGTGGCGGCGGGCGGCACGTTGTACCAGCATATCCCGGCGCAGGTGCCCGAAGCGGCCCGGCACGATCACCGGCTGCAGGACAGGGCGTGGGAAACGCCGTCGCACGGCGTCAGCATCGCTCCGCAAAGCCGGCTGGCACGGATCGTGGGCGCGGAGGAGATCGCGACGAACAGCTTCCACCACCAGTCGGTGAAGGACGTCGCGCCCGGGTTCCAGGCCGCCGCGTGGGCCGACGATGGGCTGATCGAGGGGATCGAACACCCGGAGAAGCCGTTCGCGGTGGCGGTGCAGTGGCACCCGGAGGGGATGTTCCGGACGGATGCACACGCGCGGCAGATCTTCGAGGCGTTCGTCGCGGCGTGCAGTAGCCAAAGCACAGAGGCTCAGAGATCAGAGGCCGGACTCAGCGACCTGAGCGTCTCGTGCAGAGCCTCTGCTCGAGAACGAGAGAGGCGGATGGAACGCGTCGGGGTGTTTGACTCGGGGGTCGGCGGGCTGTCGGTGGTGCGCGAGATGCTCGCACAGATGCCCGGGCAGCCGCTCGTGTACCTCGCGGACCAGGCGCACGCGCCCTACGGGCAGCGGTCGCTCGAAGAAATCCGGGAGCTGTCGGACGGGATCACGCAGTTCCTGCGCGGGCAGGGCTGCCGGGTGATCGTCGTCGCGTGCAACACGGCCTCCGCGGCCGCGCTGCACTGGCTGCGGCGGAAGTATCCCGAGACGCCGTTCGTCGGCATGGAACCGGCGGTCAAGCCGGCCGCCGAGCGCACGCGGACCCGCCACGTGGGGGTCATGGCGACCGAGGCGACGTTCCAGGGCGAGCTGTTCGCGAGCCTGGTCGACCGGTTCGGCAAAGAGGTGACCGTACACACGCAGGTGTGCCCCGACCTGGTGCCCCTGGTGGAGGCCGGGGAGCTGTCGACGCGAGCGCGCACGAGACGCCGTGAAGCGTTATGTCGATCCCCTGGTTCGGGCAGGCGTGGACGAACTGGTACTCGGGTGCACCCACTACCCTTTCCTGCGGCCGCTGATCGAGGAAGCGGCGGGGCCGGGGATCGACATCATCGATCCGGCGCCGGCGGTTGCGCGGCAGACCGGCGCGGGTCTTGACCGACACGTGGTTGGCGCCAGGTGGATGAGGCCGAGCGCGTCGAGCATGGCGTTCTTCACGACCGGCGACTCGCAACGATTTGCGGCCGCTTGCTGAGCGACTGCTCGGCCGGCCCTACACTGCGAAACAGGCGACGTGGCGTGAGGGGGGCCTGGGGTAGGGGCGATCGAAGGATCCGAACGCGCAAACCTCCGAGGTCTTCCGAGACCTCGGAGGTTTTTGGCGGGGCCTCGGAGGTTCTGGCGGGAGCTCGGAGGTTTTTGGCGGGACTCGGAGGTTTTTGGCGGGACACCGGAGGTTCTGGGCGGTTATCCCAAATATCCCAAACGGGATTTGGGATAACGACTTGGGATAATCGGGTTACTTCAGCATGTAGAACGTGCCGCGCTTGTCGCCGATCTTGATCACCACGCCCTTGTCGACCAGGTCGGCCATGTCGAGGCGCAGGGTCTCGGCGGTGACGTCCGGGCAGAGGTCGCGCAGGTCCTTGTTGGTGATGCGGGTGTTTTCGCGCAGGAACTGGATCGCCTTGATCTGGCGCTCGTTCAGCCGCTCGTCCTCGACGCCGGCAAAGCGCAGGGGCGGACGGACGCCGATGCCGCGGCGCAGGGTGACGGTGACAGTGTCGCGGGTGGCCTGGAACTCGGGCTGGGGGTGGCCTTCCTTCGCCATGAGGTGGAAGATGCGGTCCACGCCGAGGCCCAATTCTTCGATCAGCTTCCAGTCGTAGAGACCGCGCACGATGCGCGAGTTGCGCGAGAAGTGCTCCTCGACCATGTTGTCGATGGTGATGTAGGCGGGGAGGCTGCCGGGACTGATGATCTCGAGCCGGTCGTCGAACTGGCGGATTTCGACCCGGCGGCCGCGAATCTGGTACTCCCGGTGCGATACGGCGTTGACGAGCGCCTCGCGGATCGCGTCCTCGGGCAGGATGTAGTGCTCCTGGCGGGTCAGCCCGCGCACGGTCACGCTTGCGGTGAGCTGCGGCCGGAGCACGTCAAAACACTGATAGATCATGCTCGCCAGCGGGCCCGTGAAGTCTTTGCGAATCACGTGGTCCGACTGGGGTTCCTTGCCGCTGAACCGGACGTAGGTGATGCCGCTCTGAGGCAGGAACGCCTGGGGGTCCTTGCCGAAAAGAAGCATGCCGACCACCGTGACATCGCCCGCGGGCGTGATGGCGCCGAGCGAGCGGAGCACGTCCTTCGCGGTCTCGCCGACCTTGCGGCCGACGCGTTCCTCGCGCTTGGCGACGTAGTCGTCGATCACCTTGGGGTCGAGATCGTCGAAGGTCGCGCCCGGAAGCGGCTCCTGCTCGTAGTCGAGGCTGGCCTTGCTGGCGGCCATGAGCATGACACGCTGGGCGTCCAGCGGAACGTTGCCCTCGCCGGACCGGGCGAGGAAGCGGCCGTCGGTGAGGCTGAAGAGCTCGTTGCCCTTTAGCACGACGATCGCCACGGCCAAGCCCTCGCGGTCCTCGATGCGGTCGATCTCGGTGCGGATCATCGGCCGGCACCGGGCGAGCGCGCCGCGCAGCAGGCTGTCGACGTCCTCCATCTCCAGCGTGCCACACACCTCGCCCTTCTCGTCGACGCCGAGAAGGACGGTGCCGCCCTCGGTGTTGGCGAACGCGACGAGCGTTTCCGCCAGCGCCATTGCCGTCGGCTCGGGCATCACTTCCACGTACAGATTTCCGCGTCGGATGATGGAGGCAAGGGAGGTCACTGCTTCACCCTCCAACTCAGTTTACCGACTCCTCGGCGTCCAGGTGACCGTCCCCGTTGGCCGGTCGAATGACGGCGGGCGCGCTCGCCGGCTGGGGCGTGACGCTGCGCGCAGCTTCGGCCTGGGCCTCGGCGGTGGCCTTCGCCTCGACGGCGGCGGACAGGCGGGCCATGGCCGTTACGCCGTCGCCTTCGCCGGGCGTGACGACCCGCACGCCCTTGCTGGCCCGGCCGGCTTGCCGGATATCCCTCACCACGGTGCGGATGATGATCCCGTTATGGGTGATGATGGTCACCTCGTCATCGCTATGCACGACGTGCGCGGCCGCGACCCTGCCCGTTTCGTCGATCTTGGTATGATCCAGCGCCCACACGCCGTGAGAGTTGCGGCTGTGCACGGGGAACTCGCTCATGGGGCTTCGCTTGCCATAGCCGTGCTCGGTGACAATCAGCAACTCGCAATTCGATTCGGCCACGTCGAACGCAGCAATGGTGTCTTCCTCGACCAACCGGATGGCCATCACGCCCGCGGCCGTGCGACCCATCGGGCGCACCTCCCGTTCGCCGAACCGGCACGCTTTGCCACCCGACGTGACGATCAGGAAGTCGTCCTTGCCGTGGGTCATGCGCGCCCAGCGCAGCTCATCCCCCGGCCCCAGGTTCATGGCGATGATGCCGCTCGGGCGGACGTCGTCGAACTCGCTCAATTGCATACGCTTGATCTTGCCGCGGCGGGTCAGCAGGGTCACGTATTCGGCCTGCTCGAAGTCGGGCACCACGAGGATTGCGGTCACGCGCTCGTCGGGCGCCAGGTTGAGGAAGTTGACCATGGGCAGGCCGCGGCCATCGCGGGCTGTTTCAGGCAAGTTGAACACACGCTGGCCGTATACCCGGCCGCGGTCGGTGAAGAAGAGCATGTGGTCGAGGGTGCGGGCAGCGAGCAGGTCGACGACGATGTCTTCGTCCTTCGTGCGCATGCCCTGGACGCCTCTGCCGCCGCGCTTCTGCGCCCGGTAGGCGGTCAGCGGGGTCCGCTTGATGTAGCTGCGCTCGGTCACGCTGATGAGGACCGCTTCCTGGCGGATCAGGTCTTCCTCGGAGAAGCCTTCGGCCGCCTCGGCCACGATCTCGGTGCGGCGCTTGTCGGCGAACTTCTCCTTGAGGCCGACCACCTCCTCGCGGATCACACGCGAGGATCAGCGTGGGGTCGGCGAGCAGGGATTCGTAGTACGCGACCTGCTTGAGCAGCTCCCGGTACTCGTCCTCGATCTTCTGGCGCTCGAGGCTGGCGAGGCGGCGCAGCTGCATGTCCAGGATGGCCTGGGCCTGGCGGTCGCTCAGGTTGAAGCGCTCGATCAGCTTGCCCTTGGCCTCCTCGGCGCTGGCGGCGCTGCGGATGATGCGGACGACTTCGTCCAGGAACTCGAGCGCGATCCGCAAGCCTTCCAGGATGTGCAGGCGCTCGCGCGCCACTCGGAGCAGGTAGTTCGTGCGCCGGGTGATCACCTCGATGCGGTGATCGATGTAAAGCTGGAGCGCGCGCTTGAGGCTGAGCAGGCGAGGCTCGCCGTCGACCAGCGCGAGCATGTTCACGCCGAAGGTGCTTTGCAGCGGCGTGTACTTGAAGAGCTGGTTGAGCGTCTTGCGGGGGGAGGCGGTGCGCTTGAGCTCGACCACGATGCGCATGCCGGTGCGGTCCGATTCGTCGCGCAGGTCGCTGATGTCGTTGATGCGGCCGTCGCGCACTAGCTCGGCGATGCGCTCGATGATGTTGCTCTTGTTAAGCTGGTATGGGATTTCCGAGACGATGATGCGGTGCCGGCCCCCGCTCATTTCCTCGATGCGGGCCCTGGCGCGCATGGTGATGCGGCCCTTGCCGGACCCGTACGCCAGCTTGATCTCCTCGCGGCCCAGCACGAGGCCGCCGGTCGGAAAGTCGGGGCCCTGGATGAACTGCATCAGATCGTCGACCGTGACGTCTTCGACCCCGGTCCAATTGTCGATCAGGTAGACGACCGCATCGACGACTTCGGACAGGTTGTGCGGCGGGATGTTGGTTGCCATGCCGACCGCGATGCCGCTGTTGCCGTTGAGCAGGAGGTTGGGCAGCAGCGCGGGCAGGACGGCAGGCTCCTGGAGGCTGCCGTCGAAGTTCTCGTTCCAGTCGACGGTCTCTTTGTCGATGTCGATGAGCATGGACTCGGCGATGCGCGCGAGGCGGGCCTCGGTGTAGCGCATGGCTGCGGGCGCGTCGCCGTCGATCGAGCCGAAGTTGCCCTGGCCGTCGACCAAGGGGTAGCGGAGGCTGAAATCCTGGGCCATGCGGGCCATGGCGTCGTAGACGGCCGAGTCGCCGTGGGGATGGTACTTGCCGAGAACTTCACCGACGATACGAGCCGACTTGCGGTAGGGGGTGCCGGCGCGCGAGCCCATGTCGTGCATGGCATACAAGATCCGGCGCTGGACGGGCTTGAGGCCGTCGCGCGCATCGGGCAAGGCGCGCGCGACGATGACGCTCATGGCGTAATCCAGATAGGAGCCGCGCATTTCGTCGTCGATGCTGATCGGCCGGACAATGCCCAGGTGATTGGGGCTCGCTGTAATCTCGTTATTCATACCACTCCTTGGTTCAGGGCCGGCAGGGCGAACCTGCCCGGGGCAGGTACGCGACCTGCCCCTAGTCCTGATTATACCTCAGAATGGCGTTTCGTTCCATTTTGGGGGGTATTAAATGTAGGGGTACCTCTCCCCCCGGCCCCCTCTCGTGCGACCGGCGAGGTCGCCCTGCGCGCAGGAGGGGGAGGCAGGGAGGGGGTGAGGTCAGGGCTTGCTTGCCAGGCGGCGGGCCTGGCCGCGCCAGTCTTCCTTGACGACCCGCTCGAGGTTGCCGCGGGTGACCTTTTCGAGCACCTGGTAGGAGGCGGTGGCGAGCTGCTCGTAGGTCGTGATGCCGGCCTCGCGGAGGCGCTTGGCGTAGATGGGGCCGACGCCCTCGATGATTTCCAGGTTGTCGCCGGTGGGAGCGGCGGGCTGGGAGACGACCGGCCTGGGCTGCGCAGCGGGTCACGGCGGCCATCTCGGCGGCGATGCGGGCAGCCTCGTCGGCGCCGGGCAGCCTGGCCGGCTCTTCGGCGCGGAGCTTCAACGGCTTCGGCGGGCAAGTCCTCGGGGAGCTCGTCAGCAGCTTCTTCCGGCTCGCGGCCGGCCGCGATCGCCGCTGCCCCAACGACGGCGGCGCCTGCAGGGGCGGCGGGCGCGGCGCCCAGCTGCGACTGCAATGCGGCCAACTGTGCGCGCAGGGCCTCGATTTCGGCCTGCAGTGAGGCTTTCTCGGCGTCTTCCGCAGGCTCTGGGGTTGCGGCAGCAACGGCCGCGGCGCCAACTACTGCAGGGCGCAACCCGGTGGGCGGCATATCGGCGGGCGCTTCGACGGCGGGTTCGGCGGGAACGCCGCTGGTCACCTCGGGCTCGGGGATGCCGGTCGCGTCGGTCAGCGCGGCGGCCTGCTCTACGGCTTCAGGCTCGGGTTCCGTCACATCGGAGAGCTCCGCCTCGGGGAGGCGGGTCTCGGCGGGCGTCGCCATGTCGACCGTTTCCGGCTCCGGCTCGGCCGCTTCCAGATCGACCCGCGGGAGCACGACTTCAGGCTCCTCGACCTCGGCGATCTCGACCTGCGGGAGGGCCGGCTCGGGGACGGCGTGCTCGACCGCTGCAAGCGCTGCCGCCGCTTCAGGGGCCACTTCGGGAGCTACCTGCTCTTCGTCGCCGTGAGCCGCACCGGCAAGCGCGGCTGCGGCGATGACGGCGCCAGGCGCGACCTCGCCGGGTTCGGGCAGGACGGCTCCGGCTCGGCCTCGTCCACCGGGGCTTCGGCGGCTGCGGGCTCCTCGTCTTCGCGGGTGGCTGCGGCGATCACACCGGCCGCGACGGCGGCTTCGGGCAGCCTTTCGCCGAACTCAGGCGCGGCTTCGGGCGCCTCCTCGACGATTTCTGCGGCGGGCAGGACGATCTCGCCCGGTTGTTTCCCGCGGACCTCTGCGGGAAGGGTTTCGTCGACCAGTTCTGCGGCGGATGCGAGCGCCGCGGCTTCGGCTGCAAGGACTGCGGCCTCGGGCGGGGGCACTTCCTCGAGGGTGGCCTCGGGAACGATCAGGGGAGCTTCCTCGACCGGTTCGCCGGGAGCGGCTGCTTCAGGCTCCGCTGTTCGAGCGCAGACCGCAGCCGCGGCGGCCGCGATGCGCGGCGGCGACGGGGGCGGGCAGGAGGGCTCAGGCGCACGCTCTTCGGCGAGGGCGTTTCGGGCGCCGGCTCCTCGGCCTCATGCTCGGCGACCTCGTGGGCGACGACGGCGGCGCCGGCTGCGGCGGCGGCAACGGGCGCCTCGGTCAGGTCGGGGGCCTCGGTGAGGAGGGCTTCGGGCGCACGCTCTTCGCACGGGCTTTCGGCGCCGACTCGCTCAGCGACCTCATGGGCGACGACGGCTGCGCCGGCTGCGGCGGCGGCAACGGGCGCCTCGGTCAGGTCGGGGGCCTCGGTGAGGAGGGCTTCAGGTGCAGCTCTTCGGCGACGGGCGTTTCGAGCGCCGCGGGCTCCTCGGCGACTGGCGTTTCGAGCGCCGGCTCCTCGGCCTCATGCTCGGCGGCCTCGTGGGCGACGACCGCGGCGCCTGCCACAACAGCAGCAGGTGCGGCCGCGGCCGGAGCTGCGGCAATCACCGTTTCGGGCTCAGGAACCTCCGCGGGGGCGGGGGCCGGCGCGGCGGCTTCCTCCGGGACGGGCACGCGACCCTGTTGACGGACGGTCACCAGGTTGTCGTCGATCCGGGCGAGGAAGAAGAGCATGAGGCCGAAGACCATGAGGGTCAAGGCGGCCATGACCGCTGCGCCGGCAAGCGGCAGGACCAGCCAGCCGGTCCAGCCGGTGCCCCAGCCCGACCCGAACCCACGACCGCCGAGCATGAGCGCAGCGCCGAGCGCGAGCACGAAATACGCGACAGCCACGATGAGGATGAGGACCGCCAGGGCCCGCAACAAGCGATGTCCTTGCATGTTGACCGCCTTTCTCCCGGTGGGAGCTCCGCTGCCGAAGATCTAGCGTCCGAAACGACAAAATAATCCTACATAGATATTGTACCACATTTTTCGCGCAAACGCATTAACGAAATCGCGCGAGTTGACCTGTCGCGGACGATTCGCTTTCTGTGCTATACTCGCAGCTAACTTATCTCCGCCTGAGCAGGCGGGCATCGCAAGGAGCTGCCCCTTGACGGGTCATTCGCACTCTCCCTACCTGGAAGATATCCCTCTCAGTGAAGCCCTGGAACGGTGGTGGCAGGCACTCGACGAGGTGGGGCTGGCGCGGCCGCTGGAAGGCGAGGTCGTGTCGCTGGAAGAGGCTGCGGGCCGGGTCACCGCGGAGCCGGTTTGGGCGAGGATCTCATCGCCGCACTACCACGCGTCCGCGATGGACGGGTATGCGGTCCTGGCCGAGCGGACGCGTGGCGCGAGCGAGACGCGGCCGGTGCGGCTGAAGGTGGGCGAGGAGGCGGTTTACGTCGACACCGGCGATCCGCTGCCCCCGGGCACGAACGCGGTGATCATGGTCGAGGACGTGCAGCTGCTGGCCGGGGCCGGAGGGCAGGAGATCGAAATCCTGTCGGGCGTGGCGCCGTGGCAGCACGTGCGCCCGATGGGCGAGGACATGGTCGCGACCGAGCTGATCCTGCCCGCCAACCACCTGCTGCGGCCGCAGGACATCGGGGCGGCGGCGGGGTCGGGGCATGCGAGCCTGACCGTGCGGCGGAAGCCGCGGGTGGCGATCCTGCCGACAGGGACCGAGCTCGTCGCGCCCGGCGCGGCGCTGCATCCGGGCGACATCATCGAGTACAACTCGCTGGTGCTGGGCGCGATGGTGCGACGAGTGGGGCGGGTGTGTCACCCGGCTGCGGATGCTGGCGGACGATTACGACGCGATCCGGGACCAGGTGCTCGAGGCGGCCAAGACGCACGACCTGGTCATCGTCAACGCGGGGTCCTCCGCCGGGTCGGAGGACTTCACCGCACGGATCGTGCAGGAGGTGGGCCGGCTGCTGGTCCACGGCATCGCGATCCGTCCCGGGCCATCCCGGTGATCCTCGGGCTGATCTGCCTGCCGGCTCGGTCGGGGGAAGCGGGCGAGGGGCCGTGCTGGGTGCCGGTGATCGGGCTGCCCGGCTACCCGGTGAGCGCGGCGGTGACCTGCGAACTGCTGGTCAAGCCGACGCTGGCGCGCTGGCTGGGGCAGCCGGTGCGCGAGCGGCCGGCCGTGGAGGCCACGCTGACGCGGAAGGTGGTGAGCCCGGAGGGAGAGGAAGAGTACCTGCGGGTGACGGTGGGCCAGGTGGGCGAGCGGGTGGTGGCGACGCCGCTGGCGGGAGGATCGGGCGTGCTGATGTCGCTCGTGCGGGCCGACGGCGTGATCCGCATCCCGCGGGGGGTGCAGGGCTACGAGCCGGGCGCGAGCGTGCGGGTGGACCTGCTGAAGCCGGCGGAGCACGTGCGGCGAACGATCGTCGCGATCGGCAGCCACGACCTGACCCTCGACCTGCTGGCCGACGAGCTGGGCCGGCGATATCCGGGCCGCAGCCTGTCGTCGGCGAACGTGGGCAGCCTGGGCGGGCTGTTGGCGCTGGGACGGGGGGAGGCGCACTTGGCAGGCTCGCACCTGCTGGACGAAGAGACGGGCGAGTACAACGTCGGGCTACATCCGGCGGGTGCTGCCGAACACGAAGGTGGTGGTGCTGGGGTTCGTGCAGCGGGAGCAGGGGCTGATCGTGCCGAAGGGCAACCCGAAGGGGATCACGGGGCTCGGCAGACCTGGCCCGGCCCGACGTGGTGTTCATCAACCGGCAGCGGGGGGCGGGCACGCGGGTGCTGCTCGATTACCGGCTGCGCCAGCTGGGGATCCAGCCTCGGCGCATCCAGGGGTACGACCGGCAGGAGTTCACGCACCTGGCGGTTGCGGCCGCGGTGGCGTCGGGCGCGGCCGACTGCGGGCTGGGCATCCTGGCCGCGGCCCGGGCGCTGCAGCTCGATTTCCTGCCCGTGGGCGAGGAGCAGTACGACCTGATCATCCCGGCCGAGTTCTTCGGGGCGAGATGCTGGCGCCCCTGCTCGAGATCATCCGCGACCCGGCCTTTGCCGACGCGGGTGGACGCACTGGGTGGGTACGCGCACGCCGAACCTGGGCCGGGTGCTGCGGGAGCTGGGGTAAGGCGATGAGCGGAAGCGGTCCGATTCCCTTCCCTTCGTTTCCGAAGCCGTCCGTCCGCGTCGTCTTGTGGGAAGGACCGGGCAAGCCGACCGAAGAAGGGATTCGTGAGCGGCTGGCGGCCGAAGGGTACGGCGTCGTGAGGTGGACGAACGAGCCGGCGACCGGTTACGCAGCCGCACGCGCACATCTACCCGGAGACGATGTGGGTGGTTGCGGGGACGCTGACCGTGATCCTGCCGGCGGATGGGCGGCTGCTGGAACTGCTGCCCGGGGACCGGATTGAAGTGCCGCAGGGCGTGCTGCACGGGGTGATGGCGGGCGCGGAAGGGGCGACTTACCTGCTGGCGACGCGCTGACGGGTTTTGCCACAGAGGGCACAGAGCGGGTTGGAGGGTAGAGATGCCTCTTTGTCTCTCCAAAATCCTCTGTGCCCTCTGTGACCTCTGTGGCAAAGCCCGGACTATTCCGGGTTGCGACGGTTGCGGTTAGTTCTTCGTGAATTTGACGGCCTTGGTGACCCAGCCGTTGACCATGGGGAGGGCGGGGACGCGGCCGACGACGCTGCGGGCCTCGTTGATCTGCACGATTTCGCTGCGGAGCCGATCGGGCTCCTGGACGGCCAGGTCCGCGACGCTCTTGACGCCGGCGGCCTCCAGCAGCTCGGTGTATGCTTCGCCGATGCCGCGAATGCGGGCCAGGTGCGCGCGATTGACGAGGCTGGCAACGGTTTCCTGATCCACGTCGAGCTCCTCGGCGAGCTTCCCGGCGCCGCCGTTGGACCGCGCAGGCTTCGATCAGGTCCTCCGAGTCCTTGATCCCTTTCGCCTTCAGCTTCCTCTCAAGCTCACGATCCATCCCATAGAGTTTCAACAGAACGACCGACATGATGCCTCCGTAGTATTCCTGACAAGGGCGCCGGACAGACGCCTGCCCGGACCGCTCCCGCTGTGTCTACAGTAAAGCGGGGCAGCGTTACGACCCGCATTACAAAAGACATGTCCTGGCCAGAGTCCGGAGGCACTACATTATGCTTTTCGTCGCTCTAAGCGGTTGGGGTGGCGACCGGCAGGGTCAGCGCAAAGGTGGCGCCCTGGCCCGGCCGGCTCTCAACCCAAATCCGCCCGCCGTGAAGCTCGACGAGCGACCGGGTGATGTAGAGGCCGAGGCCGGCGCCCTGCTCGCCGCTCTGCAGCGCGTTGGCGGTGCGAGCGAAGGGCTTGAAGAGGCGAGCCTGGTCTTCGGGAGAGATGCCCGGCCCCTGGTCCTGGACGGCAACCCGAATGAAGCCGGGTTCTGGGGCGAGGGCGAGTGAAACGCAGAGGGGGGTGGCGGGGGACAGTACTTGATGGCGTTGGCGACCAGGTTGCCGACGATCTGAGCCGCCCGGCCGCGATCCACCAGCGCCAAGGGCAGGGGCGCGGCGACGAGAAGCTCGATGGAATGACCGGCGCGCCTCGAGCTGCGGACGGTGCTCGGCGAGGACGCCGCCGACCAGGTCGCGGAGATCGGTGGGCTGCAGGACGAGCTCGAAGCGGCCCGACTCGAGCCGGGCGAGGTCGAGGAGGTCGCGGGTGAGGTGCAGGAGACGCTCGGCGCCCGACTCGACGATGCGGAGGTAGTCCAGCTGGCGGTCATTCAGCGGGCCGGCGTCGCCGTCTTCCAGCATCTCGACGTAGCCCAAGATCGAAGTCAGCGGCGTCCGGAGCTCGTGCGCGGCGATGGAGACGAATGAGGACTTGGCCTCGTCCAGGCGGCGCAGCTCGGCGTTGGCCGCAAGCAGCTGGACGTTCTGCTCGCGCAGCGTCCGCTCCATCATGCGCAGGGCGTTGCGGCCCTGCATGAGGCGCTGCTCGAGCACGCCGATCTCGGTCACGTCCTGCACGATGTGGAGCAGGCCATCGATCGACCCGGCCGTAGTCGAAGTGGGGCAGGTCGACGAGGGTGTGGTAGCGGGTGGTTCCGTCGGGCGCTTCGTGGTTGACCCAGGGGATTTGCAGCCGGGGCAAACTTCCTTCCAGAATCTCCTGGAGGGCGACCTCGCTGCCGACAAGCTCGGGCACGAGGTCGAGCAAGGACTGGCCCGCCCAATCTGTGGGCGTCGCCGAAGAAGACGTCGGCCGCGCCGCTGACCTCAGTGATGCAGAGGGAGCGGTCCGTGATGGCGTAGCCGATGCGCCGGTCGCGCAAGATCTGCTCGTGCCTGGCGCTCACCGTGCCCGCCTTCTCCCGACGGGGCCGGACTGGTGTCCGGCGGTCCAGGGGCCTGCCATATTCATTCACCGATCGCCAGGCGGCCCAGCAGGCGGAACGCCTCTTCGACGCCTGCGCCGGTTTTGGCGCTGGTTGGGAAATACGACGCGCCCAGGCCCGCCGCGGCCTGGCCCACCTCTTCCTCACTCACCGCCCGCTGCTCGACAAGGTCTTGCTTGTTGGCGGCGAGGACGATGGCAGCCGAGGGGTTGAGGCCCCGGACTTGCGCCACGTAGCCGGGAATCGCGGCCAAGGTTGCGGGCTGTGTGACGTCGGCAGACGACGAGCGCGCCGGCGGCGCCGCGCAGGTAGCTGGCGCGCACCGAGTCGAACTCCTCGCTGCCGGCGAGGTCCCACAGCATCAGCACCAGCTCGACGACGTCGTCGCCGCGGGGCACGGCGACGACCTTGCGGCTGACCTTGACCCCGATCGTGCTGAGGTACTTGTCTTCGAACATGTTGTAGACGAAGCGGCGCACGAGGCTGGTCTTGCCGACGGCGTAATCCCCGAGCAGGCAGATCTTCGCACTGAGCGACACCATTGCGTCACCTCCCCTGAACCACGGGCACGTCTTCCATGCTGCCGGCGAGCGTCACCAATGCGCCGGCCACCCAGCCCGTTTCCCCACGGGCCGTGCAGCACACACGCAGCCAACCGCCCGTCAGGATCGCGGCCTGTCACCGTGTAGGTCGATCCCGACGGCCGCCTGCTCGAGGACGGCCGAGGCGAGGCCAGGCCCGGAGCGCACGTTGGCGGCCAGGACCACCGCGGCCACCGGCGCGGGGCCGGGCGTGCGGGTCGCAGTGGGCGCGGGCGTGGCCGTGCGGGTCGGCGTGGCGCTGGCGGTCATGGTCGGCGTCGTCGTTGCCGTCGCAGTCGGCGTCGGCGTTTGGGTTGGCGTTGCAGTTGGCGTCGCCGTCGGGCCGGGCGTGGCGGTGACCACCACGATGTAGGCGGGCCGGCTGAGGGCATTGCGCGCCAGCACGACACTGCCGAGACAGGCGCCCGCCAGGCAAAGCATCAGCACGCCGGCGAGCACGGCGACGATGCGCTTCTGGCCGACCGACAATCCGGCCGGCGCCTCGTCCACCGCGCCGAATCGCAGCAGCGCGGCCATCGCGGGCCGCGTCGCGGCAAAGCGGGACGCGTCGCCGTCGTAGGCTTCGAGCACCTCGACGTAGGCGTTCTCGACCTCGACGGTGCGCTCGCGCAGCTGGGCGCGGAAGCCGGGCGGCTCGATCCCGTCGACGACGACCGCCAGGTAGACGTGGCGGCAGGCCTCGACCAGGATGCGGCGGTTGCCGTACTGGATCTCGTCGAGCTGGCCTTCCTGGCCCCGGCCGAACGCGTCCTGGGCGAAGTCCCGGATCGCGGTCAACATGCTGCTGACCAGGTCGGAGTTATCCTCGGGGCCGGCGGCGGCAGGGTCGGCTGACAGGTGAAGCAGCAGCAGGCCGCTCGCACGGTGCACGAGGAATAGCTCGGACACCTGGAACGGGAGGGCGTCGCGCAAGGCAAGCTCGGCATCCGAGACGCCGGCCGCGCGGGCCCGCACACGGCGCAGCAGGTATGCCGGGCTGAAGGACGTCCGCATACGTTGGTCGATGGACCGGGCCAGCTCGCGGATGGACTCGGCAACCGCCCGGCCGATCAACTGGCCGATGATCGGGTACAGGGACTCGATGAGCGCTTCGCGGTCCTCAGCCACCTGCTTGCGGATCGCGTCGCCCAGGATCGGGCTGACCGCGGCAACCAGCGCCTCGTGATCCCCGGTGCGGTGCTCGACCTCCGCGATGCGCTGCTCCAGCGCGGCCATACGCTCGCGGTCCGGCCCGGCAACGATGGCGCGCAGGTCGTCCAGCAGCGCGTCGGTTGCGCTACCGCGCCGTCGGCGCCCGGCTCCACCGCCGCGCCGGGCTCCGGCCCGACCTTGTTCGTCGTATCCACGACGATCAGCCCGGCTGTTCCAGGCCCTGCAGCAGGTCGGCCAGGTTGCCGCCGCTCTTGACGTGGTTGCCCAGCTCGACGAAGAGCTCGCCCAGGGTGCTGCGGTCCGTCTTCTCGTCGGTCAGGCGCTGCATGATGAGGCGCAATTCCTCGCGGATGTCGGCGTCGGCCTTGCGCAGCTCCTGGCGCAGCGACTGGATGGTGGTTTTCTGGCTGGCCTCGTGATCGGCGATCGCGCAGTTGACCTGTTCGACGTCGGCCTTGAACGCGGCCTGGAGGTTGTCGTCCGCCTGCCCCAACTCCTGGCGAGCCGCGTTGAGCGCGTTCGTGAGCGCCGTGTTCTGCTCGGCCATGTGGGCGCTGAGGCGGGCCGACTCGGCCTTGGCCTCGCCGCGCAGCTCGCCGTCGGCCTGGCGCAGCTCCTGGCGCAAGGCCTGCAGGCTCTTGCTCTGCGCCGCCTCCTTGGCGGTCAATTGCTCGGAAAGATGATCCAGGTCGGCCTGGAGGCGATTCACGTCGCGGACGAGCGCGTCGAAACGCTGCTCGTAATCCCGCATCTTGGGACCAAAGATGATGTCCCGGATTCGCTCAACTGACTCGCCCTGGAGTGCGGGTTGCTCTGCCATGAGAACCTCCGTTAAGGTAGATTGTGAAGATTACGGGTTACATGACGCCGGGCGGACGACTGCCCGGCATGACTACTTGCAGACCGGAAAAGAATAGCCGACGCCGCGCTCGGTCACGATGTAGCGCGGGTGGGCGGGCGTCGGCTCGATCTTCTGGCGCAGGCGATGGACGTGAACGCGGAGCGTGTCCTCGAAAACCTCTTCCAGGGGCCACAACCGGCGCAGGAGAAAATCGGTGGTGACCGTGCGGCCGGCATTGCGCATCAGGAGGTAGAGCAGCTTGCTCTCGGTCGGGGTGAGCGCGATGGACTGACCGCCGGCAAGCGCGCGCTGGTGGGGGATGTCGACCACGAGAAACTCGTCGACGCTTGTTTCGACGTCCCACGTGTAGCGGTAGTCACCCGACGCGGCGCAGGACGCGCTGGACCCGGGCGACAAGCTCGCGCGGGCTGAAGGGCTTGGTGACGTAGTCTTCGGCGTAACGGCTGATGCTGCCGACGATGGTCTCTTCCTCGTCCACCGCGCTGAGCATGATTACCGGGAGGTCGCTGAACTGCTGGACCGCTTCGCAAAAGCGGAGGCCGTTCATGCCGGGCATGTTGATGTCGACGATGGCAAGGTGGGGCATGCCGCGGCGCTGGACGACGTCGAGCGCCTGGTCGCCGGACGCGGCGCACCAGACCTCGTACCCGGCGCCCTCCAGCTTGTCGTTGAGGAGGCGACGGACCGCAGGGTCGTCATCCACGACCAGGATGCGCTGCAGGCAGGTCTCGTTCTGGAATGTAGGAAGAGGTTCCGTCACAGGGGGAATTGTACACCATAAGTTGACGGGAAGAAAAGCCGACCTTACCCACGGTCAACCCCTGGTTCAGTAACAGGCCGGGCGCGCGAAGCCATCCGTCTCTGGTCTGGGAGAAGCGGCGGTAATCGAAATTACCAACATCTTATTTTGACAGTGTTATTGTCTGTAGATTGTACAAGTCTCGCGCCCTATTCCAGCGCAGGAGAAAGGTATGCAGATCACATCTCGGGAAGCGTGGACCCTCATCCACGGCATGATTTTCGGCGCGGTCTTCCTGCTTGCTTTTGCAGGTGGCATCGCCGAACTGTACGGATTGCGCCTCGACTGGCTCACCAATCTCGGCCTGCGGACCACCGCGACGCGCATCAAAGCGGGCACCTGGATCATGACGGTGATCGTGTGGCTTACCGTCATCGTGGGCACTTTCATCGTTTACCCGGGGTACCGGGCGGCGCCGCCGCAGGGCACGACCGACCTGACGATGTATCCCCGGTCGCTGCTGCTGTCGCAGCCGACGACGGCGGGCTGGCACACGTTTGGGATGGAGTGGAAAGAACACGTTGGCTGGATCGCCCCGATCGCGGCCACGCTCGTGGCGTTTCTCGTCACATGGTATGGCCCGGCGCTGGCGAAGCGGCTCAGCGAGCGGCGAGCGGCTGCGATCTTCTTCATCGCGTCCTTTGCCGCGGCCGCGATCGCCGGCGCCCTTGGCGCCTTCATCACCAAGGCTGCCCCGCTCCACTGATCAGGAGGTATATTTTGACCACTAACACCCGGTCTTCGGTCGAGGAAGCCGCGCGCGAAGATGCGCGGCCGAACGGTCCTGTGGCCGCGGCTTATCTCGCCGCGGGCATTGGCGCGTTCATGATGGGCCTGATGACGACGCTATCGGAGGCGAGCGCGGGCATTGCCGCGGCGCTAAACTGGATGAGGCCGGTGGGTCCGCTGTCGGGCAAGGTCGGCGTCACGATGATCGTCTACCTGCTCTCGTGGCTGGTGCTGCACCTGGTGTTCCGGGGAAAGAACGTGGAGCTCTCCCGCTACATGACCGCGGCGCTCGTGCTCCTGGCGTTAGGCTTCCTGGGGACTTTCCCGCCGTTCTTCGAGCTGTTTGCGGCGGAGTGAGACCTCGCCCCCCGGCCCCCTCTCCTGCGGGGCGAGCGTAGCTCGCACGAGAGGGGGCCGGGGGGGTGAGGTTACAGGTTCTGGGCGACGAAGTCCCAGTTGACCAGGTTGTCGAGGAAGGTCTGGACGAAGTCGGGGCGGCGGTTCTGGTAGTCGAGGTAATAGGCGTGCTCCCACACGTCGACGGTGAGGAGCGCGAGTTTGCCCAGTGCCATCGGGTTCTCGGCATTCGGGGTGCTCATGATCTTGAGATCGCCGAGGTCGTCGATCAGCCAGCCCCAACCGCTGCCAAAGCGGCCGACGGCGGCGGCCTTGAACTGCTCGGCGAACTTCTCGTAGCTGCCGAAGCTGGCGTCGATGCGTTCGGCGAGCTTGCCGGCGGGCCGGCCGCCGCCACCCGGCTTCATGCAGTTCCAGAAGAAGGTGTGGTTCCACACCTGGGCCGCGTTGTTGAAGAAGCCGGCCTGCGTTTGGTTGCCGGCGGTCGCGCGGATGATCTCTTCAAGCGAGCTGTGCTCGTAGGGGCTGCCGGGCAGCAGCTTGTTCAGGTTGTCGACATAGGCCTTGTGGTGCTTGCCGTAGTGGAAGCTGAAGGTCTTTGCCGAGTAGTACGGCTCCAACGCAGTGTCGGGATACGGTAGGGGCGGCAGTTCGAACGCCATCGCTCATGCTCCTGTTCAACATCGACCGGAACGTCGCTGTGGAGCATTGTAGCGATTTGTGCAGGCGGGCGCAAGAGATTGCGCCTGACTTTCCGCATTGCCGGCGCTCACTATTGTGCCGCAATGCCGCCAGGTACACCTCGCGCAGCGGGGCGCCGTGGGCTTCGGCGGCGCGGCGGCAGTCCTCGTACTCCGGTGCGGCCTTCTCGTGCCCGCCCCAGGTGGCTACTTTGACCCTGATGGGACCGTAGCGCGTCTCGACCGTCCGGATCTCCCGCGGGAGGCAGGTCCGCCGGACGTCGTGGCGGCGGATGCCGAGGGTGCTGGTTTCGGCGAAGAGGATTTCGGAGAGCGCGTCGACCAGGGACGGACGGCAGAGCACGGTGAGCAAGGTGGCGGGGCGGTTCTTCTTCATCTGGATGGGCGCGAGGAAGACGTCGAGCGCGCCGGCGGCGAACAGCTTCGCCATGACGTAGTCGTAGGTCTCCGGGTTAAGATCATCGACGTTCGTCTCGAGGACCGAGAGCGTCTCAGCCTGCAGCCCCGCGCGTCCGCCTCGCCGATCAGGACCCGGAGCACGTTGGGGATCGACCAGTCTTTGCGGCCCGCACCGTAGCCCACCGAACGCAGCGTCATGGCGGGGATGGGACCGTAGGCGGAGGCGAGCGAGGTCGAGAGCGCGGCGCCGGTGGGGGTGACCGTTTCGCCTTCGACCTCGCTGCCTGCGACAGGTGCGCCCTGAAGGAGCGCGACCGTGGCGGGCGCGGGGACGGGGATGCGGCCGTGCGCGCTGCGGGTGAAGCCGCGGCCGAGGGGGATGGGGGAGCAGACGACCTGGTCGACGCCGAGCAGGTCCACGCCGCTGACCGCGCCGACGACGTCGACCAGCGTGTCGAGGCCGCCGAGCTCGTGCAGGTGGACGTGGTCGGCGTCGGGCGCGGCGTGGATGCCCGCCTCCACCTGCCCGATCCGGCGCAGGATGGCGACCGACTTCTGCGACGACGTGGGGCGGGAGGGCGGCGGCCTCGACGACGGCGACCAGGTCGCGCAGGTGGCGCTCGGGGACGTCGTCGTCTACCAGCACATCGACGTGGGTCGCGGCGATGCCGGACTTCTGGACGCGCTCGACCTGGAGGTCGAAGCCGGGCAGGTGGAGGCCGGCGAGACGCGTCGCGCAAGGCGGCCTCGTCAAGGCCCGCGGCGAGGAGGGCGGCCAGGATCATGTCGCCGCTGGCGCCGGCGACGCAGTCGAAGTAGAGAAGTTTCATGTTGCTCGTTTCAAGACCGAGACCTCCGAGGTTTCGACGAACCTCGGAGGTCTGCGAAGGCCTGCTATTTGGCGAGGGTAAGGATGCGGTGGGCGACGACGGCCGCGCCGAAGCCATTGTCGATGTTGACGACCGAGACGCCGGCGGCGCAGGAATTGAGCATGGCGAGCAGCGCGGCGAGGCCGCCGAAGCTCGCGCCGTAGCCCACGCTGGTCGGGACGCCGATCACCGGGCACGCGGCGCGAGGCCGCCGATCACGCTGGTCAGCGCACCCTCCATGCCGGCCACGCTGATGATGACCGCGGCGTGCGCGATGTCCTCCTGGCGGTTCAGCAGGCGGTGGATGCCGGCGACGCCGACGTCGTAGGCCTTGACCACCCGGCCGCCGAAGAAGGCCAGCGTCTGGCTCGCCTCCTCGGCCACGGGCAGGTCGGCGGTGCCTGCGCAGGCGACGAGCGCGTACGGGGCGCCTTCCGCAGGCTCGGCCAACTGGCCGCGGGCCAGCGTGACAAGCCGCGACAGGGGATCGTACCGGGCTTCGGGCAGGCGGGCCTGGATGAACGCTGCCATCTCGGGCGCGGCGCGGGTACCGAGCACCCGGTCGTGGCTGGCCCACAGGTGCTCGAAGATGCCGGCCGCGTGCTCGTTCGTCTTGCCCTGGCAGAAGACGACCTCGGGCAGGCCCTGACGGATCGCGCGGTGGAGGTCGAGCTGGGCGTAGCCCAGGTCCTCGAAGGGCAGGTTGCGCAGCCGGCCGAGCGCGTCGTCCACGCCCAGGTCGCCGGCCTGGATGTCAGTCAGCAGACGGCGCAGTTTGTCCGCGTCCATTCCCGCTCCCCGAACTCGTAAGGGCCAGGTTCAGGTTGCCCGACTTGAGGCCGGACAAATCCAGAGCCACGAAGGTGTAGCCGGCTTCTTTGAGCTCGGCGACGATCTCCTCGCGCATGGCGAGCACCCGCTCGAGGTCGGCGAGGGGAACTTCGATGCGGGCGACGCTGCCGTGGTGGCGCACGCGCACGTCGCGGAAGCCCCGTTCGCGGAGCGCCCATTCGCCCTTGCCGATCTGAGTCGAGCGTCTCGGGCGTGATGCGGGTGCCGTAGGGCACGCGGGAGGAGAGGCAGGGCGACGAGGGCATGTCCCAGTTCGGCAGGCCTAGCTCACGGGCGGTCGCCCGGATGTCGTCCTTGGTGAAGCCGACTTCCTGCAGGGGGCTGCGGACGCCGTGCTCGCGGGCGGCCTGGCGGCCCGGCCGCCAGTCGCCGACGTCGTCGGCGTTCGTGCCGTCGACCAGGACGGAGAAGCCCTCGCGGGCGGCGACCTGGATCAACTCGTCGTAGACGTCGGTCTTGCAGAAGTAGCAGCGGTTGGGCGGGTTCTCGAGGTAGCGCTCGTCCTCGTCCTCGTGGCTCTGGATCCACAGCACGCGGGCGCCGATCTCGCGGGCGAGGTCGCCCGCGGCGCCGCGCTCGTAATGCGGCATGCTGGCGGAGACGGCGGTGAGAGCCGAGCGCGTTCTCGCCCAACTCGTCGTGGGCGACCTTCAGGACGAGCGTGCTGTCGACGCCGCCGGAATATGCGACCGCGACGCGGCCAAATCCGCGCAGGAGGGCGCGGAGCTGTTCGAGTTTTCCGTTCAAGAGATTCCCCTGTATCTCACGGACTCTCGGCCGGCCGGCCGAGAGTCCGATGGTGCGCGGTTATGGGCCGCACGCGGAGATCGAGCTGGCCCTCCGTCGTGCGGACGTCCTCGATGTACCACCGGGACGTGTACTGCTGGAGCGCCTGGTTGGCGATGGTGGGGATCATCGAGGTGACGATGCCCCGCGGCTGAACCGACTCGGTCTCCAGCTGCAGCTTGCCGTTGACGGCGACCAACCTGCCGATTAGCGTGACGTTGTCTGCGTTGACAAAGCCGTAACCGACCCGGCCGGCGGTCATGGTCATTTTCCCGTCATTGGTGAACCTGATGCCCACGTTGTCGAGCGTGGCGCCCGACTCGGCCGTCGCGCCCGAAGTGACCGCTCGCAGGACGTCCGCTTCGGTGATGATGACGATGTTGGGGTCACGGGTCGGCGCCTGGGCGACCGGCGTGGACGGGCCCGCGGTTGGCAGGACGGCGGTCGGGATGACGGCGGTGGGCAGAGGCTCCTGCGCGGGCCCTTCGGTGGCTACGGGCTGGAGATCAGGGGCCCGCGTGCCGATCGCCAGGCTGCCGGAGACCGGGCCGGGGGTCCACTCACTGCTCTGCCGGCGGCTGCGGCTGCCGCAGCTGGCTGCGACCACCGCGATCAGCGCCAATAGTACGATGGCGAAAAAGAACTTCTTCACCCGAGCTCATTCCTCTCCTGGGCCGGGCGTCGCAAACACCCTCACGCTAAGAGCACCCACTCGTTCTGCAAGGGCAGCGTGGTGACTTCAACGTCATTCCCGGCCACGTAACAGTCAATTTCAAGCCGCACGCCAAAGCCCTCGTGCGGCAGATAGATGCCCAGGTTCGATGGAGAAGCCGACGCCCGGCAGCAGCCGGCGGCGGTCCTGCGTCTCCAGGTTGTCAATATTGACGCCGTTCCCGTGGCCCACGGTTCCGATGCTGTGGCCGGTGCGATGGATGAAGTAGGGGCCGTAGCCGGCATCGGCAATGACTTTCCGGCAGGCGTCGTCGACCTCGTAGCCGTACACGGGCTCGCCCGCCGCGGAGCCGCTCGCCGGCGTAGGCGACGGCGCGATCCGGGCAGCCTTCACGATGTCGAACACCTGCTGCGCTCAACTGTGGAACCTGCCGGCCCGCGTACGCTACCCAGGTGATGTCGCCGACGATCGCCTCGGGGTCCTGCTGCTTGCACCAGAGGTCGATCAGCAGGAAGTCGCCGGGGCGGAGCTCGGTGTCGTGCGCCGCGGTCGGGCGTGAAGTGGGGGTCTGCGCCGTGGGCGTTGACCCCGACGATGGGCGGGTGATCGGTCTCGAGGCGGCGGTCGGCGAAGAGGCGCATCATGAAGTCCTGGACGCCGCACTCGGTCACCTGCTCGCCGCAGGCCAGGCGCTCGCGGACGTGCGCGAACGTGGCGTCCTTGATCTCGAGCAGGGCTTGCACGGCCCGGCGGTGGCTCTGCGAGCTGTTCGGCTGACCAGACGGCCTCGGCCACCTGGACGAGGTCGGCGGAAGTGACCACTTCCAGGCCCAGGCTGCGGACGAACTCGATCGTGCCGGCGTCGACCCGGCTGACGTACGGGATTGCGCAGCCGGGGGACACTTCCATGGCAACCCGCCGGGCGCCCCCGGTGAGGGCCCGCAGGGCCTCGGACCACTCGCCCCAGGAGACGTAGGCGCGCTGCGTCGGGGGCGAGCTCCTGCATGCCGCCCGCCTCGATGCCGTGGAAGAGCCAGCGGGGCTGGCCCGAGGCGGGGATGAAGCAGGCCCAACGGCGGCTCAGGAAGCGGTCGGCGGGGATGGCGGCCACGCTGCGGGCGATCGGGTTGATGCCCTTGAAGTCATAGAGCAACCAGCCGTCCAGCTTCTCGCGGCAGGGCGGCCTGGATCTCGTTAAGGCGACGCATAAGGAATCCTCCGGAATGCGGTGTCAGACGATTATAGCGCAGAAGCCACGTTTATCAAGCAGTCAGGCACTGACGTGCTCGGCCACGACTACACTGAGCAGGTCGCGGACCTGCTGCCAGACCTGGTCGAACATCTCGGGGGGTGAGGCGGCCGGTTTGCGTGTTTTGGCGGGAGGGGTGGTAGGAGGTGACGGCGATGGGGAGGCCGGGGCCGAGGGGGAGGACGGCAGCGTGGGCGAATCGGGCCAGGAGGGCCGTGCGGCCGGCAAAGCCGGGGCGGGACTCGTAAACCTTGAGGAAGGCCTCGAAACCGATCCGGCCGAGGGCGACGACGACCTGGACGCGGTCGAGCAGCGCGATCTCGGCCTCCAGGTAGCGGCGGCAGGTCGCGAGCTCTTCGGGCGTGGGCTTGTTGTCGGGCGGGGCGCAGCGGGCGGCGGCCGCGATGTAGATGTCGGTGAGCGCGAGGCCATCGCCGCGGGTGGGTCGAGGTGGGCTGGTTGGCGAAGCCGGCGCGATGGAGCGCGGCGAAGAGGAAATCGCCGGAGCTGTCGCCGGTGAAGATGCGGCCGGTGCGGTTGCCGCCGTGCGCGGCGGGGGCCAGGCCGACGACAAGGACGCGGGCGTGAGGGTCGCCCCAGCCGGGGACGGGCCGGCCCCAGTACTCCTCGTCGCGGTACGCGCGACGCTTGACGCGGGCGGTCTCCTCGCGCCACTCGACGAGGCGCGGGCACAGGCGGCACGCGATGACCTGCGACTGGAGGGCATCCCAGGAGATCGAATCGGACATGGAGCACATTGTAGGAGTTATGTGGGGCATGTCAAGCAAGAAAGGCCGTGGCAATCTATAAACATAGTATTGACAATCTATTGACAACGAAGCAGAGCCGTGGTATATTGCTGAAGGATCAGACGGGAGAGAATGGGCAGATGGCAGCGGCCGGTCGAGCCTTGGAGAGGGAGTCGGGACGATGAGCACGAACAAGCGAGCCTGGGAACAGACGCTGTTGGCGATGGCGCAACGAGGGACTCGAACACGAAGCGCTGCCCGAGCCGACGGACGGCTATGACGGGCTGGACGCGGCTTATGCTGCGTGCGACAACCTCGCCAAGGAGAGCAGCCGCACGTTCTACACCGCGTCGCGACCCCTGCCCGCAGACAAGCGCAAGGCGGTGCGCTCGTTGTACGCGTTCTGCCGGATCACCGACGACCTGATCGACCGGGCGGGCGGGGACCTGGCGGCGGGGCTGGCGGACTGGCGCGCATGCGCGCTGGCGTGGCCGCCGCCCTGCGACAACCCCGTGGCGATTGCCTGGGCGGACACCCGGGCGCGGTATGGCATTCCTTCCCGGTATGCCGAGCAACTTGTACACGGGGTGGCGGCCGACCTGCAGAAGAAGCGTTATGCGAATTTCGACGAGCTGGCGGTGTACTGCTACGGGGTGGCGTCGAGCGTGGGGCTGATGGCGACGCACATCATCGGGTTCAGCGGCCGGGAGGCGATCCCCTACGCGGTCAAGCTGGGCGTGGCGATGCAGGTGACGAACATCCTCCGGGACGTGAAGGAGGACTGGGAGGCTGGGCGGGTCTACCTGCCGCAGGACGAGCTGAGCGCGTTCGGACTGAGCGATGTGGACATCGAGGCGGGGCGGAACACGGACCGCTGGCGGGAGTACATGCGCTTCCAGGTGGAACGGAACAAGGTGCTCTACGAGGAGGCGCTCCCGGGGATCGCAATGCTGCACCCGTCCGGCCGGTTTGCGATTGCGGCCGCGGCGGGGCTGTACCGGGGCATCCTGACGGAGATCGAGAAGCACGATTACGACGTATTCGGCCGGCGGGCGCACGTGAGCACGGGTGCCAAGCTGCGGATGTGCCGGGGATCTGGTGGCGGGCGAGGCGGGGGAGCGAGAGCGGGGCTGCAGGCAGCGGATGACGAACGGAGCAACGGATTGCCGGGCTCGATACCGGCGCGGCACTCGAACGATTTGGCCTGGCAGCGGGTGGATTGAACTCGTTCCACAATGGGAACGGCATACGAACACCTCCGAGGTTTGCGAAACCTTGGAGGTGTGGCTAAGGGGGTTCGAGCAGCTTACGGCTGATACACGTTCCGCTTGTCCACGACGTTCCGCAGCTCGGCGCCTTCGCGGTAACGGCGCAGGTTGTCGAGGAAGATGCGCATAGCGCGCTCGTGATAGCGCGGGGACGTGCCGGCGTAGTGGGGCGTGACGATGACGTTGGGCATCGACCAGAGCGGTGAGTCGGGGGGCAGAGGCTCGGTTTCGAACACGTCCAGGCCGGCGCCCGCGATGCGGCCCTCCCGCAGCGCGCGGACGAGCGCGGGCTCGTTGATCAGCTTGCCGCGGCCGATGTTGGCAATAAAGGCCGACGGCTTCATGGCCGCAAGCTCCCGCTCGCCGATCATGTGAAACGTGTCCTTGGTCAGCGGCGCGGCAAGCGCGACGAAGTCGGCGTTCGGCAGGACCTCGAGGAGGCGGTCGGGGGTGTAGAGCGCGTCGACCTCGGCGGGCGGCTCGGCGACCGTGCGGCGAATCCCGATCACCCGCATCCCTAGGGCGTACCCCAAGCGCGACGTCCGTTCCCCGATCGCACCCAGGCCGATCACCAACAGCGTGCGCTGGTATAGCTCATTCACCGTTTCGCCGGGCGGCGCCTCCCACCCGTGCTCGGACTGGTTGCGGATCGTCTGGGGCAGCTTACGGACGTGGGCCAACAGCAGCGCGAAGACGTGCTCCGCGATCTGGACCGGATGGACGCCCGAGGCATTGGTGACGACGAAGGGCAGGTCGACGGCCTGGGGATAGCGACTCAGCCAATCGGAGCCCCGTGCTCCACTGCTGGTACCAGCGCAGGTTGGGTGCTGAAACCAGCAGCTCACCCGGCGGCCAGCCCGCGACGATTTCCACCTCAGCGGCCAGCGATGCGATCTCCGCCCGGTCCTGGGTGACGCGGACCTCGTACCCCGGCATCAGCTCCTGAATCTGCGCCAGGTCCGTTTCCGTCACCGCATGCGCGGGCAGGTCCATCAGGATGATTGGCATATACTCCCGCTCCCATCCATCCGAATCACCTGTCCGACGGTACCGCGAAGCGTTCTCCTTGTCAAACCCCTCATCAAACTATTGACAAAACCTATACATCGTGTTATCCTTTTGTCCATAGTTGATGGAAGGAAAGGACGGGGGAAATCACCATGCGCGTGATCATCACGGGCGGAACCGGGTTCATCGGGCGGCAGCTGGCGGAAGAGCTGCTGGCGAACGGATACGAGGTTGTCGCGCCGGTCGCGTAACCCGGACACAGCCAATGGGCTGCCGGACCAGGTGCAGATCGAGCGGTGGGACGCGCGGACGAGCGTGGGCTGGGGCGGGCTGGCGGACGGCGCGCTGGCGATCGTCAACCTGGCGGGCGAGAACCTGGCGGGCGAGGGGTTCCTGCCTTCCAGATGGACGGACGAGCGCAAGGCGCGGCTGCGCGACAGCCGGATCAATGCGGGCAAGGCCGTCGTGGAGGCGGTGGAGCGGGCGAAGGTCAAGCCGGGGGTGGTGATCCAATCGTCGGGCATCGGGCACTACGGGTTCCGCGAAGGACAAGCTGCTGACCGAGGCGGACCCTGCGGGAAGCGACTTCCTTGCCAGGCTGACGGTCGACTGGGAGGCCAGCACGGCCGCGGTGACCAACCACGGCGTGCGGCACGTCTCCGTGCGCTCGGCCGTGGTGTCGAGGCCCGGAAGAAGGCGCGCTGAAGCGGCTGATCCTGCCGTTTAAGCTGTTTGCCGGGGGGCCGATGGGCAGCGGGAAGCAGGGCTTCCCGTGGATTCACCCGGCGGACGAAGTGGGCGCGATCCGTTTCCTGATCGAGCATGAGGCTGCGACCGGGCCGTTCAACCTGGTCGCGCCGCAGGCGACAACGTACGCGCAGTTCGGCATCACGCTGGCGCGGGTGATGGGGCGGCCGTACTGGTTCCCGGTGCCCGGCTTTGCGCTGCGGGCTGCGCTGGGCGAGGTGTCGTCGACGGTGCTGGAAGGCCAGTTGGCGCAGCCGAAGAAGCTGCTTGACATGGGGTACAAGTTCCGGTTCCCCACGGCAGAAGCGGCGCTGCGGGACATGTTGAAGAAGTAGCATATCGGGAAAATCAAGTGAATCGGGTGAATCATGGTCAGGTTTGAGCATCGGTTCAGGGTGAAGGCGGCTGTGGCGAGGGGGCGGAGTTTCACAGCAGGGCGGCGAGCATGGCGGCGATCACGCCTCCGCCGATGATCGTCAAGGTATATTCGGCGCCCGCCGTGCTGCGGAGCGGGGACCGGATGGATTTCACGCTGTGGGCGGACCGCTGCCCGTGCGCTGGGTGGCGTATATCGAGGACGCCTCGGAGCGGGGTTTCTCCGACCGCCAGCTAACCGGGCCGTTCGGGTCGTGGGTACACCGGCACACGTTCGAGCGAATTGGCGACCGGGCGACCGACGTGGTGGACCGGATCGAGGCGACGTTCAGCAGGCAACCATCTGGGCGGTCGTTGGCCGGCTGATGTGGCTGGGCATGCCCCTCTTGTTCGCCTTCCGCGGCGGCGGACGCGTGCCATCCTCGAAGCATGAGTGACAAGGTCGTCGTGATCGGCGCCGGGATCGGCGGG
>CAWDBO010000040.1:0-128582 GCA_963800615.1 uncultured Chloroflexia bacterium
TGCGCGCCCATCTCGGTTAGCGGACTTCGTGCTTCGCCGTCTTCGGTAACCTTCGCGTCTTCGTGTTCCAGATCTCCGTTCCAAACCTTCGTGTTCCAGGCGTTCTCGCTCCATCATCGCCATTTTCCCCATATAGGCGCGGCGCTTTTTGTCCGGCATCCACTTCAGCGACTCGTCCTTGCTCTCGATCTTTCGCGCAAACACAGGAACGCGCTGTGCACGATCATCCGGTCTTCTGGCCGCAGCCTGCCAGGCACGGCCTTCCAGGGTCTCAGGTAGATTTCCTCCATCGACACGTCGCCGAACGGCCACGCCTGCACCCGGCGATCAACGTGGTTGCCTGGTTGCCGTGGGCACGAGCACGCCAAAGAAACCGCTCCCCTTGAGGCGTCGTCCAGGCCTGGTCGAGGAACAGATCCGGCTCGCGCAGGTCGAGGAACACCGCGTCGACCTCGCGCTCGTGGAAACCGCCCGGCAATGTCCTGGTTATACATCGTGACATACGGCGGCGCCCGAACACGTCGAGGTTCTCCTGCGCCATGTCGTATGATCGGGCCGCGTCTCGTAGCTGTACACCCGGCCGGTCGGCATAACGCGCGCGCCAGAACCAGCGTCAGGCCCACGCTGCCGGTGCCCGGTCGACAATCGTGCGGCCCGGGTACAGGCTGAGCCGGAGAGCGATCTGCGCCGCGTCCTTGCTGTAAATGATCTGCGAGGTCCGCGGGAACTCGTGGATGAGGTCGTGGGTCGACGGTTCGAGCGCCAGGTACCCCGCGCCGGTGTGCGTGTAGAGCGTGCGGCCCAGGGGCCGCCCGATGATATCGTCGTGGTGAATGTTGCCCTTGTGCGACGACCACATGTCGCCCGGTTGAGCCGGATGAGGTAGTGTTTGCGATCGGGGCTGACGAGAAGGACGATGTCCCCTTCTTTTGCTGCGGACATAGGGATGATACCACCTGCTTAAGATTCGGATAATTATATCGGAGGCAGGCCGCCGAGGCGGCAGAGGCGTTGACATTCCCCACGCGCGGCTGATATAGTCCTCCGTCACCGTCCATTTTTGCCAAGGGGAGAACAATGAATCAGTCCCTGGTTGCACGCCGGCCTGATTGGCGCGGGCATTCTCGTCGTGCTGAGCCTGCTCAGCCTCATTCCGCTCATGAGCTGCATCTGCCGCCATTCCTGCAACTGATTGCCTTCGCGGGAGTCGGCGCGCTCGCCTCGTCATTTATCCGCCCCGGCGCGAAACGGGCCGAGCAGCGGGACAGGGCACGCTTGCAGGCCTGATTGCGGGTCTCGTCGGCGGCGATGGTTTCCACCATCCTCGCGCCCGTCAGCCTGGCCGCTTCCGGCGGCGCCGCATGCCATCATCAACCAGCTCCCGCCTGAGTCGCTTCAGCAGTCCAACAGGCCGGCGTAGATCCCGGACTGTTCATTAACACCGGAACCATCGCCGGCGGCCCGCGCTCTGCTGTTTGCCGACCGGGCTGATCATGGGCGCGGTCCTCGGCGCGCTGGGCGGCCTGATCTACGCGGCCGTGAAGCCTGGCGAAGCCGAAGAGATCGTGGAGTAGTCGTTACGGGGAGCCCGTGGTAGTCCGCGCCATTCTGCACGTCGACCTCGACGCGTTTTCGTCGCGGTCGAGCGCCTCGACAATCCGGCCCTCATAGGTGTTCCCGTAATCGTTGGGGGCCGGCCCGACGTGCGCGGCGTCGTGGCCTCTGCCTCCTACGGGCGCGCAAATACGGCGTCCGCTCCGCCATGCCCACCGCGGCCGCGCTCCGCCTCTGTCCCGCAGGCGATCCTGGTCTCGGGCCACCGCGGCCGCTACTCGGAGATGTCCGACAAGGTCATGGACATCCTCGGCCAGTACACGCCCTCCTCGAACCCCTCTCCATCGACGAAGCCTTCCTGGACGTCACCGGGACCGAAGCTCATTACGGTCCCCCGCGCAGCTTGCCGCGACGCTCCAGGAGCGGATCGAAGCCGAGCTGAACCTGTCCGCGTCGCTCGGGGTAGCGACGAACAAGCTAATCGCGAAAATCGCCAGCGACCTCGGAAACCCACGGCATCACCGTGGTCCCGGCGGGCGGAGAGGCGGATTTCTCGCGCCGCTGCCCATCCGCAAGCTGTGGGGCGTGGGGGAGGTGATGGGGCGTGACCTGGCCCGGCTCGGCATCGAAACGGTCGGCGACCTCGCCCGCGTGCCGCGTGAGGAACTGGTCGCCCGCTTCGGCGGGCTCGTCGGGCGAGGGCCTGTTCCGGGCCAGCCACGGGATCGACGAGAGCCCTTTCACGCCGGAGCGCGAGGCGAAGTCGCTCAGCCGGGAAGAGACGTCGCCCGCGACATCGGCGAGTCCGAGACGCTGCGCCGCGAGCTGCTCCGGCTGAGCGACGAGGTCGCCTGGCGCCTGCGTCGTCACAAGCTGCAGGCGCGCACGGTGAACCTGAAGCTCCGCTACGGCGACTTCTCGACCCTCACCCGCCAGGTGACCCTCGGCCGAAGCCACCGACAGCGGCCCCGTCCTCTATTGCGCATGCGGTCGCACTGTTCGATAAGGTGTGGGATCGGCGGCCCGTCCGGCTCGTCGGCGTAGGCGGCACGAACCTCGAGCAGGCCGGGCGCCAGCTCCGCCTGTTCGAGCAGACGGACCGCCGGCAGGCGCAGCTTGACGCCGCGCTCGACCGTATCGCGCCCGTTTCGGCGAGTCGTCCATTCGCCGTGCCTCGTTGATGGACGACCCTGACGAGCCGTGGGTGTCGCGCGAATCGGGAAGATTGACCTCGGCCCATACTGACGTGACCGCCGGGCCGGACCGCCGAGCACCAGCTCGGCCACCAGCACCTCTAGATGCAGGCGATCGCGCAAGCATCCTGAGCGGAGTCCCGCCCGTCAGCAATTCCAAACGCAGGCGCAAAGTAGCATCCAGAGTGTAGCCATGACGCGGCGGCGTCATGCGGGTAGGGCATGAAGTGCTCGGGCCAGGGTACAATAAGGGCGGACTGTCCACGACAGCAAAAACCGTCCTCCGACTGGTGCGTAGGAGCCTGTCCCAGAGTGTGGTTCCGGTCAGACGTGGTGTGCGTGGTGGTGGCGTCGTAGCGCAGGCTGCGACGACCCCGTTGAGCAGCGTACTGCAAGTGATCACTGGCCGGGCGTGGGCAGTAGCCTTGTGAAACCTGGAGGGATCGCCATGGCTAAGCCCCGCAATCCAGCCGCCAAATCGGCGCTGCCGGTCATTGAGCCGAATGCTGCGGGTCTGGATATCGGCAGTACGGAGATCTGGGTTTGTGTGCCGGCCGACCGGGCGGAGACGCCGGTGCGGCGGTACGGGACGTACACGCCTGACTTACAGCAATTGGCAGACTGGCTGGTCAGTTGCCGGATTGCCAGTGTGGCGCTCGAGGCGACGGGCGTGTACTGGCTGCCGGTGTTCGAGATTCTGGAGGCGCGCGGCCTGCAGGTGTATCTGCTCAACCCGCATCAGTTGAAGCATGTGCCGGGCCGTAAGAGCGACGTGCAGGATTGCCAATGGATTCAGCAATTGCATAGTTATGGACTCCTGCGGAACTCGTTTCAACCGGAAGCCGAGATGCGGGCCTTGCGCAGCTATCTGCGGCAGCGCAGCATGCTGCTGGAACATCGGGCGGCACACATTCAGCACCTGCAGAAGGCGCTGCTGCAGATGAACGTGCAACTGACGCAGGCCGTCGATGACATCACCGGGGTGACGGGGCTGGCGATCCTGCGGGCGATCGTGGCCGGCGAGCGCGATCCGCAACACTTGGCGACGTTGCGGCAGCCCGGGTGTGCGAAGTCGCCAGCCGAAATTGCCAAAGCCTTGACCGGCAACTATCAAGCGGAGCATGTGTTTGCGCTCAAGCAAGCCCTCCTGCTCTATGACACCTACACCGAGCAGGTGCAGGCCTGCGATCTGGAGATCGAGCGCCAACTGCGGGCGCTGACGCCGCAGACGGAGGACGAGTTGCCGCCGCCGGCGCAGCGCAGCAAGCCCGCGTCGTCGAGCAAGAACGGCCCGCGCTATGATGCGCGGGGCCTGCTCTATAAAGCCACCGGTGTGGACCTCTGTGCCATCGATGGCCTCGGCCCCACGACCGTGCAGCAGATTCTGTTCGAGATTGGCGGTTCGGTCGCTGCGTGGCCGACCAGTAAACACTTCTGTGCCTGGCTGGCCCTGGCGCCACGTCACGAGATTTCGGGCGGCAAAGTGCTGCGTCAGCGGGTGCCAAAGACCGGGAATCGGGCTGGCCAGGCTTTCCGACTGGCCGCGCA
Organism: uncultured Chloroflexia bacterium; assembly: GCA_963800615.1. Classification (GTDB taxonomy): domain Bacteria; phylum Chloroflexota; class Anaerolineae; order CG2-30-64-16; family CG2-30-64-16; genus JALOOB01. Next base: position 4,296 of record CAWDBO010000040.1, read on the forward strand.
GACGCTGCTGCGCAGCCCAGATACGGCCTTGGGCGCATACAGTCGGCGCATGCGCGCCCGCCACGGCCCTGAACGCGCCGTCGTGGCTACGGCCCACAAACTAGCGCGCATCTTTTACACAATGCTCAAGGAGCGCATCCCGTTTGATGGGACGCGGGCGCTGGCCGATGAACAACGCCAGCGCGAACGCAAAGTCAACTACCTGCAGCGCGAGGCGGCCAAACTCAACTATACACTCACGCCAATGCAACCGGTGCCAGTTGCCGCGGGCACTTCATGAGCAGCGGAGCCGGGCGGCCGATTGCCCGGCGCAGTCGAAGGATGCGGCCCAGGTCGAGCTCAGCATGCCTACGCTGACAGTCGAGCTCGGAGACGCAGCGCGGCTATCCAGGTCCTCGCCTTTCGAGAACCGGAGCACGGTGTTCGGAACGCCGGCAGGCTCCGGCCCGCAGCCGCAGCGCGCGCAGCTTTCCGCCGATAGGGTCCGTGGCGCCGGACCCGACCGCATAAGAGCCGTGAAAGGCAAAGTACGCCTGGTTCAGCTTGCGGATCGCATACCCCGTGCTTGACCAGCTCCTGGCGCCGCGCCTCCATGTACTGCTCTGCTTCCGCCATCTTGCCCGTCGGCCAGCAGCTTGTCGGCCTGCCAGCCGCGTCTCCCGCATGAACGCGCCGTACTCGAACTCCGGCTCGACCGGCGTGCTGCTCAGCCAGTCCGGGCCGCATGGTCAGCGGCACGGGCCACGGCGCCGGCCCGACCAGCTCCGGGGTAGAACTTCTCCAGCACCCGCTGGCTGACTTCGCCGCCGACGATCGAGGCAACCGTCTCGTTGATCGTCCGCATCGACGGGCTGCTCTCGTAGTTCCAGCCCAGCGGCCGAGGAACAGGTACGTGTGCGTCCACTCGTGCGCGACCGTATCCGTCACCCAGCTCAGCACGGAGTACTGCAGCACCATGGTCGGGTACGAGGAAAAGCCGCCCGTTCCCTCGACGATGCGTGCTGCGTCGAGGTCTCCCGCCACCTGGTTTTCGATCTTCTCGATCTCGCTCAGCGGCATCGCAGGATCCAGGTACTCGCCCCGGTCGACCCGGATGCGCTCCCTCGGCGAGATGATCAGGTAGTTGGGGCTTTCGGTGAACTGAAAGCTGACCGGGGGCAGCACCTGCCCACACGGTGGTGAGTCCTATCGTCCTCCAGCACGCTCGCGACCTGCTTCTCGAGGATGCGCTCGACCGCGCGGCCGGTTCTGCGTCCTGCCTCGCCCGCAGCGACCGCCAGCTCGGCCTCCAGGTCCGCCTTCTTCTGCTTCAGGTCGCCTTCGCCCAGGCCCGCGGCCGCCTGCCTCGATCTGCGCGGTGAGGCTGCGCCACCTGGCCCACGCCCGCCATGTACCCCACGCACCAGGTCGTGTTCCTGCTTCGGGCGTCAGCCCCGTGCCCGGCTTCGCGATCGCGTCCCCCAGCTTCTGCCCGATCGCCTGCGACCTCCCACGCGGCCAGGTTGAACTCGCTGGCAGCCCGCGACCGCGTTGATCACCAGGTCCTCCCGGGCAGCGCCGAGGTAGCCGTCGCTCGGAATGGCGAGATCAGCGATCACGAGGAGAAGCGCCAGCCAGGCCCGGCGTCGCACAGTGCGGCAAGCGCGACCCGGCGCGGTGTCAGCGCCCCGCGCCGTTGCAGAAGCTCCCATAGAGAACCGATTATAGCCGCCGAACGCAGCCGCGACAAGCAGCGCGGTGCAGACCAGCTACTCACCAGACGCTAATCTTGGCGGCACCAGTCGAGGACCGCTTCCTCCGGCCTTCTGCTCGGAGCCTCTGCGCAGCGGGGTCGCGATGCTATAATGCGGCCATGACGACCTTCACAGCTCCGACCTGCCAGCAGCGCCTCGTATGCGGAACGCGCCGCGTGCATGAACGCCGCGTACGCCGACTACTTTATCCCGCTTCACGTCGACGCGGACCAGCTCGGCCGCATGGACGTCATCTACGACGTGGACCCCGACGCGTCGGTTGTCGCCGAGTCGCACGGCCGGCTGGTCGGCATGGCGCTTCTTTCGCGGCGCGGGCACCGCGGCTGGGTCAGCGCAGTGGGCACGGTTCCTGCGGCGCGGCGGCAGGGCGTGGCGCGGCGAGATGATGCACGCGCTTGATCGCGAACGCGCGGCGGCTCGGGCTGCGCGAGTTGGTGCTCGAGGTCATTACGGAGAACACCAAGGCCCATCACCTCTACCGGGATCTCGGGCTTTCAGGACGTGCGGGAGTTGCTCACCTGGCGGTTGGCGGCCGACGCCGACCCGCTGCCGATTCCGCAGGAACTGCTGACCGAGGTGACTCCCGGCTCCGTCCTCGTTCACTTCGACGACTGGCACAAGGAGCCGCAGAGTTGGCAGCGCGAGATGCCCACGCTTCGCAGGCTGCTGGGGCGCGCCCGGGCCTACCGCCTTGACCTCGACGGCGCGGAGGCGGCCTACGCGGTCGTGTCGCGAACGCGTGGACGGCATCGGCCTGCTCGACGTCGGCATCAACCCCGACTTCGGCGCGGTGCGGGCGGGGCGCCCCCTGCTCCAGGCCCTGTCCCGCCTCTTCCCGAACCGCGCCCTGTCGATCCTGAACGTCCCCGCCGACGACCCCCTCTGCCGCGCGCTCGCCGCGCTGCGCTTCAACGTCACCGTGCGCCAGTGGGAGATGACTGATCCCTTAGCCAGGCCCCAGCTCCGCGCGGACCGCCGCGGTTCGGCAGGCCTGCCGGATGTCTGCGCACGCGTCCCTACCTCCGTGCGCGGCGTCGACCGCCGCCTTCAGGTTGTCCCACGATCGTCTCCGCCGGGCACCGTGCAGTCCGCGCCGAGGATGAACCGCTCCGGCGCCTCGGCCAGCACGTCCTCCGCCGCCTCCCGGACCTCCTCCGGGCGTTCCCGTCGCCAGCACGCCCTTTGCGCTCCATGCCCGCCCATGAACGGCCGCCCGAACATGCGCCGCCGCCTCTTGCGGGCGTCATCACCCGGTTGCCCACGTGCAGCGAGCAGTTGACGATGTGGCCCGGATAGTCGAGGAACGGCGTCAGGTCGTCGTACGGCGCCTCGAAGTCGCAGATGTGCAGGATGTTGAAGCGGCACGACGCCGATTTCATCCCACACGGCCAGGTCCGTGGGCTTGATCAATGCGCTCGAAGATGTTCGTCCCCGCAAACCGCGTCCGCCTCGCCGCCCTGGCTCGACGCATAGAACCCGTCCACGCCCGCCTTCTTCGCCGCTCGCACCAGCGTCAGGACGTTCTCCGTGCTGATGTTGAGCCCCTTGCTCGCCTGCACCGGGTGCTCGCGCAGGTGCTCCTCCAGCAGGGCATCGCCTGCCAGGTGCCGCGCCCACATGAAGGGCGAGTACAGCGTCAGCACCACCACCGCATCCTTGCCCGCCGCCTCCACCAGCCCGCGCACCACCTCGACCGTCGGCGCGAAATCCTCTTCCGTCAGCCGCCGGGCGTGCGCCCAATCTGCCGGGGACGTGATCGGGAACTCCGCCATCCCCTGCTCGTACTGGATCTTTACGAGGTCCATGCCCGTGTGGCGGAAGAACTGCAGGTGTCGCTCGATCGCGGCCCGGCCCTCCTGGTATTGCGGCCCGAAGTGCAGGAAGAACGCCGCAGGCGTATAGCTCTCCGGCGCTTCGCCCGCCGCCAGGCTCAGCATCAGCTCGCGCTTGTTCACGTCATCGCTCCTTTCGCCGTTCGATCGCGCCATTATACTACTCTGATCCGCAGAACAACTTCGGGCAGCACCTGCAGGCGGGTGAGACCTGAAGCGTGCTGCCCGAAGGATGACCGTTAGGAAGGAGGTCGGGAGCGGCTATCTGGGTTGAGCGCCGACCACCTGCACGTAGAAATCTCGCATCGCGTTCCCGCCCGGCCCGAACGCCTGGACGACGTAAAGCCAGCCGCCGGGGGTCGGCGGGCAATGCTGCATGCTGCCGCGCACCGGCGCATAGTCCCAGATGACCTGTTCGTTGGCTTTGATTGTCACGCGGGAAATGTTCCCGGTCGTATCCCAGTACAGCTGAAGGCAAGACCCGGCCATAATCTGGCCCGGCGGGTTGGCTCCGAGCGTGGTGATCACCGGCGCGCTGGGCTTGCGGCGCGGCAACCTCGACCCGCAGCTCGCGGGTCTCCACCGAGCCGTCCGTCTTCGCAACCCGCAGGTAGTACGAGGTCGACTGGCCGGGGCAGACGGTCCGGTTCTCGGCGCCCGTGGCGCCGTGATCCTTCCCACGATTGGCCCTGCTGGTAGAAGTAGACCGCGCTGACGTTTTTGACGTCCCAGTGAATCGTCGTGCACTGTCCGGCCTGCACGTAGTTGTTGTCCACCCAGTAGTTGATTTCCGCGCCGGGCACCGGCGTGGGAGGCGGCGGCGGGGTGGGCGGGCCGGGCACCTGGATCCCCACCCAGACGCGGTCGCCAAAAGCATCGTTCTCCCAGTTGCGCATCGTCCAGAACCCCTGGTACACGCCGGGCGCCTGGGGCGCGGTCAGGGCCACCTTGAAGTCGTAGGTCGCTCCCGGATTGACCGTCCCGTTCACGCGCACCGCCGAGCCGCCCATCTGCGCTGCGGGCGAGTTGCCGCCCGCGTAGCCCAGCGTGTACGTCTGGTCCCAAGGGCAGGTGCCCGAATTCCGCACGCGCCAGCCCTTCGTGAACGGCTGGCCCGGCTGCATGACGGGCGGGGCCTTCATGTTCTTGTCGTCGTAGTTCAGGTCTGCCACCCAGCTCATCCCGTCCTTACAGGGCTCGGGCGTCGCGGTCGGGCCGGGAGTAGGCGTCGTGATCACGACCGCCGGCGTCGGCGGCATCTGGTCCGGCTTCAGCTTGGTGTACTTCGTTACCAGCTGCGAGACCACCCCTTTGTCCTGCAGCGCGGTCAGCGCCTGGTTCAGCTGCTGCTGCAGCGCGGCTGCGCCCGCCGGAACCGCCATGGCGTAGAGCTGGCGGTTCTCGCCCCGCATGACGATCTTCACCCCGCCCTGCGTGACGAAGTCCTCTGCGACCCCGGCGTCGAGACCCACGAGGTCGACTCGCCCCGCCTTCAGGTCCCGCACTGCCTGGCCGATGTCGGTGTACAGCATCAGGTCCTGCGCGTCCATCAGGCCCTTGCTCACCAGGTTATCGCGCAACCACGTTTCGTACACCGAGGCCTTCTGAACGCCGATGCGCTGGTGCGCGACGTCTGCCACGTCGGTGATCTGATCGATCCTCGAGTCCTTGCGGGCGAGCACCGCGCCTTCCCCGACGTAGTACGTATTCGTGAAATCGACGAGGGAGTCTCGCTCGGGCGTGACCGAAATGGCTGCCATCGCCATGTCGATCTGGCCCAACTCGAGCGCATCCAGCAGGCCGTCAAAGGCCATGTCTTTGAACTGGACCGTCACGCCCAACTGCTTGCCGATCTCGCGCATCAGCGCGATGTCGAATCCGTCCAGCTTGAAGTCGGGCGTGTAATACTCGAAGGGGGGATAGTCCGCCGAGGTTCCGACGACGATCTTGCCCGCGGCCTTGATCTTCTGCCAGTCGCCTCCCGACGTCGTGGGCTTCGGCGTGGAAGCCTGTGCCGCAGTTGCCTGCGCAGGCGAAACGGAAGCCGGAGGCTCGGCCGCGCTGACAGCAGCAATGGCGGCGATAAGCACCAGGGCGATGATCACCAGGACCAACATCGAGCGCACGGATCTGGACATCAGTGTTCTCCTTTCAAACGGGGAGGGGGCCCTGGAACTCAGGCTTGCTATCTGGGTACGCGGCCCGGCGCCCCGCGGGTGCCAGGCCGCGTACGGAATCTGCCGCTACTTGGCGACGCCGAAGGCATGCTTCGTGCTTGGCAGCATGCAGTAGATCAGGATGAGCGCGTTGACCAGGAACGACACGCTCACGTCGGTGAACGAAGTGGTCGAGCCCAACATTGCGACGAAGTCGAGGATCAGGTTGAAGGTGCTGATGACCGCCAGGAAGGACCAGGCTTGCGGGTCGACCTTCCACAGCATCTGCACCAGCCACACCCAGACCCAGACCATGAGTGCCCACATGAGGAAGTTCCACAAGTTAAAGGAGTGCATCTTCACGGGGCCGACAAAGTAGGGCAAGATGCCAAGACTCTGCAGAGCGTGAATGCCTGCAAGGACTGCCGCGATTCCGGCCAGGATAGCCAGGAAGGTGACAGGAAACGGTCGCTTGACGGGAGCCTTGATGGGTTGAGCAGTCATTGTTTGAGTTCCTTTCTTGTTTGATAAGGCTTTGGACGAACTGGCTGTTGGGTGTTCGCTGTGGTTGTCATCACCTCCTCATCCTGCCGGTCTCGCGCGGATCACCGCGGTTCCTCCCGCGCTGTGGTGGTCGCATGCAGCGCGGCGCGGCGCAGGCGCAGCTCCGGCGCGTCGGCCATTTCTTCGAGCGCCGCGTCGTTCGACTGCGCCAGTCGCCGCGAGTACCACGCTGCCAGCGGCTTGGCGGAAAGCCCGTGCGCCAGGACGCTCAACAAGATGGTCCAGGTCGCGACTGCGACGAGCGTGTCCACTGCCCGCCCGGCCACACTGAACTCTTCGAACGCGATGATCGTGAAGACCACGGAGGCAAGCCCGCGTGGGCCAAACCAACCCATTAAGGCGATCGTGTCCCGGCGCAGGCCCGACCGCAGCAGGGCAACCCCCACCGGGATCATGCGGACGACGGTGAGGCTGAGCAGGGCATAGATGATTGGGGTCAAGTCGGTGGTGAGCGACAGGGTCTCGGTGACAAGCGTGGCCCCGAACACTCCCCAGACCAGGAGCGACAGGAACGTGCCTGTCGTTTCGGTGAATTCGGTGGGCTCCGAAAGCCGGGTCCGGGTGATCGCTCCGAACGCGAGGCCACCGACGAACGCCGCGATAAAGCCGTTGCCGCCCGCAGCCAGGGAGCAGAAGTACGAAGCAAGCGCGAGGCCCAGGATGCCAAGCTGCGCCGAGCCTCCGCCGGTCCAACCCCGCCGTTTCGCCGCGCTCGATGAGCAGTCCTCCCGCGACGCCGGCGGCCGCGCCCACGAGGATCGCAATCCCGATCTGCGCGATGGCAGTGACCAGCCAACTGGTCGACGTAGCCTGTTCCTCGGTGGCGGCTGCAAAGGCGAGAAACAGCGTGACAAACGGGGTTGCGATTCCGTCGTTGAGCCCACTTTCGACGTTCAGCGCGCGCCGGATTCGGACAGGCACCTTCGGGTCGTTGAAGATCGGCAGGCCTAACGCTGCATCGGTCGGGGCGAGGATGGCCGCGATGAGCGCGGCAAAGGCGAGGCCTTCGCCGCGCAGCACGATCAGGGCGACGATCGTGCCGAGCAGGATCGTCAGCGGCATGCCGATAGCCAGCAGCCGGCCTGGCAGCCTTGCATCGCCGCGTACGCTTCTAAAGTCGACGGTGGAGGCGTCTGCGAACAGGAGGAGTGCCAGGGTCAGCTCGACCAGCATTTTGACCGGCTCGGTCCCCGGCTGCAGGGGCAGCAGCCCCAGGCCGCCCGGCCCCAGGGCGAGACCGAGGACGACAAACACGATCGGCATCGTGACCGACCAGCGCCCGAGCTTGAGCGCAAAGGCCGCGTACAACACGATCGCTACTGTAAAGACGGCCTCGCCTGTGGTCATGCGTGCGTCTCCCGGTGCCTGGTGGAACGAGTATCAACCGACGAGAATGACCTGTTGTGCTGTGGCTGGCACGATTATACCAGGGTAGAGCGGGGTGACAACAAACGGGATATGGGAGCAAATCCCGTGCTCGCACCATACCTGCGCGGTTTGCGGAATGTCACAGGTATGGTGCGACAACTTGTGCTGGAGCGAGACTCAGCGCAGGAAGCGCCGGCGGACGCGCAGCGCTTGGTACTGCGACAGCCCACTGATCAGGGCGATCGTGAGGAACAGGACGAATGGTAGCGTGCGCGTGAGCAGGTTCAGGGCATTGTCCGGCATCGATGCCTGCCCCGAACAACTTCGCGATTCCCAGCACCACCAGGTAGGCGCCCGCGAGCGCGGACGCGAAGACGATGACCACATCGCCTAGCCGCCTGCCAAAGAAGCCGCCCAAGAGTGCGCCTGCAAGGACCAGGATCCAGCCGAAGAAGCCGAGGTTGGCGCCCACGACCCCGACCAGCCCGAACACGGCGAGGACGATGACAAGACCCAGGATGCCGCCCGCAATATACAGCGATAGCCGGAAGAGGCCGTAGAAGACCGCCGCGACGATCGCCCCGACGACGAGCGCGACGACGGCGGTCAGGCCGCCCACCAGGCCCCCGGCCAGCCACATGACCGCCGAAAACCCGAGCATGAAGCCCATGACGGCCAGCACGAAGCGGAACATCATGTTGCCGTAAGCACAGATGAAGATGCCGGAAGCCAGTGCGAGGAGCCCCCAAATGAATGAACCGGTTTCCATGTTGTCCTCCTTGGAGACGAGAGCGGGTGGGGTTGAGCTATGCGACGGGAGCGCTCTTCTTCTGCCCTCGGAGCACGAGTGCCCACAGGACCAGGAATGCGCCGAAGAGCGTCAGCAGGACGCTGACGACGGTCGAGATGGTGGCGAGCAGTCCACCGCCCAGGACGGTGACGATGATCAACAGGCCGGCCAGGCCAAAAACGGTGCTGCTGATGATTTCAGTCAGTCGTATGCCGGCATCACGCTTGAGGTAGAGCATGTAGGCGCCCACGCCGCCATAGGCAAGGCAGCCAAGCCCGAGCAGAACGCGCGCAGCCTGAAGAGAAATCGCGCTTGCGAGGATCAGGATGAGCATGAGCAGCCCGACGCCAAATCCGATCCCCCCGCGAATCCAGCCGAACGGCGACTCGTCGCCGGCCTGCTTAGCCTTCCATGCGGCCAGCAGTTGGAGTGCGCCTGCCACGGCAAGCGCGACCGACAGGACGGTGCCGAACGCGAGGCGGGCTTTCGCCTCGGCCAGCACCATGAAAAGTCCGAGCCCGAGCATGACGATACCTTCCACAAGGACCCATCCCCAGGGGATGCCCTTGCGCCACGGGAGCGCGGCCTTGGCCCCCTCGGTGACCTTTACTGCCGCTTTCTGTGTCATGGTCCCTCCTTCGACTGGGATATGAATGCCTTCGCGGCTGGCAGGCGCGAAACGCAAGTCAGCGAACGGCTGGGAAAACCGTTCGCCCGAATGTGGTAATTGTAGTAAATTCGTCAGGAACGGGGTAGCACCCAAAACTGAGTATTAATTGAGTACAGGCGCGTGTACAGAGTGGAAATTAACGCGAGCGTGCGGTGCATCCCCAGGATGCACCGCACGCGATTCTGAATTGCCGGGGTCTGCGACCGCCGGCTACATGCCTGGCTCGACCGCGGGCTGCAGGGCGGGCTGGGCGCCGCCCACCTTCACCGCGTCATGCGCGAGGCTCACGCCCGACCGGGCATAGCCGGCTACGGCTCCCGCGACGTTCGATGCCAGCGGCCCGACGAACGCTGCGGCGTTGCCCGCGGCTGTCCCCACCCCGCCGGCTGCCTTGCTCGCGGCCAATCCGACCGCGCCTGCGGCCTTGCCCGCCGCGGTCCCCACCGCGCCCGCGGCGTTTGCGACCGCAGGACCCACCGTGCCACCGACGTCCGGCAGGTTTCCGGACAACTTGACCCTTCAAGTCGGAGCGTGTGAACGGCGTGCTGAGTCGCCCGGTGAGTTGGTAGTGGCCCGCGCTCGCCGTGGCGCCGCCCCCGACCCCCAGCCGGACCGCCGGCGCCTTCGCCATCGCATCGACGCTCGCATAGCCGGGTCCGGCTGTCTCGTCGAACGGAATGAACGTCTTGACTTCAACCCGGCTGTCAAATACCTTGTCGGGCTGGATCGAGGACTTGAGCACGCCGTCGACCAGCGCGCCGTTGCGCGTGAGCGTTAGCTCGCCGAGAACGTCCACCAGCCGCGCATCGACGCCCAGTTGCGCGGGCAGGAAACCGGCGTCCAGCAGATACGCGCCCCGTAGGGTCAGTTGGCTCTTGGCGAGATCCTTGCTGAACTTGCCCGACAGGCCGTACTGCGTCCGCTCTCGCAGCGGCAGCGTGTCGGGCACGTACGGCCCGAGCGGCGTGCTCTCCAGGATTCCGCCCAGGAGCGCGATCTGGTCGGTGATCGACAGCGTGACGTGGCCGTTCAGGTAGGCCACCGGCTCGACCGTATCGACGACCAGCGTCAGGCGCTGCCCCGGCGTAAACGCGAGCGAGAAGTCGTCCTGCTGGCCCGCGGTGCGGCCGGTCAGGTTCATGAAGGTGTTCGCGCTGAAGAACAGGTACGGGCGGTCGGGGACCGGTTCGAAGCCGGTGTCCGGCAGATTCTTGCCCAGGTCCAGCCCCACGCTGGCACGCGCGGGCGCCACGACGTGTACGTTGTCGAGCAAGCCGAACGTCGGGAACGGCATGTCCGCAGAGCCATTCAACCGCCTGACCTTGCCGTCCGCGCCCAGCTCGAGCTGCAGCCTGGCGTTCGTCAGGGTGATCTCGCCCACCGGCAGCGACAGCGTGACGTCTTTCTGCAAGTCGAGGGTGGCCTGGCTGCCGCTCTCGGTCATGCCTTGCGCGGGGAGCTGCTTCAACGACAGGTGTGCGTCGCGCAGAATCCCGAGCAAGCCGCCCGCGCTGCCGGTCAGCTCGCACGTCCCGGACTCGCAGCTGAGCGCGGGGAGATTCGGGCCGGTCCCCTGACCTGCAGGGGCGGCGGCCGCCGGGCTCACCGCAACTGCGCTCAGCGCGGCCACGAGGAGCACAATAAGAACGACCCTCCTGGATGAGTTCATGCTTCGATACCTCCAGCATGTGATGGCGCGCGCACAAGCCCGTTGAATGAAAAGAATGAGTGACGGGCGGGCGCGCAGGGAAAGGCGCGGCAGAGCGTTCTCTGCCGCTGACAACATGACTATACCCTGAATGAGAGAAAGGAACCCGAGAAAAATGCTGACGTCACACCGACGTTCAGCAGACCACCGGAGCGAATGATAACAGGTCTCAGAAGAAGATCAAATTAAGTACGAGTGTGGCTCAAATCAGGACCCCTCCCCGCTTCCGGCCGCGCGGGATCGCCGGCAGACCTCGCGCCCCGGTTAGCGGTCGACGCAGTGGGTGACCGGCGCGCTGCAAGTCCGGTCATCCGTTCTTTGTTGCACGCGACAAACGAGAGTATACTATTTGTTTTGGTGAGACGATTCAGATTGCGGTTGGAGGCGTAGTGGCAGAGGGGATTGCGGAGCGGATCGACGCTCTTCGGCGCGCGATCAATTACCACGCGCACCGCTATTATGTGCTGGACGACCCCGAAATCAGCGACGCAGAGTACGACGCGCTGTGGCGCGAGCTCGTCGCGCTCGAGACCGAGCACCCCGAGCTCGTCACGCCCGACTCGCCGACGCAGCGGGTGCCCGGCGCCCCGGCCGAAGCCTTTGCCAAGGTGCGCCATCCCGCCCCGATCCTGAGCCTTGGCAACGCGTTCAAGCCCGAGGAACTCTACGCCTGGCGGGATCGCTTCATGCGCCTGCTGCCCGAGAGCGAGCGCGCAAAGGTGGCCTACGTCGTGGAGCCGAAGATCGACGGGCTGAGCGTCGTGCTGACCTACGAGAATGGCAAGTTCGTGCTCGGCGCTACCCGCGGCGACGGCGAGGTGGGCGAGGACATTACGCCAAACCTCCGGACGGTGCGCGCGACCCCGCTGCGCATCCCGCTGCATCCCGAGCAGACCGACCTGGCCGCGCCTTCTCGTATCGTCGTCCGCGGCGAGGCCTATACGGCGGTTGCCGACTTCGAGAAGTTCAACGCGCAGCAGCAGGAGACCGGCGTTCGCACTTACGCGAACCCGCGGAACTTTGCGGCCGGCTCCCTGCGCCAGCTCGATTCACGCATCACGGCCACCCGGCCGATCAAGCTGTGGCTCTACCAGATCGTCGACCTCACGCCAGCATTGCTGGCGTCGGGTGGCAGCCCGGTCGGGTCGCAGTGGGAAGCGCTCCAGTACCTGCGCGACCTCGGCTTCCCGGTCGAGAAGCGCATCCGCCGCTTTACCGATTTCGACGAGATGGTCGCGTACGTGGTGGGGTGGGGCGAGACCGAGCGGCGCAAGCTGCCCTACGAGGCCGACGGGCTGGTCATCAAGATCGACGATTTTGCCACCCAGGCCCGGCTGGGCTTCGTGGGCAAGGACCCGCGCTGGGCCATCGCGTACAAGTACCCGGCCGAAGAGGCGATCACCCGCCTCCTCGACATTCGGGTCAACGTGGGGCGCACGGGCACGCTGAATCCTTACGCCGTCCTCGAACCCGTGCAAGTCGGCGGCGTGACCGTGTCGCAGGCAACATTACATAACGAGGACTACGTCAAGGAACTCGACATCCGGCCCGGCGACACGGTTGCGGTGAAGCGGGCGGGGGAGGTGATCCCCCAGGTGCTGCGCGCGCTGACCGAGCTGCGCACCGGGAACGAGCAGCCGTGGGAGATGCCCAAGACCTGCCCCGCGTGCGGTCAGCCCGTCGAACGCGCGCCCGGCGAGGCCGCCACGTATTGCCTCAACAGCGCGTGTCCCGCGCAGCTCGTGCGCGGGGTGGAGCACTTCGTCAGCCGCGGCGCGATGGATATCGAAGGCTTCGGCATCCGCCAGGCCGAATTGTTCGCGCAGAAGGGCTTCATCAAGAGCCTAGCCGACGTATACTACCTGGACCCGAACCAGTTGCTCGCGCTCGAGGGTTACGGCGAGCGCCGGGTGCAGAACCTGGTGGCGGCGATCGAGGAATCGAAGGGCCGGGGACCGGCACGCCTGCTGACCGCACTGGGCATTCGCGGCGTCGGTGAGGTCGTGGCAGAGCAGCTGGTCGACCACTACGGTTCGATCGACGCGCTGACAGCCGCGCCGCTCGCCGAGCTCCAGGCCATCGGGGGCATCGGCCCGGTCCTCGCCCAGAACGTCTTCGATTGGTTCGCCAAAGAGCCAAACCGGCAGCTGCTCGACAGGCTGAAGGCGGCCGGCGTGAAGACCGCGGTCGAACGGGAAGCCCGGCCGGCGGGCGCGCAGACCCTCGAAGGGCTGACGTTTGTCGTCACCGGAACCCTGCCCAGCCTGAGCCGGGACCAGGCGAAAGACCTGATCAAGACGCACGGCGGCAAAGTCACCGATTCCGTGAGCAAGAACACGAGCTACCTGGTCGCCGGCGAAGCAGCCGGATCCAAGCTCGACAAGGCCCAGCAGTTGGGCGTTACCATCATCGACGAAGCCCGCCTGCGCCAGATGGTCGCGGCCGGGCGATAAACCTCCGAGGTTTCGGAAAACCTCGGAGGTTTCGACGAATCTTCCAAGTTTCCGGCGAATAACGAAAGGACTTATTTCCAGCATGACCGAACCAACCCAGACCGCGCAACGGAACATGATTCCCATCCAGTGCCCGAATTGCGGCAACCGTTTTGAGTCGCCCGTCATCTCCCTGATCGACGTCGGGACCTATCCCGAGTTGCGCAGTTACTTCCTTTCCGGACAGCTAAACGTAGCCGTCTGCCCCAAGTGCCAGACGCCGGTGATGCTGGAAGTGCCGCTGGTCTACCACGATCCGAAGGCCGAGTTCCTGGCCATCTACTTCCCGCAGCAGCTCAACATCCCCGAGCTCGAGAAGCAGAAGATGATCGGCGAGGTGACCCAGAGCCTCATGCGGTCGCTGCCGCCCGAGCAGCGCAAGGGCTACTTCCTCAACCCCCGCCAGTTCGTCAGCCGGCAAAGCCTGGCCGACGCCATCTATGGCACCATGGGCATCAGCCAGGAGGAACTCGACCGGCAGCGCCGGAAGGCCAAGCTCGTCGAGCAGCTGACCGTCTTCGCGGACGATCCCAAGGGCCTGCAGATGATGGTGAAACAGCAGGACAAGGAGATCGACGGCGAATTCTTCGCCATCCTCGCGTCCATGCTCGAGCAGGCCGGCGCAGTCGGCGACGAGAAGCAGGGGGCCCGGCTGGAGATGCTCCGCGACAACCTCATGCCCATTACGACCTGGGGCAAGAAGGCGCAGAAGCAGCGGGCCGCGGTCGAGTCGCTCAAAGACGTCAAGACCCCCGAGGAGTTCCTCGACCGGATCGTCGCCGCGGACGAGGATGAGATCGGCGCCATCGTGCTGGCGGTCCGGCCCGCGCTTGACTACAACTTCTTCGAGTTGCTGACCCAACGCGTCGACGCGGCCAAGGGTCCCGAGAAGGAACGGCTGGGCAGGCTTCGCGACCGCCTGCTCGAGCTGACCAAGCAGCTTGACGACGCGGCGCGCGAGAGCGTCGAGGAGAGCGTGAAGCTGCTTCAGGAGATTATCAGTTCGCCGAGCCCGCGCACCGCGATCCGCGAACGGGCGGATGAGATCGACGATATGTTCATGACGGTGCTGACCCGCAACATGCAGGCCGCGGAGCAGAAGGGCGATCAGCAGCTGCTCTCCAGGCTGAACATGGTTTACGAGGAGATCATGAACCTGATGCAGGCGAGCGCGCCGCCCGAAGTGCAGTTCATCAACGAGCTCGTCATGGCGCTCCTACCCGGACGGCACCCGCCAGCTGCTCAAGGAAAACCGTGAGTTGGTGACCCCCGAGTTGCTCGACCTGATCGGCCAGATGGCCGACCAGATGGCCGAGGACGAGGGCGAGGACGCGGCCGAGATGGTGAAGCGCCTGCGCGATATCCGCGCCCAGGCGCAGCTGATGATCTGATCGATGGAGCGAAGCTGCCGGCCGCGATGCCTCTGCGATGTTCGACGCCCCGCAGCCGCTTGAAGCGCTTGCGGCCGAGACCTGCGCGCTGCTGACCCAGGCAGGAGTGCAGCTCGCACTCGCCGAAGCAGGCGGCGGCGAGCTCGCTCGGCTGCTTTCGCTCGCCAGCGGCTCCCCCGTCGTACTGACTCGGGCGCGCGCTTTCGGCACGCCCGAGGAACTCGCGACTGGCGCTCCGGGTTTCGGCCGCCAAAGTGGAGGCGTTCGGCGCGGTCAGCGCGATGGTCGCGGCCGAAGCCGCGGCCGAGCTGATCGACACCTACGAGGGCGGGTGGGGGCTGGTCGTCATCGCGCAAGGGAACCTGCGCGCCGGATCGGACGTCCAGAACCCGGGTGGCCGAGCGCCCGCCGCTTTCGTAGCGCTCGGTACACCCAGCACCACCGATCATCCAGGAATGTCCGCCCGACCAGGTCACCAGGTCGACGCTTGAGCTCTTGAGACAGCAAGCCTTGCGAAGGCTGCAGCATTCACGTTAGGCCGCCGTCGCATGGCAACCGTGCGCGGCCCCGAGAGGACTGAGGAATGGCAGAAATCCCCTTCGAACTGAAACTGATCCAGATCGAGAACCCGGATGAGCTGAACTTCATCCTGGGGCAGAGTCACTTCATCAAGACCGTGGAGGACCTCCACGAGGCGGTCGTCGGCGCGATCCCCGGCGCAAAGTTCGGGCTTGCCTTCTGTGAGTCGTCTGGGGCCGCCCTCGTCCGCTCGACCGGAACCGACGAAGCGCTCAAGGCGCTTGCCGAGCGCAACGCGCTCAACCTGGGCGCCGGCCACTGCTTCATCCTTTTCCTGCGCGACGCATTCCCGATCAATATCCTCAAGACGGTGCAGGCCGTGCCCGAGGTCGCCGGGATCTACTGCGCCACGGCCAACCCCGTCCAGGTCATCCTGGCGGAAAGCGAGCAGGGCCGCGGCATCCTTGGCGTGATTGACGGCATCCACACCAAGGGCATTGAGGACGCGGAAGGCATCGCCTGGCGAAAAGGCTTCCTGCGCAAAATCGGATACAAGGTAGGCTAAAAACACAACGCATGAAACGAACTTCCCCCCGGAACGGGCAGTGCCCGCGATCGTCGCCGCGCTTGCTGGCTGCCAGCCCTCCTGTTGGTGGCGGTCCTGGGCCTGACGGCATGCCAGGGCGTTCCATCGCCAACGGGACCCGCTCAGGCGACCGCAGAACCCCCCGCCGCTGTCACCGCGGTGGCAGCTCAGCCCGCCGGCCCCACCGTGATCGTACCGGCCAACACCGCCGCCTCCGAGCACGAGCCGCCAACTGAGCCGCCTGCAGCGCCCCCGACAGAGGCTGCCACCGCCGCCCCGACCGCGACAACCGAGCCGCCGACCGCGACGGTCCAGCCCACGAGCACCGAGCCTGCCGCCAACCCCCACGCCCGGCCCGACCAGCGCGCCCAAGTCGCTCAAGGAGACGGACAACTACCTCGTGCTCGGGCATGGACGCGCGGCCCGGCGACAAAGCCTGGCGCACGGACACCATCATGATCGTGGCGATCGATCACGACGCGAACCAGATCGGCATCTTCTCGATCCCGCGCGATCTCTGGGTGGACATCCCGACGATGGGCCCGGGGCGCATCAACCAGGCCGACTATCACGGCGAGATATCCAAGTATCCCGGCGGCGGGCCGGCCCTTGTCGGCAAGATCGTCGAGGACGTCTTCGGCGTTCCGACCAACCACTGGGTGCGCATCAAGCAGGAGGGCCTGGTAGAGACGGTCGACGCGCTCGGCGGGGTGGACATCACGCTCAATTGCCCGCTCCACGAGATCACGCCGGACCCGAAGAACCCCAACAAGTTCGTGAAGTTCGACCTGCCCGCCGGCAAAAACCACCTGGACGGGGCGACCGCCAAGAAGTTCGCCACCTACCGCTACAACTCGAACGACTTCTACCGCGGCCAGCGCCAGCAGCAGCTGATCTGGGCGATCAAGGAGCGGGCCATCCAGCTCGACGCGATCACCAAGCTGCCGCAGCTGTGGACCGCGCTCAAGCACACGTTCGAAACCGACCTCACCATCCTCGACGTGGTCCGGCTGGCACGGCTCGGCGTCGGGCTGAACGCCAGCCAGATCCACGGCCTGACGTTCAGCACCCAGGCGATCGTCTATGCGAACGTGGGCGCGGCGCAGGTGCTCAAGATCGGCGACAAGGCGCTGCTGATGAAGGAGCTCAACAGCCTGTGGAGCCAGAAGTCGATCGCCGACCAGGGCAAGATCGGCTCCAACGCCACCTGCCCCACCCCCACCGTCGCGCCCACCGCGACGATCACGCCGCTGGGCACGCTGGAGGCCGACAGGGAACGCGCGCAACGCCGTACTGGACCGAAGGCGGGTATCTGGACCACGAAGGCCCGAAGTCTGCGAAGGATGCGAAGTGCGAAGAACACGTAGGAGGTCTATTCGAGTACTTCCGTCGGCATCACTTCGTGACTTCGTGGTCCAAGTACCTCCACTTAGTCCTCTTCCTCGCCACCACAATCATCCGCTCGCTGCTGCTGTCGTACTCGCTCATCTCCCAGTCCCCGTAACATCTCCTCGACCGAGAACCCGGCCTTTTCGAGCAACAGCTCCGCCTCGAACCGCCACAGGTACCTCAATTCGAACGACGCGACCGAGCGCCGCACGATCCCTTCGGCGTCGATCTCGTCGTAGATATGGCTCACCTGCATCGTCTGCTCCGCCGGGTCCACGGTCCGCGCGAGCAGTTTCATGACCTGGCGCCCGGTTGCCGGGTCGGTGAAAGTCCGGTCCCACTCCAGGCGGCCATTGAGTGCGGCCAGTTCGGCCACGTCGGGGCTGAAGATGTCGAGCAGGAGCAGTCCGCCCGGCGCCATCGCCGTATGCCACGCCGCGCAGTGCAGCCAGTTGCTCGGTGCCCGCCAGGTGCAGGAAGGTGTTCATCAGGGCGAACACGAAGCGGTAGCCGCGCCGGGGATTCCCATGCGGAAGTCGCCCTTCCATCAGGCGGGCGCGCGCCCCGACGCCCGGTCCTGCCGCTGCCAGCTTCGCCTCCGCGATCGCCAGCATCTGGGGGCTGCTGTCAATGCCGTCGACCTCGAAGCCTGCCTCGGCCAGCGGCAACAGCACCCGGCCCGTGCCGCAGCCAAGCTCGAGCGAGCGCCCGCGCGCGATCCTTGCGTATTCGAGCAGCATGGGCAGATCATCAACGTATCCGGCGTATTCGGCATCGAAGTACCGGGCAATGCGGTCCATCTCGGCAGGCAGGTTGTCCATCTTTCTCCCTCACTCTGGAACACGGCTCGCTCGCCGCATCATACACCGGTTCCTGCGGTTCGCATTGCCGAGGGGTTGGCGCAGCTGAGCGAACGATGCCGCGCTCTGCCCCGCCGCGCCAGTCTGGAAGCACGGTCGCTTGCCATCGCCGGGCCTCATGTTATGATTCGCACATGGCACAGGAACCCGCAATCCGCATCACACGCAGCCCCAACCGGTCAAAGACAATTTCCGCCCGCCTCGTCGAGGGCGGCGCGGTCATCGAAGTGCTGGCCCCGTCAAGCGCCACCGACGCCGAACTTGGCGCCGATCATCGACCGCCTCAAGGGGCGCATCTTGCGCCGCCAGGAGAAGGCCGAGACTGCCGACGACGTCGCACTCGCCCGCCGGGCAGCCGAGCTAAACCGCGAATACTTCGAGGGCAAGCTTCGCCCGGCCGAGGTGCGCTACGTGACCAACCAGCAAACGCGCTTTGGCAGCTGCACCCCCTCGACCGGCGTCATCCGCATCTCACACCGGGTCGCCGCCATGCCGGCGTGGGTGCGCGACTACGTGCTCGTTCACGAGCTCGCGCACCTGAAGGAGCCGAATCACGGCTCGAAGTTCTGGAAGCTAGTCAACCGCTATCCGAAGACCGAGCGCGCACGCGGCTACCTGATCGCCGTCGGCCTCGAGGCGGACGACGGAGACGGCGACGTAACGGACATAGAGTTAATGGACATCAAAGCCTTTATCTTTGACGTCGACGGCGTCCTGACCGACACCGTGGAGATGCACTATCGCTCCTGGGTCCGGCTGGCCGAAGAAGAGCACGTGCCTTTCACCCGCGAGATGGGTGACCGGATGCGCGGGCTGACCCGCCCCGCTTCGCTCCGGGTCTTCCTCGCGGGTCAGCGAGGTGCCCGAGGCACAGGCGCAGGACTATCTGCGCCGCAAGAACGAGTATTTCCTGGCCGAACTGGCGTGCCTCGGGGAGGAGGACCTCGCGCCCGGCATCCTGTCGCTGCTGAAGGAGCTCAAAGCCGCCGGCATCAGGATCGGGATCGGGTCGGCCAGCAAGAACGCTCGCGAGGTGGTGCGCCGCCTGGGGATCGAGCCGTTCATCGATGCCTTCTCCGACGGTCACCTGGTCGAGCGGAGCAAGCCGGCGCCCGACGTGTTCCTGGCCGCGGCCGGGTTGCTGGGGGTGGCGCCGCAGGCGTGTGTTGTCGTGGAGGATGCCGAGGCCGGCATCGAGGCGGCGCACGCTGCTGGAATGAAGGTCATCGGCGTAGGGCCTTCCGCAGGGAATGGCGGCGCCGACGCCTGGTTCAATTCGCTGTCGGGCGTGTGGCTCGCCGACGTGCTACGGCGGCCATGTACCGAGGAGTGGAAACCCGCCGGCCTTGGTGGAAAACATACATCTTAATCCTGCCGGATGCGTCACAATGATCCCGCGAAACGGGGATTGCTTTGACACCCCTCCGCGGGTCGGTTAGAATAGCAACCAATGAGGCGCGGCGCTTCGCAAGATGGCCGGCGCCTGCAACGAGGATGGGAAATTGGCAAAGTTCTACTATGGTGGGCAGGCAGTCATCGAGGGCGTGATGATGCGCGGGCGGAAGCAGTTTGCCGTCGCCGTGCGCGCGCCTAATGGCGAGATTGTGGTCCACGAAGAGCCGCTCACCGCGGCCATTTACACCCGGAAATGGGGCCAGTGGCCGTTTATCCGCGGCCTTGGCATGTTGTGGGATGCCCTCGGGCTGGGTATGCGGGCGCTCATGTGGTCCGCGGACGTTGCGTTGAAGGAAGAGGGGCAAGAAGAGGAAGTCAAGTTCTCCGGGCCCGTCGCGTGGACCACCATCGCAGTGTCCCTGGCGTTCGCCGTGGGCCTGTTCTTCCTCCTGCCCACTGCCGCAGGCAAGTGGTTGTCGCCATCGGGCGCAAGCGGCATTACCGTCAGCATCATCGAGGGCGTCGTTCGGCTCGGCATCTTCCTGCTCTATCTCTGGGGCATCGGGTTCATGCCCGATATCCGGCGGGTGTTCTCCTACCACGGGGCGGAGCACAAGACGATCAACGCCTACGAGGCGGGCGCGCCGCTGACGCCGGAGTCCGTTGCCAGGTTCAGCACCGCGCACACCCGCTGCGGAACGGGCTTCCTGCTCTCGGTCATGATCGTCTCGATCTTCGTGTTTGCGCCGTTCCACTTTGATAACCTGTTCCTGCGGCTGGCGTCGCGCATCATCCTGATCCCGGTGGTCGCCGGCATCTCCTACGAGTTGCTGCGCTTCAACGCGAACCACCAGCAGTGGGCCTGGGTTCGCGCAATTACGGCGCCGGGCTTAGGCTTGCAGCGGCTCACCACGCGCGAACCCGAGCCGGCAATGCTCGCGTGCGCCATCGCCGCTCTCAAGCCCGTTTTGGCCGCCGACGGCATCGTGATCGAGGAAAGCGTTCCGACCGGGGTTCAGCCCGCGCCGGCGCCTGTCGCCGAGCCGCGTATCCCGCAGCCTGCCGCAGACCGAAGCACTGCGGCGTCCTATCCACATGATCGTTCGGAGCCTACGACCGTCGTAGCGCTCCGTTCTCCGTTTACCATTGGCTGTCGAAAGGAGAGACTCGATGAGCAAAGTGAGCATTATCGGCGCCGGGTTCGTGGGTAGCACGGTCGCACACTGGGCGATGATCTCGGGCGGGTGCCAGATCGTCTTGCTCGACGTGGTGGATGGGCTGGCGAAGGGCAAGGTGCTGGACCTGATCCAGTCCGGCCCGATCGCGGGACACGCAATCGATGCGCTGGGCACGACTGATTATGCCGATACGGCGAATTCGGACATCGTGATCATTACCGCCGGCGTGGCACGGAAGCCCGGCATGACACGTGAGGACCTGGTGCACATCAACGCCGGCATCGTAACCGACGTGGTGCAGAAAGTCGTCCAGTACTCTCCCAACTGCATCATTCTGATGATGACGAATCCGCTCGACACCATGACCTACCTCGCGTACAAGGTGAGCGGCCTCCCTCGGGAGCGCGTCATCGGCCAGGCGGGCGTGCTGGACGGCGGCCGCATGCGCACCTTCATCGCCCAGGAAACAGGCATCAGCCCCGAGAACATCCACACGACGGTTCTGGGCGGCCACGGCGACGAAATGGTGCCGCTGGTTCGATACTCGAGCATCGCCGGCATGCCGCTCACCTATTTCCTCAGCCAGGAGCAGATCGACCGCATCGTCGCGCGCACGCGTGACGGCGGCGCGGAGATCGTGCGCTACCTCAAGACCGGCAGCGCCTATTACGCGCCCGGCGCATCGGCTTGCAAGATGGCGCAGGCCATCATCCAGAACCAGCACCATATCTACCCTGCGTCGGTCTACTTGCAGGGTGAGTACGGTCTGAGCGACATCTGCTTTGGTGTCCCGGTCATTCTCGGCAAAAATGGCATCGAGCGGCTCATCGAGATCGACCTGAACCCGGACGAAAAGGCAATGCTGCAGAAGTCGGCGGACCTGATTCGCAGCACGATGGCGCACTTGCAGCAGCCGACAACGTCCTGAGCGGGGAGGAGGGTAAGCCCGGTGCCCTACGAGGTAAAGAACCAGAAGCTTCAAGCATGGGTCGACGAGGTGGCGGCCCTCTGCCAGCCCGAAGCCGTGTATTGGTGCGACGGGAGCAAGGAAGAATACGATCGTTTGATGGCGCAGATGGTTGCGTCAGGGATGGGTGAGCCGCTCGAACAGCGTGCCAACTGCTTCCTGTTCCGCTCTGACCCGTCCGATGTTGCGCGCGTCGAGGCGCGCACCTACATCAGCACCCCGAATAAGGATGATGCCGGGCCGACCAACAACTGGGTCGCGCCGGACGAGCTCAAGAAGACGATGCTCGGCCTGTACGACGGCTGCATGCGCGGCCGCACGATGTACGTGATCCCGTTCCTGATGGGCCCGTGCGGCTCTCCGATGTCCAAGGTGGGCGTCGAGATCACCGACAGCCCGTACGTGGTCTGCAACATGCACATCATGACGCGCGTCGGCGTCACTGCGTGCGAGACCCTCGGGATCGACGGCGAGTTCGTCCCCTGCCTCCACTCCATCGGCGCGCCGCTCGAACCCGGCGTGCCTGACACGAAGTGGCCGTGCGCGCCCATGGAACAGAAGTACATCAGCCACTTCCCGGACGAGAACCTCATCTGGTCGTACGGCTCGGGTTACGGCGGCAACGCGCTGCTTGGCAAGAAGTGCTTCGCGCTCCGCATCGCCTCCGCCATGGCGCGCCGCGAGGGCTGGATGGCCGAGCACATGCTCATCCTGCGGCTGATCAGCCCGGAGGGCAAGCGCTATCACATCGCGGCTGCGTTCCCGTCCGCTTGCGGCAAGACCAACCTGGCCATGATCCAGCCCACGCTGCCCGGATGGCGGGCAGAGACCCTGGGCGACGACATCGCCTGGATGAAGATCGGCCCGGACGGCCGCCTGTACGCCATCAACCCGGAGGCGGGCTTCTTCGGCGTCGCGCCGGGCACCTCCTACGCGTCGAACCCGGTCGCGATGGATACCATCCGCGAGAACGTCATCTTCACCAACTGCGCGCTGACCGACGAGGGCGACATCTGGTGGGAAGGCATGGGCGTTCCTGCCCCCCACCATGCGATCGACTGGAAGGGCCACGACTGGACTCCCGACAGCGGCCAGCCTGCCGCGCATCCGAATGCCCGCTTCACCGCGCCGGCCCGGCAGTGCCCGTCCATCAGCTCCGACTGGGAGAACCCCGAAGGCGTTCCCATCGACATCTTCCTCTTCGGCGGTCGCCGGGCGGGCGTCGTGCCCCTCGTCACCGAGGCGTTCGACTGGGACCACGGGGTATTCCTGGGCGCGACCGCGTCGTCGGAGACGACCGCGGCCAACATCGGCGCGGTCGGCAACCTCCGCCGCGACCCCTTCGCCATGCAGCCGTTCTGCGGCTACAACATGGCCGACTACTTCGGCCACTGGCTGGCGATGGGCGACCGGCTGGGCGCCAAGGCGCCGAAGGTATTCTACGTGAACTGGTTCCGCAAGTCGCCCGAGGGCAAGTGGCTCTGGCCGGGCTACGGCGAGAACAGCCGCGTCCTGAAGTGGATGTGTGACCGGATCGAGGGCAAGGTGCAGGCCCGCGAGACGCCTATCGGCTTGCTGCCGTGCGATGGTGACCTGGATACGACCGGCCTTCAGATCGCGCCCGAGAACCTGCGGGAACTGATGCGCGTGGACCCGGCCGCCTGGCACGCCGAGGTGCCCGACATCGAGCGGCACTTCGGCCAGTTCGGCGACCGCCTGCCCGACCGGATGCGCCAGCAGGTGACGAACCTGGCAGACCGGCTCGCGCGTGGTTAATCAAAGCAGGCGGAACCACAAAGACACGACGACACGAAGGCTGCACCAAGGTCTCAACGTCTTTGTGTAACTTCCTATCTTCGTGTCTTGGTGGTTAGCGGAGCGCTGCTTGACGCGCACGTATCGCTATTATGACCTGATCATGGCCGCGTTCGTCGCGGTGTTGCTCATCAGCAACATCGCCTCGTCGGCCAAGATCATCGATTGGGGTGTGTCCGTGGCCGGACTTCCGCTCGCGTTCGACGCGGGCACACTCCTCTTCCCGATCAGCTACATCTTCGGCGACATCCTGACCGAGGTCTACGGGTACGCGCGGAGCCGGCGCGTCATCTGGGTCGGGTTCGCCATGTCGGCGCTCATGGGGTTCACCCTCTGGCTGGTCGCCCGCATGCCGGGCGAGGCCAACTGGGAGGCGACCGCCGGCCAGGCCGCCTTTGACGCGATCCTGGGTGGCGTCAGCTACGGCGGCATCATCGTCGCCAGCCTGGCCGCCTACTTTGCCGGCGAGTTCAGCAACTCCTTCGTGCTGGCGAAGCTGAAGATCGTCACGAGCGGCCGCTTCCTGTGGGTGCGCACCATCGGCTCCACCCTCGTGGGTGAGGCGGTCGACTCCACCGTCTTCGTGCTGATCGCGAGCGCTTTTGGCGTGTTCCCATGGGCCGCGGCGCTGAGCATCATCGTCGCGAACTACATTTTCAAGGTTTCGATCGAGGTGCTCTTCACGCCCATCACGTACCGGGTGGTGAACTTCCTCAAGCGTGCGGAGGACGTGGATTACTACGACGTGGGCACCGACTTTAACCCCTTTAAGTTGAAAGTATGAGTGATCCGGAGCTCGAGCAGCGGCGTCGAGCCAGGGGAAGACCTCACCCTCGATCTGGGCGAGGAAGTCGAGTTCCCCGAAGATTACCGCGCCGGCTTTGTCGCCGTGGTCGGCCGGCCGAACGTCGGCAAATCGACGTTGATCAACGCTCTCTTGGGGCAGAAGGTGAGCATTGTCTCGCCCAAGCCCCAAACGACCCGCAACCGCCTGCTCGGCATCCTGACCCGGCCCGACGCGCAGATCGTCTTTCTCGACACGCCCGGCATTCACAACCCCCAGCACAAGCTCGGCGAGGTGCTGGTGGAGACGGCCGCGGCTGCGCTTCCCGATGCCGACGCGCTGCTCTGGGTGGTGGACGCCAGCGTCCCGCCCAACGACGAGGACCGCAAGGTCGCGTCGATTATCGAGGCGAGCCGGACGCGACTGCCGCTGCTCCTGGGACTTAATAAGATCGACAGGCTGGATGAAGCGCCCGCCCGCGCCAAGGCGCCGAAGTACGAGGGCGAGTACGTCGCGCTGGCTCCCGCGGCGGAGTCCTTGCGGATCTCGGCGGTGCGGGGCGACGGGCTGGAGGAGTTGGCGGCCCGCCTTGCTAGTCTCATGCCGCTCAGCCCGCCGCTGTTTCCCGAAGACCAGGTGACCGACCAGCAGGTGCGCTTCATGGCCGGCGAGCTCGTCCGTGAAGCCGTCCTCCACCACCTGCGCGACGAAGTCCCGCACTCGGTCGCCGTTCTTGTCAACGAGTTCGCCGAGCGCGAAAATGGCGTCACCTACATCTCGGCGGTCGTCTACGTCGAGCGCCCGACGCAGAAGATGATCGTGCTCGGTAAAGACGGCGCAATGATCCGGCAAATCGGCCAGACCGCGCGCATGCAGATCGAGGAGTTGCTCGAGGCGCGCGTCTTCCTCGATTTGTGGGTGAAGGTGCGGCCGAAGTGGCGCACGGATGAAGAGGAACTCCGCCGCCTCGGATACCAGATGCCCAAGAAGAAGGGCAAGAAAGGGGGTCAGAGGCGATCACACGGGCGTCCCTCGCGCCCACAGCAGTCCTAGCAGTCGCACCAGTCCCCACCCATCTCGACACGGAGGCTCAAATGGACTTCAATCGAATCATCAATGGCATGATGCGCGCGATGCGCCTGGACAAGTCGTTCTTCGAGGAAGTCGAGCACGACCCGAGCTACAACCAGGATGCGCTCGGCGTCGTGATCCTGGTGTCGCTGATCGGCGCCGTCGGCAGCTTTCTCGGCGCGCTGATCGGCGGGCCGCGGCTTCGTTGCCGCAATCGTGGCCTTGATCGTCGGCCTCGTGCTGGCCGTGCTCGGCTACTTCGTCTGGGTCTTCGTGGCCCACTGGGTCGGCACGAGCTTCTTCAAGGGCACAGGCGACCGCGGCGAAGTGCAGCGCGCCTTCGGCTTCGCGTACGCCCCGCAGATCCTCGACATCCTGGGCTTCATCCCGTGCGTCGGCGGCCTGGTCGCGCTGGTTGCCTGGATCTGGTCCATCGTATGCGGTTTTGTTGCGATCCGCCAGTCGCTGGACCAGGACAACACCAATGCCGCCCTGACGATGATCGTCTCTGCGATCGTCGTGTTCGATCATCACTTGCAGTGCTCGGCTGCATCTTCGGCGCGCATGGGCTTCGGCGTCGCCGCGCATGACTGGCGCATTGCGCGGTATCGGCTGAGTTTGCACTTTCATTCATTCACACGGAGGTATACATGCTCGTAGGCGAGCGGATGTCCCGCAATCCCGTCACGATTCTCGAATACGGCAAGCATCGACGACGGCTTGCACCTCATGCGCGAGCGCAAGGTGCGCCGCCTGCCCGTCCTTGACGCGTCCGGCAAGATGGTCGGCATCGTGTCGGACAAGGACCTGCTCCACGCGGCGCCGTCCCCCGCAACGTCGCTGAGCGTCTACGAGCTGCACTACCTGCTCGCCAAGCTGACGGTCAAGCAGGTGATGGCGAGCCCGGTGATCTCCGTCGGCCCCGACACCCCGCTGGAAGAAGCGGCCCGCGTGATGGCCGACAACAAGATCGGCGGCCTGCCCGTGGTCGAGGGCGACAAGCTCGTGGGGATCATCACCGAGACCGACGTGTTCAAGATCCTCGTCGAGTTGCTCGGCGCCCGCACCCCCGGCCTGCGCATCACGGTGGCCGTGACCGAAGGCAAGGGCGTGCTCGCGCGCATCACCCAGGCGCTCGCCGAGCTCGGCGGGAACATCATCAGCGTCGTCACCTACGCCGGCCAGGACCCGTCTCAGCGCCTGATCATGATCAAGCTGAGCGATGTCGAGCCCGGTGCGGTGAAGGACGCGCTCGCCAAGCTGAACGTCCCGGTCGTCGACTTCCGCGGGGAATAACGAAGTAGCCACAGAGGTCACAGAGGGCGCAGAGGCGATGTGGAGAGGAGGAGAGGATCGCTTCCTCCGTTCTCTCATCCAACCTCTGAGCCCTCTGTGACCTCTGTGGCAAAGAAGGTCAGACCATGCGCGCGTATCTTGACCTGATGCAGCACATCCTCGACCACGGCGCGGACAAGTCCGACCGCACCGGCACCGGCACGCGCTCCGTGTTCGGCCACCAGATGCGCTTCGACCTCGCGTCAGGCTTCCCCCTGCTGACCACAAAGAAGCTGCACGTCAAGTCCATCATCTACGAGCTGCTCTGGTTCATCAACGGGGACACGAACGTGCGCTGGCTGCAGGAGCGCGGGGTCCATATCTGGGACGAGTGGGCCGACGCGGATGGGCGAGCTGGGTCCGGTATATGGGAAGCAGTGGCGGTCGTGGCAGACGGCTGACGGCAGGACGGTCGACCAGTTGATGGACGTGATCGACCGGATCAAGCGCAAGCCCGACTCCCGCCGGCTGATCGTCAGCGCCTGGAATGCCGGCGAGATCGAGCAGATGGCCCTGCCGCCCTGCCATGTGCTGTTCCAGTTCTACGTCGCCGACGGCCGCCTGTCGTGCCAGCTATACCAGCGCTCGGTCGACGTCTTCCTGGGCCTGCCCTTCAACATCGCGTCCTACGCGCTGCTGACGATGATGGTGGCGCAGGTGTGCGACCTGCAGCCCGGCGAGTTCATCCACACGAGCGGCGACGCCCACCTCTACCGCAACCACTTCGAGCAGGCCAGGCTCCAGCTCACCCGCGCAGCCCCGGCCCTTACCCCAGATGCGGATCAACCCGGCCGTCAAGGACATCACCGGCTTCCGCTACGAGGATTTCGAGCTGCGTCGGCTACGACCCCACCCGCACATCAAGGCGGATGTCTCAGTGTAGACATCAGTCACCTGACCCCTCTCCCCGAGCGAGGAGCGCGGAGGTCGCGCGCTCGCACCTCTCCTGTCCGCAGACAGGAGATGGCAGTAGGGCGGTGAGCGTCTACACGTCGAACGTAACCCGCGCCTGCCAGCCCTCCGGCGTCTCGCGCACCTCGAGATCGTAGTACGTCACCGCCTTGACCGCGGTGTGAGTCGGCGTCCCCTCGTAGCCATACGCAACCCCCCGCACGCCGCGGTCCGAAATCTCGTAGATCTCGAAGCGCGTGTACATCTCCCCGTGCAGTTCCTGGTCCAGCAGCAGCCGGTTCAGCCACGCGACGAGCAAATCGTCGGTAGCTCGTCCGCCCCGGCGTCAATGGCACGGGCCAGGGTGACCGGGAGCGACGGGTCCGCGTCCTGCAGCGTATACATCGCAGCGGCCGCATTGGCAAACAGCCTGCCGGGGTCTCCGCCGGTCACTTCGACTGCCCAGTCCGCCGTGTGGACGAGCTCGTGCCAGCCGCGGCTTGCCGCTGCCCGCGGCATGGTTTGGCGGCTGCGCCAGGATTTCCCCGCCGCGCTGCGCGTCCGCGCCGATCTGCGCGATCAGCTCGCCGATGTTCGGGAACTTCTTCTCCCCCCGCAGCCGCGCCACGAAGCTCAGTCCCACCGTCTCGCCGTACAAGTCGCCGGAGAAGTCGAGCAGGTAGGCTTCGACCGAAGGATGCCCGTTGTCGAAGCTCGGCCGCACGCCGATGTTGACGACGGCGGGGTAGCCCCGGTCCCCGCGCCAGGCCCAACACGCGTACACGCCGTAGGCCGGCACCAGCCGCTCCTCAGGCACCTTCAGGTTCGCGGTCGGGAAGCCAAGCTGCCGGCCGCGCTTCGCGCCCTCGACCACCTCGCCCCACACGCGGTACGGCCGGCCCAGCAGTTCTGCCGCCTGCTCGACCGCGCCTTCCTCGGTCAACAGGGCGCGGACCCGGCTCGAGCGCACCTGCTCGCCGCGCCAGTCGTACGGCGGCACGACGCGTAGGACGAACCCCATCTGGCGGCCGAGCTCTGCCAGCCGGGCTGTGTTGCCCTCGCGCCCGTGGCCCAGCGCGAAGTCCGGACCGACCCATAACTCGGCCAGCGGCATGTGAGCGGTGAGGTTGTCCATGAAACTCGGCGGCCGGCGTGGCGGCGGTCGCGCGCGTGAACGGGAGGACGATGACGAAGTCGAGGCCGAGCGCGGCCAGAAGGTCGGCCCGCTCCTCGTTCGTCGTCAGGCGCGGAACTATGACGTCGGGCCTGAGCACGGCGACCGGATGCGGCTCGAAGGTGAGCAGTCCCGCCAGGCCGCCTGCCGCAGTGGGCGGCAGCCGCCAGCTCGCAGACGAGCATCTGGTGGCCGCGGTGTACCCCGTCGAAGTTGCCGATCGTCAGGTAGACCGGTTCGGTGAAGGGCCGGGGTGTGAAAGGCCTCGTAGATCTCCATCAGTCGCCCGCGAAGACCTTGTCGGGCCACCACTCGCCCCGGTCCGTATCTGGGCGCAGGATCGCGATCACCGCGCCGTCGCCACCCAGCGCGTACCCGTCGCGTACCAGGCTGGCGGCATGACCTGTGATCGGCTGTCCGTTGCGCAGCCGCTTGATCTCGTCGGCGATTGACGGGAACGGGCGTGAGCTGTGACAGCGCCGCGTTCATCGGGTGGAGGTGGCGCGCCAGGTCCCCCTGCCGGTGCGCCTCGGCAATGCCATCCGGGGTCAGCGCATCGTCGACGAGGAAGCGGCCGCTCCGCGTCCGGCGCAGGCCGGAAAGCACCGCCCGCAGCCCAACGCCTGCCCCAGGTCGTGGGCCAGGCTGCGGATGTACGTGCCCGGATCGCACGTCACGTCGACGGTCAGGCACGGCGCCGTCCAGTCGACGAGCTGGATGCTGTGGATGCGGACGGGCCGGGGGGCCGGCCGAACCTCCTCGCCCCGGCGCGCGCGCCGGTGGAGCGGCACGCCGTCCTGCTTGATCGCCGAGTAAGCGGGTGGCGCTTGCATGATATCGCCGACAAACCGCCCGAGCGCGACCCAGATCGCGCCCCGGTCGATATCGGGCGAAAGCGGCCTGGTCTCGACCACCTCGCCGTCCGTGTCGTACGTGTCGGTGATCGTGCCAAGCTGGATCTGTGCGCGGTAGGTCTTGTCCGACGCCATCAGGTACTCGGCGACACGCGTCGCCTGGCCCACGCAAACGAGCAGGACGCCCGTCGCCAGCGGGTCCAGCGTGCCCGCATGCCCCACGCGCTTGACCTTTAGGACCCTGCGGATCCACGCCACCACGTCGTGCGAAGTCCAGCCTTGCGGCTTGTCAATGTTCAGAATGCCGTCCACAATACTTCCGTTCCGTGAGTGCGACGCTAACCACAAAGAACCCAAGAACCAAAGCTACACTAAGAGCTTTGTGGGCCTTCAGTTCTTCGGTTCTTTGTGGTTAGCCAGTCTTCTTCATGCTGGCGGCCTGCACGAGCGGCAGGACGCGAGCTTCGGCATCGGCCATGGGGCCGGGCAGGTTGCAGCCCGCGGCCTGCGGATGCCCGCCGCCGCCCAGGCTCAGCGCAACCGCGGCCACGTCGTAACCCGGACGCGAGCGGAAATCGACCTCGATCTGTCCGTCGGCGTGCTGGTTGAACACCACGGCCACGCGCGCTTCGGCCGAATTGATCAGCTGGCTTACCAGCCCCCCGTCGTCGTCATCCGCAATCCCGGCCTGCTGCCGCATGGCAGGCGTTACCTCGGCCCACAGCACGTAGCCGTCCAGCCGCGCCTGGGTGAACGCCATGCCCCACAGCCGCATGAACCTGAGCGGCCGCGTTGCTAGCGTGCGTTGTGCGACGTCCGCCAGGTTCCCGCCGGCCTCGATCAGCCGCACCGCGCACGCCATTTCCGCCGCGGTCACGTTGCTCGTCCGGAAACCGAGCGTGTCGGTCACCAGGCCCACGAGCAGGGGCTGAACCGCCGCGGGCGGCAAGGGAACGCCCAGCGCGTCCGCCAGCGCCACCACCAGCTGCGAAGTGGACGCGGCTTCGGGCGCGACGTAATTCAGGTTGCCGAAGTGCAGGTTGGTGATATGGTGGTCGATGACGATCAGCGGGGTCGGGGTGAAGGCCAGGCTGGCGAATATCCTGCCCAGCCGCGCCGGGTCGCTCGCATCGAGCGACATGACGAGGTCCGGCGCAAGGTCGGGCGGCAGTGCGTTGACGATGCGGTCGACGCCGGGCAGAAAACGCAGGAGCTCGGGCGCCGGGTCCTGGCACGCCAGGGTGACCCGGCGCGTCCCTTCGCTCGGCTGGGGCAGCGCGTCGAGCACGTGCCCCAGCCCGAGGAGCGAGCCGATGGCGTCTCCGTCAGGATTGATGTGGCAGAACGCCAGGATGTTCTTGGCGCCGAGAATGGGCGCAACCAGGTCACTCAGCGCTGCGCTTGTCGGCGTCGGCATGATCTTCTTGCTCGTTCGTCGGCTGACCGTCGCCGCCCGCAGCCGGCACAGCGCCTTCGCCGTACTCGGCCGCGATGCGGTCCAGGATTTCGTCGATCCGTTGCGCGCGCTTCGCGGTCTCGTCGACGACGAAGTGCAGCTCCGGCACGACGCGCAGGTGCAGGTTCTCGACCAGCGCGCGGCGCAGGAACGTGCTCGAGTGCTGCAGCGCGCTCAGCACGTGCCGGGTTTCCGTCGCGGGCAGCGCGTGCTGGATGAACACGCGTGCAGTTGCCCAGGTCGGGCGACACCTGCACGTCCGTGACCGTCACCATCGCGTCTTCCAGGCGCGGGTCGGTCAGTTCGCTGGCAATCAGGAGGCCGAGTTCCTCGGTCAGTACCTCGGCAATGCGTTCTTGCCGGCGCGAAGTCATTAGAGTACCCGTTCCTTCTTGTAGGTCTCCAGGATGTCGCCCACCTCGAAGTCGTGGAAGTTGTGCAGGTTGATGCCGCACTCGAATCCCGTCTTGACTTCCGTCACGTCTTCCTGGAACCGCTTCAACGTGGCGATCTTGTCTTCCGCGAGCACCTCGCCGCCGCGCTTCACGCGCACGGAGGAGTTGCGGTTGATCTCGCCGTCGAGCACCATGCAGCCCGCGATCTTGCCGACCTTCGAGACCTTGAAGACCGCCCGGATCTCCGCATGGCCGGTCACCACTTCCTTGTAGACCGGTTCGAGCAGGCCCGTGAGCGCCTTCTGCACGTCCTCGATGATGTTGTAGATGATGTTGTAGATGCGGATGTCGACGCCTTCCGCTTCGGCAAGGCGCTGCGCACCCGTGTCTGCCGTCACCGAGAAGCCCGACGATGATGGCATGCGACGCAATCGCCAGCATCACGTCCGACTCGGTGATGTTGCCCGTCGCCCTGGTGCAGGATCTTGACCTTCAGCTTGTCCGTGCTCAGCTTGTCGAGCGAGTTCACAATCGGCTCGATCGAACCCTGCACGTCCGCCTTCAGGATCAGGTTCAGTTCCTTCACCTGGCCCGCTTCGGCCGC
Organism: uncultured Chloroflexia bacterium; assembly: GCA_963800615.1. Taxonomy (GTDB): domain Bacteria; phylum Chloroflexota; class Anaerolineae; order CG2-30-64-16; family CG2-30-64-16; genus JALOOB01. Next base: position 36,294 of record CAWDBO010000040.1, read on the forward strand.
GGCAAAGATGCTCTCGAGCGTCCGCACGGGCGCCGGTCCGGCCGCCGCCTTCTTGGCCTGCTGTCGGTCCGTCGCAATGCCGCGGGCGGTGCGGTCGTCTGCCACGACCTTGAACGTCTCGCCGGCTACCGGCACGTCCGAGAAGCCAAGGATCTGCACGGGCGTCGCCGGCGGCGCCTCGGTGATCGGCTCGCCCTTGTCGTCGTACATGGCGCGGATCTTCGCGTAGGTCTCGCCGCTCACGATGCTGTCGCTCACGTGCAGCGTGCCGTTCTGGACGAGCAGCGTGGCCATCGGGCCGCGCTGCCTGTCCAGGCGGCTCTCGATCACCGTGCCGACGCACTCGCCGGTCGGGTTAGCGCTCTGCGGGTCCACGTCGGCCAGCAGCAGGATGCTTTCGAGCAGGTCGTCGATGCCGCGGCGCATCTTCGCCGAGACGGGCACGCACATGACGTCGCCGCCGTACTCTTCGATGAGCACGCCGTTATCCGCCAGTTCCTGCTTGACGCGGTCCGGGTTCGCCTGCGCCTTGTCGATCTTGTTCAGCGCGATGATGATCGGCACTTGCGCCGCCTTCACGTGCGCGATGGCTTCCTTGGTCTGCGGCATGACGCCGTCGTCGGCTGCCACCACCACGATCGCGATATCGGTAACCTGGGCGCCGCGTGCGCGCATGGCGGTGAATGCCTCGTGGCCCGGGGTGTCCAGGAAGGTGATCTTGCGGCCGTTGATCTCGACCTGGTACGCGCCGATGTGCTGCGTGATGCCGCCGGCCTCGCCTTCGACCACCCGCGTCTCGCGGATGGCGTCGAGCAGCGTCGTCTTGCCGTGGTCGACGTGGCCCAGCACCACGACGACGGGCGGGCGGAGCACGAGGTCCTCGCCCTTTTCCTGGGCCATAATGCGCTGGCGCAGCGTCTGCGGTGCAGCCTCAGGCTCCGCGGCGACTTCCGGCTCGGGCAGCCTTCTCAGGATGTGACCGCGATCCCCAGTTCCTCGCCAATGAGTGCAGCCGTGTCGAAGTCGATCGACTCGGTGATCGGCACCATCATGCCGTAGTTCATCAGCGTCTTGATGATTTCGATCGGGCTCTTGTGCATCTTGTCGGCAAGATCGCGAACGGTGATCATTCCGGGAATAATGATCTCGGTAACGGCTGCAGATGCCGGGGCCGAACGGCTGACTTGCGTCAACGGCGGCGGCGCGAGCGTCTCGCCGGCCGGCATGGACGAGCCACGCCCACGCTGACCCCCCTGCGGCCGCTTCTGGCCGCCACCCGAGCGTCCGCCTTGCGACGAGCCGGCGGGGCGCGGAGCCTGGCGCGACGGTCCGCCGCGATCAGGTGTACTGCCACCCGCGGCTGGGGGACCGAAGTTCCCACCGCCTGGCCGCCCCTGTGAAGGACCGCGGCCCGGACCTCCCTGGCCGCCGTACCCGCCGCCCTGGCCCCCATAGCCGCCCTGGCCGCCGAAGCCGCCTTGGCCGCCGATCGGGCGCGGGCCGCTCGGCCGCGGCCCTCCTGGTCGGGGCCCGCTTGGCGCCGGCCGGCTGCGCGGGACGACTGTGTCCTCCGACGTCGGGTCAAACACGCGTTGGTTGAATGGTTCGTTCGATTCCCCTTGCGGGTTCCCGGGCCTGCTGCCGGGAACGCCCTGGCTGCCCGGTCGCGTCGGGCCGGGCCCTCGCCCGGCATCGCCCGCACCTCCCGGCTTCGACGGGCTTGCAGGCTTGGCGACGGCCGGGGTCTTGGGCTGGCGAGCCGCGTCGGCCTTACCCGCAGTCCGTGCGGCCCGCATCCGTCCGGGTGGAATCGGTCCGCGCCGCGTCGTTGCGCGCGCCATCCCCGCGGGGCGTCGTTTCTGCTGCCATCATTCCGGGGCTGGCCCTCGCCGGGACGGCTTGCCGGCTTGCCCGCTTGGCCCGCGTTGTTGGGCCGCGGTGCGCCCTGCTGGGCCTGCGCGGGTTTGCCATCGCCCCCTTGGCCGCCCGGCCGGGGCGTCGCACCGGGATCCTGTGTTTCGTTCGGCGTTCGTTTGGGTTGTTCGTTCTTCTGGTCGTTTGCCATTAATCCATTCCTCCTGTTGCCGGTGGCCAGGCTCCTGAAGAGTGGCCGCGGTCGGCTGGCCTGGCGAGTGCCAGGATCCTGCCACGCGCAGGGCGATACCGGCCGGTTCGTATTACAGGTCAAACGACGGGGGGACAGGGGAGAAAGGTCAGAGAGGAACGGCCTATGTCGTCAACGTACCATAGGCCCTTCCTCGTAACGCCCCAATCCTGCGCCCATCGATTGTGTTAGCGGTCGCGTGGCCGCTACCATCGGTTGCTCCTGATTTGGCAGCGCAAGCCGAAGCCCGCGCTACTTATTCTTCTGGCAGCGTCTCGGCGTAGTTCCGAAGCGCTGCCAGGTCTTCGCTTGTTATCGTCGTTTTCAAAGCGGCATTGAGCTTGTGGCCCAACGCCGGGCCCTGCCAGCAGGATCGCGCCTTGCACAGGTACGCGCCCCGGCCGGCAACCTTGCCCGTCGGGTCGACCTGCACCTCGCCGGTGGCCGTGCGAACGACTCGCACCAGTTCACGCTTGCCGCGCTCAGATCGGCAGACCACGCAGGTCCGCTGGGGCACATGCTTCGGTCTCGGACCCTTGGGCTTTGGCCCGCCGGGCGCCTGTGCCTTCGCCATGGCGGCTTAGTATTCCCCCAAGTCGCCCCAGCCGCCGCGGCCCGGCTTTCGCTTGCGCCGCGCCACGACCTGGCCCAGGTCCTCGTCAAAGACGAGCTCCCGCTTCTTGGTGTCCTTCTTGGCCTTCTTTGCCGGCGCTTTCTTTGCGCCGGCCGCAGGAGCGGCCTCGCCTTCTTCTTCGTCGTACTCGAACTCTTCGCTCGGCAACGCCTCGGGCGCCAGCAAGCCTTCGGGCGCCTCGCCCATTGACTGCGGCTCGGGCACGGCTTCGGTTGCCGGGGCTGCCTCAGCGGGTGCCGGCGCGACTGCCGTGGCTTCCTCGGCCGCTGCAGCTTCCGCGGGCTTCGGCGCTTCAGCCTCGGCGCTCACCGCCTCAGCCTCAGGTGCACTGACCTGCACGGCGGCCTCGGCGCCCTCCGCCTCCGGCGTTTCAGCCTCTTCCTGTTCCACCTGCGGCAACTCGATCGGGTTCTGATCCGCGTGAGCCAGCAGGCGAGCCGCTGTCTCCAGCGTCGCCTGGGTCTTGTCGCGCTCGCGCAGCAGCCATTCGGCGCGGCTCAGCAGGTCGTCACTCGGCGGCAGTGCTGCGGCCTTGTCCTGCAGCGAACGCGCCCGGATCATTTGCAGCTGCTGGCGCTTGATCTCGACCAGGCCTTCGGTGGCCGCTTCAGTTTCGCTCTTGATGTCGATGCGCCAACCGGTCAGCTTGGCCGCAAGGCGGGCATTCTGCCCTTCCTTGCCGATAGCCAGCGACAACGACCGGTCGGGCACGACCACGATCGCCGTCCGCAGGTCGCCTTCTTCGATCAGGACCGTATCCGTCGGCTTGGCCGGGCTCAGCGCGTTGCTGATAAACGTGCGCACGTCAGCCGACCACTCGACCACGTCGATCTTCTCGCCGTTCAGCTCGTCGACGATATTCTGGATGCGCGTGCCGCGCAGGCCGACGCACGACCCCACCGGGTCCACGCCCGGCTGGCTGGCGGAAACGGCCACCTTCGAGCGCTGTCCTGGCTCGCGCGCGATGCTCTTGATCTCCACCGTGCCGTTGTAGATCTCGGGGATTTCGCGTTCTAACAGGCGGCGCAGCATGTTGCGGTGCGTGCGCGAAAGCCGGATTTGCGGCCCGCGTGTGCCCTTGTTGATCTCGGCCAACAGGGTCCGCACGTTCATCCCAACGCGGTACCGGTCGTTCGGCAGCTGATCTTCGGCCGCGATCATCCCCTCGGCCTTCTTGCTGAGGGTCACGGTCACGGCGTTCGAGCGGTAGTCAATCGACTGCACCTGGCCGGTGATCAGCTCGCCCTCACGCTGCTTGTAAAAATCAAACAGTTGGTCGCGTTCGGCTTCGTGAATGCGCTGCAGGATGACCTGTTTGGCGGTCTGCGCTGCGATACGGCCGAAATCGGCCGGCTGTCGCTGGTCCAACACCGTACCGCCCAGTTCCGCATTCTTGTCGAGTTTGCGCGCATCCGCAAGCGTCACCTCGAGAGTCGGATCCTGAACGTCCTCGACCACGTTCTTCTCGCACACGACCCGCAAGTCACCTGTCGACGCATCGATGGACGCCTGGACGTTCGCCGCGGCGCTGGCGTAGTTTTTCCGGTAGGCGTGGACCAACGCTTCCTCGATGGCTCCCAGGATCACATCGCGGGGCAGTTCCTTTTCCGCGCAGATCTGGTTGACAGCCATGATCAGCTCTTTACTCATTTCCTTTGATTACTCCTGTGGGCGTTCCAAGCGCCCGAGGGTGCTCCTCGCACCCGACGGTGCCAGGCGCCCGCTTGCCTCCCGGCCCTACAGCCGGCCACTGTCTGTTCGCCTCCCTTACAACAAAGAAAGCCGGGGGGTTCCCGACTTTCCGAAGAGAGGCTGAAGCGAATGCCCAAAGGATAGCACAAGGTTGCGAAAGGGTCAAGTTTTCGCGTAGCGCTTGAGCGCACCGTGAGCCTGGCACGCTAACCACAAAGATTCGAAGAACCGAGGTCCCGCAAAGCCTTTGTGCACCTTCGGCTCTTCGTGTCTTTGTGGTTAGCGCTGCTTACATCACCGAGCGCCGTCAGGGCGCAGCGATCGTCCGGGGCTGCACGACCACGAAGTTCGGCGCGGCCGCCGAGCCGGTGGTGGTCATGTTGCCCTTCGAATCTCTCGCCGTGACATAGTACTCGAGGCCGGCCCGGGTCACTGCCGCAGCCGGGATGACCGCAGTGTAAGCCTGGAAGGCCGTCTGCGGCATCACGATGCTGCTGTAGCTGCTCGCGCCCGCCATGCGGTAGTAGAGCACCACCTGCTGCACCCGGATATCGTCCGTTACAACTGCCATGACCGGCAGGTCCCGCCCGTCATAGGCGTTGTCGATCAGGTCATGGTAGATGACGGCGGGGCGGTCCTTGTCCGCCTTGAGCAGCACGGCAGCGGTCGCCCAGACCTTATGTCCGGGGGCGTCCTCGTAGACGGCCTTCAGCGTGTCCGTGTTGTTCGACCTTCAGCCCGTTGCCCTTCGAGCCGGTCTTCTGCACGTTCAGCACGCCGGTATAAGTGCCGGGCACGTCCGTGGGAACGACCTTGACGACGACGCCCGGCGGGCTGCGCATTGCTGGTAATCGAACACCTGCGGCGTCATCAGGTCGAGCATCATGCACCGTGACCTTGACCGCCGTGGACTGCTGCAGGAGGTAGGTCGCGTTGTCGAAGTAGACCGTCGCAATGCCCATCCGGTCCAGCACCTGCTGCGTCAGGGTCAGCCGGTCCGCCCCCGAGATCACCTGCGACAGGTTGAAGCCGAAGAAGACGACGTGGAAGTTGTTGTGCGCGGCGTCGCCGATTACCTCGGTGCCCAGGTGATGGCCGTAAGACCACGTGAACAGCGGCGTTGCCGTGCCAATCGTGCTTGCAACCGGATCGATAAAGTCCTCGATCGCCCGGCCGGGGAAGCCCCGCAACTCGTAGGAGGCCGTGCCGCCGATGTACTGCGCCCAAGCCCGTGATCGTGCCGCCGCCGGCCTGGTTGGACATCGGGTAGCTCGCTGCCAAGGTAGTCGCGCAGGAAGGCAGTATCGCGGGGACGGTTGCGTGGGCAGTGAACCCAGCGCGCACGCCAGGCGCGGGCTGCTGAACCACACCTTGCCGCCTGCGTTCAGATACGCCTTCAGGTCGGCAACTTCCTGTGTTGTTAAGCTGACCTTCGGCGCGTCCCGCCTGGCCGGCCGACCAGATGACCAGTCTCATACTGCTGCAGCAAGGACAGCGGCGCGGTCTTTTCGACAACGACATGCGGTACGCCCAAGCGCGTTCAGCGCGCCCTCGAAGGCCTGCTCGGCGGTGTAGCCATCGTCATCGTCGACCACCAGCACGTTGGCCGGCCGGGCGAAAGACGCGCGCCATGCCGGGCGCGCTGGCGGAGCCGCCGTCGACGACTGGCCTTGGCAGTGATGTCGAACTTGCCCGCGATCGGCGTCGCCCAGGTTGCCGTGGCGACCATCGGCGGCGCCGGCAGGCAGGCGGCGAGAGCGTCGTCTCTGCCAGCTTCACCTGGCTGCTGACCCATCGTGGCCCAGAACTCGACCTTTACGTTCGCAGAGCGGCGCCGCGGTGAGGTTGTAGACCTTGGCGCTCAGCGTTGCAGGTCCGGTCCCGCGATAACCGGTTGGTTCAGCAGTGCCGGGCGATCCACCGCGACCTTGGCCTGTACGTCGGCTTCCTGCACGACATCGAACGTCATCGTCGAGCCGATGCGCCGAGATGTTCATAATGTGCCAGCCGGTCTTTCGAGTGCCGGTGGCAGTGCCAAGCGGAGTATTCCGGTCGGTGCTTGGCGTCGTGTAGGGAGTGATACCGAGCGCGGTGTCTGACCATGGGTCGGTCGGCTCCCCGCGGTTCAGGTTAAGGGCCAGCTCGTTCGTGCCGTCGCGGTAGTCGTACTCGAGCAGGCCCATGCGGTAGCGGGCAGGGAGCGTGGCCGGCTTGGTCTGGCTGCCACCGCGATCATAGTGCCAGATGAGCAGGCCGGTGTTGTACTCGGCCTTGTCAAAGATCGTGCCAGGGACTCGGTTGGAAACCATGCTCGATAAACAGCTTCTCGATCGTGCATTCGCTGCTGCCGCTGGCTGCCGCTCCCGCCAAGTGGGATCTCGACTACGTCCGGCGCGACAGTGCGGGGCCGCAGTTGAAGGCTCAAGGTCGTGGCGTCGATAACTTGATGTGATGTAACCCAGCCTTGGTTGATGCGGCTGAAGGGGTTGAAGGTCGATGGGTTGGAGCCGGCCGGGTCATTCCCCATCCAGGAGCCACCTGCCATCAGATCCCAATCGCCTGTGCCCATCGAGCGGTAGCTCGTGTCGTAGTAGTCCGGCTCGCCGATCGTGTGGCCCATCTCGTGCGCCACTACGCCGATGTTGAAGCCGATCGGCCGGTACCGTGTTGACGCCGCGGATGCGCGACCTGTCGGTCATCGGAGCGCATATGCGCCCGTCTGGAAGTTCGCGGTGCTGGCATGCGACCAAACCTGGCCCGGTCTGGCCTGTCGCCGACTTGTCCGGGCCGGCGTGCAGCACGACGACCATGTCGACCGAGCGATACTGCGTGCCACCGAAGTCCCGTAGACGACCCGGTCGTTGTCGTACTGATCCCACATCGGCGCCCAGCAGCGGTGAAGTTGCGGGCCCAGGTCGTTGATCATCCCCGTCACGCTCTTGCCGCCCGGCAACTGGTAGTCGTACGCGTACATGTTGCCGGGCAGCGTGAACGGGCCGATCACCTCGAAGTCCGGCAGGAACTGGCCGTAGGACTGCTCATAGTAGAGGTCCGTGACGGTGCCGGTCGGGCTGGTGCCGAGACCCGAAATCTGGTCCTTGAAGTACTGCGGCGTCTGGTACGGCTCGAACTTCACATCCTGGAAGTCGGCCAGGATGACCACGTAGTGGTAGTTCTTGGTCGCCAGCGCGGCAAGATCCGCAGGGGTCGCTTCGAAGATCGAGGCGTTGGGCGACTGCACATTCTTCACCGCCTCGAAGACGGCATCGCGCTTGTCGTTGCCATTCTCGTCGAGCCAGCGCGAGGGCGTCTGCCCCAGCTTCTTCGCGATGCCGGCCGGCACATCCTTGCCCACCTTCAGCGCAGAGGGGACGACCTTCCCTTCGCCGTCGACCTGGGCGTACGTCCACCAGCCTTCGGCATCTTTGACGATCGTGTAACCGTCGGTCGTCTCGATCTGGCCGCCGGTTTCCATCGGCGTCAGGTTGGCCTGCACAGTGAGCGCCGTCAGGCTGCGCCAGCTCCAGGGTTTCGGGGTTCGGGGGCACGAAATCGAGGAATTCGTCGGTCCATTGCTCATACGGATCGGCAGCCGTGCGTTCGGCGGCAGGCGGGGTATCCTGCGCAGCGGCGACACCTGCAACCGCAAACAGCATCAGCAGGACCAGGGACAGGTTCAGGAGCGCGTGCAGCTTGTGCGCGCGCCGGGCGGCATTGAGTGGAACGGTCTTACCCTTCATGTTGTGTCCTTTGGAGTGGATTGGATCAGGCTGGAATAGGCGATTGCTGGAAACAAGGGTTGGCCGACGTTGGGGTTACCGCAGATAGGCCTCGAATCCGGCTTTTGTCTCAGGTCTGTCACCTTCTTCGCGTATCGAGGGCTGCTCCCCGATGCCGGGAGCAGCCCTCCGGGGGCCGGTATCAGTCAAGCCCGCTGTAGATCGCGTTCGCTACCAGGCGGAACGAGTCCTCAGGATGGCCTCGGAAGATCGGGTCCAGCCCGATCAAGGTCGCATCCTGGGTCCCTGATGCCCAGCGGATCACGATGGGCTGGCCGGCAGCGCCGCTCGTCTGCCAGTTCGGCCAGTAACCCGAAAGGAGGAAGTTGGAACTGCGAACCTTGGCCGCGACTTGAACCCCGGGACCCAGCCCGGTGAACGTCCGCGTGCCGTAGGCAAAGCCGTATCCCTCGGCCCCGAAGCCGCTCCCCACCGGGTCGCTTGCGTAATAGTCAACCCTGATGACAGAGTCGCCGGCGCCCGAATAGCTCTTGGCGGTGAAGGGGAAGAGCGCCATCTGGCTCGCAAGCGTAGCGCCCGTGGCACCGATTCCGATGTAGTCCTTCTTGGCCGCGAAGTAGGCTGATAACTTCGCCTTGGCAGTGTCATTTAGGTTTGAGGTGGTCATGGAGACGCTGGTGTTTATAAACACATCGTAGTCTGTGAGCGGGGGCTTAGCCGGGTCGTTGAGGTCGCTCCTGGTAACGACATCGACGGCAAAACCGAACCGCTTGAGCAGAACCGGACCTCCGGCGTCCGAGATATAGGCCGCGATCTTCTGTTGGCGCAGTGGGACAGCCCCGATGGGCACGCTGCGTAAGGCGTATAGGTCGAGGCCGTATTGGCTTGCCAGTTCGTTGGCGATCGTCTTCAGTCCGGCGGGCACGATGAACACGCCCGCGTCGAAATTGCGCCCCGCATCGGTAAACGGCCCCGGAGCGCCGCAGCAGCTTTACGCCGCGCGCCAGCAGGTCGTTCGTCGCCTGGATAGCCGTTATGCTCGTGGGCAAGTAGGCGTAGGCTGAGGCTCTCCCTCCCTCCACTGAACCTTGCGGCGCGTCAATCTTGTTCACAGGATGCGTAGCCACATCCATCGGTTCTTCCATGACTGCGCGTGCGCACACCCCACAGCGCCGGATGCGTCCAGACTGAAGGTGGCGAATAGAAGTACAGGCCCGGAATGTCGGAAAGATCCAGCCCGTCGGAAAGGATGGTGTTGGCCAGGCCGCGCTTGGGTTGATTCATCCAGACGATATAGGTGCCGGCCGGGTATTCGACGCCGTTCAATGTGAACGCCCCGCTGGTCTGCTCGACCTGAACGTCGTTAAATAACAGGAAGTCGACCAGTCGGGCGGGCGCCTGCGGGCTCAACTGCAGTGGGATGTCGGCGGGGATCACATACGCGGCAGGGAAGTGGCTCGGGATCTTGTCCTGATACTGCGGGAACTGCGGCAGTAACTCGGGCGGGATGGGCTGCTGCGGCAGCGACGAGGAAGCCGCGTCGGAAGATCTCGACTTGATCGCGGACCATCTCGACTCGGTTCTCCGCGCGAAGTTGAGCGCCCCCAGACGGCCGCGTAATGAGCATCCACGCCGCGGACGTCACGGTACGGCGTCTCCATCGTGTGGCCGTACGCGCCGTGGAACATGGAGTACATCGGCACGTAGGTGGGCGGCCAGTCGTCCCATCCAAGCGGATCGTCGCGGTAGGGATCTGAGCATGGAAGCCTGTCTGCTTGAAGAGTTCAGCCTCCATAGCCTCCGCTTGTGCAAGGCCCACTTGATGTAGAGATCGTACTCGTAGTTCGGGTTGTGAGGCGGCGTGCATGGCTCGATCAGCATCGGGTTGACGAAGCCGTGCAGATCGAGCACGATCATCGGGTTCCATTCGGTAAGGACCTTGACCGTGGCGCGCGCCTCCGGCTGAGACTGGGTGATCATGTCGCGGTTGATGTCGATGCCGTTGGCATTGCCGCGCGTCCCATGCACCCGCCCGTCCGGGTTCTGCACGACGTTGAAGAGCAGGATTTCGTTTTCCAGGATCTTCTGCACTTCCGGGCTGTTGTCGTAGGCCAGCTTCTCGATCAAGCGCATGATCGCGTCTACGCCGGTGACCTCGCCGCCGTGGATGCTGCCGTTGATGAAGACCGGCACCTTGAAGTCGCCGAACTTGTCGATCATCTCCTGAGCTTTCTCAGGATCCTTCAGCATCGTCTGGCGGATGGCCTGGTACTGGCCGAGCCGGCCCATCGCCTCGGGAGCCGCGAGCGTCACGAGGAACAGGTTGCGCCCGCCGGCCGATTGGCCGATCACTTCGACGCGCACCCGGTTGCTGGTGGTCTCGAACTCACGCAGCTTCGGTGCAATCTGTGAATACAGGATGCCGTTGTCGGAAAGAGGAACTTCGTAAGGCTCCGGGTTGGGGATCCACCACGGGCCGCCGTCTTGTTGCGCCGGTGAGGCCAGCGCCGCCGAGGGCATGAGAAGCGCGAGGATGCACCAGAAGCGCTACCATGCTGAGCCACTTTCGCCTTGCGGAGACCGTTCTCATCGCATAACCCTCCCTGGTTGAGTGTGTCAGCTGTTGCTGAAGGCTGAGTGAAACACGGATCGGGTAAGCAGGTGTAGATGGGTCGAGTTCCCGGGAGTAAGTGGGAACGTAAGTTATATTACGATATGAAGGCACATTAGTCAAGCGAAATGATCCGCCGGCGCCCTTGTCCCGATTTCTTAAGGAGACGCTGCAGGCGGGACGCAGCTACCTGATGCTGCTGAAGTGGCGGTTCCACACTTCCGCCGCGGACGAGCTGGTGGCAAAATCGAGGAAGGTTTGCACTTGAGGAGACAGCGGCTCGCGCGCCGCCAGGTAGAGCACGCGGCTCAGATGGTACCCGTCGGTCGCCCCAGCCTCGCCTTCCGGCAGGAGCCCCTCTACAGGTACAATTCGGACGCTTCCGTCCGCGGCATCAGCAGAACAGTACCCGACCGCCGGCCGGTGTTCTGCGACGTATTCGACCACTGCCTCAGTGGTTGGCATAACGAGGGCATTCAGCGTGACCCGCCGGTCGCCCATCACGCGCGCCTCGAAGGCCGCGCGCGTGCCCGACCCGTCCTCCCGGCTCACGATGGACGGCTCCCCCGCTTCTCCGCCCAGTGCCGGCCAATCGAGTATCTCCCCGCCGAAGAGTGCGCGCAGCTGCAGGGCGGTCACGTTGGTGATCGGGTTGCTCGGGTGAACGATCACCGCGACCGCGTCACGCGCAACCGGAACCAGCCGGTATCCGTCGGGCGCGGGCTTCGCCTCGTCCCACCACGACAGCGCGGCGACGTCCGACCGGCGGGCGCGCAGGTCCTCCCAGCCGTTCGCCGTGTCGCCGCCTTCCACTTCGATAAGGATATTCGGATTGGCTGCCTGGAAGGTCGCCGCCAGCTCCCGCAGCGCCGGCGTCATCGTCGTCGACCCCGTGATCCGCAGCCGGCTAGGCGGCGGGGTGGGCGTCGGCCCGGCCGAGCAGCGCCGCGAGCGAAGCATCGTCACGCACCACGAACGCGCCCAAGCCTCCCAGCCAGCGCAACCGAGCAGTTCCCCGCCTTGTCTCGAAGCATCCTTCGCGCCCTTCGTGCTTCGTGTCCTTCGGTCACCTTCGCGTTTTCGTGTTCCAAACGCTGCCCCAAACGCCCCTTACAAAATCCCCGCCCCAATCACGATCAGCCCCACCACCGCGCAGTAGATCGCGAACGGGTACAGCGTCCCCTTGCGCAGGTACGCGAGCAGAAACCGGATGACCAGGTAGCCAACGATCGCCGCGGTCAGCGTGCCAATCACCACCGCCGCAGTGGACGAGGTGACGGACTCCGTCCCCTTCAGGACGTCGAACAGCTGCAAGATGCCCGCGCCCAGGATCGCGGGCGTGCTCAGCAGGAAGCTGTAGCGCGCTGCGCCTTCGCGGTCAAGGCCGCGGGCAAGGCCCGCGGAGATCGTCGCGCCCGAACGGCTCAGGCCGGGCGCGATCGCCGCTGCCTGGGCAAAGCCGACCGCGATCGAGTCCGGGATATTGATGTTGGTCAGCGGCCGGTTGCGGCGGCCCAGGCGCTCGCTCAGCGCCAGGATCGCCGCGGTCACCAGCATGAACGCGCCCACGGCCAGCCGGCGTGTCAAACAGCGACTCGACGAAGTCCTTGAAAAGGAACCCGATCACCACCGCCGGGATGGTGCCGACGATGATGGCCCACGCCAGCCGGTTGTCCGCATCCGCGAGCCTGCCGCCCGGCGCGCTGTTCCAGGGGCCCCGGCTGAAGAGGCTGCGGAAGAAGCCGCGGATAATCGCGATCCAGTCGCGCCAGAAATAGGCGAGAACCGCTGCCAGGGTGCCCCAGTGCAGCATGGTGTCGAACAGCAGCCCCGGGCTGGGCCAGCCGAGCGCCCAGGGGACGAGGACCAGGTGGCCCGACGAGCTGACCGGGATGAACTCTGTTGCGCCTTGAACGATGCCGAGGATGATGGCCTGGATGATGTTCATATTGGCGTTAGCACTTCTTTCTCAGCGTGGCTTCAGTTTGCGCGCCTGTTTGCGGGCTTCATGTTGGGCATGGCGTACTTCCTGGTTCGGCAGCCGGTAGCTCGCCAGAAACCGCTCCCGGAACTCCGGGAACGTCCCGCCGATAATCGCCGACCTGACCTCGTCCATCAGCCGCATCATGAAGCGGATGTTATGGACCGTTGCCAGATGCAGTCCGAGGATTTCCTCGGCCTTGAACAGGTGGCGCAGGTACGCCCGGCTGAAGTTCTGGCAGGTGTAGCAGTCGCAGCCCACCTCGATCGGGCAGCGGATCGGCTGCGTACTTGGCGTTCTGCAGGTTGAGCCGCCCCTCCCGCGTCAGCAGGCCGCCGTTGCGTGCCGTCCGGGTCGGCAGCACGCAGTCGAAGATGTCGATCCCGCGCGCGACGCCCTCGACGATGTCCTCCGGCGCGCCCACGCCCATCAGGTAGCGCGGTTGTCCTGCGGGCAGCTCGGGCACGGTCAGGTCGAGCGTCGCGTACATCTGCTCCTTCGTCTCGCCCACGCTGAGCCCGCCGACCGCATAGCCGGGGAAGTCCATTGCGGCGAGCGTGCGGCCGCTCTCGACGCGCAGGTCCGTGAAGATGCCGCCCTGCACGATGCCGAACAAGGCCTGGTCGCGCCGCTGGTGAGCTGCCTTGCAGCGCGCGGCCCACGCATGCGTCCGCACCAGCGCCGCTTCATTGTACTTCCGGTCGAGCGGCTCGGGGCATTCGTCGAGGCACATGATGATGTCCGCGCCGAGATTTTCCTCGCTTTGCATAACGCTTTCAGGCGTGAAGCGGTGCAGGCTGCCGTCGAGATGCGAGCGGAAAGTGACGCCATCCGGGTCGACTTTCCGCATCTGGGCCAGGCTGAATACCTGGAAGCCGCCCGAGTCGGTCAGCATCGGGCGTTCCCAACCCATCCAGGCGTGCAGCCCGCCGAAATCCGGCACGCGCTCCGTCCCCGGCCGCAGGTACAGATGGTAGGTGTTCGACAGGACGAGCGTCGCGCCCAGCTCGCGCAGGTCGCGCGGGGTCAGCGTTTTGACGGTGGCCTGGGTCCCGACCGGTGCAAATACCGGGGTGACCAGTGTGCCGTGAGGGGTGGTGAAGGCGCCGGCGCGTGCCGCGGTCGCCGGGTCTTTGACTTCGAGGGTATATTCAAACATAACCGGCCAAGATTAACATCAGGGGAATGCCTTGTCAAAACCATGCCCCGTGTTATAATTCACATGTCCATCGTTCCTTATTCTTCCCCCAACAGGAGGCACCCAATGCCTTTCGGAGAAATCTTCACCGGCGCATTTGAACGCATCTGGCGGCACAAGAAGCTCTGGCTGTTCGCCATGATCGGCCTGGCGCTGACCGGCGCCGGAATGTTGGTCTACCTCCTCTTCGCGGCCCAATGGCTGGGCGGCTACTTCACCTTCATGAGCCGGATGATGCGCAACCCGCAGGTCATGCCGCAGGCCGCCTTCTCTGACTTGATGCGCTCGATGAGTGCGCTGTGGGCCGGCCTCGCATGCATGGGCATGCTCAGCGTGATCGGGTACATCGTCAACCTCATCGCGCGCGGCGCGATCATCGGCGAGGCAAGCCGTGCCTGGCGCAACGAGCGCACCGACTACCGCCGGGGCTTGCGCTGGGGCTCGCGCCGGGCGGTCTACATCTTCCTCCTTGACCTGTTGTGGTGGCTGCCGGCGGTCGTGCTGGCGATCGGCGGTGCCATTGCCTTCGTCTTGCTGATCGCCGTGAGTGCTGCCGCGTCTGACAGCAACACGGGCGGCGGATTGATTGCGACCTCCTGGATTGCGTTCTTCTGCTGCGGCGGATGCGCGTTCCTGCTATATTACCTTGCCTTCGCCCTATTTTCGCCGTTGATGTACCAGTCGGCTGTTGCCGGCGACCGCAACCTCGGCTCCGCGGTCCAGGAGGGCTGGTCCCTTGCCCGCGCCAACCTGGGCGCCATGATTATCTTCTGGCTGCTGCTGCTGCTCGTTGGCTTCGTGCTCTACATCGTGCAGCAGGCGGTTGCCACCATCTTTGCGCTGCCTCTCTTGAGCAGTTGGTTCGGGTCGATGGGCTCCATGCTGGACGGATTCACCCGCGGGGCTATGCCCGTCTTCCCGGCGCTGAGCGGGCCGTTGCTTGTTCTGTCAGGGCTGGTCTCCACGATCCTGTGGTTCCTGATCACGACCTTCACGCAGACCCTGAACCTGACCCTGTACGGCGGCGTATATCAGCACCTGACGGGGATCGGACCTGTGGGGCCGGTCGAACCGGAGCTCGTCCCGTCTGCGCCCGAGCCGGCTCCGGCAGCTCCGGTCGCCCCGTTCTTGCCCGACGACGCCCCGATCGTCGAACCTCCACGGCCGAGCGAGCCTGAGGTTCCGCCCACGCTCTGAGGCAACCCGGGAACAAAAGAGAGCGCCGGACCCATCGGTCCGGCGCTCTTTTCGCTTTTCGTCGTTCTCTGCTTCAGTCGGCCCTCGCGGGGGTCGATGCGTCCGAGGATGCCGAGGCGCTAGTCGCCGCCGCATCCGCTTTCTTCTCGGGCGCAGACGGGGTCGCGCCCTCTTCCTTCTTAGGCGCGGGCATCCCCGTCGAGGACTTGCCCTTGTTATCTGTCACGTAAAAACCAGAACCCTTGAAGATGACGCCCACGGGCTGGATGACCCGGTGTACGTGACCGCAGCACTCCGGGCATTCCCGCAAAGGTGCATCGCTATACGACTGCAGGCGCTCGAACCTCACCCCGCAGTCTTCGCATTCGTAAACATATGTGGGCATCTTGACCAAACCCCCGGTGCAACCCTCTCAGAACATTCAAACCTCCGAAGACAGCGCGCCCCGGAGGTCATCTTGATTATACCGCAATCTGCAGCGCGTGACAAATGGCCGCCGCGCTCTCCGGTCGCTATCTCGAACTCCGCCGGATGAATACGAGCGCCGCGAGAACGGCGGCCAGGGTTGCGCCCGACACGACAAGGCCGAGGGTAACCGAAAGTGGACGGAAAGCCAGTTCCACCGTGTGCTCTCCTTCCGCCAACGCGATGCCACGCAGGACGCCGTCCGCGGTCAGGATGGGCGCGGCAGTTCCGTCGACCGTCGCCTGCCAGCCCGGATACGCGATCTCGCTCAAGACGAGGACGCAGGGCGCATCCGCCGTCGCGCGCAGCGACAGATGCTCCGGCGACCTCGCGATCCAGTCAATGCGCCCCCCACAGCCGGCCGAAGGCTGCGGCGCGGGGGAGCGGTCGAGCACCACCTGCCGGTCGGGATCAAATGCAGCGTCCAACGTCTTCTGCAGTTGGCGATCCGCGTCCGGTTCGACCAGCGCTACCCCGGCAAACCACGCCCGCGGGTTCTCGTCTTCCAGCCGATATGCGTAAATCGGCTTGCCGTCCTTGCCCGGCTGCTCCCCAAACTGCTGCGCCGGCCTTTCGAGCTCCTGTCGCCAGGTTAACACGTACTTGACTCCGAGCAGCCGCCATAGGAGCGGCTTTGGCGCCTCGCGCAACACCCGGTCATAGGTCCCCAGCCGCAGCGGGCTGATCCCGTTCGTGTCCTCGAAGCCGTAGCCGTAGCCCGCGTGCCCCGGCAGCACGTCCTCGTCCGAGGTGCGGAAGATGCCGGTGTCTGCGGTGACCGTTTCGGTGACCGGCCCTCGGGGATAGACCACGGCCGAGGCGGCATCCCCCGCGTGCTGACCCCCAATCAGCGTGAACAGGTCAAGAACGATGAGTGCGACGATCCACACGGGTTGCCGGCTCCGGACTGCCAGCGCGGCCAGCACCAGCATAGACGCCAGGAACAGGCCCGCGGCGGCAAAGCCCCACAGCTTGTCGTTGCCGCCCACGAAACCGACGAAACAAGCCGCGGCGAAGAGCGCCGCGACGGCTGCTGCCGCCCCATAGCCCCGCTGCAGCCGCGAGCCTGCGCCCTGCCCGCCTGCGTCCGCCGACGATTGCGCCCCCTGGCTTGTCCAACGTTCCAGCGCGGCGGCTGCCAGCCCGGCCAGCAGCGCCAGGCCGAATACGATCCAGACCGCGAGCCGCTCCTGCTGCCTGAACAGCCGCCAGCCGGGAGCAACGAGGTAGGCCAGGTGGTAAACCGGGGTCAGGGCCCCAAACGAGAGCAGCAGGCAGACGAGCACCAGCCACGCGGCGTATCGAGTGAGCCGTCCGCTTTGAGTTGCCGGATGTGACCGGCCCGCGTCCTGGACGAGCGCATAAATCGCCAGCCCGAGCGGCAGCGCTCCCACGTACAGGGCCGCGAAGGGCACGGCAACCTGGGGCAGCACCAGTTGCAGCAGGTCATAGGGCGTAAAGCCCTTCCCCGCGGCATCGATGCCCAGCCCCGCGCGGGAGGACAGGCGCATATACTCCAGGCTCGGTAGAAGCTGCGCCGCCGCGATGCCTCCGGCCACCAAGGCGAAGACGAGCAGGGCCGCCGCAATGTGATGGACCGGTCGCACTCCGCCCGGTCCCTCTACCGTGGCATACCGGAACAGCGCGTATGCAATGCTGCCGTAGAACACGAACATCGCCGACTGCGGATGGCCGGCGAGCAGCGCGACGCCCATCAGCAGGCCGGCCAGGAGGATCCACCCGTATGCCGTGCGGCGCCGGCCCGGTCTTGTCAGCCCGACGACGCCTACGTCCAGGGCCAATAAGATCCAGGGAACCCAGGCCACGGTTTCCAGGATCGCCAGCTGGAGCACCGCGTACCCGGTGAGGAATGCGCTGAACGCGAACGTGACCGCTCCGACCCACGCGCCAAGCCGGCTGGCGGTCAGCCGCCGGACGAGCAGGTACATCCCCGCAGCCGCGATCGGAAAGTGCAGGATGGCCTCGATCTGCAGCGCGGCGTAGCTGAAGCCGGTCACCGCCGTGACCAGCATCGTCAGCAGGCTCAGGGGATAGAACACGGCCGACTGGATATCGGCCAGGAACGGATGGCCGCCGAGCGCATACGGGCTCCAGAGGGGCAGCTGCCCCGCGTGCAGCCGCTCGGCTTTATAGGAGGCGAACGCGTAAAACTGGTACCCGAAGTCACCTGCGGCGAAGCCGCGGTAGTCGATGCCCGCC
The DNA here is from genome assembly GCA_963800615.1 of uncultured Chloroflexia bacterium. Taxonomy (GTDB): domain Bacteria; phylum Chloroflexota; class Anaerolineae; order CG2-30-64-16; family CG2-30-64-16; genus JALOOB01. Next base: position 54,136 of record CAWDBO010000040.1, read on the forward strand.
CATGGCAGGTCGCGCCAGAAGAAGAGGAGGCAGAGCAGCGTCAGGAGCAAGAGATCCAGCGCCGTGCGTCTGCGAGGGGAAAGCGACGAGAGGGCGAACCGGCTCAAGTCGAACGCTCCATAACACTGCGGGGATGAGCGCATGGGGATCCAGAAACCAGGTTTCTCGAGCGAAACCTGGTTTCTTCCGATATCCCCCTATCCGCCTCATCCCCGCAGGGCTGCTGTCTTCAAACCCCAAGGCCCTGGTCTAGAACAGCCCAACGACGCGGTTCGTCTCCAGGTCCAGGTCCACGTCATAGAAGACGGGGCGGGTCGGCAGCCGGGCATGGTCCGCATCTCGCCGCAGAGCGGGTAGAGGAAGCCTGCCCCGACGCTCGCCCGCACGTCGCGGACCGGGAAGACGTAGCCCGTCCGGGCGGCCCTTCAGGGTCGGGTCGTGCGTCAGGCTGAGGTGCGTCTTGGCCATGCAGATCGGCAGCTTGTCGAAGCCCAGCCGGGTGTACAGCTCGATCTTCGCCTCGGCCTCGGGCGTGTAGCTCACGCTGCCCGCACCGTAGATATCGCTTGGCGATCTTCTCGATCTTTTCCTTGATGCTCCAGTCGAGCGGGTAGAGGAACTGGAAGTCGCTCGGCTTGTCGCAGGCCTGTGATGACCGCCTCGGCCAGCGCGCACGCGCCGTCGCCGCCTTCGGCCCAGTGGTTCGACAGCACAGCGTCTTCCGCACCGGCCGCCACCGCAACCGGTGGATCAGCTCGATCTCGGCCGGGGTGTCGTTCTTGAACTGGTTGATGGCGACCACGACCGGGATGCCGAACCGCGCGGATGTTCTCGATGTGCGCAACCAGGTTCGCGCAGCCCTTCTCGAGCAGCGGCAGGTTCTCTTCGGTGTACTCGAACGCGAGGGGCTTGCCCGCAACGACCTTCGGCCCGCCGCCGTGCATCTTCAGGGCGCGGACGGTCGCCACGAGCACCACGGCATCCGGCACCAGCCCCGAAGTACCGGCACTTGATGTCGAAGAACTTCTCCATGCCCATGTCCGCGCCGAAGCCGGACTCGGTGATCGACGTAGTCGGCCAGGAGCAGCGCGATCTGGTCCGCCACGATGGACGAGTTGCCGTGCGCGATGTTGGCGAACGGGCCGGCGTGAACGAACGCCGGTTGGCCCTCGGTCGTCTGCATCAGGTTCGGCATGATCGCGTCCTTCATCAGGACGGTTGCCGCGCCGGCGACGCCCAGGTCCTCAACCGTGACGGCCTCGCCGGCGCGGCTAGTGCCGATAACGCAGCGGCCGATCCGCTCGCGCATGTCCTCGAGGCTCGTCGTCAGCGCCAGGATCGCCATGATCTCGGATGCAACCGTGATGTCAAATCCCGTGATCCGGGTCTTGCCCTTTTCCTCCGGGCCAAGGCCGACCTCGATCTTGCGGAGGAAGCGGTCAGAGATGTCGATGACACGGTTCCAGGTGATCGAGGCGGGATCGATATCCAGCATCGCAAAGCGGGCGCGCTCCTCGGGCGTCAGCGTCTCCGGGTCGGTCTTCTCGATGCCCAGCTTCTTGATCCGGCGCAGCATCGGCGGCGCAAACGTGCGCTTGCCAGTCTTGTCGGGCGGGCAGAGCCGGTCAAACATGACCTGCGGGTCGACCTCGGCTTCGTGCAGCATACGGGCGTCGATCGCGGCGGCGATCAGGTTGTGCGCCGCGGTGATCGCGTGGATGTCGCCGGTCAGGTGGAGGTTGAAATCCTCCATCGGCACGATCTGCGAGTAGCCGCCGCCGGCCGCGCCGCCCTTGATCCCAAAGGTCGGGCCTTGCGATGGCTGACGGATGCAAGCCACTGACTTCTTGCCCAGCACGCCGAGGCCCTGCGTCAGGCCGACCGTGGTCGTCGTCTTGCCTTCGCCCAGCGGCGTGGGCGTGATGGCCGTCACGTCGATGTACTTGCCCCTGGGGCCGGTCGGCGAACTTCTCGCGCACGTCCAGGTGCACTTTGGCCTTGTGCTTGCCGAACAACTCGAGGTCATCGGCGCTCAGGCCCAGGCTCTCGGCGATTTCGAGAATGGGCTTAAGTTCGGCTGCCTGAGCGATCTCCAGATCGCTGGGGACGGGGGTCAAGCGCTTCATACTGACAAAACCTCCATGGTTTGTTTGAGGGCCTACTTAGAAGGGACAACTCAGTATATCAGGATACACGTAAGGACCCCTGCCGCTGCAATGATGCAAGTCATATCGCCCCTGCGCCTCGACAGCGAGCGCGCCGCGCGCCTTTCGTGGGCGACAAGGCCCTCCGGCACACCTTAAAAATATGCTATATTTGCAGATAGTTCGCCGTTCCCACCAGAAATGGCGCGTCTTTTTGTAGCTACCATACGTCTTCTATTACGTGTTTGCCAACAAGACAGCTTAGGAGGAATTCCATGGCGCTGTATTCCCGAGCGCTTAAGGCCGACGAGAGGGCAAAGCTGGAGGATCTGCTGAAGGATTCTGACGAGGAGCTGGCGCGGCGGGTCGAGATCGTGTTGCTCTCGGCACAGCGCACGGGCGTTCACGAGATCAGCGCGATGGTGGGCCTGCATCCCATCAACGTCCGCAAGTGGATCCACCGGTTCAATCGTTTCGGCCTCAACGGTCTGTATCCCCGGCGCTCGCCCGGCCGGCCGCGGCTGTTCAGCCGGGAGCAGCGCGATGCCATCGTCGGCTTGGCAACGACCGAGCCCCGGGTGTTGGGACTCGACTTCGACGCCTGGTCGCTGCAACGCTTGCGCTCGCAGCTCATCGAGCGCGGGGTGATGAGCGATGTGAGCGCCGAGACGATCCGCCAGGAGTTGCTGCGCAGCGGTCTCGTGTTCGAAGAACGGCGGTGGGTTTCGATCGGACGGTAAGGAGTAGCAGGTGCGGCGGCAGAAATGCAGGCAGGAGCCGCCTCTCCACCGGTCTTGCTCAGCGGGAGATCATCGGCAAGTAGCTCTTTAACAATCGAGGCGTCATGTTGTGACGGCTCTCATACACACCCGTGCCGCTCAGGCTCATTGTCCTCGACCCACGAGATCGCGCACGCCGTCCCTGGCGGCCGTGAGCGAAACGTCGGCGAGCGAACCCTCGGCCGGCGAGCCGAGCGCGGCGACGACTTGCGCTGTCGGGCCAGGTCTGTGCGCCGGGCGGGGCCGACGTGACCAGGATCCTGAGTCCCGTCGTCCCACGCGATGTACAGCAGCCCGTCAGGCGCGGCCTGGATGCTCAGCCCGCGCGCGGTGGTCTGCTTGTCGCTGGCATCGACCGGCGCCGGCCAGTAGCTCCGCCTGCCCAAGTCGTACCGCACCTGCACGGTGTCGTCGATCCACGCCAGGTGGGCCAGGCCGTCGGACGTCCCGGTCAGGCGAGGGCCGATCGAGTCGCTGCCCGGGCGGAACGTGCGGTTGTCCGACACGTTGCGGGGCAGGGTCCCAATCTACGCCGATGCGCTCGCTGGCGAAGATATCGTACTTGCCCCAGGCGTTGTCGGGCAGCGGTATGCGGTCCTGCCAGACCATGAAGAGCGCGCCATCTGGCAGCACCGTCGAGCTCCGGGCTTTGTCCGCGCGCGTTCTGACCGGGATAGTAGTCCAGTACTTGCCGTCCCAGGTGCCCAGCTGGATCGCCCATTCGCCGGAGGTCATGTCCGTCCACGCGATGTACACCCCGCCGTTCGGCGCGGCCGCGATCGACCGGATCGGCTGACTTCCCACTGGTCGGCGGCCACCACTCGCGGCAAGCTCCACGCGCTTCCGGGAAGCATGTTCACGCTGAGGATGTCGTAGTTGCCGAGGAACTCGTTGGTGTACGCGACGTGCAGCCGGCCGCTCGCATCGAACACGGCGCTGGGCGTGATCCCGTTCCGATCTTGACCGGCGCGCCCCATGCCCCGCCCGGCGCCTGGTAGGCGTAGTAGATTTTCCCGTCCGCCTCGAAGACCGCATGTCCTGCGCCCCGCCGGTCGAACAGGAGCGTGGGCTGCCGCCGCCTTGCTCATGCTCGGCGCCGACGCCGTTCGGCCCATACCAGCCGGGACCGCCGCGCTTGCCGTCACCGCTGCGCCGGCGGCAGTGGCTCGCGCCAGCAACGCCTGCGCCGCTTCGTCGCCCGTCAGCACTTCTTTCGCAACGATGATGCCGTTGCGCAGCCTGCACCCCGCGACCGCGACGCCGGGCGACCTTCGGCCGTTCTCCTTCGCGGCGTCGCGGGCGCGGCGCCGGCCGAGGCGAGCGCGTCGTTCTGCAGTTGGGACGATCCGAACCACACCGGCTCGTTGCCCACGCGCCAGAGGCCGTCCGGGCTGTCGGCGGCCAGCGCGCCGGCTGCCGTACTGCGACCGGTTGTTCCAGCCGGACCAGCGCCGCCGCCACGCTGGTCTCTCCGGCCTTCTGGCCCTGCGACCTGCGCCTCGACGTCGGGTCCGATCACCGCCCGGTCTTCGTCCACGTAGGTCTCGGGCGTAAATGTGTATCGTCTTCGTCTCGGGCCGGCCGCCGTCGAACAACGACGACCGTCCAGTCCTGGTTCTCTTCGCCTTGCCCCGCCACCTGCGTGACATACCCGTCGACGTCCGCTTGCTGCGTGAGATCGACCCGTTTCGCTTGCTGCGCCACGAGCGTGCCGTCCGCCGCGGGCGACGGCCTCGATCTCGACCGTGTCGCCCGGGGCCGCTTGTCGCCGCCAATTCAGGCGCGACTTGCACCGTCGATCGTCAACGACCCACGTCGTTCCCGTAACCTGTTGGACCACGCCCTCGAGCGCGACCGGCACGCTCTCGGCGTCTGGCGCGATGGTCCTGATCTCTGACGCCAGGAGTTCGTTGCCCGACCACCGGCCGGTCACGCGCACCAGGCTGTTCAGCGCCGCATTGCCGGCGTATTGCGTCGTCGTCGTCAACGGTGACCTGCGTGCCGTCCACTTGCCACGCGACGTTGCCTTTGCTCTGCAGCACGCCCGTGAATTGGTAGGTCAGGGGCTGCGGACCTGGCGGGCCGCATGACCTGGATGATCTCCGCGACCAGGCGATCGCTGTACTGGTCGCCTGCAACCAGCACCCACGCGCCCACTTCGGCGCCGCCCTTGGTGTCCTTGATGACGGTGTTGGCGGTCACCTCGACCAGTGTCGCGTCGACCTGCCAGGTGGAGCCGCTGATGGCTTTGATTTGGCCTTCGATGCGGGTGGGGAAACCGCCGGTGACCGCGGCGACAGGCGACGCAGCCGCATCCTCCCGTGGGGCCGCAGCGAGCGGTCGCGCCGAGAGAATGACAGCCAGTGCTGTCAGCAGGCTAACGGCCCAATAGAGGCCGCGCTTTGAAGAGCGGCGATCTGGGATCACGAGGTGCTCCCCAACCCTTAGGGTATGGGCGTCGCAGTCGGTTCGCTTGTAGCCGTCTCTGTCGGTGCTGTCGTTGGAGGCTCCACGGTCGGTATTACCGTGGGCTCGCTCGTCGGCGTCTCCGTCGGTGCATCGGTCGGTGCGGCCGTTGGCACGTCGGCGTCGGCGGTCGGCTCCGGCGGGTCCTGCACGACAACAACCAGGGCGGTCAGGCTCCCGTCGTCTGACTGCAGGGCTCGTACCTGGGCCAACCGGCCCACGGCCGGCGTTCCGACGAATTGAGTGGCGGGGGTAATTGCGATGACCTGCCCGTCGACCGTGATCGACGAGGAGGAGTAAGCGCGTCGATCTCGCCGTCGATCTGCACTTCAGTCGTCCCGGCACCAGCGTGATACTGGTTGCCCACACCTCGCCGCTGTTCTGCTGGAACGCCCGGACCGCCACCCGATCGCCTACCTCGGGTCCCCTGGCTCACGCGTCGTCCTCGGTGACCTTGACCTGTAGTCCGCCGATCGTCCACCAAGGCGATCCGATCGCCTTGACGTAGTCCTGGAACTCCATCGGTGCGGGCGTTGCCTCGGGCGGCGCGAGAACCGTGATGCTTCGCGCCAGCAGCGAGCCGTCGCTCTGCTCCCAGCGCCTCGCAGTCCACCCGGGCTCCAACCTCCGGCGTTACCGGCGATCTCGGTCTCGGCGTTCACCTCGACTTCGTTGCCATCGATGATCCAGGTCGAGCCCTCGATCGACGTGAGGAAGCCGATGATGCGCTCTGGCTCGGGCGTGGGCCGGGGCGGCGGCAAGGTGTCCAGGTCGGAGTCAGTCGTCGGCGATGCGGGTCTGCGTGGGCGTCGGCGTCCGGCTCGGCAGCGTGTCGGCCGTCCGGGTGACCGTTGGCGTCCACGGTCGGCTTCGCGGTCGGCGCATCCGTCGGCTCGAACGGCGTCAGATCCGGCAGGATCAGGCCGCTGCGTCCGCGGCGTAGCGGTCGGCGTCGGCGTCGGCGAAGGCGCCAGCGTCGGAGTGCGGCGGCTTGGCCGTCACTGCGGCCACCGTCGGGCGCCGGCGGCGGCCGGCGGAGCTGCGGGCGAGCGGACCTCGGCATAGACCAGCAGCAGGCTGCCGTCTCCTGGTGCACGTACGCGTCCGTCGACCTTGGCTCCGACCATCGGATGTGCCCTCGACCTGCGTGCTCGCATCGAGCGTCACCCGCAGGCCGGAGACCCGCCACTGTTGTGCATCGAACGACTCAATCGTGCCCTGCAATCTTAAAGTTGTCAACGGGTCGCCTGCGTTCGACAACGGCTAGAGCTTCGTCGATGCGGCGCTGGCTAAACTCCATGCGCAGTTCGGAACGACTTGCCTCGTTCGGTGTGAAGAAGAGCCGCACATCTTCCGTCGCCGTCTTCACGCCGTAGAGGAGATCACCCGGCAGTGCGTCTAGCAGCCAGGGTAACGCTACCAGAAATGACTATACCACTAATAAATAGAATTAGCAAAATCGCGAAAAGGGGCAGCAGGGCGCAGGGAGGGAGCGCCATACGGCCGGGGTTTGGAAGATGGTGAAGACCTTCAGCCACCACGGCATGGCCGCGCGGGCAGCCGCGACGGCCTGGCTGGTGCGGAATGCCTCGTCCATGAAGGCCGCGCGGGCCGACGCGGCGGCTTCGGCGGAACGAGCGGGCATGGCCTGCAGCTGGCGCACCGACGCCACCGACGCCAGCATCGGTGCGAGTTGCGCCGCCTGTTCGGGGAAGCGCTCGAGGCAGGCTGCCACCGAGGCGCCGGACCGAATCATGCTCGGCGCACTCTGCGAACTGGGCGATCAGCTGCTCGTTGGTTCGGCGGTTCATGGTTGCATCACCCGCCGGAGGGCCAGAACTGCACGGTACTGCAATGCTTTGACCGCGCCCTCGGTCTTCTGCATCATCACGGCTACTTCAGCAATGCTCAAGTCTTCCAGGAATCGTAGCGAAATGACTTGCGCTTGTTCTTCCGTCAGTTCCGCCAGCGCCTCTCGCAGTCGCTGGCGTTCGAACTGAACCTCCGTCGATTCGACCGGATCACCGCTCCGGGCCTGCATCGGCGCCGCATCCTCGATGTCCACAAATGTGGCCCTGCCCTTGCGGCGATAGTGGTCGATCACCAGGTTGTGAGCAATTCGATACAGCCAGCCGGAGAACGAGGTCTGCCATCCGTGGCCCGTGCGGACTGCTTCCAGCATCCGCATGAATACCTGGCCCGTCAGGTCCTCGGCCAGGTCGGCCTGGCCGACACGGTGATAGATATAGGCGTAAATCTTGTCGGCGTATTGGTCGTAGAGCATCCCCAGCGCCGCTGGCTCCGCTCGCCTGGCTCTGTCTAGCAGGGCCTGCTGTTCGGGCGGCTCGCGCACGCGTCTCCGCGTCTTTCCGCGTTCCATCACCTTTGAAGACGCCAAAGCTCGCAAAAGATAACGCTCCAAAGAGCCAATTAAGTAGGTTCATTGGAAATTCGTGGTCACCCGAGTGGCCACTACCGGGACCTGCTGCTCGCCCGCCAGGTTACAAGGATGCGCTGCACCGCGGTGATGCCCGCGAGGACCGCGATCAGCGCCAGCGCCCACGTCAAGAACTGGCCGAAGACAAGTCCGGCGATCAGGATGACGAGCCGCTCAAAGCGCGTAAGAAGGCCCTCCTTACACTGAAGACCGATGCCCTCGGCCCGGGCACGCGTGTAGCTGACCAGCAGCGACATGCCCAGCGCGCTGATCGCCAACATCACACCAAGATCGTTATTCGCTTGCAGCAAGACCCACGCGATCGCGACGAACAGGACCACTTCAGCCCAGCGATCGAGCGTTGAATCGAGGAAGGCGCCAAACGGGGTGGTCTGGCCGCGCAGACGAGCGAGGGTGCCGTCGACTGCGTCGAATGCCAGGGTGAAGATGAGGAGGATGCCTGCGAGGAGGAGCCGGCCCGACGCCAGTATGCCCGCTACAGCCAGTGTGAGGAAGAACCCGAGCACTGTCACTGCGTTGGGCGACATGCCTAGAGACCCAAGGAACCGGGCTATCGGTTCGATGAAGCGCGCGCTCCAGGCCCTGGCGAGGTTGGCGACCATTCAACACACCTGTGGTGGAGATGACGTAAAAATGCATATACAATATACATGAAGGCCGCGCGCTTGTCAACAGGCGACTTGCCTCAATATACAGCCTGTGCTAAAGTTGCATTACATCTTCACCCATCCTTGCGCACGCGGCACACACTTGTGATCCGCAGGAATCCCCGACTTCGTTCGGCAACGCTGACGGCGGCCACCGAGTTGCTGCGGTCTTCTCGGCGCACGCTCGCGCTCACCGGCGCCGGCATCAGCACACCCTCCGGCATCCCCGATTTTCGCAGCCCGCGCTCTGGCATGTGGAGTAAGGTCAATCCCCTCGAAGTGGCTACGCTGTGGGGCTTTCACGAGCATCCCGAGCGCTTCTACGCCTGGTTCAAGCCGCTCATCCTCCGGACCGCAACCGCCCGCCCGAACGGCGCCCACCAGACGCTGGCGCGGATGGAGGCGGCGGGCCGGCTTGAGGGCGTCGTCACGCAAAACATCGACTCCCTGCACCAGGTTGCGGGCAGCCACTGGGTCGTCGAGCTGCACGGCCACATCCGCACCGTCACTTGCCTGGGCTGCGGCGCAGCAGTCGCCCTCCGACGGGCCGCTGGCCGACGTCCTCGCCGGGCTGCCCCCGCCGCGCTGCGAATCGTGTCATGAGTTGCTGAAGCCGGACGTGGTGCTGTTTGGCGAGCCGCTGCCCTACGACATGCTGGCGCGCGCCCAGGAAGCCGCACTGTCCTGTGAAGTCATGCTGATCGTGGGGACGTCGCTCGAGGTGATGCCGGCCGCCGACCTGCCGCTGCTGGCCAAGCGCCGGGGCGCCCGTCTGATCCTGATCAACCGGTCTTCGACGCCGCTCGACGACCAGATGGACGTGATCGTGCGGGCGGATGTCGTCGAAGCCTTGCGCGCGTACTGGCGCAGGGGCTTGGCCTGTAGCAGCCGGCCTCAATCGTCCCCGCCGCGGCGCGCCCCGTGCTTCGGCGGATCCTTCTGGAGCGTCGCCTCCAACCCCGCCAGCAGTTGCTCCTTCTCCGCGTCGGTGAGCCGTGCCGACGGATGCATGAGCAGGTAATCCCAGGGCGGCATTTCCCCGCTCTGCACCTGTTCCTCGACTTCGCGAATCCGGTCCTGGCCCCTGTCCCATTCCGAGAAGTTCAGGTGCTCGCGGCCCTCGGTCACGTGCCGCCACAGCAGCAGCGACGCGGGCGCGATGCACGAGTAGACCGGCCAGACCGTCTCGTTGCTGTGGCAGTCGAAGCATGCCCGCTGCGCCAGCGTGCGCGTCTCGGGGCGAGTCCCACGCCACCTCACGTGTCACAGGCGGATTGGTCCGGTTAAGCGGCAGCAGCTGCATGAGGAGAAAGAGGGCGATTGCGGCGATAACGATCCACTTGAGCGCGCGTTTCATCTACGGATCCCTTTCCAGCCAACGACATCGAGCGAGCGACGGGTGCATTGTGTTCCGCGTCGAGCAGGCTGTCAAATAGCCGCCGGAAGCTGCGAGGAACCAAGGGCGAATGGAGACACTATGTCCAAACCCATCCGCCCCGCCATCCGTTGCTCCGTTCGCCCATCCGCTGCGGCGCAGCCTCAACCCCCCACTGACTCCTTGACAGGCAGCTCTGCTTGGGACGATACTTCCGGCCGCGCACCGCTAAATCAATTGCAGCGTGCAAGTGCGGCCAGACCTCGGAGGTCTTTGGTGAGCATTTCCACGTTGCGAGGAGTTTAGTGGCCCACGAGAGTAGCGAGTGATCGTGCAAGGGGAATGGCCGTTGCAGCACTGGATGAAACGACTCTCCGCGAGGCCGCGGAACACCTGGGAGCACGCGATGCCCGCCTGGCAGCCGTGCTGGACCGGCACGGGCCGCCCCCGCTCTGGGCGCGCGAGCCGGGCTTCCCGACCCTCCTGCACATCATCCTCGAGCAGCAGGTGTCGCTTGCCTCCGCACGGGCGGCATTTCAGCGCCTGCAAGCCGCGGCCTCCCCGCTGACCCCCGAGCGGTTTCTCGAGTTGGACGACGCGACCTTGAAGTCGGTCGGGTTCAGCCGCCAGAAGACGCGGTACGGCCGGGAGTTGGCGCAAGCCGTTCTTTCAGGCGCGCTCGACCTCGAAGCACTTGCGGAGTTGGAGGATGACGATGTGCGCTCCGCGCTGACCGCCGTGAAAGGCATCGGTCGGTGGACCGCCGACATCTACCTCCTCATGGCGCTTGGCCGGCCCGACGTCTGGCCCTCGGGCGATCTCGCGCTGGCCGTGGCTGCGCGGTCGGTGCTGGCTCTTGCAGACCTTGCCACGAATGCCGAGTTGCTTGCGCTTGCCGAGGCATGGCGCCCGTGGCGGGCTGTCGCTGCTCGGCTTCTCTGGCACGCGTATCTCAGCGACCGGCCGCTACGCAAGGAGCGCGAAACTGTCCGGCCGGGATTTTGAACCGGCCGGACGCCCCCGCCCGCGGATCAGCTGCCTGAGTCAGCGTGAAACGTCGGCGGTCGCCGCTCGCCCCGCCGACGGCTTGACCAGGCGAATCCCTGGCTACGCGTCTTCGCGTTCCGGATTGTCGAAGCGGAAGAAGTTGCTCTGGTTGCCCGCCTTCATGTTCTCCTGGAACAGCATGACCAGGTTCCGCTCGTCAAAGGTCCTGAACCACTCGTCCCAGCTGACTTCCTGCAGCCGGCCGCTGTCGTCGCCGCCCGGAAAGTCGAAGCGCAGCACCCCCACCCGGTCGCCGTGCTCGGTGCCGGCCACCGTGGCCGGCACCGCACCCCGCTCCTCGGCCCACTTCATGATCACGTCGTGGTTACGGGTCACGAGCGACTGCCCATCGTGATCCGCGTGGTTGTCGGCGCTGCCGATCCACTTCGCCCGCCGCGTCGAGTCAGACAGCTTGTCGCCGAACTTCTTCAGATACTTCTTGTCCTCGTCGCCCACGCCGTCCGGCATCTCCTTGCTTGAAAACTGTGCCATTGATTCTCCCCTTTCTTGCCCCGCGGTCACACCTTGCGGGTCGGCTGCACGCCCGCGCAGCCGCCGTCCCCCACGATAATCCGCCAATGTAACTTTGTTTGTATGAAGTTCTACGATATGGAAACACATATTGTTCCGAGTCCTGAAGGACGGGATGTGGACCCTGGAGACCGGCCGCAAGCTGACGACCGGCTCCAAGACCGACCGCCGGCTGCAAGTACAGAAACAGGTTGCCCGGGCCGCGGCTTGAATGCCGCGGCCCGGGCAACCTGTCGGGACGCCTGCCGGCGCCGGCCCATCACCTCCGGACCGTTGATCTCCGGCGCTACGGCTTCGTCGCGGTTACCGCGAGGCTGTATACCTCCACGCCGTCGAGCTGCCCGCCGCTCAGGCTCCGCTTCCCAACGACGTCCACGAACCCCGCCTGCCGCACCAGGTCCAGGTACTCCTCTTGGGCAGCGCGCCGTTGATGCAGCCCGCCCACATCTGCGGATCGCTCCGCACACTCATGGGCAGCGGCCCGGCCGTCACCATGTCGCTGATGCTCACCCGGCCGCCCGACTTCAACACTCGGAACGCCTCCTCGAAGACGCGCCCCTTGTCCTCCGCCAGGTTGATCACGCAGTTCGACAGGATCACGTCGACGGTCGCGTCTTCCACCGGCATCGCTTCCGCTTGCCCCAGCCGGAACTCCACTTGCGTCAGCCCCGCGTCTGCCGCGTTGCGCCGCGCCCGCTCGATCATCGACGGTGTCATGTCCAGCCCGATGATGTGGCCTTCGGCGCCAACGCGCCGGGCAGCGTAGAGCGCATCGATCCCCGCGCCGCTGCCGATGTCCAGGACCGTCTCCCCGCGCCGGAGTGAGGCCATCGCCGTCGGGTTGCCGCAGCCCAGCGACATATTGGCCGCGTCCAGCGGCACTGCGGCGAGTTGCTCGGCCGTGTAGCCCGTGTCGTACAGCACCACGTCCGCCTGCCCCGTCTCCACCAGTTCCATCGCATGTGACGCGGCCGTGTCCAGCGTCCCGCAGCAGCTCGTCGAGGCGCCCGAATCTGACGTCCCACAGCAGCTCGTCTTCGCCGCAGTGTCTCCGCAGCAGCCGCTCTCGGCCAGCGCGCCGTAGCTCGCCTGCACCGCCGCCTGCGCGCCGCTGACGCGCCGGCTGCCCGTGGCGACGAAGATGTCGATATCCGCCATCGTCTCGCCCTGCGGCTCTGCGACTTCGAGCTGCACGTCTGCTGCGTGCCGTCGACGATCACGTTGACCAGGCCCGCCTCGCGCAGCCAGTCGTGCAGGTCCTTGCGCTCGAACCCCAGCCAGACGTCCGCCATCTCCTCGCGCAGCCACTCGTGCTCGTGCCGCTCCATGTCGGTGATCACCAGCCGGCCGCCCGGCTTGAGCACGCGCACCATCTCCTTGATGGCAGCCGCCGGATCGGGGCAGTGGTGCAGGTACATGTTGGCAAAGACCGCGTCGAGCGCCCCGTCGTCAAACGGCAGCGTCGCGCCGTCCGCCACGCGCTGCTCGACGTTGCTGAATTCTGCCAGGTTCTGCTTGCCCGCCTCCAGCATCGCCGCGCTGGCATCCACCGCGTACACTTTCGCCACCAGCGGCGCCAGCCCCGCCGCCACAAACCCGGTCCCCGAGCCGACGTCCGCCACGACCATCTCCGGCCGCAGGTACGCGCGCGCGATCGCCGCGTCCCGCACCGCGTCGCCGAAATAACCCGTGCGCAAGCTGTCCCACTCGCCTGCGACCCGCTCGAAGTACTGAGCGGCTGCCTGAGTCATAGTCATTTAGCACTCTCCCCTGATTTCGTATTTGCAGGCACAGGTTTCTCCAACGTCAGCCCAGCGTGCTCGTGAGGACCCACGCGAAAGCCGCTCCTGCAGTTATTTATCGTATTTTTACGATAGTTCTGAGCAAAAAATGCGCCGCCGCGCTCACGAAGCCGCGCGGGCGGCACATCAGCAGCAACCCTGGCTTCGCTGTTCGTCCAACTTCAGTTCGAGCGGCGCCACTCGCGAACTCGGTTCGCAGCAGCCCGGCAGCCAGCCCTCGATTTGCTCTTTGAGCCAGCGCACCCCCGACTCACTCAGGCAGTAACACGTCGCCGGCCCCTCGGTCTCGCCGTCGATCAACCCGGCCTCGCGCAGCACTTTCAGATGTTGGCTGACCGTCGACTGCGCGAGCGGCGTGGTGTCAACGATCTCCTGCGTGATGCACGTCTTGCGCTCGGCCAGCGTCTGCATGATTCGAAACCGAATGGGATTGCCGAGCGCCTTCAGCATCTGCACCAAGCCGCTCCTCTTCCTCTGTCTCGCGCTGCCTCAAGATGTTGACCCTTTCCATCTCCTGCCTGACCCCTCTGTGCGCTCCGTCTATCATCGTATTTTAACGATGATCGTATTTATACGATAAAACGCTTCGTTTGTCAAGCCCCAATTCCGTGCTTTCGACACACCGGCAATCCGCTACACAAGGGGCGGGACATGCGTAATCAGTAGTAGACGAGCGTCCGCTGATAGCTGGGGTTAAGGAGGCCGTTATGAGAACGACGAGGAACGGGCTTGCGTTTGGCGCTGCCGCGGGTTTTGCGGCGACGATAGCCATCGACGTGGTCACGGCGGCGGTCATGCCGCTGATGGGTCTGCCGGCCACCGGCGGGTTCTCGGTGATCGGGGACACCGCAGCAGGCTTCTTTGCGTTGATCGGCCTGCGTGTCGCCGGTGGCATACCCCTCGGCGTGACGCTGCACTACTTGATCGGCGTGATACTCGGCGCCCTGTTCGGCGCAGCCGCCGTCCGCATTCCGGCCTTCCGCCTGGCGTCCATCAAGCGCGGCATCATCGTAGGCATCCTGTACACCGAGGTGATCAGTCTGCCTATCCTGGTAATGCCGCCCCTCATCCTCGGCTGGGACGCGGCCGCCACGGTTCAGTGGTTTGGTTTTTCCTTTGTAATGCACGCGATCTGGGGCTCGGTGCTGGGTGCGATCGTTGCCTTCGCGCTCGGTGCCGGCCGTTCGCACCGCCCTACCGGGCCGCTGTCACCCTACCCGCGCTGAGCCTTTAGGGCGCGGGCGCTTCACGCTCGAGCAGCGCGCGCACGCGCGCTGCGATGTCGTCTCTCACGCGCCGGAATACGGCCAGCACCTCCTCCTCGCTGCCCGCCGCCTTCGCCGGATCGGGAAAGCCCAGGTGTACCCGCCGCCCCTTGCCCAGCCACACCGGGCAATTCTCAGCCGCATCGTCGCACACCGTCACGACCAGGTCGAAGGGTAGGTCGCGATACTCATTTGCGCTCTTCGACCGTCCGTCGTGCTCGATCCCGATCTCGCCCAGGACCTTCAGCGCCATCGGATGCACGTACCCCGCCGGCTGCGTGCCCGCGCTGTACGCCTGCCATCTGTCGCTCAGCCGGGCATTGACGATCGCTTCCGCCATCTGGCTGCGCGCCGAGTTCCCCGTGCATAAAAACAACACTTTCGCCTTACTCATCATCGTCTCCCACTTGGTCCGCAGGTTTCATTACTACTGGCAGCAAGAAATCGATGCGCCTCGCGAGCTCCGCCGCCGTCTGCTGAAACACTCGGTAGCGCTCAGCCACCGAACCAGGCGCGGCAGCCGGGTCCGCAATGCTCCAGTGGATCGTTTCAGTCTCTTCGCTAAACACGGGGCAGACCTCGCGAACCCGGTCGCACACGGTGATCACGTAGTCGAAGTGTTGACCCACGAACTGGTCGAAATGCTTTGCAACTTGCCCGCGTATGTCGATGCGCATCTCGGCCATCACTTCGACGGCCAACGGGTGGACCCCGTCCGGCTCATTCCCCGCGCTAAACACCTGCAGCGAGGTTGGGCCGCACGCCCGTAGAAGCGCTTCAGCCATCTGCGAACGGGCGCTGTTGTGGGTGCAGAGAAACAAGACGCGGACTGCTTCGTCTGCCGCCGGGGCGGCTGCAGTTGGCGCAAGCAGCGCTGGATGCAGCAGCTGGCCGCCTTCCTGGAGCAATCGCTGAAGGTGGGCGAGGTCGAGATGGTAGTAAACGTCGCGGTTGTCGGCATCCCCGCGCCGCTCATGGACAAGCCCAAGATCACGCAGTTGCCGCAGGTGGTACGAAACAAGATTCTGGGGCCGGTCAAAGGCGCGCACCAGCTCGTGCACCCGGCAATCCCCCCGCGCAAGGAGTGATATCAATTGCCAGCGAACGTCATGTCCAAGTATCTTGAACACCGCTGGTGTCTGTAGACCCGGCATCTCGGTTGCGTGCATGGTCACGCCCAATTAGTGAATCACATCAAACTCATTTGATATATTATCACTACCTGGGGGCATGTCAAGTCCGCGGTGTTGCTGTTGGCCCGCCTGGCTCTGGTCGAGTGGGGTGTGAGAGTCGGGGAACGGTGGATCGCTGGCCTATAAGTTGTGAAGATTAAGGGGTTGCTGGTCGGTCTCGCCCTTGTGCGGCAGCATGTCTATCAATGCCTGACGCCGGCCATCGAATTCCGCCTCGTTCAACCCCGGGCATTCGGCAGGGTCGAACCGGCTCTCGAGTAGTCCGAACGCGAACGCCATGCAGGTCGCCGCGCCGCAAGCGCGACAGTTGGAGCGCGGGCAGCAGTTCGTACACGTCGAGCGGCCGCGGAATCCGCCGCGTCGACGGTCTTCGGCTCGATTTGGTCCCGCCGCGCCCACGTCTGATTGAGCAGGTCCCGCACGGCGGCCAGCATGCGCAGGCCATCGTCCACGTCGTCGACCTGTGTGATCTGCACGCGCCGCGGGTAGAGGGTGATGAGCCCTGGCCGGCGCCGCAGCGACATGACGCCGGCCAGGGGATAATAGCTGATAACGTTCGGGAGGATTGCATTGAGCAGCGGCATGACCACGTCGATCGTAGCGTCAGTCTCGCCGATCACGATGATTTTGCTCGGATCAGCCATGCAGGGCAGCCAGCGAACCAGGTTTATGGAACCGACCAGCTCGCCCCGTTCAGCTTCACGCATGCTGTGCTTCCTCAGGCTCAGGCCGAAACGGCAATTTCTATTTCGACGGCGATCTGCGGCTCGATAACAATCTCGCTCTTCACGGAATTCGCCACCAGGCTGTACTTCTGTGCGGCTGCCAAGCGCCTTCCGCACACGACTTTCGGTGCTTGCAGGCATCGCCCCCGGCATCCGGCCTCACGGTGATCTGCGGCCGGAAGTGCAGTTCGGTGAAGATCTCCGTCCGGTCCAGCTCGATCTTCTTGGTCCCTTCGGCCCGGCACCGGTAATCGACCAGGTCGATCTTGAACCGCTCGCAAGCCCATAGGAACATCATCATGATGCAGGTGTTCGCAGCCGCCACGAAGGCATCCTCGGGCGTCAACACGCCGGCCTGGCCGTATGCGTCCGGGCGGCGCCGAGAATGGCATCTCCGGCCCATTGCCCATCACGATCTGCCCCGTGTGCGCGCCGCGCCACTCGACTTCGGTGTGATACGTCGCCGTCTTAGCCATCCTGCCGCTCCGCATGTTTATCACAGTAGTCGCGCCATGCCAGCTCGACCGCTTGAGCGTACCAGGTCTCGTCCTTGGCAGCGACTTCGTTGTACACCTGCACCGTCTGGAGCACCTGGGGCGGCAGCCCGCCATCCGCGCGCAGGCCCTGCCCGTACGCCAGCTCCATGATCGGCTCCAGAGCCATGATGGCAGGCCGTCCGTCCACCTAGCTCGACGGTCGTCACCGGAATCCCCGAACCGCAAGCGCACGCGGCAGTCGAGACTGCCGAAGCGGTGCTAACGCTGCCTCCTGAAGGACCTGCCTCCAGGATCGCGCCTTCGGTTCGGCTCCACCGGACGGCCATCAGGTGGTCGACCTCTGAGGCGATCGCATCGGCCAGCGCGTCCACAACGGCCCGGCTCTCGGGCGTCAGGCGGCGCAGTCCCTGCGGTTCCGGCAGGTTCATCTGCGCCACCAGGTCGTCCACCACGATGCTCGCGGCCGGCTTGTTGCTGTAAAGCTCCGTGCCTCTCGCCGCACAGCGCTTCGCACAGCCGTCAACCGCGATCGTCGGGTAGAACTTGGCAAAGGCCCGGTCGCCCTCCCCGCCGGCCAGGAAGAGCGGCAGGCAGATGGTGACCGTCTCGTCGGGCCGCAGCTGCTCCAGCACCTTGAGCGCCGCCTGGCGCGTGACCATGCCGCCTGGCAGCTCCTCGCCGGAACAGGCGACGATGCCCACCTTGCGCTTGGGTAAACTAGGCATCGCCGCCTCCTGCCGAGATCAGCTCATCGGCCGCCGCGGCCACATCCTGCGCCAGCGCCCGCGCCAGGGCCAAACCGCCTTCGTTCAGTTCGGCGATGCCGGCCGGCTTCAGCGTCCGGTTCTTCCGGAACGTGTCCAGAACCGTGAAATCCTGCGCCACCGTGCCGCCCGACTCCTGCACCAGCTTCGTCGCGCACGCCAGCTTGCACCCGTCCAGCGTCAGGGCCGGCGCGCTTTGCACGGCCTCGCGCGCCGCTTCGTCTCCCAAGACCAGCAGGGATAGTGGCACGACCTCCGTGCTCTCCGGCCGCAGCTCCTCGGTAACGAGATAGGCTGCCTCGCGCGTCACCGTGCCGTAGGTCTTGCCAATGCCGCTGCACGGTACGATGCATACCCGGGCCGCGGCCCGCTTCCGCTCGATCACTCATCACTTTGCCTCAGCCTCGGCTTGTGCCTTCGTCAGGGCCAGGTACGCCGGGGCGTCCAGCAGACCCGCGGCCGGCCAGCTTGCCGGCTTCACTTCGACCAACCAACCATCGCCATACGGCTGCTGGTTGATCAGCTCCGGCGATTCGCCGAGCGCGTCGTTGACCGCCACAATTTCGCCGTCTACCGGCGCCGGGACGACCAGGTCGACCTTGATTGTCTCGACATTTACCAGGTCGTCGCCGGCCGCAAGCTGCGCGCCTACCTCGGGCAGTTCCACGAACGCAGCGTCCCCGCTCGACTGCTGGCGGAAGTCGCTCAGGCCCACCCGGGCAACGCCCCGCGCCGGGTCGTAGTCCACCCACGCCCCGGCCTCGCTGTACAGATAGCCGGATCGCACCCGGAAGATGAACTTGTCGACGGTCAATTCTAGGTCTTGAACGCCCACCTGCGGCTCCTTAAACAACTCGCACTCACTCGCCTGTCGGCTTGGTCTGCAGCCCGCGTTCCTTCTGCCGCTGCCATCACGCCCGTGGCGCGGGAACCAGTTCGCGGCTGAACCAGCGCCGCTGCAGCGCAAACGCCACGTTTACAAGGGCAATCATCACCGGTACCTCGATCAGCGGCCCGATGACCGCCGCGAACGCTTCACCCGAGGTGATGCCGAATACGGCGATCGCGACCGCGATGGCGAGCTCAAAATTGTTGCTCGCGGCAGTGAAGGACATCGTCGCGGTCATCTTGTAGTTCGCGCCACTCCGGCGCCCCATCCAGAAGGTCACCATGAACATGATGACGAAGTAAAGCACCAGCGGGATCGCGATCCGCACGACGTCGAGCGGGTGATTGATGATCTGCTTACCCTGCAGGCTGAACATCACGATGATAGTGAAGAGCAGGGCCACCAGCGTGATCGGGCTGATGCGGGGGATGAACTTCGTCTCGTACCATTCGCTGGCCCTTGAGGCGCAGCAGGATGAAGCGAGACCCAAAGCCGGCGATCATGGGGATGCCCAGGTAGATGAAGACGGTCCGCGCCAGCTCGCCGATGCTGATTCGCACGGTGGCGCTCTCGAGCCCCAGCGCCTGGGGCAGCACGGTAATAAAGATGTAGGCGTACACGCTGTAGAAGAGCACCTGGAAGACGCTGTTAAACGCGACCAGGCCGGCCGCGTACTCGGTGTCGCCCTTGGCCAGCTCATTCCAGACGATGACCATGGCGATGCAGCGCGCGAGGCCGATCAGGATCAAACCCGTCATGTACTCCTGGTTGTAACCGGCCAGGAAGATGACGGCCAGCACGAACATGAGGATCGGACCGATGATCCAGTTCTGCACCAGCGAGAGTGCCCAGGATCTTCGTGTTGCGGAAAACCTCCGGCAGGCGCTCGTACTTTACCTTGGCGAATGGCGGATACATCATGAGGATAAGGCCGATGGCGATCAGGATGTTGGTCGTCCCCACTTGAAATCCGTTGATAAAGGTCTCGAAGCCGGGGATCGCGTAGCCGATCGCGACGCCGAGGGCCATGGCCGCGAAAATCCATACGGTCAGGAAACGATCGAGCGTCGAGAGCCGTTTCGGTGCGGCGGGGGTCGGTTCGGCCGGAGCCGCTGCAACTGGGGAGTGTGCCATGATGTCTCTCCTTCGAGTGAATGAATGCCCGACGTGTTGGGCCTTACGCCTGATTTGAGTCCCGCTGCAGAACGCTCGCCAGCATCGAGACGATCTGTTCGGGAGATGGGACGCGGCCGCCGCTCAGGAGCTTGTCGTTAACGACCAGGCCGGGCGTCGCGAGCAAGTTGTACCGCTGGTACTCTGTGTAGTCGCCGCTCTTTTCAATCGTGGCTTCAACGCCGAGTTGCGCGACGGCTAGCTTGGCGTTTGCGGCCAAACGGTCGCAATTAGCGCAACCGCCGCCGAGAATCTTGATGTGTAGGGTCATGGGTAATCCTCCATGGATGGGATGCAAAGTCGTGGCGAGGCGGGTGCCACGTCACATGGCGGCGAATCCTCCCGTCAGCACGCCACCCTGTATGCCTCGCCGCCCTGTCCGCGCGCCGCGGAGCATTTCGGGCAGTTGCAGCACGCCAGGACTTCGCGCTGCACAATCGGATGGGAATCATCGCAAGCCGCTGTTACCTGGCGTGTGACGTTCTCGTCCGCCAGCCGGTAGTAGATGTTCGTCCCATCGCGCTCGTCGACGATCACGCGGGCATTCCGAAGGATGGCGAGCTGCTGCGACATGTAAGGTTGAGGCTTGTCCAGGGCTGCGGACAGATGGCAAACGCACTCCGGCTCGATTCGCAGCAGGTCCACGATCTGCAGCCGCACGGGGTGTCCGATCGCCTTCAACAACGCCGCCTGTCTTTTGTACCGGTCCATATCCCTTCTTATCTATATAGCAATATCTGCATATATTGTAACCCTTTACCATCGTTCATGGTATGACGCGCGTCATCCACTGAACTCCCCAAATCCCCACATCCCCGCCAAAGGCGCATCGTCGGACTTAAAGTTATTGGGTCTGCATGTGGCGAACTGATGGTCCTCACTGAGCCTGCAGCGCGGCGCAGGGGTAGTGATATCGCGCATAAAGCGTTATAATAGCCTCGCGTTGTTCCCCACCTCTTTCATGCGCCCTGCTGGCAGGGTTAACGGAGACCCCAAGATGAGCCAAGACGACACCCAAAAGGCCATTGAATCCGGAAAGACGTTTCTTGGCGTCGAGTTCGGCTCGACGCGCATTAAGGCGGTCCTGATCGACGAGAACCACCGCCCCCTCGCGTCCGGCAGCCACGAGTGGGAAAACCGCCTGGAAAACGGCGTGTGGACCTATCACCTTGAGGACGTCTGGACCGGTCTGCAGGAGAGCATTCGGAAGCTAAGGGCCGAGGTCCGGCAGCAGTACGGCGCCTCGCTCGAGACCACGGCTGCGATCGGCTTCAGCGCCATGATGCACGGCTACCTCCCATTCGACAGGGCCGACAACCTCCTCACGCCGTTCCGAACCTGGCGCAACACCATGACCGGCCGAGGCCGCCGAAAAACTCACCGCCTTGCTCCATTTCAGCATCCCCCAGCGCTGGAGCATCGCCCATTTCTACCAGGCCATTCTGAACCGGGAGCCGCACGTTAAGGACGTCGCGCACCTCACCACGTTGGCGGGCTACGTTCACTGGAAGCTGACGGGGCAGAAGGTCATGGGCATCGGCGAAGCCTCCGGCATGTTCCCGATCGACAGCACGACCAACAACTACGATGAGCGCATGCTCGCGCTGTTCGACGAGGTGCTCGCAGCCGAAAACGTCCATTGCAACCTTCGCGACCTCCTGCCCGAGGTCCTCGTTGCCGGGGAGCCGGCCGGCGTTCTCACCGAGGAAGGCGCCCGGCTGATCGATCCCACCGGCCGCCTGCACGCCGGCATCCCCCTTTGTCCCCCCGAAGGCGACGCGGGCACGGGCATGGTTGCGACCAACGCCGTCGCGGAGCGCACCGGCAATGTCTCTGCCGGCACCTCCGTCTTCGCCATGATCGTGCTGGAGCAGGCCCTCTCGAAGGTCTATCCCGAAATCGACATGGTGACGACTCCTTCCGGCAAGCCCGTTGCCATGGTGCACAGCAACAACTGCACCTCCGATCTCAACGCCTGGATCGAGCTCTTCCAGGAGGTCGCGGCGGTGCTCGGCGTGGAGGTCAGCCAGTCAAGGGTGTTCGAGACGCTCTATCGGCAGGCGCTCGAGGGCGAACCCGACGGCGGCGGGCTGTTGAGCTACGCCTACCTCTCGGGCGAGCACATCACCCACATGGAGGAAGGCCGCCCGCTTTTCGTCCGCACGCCCGAGAGCCGCTTCACGCTCCCGAACTTCATGCGGACCCACCTCTTCTCGTCGCTGGGCGCGCTGCGGATCGGCATGGACATCCTCTTCGACCTGGAAAAGGTCCGGCTCGACCAACTCCTCGGGCACGGCGGCTTCTTCAAGACCCCGGAGGTGGGCCAGCGGATGATGGCTGCCGCGCTCGAACGTCCCGGTGTCAGTAATGGAGACCGCGGGCGAAGGCGGCGCCTGGGGCATCGCGCTGCTCGCCGCCTATCTTGTCCGCAAGACCGGCGACGAGCCGCTGGAAG
Organism: uncultured Chloroflexia bacterium; assembly: GCA_963800615.1. GTDB lineage: Bacteria > Chloroflexota > Anaerolineae > CG2-30-64-16 > CG2-30-64-16 > JALOOB01. The sequence continues at coordinate 76,346 of CAWDBO010000040.1, forward strand.
CCTACCTCTCCCGCAAAGTCTTTGCGGACCAGCATGGCTCCACGATCGCTCCCGACCCGCGTGATGTTGCCGGTTTCACCTCGTTCATGGCGCGGTACAAGAAGGGCTTGGTCATCGAGCGGGCCGCGGTGGATGCCTTGAGGTAGAGGCAGGGGTATTTCCTTCGGCAGGCGCGGTCCCACCTGCGCCGCGCCTGCCGGCTCAATTCACATGGGCAAACCCTGGTCAGGCGGCTCGCCGGCGGAAGCAGGCACCCGCGCCGGCCAGCACAACGCCAATCATGAGCACGGCAACCGGGTCGAACGGCAGGCCGCCGGTGGCGGGTAGGTTGGCCGGCGCGGCGGCCGCTGCCAGCGCCGCGTCCGCGGCCAGGAAAGCGCGGCCGTTGAGCGGCTGGACGGGCCGGTAGTTGTCACTGTAGATCGCCCGGAACTGGTCGATCTGCGCCGCAGAGAGTTCCACGGCGTTCCTCATGACAAACCAGTTGACCCCCTGGGTGCAGGGCGGGGTGGTCAGCGAGCCGTTGTAGCGGTAGAAGCTCTTGTCCGCGGGCAGCAAGTCGGCGGCGTTCACCGACACGCCCGCAATGTGCTGCGGCGCGCCCTCCTCGGCCGGCATGTTGTCCAGCACGGGCTTCCACGCCGGATTCTCGCTCCCTGCCTGAACCATTACTCCGATGACCGCGAGCCGGCCGTCGGCGGCCTTATGAACCAGGTGCAGCTCCATCGGGTAACGCTGGCCGGCCAGGGTGTGCTCGCTCTCCGAGTGCAGGTGGAACTGGCTGAGCGTGAAGGGCACCCCGTCCACCGTGAACGTGCTGCCCGGTTCGTACTCTACTTCGATCGTGTGGCCGTTGTTGACGATGGTGAGCGGGACCGCCTCGTACTTCTGGTCAAGCTCCCCTGGTTTAGCAGCGCGTCTGCAGGAATGTCTACCGGCGACTGCTCCTGCCCGGTCGAGCAGGCTGCGAATTCGAGGGCTGAGAGTGCCCCAGTAGGCGGGTCCGGTGTCGCCCTCGTAAGACCAGGGGACCGAACCGGAGGCGGACGCCAGGCCGGTAAGGGCCAGGCTCAGTACCATCGCGGCGACGAAGATCAGGCTGAGACGGGTGTGCATGGTTCCCCTCCTTGGAGTCGTGCCGGGAAAGCCGCGCGAGGTGCGGTCACGCTTGCGACCTGATGAATAATACCACCACTCCACACCTCAATACACCAGATGGCGTCCCCGAATTGCGCTCGCACCCCCTCCGTTCACGTCCTTGTCGGCTGGCAGCCCCTCCCGATCGGCACGTGCGGACGAGCCGGTTGCCACCGGTGCCCGAGCGTGATACATTCGACCCAAATGGATCCGGGTAGCGCAGGAGCAGGTCGCGCTCGAAGGTCCCCTTTCCGTCGCCGTGCCGGCCCCAAGGCGCCGAGCGCACCCCACAAATCATTGCACCGGCGCTGCAGCCCGCCACGACGCCGCCGCCTTCGAGAACGCGCATGATCGCGGCCCAGGTTGGGCTCCCGACCAGCGTGTCATAGAGGTACCGCGGTTTCCCACCGGACAGGTAAACGAAGTTCGCCGATTCGACACGCGCGACGCAAGACGCATCGTGCGCGGACAACCGGTCGATCACCCCAACGGCTTCTGCCCGCGCTCCCAACCCAACAAAGTGCCGCACGCCCAGTTCCGACCAGTAGCGGATGCGCTCCGCACCCTCCGTTGCCGCAGCCGTTGGCAGACACACCACACGCGCTTCGCCCGCCAGCCTGGCCAGGAGCAGCCTATCGACAGGCTTCATTGAAGGCAGGTACTCGCCACTGCCGATCAATGCCAGAGTTCCCCACACCGCAGGTCTCTCCCTTCACACGCCGGCTCAAGAGGCGCCGGAGCAGCGCGGGCAGGTCCCCGTACCCCATGCACCGCAGTCTGTCGGCAGTCACCGGCTCGACGCCCTCCCGCGCCACCTTCGCATCTCGATTCCACCAGCTCGAGGCCGTCACGGGTTCGCGACCCACACCACCGTTCGCCACCGGCCGCCCTAATCGATGCCCTGACGCACTCCGGCAGAATCTGCCGTCGTCTGGATCAGCTTGGGCTGTGCGAACAGTCGTCTCATGAACCTACTATAGCACGGGAGTATAAGTTAAGCGCGGGCGGCTCTCGAATTTCGCCGAGCGTTTCGACCGGCCGGTCAGCCAGCATACATCAGTGGTATAATTCTCCATGCGCATATCGTTACAGGTTTCGCCTGATCCTGGGGGCTCCGCGAACCGAATAGGAGGCTGTCGTGGGCATCGAACTTCCTGAACTGACTGTCCAACAGAAGTGGGAGACGGCCGAGGGGAACCTGATCTATTTCGTGGTCTGCGGCATCGCCTATGCCAAGTGCCATGGAGGGTCAGCCGAGGACTTCGGTAGGTGGGCCGGCGAAGTTGCTGCGCCCTACTGGGAAGCTGACAGGGCGAAGAGGGCGCGCGGACTGGTCGAGGGGATCTCTTCCAATAAGCAGCAGTTCCGGGATTTCGAGATGGAGATTTTGGAGGAGTCCTCGACGACGATCAGAGCCAGAATGCGTAATTTCGGTGAAGATACTCTTCTTAGGTTTTGGCGTGGCGAGATCGCGGTGGACGACTACCTGCAGTTCTTCGCCAAGAAGTGGGAAGTAATCGCTAACTACCTCGGGTTGGAATACTGCCAGCATTCAGAGGGTGGCTCGGTACACTTCACGGTAACTGACCGAGTGCGCAATTGAGGCTTTCACTTGCTTTTGCCTGCGGCCAGGTGAGGGAATCGTTCTGTTCCTGCAGTGCCCGTGACGAATGGGGGAGTGGTGCAAAGAAACCAAAACACCCACAACCTGATTGTGGTCCCTTAGGAAGAAAACGCGAGTTGGGCCTAACTTTTTTCAGGGCACTCGGTCTTGCTGTTCCTGTTCAGATCTGTCAAGCTCAGCGGTGATTGGAGTGGGTTTGAAACCCTTGACGGTGAGGTAGACGCCCAGCGAAAATTCGAACAGTGCGATCGGGAGAACGCCCAACGTTGTCAGGCTCAAGGCAGGTCCGGTAATGCCGAACATGAGGAGAATGGTGTTCCCCACGAGCAAGGGCACTCCAATGAAGGCCACCACGGGAAGCATCCTCGGGATGAGGCGCGACTGGTAGAGCAGGTAGCCGACCAGCAGGTCGTTCACGGCCGGCATAATCGCCTGCCCGAGGTGGAACCAGTCATACATGGCGATAAGCATCCGGCCGGTGAGCAATGCTTCTGCCCCAACCCCGGACCGGCGTAAGGTCACCATCAAATTAGGCAGACCACGCCGGCGAAGATGGTGGCGGCTTGATCTGCCTCCATTTTGAGTACCACGAGACGTGTTAGGCTTTGCCTGTTGAAACCACCTGCTACGCTGGGAACAAGAATTAGGGTGCCTCTTCAGCCAGTTCAATTTCTGCCGGCTTGACAATTACCTGGGCGATGGTTGTGCCATCGTTGCGAGAGAACTCCACCTCGTATTCAACCCCATTCGTACCACCGTCATAAATCTCAATGACATAACCAATTGCACCGTCTGAAAGACCCTCATCGCGGTATTGGTTGGTCAGCAATCGGACACGAGCATAATTGGGCAAGACCATTGTCGGCCTTTCTTCCTTGCCGTCTGTACTACACGCATCCCGTGCAGTCAGCAGGGGCTGTCCTCAAAGCGATAAACTCATCTCCTCGCGCTGCGGCGACTGCTCCATTGTACCCGATAACAGCCGCCAGGTTGCTGCGAACTCGGCGGGCGTTTGATAGCCCAGACTGCTGTGCGGCCGCTCGTAATTGTAGCTGTGCCGCCACATCTCGACAATGGTCGCGGCCTCAGCCAGGCTGTAGAACACCTCCATGTTGAGGCACTCGTCGCGAAACTTGCCGTTGAAGCTCTCCCCGTACGCATTCTGCCACGGACTACCCGGCTCGATGTAGTGCGTCTTGACCTGCCGTTGCTTCAGCCAGCCTTGAATGGCTTTGGCGATGAACTCCGGCCCGTTGTCGCTGCGCAGGTATTCCGGCATGCCCCGCTCTGCGAAGACCTGCTCCAGCACCTCGATCACGGCTTTCGCAGGCAACCGGCGCTCGACTTTGATCGCCAGGCACTCCCGCGTGAACTCGTCTACCAGGGTCAAGAACTTCAGCGTCCGGCTGTCAGACGTCGTGTCGAAGACGAAGTCGTAAGTCCAGACGTGGTTCGGATGAGTTGCCTCCTGCGGCACAGAGCCGGGATGCTGGCTGCGTTTGCGCTTCCGGCGAACCGGGCATTGCAGCCCGATCTGCTTCCAGAGCCGATGCACGCGCTTGTGATTCACCTTCAACTGGTCCCGCCGCAGCAAAGCCAGCGCCCGCCGGTAGCCATAGCGCTTGTGCCGCCGGGCAATCTCCCGCAGCCGCTCTGCCAGGTCGCTGTCGTCGCGTGGATGCGCTTGATAGCGTAGTCCCGACCTGCTCACCCCGGCTAGCACGCAGCTACGACGCTCCGACAGCCCTCGCTCCTTCAAGAAGCTGACTGCCGCTCGTCGCAGCTCCGTGCTTACCATTTTTTTGCGAGCAACTCCTTGAGCGCATCCACCTCCAGGTCGCGCTCGGCCAGGAGCCGTTTCAGCCTGGCGTTCTCGCTCGTCAGTTCCTTGAGGCGTTGGACGTCGCTGGTGTCCAATCCCCCGTACTTGCGCCGCCAGCGGTAAAACGTCTGCTCAGCGATGCCGTGCTCGCGGCACAGGTCCGCGATGGGCTTCTCGCCCTTCTCCGCTTCCCGCAAAATGCCGACGATCTTTTCCTCCGAAAACCGCTCCTGCTTCACGTAGAACCTCCTGCTTACGCTGAGATTCTAACACATCAGGTGGCGCGAATTTCGGGGGGCATGTCATCCCTAGAAAGCCCCTCTGAGCCTTGCCAGCTCCTTCGCCATGTCCGCGAGTTGCTCGACATCGGCGTCGAGCAAGCCGCTCAATTCGGACTCCACCTCGCCGTAGCGCCGCAGTTTGCTCGCCTGCAGGTCCACCAGGTCGGCCCAGTCGACGCTCATCATGCCGGTGATCTTCGCCCCGAGGTCGACCGGGGTCCGTTCCAGTTCAAAACGGTCTCTCAACTCCGCGAGCAGGGCAAGGGCAGCGGCAACTTGCTCTTCGGCCTGCACTCGCACCTCGTCGCTGAAATCGAGGTGCTCCCAAAACAGCACGCCGGCGGCCTGTTCGCCTCGCAGCCAGCGCTCGACCTCGTGCAAGTGCATCTCAAAGACGCGCAGGCCGACCGTGATCGCCGCGCGCTGCGCCGAGTTCAGCACGTCAGCTCTCCGGCAGCTCGGCGGCCAGCGCCTGCAGTATCTCCCCCCGGCCAACAAGACCGACCAGCCGCCCCGCGTCGTCCACAACGGGCAGGCGCTTGACCTTGTGCCGCAGTAGCAGCTGCAGGGCCTCTAGCAGACGGGTTTCGGGTGTCACCGTGATCGGATTAGCCGTCATCACCTCGCCCGCGGTCCGAGCGGCAAGGTTGACCCCGTCGGAACCGGTAAACCGGCGGCTCAGGGCGCCCAGCAGGCCGGTGCGTTCGGTCCCGCTGGCGCGCTTGATCAGGTCGCCGTCCGTGATGATGCCCAGCACCCGATCATCCGAATCCACGACCACGATGCGCCGCTCGGCCGAGCTGACCAGGAGGTCCACCACTTTGTTCAGTGCCGCGTCCACGTGCACCTTCGGCACGTCCGTCACCATCACGTCGCGTACCTGGACGTGGTGCCCCGGCCGCACCTCGGCTTGCGGGGTCTCCGCCACGGCCGGCTGAGCTAACGCCCGGAGCACGTCGACGCGGCTGACCACGCCGATCGAGCCGGCCGTCCCGATCGACGACGGGCAGCCGCTTGATGCCCCGCTGTGTCATCACCTTCACGGCCTGGGCGATCGGCGCATCCTCCGTGGTCGTCACCACCGGGCTCACCATGATATCCTTGACCGTCTGCCCGCTGTGCCGCAGCGCCTCGAGCTCCCGGCCGAGCTCCGCCCGCGTCAGCGCCGACTGCACGCCCGCATCCGGCAGGCCCAGCCGCCGCAGCACGTCGCCGTCCGTCAGGATCCCGATGACGCGGCGCTCATCGTCGACGACCGGCAGCGCCTTGTACGCTTTGCCGATCAGCATCTCGACAGCATCCGCGACGCTGGTCTCTGGCCGCACAGAACGAACCTCGCGGCTCATCAGGTCGTGCACCGGCGCCGAGGCCTGCAGCCGGCGCAGCTCGCGATGCCCGTAGGTTACCACCTCGACCTCCGAGCAGGTGATCATGCCCTCGGCGACCATCTCGATCAGCTTCGGCATGACGCGCTCGACGCGCGCCGGGTCGTCAACCCACTCCACGACGAGGGGCAGGTCGGGCGACAGGTCGACGATGGTTGCGGTCCGGATGCGGCTGTGCGCGCCGAAACCGGCAATGCCCCGCGTCACGGTTGCGCCCGCACAGTCGGCCGCCTTCAGCACTTCCAGGATCGCCATGTACAACGGCTTGCCGGCCCAGCGGTCGCTCTCGCCGATGTATATGGTCACCTTCTTGGCAGTCCCGACGATCTCCATATTGCACCTCTATCGCTCTGCCAAGGAGTGCGCTCGCCGCAGGCGCGCGGCCGCAGCCGCACTCACAGGGCGCGTGCCAGTGCCATGCCAACATAAGCGAAGATGAGGCCGAGCCCCACATTGCCGCCCAGATACAACAGCGCGGGCAGCAGGCGCCCGCTCCCGGCCAGCGTCAGCGTTTCGACCGTGAACGACGAAAAGGTCGTGTAGCCACCCAACAGCCCGACCGCAATCAGGTAGCGCCAGTTAGGCGAGACCGCGAGCCGGTCGGTGACCAGTACGATAAAGAAGCCAAGAATGAAGCTCCCGCTCACATTGATAATCAACGTCCCATACGGGAATGCCGCGCCCCACCGGTTGGCAGCCCATTGCTGCAGCCAGTAGCGCACATTCGCGCCCACCATGCCGCCCAGGCCAATCAAGAGGAACCTCGTCATGCACTCCCCTCAACGCGCCGCACTCCTCTGAGCCCACTCAGGTGACATACATCGTTTACCGTCACAAGCGTGAACTCGGCGTCAGCCGCCTCGAACACGTTGATGGCGCAGTTGTCCTGCCCCAGCCGCTACAACCGCTCGTTGCCCAGCCCCAGGATCGCCAGCAGGATCACGCGGTTGACCACGGTGTGACTCACCACTGCGACCGTCTCATCACCGTGATGATTCGCCAGCTCGCAAATCGCCGACAGCGCCCGCTCGCGCAGTCCGGCCAACGACTCACCGCCAGGAATCTGCACCGTCTGCGGGGCGGTATACCAGGCGTGCAACAGGTCGGGCCAGCGGCTGGCGACCTCGTCGGGCGTCAGTCCCTGCCACTCCCCGTAGTCGATGTCGTTGACGCCGGCCAAAGGCGCCGCCGGCAGGCCGCAGCGTCGGCTAATCGCTTCTGCCGTCACATATGCCCGGCTGAGCGGACTGGCGTACACGGCGGCGAGCTGCCACTCCTCGGCTACTCGCCGCCCGGTCGCCTCCGCCTGCGCCAGCCCGATGTCGTTCAACGGCACATCGGCCCGCCCGCGGAACCGTTCGACCCGGTTCCACTCCGTCTGACCGTGCCGCACCAGGACGAAGCGCGTCATGGGCGCCTACCGCACAAAGGCCTTGCGCCCGGCATACTGTGCGCCGTCGCCCAGATCTTCCTCGATGCGCATGAGCTGGTTGTACTTCTCAACCCGCTCGGACCGGCAGGGCGCGCCGGTCTTCAGGTGCCCAGTGCCCATGGCCACCGTCAGGTCTGCGATAAAGCTATCGACTGTCTCGCCGCTGCGATGCGACACCATAGCGCCCCAGCCGGCCTTGTGCGCCATCTGGATCGCCGCGATCGTCTCGGTCAGGCTGCCGATCTGGTTCAGCTTGATCAGGACCGCGTTCGCCGCGTTCTCCCTGATGCCCTGGGCAATGCGCTCGACGTTCGTCACGAACAGGTCGTCGCCCACCAGCTCCACCCCGTCACCGATCGTCTTGTTCAACAGCTTCCAGCCGTCCCAGTCATCCTCCGCGAGCCCGTCTTCCAATACGACGATCGGGTACTTGCGGGTCCACTCGTCGTACATCGCGACCATTTCCGCCGAGCTGATCTTGCGGCCTTCCGTGCGCAGGTTATAGACCCCGTCTTCGTAGAAGACGCTCGACGCCGGGTCCAGTGCCAGGCAGATGTCGTCGCCCGGCCGGTAGCCGGCCTTCTCGATCGCGCTGAGGATCAACTCCACCGCCTCCGCGTTCGTCTTTAATGTGGGCGCAAACCCGCCTTCGTCACCCACGCCGGTCGGGTAGCCCTTGCTCTTGAGCACGCCCTTGAGCGCCTGGTAGGTCTCCGAGCCCCAGCGCACCGCCTCGCTGAAGGTCGGCGCGCCTACCGGTGCGATCATGAACTCCTGCAGGTCGGTGCCTTGCCAGTTGGCGTGTGCGCCGCCGTTCATGATGTTCATCATCGGCACGGGCAGCAGGCGAGCGCCGACGCCGCCGAGGTAGCGGTACAACGGGACGCCCAGCGAGTCGGCGGCAGCCCGCGCCACGGCCAGGCTCACGCCGAGGATCGCGTTGGCGCCGAGCTTGCTCTTGTTTGAGGTGCCGTCGAGAGCCAGCATCGCCTCATCGACGGCCGTCTGATCGAGCGCGTCCATATCGACCAGCGCGGGCGCAATCTGCTCGTTGACATTCGCCACCGCGTGCCGGACGCCTTTGCCGCCAAAGCGCCCCTTGTCGCCGTCGCGCAGTTCCAGCGCTTCGTGCACGCCGGTCGACGCGCCCGAGGGCACGCCGGCGCGGCCGAAGCTGCCGTCCTCCAGCCACACATCAACCTCGACCGTCGGATTGCCGCGCGAGTCGAGGATCTCCCGAGCCTTGACGTCAGTGATTGCAACAGACACGTGATACCTCCTGGGTGAATGTAGGCCAAAGAAATAGCCTCTACCAGTCATAAAACAGCACACTGGTAGAGGCTATCAGTCTTGCGACGTTCTGGATGGGCATGCGGCGCATGCACGATCCCGGGGAGCCTCATCCCCTTATACGGTTGTACGCCTGCTCAGTCCTGCACCGGCCGCCGTGGTCGATCCAGCTACCTCCGGTGAGCATGACTGGGGCGAGCGGGTTGCGGCTCGGCGAGCACCCACGGGAAAACGTGGGCTGCGATATCGCTGGCCGCCTCGACCCGTTCTTCCCGCACTGACCCGCCATCCTGGATCTCATGCAGGACCTCGGCCCGCATTTCCTCCCACGCCTGCAGCGTGTCCCCAATGTAACCCGCCCTGGCCGCTTTCTGAAGACGCTTCATCGTGACATCTCCTTTCAGCGTCAGCCTACGCCTGTGCAAATCATAGCACGCGGAGCATCGCGGGTCAATCCCTCTACCATACGAGTTCTCAAGGCGACACCTCGGTCATCACTCAAGCTGCCAGCGCCACCGGGAGTAGATCAGTCAAATGGCGGGTGTGCTGCCAGTCTCAACGTGCTATGATAGCGAAGGCGAAGCGCTCAACATTGAAGGCGTCAACCCCCTTCGGAGGGCACGTGACATTTCGCACCTAGCAGTAGGTCACGGAGTGAAAGGCGGATGGTCACGTGGAGAACATCGACTTCCTACACGATCAAGAGGTTCAGAATCCGGCCTCGCTCGTTTCTCCGGATGAGACCCTACACTCAGGCCATGAAGCTATTTCGCAAATCCTGTTTAGCATTGGCCTGACCGTACATAGTGCGCAACGCGCAGCGGTAAACGATCCTAAGCGAGTGCCAGACCTACTGGAGCTTATCCGTCAGCAATCGGGCGCGGCGCTAGAACAATTGCGCCTGCTCTGCGGCATTCCTTAAGCTGCAAACAGTAGTTGCACGGCGCTGTTCGGGGACGACGTGACGGCCTGCTTCGGTAAGCGGGTGCTGCTTGAGCCGACGCCGATGCGCGTCGCGGGCCGGGAGTTGGTGGTGATCCGCCTCAAGGCCGCGCCGTCGAGCAATGGGAACGGCGCCAGGGCGCCGGGCGGCGAAAAGGTGCAGACCGACGCGTCGGCAGCCGACAACGGAGCCGAGCCTCACCCGGAGGCGGTCGCCTCCCTGTGAGGACTGGAAAGGCGATCGATCGGAGTGCATTGGACTCCCATCATGGCCGATGACCTGGAGAGGCCTTCGGCTTGGCGAGGCGCAATCAACAGGTCTTGAACCAAAACCTGGCACCGCCGGCAGCGGCAACTGGGGCGCTGGAGATCGGCGCCGTCTCGGGCGCCCTCACCTTGCCTGTCGCGGTGCTCGCACCCTAGATTGGCGGGCTCAGCGTTATCGGACTCGCGAAAACCAAGTACGGTGAACTAACTGATGAGGTCGTCCAGCGCGGTCTGATGACGTGTTCTTCCGCTCAGGCGGACTGCGCCAGATACTGGTGGACGGACTGGATCGCCATCCCCCCCTCGCCAACCGCAGAGGCCACCCGTTTGACCGAACCATGGCGCACGTCACCCGCAGCAAACACACCTGGTATACTGGTCTCGAGCAAGAGCGGCGGCCGCTGCAGCGATGCCGCCTTGCCAGTTTCGCTAACGCCGATCAGATCCTGTCCCGTGAGAAGGAAGCCGCGCGCGTCGCGCAGGATGCTGGATGGCAACCAGTCCGTGCGAGGCTGCGCGCCAATCAGGACGAACAAGGCCGCCGCCGGGATGCTTTCGGTCGTCCCTGAAGAACTGTCCTGTATGACCAGGCTTTCGAGCCGGTATGTACCCTGCCCATCGATGATCTTGGTGTGCAGACGCACCTCGATGTTGGTCTTGGCTGCGATCTCCTTGACCAGATAGTCGGACATACTGGAGGCCAGCGAGCCGCCACGGGCGAGGATCGTGACCCGTTGTGCGTACTTCGCCAGATGGACCGCCGCTTGCCCGGCAGAGTTCCCGGCGCCGGCAACGAAGACATGCTGTCCTTCCATCGCCTGGGCCTCGGTGATCCCACCGCCATAGAAGACCCCCGCGCCCACAAGCGCTTCGAGACTCGGAATCCCAAGACGCTGGTAGCTGGCCCCTGTCGCCAAAACGATCGTACGGCTCACGATCTCTGTTCCATTCGAGAACACCAGGACGCGGTCGCGCCCCTCCGCTCGCAGATCGATGGCCTCGCGGAGGACGGAGGTTTCTGCCCCAAACGACCATGCCTGGTCAAGCGCCCGGTTGGTCAGGTCGGCGCCGCTGATGCCGAGCGGGAACCCCAAATAGTTGCGAATGAGCGAGCTGGTGCCCGCCTGCCCGCCAATCGAGTCACGATCGACGACGATCGTACGCAATCCTTCGGACGCGCCGTAGACCGCCGCCGAGAGGCCGGCGGGCCCGGCGCCGACAATGGCCAGATCGAAGCGGCCTTTATCGTCACTATGGCGCACGCCCAGCGCCAGCGCCACCTCCTCATTCGAAGGAGCGGTGAGGGCCAGTCCATCAAACCGGATCAACACGGGAAATGGGCCATCGGGCCGCCCGAAGCGCTGCAGCAGCGCGCGTCCTTCCTCGGAATCCGCCTCATGGGACTTGAACGGCAGACCCCCGCGTGCCAGCAGATCGCGAATCTCAGCGGCACGTCCGCTCCAGGGCTCGGCTACGATGGTAACCATCTCGCGGCCTGCCCGTTGCCGGCGCTGCCAGTCACGAAGGAGCTCGGCGATGAGCGCATGAAACTCTTCGTCTGGAGCACGGTCTGGGCTTGACCGCGTAGCGGTCAAATTGTCCCACGGAAATGGCTTTGAAGATCGGTTTTGACTCGGAACGATTACCCCAGGGGACCAGGAGGACGCGCGTTGCATGGGGATATAACTCGTGCGCCCGCGCAAAATACTCGACACCCGTCATCGAGCCCAGCCCAGGCGCCGCCAGGAGGATGACGACCTCCGCGCCGATCGCCCGGAGCCTCCCCAGCCGCTCGAGCGACGCCTCCGCCGATGCCTCGCAAATGACGTCATAATCGTTCCGCATAGCGCTTGAGCAGCTTTGTCGGATCATCTCCAGATCCTGGAATTGATCGTCAACGGCCATCAGAACTGGTTTCGCCATCGAGTCTCCTTTTTCCGATCTTTCCCGATCGCCGAACTACTTTCTTACTGCTTGGCGCAGCTGCTCTACCATGCTCACAATTGCGCCCACCGCAGCGTCCGGCTGGTCGAAATGGATGTTGTGGCCGCTCTTGTCAGCCACCAACCCCTGGCTGTTGGACGACAATTGGAGCAACTCGGCCTGCATCTTCTGCCAGTCCGGGTCCAGATCCAGGCCACGCGACAGGACGATCAGCGGCACATCCCCGAAGGACTTCACGGCGCCCGCCTGGTCGAGGCTCGCCGGCATGCCCTTGCCTTCATCGGCCCAGGCTTGCACTGCGCGCGGTGTCCCCAGACAGCCGCATAAGCCTGCTCTGCCTCCGGCGACACAGGCCTTGACCGAGCCCGGCCCCGCAAACAAACGCACTAATCCGATGCGCGCCAACAGGACCGGCAACGCACGGCGTCCTGATTGAGAGATTGGCTGCGAGTCGCGGCCGGGCCGGTTCCCTGGCTTGTCCCGGGCTCATCGAGTCTATCAGCACAATCCCGGCGACCTCCGCCGGATACTCGTGAGCAAACACACGAACCGTCAGACCGCCCATCGAATGGCCCACCAGCACATACGGGCCGGGAATGCCGGCTTGCTGCAGCAATGTGTGAAGTTCTTTGGCGAATTGCTCGGCATCCCGCGGCACGGGACCGGCCTCGCTGTAGCCCATGCCGGCCCGATCGTAGGTGCAGACCCGCGTTGTCCGCGCCACCCCCGGCTGCACCCCGCTCCACCCGAGCGACCAATCACCCCATCCACCGCCGATCACCACTGTAGGACTGCCGGCGCCGGTGCAGTTCACATGTAAGCGGTAACCGCCCACTTCGACCATTTGACCGGCCGGAGGATAGGCACCCGCGTCGGCGGCTTCGGCCCTCGACTCGTAAACCGTTCCCGCCACGATCAAACCCACAGTCAAAAGCAGAACGCCGCCCAGCCAGAGGAGAAACCGCCGGCCGCGGCGCTTGGGAGCCTGAGAAGTTTTTGTGTTCATTAGCATATCCTTTCGATGCACCCGTTAACGGAGCAACAGGGCAATCCCAAGGGCGATGAGCCAGAGGGACCACAAGATGTAACTGATCGCGTTGACTGCACCGGCCGCCTTGAAGCCGGCCTCCTCGAACACCCCGACCAGGACGCCGATGGCGGGAAGGATCCCTAACCAGCCCAACACCGGAGCGACAGCACCCGTCTGAACGATGGCGATAGACAACAGGATCGTCCATGTCGCAGTGAAGATGTAGCCAAGGTGCTCGCCGATCGCTACGCCCGCGTAGCGATGAAAGGCCTGAAACACAACGGTGACGCTGTCGCGCGTTGCCTGGCTCGAAGTTGGGTCCGTATACATGTCCGCCAGGCTCGGAACAAGAAATGACCAGCGAATGAGGCCAAGAAACTGCATGACACCCGCCAGGACGCCGATCACGGTGCCGACGGTCAGATACCACGGCGCGTCTGGCCCGAATACTTGCTGCACCAAGACCGGGACAGGCGTGAACAACACCGCTGACAAAGCGAAGGCATACCAGAGCCGGCGCAGCGGCGCGCCGCCTTCCTTGAAGCGCCGCAAAATGGTATCGGCCGGCCTCCGCAGAATATCAGGGTAGTCAAAGGCTCGCTGCAGAAGGAAGAAGCTTGCGTTGAACGCGAGCGGAACCACGATGAGCAGGAGGCCGGTGAGCGCAATGGGTCTCATGTCACGCCACCATGATGACCACTTTCCCCAGGGCGCGTCCTTCTCCAACATACCGGAGTGCTTCGGGAACGTCGCGCAGCGGATACCGCCGGTCGATCACGGGGACAATCTTGCCGGCCTGGCAGAGCTCCGTGATCTCGACCAGATCACTTTCACTTCGCTGAACCGCCAGGATGCGCAGGCTCTTGCCCTCGGACCGTCGTATGAACGGCCCGAGGATCAACACCTGGAATAGCGTCGCGACAGAACCTCCGACCACAAAATACGTTCCGTTGGGCTTGAGCGCCCGCTTCAAGTCGGAGACCGAACGATGCGCGACGACATCCAGGATCAGGTCATACTGCTTACCGTTCCGGGTAAAGTCTTCGCGGGTGTAATCGATGACATGGTCTGCGCCAAGTGAGCGCAGAAAGTCCTGCTTGCCCGCGTTATCCACTCCGGTCACTTCAGCCCCAATGAGTTTGGCAAGCTGGACTGCAAAGATGCCTGCACTTCCACCCGCGCCGTTGATCAGTACCTCTTGGCCCGGCTGAACCTGGCCCTTATCGCGAATCCCTTGCAGGGCGATCAGCGCCGCTTGCGGGATGGCCGCAGCTTGCTCGAAGGTCAGACCGGCCGGTTTCCGGGCCAGGTGTTCTTCAGGAGTGCAGGCATACTCGGCAAAACCACCCCGATACCCGCCATTTCGCCAAATACTTCATCCCCTGGCCGGAACTGGGTTACGTTTTTGCCAACCGATTCCACCCGCCCCGCGATGTCCGATCCAAGTATCTTATTGCCTGGTTTCAGCATCCCCCCGAAGCGGGCGTACAGCTGGTTTCCCTCTCAGTCCCTCCCAGTCCGATCCATTTACGGAGGCCGCGTAAACCTTAACCAGCACTTCATTCTCGCCGGGGGCCGGTTTTTTCACCTCGGCAAGTTTCAGAACATCCGGCGAACCATAACGGTCTTGTACGATCGCTTTCATCGGGGTATCCTTCCGTATCAGTCATCTCTGGCGCGGGTCATGCGCGGTTTTATGCCACCATGATGACGACTTTTCCTCGGGCGCGTCCTGTTTCAAGATACCGGAGTGCTTCGGGAACCTCGGCTAACGGGTAAGATCTATCGATCACAGGTTTTAGTTTGCCGGCTTCCAGAAGCTCTTTTACGAAAATCAGATCCTGTTTGTTTGGTTTCATGGTATCCATTGGACCGACTCGCTTACCTCCGGCCTTCGACTTCAACGACCCACGGATCATGTATTCGAACAACCGCCGCAGGTTGGTGAATCCCGCAATGACGCAAGTCCCTCGGGTTCACAGTGCGCGCGTGTAATCAGAAATGGAACGATTTCCGACGGCACAGAAAATCAGGTCATATTGCTGCCCGTTGTTGGTGAAGTCTTCCTTGCGTGTAATCAATGACGTGGTCTGCTCCGATCGAGCGCACCATGGCCAAATTCCGGGTGCTGCACACGCCAGTGACTTCAGCCCCGAACGATTTGGCAATCTGCACGGCAAACGTACCTACGCCGCCGGATGCCCCATTAATCAAGACCTTTTGCCCTGAGCGTATCTGTCCCGTATCACGCAGTCCCTGCAAAGCGGTGAATGCCGCTAACGGGACGGCCGCGGCTTGCTCGAATGTCAGCCTGGCCGGTTTCAACGCCAATGCATCTTCCCGGGCGCAGACGTACTCGGCAAAACTGCTCATCTCATTGAGGGACAGGCACCCGAATACATCGTCACCCACTCGAAACTGCGTTACGGTTCTGCCAACCGCTTCAACGCGCCCCGCTACATCAGCGCCGAGCCGGTGGTTCTTAGGTTTGAAGAACCCGTTTACTAAGCGGGCCAGGAACGGCGCGGCCCGCATGGTGTGCCAGTCGGCGGGATTTACAGATGCTGCGTGAATCTTCACCAGGACTTCATCTTCCTTAGGCGTAGGCTTTGCTACTTCTTTGAACTTCAGAACATCCGGTGATCCGTATTCTGTGTATACAATGGCTTTCATTCAGTTATCCTCACTTGCTTGGCGTTCTCCGAGACCCGAGCCGCTATGCGCTGCGCTGAGTCTCGGAGAAGGTTCGACGGGTCGTCAGCTCGGGAACGAAACGCCGTTTACGCGTGTGCCGGAGCGGCGCCCGGCACGACTAGCGGTTCCCAGTCGCTAGGTTTTGTTGCCAACGCAATGCTTGCAGATCGGTTGAACCCTTTCACGACGAGCCAGACGCCCAGCGAAAGCTCCCACAGTGCGATCGGGATTGCCGTGATCACGCCCACCGGGGAAGTCCGGCCGATGAGGCCGAACATCCACGCCAGCGTGCCGGCGAGGAGCAATGGCGCGCCGATCAAGCCCAGCGTGGGTAGGATCCGCGGCACCAAGCGCGACCGGAAGAGCAGCGTGCCCAGCAACAGGGCGTTCATCATCGGCATGAGGGCCTGACCGAGGGCGAACCGGTCATACATGGCGACGAGCGCACGGCCGGTGACCACCCCTTCGGCTCCGACGCCGGCCTGCCGCAGGGTCACCAGCGCCAGGAGGCTGGCAACACCACCGAAGAGCGTGGCGGCTTCCAGGACCCGCGTGGCGACGAAGCCTAGCGCAAGCGCTTCGCTCTGCCTCTTCACGACCGGGAACAGCGCGATGGCCGTGCCGATGCCGGCGAGGGCCACGATTATCTCGGATAGGGCGCCGAAGAGCACGGGAGTGTCCGGGCCCGGGCCGGCGATCCAGTTCGGAGCGTGCACCCCAGCGTACAGCGCGAGGGTCGGGATCGAGACAAACGTGATCAGGTAGAACAAGCCGGCCGCCAGCGAGTACTTTCTCCATGAGGCCACAGGAGTGGCCGCCTGCCGGCCGGTGTTTGTGCGCCCGTCTTCTTTCCTAGCCACGGTGGGCTTGATCGAAGCGATTGATTGGTTGATAGCCATCGTTGTTTCTCCTTGGGGACGATTGTCTACTTGCCCGGGTTGACGATGCCGAGATAGGTTGCCCCGGTGTCGAACAGCACGACGACCCCGGCGCTTGCGGCTGCTTCAATGGACTGGACCGATGTCAGCGCGTGGTTGTCTACAGACTGGGCAAGCACGAGCACCGGGTCCGTGTCGGACACGCAGACGCTGCTGCCGGTGTATTGAGGATTGCAGAAGACCAGGTAGCCGTGCAAGAGCACGCTGTAGGCCCCATGGTTCTGGATGGGCGCGAACGGGACGACGTGGTCATGCGCGAAGGGCAACGCGCCCTGCGGCGTGCCGGCCTGCGGCGCGATCACGTAGAAGCTGTACGTCGGGTCGTTGGGGCGCGCGCCGGGGAATTCTTTGGCCTCCTGCGCGAAATTCATCCTGTACTCGACCCCGTTGACCCAGACTGACTCTTGGCAGGCTCCTGAACGGCCAGCCATAACAGACAGGTCAACGCAATTTATCAGCCCTGCGGCCTGGGCCGAAGGAGCGGCGGGTACGCCGAGTGCCAGTGCCGCGACGGCGATTGCGGCGATGAGGGTGCGGATAGTGTTCCAGTAATGTTTCAACTTGCTTGCCTCTGCTTTCACTAAAGTATGTTCCTACTTCTTGGTGTGCTGCTATGCAGCGCTATGCTGCGCTATGCAGCGCTATGCTGCTCTGCATTCAGGTTGAAGGGCGGATAGCGGTCGGTCACCATCAGGAATGCGTAGGCTCCTACCCGCAGCCACCAGCGGCTGACCCCGACGTTGAAGTCGAAGAGGCTTCTCGGATACCGGCCCGTCGCCAGAATGGCGAACCAGGCCAGGATCACCGCAAATAGGCTGGCAATGCTGAGAAAGAACAGGACGACGTAATGCGGGATCACGAGCAGCCACTTGACCAGCGGTAGCCACCGGTTGAGGTCAGTTTTTGCGTTCGGATAATCCAGCTCCAGGTGGACAGACTGCTCGTCAACGGTGGAAGGGTACCGGTCCGTGAGCAAAGTCGCGAAGGCGCCAACTCTCGCCTCGAAGCGGGTCAACTCGCGGGAGAAGTCGAACCACCAGCGCGGATAAAGCTGGCGGAAGAGGATCATCAGGGCTGTGGCCAAAACGAGACCGGCCACCAGCCCGCCCGCCGTCTGCTGAGTTCTCCGGATAACCTCGCCGGCGTCATTGAGGAAAACCGTGTTGGTGATCGTCTTCCCGGCCCCCGAGATGAGGCCCAGGATGACGGCGATGGGAATGATCCAGAGCAATCGGAAGAAGGTGGTTAGCCGACTCAGTTTCTCTGGATAGTCAACTTGAAGACGAGCCGGGTATCCGGCGGTTGGACTGCTGATAGTCATTTCTCTACTCCTTTATTGAATCCTCTAGCGATGCGCCAGGTGGTGAGGCGCCCCCCAGCCACCCGCGCATATGATCTTGCATGCTTGACGGGTCCTACACGGTTGCGTCTGCTGCGACGGCGCCTGCGCGAGGCGTACTTTGAGCCGGCGTCCGCCCAGAAGGCGCCCTCACCCCCTTGACGAGCAAGTACAGGACCATCCAGAACTCCGCAATCGTGGGCGGGATGACGGCCACGAACATATGGATGCGCGCCCCGAAGTCGGGGACCAGGAACCCTGTGAGCACGTCGACCAGGTAGCAGACGCCCGCCACGATCAGCACGATGCCCAGCGCCTTGGGGAACATTTCGGACTTGTAGGCGAGATATCCCAGGGGCATCAGCCACAGGCCGAAGAAGATCTGGGCGATGAGGAAGCCGTAGTGATGCATGTCGAGCAAGAGCAACACCAGGGCGCCCGCCCCTTGAGCGCCGAAGGCAGCCGCGTTGGCGCTGTTGGTTGCGACCAGCAAGGCGGCAAACTCGAAGACGAGGTTGAGGCACATGATGGTGGTAGCGATGGCGACGAGGATTACCATGGCGCTTGCGGCGCTCTTGTTCACGTGCCTGAGCAGCCGGTAGAAGGTCATCGCCAGGAAGACCATGATCGTCGCCTGCGCGAGGTCGGCGACCACGCCCAGGCGGACTAGGCCGGCGTTTGCCACGACGTTCGCCGCTGTAGTAGCGGCGTCGCCCGGTACGTACACCCTGGTGAGGACATAGCCAAAAGCGAAAGCTGCCAAGACGGCGACCGCGAGATACAAAAGCCCGGCAGTTCGCGCCAGGCGCATGGGTGAAGACATGATTTTCTCCAATTCTTGTCGACGGACATCTGTCGATTGCCAGGATGGGTGCGCTTCAGGCGGCTTCGCTTGGCGCTGCTTGGAACGAGAAACCTACACGCTCGAGCAGCTCGTGCACTTCGGCCTCAAAGAGCGCCTGAGGATCTCCGAGCAGCGGCTGGATGTACCCCTGAAGTTCCAGCGAGACCAGACCACGGATCCGGGACCAAATCACCACTGCCGCATGGAGCGCCTGTGTCGGCACCCCAAATCCCCGGCTTCCCTCCCAGGCATCGAGCTGTGCCTGAAGATTGCTCGGCGGCTGGACATAGACGGGAGCCGGCTTCAGCTGGCCCGCGGCCAAGGCGTTCGCTGCGATTTCGACGATCACATCCACATTGCGCTGAATCGCAGGCACGATCACGGCCATCGCCGGGTTGTAGTCCGGCAGCCCAGCGCCGAGCGTCAGCACATAATCGGATGCGTGGGCCAGTGCCCAGGCCCGGTACGCACGAGCCAGCGTTAAGGCTTGCCCCGCGTAATCACAGCTGCTGGATGCCGCGACGGCCGTGCGGAGGGCCAGTCCTAAAGAGTTGTGGGCAGCTTCGATCAGCGCCGACACCAGGTCATCCCGACCCTTGAAGTAGCGGTAGAGTGCCGGCGCCGTCATGCCCATCTGGCGTGCGATCGCATGCAGCGATAAGCCCGAATTGCCATCGGCCGCAATCTGCTGACGCGCAGTCGCCATGATTTCTGCTCGGGTTGTCTGGTGCAGGCGTTGCCGGCGCGTAAGGCTACTTGTCATACGAATCGCCATGTAGTGACTTCAACATAAACGCTGTTAACTTCTGTGAATATCGGCAACCATATCATGAGCTACGGAATTTGTCAATACGATTTAAAAACACGGATATTTTTTGCCACAAAGAGAGTCCTCATACTTGTGGTATGAGGACTATTATCTTGAACGCGACGTAGCAACACGAAGAAGAGATATCGTCCGGAGGGAAACCGGAACGCTCGATGGGGTGAGAGGCGAGTTGGTTGCCGTTGGTGTTTCAGATGCAACCCGGCAGCGTGTGGACCGACGTGCCGTGCCAGGGTTGAGTCGCTTTTAGGCTCGTGAGATACCTTGCGACAGAGGGCATTACTTCAACGGGAGTCCCTCTGGACATGAGGAACGTGTAAGCTGCCGCTCACCCTGCGCTTCACTTCCTCTCCGCGCCGGTCGTAGGCGGCGGTCGTGGTAGGGCTGGCGTGGCCCATCAGCTTCTGCGCGGTCACGAGATCGTTTCCGTTGTCCAACAGGTTCCCCGCAAACGTTCTCCGAAAGTCGTGCTACGTCAACCGCCTCAGCCCCGCCTGCACCCGCCGTTTCTCCAGCATCTGTGCCAGCACCTCATCACTGACCCCATCGCCGGCCCAAATTCCACCACCCTTGTCCACCGCCAGAATCAGCGGGCCTTCATCCGGCCCTCGCAGCTTCAGCCAATCCAGCGGGTAAGCCGCCGCGCCGTCGTACAGATAGACAACCCGGACCTTGTCACCCTTGCCGCGGACTATCAGGTCTCCTTCCTCGGCCCCAGTCTGCACGAAGTCGTCGCGGCGGAGCCCCGCCAGCTCGCTCCGCCGCGGGCCCGTGGCCCAAGCGACGGCAATCACTGCCGCATCGCGAACGCCTTCGGCGCTTGCCTCGCCGAGGCAGGCCTCCAACAGCGCCATCAACTCGCCGGTCGCCAGCTGTCGTGGCGGCACCGCGTTTGCACTGGGAAAACAAAGGAGTGGTGGCTTGCGTGTACCACTTCTGCCTGCTTGTGCCAAAGATAACATATTTGGCGGCGGAGGGGTACGGGACAAATGACTACTGTTCGCGATCCTGCCGCGTGCCGCGCGTTCGTGAGAAGTGTAGCACAGATGGGCGGGGTGCGCGCGTGCGGGTTTGCGTACGACCGCCCACACGTTCTTCAATGCACATGATTTACAAGAAGAATGATGTGCTTCAATTATCTTCGATTAATTTGACACGATCGAGGCGCCATACTCCCTGACCACAGCCCGGGCCGGTCACTCGGAGCGGAAGCAGGAAGAGGTCCGCTACCGATAGATAGTCAACAAAGATGGACCTTTTGTCGTACGAAAATCGACAGATATTGATGTATAATGGGAATCAGGCATTAAGGCGGAATGTGTAGGAGCTGGCCCACCATTGGCCCAGCCCGCGGGAGCTCGCTCTCGGCGTTGCCAATATTGTGGCTTGGCGCAGCCGCCCGTATTTTCGATCGTGGCAACACGCAAGGATAAGTGCCCAGGCTGGTGCGCGTCGTTCCAAGCCATCGGGGACAGACGCCGCCAAGGAGGATTACCTATGAAATTACCAGGAATGACGGCATGGCGCGTGATGGCCGGCGGTGAGACCCTGCTCGACCGCTTCAACCGTCCGGAGCTGAAAGTGCTACAGGAACTCTCAATGGATGCTTCGAATGGGGAAATCGCCCAACAACTCAATTTCACCGTGCCGGTGGTTGAAAATCACGTGTTACGCATCCTGACAAGCTGGAGTTGGCTACCCGTCTAGATGCGGTTCGTTACGCTCGCCGAAGCGGACTGCGGGCAGCCTAAACAGATCGCACCCTGCAAATTGCAACCAGACCTCCGAGGTCCCCGGACAGGGCCTCGGAGGCTTTCGCGTGCCGGGCGCGTTGTCCGGCGCCTCGCCGGCAGCATCCGCGCCCGACCGAGCTCGAGCTTTGCCTCAGACGGGTCACACATCCCCAAACGTCATCCCACTTTGGCGCAACGCCGCATCGAGATGCCGCTCGCCAGCCGCCGCACGGCGGATGGCGAGCAGCAGTTCGTCGGGGCCAGAGCGCTTGATGACAAAGCCGGCCGCGCCGGCAGCCCAAGCGTCCCGCAGCATCTCCTCGTCTTCGTGCATGGTAACCATGATGGTCTTCACGCCGGGCGCCGCATGGCCCAGCAGGCGCGCCAACTCAATTCCATCGGGGGGCGGCATGCTGATGTCGGCCAGGACCACCGTGGGCAGCAGGGCGAGCGCCAATTCCAATGCCCGTGCTCCATCGGGGGCCTCGCCCACGACTTCCATGCCGGGCTCGTCCTCCAGCAGCATGCGCAGACCAGTACGCACCAGCGCGTGGTCGTCGGCGATCAGCACGCGGATCGGTTCGACCTCATTTGCGTCGCTGCTAAAATTACTCACGCACACCTTTCCATGGCTCAATAACGCCGCCCTTGGCGTCCCCAACCGGCGCCGCCAAGGGCGCAGAGATAGTCAGCGTCGTACCGGATCTTCCGCTTAGGATTGTGAGCTCGCCGCCGATGATCTCGAGGCGTTCCCGGATGCTCGCCAACCCGAGCCCACTCGCCAGCCCCAGCCCACCCGCGCCCGAGGTCTCGCGCGCGGCAAAACCCACGCCGTTGTCCGCCAGGGTGACGGTCAGGTGGTCGCCGTCCACGGCCATCGAAAGCACGACCTGCGATGCTCGCGCGTGGCGCGCCACGTTCGTCAGCCCTTCCTGGACGCATCGAAAAATCGTGGTCCCGACATCTGCCGGCACGCGCAGCGATTCGGCCGCGCCGGGCCGGAATCGCACGGCCAGGCGATGCGCCTTGCCGAACTCAGTGACATGGGCATCCAGAACGCGCGCCAGCGTCGAACGGTCCAGCCCCACCGGACGCAGCTGCCGCGCCAGGTCGTGCAGCTCGCGCATCGCCTCGGTGAGTGTGGCTTGCACCTCGGGCAGTGCTGTCGGAGGCGACTCTCGGCCGCCACCTCTGTTGAGTTGCGAGAGCTGCATTTGGAGCGCCGCCAGCACCTGTCCCGCCTGGTTGTACAACTGGTCGGCCACATAGCTGCGCTCACTCTCCTGCAAGGTTACGAGCCGGTGTGAAAGGGCCTGCAACTGCTCGCGGCTGGCCCTGAGCTGTTCGAGCAGCCTGGAGGTCTGCGCCTCCGCCGCCTTGCGCTCGGTGATATCCCGGTTGACCGTCGCAAAGCCGCGAACCCGCCCGCCTTCGTCAGTCAGCGCCATGCTGGTCGACTCGACGATGATAGGCGTACCGTCGCGCCGCGTGTGCCGCACCTCACCTTGCCAGCGACCGGTCGTTGTCAACACGCGCCGGACCTCGGCCCGTTCCTCGTCCGTCATGAGCGAGCCTGCCACCACGGGCGCCGCCGCCCCGATGACCTCCTCGGCCGTCCAGCCGTACAACTCCTCGGCCCGCCGGTTCCAGGCCGTGATGCGCAGGTCTGCATCATAGGCGAGGATGGCATCGTTGACATTCTCGAGGAGGTCAGCCTGGTAGGCAAGCTGCTGTTGGAGGCGCTTTTGCGCGGTGATGTCTGTCGCCAGCGCCACGGCTGCGACGATGCGGCCATTCAATGCGATCGGCCCTGCCGCGACCCGATGAATCTGGTCTTTACCGGTCCGCGGGTGGCGGGTGACGATTTCCAATACCACCTGCTCGCCCCGCAGGGACCTGGCCAGCCCCAGTTCCGCGGGCGGGATGAGCTGCCCCGTCTCGGCGGTGCGCGCCTGCATCTGCACCGCCAGAGCCGGGAGGCTCACCCTTAGCTCCTCTAGGCTGTCGCAGCCGAACGCGTCGAGCGCAGCCCGGTTACAGCGCAGTATGCCGCTGGCGTCCGCGACGCAAAGCGCATCGGGCACGCTGGCAAAGATCGCCTCGAGCTCGGCGGTGCGCTCCTGCACCCGCTGCTCGAGTTCATCGCGGGCGGCGCAGCTCCGTCACGTCGCTAAAGCTGGTGACCGCACCAAGCGCCCGCCCGTTCGCGTCATAGATCGGCGCCGCGCTCGCCAGGACGTACAGTCGTTCGGCCGCCGGGTGGTCCGCGTGGCGCAAGCGCATCAGCTCGCCGCGTACGTTCTCGCCGCGGAGGGCACGCGCGGCAGGCATTTGTTCGGCCCCGGCAGTCGGGTCGCGGACGAGCTCCGCGGCGAGACGCACCCGCCGCTCCTCAAACGATAGATCCAGATCGGATGTCCCCAGGCGCAACATCCGTGTCGCCGCGGCATTGTGACGCACGATCTTCCTGTCGGGCGTGTAAATCACCACGCCGTCGCTGATCGCCTCCAAAGTCGCCTCGAGCTCGGCGGCGTGGGCTTCGGCCGCCCGGCGCTGCTCGGCTTGGAGCTCCAACACCCGGGCGTTCTCCAGCGTCAGCGACACTGCCGTCGCCAGTTTGGCCGCGAAATCCATCTCCGCGCGCGTGAAAGCGCCGCGCGGCCGGCTAAAGTTAAACGTCAGCACGCCGATGACGTCGTCGCGGACGACCAGCGGCAGTGCCAACACCCCCCGGACCCCGTAATCGGCCATGATCTTCCTGGTGACGGAGACTGTTGGCTCGTCGCGCACGCCGGCCGGCTGGCGGGTCTTGGCGACCTGCACCGACAGCTTAGCCTGCTCATCCGTGAATGTCAGGCCGACGTTCTGAGCGGCGAACCCAACGCCATGCCGCAGCACCCAGCAGCCATTCTCGCGCATGCCAATGGCAGCCGTTGCGCAGCCGAGCGCGGCCGCGGAGCGCTCCATCGCGGTCCGCAGAATCGCGGTCAGGTCGGTTTGCGATGCAACCGCCGCATGAATCTCGTTCAGCGCGTCGCTCAGCCGGGCGGCCAGCACCCGCTCGGTCACTTCGACCAGCGAGAAGACCAGCCCCTCGACCTCGCCGGCCGGCGTTTTCACCGGCGTGAGCGTCCAATCCCAATACGTAACGCCGCGCCATGGCTGGTCGGCGAACTCGAACGGCTTCGCCATGTAGGCGGCCGGCTGGCCGGTGTCCCGGACCCGGCAGAAGATGGCCTCGTTTTCGGCGTTGGGGAAGAGCTCGAAGTGATTGCGTCCCAGCATTTCGGACCGCGGGCGCTGGCACACCACCTCGTAGGCCGCGTTCATACGGACGAAGTTGAAGTCCCGGTCCAGGTAGACCAGGCAGGCGTTCGCGTGTTCCAGGAGCGTCTGCTGGAGGTCGCGCTCGCGGCGCAATGCTTCGGCCAGCTCGGCCGTGCGGCGTTGCTCGCCGGTCAGCTCTGCCAACAGCGCGACCCGTTCCGTCACGTCTGACGCGTAGACGTTGACGTAGCCCGCGACGGCAATCGGAACGCAGTTCAATTGCAACATGCGTCCGTCGCACTCCGCGTCCCACGTCCGCGGCTCGTTCACTGCTATCACGCTTGCCAGCCGCTCGCGCCAGGGGGGCGGCGCGCAGCCGTCCTGCGTCACGCCCCAGGCAGCCAGCAGTGCCGCGCTCGCGCGATTGGCGTAGACCACCCGGCCGTCCGGGGTGACCCGGAAGACAGGATTGGGGTTTTCCTCAGGGAAGAGGGCGGGCTCGGCGATTTCGCCGACGAAGGGCGCGGGCCCGGCACATGGCGTGGAAGCTCTCATCCCTTCCTGACCGCCTCCGACGCGTTGGCTGTCAGCGGGATTCCGAGGCTGGACGGGCCGGTCACCTTCGAAGTCAGCATCTCGGTTCATACGCTGCGTGTAAAGTCCTTTGGGAAACAGGATCAGGCGGTTAGCGTGCAGCCATCGCGGTTGAAACAAAGTAGACCGGCAACGGGCACGAAGCGGACGAAAACGATTTTACCCAGGGTGGGGTGCGAGCGCAACGGACAAAAGTTGTAATGGCGACGACGGCCCGAGTGGCATCAAGGCGCACCCGGTTCGGCAAGCGGCACGCGCACGCGGACGCGCGTGCCCGAGCCCGTCTCACTTTCGACTTCCCACGTCGCGTCGATCTGCTGGGCCCGCTCCTGCATCGACTTGAGCCCCATGTGGCCGGGGAACGGCCCTGTCGTATCGAACCCGCGCCCGTCATCGACGATCTCGAGCGTCACCGCGGCCTCGTCGCTCGCCAGGCTGAGGCTCACGTTGTGTGCCTGGGCATGCTTGCCCGCATTGTTAGTCGCTTCCTGTGCGATGCGGTACAGCGCGAGTGTTGCCTCACCCGATATGCCCGGTTCGGCTCCGAAGCGCGTCGCCACGTTCAGATCGTACCGGCGTCGCAACATCTCAGCGTGCCGCTCCAGCGCACTCACGAGTCCGCCGTCAACCAATACTTCCGGCCGCAGCTCGAGGATCAGGGCTCGCATCTCGGCCAGCCCGGTCTCCGCTAGTTCGCCCAGGTGATCCAGCCGCGCCGCAATCCAATCCGGATCCAGAACCAGGTGGTTGCGGGCAGAATGCACCCCCAGCCCAATGCTGTACAGCACCTGCGAGACGGAGTCGTGCAGCTCGCGCGCAATGCGTTCGCGCTCGGCCAGCGCCGCGGCCCGCTCCGCGGCCTCGTGCAGCTGCGCATTGACGATCGCCACCGCTACCTGGTACCCGAACGCCAGCGTCCATTCTATGTCGTCATGCGTGAAGCGCCCTGGCTCACAATGGTCCAGTCGCAGCAGCCCGATGAGCTTGCCCTTGGCCACCAGGGGGATGCCCAGCCACGACCGCGCGTACGCCATCTCGCTGGCCAGGCCCTCGTCCCAGATCGACCAGGCCGACTCCGGCGATCCCACTTCCGCCCAGATGTCTTCCACCAGCACCGGCGTTCGCTGCTCGATCACGCGCCGGTAACCGCTATCATGATCCAGCGAGATGCGCGCGCCGACGATCTTGTCGCGCGTCGCCGGCCCAGCGTAGTCCAGGATCACCGCCACCCTGGCGCCCTCGCTAGCGCCCTCGTAGGCGCCCTCCACGGTGGCAATTGCGGCGCCCGTGTAGTCAATCGCACTGCGCAGCTCTGCCAAAATGTGCGCCAGCAATGGCCGCAGCTCCAGTTCCGACGCCACGTCGCGCCCGATTTCCAGCAGGGTTGCGAGCTGCCGCGTGCGTGCGGCGACGTGCGCCTCCAGCTGCTGGTTGGCCTCGCGCAGGGCATCCTCCGCCCGCTTCCGCTCGGAGATATCCCGGAACGTGAGGCTCGTGCGCTGGTTGCCGTCGCGGTCCGTGAAGATGGCGGACGAGAACTCGATCGGAAAGCGCGACCCGTCCCCTCGGATCATCGTGAGCTCACCGCGCACCTCGCCCGCGGCCACGCGTTCCCGCAGCATGGCCGCCAGGCGCGGGTCGCTCGTATCGACGATGCCGGCGCGGCCGATCGCACAGATTTCCTGCTCGGTGCGGCCCAGCAGCCGGCACGCTTCCGGGTTAGCGCCCAGGATGCGCCCATCGGGTGCGGTCAGCAACAGGCCGTCGATGCTGTGCTCGTACAGCGAACGAAAGCGCGCCTCGCTCTCGTGCAGGACGGCTTCCGCACGCCGGCTCTCCGTGATGTCGGCGAATGACGAGACGACCGCGTACGGTTCCGCCTGCCCGGCTTTGAAAAGGGGCTGCGTGTTGATGCAAACCCAAGCGCGCGTCCCATCGGCACGCTGCACGCTCATCACACAAGCGCGCTGCGGCTTTGCGGTCCGCAGGGTGACCATGGCGGGATGATCCTCCCCGCCAAACGGCATGCCAGCCCCATCGGTGGCCTGCCAGCGCGGGTCGCAGCGACGTGCGCCCCATCATCTGCTCGCGGGAAAAGCCCAGGATCCGCTCGGCGCTCGCGTTACACGCAATGATCCGTCCGCTGGCATCCTGCATGATGATGCCGTCCGACATCGCCGCGACGATCGACCGGTAGCGCTCTTCGCTGTCTTGGAGCGCGTTTTCCATCAGCGACTCTTCCGCCAGCTCGACCGTCAGGCGAGCGTCGTCTGATTTGGCGGGCGTGACCTTGTGGGCGACGGACTTGTGGGGTGCCTTGGGCACGATGACAACTCCTCAGCAATAACTTCAGACCGGCAGCCGTTCGTTCACCTGCCGGCCGGTCCCAATCCACCGGCGCCAGCCCCGAGGCCGGGCCACCCCGTGAAAAAAGGACGACCGCGTCAATTTCATCGGTCTACGTCATTATACCATTGCAGGAGCTTTTGCGCATCAAAAGGCACAGAGGAACGCGGCCGGGGAACCGTTGACGCAGCGAAGCCTAACTGAGGTTGCGTCGCGCTAGCCAAAACCCATACCCCCGCGCTATACTACACCCCGACCTACCCGACGAGCAGCGCCCGCCGATGACCGCCGCACCGAACCAGCCCACCCTCACCAACGCGCAGTATCACCGCAACGCGCAGCTGTTCTCCTATCACTACCTGGACAACATCCTGCCCGGCCGG
This sequence comes from uncultured Chloroflexia bacterium, assembly GCA_963800615.1. Classification (GTDB taxonomy): domain Bacteria; phylum Chloroflexota; class Anaerolineae; order CG2-30-64-16; family CG2-30-64-16; genus JALOOB01. Next base: position 104,464 of record CAWDBO010000040.1, read on the forward strand.
TCGGACTGGCAGATGATCTCGGCGCAGAGCCTTGCGACACGCGAGCAGCTGCAACAAGAACCCCGCCTACCAGATCGCCTTCTATGTGCAACACGCCGGCGTCGCGTGGGGGATCCTCACCAACGGCCGCCTGTGGCGCCTGGTCCACAAGGACACCGCGCACAAGCTCGACCGTTACTATGAGGTCGAGCGCTATGAGGTTCGGATGACGGGAGCCCGTGGCTAGAGTTTCCAGCCAGGTGCGGCGACCAGCACCCGGAAGCCGCGGTGGTCACTCCTGCGATCGGGTGCGTAGCGCAGCCGGCAGGCGCAGCGCGCGTTCCAGCCCATCAGGCTGAACGCACCACCCCGCACCACCCGTACCCCTTCAGCTAGCGGATCCTCTCGACCGTCATCCACCTGATACGGATAAGGCCGGTAGAGACTGGTGGTCCACTCCCCGACGTTGCCAGCCAGGTCGACCGCACCGCAAAAGCTGACATTCTTGGCATATTGTCCCACCGGGGTGGTGTCTCCCACCTGCATGTTACAGTTGCAGAGCTCCGCTGTTGGCGATCGATCGCCCCAAGGATAGAGCCGTGCATATAGGCCGCGCGCCGTCTTCTCCCACTCAGCCTCAGTGGGCAGGCGGAAACTCGTACCAGTGGCCTCACTCAACCAGGCACAGAATGCCCGGGCGTCATGCCACGAAGTCTGGACCACAGGGTGGTCTTCCTTGACGGCGGGAATCCCTTCCTGGGTCCAATAAGAAGGCGCTGCGAAGCCGGTTGACTCCACAAACGCGGCATACTGGGCGTTCGTCACGGGGTACTTGCCGATGTAGAACCCAACGAGGTCGACTCGGTGCTGCGGCTGCTCGCACTTTGTCGCTTCCCTGTCCTGCGCCAGGGCACTGCCCATCAGGAACTCGCCGTCCGGCACCCGCACGCATTCAATGTAGATGGGCGAGGTGATGACGAGCAGATCGGGGAGCTCCATGACGCGGCCTTTCTTTCAGTGTAGACGAGCACGTTCAGCACAGGAATCCCGTGGTGTCAGCATGCGTTCGCTCCTTCGACGCTCGGGCAGGGTCAGTCGGACAGGATGACCTCCACCTGATGTTCAGCACCGTCATCATGCAGTTCGACAACGTTGCCCTCGGTGTTCTGGCCATCCACGGTCATGCTTGGCCGGCCCGCGCCCGCAGTCCGCCTCTCGTTGCGCACCCGGATGTGATAGGTCGCCGTGCCGTGGCGATAGTCGGCCTCGTAGCCGGGCCAGGCGGGTGGGATGCGTGGCTCGATGACCAGCCCTTGCCCGGTGCGGCGCAGGCCGAGAATGCCTTCCAGTCCCAGGCGATACATCCAGGCTGCCGAGCCCGTGTACCACGTCCACCCGCCGCGGCCGGTGTGCGGAGGGACACTGTACACATCAGCCGCCATCACGTACGGCTCGACCTTGTAGCGGTCGACGTCGGCGGGCGTGTGCGCATGATGGATCGGGTTGAGCATGCGGAAGAGGCTCTCCGCCGTCTCCGCCCAGCCCAGCTCGGCGCAAGCCCACGCACTCCAAACCGCGGCATGCGTGTACTGGCCGCCGTTCTCTCGGGTGCCCGGTGCGTACCCCTTGATATAGCCGGGATCGAGCGGCGTCTTGTCGAACGGCGGCGTGAACAGCAGAACCAGGCGGTCGTCCGCGCACACCAGGCGCTCGAGCACCGCACGCATCGCCTGCTCTGTCCTGGCAGGATTCCCCGCCAGGGATAACACGGCCCATGACTGCGCAATCCCGTCAATCTGGCACTCGGCGTTCGTATGCGAGCCAAGCGGGGAGCCGTCGTCGTAGAAGGCGCGCAGATACCAGCCGCTGTCCCAGCCGTTCTGCTCCAGGGCCCCCTGCAGCGCCGCGGCCCGTTCGCGATAGCCCTTGCCCTGAGCGGTGTCGCCCCGGCGCTCACACAGGACCGCAAAACGTACGAGCGTCGCGTACAGGAACCAGCCGAGCCAGATGCTCTCGCCGCGACCCTCGATTCCGACGCGATTCATGCCGTCATTCCAGTCCCCGCTCCCCATCAGTGGCAGGCCGTGGCTGCCGGCAGTCGACCCGCGGTCCAGCGCCCGGCGGCAATGCTCCATTAGGGTGGCAGTTGCTGCCGTCGTCGGGTAGTTCCCATAGCGGTCATCTTCGTTGGCCGCAAGCGGGGGCGCGTGCAGAAAGGGCGCACGCTCATCCAGGATTGAAACGTCACCAGTGGCTTCAACGTAGTGGGCCGTGACGAACGGCAACCACAACAGGTCGTCTGAAATGCGTGTGCGTACTCCCCGGCCCGAGGGTGGATGCCACCAATGCAGCACGTCGCCCACCTCAAACTGGCGCCCGGCCGCGTTGAGGATCTGTTCGCGTGCCAACGCCGGCGCCGCGTGAATCAGCCCCATAACATCCTGCAGTTGGTCTCGGAAACCGAAAGCGCCGCTCGACTGGTAGAGCCCGGTGCGACCCCACACCCGGCAGGAGAGGCTCTGGTAGAGCAGCCACCGGTTCAGGAGCAAGTCCATTGCCGGCTCCGGCGTGCGCACCTGCACCGCGGCCAGGAGATCGTCCCAGAAGCCGTTCGAAGCCTGCCATGCCTGTTCGACGGCTTCCGGCTCCTGGAAGCGGCGGACCAACGCAAGCGCGTCCGCCCGGTCCTCGCCCTGGCCGAGCAGGAACCAGAGTTCGTCGCTGGCCCCCGGTGGCAGATCGACGTGCAACTGGAGCGCGGCGCACGGGTCAAGGCCAGACTGGACGGTGCCGCTCAAGCCGATCCGGTCGAGCGCGGCAGGTCGTTGCAGCGTGCCACCGGTACCGAGAAACTCAGTGCGATCGGACGTCAGGCCGTGCAGCCGCCGGTTCGGCGCCGCGAATGCGACGCGTTCGCCAAACTCAGGCTGCCAGGGATTGCGCGCAAGCAACGCCTGGCTGCCCTCATCAAAGTCGGGCGTCACGAATTGCGAGGCAGCTGCCCGGGTTGTGCCGAGCACCCATTCCGCGTAAAAGGTCGCCGTGATCCGCCTCGGCCGCTGCGTGGCATTCTCCAGCCGCAAATGGATGATCTTGACCGGTGCGTCCGGCGGGACGAAGAGGCGCAAGCGCTGATGGAGCCCGTGGCTATTGTGTTCGAAGCAGGTTGAGCCCGCGCGGTGTCGCACTAGGTAAGGCAGGCCGCTTCCTGCCGGCTGCGGGGTCGGTGTCCAAACCTCCGCCGTCTCCTCGTCGCGCAGGTACAGCACCTCGCCCGATGGGTCGGTCACCGGATCGTTCGACCAGGGCGTAAGCCGGTTCTCGCCGCTGTTCAGGGCCCAGGTATAGCTGCTGCCCGACTCTGATACGAGGAACCCAAACGTAGGGTTCGCCACCACGTTCACCCACGGCGCTGGCGGCAATCGCTCGCCGTTGAGGTAGATGCTGTACTCCTTACCGTCAGGACTGAAGCCACCCAGCCCGTTATCGAAGGCCAGCCCGCCGGGTCGCGCGACCGGAGCGGTGGGCAGCTCCCCTTTCACTTCCGCAGGGCTTGGCGCAAACGGTGGTAGCAGTGCAGGCTGATGTCTCGTGAGCGCCAGTGCGTCTGCCAGGTCTCCCGAATCCGCATTCAGGACCACGCGCGCCGCGGTCTGCAGCAAGATATCGTCGCCTTCGTTCAACTGCTGGGCGAGCAGCATGAAAACGCCCCCGCGCTGGTTGGCCCAAATCTCGTTGTCTGTCCGGATCAGGAGGCGCTGGATTTGATCGCGCAGCTCTTGATTGTAACCGGCAACCCGAGTGTTCAGAATCACCAGGTCGATCTTCAGACCGCGGTTGCGCCAGTACGAATGGGCCTGCAGCAACTCTCGAACGACCGTCAACCCCTCTTCTTCGGAGATGCTCACGAGGAGGATCGGATAGTCACCCGAAATACCGTACGCCCACAGACCGGGCTGGCCCCGGGTGTTGGCAGCCAGGAGTGACGGCTCTGCTCGTAAGCCATGATACGGGTAGAGCAACGCGGACAGCAGGGCCTGGAAGCGCTCTAGCTCTACAGTGGACAGCGTGGACTGGCGCAACTCGAGTTCGGCGCGCGCTCGTGACTGCCCGATAGCGTGCTCGACGGTTGCCCACGTTTGATATCGATCGATCGTTGTCAGCACGGCAGCGCGCGATTCGGCGGCGGTTGTGAGAAACGCCAGTTGCGCTGTCTCCCCCCCTGCAGTACGATCTCATACTGCAGAGCCATAATTGGATCGAGCGTGGCTCCCACCGCGCCACTCAGGGAGGGCGCGGGCGCGTCGCGTGCTGGTACGAGCGCTGCGGGCGCCCGCGCCCCCTTAGCGCCACGACCCAGAAACGCCGCCCGGTCGCTTTCATAACCGGTCGCCAGACCGGGCTTGCCTTCCTCGCACAGCACGAAGTGCGCCACAAAGAGCGGCGCCTCGTCTTCGGCCCGAGGACGGCGTCTGAAGAGCAGTGCCCCGGTTTGCGCCAAATACTCGCTTTCAATGAACAGCTTACTGAAGGCGGGATGACGTTGATCGGCAGCCGGGTCGGTCATGACGACCTCGGCGTAGCTGGTGAGCGCGAGCCGGCGCGGCTGCTTGCCTTGGTTGTGGAGCGTTACCCGCCGGATCTCCAGGTCATCGTCAGCCGCGACGACGACCTCCAGAGTCAGCGCGATCTGGTCATCAGTGCGGCGGAACTCCGCCTTGTGGGCATAGAAGCGGACGTCGCTCGCAGTTGGCGACACGCCGGTCGGCTGACGACAGGCGGACCATAGCCTGTCATTCTCCCTGTCTTGCACATACAGCCACGTCCCCCAGTCGTCTCGAGTGGTGTCGGTGCGCCACCGCGTCAGGTCGACGTCTCCCCAGCGGCTGAACCCTCCGCCCGAGGCCGAAATCAGCACACCGTAACGCCCGTTGGATAGGTAATGGACGTAGGGCATCGCTGCGCCTGCAGGCACATCCCAGGGCGCCGAGATCACGGGCGGCAGCGAGCGTCGGGTTGGGGCGAAATCACCGGGCTGGGGGAACTCCAGTGGCGCATCTGATGGCACGCGCTCCTGCAACAGGAGGTCGACGCTCTGCAGGAGCGGATCCGAGTGGAAGCGCTGCAGCATGAGTGCCTCTTGCTGCGTGCGGAGTTGATAGAGGTAGTTGTCCAAGGCCACCAATATCATTCCCTGGTGATGGGCCATGTATTCGCGCACGACCGCGTGGTTGCGGCCGAGAGGCAGGCGGGCGGCGGTGAAATCGACGGCCTCGTACAGCCCGTAAATGCCGACCGCCCCCAGCCGGGCCAACTGTGCGAGGTTCTGGACGACCGCTGCGGGACGGAAGGGCAATGCCAGCAGCGAGGCGTACGGAGCGACGACCGAATCCTCGGCCAGATCGCGCTTGAACCCCAGCCCCGGCACGCCAAAGGCGCGATAGCGGTAGTTGTTGTTGCCATCCAGGGCGTAATACCCCGACTCGGAGATGCCCCAGGGCAGGCCCTGCCGCCGGCCATGGTCGACCTGGTGATCCACAGCGGCAAGCGCGCTCTCGTGTAGCAAGGTCCCTTCATACGAGCGCATGAGCAGTGTCGGCATCAGATACTCGAACATGGTCGCGCTCCAGGATAGCAGCGCACGCGCACCGTTCACCTGGGTCATCGGACGGCCGAGATGCAACCAGTGGCTGCGGGGCACCTCCCGCTTCGCCAGGGCCACCAGGCTGGCAATGCGAGCTTCGGAGGCTAACAAGTCGTAGAAGTTCGAGTCGAGTTTGCCGGCCGTTACGTTGTACCCGATGTGGAAGACCTCTCGTTGGGCGGCGAACAGGAAGGCGAAGTCCATCTCGCGGAAGTAAGTCTCCGCCTTCGCCTCGATGTCAGCGAGTCCCGCCAGGAGCTCCTCTCCCATGGCCCGGGCAGCGCTGAGCTTCTCGCGCATGGCTTCGCACCAGGTGCATGCATCGGCCAGGTCGGCCGCGCTGTACTGATCCGCAGGCAATTGGTCGACCGATGATGATTAGCCGGTCTAGTGCCGCTTGGGCCGTGACACATGCTGCCGGATGCTTTGCAAAGGTCGGAATCGTCTGCAAGCATTCGGCCACTGCTCCGTACGCTTCAGTTAGCGCGCTCGGCATATCTGCCGCGGCGCCCGCTCCGGCCGCTGCCGCTCGCAGCAGCGCTGGCCGCTCGTTGAGCCAGGCCAGGCCGGGCAAGAGCAACTCGACCGCGCGATGGAACGTGAAGATCTGGTTGTTGATGCGGCCGACTGCGATGCGCAGCGCACCCAAGGCCTCAGTGCCGAGGACGGTCGCGTTTTCTTCGATGAGGCGCGTGAGCAGGGTCTCCAAGCGCTGCCAGCCTACGCCAGCGACGTAGTCGAGGGTCGGCCGCCAGGACGCCGGCTCGGCCTTCACGGCTAGCACGCCCTCCCGTAATTCGCTAAGCAGGATCCGCAGCTCCCCGGCCCCCGGAATGCTCTGCGCTGTCTCCAGGTCGCGTACGAAGTCATCGAGCAGACCGAACGTGTCGGCCATGCCTTCCCAGCGCGACCAACGCAACACGGGTGCGGTGCGCAGCCGCTCACAGCCCTGTCGCAGGATGCGCAGACACGCGGCCAGATTGCCACTATCAACAGTCGAAACATAGCGCGGCAGCAGTGGGGCCAGGCTGCGCGTGTCATACCAGTTCAAAAAGTGGCCGCGATAGCGCTCCAGCCTTTCAAGGCTGTCGAAGGTAGCGCGCAGACGGGATACGAAGTTGACTGTGCCGATGTAACCCAGGTCGTACGCGGAGAGGGTTGAGAGCAGGAGCAAGCCGATGTTCGTAGGCGACGTATACGGCGCGACCTTGCCCAGAGGCGTTTCCTGGTAGTGATCGGGAGGCAGCCAGTGGTCGTCGGGCCCGACAAAGTCTTCAAAGAACAACCACGTGCGTCGCGCGAGGCTGTGAAGGGCCATGTTCTGAGCGGCCGTAAGCGGCGGAGTTGGGCGTCGGACCGGCTCGCTGATGCGCAAGACGATCTCGGGCGCCAGGATCCAGCCGAGAAGCAAAGGGAGAGCGACGACAAGGCTCGTGGGGCGTAGTGCGAGCACGGCGATGGCGATGGCTGCAGCCAGGAGCACCCCGCCCAGCATGAGCCGCCACGTCCGCCACCGGCTCAGGTCTGCGCTCTGGGCAGACCTCGCGGCGGTGAGCCACTCCAACAAGCGCCGCCGGGTCACCATGACGCGCACGAGGCTCGTGACAATCGCAGTGAGCATCTGGACTGTTTCAAACGCCAGAAAGGCGATCCCGAGAAGCCAGCGCACCGCTCCAGCTTTAAGGGAGCTCGCTGCTTGCCGCCACGCCATTCGGCTGGGCCCGCGCGCCACGGGCGTCAACGCGCCCATAAGTGGTGGCACGGCCAGCGCAGCGAGAGCAGCAACCGTCCACACCGCGGCCGAGCCGGGTAAGGCGAGCCAGCCGGCAACGAGCATGAGCAGCAGCGCAGGCGCCAACAGGCTTCGACGCAGGTTGTCCAGGAGCTTCCATGTGTCCACCAGGTTGAAGTCAGCCTTGAGCTCCGGTTGCCCCTTCGGCTGGAGTGCGGGCGGCAACAGCCATGGCAGGAGCTGCCAGTCACCACGCGTCCAGCGATGCAGCCGGCGCATGTGCGCCAGATAGGTGCGGGGGTACTCCTCGTACAATACGATGTCGGTGACCAGGCCCACGCGGGCGTGAATGCCCTCGAACAAGTCGTGGCTGAGCAGCGTATTCTCGGGAATGCGACCGGCCAGGCTGTTTTCGAAGGCATCCAGGTCGTAGATGCCTTTACCGACGTAGATGCCGCTGCCAAAGAGATCCTGGTAGACGTTGGAAACGGCGTTCGTGTAGAGATCCAGGCCTATGTCGCCGGCGAAGATGCGGCTGAACCATGAGTAGTTGGCGCTGGACGGTGTTACCTCAGTTCGCGGCTGGAGTAGCCCGTAACCCTGGCGCACCCGTCCTGTCTTTGGATCAGCCTGACCGCGATTGATTGGATGAGCCAGCGTGGCGATCAGCGAGCGGGCCCCGTCGCGACCGAGAATGGTATCGGAATCCAGGGTGATGACGTATTTCACCCCGCGGAGTTGGTTGAGCGGCCCGATCCAGGAGATGATGGACGTGTCGGCCGCGCCGCGAAGCCACCGGTTCAACTCGTGCAGCTTCCCGCGCTTGCGTTCCCACCCGATCCATTGGGACTCCTGGCTGTTCCAGCGGCGCTCTCGGTGAAACATGCAGAACGGGTCCTCGGTTGCGCCGGACAACGAGCCTGAGGGCGCGCTCTCAGGCGGGGCGTAGCGCTCGTTCAGCCGGGTAATGCCGGCCCGTTGTTGTTCGAGCAGCTCCGCGTCGCCCGGCATGTTTTGTGCGGTAGCGTCCGCGAAGTCGGTCAGCAGCGCGAAGTACACGTTCTCGTCGCGGTTACGGAGGTAATGCTGCTCGATCTGGCGCAAAAGTGAGGCCACGTCCCTCTCGTTGCTGATCAGGGCGGGGACAACGACCAACGTCCGACACCCATCCGGGATGCGACCGCCGCCGGCCGGCTCGGAAAGGTTCAGCTTGGGCAGAACCCGGGGCGGGACGACCATGGTGACGACCCAGTCAACGAAAGCAATCGCAGCCGCCAACGCGGGCATCAGCGTGACCGCTATGGCAAGCAGGATCAGGAGCGCAGAGCCACCCTGAACGGCCGCGTAGATCGCCGCGCTCACCAAGACGAACAGCGCCAGCAGCGCCGTTGAACCGATGTAGACTACCGAGGGATGCTTGAGGATCCATCGCGCCAGCCTGCTTTGCAGCGCGGGGCGGAAGCCAAGGCGCTCCTCGAGAGCCGCTCGGCCATTATCCACCAGGTAGTAGCCCACATGCGCACTCGGAGGTACGGCAAATCCTGTCCATTCAGCTTCATCTACCTCATCCTTGGCTGGCAACGGCGCCTCGTGCGTCCGCGGCAGCTCCCGATACCCGTCCCGGGCAAGCGCGATCGCGGTGCTGGCGACGTCTTCCTCGCCTTGACCGCTATCCAGGGCGAGTTCTTCAACCACCCTCCGATATCGATCCCGGGTCGACCTGTCCATGTGGGCGTAGACATCAGGCGGATCTGTGCGCAGCACTTGCTCGACCTGGCTGACGCTTTCAAAGAAATCACGCCAGTCAAAAGTGGTCATCGTCCGAAGGCTGGTGAAGCAGTTGGCCACAACCTCGTCGCCGTTGAGGGAATGGACGAGGGGTGGGACCGTAGGATCGCGCAGCCCATCGACTGGAGGCGCAAGCCCTGCTATTTGACCGGCCGTGCGAGTCAGGACAGACAGGATGCTCCAGCGGAGCATGACCGGCAGGGCCCAGATTTCGCCGATGGTGAGGGGCTGAACTTCCTGATAGAGTACGACGAAGCGACGCACCGACTCCATTTCCAGGCGCGCATCGCTATCCAACACGAGGCGCTGCGCAAGGTCGCAGATCCGCGGATAACCCTGCAGCGGCCCGGCAACCAGCTTGGGCAACTGGCGGTAGAAGCTGCGCGGCATGTCCTCGCGCACTTGTCGCAATGACTGCTGCGCGAGATAGAAGTTGTCCAGCATCCACTCAGCTGCATGTGAGAGCGCCTCGTGCGAAGGCGCCTCACTCGTGAGTGCCTCATGCCTGAGCGCCCGTTCGCCCTGTCCGTCGCGGAGTAACTCGACAGTGCTCTCGAGAAAAGCCTCCCTGGCTTTCAGACCCTCCAACAACCATGGCCGCGCGCCTGGTCCGGACGTAGCGGCCCCGTCAAAAGCAGCCAGGCGGGCATGTTCTCGCGCGTCGTCCTGCCCCTGCTGCGTGCCTGCCCCACCGTCAAGTTGCCCCTGCTCGGTCATGCCTGCCGGCTTTCAGAGTTGCGCACGGCGGCTTCGGCCTGCGTCAGAATGGATGGTGCGCCGGGAGCGTCCTGGAAAATGAGCAAGGGGCACGAACCATAGGCGAGAAAACTGGCAACTACGCTACCGTGAGCCCAGAGCGTTTCTCCAGAGTAGCCGTGCGCGCTCAGCAGCACCAGATCCACACGCTGCTGGGTGACAAACTCATGCAAGGCGCTCGCGACTTGGTTGGCTACCAGCAAGTGCGTCTCAACCGCGGGAGGCGGTAGCTGCAGGCGGACCGTTTCCAGGTGGCTCTCAGCTTCGGTGCGGTTACGTTCCACAAGGCGGTCCGCCAACTCCATGTCGTCCTGGCTGGGTGGCGTGCGGCGCGGCATCGCCGGCCGCTGCACCACGTGGACCACGATGACCCGCGTCTCGGGGTTGCGTGCCAGAACGGTGGCGAGTGGCAGGATCGATTCGGCCCGGGCAGACCCGTCGAGCGGAACAAGGACACGCCGATACTGCAGCGTGTTAGTGTCGGTGGGCGGCGTCTCGTAGGCGCGGACAACCATGAGGGAAGCGCGGGTGCGCATGACGACCTTTTGCACGACGCTGCTGACGTTCCACCCACTCAGCCCACTCTGGCCGTGGCTGGCCATGATGATCAGGGGGATATCGTGGTCGTAAGCGAAACCTACGATGAGTTCGGCGGCGTCGCCCGCGGTTACCTGCGCTCCGCACGGCACCCCCGCCTCCTTGAGGCGCGCACACACGCCTTGCAGATAGCTCTCCGCCTCAGCCTGGCGCAGCTCCACTCCAGTGGGTCCACCGCTCGCAGGCGATTCGGTTCGTCAGCCCCGGACAAGACGTGAAGCAGTGTGAGCTGGGAATCGAAAGCGTGGGCCAGCGCAATGGCATGCGGCAGGACGCATTCGGCCAAGGCCGAGCGGTCCAGGGGAACCAGAATACTGTCGAACACAGCTCAACTCCTCACTAGGCTTGGGTAGGCTAGCCAGTCGCCAGGTGTTTCTCAAAGCGCAGTCTTGCGCCACTTCCATTGCCGGAAGCGGCTTGGCTGGTAGGACACGGCCCGCTGGAGCCGCGTCTTGTGCCGCGCTCGCCTTCTGATGCCACAAGGCTGGCATCTTGCCAGGGTCCGCCGTCTGGTGCAAGGCTATCAGCCTGCGCCATCTTCTCGGCTTCCGCCAGCATGGCGGTCACCTCGCTGCCATTCACCGTCTCGTGCTCGCAGAGGCGCTCGGCCAGGCGGTCGAGGGTCGACCGGTGAGCAGTCAGCAATGCTGAGGCTGAGTCGAGCGCCTCCTCGACGAGGCGTCGCGTTTCGGCATCCACCTGGCTGGCGGTCTCCTGGCTGACCCGGCTGTCCAGACCCCAGGCTTGTGGACCCAGGAAGGCGGCCTGCGGGTCGCCGGCCAGGCGCACCGGGCCGAGTGCGGGGCTCATGCCAAACTCAGTGGCCATGCGCCGGGCGAGGTCCGTAGCGCGCGCCAGGTCGTCGGATGCGCCCGTCGAAACTTCATCAAAGGTGAGCGCCTCCGCCGCTCGGCCACCCAACATGACCGCCAGGCGCGCCCGCAGCTCGCTCTGGCTCAACAGGTAACGGTCCTCGATCGGTCGCTGGATCGTGTAGCCCAAGCGCCCGGCCGCGCGGCACGATGGTGATCTTGTGCACCGGGTCCGTGCCGGGGAGCAGGCTCGCCACCAGTGCGTGGCCCGCTTCATGCACTGCCACCGTCTGCTTCTCCCACGCATTCATCGCCCGCGTCCGCCGTTCGGAACCGGCGACCACCCGCTCGATGGCCTCGTCGAAGTCGGCCATTTCCACGGCCTCCTTGCCCTGGCGGGCCGCGGCCAACGCGGCCTGGTTGACCACGTTCTCGAGGTCGGCGCCCGAGAAGCCGGGCGTAATGCGCGCGATGGCTTCCAGGTCTACATCGGCGTCCAGAATGACTTGCGTGGCATGGATCGTCAGGATCTCCTGCCGCCCGATGACGTCCGGCAGGTCGACGGTGATCTGGCGGTCGAAGCGGCCGGGTCGCAGGAGTGCCGGATCGAGCACCTCGGGCCGGTTGGTTGCTGCCATCACAATCACGCCGTGCTGCGACTCGAAACCATCCATCTCGGCCAACAGTTGGTTCAGGGTCTGTTCCCGTTCCTCGTGCGCGCCCATCGCGCCAGCGCCGGCCCGCCGGCCGCCGATCGCGTCGAGCTCGTCGATGAAGATGATGCTGGGGCCGGCCTTCTTGGCCTGCTCGAACAGGTCACGGACGCGCGAAGCGCCCACGCCTACGAACATCTCGACAAACTCGGAGGCACTGACCGAGAAGAAGGGCGCGCCCGCCTCGCCGGCAGTCGCCTTCGCCAGCAGCGTCTTGCCGGTGCCCGGCGCACCGACGAGGATGACACCTTTGGTCATCCGGCCCCCTAGCCGTTGGAAGCGGGCCGGGTCCTTCAGATACTCGGTGATTTCCCGCAGCTCGTCCACGGCCTCGCCGGCGCCGCCGACACTCTGGAACGTGACGCCCGTCTGCTCACCCTGGATGAGGCGCGCCTTGCTCTTGCCGAAGGAGAAGACGCCCCCTGGCCCCCCGGCGCCTCCCGTGGCGCCCCGCATGCCCCTGAACAACACGTAGCCAAAGATGCCGATCAGGACGAAAGGCAAGATCCCGCCCAGCACGCCCAGGATGCCTCCGTTATCGGCCGCCTGGCCGGCCGCGTTGACGTGGTTCGTTTCCAGGTCTTTGAGCAGATCCGGATCATCCACGCGGACGGTATGATAGGGGCTGGGCGCGGCGGCTTTCGTCGCGTCGTCAGTTTGGGCGGGAACCAGCATGCCGGTGATCTGGTCGATGCCAACGGTGGCCGTCTGGATTTGCCCAAAACGCAGCGCGCTCTTGAACTCAGTGTAGGTCATTTCAGTGGTGGGCGTCCGCCACGACGAGCCAAACAGCGTCTGCACCAACAGCGCCGCGACGATGAGTGGCAGCAGCAGCCCGATGGGCGATTTAGCCCCCGGCCGGTAAGCCTCTTTAGCACGATTCCCTCATTGCGCGGCGGACCGAGTTCGCGCGCTGGGCCGCTTCACGGCGCCCCGAAATCAGCGGACCCCCGTCAGTTCCGCTGTTGCCAGGAAGTCCTGCAATTCCTTCAGGTTGGGTTTCGATGCCTTCGCTTCCCCCAGGCCATAGACTTCAATGCTGGACATCGAGGGCTTCCCAAACAGCGACTTGTTGGTTTTCACCACGACGGTCACTTCCTTGAAGCGGTTGCTCACGATGCGCCAGATGTAGTTCGGCTCTTCGTGTATCGGGCCCTTGACTTCCAGTACCTGTGCCGAGAACTTCGTCGCGGCAAACTCGGTCAGAACTCGCGTAATCTCTTCTAGATCGTCACTATTCACGGCGTAGTCTGCCTTTCTGGTGGCGGCCGGAGCCCGCATTCAATCCGGTTCCGGCACAGCCGGCCCTTGACGCATGATTGCTTCCAACAATTCGTCCGTTGGGCAGCCTTTCAGCAAGAAAGCGTCGGCGCCGGCGTTCAGAACAGATGCACGATCGGTGGCAAACATCGTCAGCACCACGATCCTCACGGCCGGCCACTGGTTCTTAATCATCTCAATCGTCGCCAGGCCGTCCGGTCGCTGCTCAGATGCGGTCAGAGCGTGCGGGTGCAGATCCATTACGACGACATCGGGGTGGAGCGCGCCGACCTGCTCGAGCGCCTCGTTTCCGTTCTCGGCCTCGCCGACGATTTCGATCGGGAAGGCGCCGGCGTGAGTGAGTTGCGCGCGATCGTTGGGAGCGCTCCAACGCATAGCAGTGAGCAGGGCCTTCAGGCTGCGCCGTGCTCTCGGCTGGTGGTCGGCGATTAGCACTTGTACGCTCACAACACTCTCCGTAGTTATGCTTTCGCTGCCGGGACGTCTTGGTGGTCGTGCATCCAGCGGATGCTCTGCGATTCGGCGTTTGGCCTGGTGTAGCCGTACTTGTCCTGCAGCGCGGCCGCCAGCCGCTCGGCTTTGCCACCGATCTGTTCCAGATCCTCATCGGTAAGCTTGCCCCACCATTTTCTGGTCTGCTGACTCACCTGCTGCCACGTGGCCTCAACAATGTCGTTGTTCATGCCTTGTCTCTAGTCTTAGGAAAGTGCTGGCGAACTCGCGCCACGATCTGGTTCTCTGTCATCTTGTCGGTGGTTTCAACGTCCACGATTCGCCCACTCAGTCCGTCGCGCTCGAGCCGGTGCTGAAGTTCTCCCTTTGCCTCACCGGGACCGAAGATCAAAATCGCGTCCGCCTCTCGGATGAACGCGATGACCTTGTCGTAATATCGGCTGAGTTGGTTGTCAAAGCGCCTGTCTTGTTGATCCTCTTCCAGTGAGGTCCCGGGTCCATCGGACCGCGCGCCTCCAGAGAACCGAACGTGCTTTTCCATATCCGACGTGATGTGTTCGGTCTTCTCGCCGTCTCCAGAGAGCATGACAATGCTGGCCTGGCTATGATCAATCCACAATCCAACTACGCTCTTCATGGACTTGTGCTCCTTCGATTAGGCTGGCTTCGCGGCCTAATCGTTTGGCTGGCCGCCCGGTGGGCGGTCGGGCGACGATTTCTGGCTGGCCTTCTTTTTGGTCGCCTCTCCCGCAGTCTTTACTTTGGCCATTTGGAGGGCCATGGCGCCGCCCGGCTTGCGCGCGGCCTGCTTCAGCCGCCGTTGGTATGTCCGCTTGCTCTTGGAGAGCCGCTTGGGCTTCGTCTTGCCTTCTGTGTCTGTCATTGTTAGTGACTCCTTGTTCGATTGACGTATCTGGGTGAATGCCTTCCCCAGTTCGGAGCATGACTGAACGGGGCTTGGGTTTCGTCAGCGGAAGCGCCGGGTCTTGAGTAGCTCAAAGGATGCCTTAGGGCAAGCCCTTCTGCCATTGGCCGGACTAGACACAACGGATGAGCGGCGAGCCCAGCGTCCTGCTGCGGACACGTTGAGGCGTGCGTTGTATACATATATTCACTCCTTCGTCCAACGGGCGATGCGGTTCACGTAAGCCCGGACGCCCTTGGCGGCGATCTCCGAGTTGGCAGATCGATCAAGCGCCGGTAGCAGGGCGAAAGCAAGGAGTGCCAGGATAGCAATGAGAAGGGGAATGTGCATGGTTATGCTCCTGTGTTCCGGCTATGGTCTTGAATCAAAACGAGAACGAGATCCTACTCCGCGACCCCCATGGCCCCTAGCCGCATCACGGCGTCGGCGGCGACAACGATCATGTCCTCCCCGATGGTGAGGACCTTGTCGCCGGCGATTGTCAGGATCTCGCCCACGGTGTTCATGGCCGGTGGGACAGACAGGGAGGTTACGGCGAAAGTATCTGGATCGAATTCGTAATCACGCACCTCGCCCACGCGCTCCCCGCTCTCGGTGAGCACCTTGCTACCGATGACCCCGCGCTTGGCTTTCACCAGGGCGAGGGCTTCGGGAGCGTCGGCGGGAGTTCGGGCGTCGGCTTCGGCATTGATCGTAACGGCGTCTTCACCCACGCCATGTACGGCCGCCATCGGCACCCACAGGCGTTCGCCACCTATCATGACTCCGCTATGAAGGCGCAACCAGCCCACAGCCTTGCGCTCAGGGTCAATGACCAGGTCGTCGATCTTGCCAATTTGCTTGCCCTCCGCCATCGTGATGACGGGCAAACCCTTCACGAATTCATATCGCGCCATGTTTCACTCCTTACGTCAGCTCACCTGGGACCCGGAGGATCCCATTCCTTGCCATTCGTAGCATAACCGAACGGCACCGCGCTGTCGTCAGCGCAAACGCTATGCTTTTCATTACAAAACGGCCGCCCTTTCGAGCGGCTGTTACACTCTCTGTCGTACGACATTTGATGTATAGTTCGGTTCTTCGTTCTTCGCGCCTCGAAGCGTTTCCGTCGATGTTGCTTCACATTGCATACCCATAGACGGTTCGCCCAGCGGGCCTCAGCCCGTCATGGGCAATGATGGCTCGGAAGGTTCAGTAGGCAGAGCCCCTTGCAGAATGGGCTCGGCTTTCACAATCAGACTGTTAAGTCGCTCCATACTGCTGGTCAGCAGAGGCATGGGCGGTCCATCCATGGCCCTTATGGTGTCCCACACGTGTTCTTGTCGTTCGATTAGGTCCGAAACCTGAGCCGCAGCCCCCGAAACAGCGCGGTGGGCGACCAAGCGGCTCCACAGGATTTGGCAGACAATTGACACAAGCGGCGCTAGGATAATGCCAACCAGACCAAAAGCGTTTGCAAGGGCAATGAGCAAAACTACGGTGAGGATGTGATTGTCCCATGGGCGGTTGAAAAGCCTTGGCTTGGCCCAGACGCCCATGACAACCAAGACGACCACTGCATACAGAACCGTAAAGATGCTTTGCTGCACGCTTGTCAGCAACCCCACCAAGAGTGGTGGAATGATCGCCAGGACCGCCCCAACCACGGGTATCAGACTCGCCAGCGCGCCAGCCAGCCCCAAAAGCGCTGGGTATGGAGAACCGAGCAGCCAGTAACCTAAACCTAGTAACAGCCCGGTCAGAAGACTTTGGACAGCCTGGCTGCGTATGTAAGCGCCCATGTCAGGCTCGATCGTGCGCCAAATATCACGAGTTTGTTTGCGCTGCCCAGATGGAAGCAGCGAGAGCCAGAGCCGCTCGAAATGGACTTGATTGATGCTCCAATAGATGCTGAGGAACAGGATGACGAATGCGCCGCTCACGAAGCCGCCCAGGCCCTGCGTGAACCCGAGTATGGCCGGCAGAACGAGCTGTCCCTGGCTGCCGGTCACTGCTTCGAAGATCTGACTCGGCGGCGGCAACCGCGCAACCAGCGCCTGTTGCAACGAACTGCCCTCCAACCAAGTCGGCAGCCGCCACGCATCCTGCACGGACACACTTTGAGCCAACTGCTGAATCTCTCTGGTCGCTGTCTGAACCGTTAGGAAGAGTAAGAAGCCAAAGCAGCCCAGAATCACCAGGTACAGTAGAATCCAGGCCGCGCGGGCCATGAAGCGTCGCCCGCCCAGGCGATTAACCAGTGGGCGCAGCGCTGCCGCAAGCATCAGCGAGACCAACACATAAACAACGGCAATGTGGAACTGCCACAGCACCACCAGCGCCAGCAATGCGGTCATTACCGCAACACCGTACCCGAGCAGTTGTTTCGTCATGGTGCACCTGTGGGTGGGACCTGTGCCAGCAGTGCGTCCAGGTCGGTGCTTATGGCCTCTATCTCATCCATCACGTGGTCGATCTGCTTGACCCTCGCGTCTGAGCCACCTTTCTTGAGCCGCGCCTGCTTGCGCAGGTCTTGGGCCAAGGCCTGCGCTTCATAGCGCAGCCGGCTGGCATAATTGCGGCTGGGCGAGACCTCGGGCTCCAGCGCTGCCGGGTGAAAGACGAAGCGATCGAGCAAAAGCTGAATAATGGCGGCGATGGGAATCGCCATGAGCGCACCGGCAATCCCGAACAGAGAGCTAAAGGCAAAAAGCGCCAACAGGGAGACGAACGGATTGACCCCCACCGACCTGCGCATCACGCGGGGCACGAGGATATTGTTCTCTACCTGCTGAGTGAGGAGCGTCGCGACGATCACCCAGATCAACTTGGAAGGCGCAATGGAAAAGGCAATGACCGCGGCAGGAATGGCGCCCAGCACCGGCCCAATCATCGGTACGGCCTCGAGCACGCCGGCCACGAGCGCTAGCACCAGGACATTGGGCAAACCGATGACCAAATAGGCAACCAACGCCATGATGCCAACAGTCAGGCAAAGGATGCCCTGTCCGGCAACGTAGGAACTAACCTTGCTCTCGATGTCCGAAATCAGTTCCGCAATGCTCTCGCGCCGGCCCTTTGGAACGAGCAGCAACCATGACCGGATGGTTCGCGGTCCATCGAGCGTCCAGTGAAAGGCCAATAGCAGAAAGGCTGCAGCCATAAAGACGGCGCTCATCGCCGACCCCAGGTAACCCATCGCTTGCTTCGCCAAGACCAGCATCTGCTCTCCCGTTTGCCGGACAGGTTCCAGACTTGGCATAGTCACTGGCAGGAACTCAGCTAAGCGCACAATCATTTGATTGGGATAATTCGCCATCCACTCACGCACGCTTTGGTAGTAACCCGGTACGGCAGTTGCAATGGTTGTACCTTGCTCGACAAGCAACGGGAACAACAATAGCACGAAGCCGGTGAGCAGAGTGAGCAGGAGAAGGTAGGCAAGAATGCTCGCCGCTGGGCGGGGGAGGCCTCGCCGGTGCAACCAGGCTACGACTGGCCTGATCACCGTGCCCACCACGATGGCGATGAACAACAGGAAAACGACGTCGTAAAACCGATACAACAGCCAGAAGCTCAGCGCGACAAAGGCGAGAACAAGCGTCGCCCACATAACGCGCCGAAATGTCCAAGATTCGAGCATTTGCCAGTCCTCTCCCCGAACCTCCTACGGTCACAGGCCATGTAGCGAGAGCTGTCGGAGGGCCAGGCGCGCGTTACCCGCCTAAACTCCCGCTCCCTAAGATGAAATATGCCGGGTCACCCGCTCACGATCCTGGAATATGCCAGGTACATATCCGATAGCCGATCTGCGGAAGCAGCGTCACCGCGAGCAAGCAGAGTGACGAGATCATCACGTTGGGCAAACACCGCCTGTAGCCCCTCTCTTTCCGTCTGCGAGAGGGCCGAATCGGCCCCTGCGTCGACTTCCGCTCGCAAGGCGGTGAAGAAGTCACTGGACGCCTGACGCGCTGGCTCAAAGCGGCCTTGCCGCGCCTCAATTACTGCCGATGTCAGGCTATTCAGTATCCTCGCCAGGCTCAGCTGGCGCTTTGCCTCACGAAAACCAATGGAGCATTCACGAAACTTGAGCCAGATGGGGACAAAGCCGAGCAGAAAGGCGAGGAGCAGCTGGGCAACATAGAGGTTGAAGCGCCGCATCCGGCGCGTGGTCTTGACCGATTTGGATTGCATGCTTTCGCTCATGGCAACTCCTTCACGTGGCTCCCATTTGGTGGCGCCCAACGCGCGATCGAGCTCGTCAGGCGTGGCGCTCTTGGTATGTCGTCAGACGGGTCGTGGCGCCGCTCGATTGGGATTGCGCTGTCCGGCAGGTGCATTCGCTGCCTGCCACAGATCTATCTGGCACGCGTGTCGAATTCGCTCGATGTCGTGCGCACGCCCCGCCGCGAGTCGCCCATCAGTAACGCCACCACTTTGACCAGCACCCAGGCGATCAGGGCGTAGACAACAATGGCTATCAAGGTACTCACATCGAATACGCTGCTTCCAAAGCGCGTCGTCCCGAACAATCCCGCGAACGGGGCAAGGAACGGTTTCGTAATGCCGTAAATGAACTGCGCAAAGCCCGCGGCCGGGTTGGCGCCGAACAGGGCCAATACAAACCGGATGGCAAGCAACCCCTCCAGAATCCCGAACAGCAGATAAATGCCGTTCTGAACTCTGAAGGTCCCCGCGCGCCGCCCGGCGTAGGGGTCGCTCGTGAAAGTCTCCGACTGGTGCGCACTCGTACGCGCGGGGCCGCTCGTAGTCGCGTCGACGGCCCTATCGGCCGCGGCGTTCGCACTTACGACCTCGGTGTACTCATCTCGTCGTTCGATTGTCATTTTGTATCCTTCGATCAGCTGGAGTTTAACCCTGCGTTCTGACTAACGCCGGCGGCCGGAAACGGCGCGCAGGATGGCGATCAGGATCACCGCGCCGACGAAGGCCACCAGGATGCTGGTGACATTGATGCCGTTCACGGCGTTCGGCATGTTCAGCAACGTCGAGGCCAGGAAACCGCCAATGAGGGCGCCCACCACGCCCACGATGATGTCGCCGACGAGGCCGTAGCCGCCCCCGCGCATGACCTGGCTGGCCAACCAGCCGGCGATCAACCCAACGACGATCCATGCGAGAATACCCATTGTTGCACCCTTCCTTTTGTTACGAGACGGCTATGCCCGTCGACAACGTGGAAGATCGCTCTTCCTTCTCTACTAACAGCATAGCAGAAGGGTGCAGCAATGTCGTCAGCGCAAACGCTGGGTCTACCGCTGCAAAAGGCCGCCTTTTGGGGCGGCCCTCAACGCTTTTGATGTGCGGTGTTTGACGTACAGGTGGGAAGCCGGGGGTTGGTGATCGGTAGACATGACAGTGTGGATGGCAGAACAACCCCGTGGGGTCCCCGCTTCACGCCTTGAACAACTGGCCCTCAAATGTCAGCTTGCCGCTCTGCACTTGCGCCAGCACGAAGTCGAAGCAGGGAGGGTTGGCGAATGGAACATCCGACATCAATGCGTCAATTGTCTGCTGTGTTCTTCGCCGCACAATGATATGATGGGCACATTCGGGGTATGTGAGACCGAATACCAGGCTGTATTTCCGCAGCATTTCCTTTGCCTCCTTTACGTCTCGCCGGCCTTTGGCAGCCTCCAGGATACCGCGGGCCAGCTCTTGTAAAGCGTGTACCGCTCCCGGGGTTCCCAGGCGGTTGCCGCGTTCATTGGCGACCAGCAGCATCTCACTGTGCGGAAGATGGCTGAGCTGTCCGAATTCCGGATAACGGCTAACTTAATAATAGAGGCTACCGTTCTTCACATATGCAAGACCCGTGCGGATTAATTCTTCGAAAGAATGAATAATTTCCGGAATGACATCCGTAGCATGCGGAGAATATTCGGGCGGAAGGATATTGAGAGCAATCATGTCATCGATATAGTGATCGGTCCAGCGGTTGCCCAGCTCGCGCCAGTCCTCACCGGTTTCTCTCGCTCGCTTCAAAATATCGTCGTCGATGTCGGTCACGTTTTGAGCATAACGGACATGGATGCCTTTCAGCTTGAGGTAACGGATGAGCTGGTCATAGGCGGTATAAGCAAAAGCATGTCCGAGGTGAGTTGTGTCGTAAGGGGTAATGCCGCAAACATACAAAGTCACTTCGTGATCCTGAAGTGTTAATTCTTCAGCTGTTTGAGTCTTGGAGTTGTAAAGTCTCATTGTCTTTTCCAATCCAATCAGCCAAGATCACTCCCCGCCACGCGCACCACCGCCCGCTGCACCTGCCGAACGGTCTCGGCGATAGCCATGCCGGAAAACGCCCCCGAGACAACATCGCCGGGGTAATGGTCGCCCAGGTAGATGCGTGAGAAGCGCGACCAGCGCGGCTAGCAAAAAGAGAAGCGGGCGCTGGCCGGGGAGATCGCGTGAGAGCAACCAGGCGCCGGCGAAAGCTGTGGCAGAGTGTCCCGAGGGAAAGGACCAGGAACCGGGCTTTTTGCCGATGACGACGGCTTGAACGAAATCAATGAACGGTCTTCTGCGGCGAAAGAATGCCTTGATAGGGTACTCGATCAGTATCGAGGCGACGGATAACGGCAGTATAGTATGGCGCACCACCCGTATGCCCCTGCGAGGATCGACCCAGATGGCCAGCGCCATTATCACGTACCAGCCCAGGCCGGCACTGAAGGTAAGCGTGAAGAAGCGGAAGAAGCCGTTGAGCCAGCGGTTATGCGGCAGGGCGTTGACGGCCAGGAACAGCTCAGCATCCAGGGCGTCGTATGGCTTCATGCGTTTAAGCACGGCCTGACGCAGGTATTCTCGCTGCTCGTGATGCTCACCGCCCGGCGCGCCCTGCTGCTCGGGATTAAGCGTCTCTTGGGTGGCCTCGGCCAGGGCTGCCCGTTCGCGGCCGGGGCTAGCGGTGATCTCTTTGGCCGCCTGGACAATCCCATTGGCGGCTTTCTCTCCCGGCGGGCCGCTTTTGGCAGCCTGTTCAATTCGCCGGCTTGATTCTGCCACCTTATCGCTGACCGTGCCGGGCTTCTCAGGCTGCCCGGCCTGTTCGACTTGTCCGGTGGTGGCGCTGCCAGCCAATTCTTCAAGCCGTTTGGCCACCCGGTTGGCTTTCTCCGGCGAGTCGACCTGGGCGGTAGCTTGGTCGAGCGCCCGACGCACCGGTTCGGCTTGAGCCTTTTCCTCCGGCCTAGGCTTTTCCCAGGGCACAGCAGGTGTGTCGCCAGGCTGATGCTCGAGAAGCGGCGCGGCCGGTCTGTAGCGGGCGAAAAGCCTTTTCATTAGCACAGCCAGCAGAGCAGACAAGCCAGCCAAGGCTGCGCATTCAACCCATATCCGGCGGTCGTCGATGGTAGCTTTCATCGTTATTCTCTACCCAACAGAAAACCCCACGGGTGCGCAACGGCGCTGTGGGTGCGAAGCGCAGAATCGTTGGCGCCCACGTCGCGGTCCATGCCCGATCAGGTCTTGAGGAAGGCCAGCAGGTCGGCGTTGAGTTGGTCCTTATGCGTCGGCTTGTTCGCGCCCATCAAGCGGCCCGCCTCTGGAACAACGTAGGGAGGTCAATCAGGGCGCTGGTGCGGAGATCAACCCAGCGCCCAGTCGAATCCCTATTCCGTTGTTTTGCCGTCGAAGTGTTCGACGTCGGCCTCTGCTTCGGCCTTGGTGTGGTGGACCACGCCGTCCCGATGATTCGGCGGCGCATAGAGCGTATAGAGCTTCATTGGCACATTGCCGGTATTGATGATGTTGTGGTTCGTCCCCGCAGGGATGAGCACGGCGAAGCCCGCGCTGATGACCGTGCGAACACCATCGAGAACGGCCTCGCCCGCCCCTTCCTCCACCCGAAAGAATTGATCGAGCTTGTGTACTTCCATCCCGATCTCCTCCTTCGGCTTCAATGCCATGACTACGAGCTGGCAGTCCTTAGCCGTGTAGAGCACCCGGCGGAAATCCTCATTCTTGACGGCAATGCTCTCGATGTTTTGAACATAACCTTTCATAGCACCTCCTCCAGCGCACGATGTGGACATCGTGCGCTGGAACTAACACACGCTCTTCGCTGCTCTCTTCGCCTGGCTGGCCAGATAGACCGCCTGGCGCAGCCGGTTGATCCCCCCCATCGGCCGATGCTCGGCCAGGGCATTCCAGGGCGAGAACGCCATCGTCTCGCACTCTTCAGCCAATGCACGCCCCTCGGGCGAATCGAGGTCCTGGGCGCCAATCGTGAGTGTTGCTACAGGGATCGGCTTCGATACCGCTTCATCCCACTCGACGGACGTATCCTCGACCGGCATCGCTACCGGGTCAGTCTGAGGTTGAACCAGGAAGTCGAAGACCGCTTCCTGTGTTCTCAGGTACTGTCTCAGGGCCTGAGTGAGGTAGTCGTCGGGCTTGCCCTCTGGCGCGCTGGGCGGCGCCGTCGCTTCGAAACGGGGCACCAACGAGTATTTCACGGCGTGACCGCCGGTCGTTCCGGATGGACCGAGCCAGTAAGGCGAGCCGCTCCAATACGTCACCAGTGGGCTCGCGACGACTTCGAGCAAAACTTCCGTGGCGATCATTGCGTGCCGGGGATGGAAAAGCGTAAGCCAAGCCGCGGCCAGTGCATCGCCCGCCACCGGCGCCGCGGGGATGATCACGTCGCGCAGGATCCCCGTGACGATCTTGCGACTCCGGCGGTGGAAAAGAGCAAGCCAGGCCGCGGCCATCAGTTCGCCGATCACGCGGTCTGGCGCGGATGTCGAAGAACTTCACGTATTCGGCCGGCGTCCCAAACGGGAACACGGGAAGGTTGACGGTCAGGAAATCCTGGCAGCGGCTACCGCCGCCGGGAATGGCCGGAGTACCCTCGACATCCAACAGCTTGATGGCCAGCCCGCCGCGGCGCCCTTACCATCGGGGTCGATCGTCTCCGACGAGTTGGAGAAGCGGACGATCGCCTGAAACGTCTTGTTCGGCTGGTGGAAGACGCCATAACGCAAGTCGTCCGCTACATTGTCTCGTATTGTGAATACTCCCCGGACACAACCGGTCGCCTTGGCATGCTGGCCGCGACGCATGTGTCCCTGCCGGGGCTCCATCCGCTCCAAGGCTAGCCTGACCATCTCCACGATGAGCTTCGCCTCGTCCGGCTCGGGATACTCGCAGTTCAGCTCGGGGTTCATCAACAGATCCTTCCGCTCATCCGGCAGCGAAACAGGGCTCGAAAGGCAACGCCGTCCCCCGGAATCTGCAGGCGCTCCTCATCGAGATTCAAGGAGGTGCCGATCATGGTCCGAGTTGCTTGCTGGCACGCCTTCAGCGCGTCGCTTCGTGAATGGCACCCTTGACGGTTTTCTTCACGTCGCGAGCGGCACCCTCGACGGTCTTCGTCATTTCGTGAATGGCACCTTTGACGGTCTTCGTCATTTCGCGAGCTGCGTCCTTGACGGTCAGT
>CAWDBO010000041.1:0-16584 GCA_963800615.1 uncultured Chloroflexia bacterium
CTGCCGGGCTGGGAGTTGCCCAAGCTGACGCCCGAGCTGCTGACCACGCACGTCGGCTTCATCCTTGACTACACCAGCGAGCACTTCCATCGCGAGTTACGACGCATCGCGGACTACGGTTCGCTCTGGGAGGAGAGGTTCGTTGCAACGCCCGGTCAATGGAGCGCCCGAGATACTCGCAGCGTCAACCGGACATTCTCAGGTCTGACCAAGCTGATTTTCCCATCCGGGGTGATGACCAAAGAAGATGGACGGACGCTGTTGCGTCTCGCTCTCGAATTACGCCTTCGAGTCCGGTTCCAGCTGAACACCATCAGCCCGCAAGAGTTCCCGCTGACCGAATTCACCTACGCCGATCGTGAGACGGGCGCACTCGAGCGCGTGCAAATCAGCGCCTGACCGCAGAGAGTTGCGCTCGATCCCGCGAGTTCTGTGTTTGACAACGGCCGCTCGGGCGTGCTGTATTTCCTTGCCGCGCTTGCGGATTTGCCGCGCCCAGGGGAGTTGACCTTGTCGCAGAACATCTCGATCGTGGAAGCGGCGCAAATGCTCGGCCTCAACCGTGACACCGTGCGCGAGCTGGTGAAGAAGGGCGAGATAGGGGGATACAAGAAGACGATCGCCCGCACATCGCCATTCGTCATCGATCGGGATAGCGTGCTAGACTACGACCGTCGGCGGCGTGAACAACTCGACGCCGGCCCATTAAAGCGAATCGGCAGCGCTGCAACGCTGCCGAGTCAAGTTATCGATTGCCTTCGGGCCCTTACTTGCACCTTGACAGTCGAATACTGCAAGATCAGAAAGTAGTTTCACCCACATACGATAACTTTAGCTCCACGAGGAGGACTCGAACCTCCAACCTTGCGGTTAACAGCCGCTTGCTCTGCCGATTGAGCTATCGTGGAACAACACTTACTCCGACATTATACGCACAAGCGCCCCACCGTCAAAAATACGGTGGGGCGCCTGCATCTAGCCGAGATAATCCCGCAGCTTCCGGCTGCGGATCGGGTGCCTGAGCTTGCGTAACGCTTTCGCCTCGATCTGGCGGAACCGCTCGTGGGTCACGCCGAACTCCTGGCCGACTTCTTCCAGGGTGCGGGCGGTGCCGTCCTTCAAGCCGAAACGCATCTCGAGCACCTTGCGCTCGCGCTCGCTGAGTCCCTTGAGGATCTCCTCCATCTGCTCCTTGAGCAAGTGGCGGGTGGCCTGATCGGCGGGACCGGGCAGGCTCTCATCCTCGATGAAATCGGCAAGCGAGCTGTTCTCCTCGGTCCCCACCGGCGTCTCGAGCGACATCGGCTCCTGGGAAATCCGCATCACCCGGCGCACCTTCGCCGCGGCGATCTGCAGCCGCCGGTTGAGCCCGGGCTCCAGGGGCTCGCCCGTGACCTGGCCCGCCTCGATCAGCTCGCGGTCCTCGGGGGACACGTACTCCATCTCGAGCGCGATCTCTTCCGGCGTCGGATCGCGGCCGAGCTCCTGCATCAGCCGGCGCTGAACGCGAATCTGGCGGTTGATGCTTTCCACCATGTGGACCGGAATACGAATGGTGCGCGCCTGGTCCGCGATGGCGCGGCTGATCGCCTGGCGAATCCACCACGTGGCATACGTGCTAAACTTGTAACCGAGGGTGGGATCGAACTTGTCGACCGCCCGCAGCAGGCCGATGTTGCCTTCCTGGATCAGGTCCAAAAACGACATGCCCCGACCGACGTACCGCTTGGCGACGCTCACAACCAGCCGCAGGTTGGCCTGGGCTAACCGCTGCTCGGCGTTGCGGCCGCGCTGCCGTCGCAAGATCAACTCGTCGCGCGTTTCCTCGTCGAGGCCGTCTGACTTGAGCGCTTCGCCCGCCTTCTTGCCGTCCGCGATGGCGTTGGCGAGCGTCACTTCTTCCTCGCCGGACAACAGCGCGGTGCGCCCGATTTCGTGCAAATACATCCGCACCGGATCGCTGGTTACGGTCGGATCGCCCCAGTCGTCCAGAACCTCATCCAGCGGCTTCCTGGCCTCGCGCTCGACTTCCTGCTCTAACTTGATATCCCGCGGGATCGCGGGGACGACGGCATCTTCCGTCCCATCCGGCAGCACGACGGGCAGACCGTCGGGGCCCTTCGCCACCCGCACTTCGATCGTCTCGTCGCCTAAGATCTCGACTTTCGATTCGTCCACGGTCATCACAGCAGCCACCTCAGGAGGCCGCTGTGCCTTAGAACCGCGACGCACGGGACGGGCAGGCGCGTCCTTGGGCGCCTCCGTGCGAGTTCGCGGCGTGCTGCGCCGGTGTTCGGCGTTGCTTGGCATTGCTTCCCCTTTGGGCTCAGTTCTCGCCAATGGGCTTGCGCTGAGCCAGTACTCCTGCGATAGAGCGATTGTTCAATAACTTCTGAATGTGACGCTTTTGGGCCGTGTACGTCGCCATCAACTCGTGAAGGCGGCGCGATTCGTCACGGTCCTCGACGTCCCTACTCTCGCGGAGCAGAAACTCCAACTGCTGCACCTGTCGTTTCAGGTTTCGCTCGCGAGTCCGCAGCAGGGAGTCGCCTAAATCCTTAATCAGCTTCTCGTCGGTTAATGGCGGTCGCAACCTCACCTGCTCGACCGCAGCCTTTCCGCCCGCTCGCAGCGGCTCAGCCAATCCGGCGAGCCGTTCCTCCACCGTTGCATCGCCACGCGGCTTTGCCGGCAGCGACATCACAGCCGTCAGCAGCGCCTGGTTTTCAGCGCTGCTCAGGTCCTCGGGACTCAGCGGAGGAGCCTGCTGGCTGATCATCTCCTCGTCGAGCTGGCCCAGCAGCTCGGGCCGCAGAAGCAGCCAGCCCAGGATGTACTCCTCCGGGCCGAAGCTGCGCGGCAGCTCGACCCGTTTCGGCGCGCCGGCAGCAGGCACCCGCCGCCTGACGTCCGCCTCATCCGCGGCCCGCCCTGCCGCTCTTCGAGCAGGCCGCCGCGCTGCACCTGTTCGGCAACCAGCCGCTCATCCATTTGGACCGCACGGGCCAGCGCCTGAATGTAGTGCGTGCGCTCGATTGGATTAGCAATCTCCCCGATCAACGGGGCCAACCGGGCGATACCACGCGCCTTGCCCTGCCCGCTCGACAGATCCTCTTCACGCGTAACGAGGGCCAGGTAGTAGTCTACGATGGGCCTCGCACTCGCAATGACGGCTCGCCACTGTTCGACGTCACGATAGGCCAGCTCGTCCGGGTCGAGTCCGTCGGGCAGAGCCGCGATCCGCAGCTGGGCTTTAAGACGGCTTTCGTGGCGCACCAACCCGGTCGGGCTGAACACGGGCTCCCAATCCCGGTCCAACGACTGGCGAGCCGCCTCCAATCCCCGCACCGCGGCGTGCTCGCCCGCCACATCGGGATCGAGCGCCAAGGTGATGTTGCGCGGTGTACCGCTTGAGCTGGCGCATTTGCGCCTCGGTCAGCGCGGTGCCCATGCCTGCGACGACGTTCGCTACGCCGACCTGGTGCGACATGAGGACGTCCATGTACCCTTCGACGATGACGGCCAGGTTGGCATCCCGGATGGCCTTACGCGCCATGTCCAGCCCAAAGAGCACGTTTCCCTTGTCAAAGAGCGGCGTCTGCGGCGAGTTCATGTACTTCGGACTGGGATGGGCCGGATCGTCGCGCAAAATGCGCGCCCCAAAAGCGATCGTCCGCCCCTGCCCATCGCGAATGGGAATCATCAGGCGGCCGCGGA
Organism: uncultured Chloroflexia bacterium; assembly: GCA_963800615.1. GTDB lineage: Bacteria > Chloroflexota > Anaerolineae > CG2-30-64-16 > CG2-30-64-16 > JALOOB01. The sequence continues at coordinate 3,718 of CAWDBO010000041.1, forward strand.
ACCGGTCGAAATAGCTCCCGGTTTCCTCCTTTCGGATCGTCAGCCCGGCTTCCTCGACTTCCTCCGGCTGGTAGCCCTTGCCTTGCAAGCGAACCTTGAGGGCGTCCCAACTATCTAACGAATAGCCAAGCTGCCAGGTTTCCCAGGTCTCCCGGGCCAGCCCCCGGCTCGCCAGGTAGTCCCCGCGACGGCGGCCTCGGGCGACCTGACAAGCTGGTGATGAAAATAGACGGCGGCATCCGATTGGATGGCCCGCAGGCGCTCGATTCGCCCGTCTTCGGCTGCGCCCGTTTCGCCCTGCGGCTTCAGCTCGACGCCCGCCTTGCCCGCCAGCAGTGCGAGCGCGTCGCCGAAATCCACGTTCTCACGCCTCATAACGAACGAGAAGATGTCGCCCCCGGTTCCGCACGCGCCAAAACAGTGCCAGTTCTGGCTGTCGGGGAACACGACAAAGGAAGGCGTCTTCTCGCTATGAAACGGGCACAGGCCCTTGAACGTCCGGCCCGCCTTCTTAAGCTGCACGTAAGAGGACACGACGTCGACGATGTCGAGGCGGTCCTTGATCTCGTCGATAACACTCATGGGCAATCAAGACCCTTCCGGGACGCCCCTTGAAGGGGTAAGAAGGATTATACCCGCGCGACGCGAGTGGTGTCAAACCATTTTCCAAATGATCCGTTCGGGCCGGTCGGGAGAACAAGGCCATAAGCCGCCTTAAGGTGGTCGTGATGCGACGATAAAGACCGCCGCGCCTGCGAGGTGTAGTGTAGCTTGTTGGCGGAAAAGGTCAGCCAGTGGGGAGGGAGTATGGCGAAACGGGATAGCAGGATGGGCGGCCGGGCGTGGGCTGCCGTGATCCTTATGGTCATAGCGATGCTAGTTAGCGCGTGCGCGGGATCGAGCAGCGCGGACCGGGGCGATGCGGCGTCAAACCAGGCGCCGAGCCAGGGCCAGACGGCGACGCAGGGCCAATCGTCGAACAGCGGGCAGGCCGATCAGGGGGCCGGCAACGGCCAGACGACTGGCGCGGGTCAAGCCGCAAACGACGGCGCAACTGCCAGTAATAACGCAGCGAACAACGGTCAGGCCGCCGTTGGCACGCCGGCGCAAGCCGCGGCGCCGGCGGCAAACGCACAGCAGGCAGGCGGAGCCGCGAACTCCAACGCGGGCGCGCAGACGGGGATCGCCGGATTCGCTTCGGCGATACGGGATGTGACCCAGAAGGTCAGGCCCGCGGTGGTTCAAATCACGAACGAACAGGTGCAGGTCAGCCAGTTTGGGCAGGCCACCATACCGGCCGGCGTCGGCTCGGGGGTGATCTACGATAACCAGGGGCACATCCTGACGAACAACCACGTCGTCGCGGGTGCCCAGCAACTGACGGTGTCGCTGCCAGATGGGCGGACTTACCGCGAAGCTCCTTGGCGCGGACCCGCGAACCGACCTCGCGGTCATCGAAATCTCGGGCGACAACCTGCCCGTGGCGGAGCTTGGGGATTCACACCAACTGCAGGTTGGCGACTGGGTTGTCGCCATCGGGAATGCGCTGGGCTTACCCGGCGGCCCGACAGTGACGGCGGGCGTGGTGAGCGCGCTGGGGCGGACCGTGCAAGAGCCGGGGGACCAAACAGGTCCGGGACCCTTCCTCTTCGACGTCATCCAGACGAGCGCTCCGATCGACCCGGGCAACTCGGGCGGGGCGTTGGTCGACCTGAGCGGCCGCGTCATTGGCATCAATACGCTGGTGGCGGGGCAGGCGGAGCCGGGCGTGCAGGCGCAGGGCATCGGGTTCGCAATCTCGATGTCGACGGCTAAGCCGCTGGCCGACGAACTGGTCGCAAACGGCGCCGTGGTGCACCCGAGCATCGGCATCCAATACGCGCCGCTCAACCCGGCCATCGCCGCGCAAATCGGGGTGGATCAGCCGTACGGGGCGGTGGTGATGGACGTCGTTCCAGGCTCGGGCGCGGCAGATGCGGGCTTGCAGCAAGGCGACGTCATCGTCCAGGTCGATGGCAAGGACATGCGCGAGGAGTCGGCGCTGGCCCAGGCAATCAGCAGCCACAAGCCGGGAGACAAAATCAAGGTGACGATCCTGCGCGACAACAAGCGCCGGGATGTGACCGTCACGCTGGGACAGGCCGAGTAGAGCCCAGCAGCGGGCCCGATCGAGCTGGTTCGCGCGACCTGCAGAAGGTCGCAAGAACCAGTTCGGCCGGGCCTATTTCCGAGCGTTCCTCCTCCGGTAAGCCTCGGCCAGCCCGCCGGACGACGTTTCCCGGTATAAGGATGGCAGGTTGTTGCCGGTTTCCCAGAGCACGGCAACGACGTCGTCAAAGGGGACGCGGTGCGTGCCATCCGACAAGAGCGCATAATCCGCGCAGTTGAAGGCCTTGGAAGCGGCGAACGCGTTGCGCTCGATGCAGGGGATCTGCACGATGCCGGCAACGGGATCGCAGGTCAGCCCCAGGTTGTGCTCGAGGCCCATCTCCGCGGCATACTCGATCTGCCGCACGGTGCCGCCGAAAAGCTGTGCGGCCGCGGCCGCGGCCATCGAACATGCGACACCGACCTCTCCTTGGCAGCCGACCTCGGCCCCGGAAATGGAGGCGTTGTGCTTGACCAGGTTGCCGATCAGGCCGGCGGTCGCAAGCGCGCGGAGGACCGCATCGTCGGAGCAGCCGGTGATCTCCTGGACGTAGCGGAGCACGGCGGGCAAGACGCCGCTGGACCCGCAGGTTGGTGCGGTGACCACGACGCCACCCGAGGCGTTTTCCTCGGCGACGGCCAGGGCATAGGCGTACAGCAGCTCAAACCGGTTGGGCGCGCTGCCCGCAATCGTCATCTTGCGGTGGATGACCCAGGCACGACGGGCCACGCCCAGGCCGCCCGGCAGCACGCCCTCCCGCAGGAGGCCGCGTTCGACTGCGGCGCCCATCGCCTCAGCGATCCGGGCCAGGAACGCCCAGATGTCTTTGCCCTCGCGCTCTTCGACATACTCCCACAGGGACTGGCCGCTTTCCCGGCAGCGGGCCAGGATGGCGGCCAGGTTGTCGAGGTCGTAGACGGCAGGCGGCGCGGCGTCGGCTTCTTCGGCCAGCGCTCCGCCGCCGACACTGAAGACCTGCCAAGGCCCAGACCGCGCGCCGCCGGGCAAGACGGCCTGGAACTGCATGCCGTTCGGGTGGCGGGGCAGCTCGACCTCGGGCAGCCAGGCAAACTCCGTGGGCGCGGGGGCGAGGGCCTCGCGGATCGCGACGTCCGTGAGGTGGCCGCGGCCGGTGGCAGCCAGGCTGCCGTAGAGCGTCACCTCGTAGCGCTCCGCGTTCGGGTAGCGTAGACGGAACTGCTCGGCCGCCCGCCGAGGGGCCATCGTATGGCTGCTGGACGGACCGTGACCGATGCGGTATAGCTCGCGGATGGACTCCATACCGGGATTCGTCTGATTCATGGATTTACTCGATGGCGACGGTGATGCCGAGGCATCTGTCGAAATGTCGCGCTGTGCGATAATGGATCAAGTATACACTGATGACGCGAGAATGCTCACACGAGGAGCGCGAAGGGATGACAAACGCGGACTACCGGAGCCTGGCGAGTTTCAGCGAGGCGGAGATCCGGCCGCTGACCATCGGACATCGGCTGTGGGTCGGGCCGGTCGGTGCAGCGCGCGCCTGAGGAAGGCGAAAGGTTGCCCGTTTGGCTGGCGGCAGGGCCCGCGTTCGGCAGCGGAGCGCATCCGACCACGCAGCTGTGCCTGCGCGTTCTCGACTGGCGGCTGCCGGCCGGCGCGCGGGTGCTGGACGTGGGGACGGGGACGGGCATCCTTGCGATCGCGGCCGCACGGCTTGGCGCGCGGGAGATCGTCGGAACGGATATCGATCCGGCCGCGCTCGAGGTGGCGCGGGCGAACGTGCTGCACAACGGCGTGTCGGACCGGGTCCGAATCGAGGCGGCGGCCCTTGCGGACCTGATCGCCCGGAAGGAGAAGCCGTTCGGATGGGTGATCGCCAACATCCTGGCGCACGTCCTCGTCGAGCTGTTGGAGCAAGGGATGGGGGAGCTGCTCGAGCCGGGGGGATGGCTCGTCCTGTCGGGGTTCTTGCGGCGGCAGACGCCGGAGCTGCGCGGCGCACTGTCCGCCGCGAACCTGGAACTGCTGGCGCAGGAGCAGCAGGACGAATGGACGTGCATCATCGGGCGGCGGCCCGGCGATCGCCGGGCAGTGGGCTAGACCCGGTTCAGGACCCGCAACGCTCGCAAGGTGACCCAGGGGCTCGGCTGTTTCTTGTTCCCGAAGTCGACCCAGGTTTTGCCCGTGTAGTCGTACTCGAGCGGCCACCGGCCCGCCGCATCCTGCTTGTCCCTGATGAGGTCGAGCGCATGGGCCAGGCGGGGATCGCGCCCATACCCCAATGCGACCAGCGCCTCGACGATTCTGCAGCAGGTCGGTGACATAGAAGACGGGGAACCCGAACTTCCACCAGTTGCCGCTCGGCTTCTCCGCCCAGCCATTCGGATATTCTGCCAGGGCGGGATCCGTACCGAGGAGAAAAGCCGCGCCGCGCTCGATCGCCCGCTCGATGGCGGGGGTCCGGCGATCACGGGGCCACCTGCCCAGGGCCAGCATCACTTTTACCGCGCCCCAGGCGCAGGGGAGCTTGTTGTTGGAGCCGCAGGCGAAGTCCGGTCCGCACTTCCCCGAGTAGTAACGCACGGGCGCGTCGCGCTCTTCCACCGGCGCGATGTCTTCTCCGGTCACGCTGCGCGCCAGCCAGTCGAATGCAAGCTCGAGGCGCGGGTCTTCGCAGCCTAGCTCCGGCAAGGCCCAACAGAGGTTGCCTTGCAGGCAGTCGGCTGTGCCTGCCGGGGTGCGTGACGCGGAGAACTGGCCGCCCTCGGCCAACGCGTGGTCCAGGAGATAGGCGCAAGCGCGGCGGATCCGCTCGTCTTCGTCCATGGATGCGCCCAATTGCGCGAGCAAGATGACCGCCCAGACGGTCGAGCGATATTTGGGGTAGTAGCCGGGGCCCGGTTCGATCCAGAAACCTTGCTCGTCCATGGCATCAAGGATGGCGGCGATTGGTCCGGAGGCGTGCGCGGCGCGGCGGGCGTCAGCGAGCTCCGGATCGCCGGGCGGAAGCGCGAGCAGGTCCCGCAGGGCCAAATAGCGCACGCCGGGTGTTGCGGATTTCCAGCAGCCATGCCACTGAGTCGCCCGAAGTTGAGCTTGACCGGTCATGCGAACACCTCCAGGATGCAGTGGCGTGCGCACGTCTGCCGCTGGCAGGAACGTTGCGAGATCGAAGTGAGATTGGCAGTCTCACGAGTCTCAGCTGACAATAGTCGGCGTGCAGTCGCGACCTCTGCATCCTCGTGTGCATTGGAATTCCCGAGCGTGAGCTACCTTTCGCCCGCGGCAGGTGCTACTCGTATCGCAGCGCCTCCGCGGGGTAAATCCTCGACGCCTGCAGCGCGGGGATCAACGTGAGCAGCAAGGAGAAGCCGTAAGCCAGCAGCAGGATCACGCCCAACTGGCCCCACGGCACCGCCACCGTCGTCTGGGGCGTGAGCGCGCTGAACAGCGTCCGCACCATCCTCTCGCCCAACAGCAGGCCGGCAATCGTGCCGATCACGATGCCGGTCAGTGCGATAAAGCTGCTCTCTACGACGAACGAGAACGCGACCATGCCCGGGTGAAAGCCGAGGGCGCGCAGCACGCCGACCTGCTGCCGCCGCTCCACTACCGTGCGGCTGGCGATCACGCCCAACGCCGCGATGCCCACCAGCAGCCCCAGCGCCATGAAGCCCTGGAACAGCCGCAGGATGCCCCGGGTGACCGCCTGGCCGGTTGCGAAGCTCTCCGCCATGACCGACGAGTCGAGGCCGCTGCCCAGGAACGTGCGCTCGACCTCCTGGCTGACGGCCTTCACGTCGGCGCCTGGCGCCACCCGCAGGTAATAGGCCAGCGGCGTCACTTCCTTGCCGGCGATACGATTCAATGCGGCGATGGGAACCTGGACATCTCCGCCCGCAAGGGTGGTATTCTCGGCGAGCACACCGATGATCTGCAAGCGGCGAGTTGCCCCGGCTTCAGAGTCAGGCCGCACCTCGATGTAGGTGTCCGGCAGGGCACCCCCCTGGATCGGAACGACGCCGAGCACGAAAGGCCGCGGGGGTTCGAATTCGCTATTTCCCGACTGCCTGCCGGTTGTGCCGGCGCCGGTCGTCGGGGGCGCCGCGGTCGATTTACGGGTGAGCAACTCGGGCTTGATGACCGCCACGTCGCCCTGCCCCGCGAGCGCAGCCCAGACTGCCGCATCGTCGGGATAGCCGGCCGCGCGTGCCTGCAGCCGGTAGACCTTCTTCGCCTCGGCCACGTAGCCGGCGTCAACGCCGACGAGCGGCGTGCTGCCCCACAGGTCTGCACCCGGCGCGCGGGCATCGACATCCTGCGAGGCCACGGCGCCCACTGCAGTGATGTTCTCAAACAGCGGATGTGCCGCTACCTGGGCTGCGATCCGGCTCTTCAGGTCCGTGATCGGATCAAAGAAGCTCAGCAGGGTGGGCGTCGTCGTGATCTCGAAGCCCGCGCTCTGCTTCTCGTCGAGCACGATGAGGGACTGGGTCGCCTCGATCACCACTGCCATGACGGTCACAGTGCAGACCACCATGGCAAACATCACCATCACGACGCCCGTGCGGAAGCGAGTGCTGAGGGGGTAGGCGATCGCTGTCCGCAGCACAGGCGCGAGCCAACCGATCCCGCCGAAGAGGTGTACGGCCAGCCAGGCGATCGCGTCCGCATTGAACATGAGCAGCACGATCAACCCCAGGATCAGGAACGCGGGCGCCAGCACGAACGACATGAGGTAGGTGGGGCCAACCTGCAACAGCGAGGGCTCGTCTGGCAGCCCCAGCAGCTGCGCCCACGGCACGGCCCAGATCAGGACCAGCCCCAGACCCAGCAGCGAGTAGCGCACCCAGGCGATGCGCTCGTTCCGAAGCTTCGTCAGTTCCAGGATGCGCGCCAACAGCGTGGTCAGCCCGACCAGCGCCAGGGTGGTGCACAGCAGCGCAACCGTGCGATCGTTCCGGCCGGACCCAAGGTACAACAGGACCGCGGCTGCCAGCCAGAGCGGCCCGGTGGCCCAGCGCCAGGCTTTCCGCCCGCCGCTCAGGGCGCGTTCCTCGGCTTCGTCGGGCAGATCGCGGATCGCGGTCACGATGTTGAGCCGGCTGACGCGCCACGACGAAATCAAGACGACGAGGAACGTGAAGAGCACGCCCAGGCAGTAGCCGATGACGATCGAGGTGGTGGCGACGCTGAAGCGAAACTCGAAGATGTTGGCCGGCCGGCCGGTCACCGTCCCACTGGCCGTGTTGAAGAGCCCGCCGATGAAGCCGATCATGCCGAACGACACGAGCAGGCCGAGCGCCAAGCCAAGAGCTGCAGCCACGACGTCGTACAGCATCCCTTCGGTGACGAAGATCTGCACGATATGGCGCCGATGGACGCCGATCGCACGGGCTACCCCAAGCTCGGAACGGCGCTCAGCCGCGAGCATGACGAAGATCAGGAAGATCAGGAGCACGCCTGCCAGGATGGAGAAGATACCGAAGATGGTGAAGATCGTCGAGAAGAGCGTGCCGGCCACGCCCGAGCCCATCACGATGGTGGCCTTGTTCAACGGCTCCAGAACCTCCATCGGGCTCACGGCGTCGAGCCACCCTTGTAACGTCTTTCGCTCGGGCTCGGGCACAGGCAGTTGGCGCAACCAGTCTCGCACCTGGGCGTCAGCCAACGCCTCGCGGGTCTTGTCGCTGCCGGGCTGGTCCAGACCGGCCCGGAGATTGGCGAGGCCCTGAGGCAGGCGGTCCACGGGGATCAGGGAGCCGAAGAGCGCCTGGGCCCACTCGGGCGGGGGCGCAGCCGTCCCCGCGGCAGCCGCCGTGGGCTGCCCGCTCGGCCCGATCCGCTTCGTGATCGCAGCGTCGAGCACCGGGCGAACCTCCGGGGTGCGCAGGTAGTTGACGATTTGGTCGACCAGCGGGTCGTCGAGGGCGAGGACGCGCAGCCGCCGGGTCATGGCCGCGGTGTGCTGCAGCCCGCCGGCCGCATCGCCGGCGTTCGACACCAGCACGTTGTTGATGCGGCCCTGCATGAAGAGCAGCTGCTGCGCCTCGTCGAGCCTCATCATCACGACGGGGAAGAGGGCAGCCAGGGGGCCGGCCTCGTCCACGATGCCGACGACGCGGTAGGGGAGCGCAATGGGGCCAAGGAAGATCTCGAGACGGTCGCCGGGGCGAGCGGACAGCTTCTCGGCGCCCATCCGGCTCAGGTAAACCTCGCCTTCCCGAAGCTGCAGCCCTGCCTGGCCCAGCACCCGGTCGAGATCGCCGGTCATCGTGCTTAGATTCAGGTCCGCCAGAGAGAAGCTGCCGCTTACCGGCGTCGTGCTCGTAACGGGCGCGGTGCCGGTGACCGGGGAAGCGCCGCCGAGAAGTGACGATATGCCGGAGGCCAGGGATGCGGCCTGACCACCTTCGCCCGTGCCGCCCGATCCAGCAAGCAGGCCGCCGATGCCCGCGATCGCGGCCGCGACCTCGGAGGGCTTCAGGTTGCCTAAGCCCAACTGGCCGCCGGTCTGGCCCGCCCAGGCGAACACGCGGCCTGCGAGCACGAAGATGTTGCCGACGCCCGGCCGGAGGCGCTCTATCGTCACCGCCTGGCCGTCGACCCCGTGCAGTCCGAAACTGCGGGTGTAGTCGTCATCCACCGCCATGATGAAGCCGAAGGGCTCGCCCTGGCCGGTGGTTGTATTGCGGATGATGGTAGGGAATACGATCGACGGCGCGATGCCGTCGGCCAACGGCTCGGACTGCACCTTCTGAGCCAACCGCTCGTAGGCCGAGGCGTCGATGCCCGGCAGTCCCCGGTCGAGCAACTGCAACATGTTCTCCAACCCGGCGTTGCCAAACGCCAGCTGCTCGGCACCCGGAACCTCGGCCCCCATGCCCGCCTCCTGGCCCGCCTCGCCGCCTCCCGCCAGCTGCGTGATCGTCGCGAGCAGGGGTGGCGCGATGATCTCGTCGATCGCGCCGTATGATTTGATCGCGTGCCACTTGACGGAGTAGTTGAGGGTGTCGCCGATCGCCAGTGCGCTGACGATGATGACGGTGCTGAGCGTCAGGCCGATGACGATGAGGATCGATTGGGTCGGGCGGCGCGGGATGCTGCGCATGCCGAGCTTTGCCATGACCGGCTGCCGGAGCCCGGCAAGGAAGAGAAAGGCCAGGACGGCGACGACGGCAATCAATAAGGCGAGGGCGATACCGACGTTGAGCGGCACTGCGGGAGGGGCGTTCATAGCGTCCTCCCGGACGCGACCCCCTCGGCCGCGATCTGCTGCCATGCTCCGGCGGGCGCGGCGCGCACGCCCTGGTCGATGATCTCGCCGTCGTTCATGCGGACGATGCGGCCGCACAGCGCGCCGATGTCGGAATCATGGGTGACGATCACGAACGTCTGCTGCTGCTCGGCGTTGAGTTCCCGGATGAGATCCATGACGTCGGTGGTCGTCTTGCTATCGAGGTTGCCCGTCGGCTCGTCGGCCCAGACGATGGCCGGCTGGTTGACGAGCGCGCGCGCAATGGAGACACGCTGGCGCTGGCCGCCCGACAGCTCGGCCGGCCGGTGCTCGGTCCGTTCGCCCAGGCCGACCCGTTCGAGCGCGGCAATAGCGCGGCGGCGGGCCTCTGCGGGCCGCACGCCGCCCACCAGGAGCGGCAGCTCAACGTTCTCCGCAGCAGTGAGGACGGGCAGGAGGTTGAAGGTCTGGAAGATGAAGCCCATGCGGCGGCTGCGGTAATCGGTGCGGCGGCGGTCATCCATGCCGCGCAGGTCCGCGCCCTCAATGCAGACCTCGCCCTTCTCAAAGTCGTCGAGGCCGGAGAGGCAGTTGAGCAGGGTGGTCTTGCCACAGCCCGACGGCCCCATGACGGCGACCATCTCGCCTGGTTCGACCGCGAAGTCGACCCCGCGCAGTGCGTGCACCTCAAGCCGGCCGCTGCGGTACGTTTTGTGTACCCCGTGCGCTTCAATGATCATGGGATGGCCTCCGTCTCGGGCGTATCGGATTCGCTTCTTATGTAATACGGCAAGAAGCCCGGCGGGGTTGCGAGCGGAGGAAACCGAATTGCCCGAATCGAAGATCGGGCGTAATATTGAGCCAAGCTTCTTGCGTCAGGGCCGACCGAGCTTGTCGTCCGACCGGCCTTGCACTCGCCTCATGCCGGGCCTATTGAAACCGGGCGCGCTTCCCTTCTGCACCAGGCGCCGCTCCCCCTGGTTTTCTCTTCCTTACCCTGGCCCTCGTCGAGGCCGCACCGGTGCGCGAGCCAAGAGGCACGCAGGTCTGATGTCGCTCGGAGTGCACCGCCACTCCCACTACTGCCAGGAGATCTTGCCGTGCTCGCCAAAGTCCACAGTTGTGCATTGATCGGCCTTGACGGCGCCATCGTCGAGGTGGAAGCCGATCTGAACCCGCGGTCCCTACCCGCAGTCACGTTGGTCGGTTTGCCCGATGCGGCGGTCAAGGAATCGACCGAACGCGTGCGCGCGGGCATTATCAATTCGGGGCTGGGTTACCCGCGAGGCAAGGTGACGGTCAACCTTGCGCCTGCCGACCTGCGCAAGGAAGGGCCGGCGTATGACCTTCCGATCGCCGTGGCCCTGCTCGTGCTCGCGGAGCAGGTTCCGGCCGACATGGACGGGAGCTTGTTTCTCGGCGAGTTATCGCTCGACGGCGCGCTGAGGCACGTCAACGGCGTACTCCCCATGGCACACCTGGCCCGCGAGCTGGGCTACAAGGCGCTCTTCGTGCCCCAGCCCGATGCGCCGGAGGCCGCGCTCGTGCAAGGGATCGACGTCTATCCCGTCGACACGCTGGCCCGCCTGGCGGCTCATTTGCGCGATTATCACCCCATCGAGCCGTACCGGACTGCGCTGGACTTCGAGTCAAGCTCGGCGCCTTACGCGTGTGACTTTCAGGATATCAAGGGCCAGGAGCACGTCAAGCGGGCGCTGGAGGTCGCGGCGGCTGGTGGACATAACGTGCTACTCAGCGGCCCGCCTGGCGCCGGCAAGACGCTCCTCGCCCGGTCGCTGCCGTCGATCTTGCCCCGCTTGACGTTGAGCGAGGCACTGGACGTGACGCGCATCTACTCGGTCGCCGACCTACTGAAATCGAACGGAATGGGCGAAGCTCCCCTGATTCGCTACCGACCCTTCCGCGCGCCGCACCACACGATCTCGCATGCGGGCCTGGTGGGCGGCGGGCAGTGGCCGCGACCGGGCGAGATCAGCCTGGCGCATCGCGGGGTGTTGTTCCTCGACGAGATGCCCGAGTTTGGCCAGCACACACTCGAAGTGCTCCGCCAGCCGCTCGAGGACAAGATTGTTACGATCAGCAGGGCGCAGGGCAGCCTGACGTTTCCGGCGAGCTTCATGCTGGTCGGGGCTCAGAATCCCTGCCCATGTGGCTACTTTGGGGACTCGGAGCGGGCCTGCACCTGCAGCCCAAGCTGGTCAGCAAGTATCAGAAACGCCTCTCCGGTCCGCTGCTCGACCGGATCGACATCCACGTCGAGGTGCCGCGGGTGCCGTTCCAGAAGCTCTCGGACGAGCGCCGGGGCGAATCCTCGGCGGCGATACGGGTGCGGGTGGAGCGGCGCGGGCGAGGCAGACGGCTCGATTTGCCAGGACGAAGGAAGCGGGCAGGAAAGAACGGCACGGGTTCCGGCACGAGGCCGCTAACTGCCATGACGTGCAACGCGGACATGGGGCCGACGGAGGTGCGCGAGTATTGCCAGGTGGACGAGACCGGCCGCCAGTTGCTGGCCGCGGCGATGCGCCAGATGAACCTGAGCGCGCGGGCCTATCACCGCATCCTCAAGCTGGCGCGTACGATCGCCGACCTCGCCGGCAGCGACCGCATCAGCCGGCGCACCTGGCCGAAGCGATCCAGTACCGGCCGCGGCGGCATGAATGATGCAGAGACTATTCCAAGGGGAGCGGGTGCAGCCGGCGTACTTGGCCCTCCCCCCGCTCGTGTTACTTCTCGTTTAGCTCGTAAATCAGCCTCAGACCGATCAGCGCCAGGTCCGGCTCGACCACGTCGACGACGTGCGTCTCGGGGGCGATCAGCGGGGCGAGGCCGCCCGTTGCGACGACGTCCGCGGCCCCGCCCAACTCCTCACGCATGCGCTTCACCAGCCCCTCCACGAGCGCGCCAAAGCCGAGGATGAGGCCCGACTGCATGGAATGGATGGTGTTCTTGCCGATCGCGGCCGGGGGGCGCTGGAGCGCCACCTGCGGCAGGGCGGCGGCAAAACGGAACAGCGCCTCCGCGCCGGTCACCACACCTGGCGCAATGGCAACCCCCTCGAAGTCGCCGGCGGCCGAGACTGCGGAGACCGTGGTGGCCGTGCCGAACCCAACGATGATGGACGGCGCGCCGTAGAGGTGGCGGGCGGCAAGGGCGCAGGTGATCAGGTCGGCGCCTACTTCAGACGGATAGTCGGTGTTGACCCGCATGCCGGTGCGCACGTCGGACCCGGCGATCAGCGGTTTTACCCCCAGGCGCCGCTCGGCCAGCTCGCCGAATGCCTCGGTGCGCGCGGGCACGACGGAGGAGATAGCGCAGCCTGTGACCTGGCTCCGCTCGACGTCCTCCGACCGGAACAGGTCCAGCAGGAGCATGGCATATTCGTCGGCCAGCCGGGTGCGCTCGGTGGCGATCCGCCAGCGCTGGCGCAGTTCCTCGCCCTCGAACAGGCCGAGCTTGATGTTGGTGTTACCGATGT
>CAWDBO010000042.1:0-79096 GCA_963800615.1 uncultured Chloroflexia bacterium
AGCAGCGCCTGGTTTTCAGCGCTGCTCAGGTCCTCGGGACTCAGCGGAGGAGCCTGCTGGCTGATCATCTCCTCGTCGAGCTGGCCCAGCAGCTCGGGCCGCAGAAGCAGCCAGCCCAGGATGTACTCCTCCGGGCCGAAGCTGCCGCGGCAGCTCAACCCGTTTCGGCGCGCCGGCAGCAGGCACCCGCCGCCTGACGTCCGCCTCGTCCGCAGCCAGCCCCTGCCGCTCTTCGAGCAGGCCGCCGCGCTGCACCTGCTCGGCAACCAGCCGCTCGTCCATTTGGACCGCTCGGGCCAGCGCCTGAACGTAGTGCGTGCGCTCGATTGGATTAGCGATCTCCGCGATCAACGGGGCCAACCGGGCAATACCACGCGCCTTGCCCTGCCCGCTCGACAGATCCTCTTCACGCGTCACGAGGGCCAGGTCGTAGTCTACGATGGGCCTCGCACTCCGCGATGACGGCTCGCCACTGCTCGACGTCACGGTAGGCCAGCTCGTCCGGGTCGAGTCCGTCGGGCAGGGCCACGATATCCGTAGCTGGCTGTGAGGCGGACTTCGTGACGCACCAACCCGGTCGGGCTGAACACGGGCTCCAATCCCGGTCCAAACGACTGGCGAGCCACCTCCAATCCCGAGCCGCCGCGGCATGCTCGCCAGCGACATCGGGATCGAGCGCCAGGGTGATGTTCCCGGTGTACCGCTTGAGCTGGCGCATTTGCGCCTTGGGTGCGGCCGCGGTGCCCATGCCTTGCAACGACGTTCGCCACGCCGACCTGGTGCGACATGAGGACGTCCATGTACCCTTCGACGATGACGGCCAGGTTGGCATCCCGGATGGCCTTGCGCGCCATGTCCAGCCCAAAGAGCACGTTTCCCTTGTCAAAGAGCGGCGTCTGCGGCGAGTTCATGTACTTGGGACTGGGATGGGCCGGATCGTCGCGCAAATCCGCGCCCCAAAAGCGATCGTTCGCCCCTGCCCATCGCGAATGGGAATCATCAGGCGGCCGCGGAACCGGTCGAAATAGCTCCCGGTTTCCTCCTTTCGGATCGTCAGCCCGGCTTCCTCGACTTCCTCCGGCTGGTAGCCCTTGCCTTGCAAGCGGATCTTTAGGGCATCCCAACTATCTAACGAATAACCAAGCTGCCAGGTTTCCCAGGTCTCCCGGGCAAGCCCCGGCTCGCCAGGTAGTCCCCGCGATGGCGGCCTCGGGCGACCTGACAAGCTGGTGGTGGAAATCGACGGCCGCATCCGACTGGATGGCCCGCAAGCGCTCGATTCGCCCATCTTCGGCTGCGCCGGATTCGCCCTGCGGCTTAGCTCGACGCCGGCTTTTGCCCGCCAGCAGCGCAGCGCGTCGCCAAAATCGAGGTTTTCGCGCCTCATCACGAACGAGAAGATGTCGCCCCCGGTTCCGCACGCGCCAAAACAGTGCCAGTTCTGGCTGTCGGGGAACACGACAAAGGAAGGCGTCTTCTCGCTATGAAACGGGCACAGGCCTTTGAACGTCCGGCCCGCCTTCTTAAGCTGCACGTACGAGGACACGACATCGACGATGTCGAGGCGGTCCTTGATCTCGTCGATAACACTCATGGGCAATCAAGACCCTTCCGGGACGCCCCTTGAAGGGGTAAGAAGGATTATACCCGCGCGACGCGAGTGGTGTCAAACCATTTTCGAAATGATCCGTTCGGGCCGGTCGGGAGAACAAGGCCATAAGCCTGCCTTAAGGTCGTCGTGATGCGACGATAAAGACTTCCGCGCTTCCGGGGTGTAGTGTAGCTCGTTGGTGAGAAAAGGTCAGCCAGCGGGGAGGAAGTATGGCGAAACGGGATATCAGGATGTGCGGCCGGGCGTGGGCTGCCGTGATCCTCATCGTCATGGCGCTGCTCAGTTAGCGTATGCGGGGGATCGAGCAGCGCGGAACCGGGCTGATGCGGCGCAAACCAGGCGCCGAGCCAGAGCCAGGCGGCGACGCCGGGCCAATCGTCGAGCAGCGGGCAGGCCGATCAGGCGGCCAACAACAGCCAGACGAATGGCGCGGGTCAGGCCGCGAGCAACGGCACGACTGCCAGTAACAGCGCAGCGAACAACGGCCAGGCCGCCTCTGCCGCGACGGCGCCGGCCGCCGCGCCCGCGGCAAACGGCCAACAGGCGGGCGGAGCCGCGAGCTCCAACGCGGGCGCGCAGGCTGGAATCGGCAGTTTTGCCTCGGCGGTGCGCGAAGTGACCCAGAAGGTCAGGCCCACGGTGGTTCAAATCACGAACGAGCAGGTGCAGGTGAGCCAGTTCGGTCAGGCGACCATACCGGCTGGCGTCGGTTCGGGGGTGATCTACGATAACCAGGGGCATATCCTGACGAACAACCATGTTGTCGCAGGTGCCCAGCAACTGACGGTGTCGCTGCCCGATGGGCGGACTTTCCACGCGAAGCTCCTTGGCACGGACCCACGAACCGACCTTGCGGTCATCCGAATCTCGGGCGACAACTTGCCCGTGGCGGAGCTGGGGGACTCGCACCAACTGCAGGTTGGCGACTGGGTTGTCGCGATCGGGAATGCGCTGGGCTTACCGGGCGGTCCGACAGTAACGGCGGGCGTCGTCGGCCGCGCTGGGGCGGACCGTGCAGGAGCCGGGGGATCAAGCAGGCCCCGGGCCCTTCCTCTTCGACGTCATCCAAACGAGCGCCCCGATCAACCCGGGCAACTCGGGCGGGGCGTTGGTCGACCTGAACGGGCGCGTCATCGGCATCAATACGCTGGTGGCGGGGCAGGCCGAACCGGGCGTGCAGGCGCAGGGGATCGGGTTCGCGATCTCGATGTCGACGGCTAAGCCGCTGGCCGACGAACTGGTCGCTAACGGCCACGCGGTGCATCCGAGCATCGGCATCCAATACGCGCCGCTCAACCCGGCTATCGCCGCGCAGATCGGGGTGGACCAGCCCTACGGGGCAGTGGTGATGGACGTCGTTCCGGGCTCGGGGGCGGCCGATGCCGGCTTGCAGCAAGGCGATGTGATCGTCCAGGTCGATGGCAAAGACATCCGCGAGGAGTCGGCGCTGGCCCAAGCAATCAGCAGCCACAAGCCGGGAGACAAAATCAAGCTGACGGTCCTCCGCGACAACAAGCGCCGGGACGTAACCGTCACGTTGGGACAGGCCGAATAGGGCCGGCAGTGGGCCCGGGCGAGCGGTTTCGCGACCTGCAGAAGGCCGCGACGAGCACGTTCGGCCGGGCCTACTTGCGGGCGTTTCTTCTCCGGTAAGCCTCGGCCAGCCCGCCGGACGAAGTTTCCCGGTACAGAGAGGGCAGGTTGTTGCCGGTTTCCCAGAGCACGGCCACGACGTCGTCAAAGGGGACGCGGTGCGTGCCATCCGACAGCAGCGCATAATCGGCGCAGTTGAAGGCCTTGGAGGCGGCGAACGCGTTGCGCTCGATGCAGGGGATCTGCACGATGCCGGCGACCGGGTCGCAGGTCAGCCCCAGGTTGTGCTCGAGGCCCATCTCCGCGGCATACTCGATCTGCCGCACCGTGCCGCCGAAGAGCTGTGCGGCGGCGGCCGCGGCCATGGAACATGCGACACCGACCTCGCCCTGGCAGCCGACCTCGGCGCCGGAAATGGAGGCGTTGTGCTTCACCAGGTTGCCGATCAGGCCGGCGGTCGCAAGCGCGCGGAGGACGGCATCGTCGGAGCAGCCGGTGATCTCCTGGACGTAGC
The DNA here is from genome assembly GCA_963800615.1 of uncultured Chloroflexia bacterium. Taxonomy (GTDB): domain Bacteria; phylum Chloroflexota; class Anaerolineae; order CG2-30-64-16; family CG2-30-64-16; genus JALOOB01. Next base: position 3,720 of record CAWDBO010000042.1, read on the forward strand.
GGAGCACGGCGGGCAAGACGCCGCTGGAACCGCAGGTCGGCGCGGTGACCACGACGCCGCCCGAGGCGTTTTCCTCGGCGACGGCCAGGGCGTAGGCGTACAGGAGCTCAAAGCGGTTGGGCGCGCTGCCCGCGATCGTCATCTTGCGGTGGATGACCCAGGCACGGCGGGCGACGCCGAGGCCGCCCGGAAGCACGCCCTCCCGCACGAGGCCGCGTTCGACTGCGGCGCCCATCGCCTCAGCGATCCGGGCCAGGAACGTCCAGATGTCTTTGCCCTCGCGCTCTTCGACATACTCCCACAGGGACTGGCCGGTCTCCCGGCAGCGAGCCAGGATGGCGGCCAGGTTGTCGAGGTCGTAGACGGCGGGCGGCGCCGCGTCGCCTTCTTCGGCCAGCGCACCGCCGCCCACGCTGAAGACCTGCCAGGGCTCGGACCCGCGCCGCCGGGGAAGACGGCCTCGAATTGCATGCCGTTCGGGTGGCGGGGCAGCTCGACGCTCGGGCAACCAGGTAAACGCCGCGGGCGCGGGGGCGAGGGCCTCGCCGATCGCGACGTCGGTGAGGTGGCCGCGGCCGGTGGCGGCCAGGCTGCCGTAGAGCGTCACCTCGTAGCGCTCCGCGTTCGGGTAGCGCGACGGAACTGCTCGGCCGCCCGCCGCGGGGCCATCGTGTGGCTGCTGGACGGACCGTGACCGATGCGGTATAGCTCGCGGATGGACTCCATACCGGGATTCGCCTGATTCATGGATTTACTCGATAGCGACCGTGATGCCCAAGCATCTGTCGAAGTGTCGGGCTGTGCGATAATGGATCAAGTATACACTAATGGCGCGAGAATCGTTGCACGGGGAGCGACGGTCGGGCGGAGCCAATACGAGGAGCGCGAGGGGATGACAAACGCGGACTACCGGAGCCTGGCAAGTTTCAGCGAGGCGGAGATCCGGCCGCTGACCATCGGACGGCGGCTGTGGGTCGGGCCGACGGGGACACCCGCGCCGGAGGAAGGCGAAAGGCTGCCCGTTTGGCTGGCGGCAGGCCCCACGTTCGGCAGCGGCGCGCATCCGACCACGCAGCTGTGCCTGCGCGTGCTCGACCGGCGGCTGCCCGCCGGTGCGCGGGTGCTGGACGTGGGGACGGGGACGGGCATCCTTGCGATCGCGGCTGCTCAGCTCGGCGCGCGGGAGGTGGTCGGGACGGATATCGATCCGGCCGCGGTCGAGGTTGCCCGGGCGAACGTGCTGCACAACGGCGTGTCGGACCGGGTTCAAATCGAGATGGCGACCCTCGCGGACCTGATCGCCCGCAACGAGAAGCCATTCGGGTGGGTGATTGCCAACATCCTGGCCCATGTCCTCGTCGAGCTGTTGGAGCAGGGGTTGGCGGGATTGCTCGAGCCGGGGGGATGGCTCGTGCTGTCGGGGTTCTTGCGGCGCCAGACGCCGGAGCTGCGCGGCGCACTGTTTGCCGCGCACCTGGAGCTGCTGGCGCAGGAGCAGCAGGACGAATGGACGTGCATCATTGGGCGGCGCCCCGCCGGGCGCCTGCAGTGGGCTAGACCCGGTTCAGGACCCGCAAAGCTCGCAAGGTGACCCAGGGATTCGGCTGTTTCTTGTTCCCGAAGTCGACCCAGGTTTTGCCCGTGTAGTCGTACTCGAGCGGCCACCGGCCCGCCGCATCCTGCTTGTCCCTGATGAGGTCGAGCGCATGGGCCAGGCGGGGATCGGCCCCATACCCTAAGGCGACCAGCGCCTCGACGTTCTGCAGCAGGTCGGTGACATAGAAGACGGGGAAGCCGAACTTCCACCAGTTGCCGCTCGGCTTCTCCGCCCAGCCATTTGGATACTCTGCCAGGGCGGGATCCGTGCCGAGGAGAAATGCTGCACCGCGCTCGATCGCCCGCTCTATGGCTGGGGTGCGGCGGTCACGCGGCCACCGGCCCAAGGCCAGCATTACTTTTACGGCACCCCAGGCGCAGGGGAGCTTGTTGTTCGAGCCGCAGGCGAAGTCCGGTCCGCACTTCCCCGCGTAGTAACGCACGGGCGCGTCGCGCACTTCCACCGGCGCGATGCCTTCGCCGGTTACGCTGCGCGCCAGCCAGTCGAACGCAAGCTCGAGGCGCGGGTCTTCGCAGCCTAGCTCCAGCAGAGCCCAGCAGAGGTTGCCTTGCAGGCAATCGGCTGTGCCGGCCGGCGTGCGCGACGCGGAGAACTGGCCGCCGGGGGCCAGCGAGTGGTCCAGGAGATAGCCGCAGGCGCGGCCGATCCGCTCGTCTTCGTCCATGGACGCGCCCAATTCCGCGAGCAGGATGACCGCCCACACGGTCGAGCGATATTTGGGGTAGTAGCCGGGGCCCGGCTCGACCCAGAAACCTTGCTCGTCCATTGCCTCAAGAACCGAGGCAATTGGTCCCGAGGCATGGGCCGCGCGTCGAGCGACAGCGAGCTCCGGATCGCCGGGCGGGAGCTCGAGGAGGTCCCGCAGCGCCAAATAGCGCACGTCCGGTGTCACGGAGTCAAGCAGCCATTCCACCGAGTCGCCCCGAAGTTGAGCTTGACCGGTCATGCGAATACCTCCTGGATGCACTGGCAGTGCGCATCCTCTGCCGCCAGAAACATTGCGATATCGAAGTACAATTGGCAGTCTCACGAGTCTCAGATCTGACACATAGCTCGACGTGCAGCCGCGACCGTTGCATCCTCGTGCGCACTTGGCATTGCCGAGCGCGAGCCACCTCCCGGCCGCGGCGGCAGGTGTTACTCGTAGCGCAAGGCCTCCGCGGGATAAATCCTGGACGCCTGCAGCGCGGGGATCAGCGTCAGCAGCAAGGAGAAGCCGTAAGCCAGCAGCAGGATCACGCCCAGCTGGCCCCACGGCACTGCCACCGTCGTCTGGGGCGTGAGCGCGCTGAACAGCGTCCGCACCATCCTCTCGCCCAGCAGCAGGCCGGCGATCGTGCCGATCACGATGCCGGTCAGTGCAATGAAGCTGCTCTCCACGACGAACGAGAACGCGACCATGCCCGGGTGGAAGCCCAGCGCGCGCAGCACGCCGACCTGCTGCCGCCGCTCCACCACCGTGCGGCTCGCGATCACGCCCAACGCCGCGATGCCCACCAGCAGCCCCAGCGCCATGAAGCCCTGGAACAGCCGCAGGATGCCCCGGGTGACGGCCTGGCCGGTTGCGAAGCTCTCCGCCATGACCGACGAGTCGAGGCCGCTGCCCAGGAACGTGCGCTCGACCTCCTGGCTGACGGCCTTCACGTCGGCGCCTGGCGCCACCCGCAGGTAATAGGCCAGCGGCGTCACTTCCTTGCCGGCGATACGATTCAATGCGGCGATGGGAACCTGGACATCTCCGCCCGCAAGGGTGGTGTTCTCGGCGAGCACACCGATGACCTGCAGGCGGCGAGTTGCCCCTGCTTCAGAGTCAGGCCGCACCTCGATGTAGGTGTCCGGCAGGGCGCCCCCCTGGATCGGAACGGCGCCGAGCACGAAAGGCCGCGGGGGTTCGAATTCGCTATTTCCCGACTGCCCGCCGGTTGTGCCGGCGCCGGTCGTCCGGGGCGCCGCGGGCGATTTACGGGTGAGCAACTCGGGCTTGATGACCGCCACGTCGCCCTGCCCCGCAAGCGCAGCCCAGACTGCCGCATCGTCGGCATAGCCGGCCGCGCGTGCCTGCAGCCGGTAGACCTTCTTCGCCTCGGCCACGTAGCCGGCGTCAACGCCGACGAGCGGCGTGCTGCCCCACAGGTCTGCACCCGGCGCGCGGGCATCGACATCCTGCGAGGCCACGGCGCCCACGGCGGTGATGTTCTCAAACAGCGGATGCGCCGCTACCTGGGCCGCGATCCGGCTCTTCAGGTCCGTGATCGGATCGAAGAAGCTCAGCAGGGTGGGCGTCGCCGTGATCTCGAAGCCCGCGCTCTGCTTCTCGTCGAGCACGATGAGGGACTGGGTCGCCTCGATCACCACGGCCATGACGGTGACGGTGCAGACCACCATCGCGAACATCACCATCACCACACCCGTGCGGAAGCGGGTGCTGAGGGGGTAGGCGATCGCGGTCCGCAGCACGGGCGCGAGCCAGCCGATCCCGCCGAAGAGGTGTACGGCCAGCCAGGCAATCGCGTCCGCGTTGAACATGAGCAGCACGATCAACCCCAGGATCAGGAACGCGGGCGCCAGCACGAACGACAGGAGGTAGGTTGGGCCAACCTGCAGCAGCGAAGGCTCGTCGGGCAGACCCAGCAGCTGCGCCCACGGCACGGCCCAGATCAGGACCAGCCCCAGGCCCAGCAGCGAGTAGCGCACCCAGGCGATGCGCTCGTTCCGAAGCTTCGTCAGTTCCAGGACGCGTGCCAACAGCGTAGTCAGCCCGACCAGCGCCAGGGTGATGCACAGCAGCGCAACCGTGCGATCGTTCCGGCCGGACCCAAGGTACAGCAGGACCGCGGCTGCGAGCCAGAGCGGCCCGGTGGCCCAGCGCCAGGCTTTGCGTCCCCCGCTCAGGGCGCGTTCCTCGGCTTCGTCGGGCAGATCGCGGATCGCGGTCACGATGTTGAGCCGGCTGACACGCCACGACGAAATCAAGACGACGAGGAACGTGAAGAGCACGCCCAGGCAGTAGCCGATGACGATCGAGGTGGTGGCGACGCTGAAGCGAAACTCGAAGATGTTGGCCGGCCGGCCGGTCACCGTCCCACTGGCCGTGTTGAAGAGCCCGCCGATGAAGCCGATCATGCCGAACGACACGAGCAGGCCGAGCGCCAAGCCAAGCGCTGCGGCCACGACGTCGTACAACATCCCCTCGGTGACGAAGATCTGCACGATATGGCGCCGATGGACGCCGATCGCCCGGGCTACCCCAAGCTCGGAACGGCGCTCAGCCGCGAGCATGACGAAGATCAGGAAGATCAGGAGCACGCCTGCCAGGATGGAGAAGATGCCGAAGATGGTGAAGATCGTCGAGAAGAGGGTGCCGGCCACGCCCGAGCCCATCACGATGGTGGCCTTGTTCAACGGCTCCAGCACCTCCATCGGGCTCACGGCGTCGAGCCACCCTTGTAACGTCTTTCGCTCGGGCTCGGGCACAGGCAGTTGGCGCAACCAGTCTCGCACCTGGGCGTCGGCCAACGCCTCGCGGGTCTTGTCGCTGCCGGGCTGGTCCAGACCGGCCCGCAGATTGGCGAGGCCCTGGGCAGGCGGTCCACGGGGATCAGCGAGCCGAAGAGCGCCTGGGCCCACTCGGGCGGGGGCGCAGTCGTCCCCGCGGCAGCCGGCGTGGGCTGCCCGCTCGGCCCGATCCGCTTCGTGATCGCGGCGTCGAGCACCGGGCGAACCTCCGGCGTGCGCAGGTAGTTGGCGATTTGGTCGACCAGCGGGTCGTCGAGGGCGAGGACGCGCAGCCGCCGGGACATGGCCGCGGTGTGCTGCAGCCCGCCCGCAGCATCGCCGGCGTTCGACACCAGCACGTTGTTGATTCGCCCTTGCATGAAGAGCAGCTGCTGCGCCTCGTCGAGCCGCATCATCACGACAGGGAAGAGGGCAGCCAGGGGGCCGGCCTCGTCCACGATGCCGACGACGCGGTAGGGGAGCGCGATGGGGCCGAGGAAGATCTCGAGGCGATCGCCGGGGCGAGCGGAGAGCTTTTCGGCGCCCATCCGGCTCAGGTAAACCTCGCCTTCCCGCAGCTGCAGCCCCGCCTGGCCCAGCACCCGGTCGAGCTCGCCGGTCATCGTGCTCAGGTTGAGTCCCGCCAGCGAGAAGCTGCCGCTGACCGGCGTCGTGCTCGTAACGGGCGCGGTGCCGGTGACCGGGGAAGCGCCGCCGAGAAGTGACGATATGCCGGAGGCCAGGGATGCGGCCTGACCACCTTCGCCCGTGCCGCCCGATCCGGACAAGCAGGCCGCCGATGCCCGCGATCGCGGCCGCGACCTCGGACGGTTTCAGATCGCCGAAGCCCAGTTGGCCGCCGGTCTGGCCCGCCCAGGCAAACACGCGGCCTGCGAGCACGAAGATGTTGCCGACGCCCGGCCGGAGGCGCTCTATCGTCACCGCCTGGCCGTCGACCCCGTGCAGCCCGAAACTGCGGGTGTAGTCGTCATCCACTGCCATGATGAAGCCGAACGGCTCGCCCTGGCCGGTGGTCGTATTGCGGATGATGGTGGGGAACACGATCGACGGCGCGATGCCGTCGGCCAACGGCTCGGACTGCACCTTCTGAGCCAACCGCTCGTAGGCCGAGGCGTCGATGCCCGGCAGTCCCCGGTCGAGCAGCTGCAGCATGTTCTCCAACCCGGCGTTGCCAAACGCCAGCTGCTCGGCCGCCGGAACCTCGGCCCCCTTGCCCGCCTCCTGGCCCGCCTCGCCGCCTCCCGCCAACTGCGCGATCGTCGCGAGCAGGGGTGGCGCGATGATCTCGTCGATCGCGCCGTACGACTTGATCGCATGCCACTTGACGGAGTAGTTGAGGGTGTCGCCGATGGACAGTGCGCTGACGATGATGACGGTGCTGAGCGTCAGGCCGATGACGATGAGGATCGATTGGGTCGGGCGGCGCGGGATGCTGCGCATGCCGAGCTTCGCCATCACGGGCTGCCGGAGCCCGGCAAGGAAGAGAAAGGCCAGGACCGCGACGACGGCAATCAATAAGGCGAGGGCGATACCGACGTTGAGCGGCACTGCGGGAGGGGCGTTCACTGCGTCCTCCCGGACGCCGTCCCCCGGACGCGGTCCTCCGGCCGCGATCTGCTGCGCATGCTCCGGCGGGCCGCGGCGCGTACGCCCTGGTCGATGATCTCGCCATCGTTCATGCGGACGATGCGGCCGCACAGCGCGCCGATGTCGGAATCATGGGTGACGATCACGAACGTCTGCTGCTGCTCGGCGTTGAGCTCCCGGATGAGATCCATGACGTCGGTGGTCGTCTTGCTGTCGAGGTTGCCCGTCGGCTCGTCGGCCCAGACGATGGCCGGCTGGTTGACGAGCGCGCGCGCAATGGAGACACGCTGGCGCTGGCCGCCCGACAGCTCGGCCGGCCGGTGCTCGGTCCGTTCGCCCAGGCCGACCCGTTCGAGCGCGGCAATGGCGCGGCGGCGGGCCTCTGCGGGCCGCACGCCGCCGACCAGGAGCGGCAGCTCGACGTTCTCCGCGGCAGTGAGGACGGGCAGGAGGTTGAAGGTCTGGAAGATGAAGCCCATGCGGCGGCTGCGGTAATCGGTGCGGCGGCGGTCATCCATGCCGCGCAGGTCCGCGCCCTCAATGCAGACCTCGCCCTTCTCGAAGTCGTCGAGGCCGGAGAGGCAGTTGAGCAGGGTGGTCTTGCCACAGCCCGACGGCCCCATGACGGCGACCATCTCGCCTGGTTCGACCGCGAAGTCGACCCCGCGCAGTGCGTGCACCTCAAGCCGGCCGCTGCGGTACGTTTTGTGTACCCCGTGCGCTTCAATGATCATGGGATGGCCTCCGTCTCGGGCGTATCGGATTCGCTTCTTATGTAATACGGCAAGAAGCCCGGCGGGGTTGCGAGCGGAGGAAACCGAATTGCCCGAATCGAAGATCGGGCGTAATATTGAGCCAAGCTTCTTGCGTCAGGGCCGACCGAGCTTGTCGTCCGACCGGCCTTGCACTCGCCTCATGCCGGGCCTATTGAAACCGGGCGCGCTTCCCTTCTGCACCAGGCGCCGCTTCTCCTGGTTTTCACTTCCTTACCCCAGGCCCTCGTTGAGGCCGCAGCGGTGCGCGAGCCAAGAGGCACGCAGGTCCGATGTCGCCCGGGGTGCAACGCCACTCCCACTACTGCCAGGAGATCTTGCCGTGCTCGCCAAAGTCCACAGTTGTGCATTGATCGGCCTCGACGGCGCCATCGTCGAGGTGGAAGCCGATCTGAACCCGCGGTCCCTACCCACAGTCACCCTGGTCGGTTTGCCGGATGCGGCGGTCAAGGAGTCGACCGAACGCGTGCGCGCGGGTATCATCAATTCAGGGCTGGGTTACCCGCGAGGCAAGGTGACGGTCAACCTTGCGCCGGCCGACCTGCGCAAGGAAGGGCCGGCCTACGACCTCCCGATCGCCGTGGCCCTGCTCGTGCTCGCGGAGCAGGTTCCGGCCGACATGGACGGGAGCTTGTTTCTCGGCGAGTTATCGCTCGACGGTGCGCTGAGGCACGTCAACGGCGTACTCCCGATGGCACACCTGGCCCGCGAGCTGGGCTACAAGGCGCTCTTCGTGCCCCAGTCCGACGCGCCGGAGGCCGCGCTCGTGCAAGGGATCGACGTCTATCCCGTCGACACGCTGGCCCGCCTGGCGGCTCATTTGCGCGATTATCACCCCATCGAGCCGTACCGGACTGCGCTGGACTTCGAATCAAGCTCGGCGCCTTACGCGTGTGACTTCCAGGATATCAAGGGGCAGGAACACGTCAAGCGGGCGCTGGAGGTGGCCGCGGCCGGCGGACACAACTGCCTGATGATGGGACCGCCGGGATCGGGCAAGACCCTGCTCGCCCGCTCGCTGCCGTCGATCTTACCCCGCTTGACGTTGAGCGAGGCGCTGGACGTGACGCGCATCTACTCGGTCGCCGACCTACTGAAATCGAACGGAATGGGCGAAGCTCCCCTGATTCGCTACCGACCCTTCCGCGCGCCGCACCACACGATCTCGCACGCGGGCCTGGTGGGCGGCGGGCAGTGGCCGCGGCCGGGCGAGATCAGCCTGGCGCACCGTGGCGTCCTCTTCCTGGACGAGATGCCCGAGTTTTCGCCGCATACATTGGAAGTGCTGCGCCAGCCGTTGGAGGATAAGGTTGTGACGATCAGCCGGGCGCAGGGCAGCCTGTCGTTCCCGGCCAACTTTATGCTGGTTGGGGCTCAGAATCCATGCCAATGTGGCTATTTTGGCGACCCGGAGCGTGCATGCACCTGCAGCCCGTCGCTGGTCAGCAAGTACCAGAAGCGGCTCTCCGGCCCGCTCCTCGATCGTATCGACATCCACGTGGAGGTGCCGCGGGTGCCCTTTCAAAAGCTATCCGACAACCGGCGCGGCGAATCCTCGGCGGCGATACGGGTGCGGGTGGAGCAGGCGCGGGCGCGGCAGACGGCCCGATTTGCCAGGACGAGGGAAGCCGCAGCGAAGAACGGCACGGGTTCTGGCACGAGGCCGTTGACTGCCATGACGTGCAACGCGGACATGGGGCCGACGGAGGTGCGCGAGTATTGCCAGGTCGACGAGACCGGCCGCCAGTTGCTGGCCGCGGCGATGCGCCAATTGAACCTCAGCGCGCGTGCCTACCATCGCATCCTCAAGCTGGCGCGCACGATTGCCGACCTGGCCGGCAGCGACCGGATTCAGCCGGCGCACCTGGCGGAAGCGATCCAATACCGGCCGCGGCGGCACGAATGATGCAGCGACGATTCAAAGGGGAGCGGGTGCAGCCGGCTCACTTGGCCCGCCCCCGCTCGTGTTACTACTCGTTTAGCTCGTAAATCAGCCTCAGGCCGATCAGCGCCAGGTTCGGCTCGACCACGTCGACGACGTGCGTCTCGGGGGCGATGAGCGGGGCGAGGCCGCCCGTTGCGACGACGTGCGCGGCCCCGCCCAACTCCTCACGCATGCGCTTCACCAGCCCCTCCACGAGCGCGCCAAAGCCGAGGATGAGGCCGGACTGCATGGAATGGATGGTGTTCTTGCCGATCGCGGCGGGCGGGCGCTGGAGCGCCACCTGCGGCAGGGCGGCGGCAAAACGGAACAGCGCCTCAGCGCCGGTCACCACACCTGGCGCAATGGCAACCCCCTCGAAGTCACCGGCGGCCGAGACTGCGGAGACCGTGGTGGCCGTGCCGAACCCTACGATGATGGCGGGCGCACCGTAGAGGTGACGGGCGGCAAGCGCGCAGATAATCAGGTCGGCGCCTACTTCGGACGGGTAGTCGGTGTTGACCCGCATGCCGGTCTGCACGCCAGACCCGGCGATCAGGGGCTTCACCCCCAGGCGCCGCTCGGCCAGCTCGCCGAATGCCTCGGTGAGCGCCGGCACAACGGAGGAGATGGCGCAGCCGGTGACCTGGCCGCGGTCGACGTCTTCCGATCGGAACAGGTCCAGCAGGAGCATGGCATACTCGTCCGCCAGCCGGGTGCGCTCGGTGGCGATCCGCCAGCGCTGGCGCAATTCCTCGCCTTCGAACAGGCCGAGCTTGATGTTGGTGTTACCGATGTCGATGCAGAGCAGCACGGGTGTGTCCCCCTCTTGCAAGTGCAGGACCAAACCTCCGAGGTGGGCGACACCTCGGAGGTTGCTATCTCTGGGCGCGGGATCAGACGGTCGATCCCTTGCGCCGGCCGGTCTCGATGCCCTTCCAGGCGGAGACCAGTGCGATGACGATGATGATCGAGATGATGACTTCGGCGACGACGTTGGGCAGGATCGCGGGCAGGAGCACCGCAAGCGGTGCGTAACCGAAAAGGACGATCATGCCGACGACGAGGACCGTGTTGGTGAGGCTGCCGACGGCCGCGGCGGCACCCAGGGCGAACAACTCGTTCACGCGGTGCAAGGCACGGTAGGTATAAGCCGCCGTGACGCCGATGAAGAGCCGGGGCAGCACCGAAACCAACGGGTTGCTGAACCACAGGTTCGCGGGCGCGCCCTCGGTCGGGGCCTGGAGCCAGCTCGACAATCCGAAGATGAGCCCTACCAGCAGGCCGACCACCGGCCCTTCCAGGACCCCGCCGATGATGGCCGGGATGGGGAGGATGGTGGCGCTGATCAGGATCAAGGGCGGGAAAGGCCCGATAAAGCCAAGCCGAGTCACACCGAGCACGATCGTGACGGCGCCGAGCAGCGCCGCAGTAACAATCTGTCGCACCGAGAGTTTCATCCGCATCATCCTTTCACTCAGGTTCACACGACCAGGTACAACCGAAATGATGCTGCAAGATGTGGAATGACCTTTTTTGCCACAGAGGACACAGTGAGCGCAGAGGGGCTTTCACGAGAGGCTGAGAGGCTCCTTTCCTCTCCAACTGTCTCTGTTTCCTCTGTGTCCTCTGTGGCAAAAAAGGCGCCATCCGACAGAATCAGTGTGGTTGCACTTAGCGACCCAAGACCCGCGGCAGCAGCACCAGCCCGGCCGAACAAAGGGCAGCAAGGGCCAACGCGACGGCGTCCACCCGGCCGAAGTGCAAGTGCACGTAGTGGCTGCGGCCGCGGCCGCCCATGTAACCTCGAGCAGTCATCGCTTCGATCAGCTCGTCGCCCCGCCGCAAGGTGACGAGAAACAGCGGGACCAGCACCGGCAGCAGGTGACGGGTGCGCTCGACCGGGTTGCTGCCCAGGCGGATGTCGGCCCCGCGGGCGGCCTGCGCCTTGAGCAACTTCTCGAGCTCCTCGGCGAGGGTGGGCACGAAGCGCAGGGCCAGCATGAAGACCATCGCGAGCTCGTGCGCGGGCACGCCGACGCGCTGAAACGGGCGCAGCAAGCTCTCGATGCCGTGGGTCAGCTCGGTCGTCGTCGACGTGAGGGTCAGCAGGCTGGTCAACAGGATGAGTGCGACCAGGCGCAACACCATCGCGACCACGGCCTGCACCGAGCAGACGGTGATCTGGAAGATCCAGCCGCTCCATAGGACCGGGCAGGACTCGCCCGGCTGCATACCCCAGCCAAACAGCAGCTGCAGAACCGCAATAACGACCAGGAACGGGAGCGCGGGGCGGATACCGCTCAGCGCGAAGCCGAGAGGCACGCGGGCCAAGAGGACAAGCCCGATCACAAGGACGAGCGCCACGGCCAGCGCGATCAATCCGGGACACAACGCGACGGCGACGAGCAGCAAGCCCAGGCCAAGGATCTTGGTCCGCGGGTCGAGACGGTGGATCAACGACCCAGCCGGCAGGTACTGCCCGATGGTAATATGACGCAACAACTCGAAATCGTCCATCACGCCCGTTCCAGGCTCGCCGCAATCTCAGTCAGGGTCAGCGCGCCGGACGGCACCGGAAGCCCGGCTGCGCGCAAAGCACCGGCAAGCTCGGCCAGCGGCGAGACGGGCAATCCGGGCGGCACGGGCGAGTCGGACGCTCCCAACACGCGGCGCACACTGTCGTCCGCAACGACCTGACCGTTCGCCAGCACGAGCACCCGGTCACACAGGCTCGCGATGTCTTCCATCCGGTGAGACGCCATGATGACGGTCACACCCTCCGCGTGCTGTTGACGCAGGATGGACAGGACGTCGCGCCGCCCCGCAGGATCAAGCCCGGCCGTTGGCTCGTCGACGACCAGGACGGCCGGTTGGAGCGCGAGCACGCCAGCCATGGCCGCCCTGCGCCGCTCGCCGCCCGATAGCCCGTTGGTCAGCCGGTCCTTGAACGCCAGGAAGGGCAGCCCGACCGCATCCATCGCAGCCTGCACACGCGAGCGCACTTCGGCCCGCTCCATGCCCCACTGCCGCGGCCCAAATGCCACGTCATCCCCCAGGTAGCGCTCGAAGAGCTGGTCCTCAGGCTGTTGGAAAAGCAAACCAACCTTGCGCCGGGCCCGGCGAACGTCGAGGCTGGGATCGGCCCAGCGGTCGCCGCCGACCACCACGTCGCCGGTTTGCGGGCGGAGCAGGCCGTTGAAATGCTGAATCAGCGTGGACTTGCCTGACCCTGTCTGACCGACAAGGCCGGTGACGTCGCACTGCGCGACGGTCATCTTCACGTCCGAGAGCGCAGGCACCTCGAACGGCGTCCCGCGCATGTAGGTGTGACTCAGGCCAGTAACCTGGATGACCGGCGGGCCGGCGGGACAAGCCGCGTCGTCTTCCGACGGCGCGGCGGACGCGCCAACCGGCGCCCCTGAGGCCCGCCAGCCGAGGCCCTGCAGCTGCGCCGCCAGATCGGGAACGGTCAGGCACGGCGGAAGGCCGAGGCGCGAGGCCAGGTCGGCCACCAACGGGAGGTCGAGCCCGAGCTCACGGATCTCGGCTGCCCTGCCGAACACCTGGAGCGGCGTGCCATCCATCGCAACCCGGCCGTGACTCAACACGATGACCCGGCCCGCCCGGGCGGCCTCGTCCATTTCATGCGTGATCGTGACGATGGTGACGCCCTGCTGGTGCAGCGAATCGAGCAGGTTCAGCACGGCGGCGCGGCCGGCCGGGTCGAGCATGGTCGTAGCTTCGTCCAGGATCAACGCCCTCGGCTGTACGGCGAGCGCGCCCGCGATTGCCAGCCGCTGCTTCTGACCACCCGAGAGGAAGTGGGCGGGCCGGTCACGCAGCTCCCACATGCCGGCTGTTTGCAAGGCCGCAGCCACCCGTCCGGGCAGTTCGTCCTCGGCCACGCCGAAATTCTCCGGGCCGAACGCGACGTCTTCTTCCACCACAGTCGCGACGATCTGCGTGTCGGGCCGCTGGAAGACCATTTGCACCTGGCGGCGGATGGCAGGCCAGTTGGCGGGATCACGGGTGTCGAGGCCGGCCGCGTGGACCGTGCCTCTGGCCGGCAAGAGCAGGGCGTTCAGATGCCGCGCTAGCGTCGACTTGCCCGACCCATTTGCGCCGATGATCGCCACGTACTCGCCGGGCTCCACGTACAGATCGATCCCGGCCAGGGCCTCCAACGGCTGTGGCCCATCATAGACGTGGTGCAAATCACGAACGACGAAGATGCTCCGCCTCCCAGTCGACGCCCCGCGGAGGGCGTACACTTATGGTGAGAATATAAGCCACTTTGGCCGTTATTTCCAAAAGGGAAGCGCGGATGGCCCGCGGGCAGCGGATGCTCGACGCAGCGGATGCCCTGCGGGCGCAACGGAGAAACGGATGCCTGATGCAACGGATGCCTTTCGGGCGGAGCGGAGAAACGAATCGAGCGGCTGCCCGCGCGCAACTATTGCCGGGTGGCTGACGTATACTGGTTGCGCCTGTCGTTTCTGCGACCCTGGCACATGAAAGGAGCGTCTATGTCCCTCGATACCTCTCGCGGCCCGCGCCGCCGAGCACCTGCAGCACCTCTGCGTCGATATCCCGACCCGCACCGTCGGCACGCAGGGCAACCGCGATGCGACCGCGTATGTCTCCGCCTTGCTGAAGACCCTCGGCTGGGAAGTGGAGACGCCCGGGTTCCAGTGCATGGACTGGAGCGAGTCGGGCGTGGACCTGACGGTGGGAGCGACTTCGTTCGAGGCGTTTGCCAGCCCCTTCACGCTCGCCGCGCTGGTCAGCGCACCGCTGGTCGGTACGGGGAATATCGGGGAACTCGAGAGGGCGGACATGGCGGGGAAGGTGGTGCTGCTCCGGGGCGAGCTGGCCCGCGAACAGCTGGCGCCAAAGAACTTTCCCTGGTGGAACCCCGAGGAACACCAGAGGATCATCGCCGCGCTCGAACGGGGCCGGCCCGCGGCCATCGTCGCCGCCACGTCACGCAACCCCGAGCTGGCGGGCGCGGTGTACCCGTTTCCCCTGATCGAAGACGGCGACTTCGACATCCCTTCGGCTTACATGACCGAGGAGGAAGGACAGAAGCTGGCCGTGTATGCGGGACGCGAGGTCGATCTCGAAATCCATGCGTCGCGGTCGATCGCGGAAGGGGTCAACGTGGTGGCGCGACGGGGCGGAGGCGGGGGGAAGACAGGCGTTGGCCGGTACGTGGTGAGCGCGCACATCGACGCGAAGCGGGGGACGCCGGGCGCGATCGACGACGGAACGGGCGTGATCGTGCTCATGCTGCTCGGCGAGCTGCTGGCGAAGTACGATGGGGAGCGGACGATCGAGCTGGTGGCGTTCAACGGCGAGGACTATTATGCCGCGCCGGGGGAGAGGCTTTACCTGGAGCAGAACCCGGACCTCGGCGGCTATCGACTTGTTGATCAACATCGACGGCGCGGGTTACCACGTGGGCGACACGCATTTCTCGCTTTATAACTGCCCGGACGATGTTGCAGGCAGAGCGCGCAAAGTGCTGGGGCGGCATGGCCTCGTCGAAGGGCCGCAGTGGTACCAGGGGGATCATTCGATCTTCGTGATGGCAGGACGGCCGGCGATTGCCATCACTTCCGACATCACGGAGGTTTCGGCGCAGGTGACGCACACGCCAAAGGACGCGCCCGACATCGTGGATACCATGAAAGTCGCGCAGATTGCGACGGCGCTGGCGGACTTTCTGTCTTGAACGGGCCGAGGCGAGCTCGGCGGTCCGGTAGTCGGGGCGGGGGTTACTGCAGGCCGAAGAAGCGTTCGAGGAGGCGGCTGCGCCAGGCGAAACGGAGCGCAAAGAGCCAGACAGCGGTGGCGCTTGCGATAAGCGCCGCGTCGATCCAGTCCAGGGTCTGCAGCTCGAACGCGGAGCGCACGCCGGGAGCGCGAGCACGATCACAAACGCGAGGGCGAGGGCCAGCGCAAGGAACGCGGGCTTGCGGTCGCCGCTCAGGATGTCGCCGCCCGTCCACCAAGGGGTCGGAGGCTCGACAAAAACCACGAGAAACAGCCCGGTAAACACAAGGAAGGCTGCCAGCGACGTCTGACCGACCGCGATGGCTTCCCGGAAGCCGAGGGGATCGCCGAGGACCTGGACCGGGCCGATGCCGGTCGCACGCAGGAAGAGCGTGCCGTAGAAAACGGCGAGCCCGAGGAAGCTGCCCAGGATCGCGGGCGGAACGACGAAGTGCGCGAGCTGCAGGAGCGGCGAGGTCAGGCGCTGCTGCCGCCCTGGCCGGGCCCAGAGCGCCAGCAGGATCGTCGGGATGCCGACGGTGAACAGCGACGTGAGGGAAGCATGCCGCAGGTTGATCGGGAACGCGCCGACGACCAGGGCGGACATGATGATCAGGGACATGGCGGCGATGCGCGCGAGGAACAGCTTCAGGATGTCCTGCATCCCATTGACGATGCGCTGGCCCTCCGCAACCGCGGGCGCCAGCGATGCAAAGGAATCGTCGAGCAGGATGATATCGGCGACCGAGCGGGTGGCCTGCGTGCCGGACTGCATGGCGACGCCGAGGTTAGCTTTCTTCAGGGAGAGCACGTCGTTGACGCCGTCGCCGATCATGGCCACGTAGTGCCCGTGCTGACGCAATGCCTCGATCAGCTTCTCCTTCTGCTGGGGAGTGATGCGGCCGAAGATCATGCCGTCCAGTGCGGCCTGGCCGAACGCACCATCGTGCATATGGGCCAACTCAAGTCCCGACACCAACCTGCCACGAGCGTCGAATCCGACCTGCCGCGCAAGCGCCGCCACCGTCTCCGCGCTGTCGCCGGAGATGATCTTGGGCGTCACGCCGTTGGCGATGAAGCTCTCCAGCGTTGGCTTGGCGTCCTGCCGTAATTCGTCGGACAGGCAGATCACCGCGACAGGATCCATGGGCGAAGGCAGGGATGTCTCGTCGCCCTTATCTTCGAGCAGGGAGTGATCGGGATGGTGGCAGAAGACGAGCACCCGCAGGCCCTGCCCCGTCCACTCGTCCGCACAAGGGCTGAGCGCCTGCCAGCCGTCTGAAAGCTGCGGCTGCAGCATCTCGGGCGCGCCGAGTACATAGATCCCCCCCGACGGTCCATCCCAGGCCACTGCGCTCCATTTACGCGCGGACGAAAAGGGCACCTCAGCGCGCAAATCGACCTTCTCACCCGGAAACGCTGCGGCAAGGGCTTCGGCGGTCTTGTTGGTCGCGCCGCCGGATGCCAGCATCGCGCCAAGGGCGGCCGCAACCTGGTCCGGACCGACCCCATTCTCGGGGCAGTAGATATCCTTGAACTTCAGCTTGTTCGTGGTCAGCGTCCCGGTCTTGTCCAGGCAGAGCACGTCGACATTGCTTAGCGACTCGACCGCGTTCGCCTGCTGCACGAGCGCGCCCTGCCGGGCGATGCGGACCGCGCCGAGTGCATAGGCGATGGCGATCGCGACGAAGAGGCCATTGGGCACCAGGCCGACGATGACGGTGGCCTGCTGCACGCCCTGGGGCAACGGGAGCTGCTTCATCAGGCCGTTCACGAGGACGAGGATTTCGAGATAGAGGACCATCAGCAGGAGCACGCGGATCGTGAGGTTGATTTGCTTCTGCAGGGGGGTCAGGATGCGACGGTAGGCGCGGGCGCCCGTGGCGAGTTGGCCGGCCAGGCTGTCCTGCCCGACCCGAGTGATCACGAAATGACCGGAGCCGCTGGCGACGAAAGAACCCGAGCGCACTTCGTCGCCTGCCTCCTTGCGCACAAGGTCAGACTCGCCCGTCAGCTGCGACTCGTCGACCTGGAGCACGCCGGAGACCATCTCACCGTCGACAAGCAGCTGGTCGCCCGGCGCCAGCTTGACCGTGTCGCCGATGACCAACTCTTCGGGCGGGACCGTGCGCTCGCCGGAATCGCGGACGACCGTTGCGGTCGGCCGGGTGAGGAGCGCGATCTGGTCAAGCATCCGCTTGGCGCGTATCTCCTGCACGACACTGACGACGACGTTCGTCATGATGATGCCGACGGAGATGACGGCGTCCATGGGCCGGCCGACAAGGACCAGCCCAATGCCGAGCAGGAAGATCGCGTCGTTGATGAACGTGAAGACGTTCTCCCGAACGATGCGCCAATAGGTGCGGCCCGATGGCGGCGGGGGCGGGTTGCCCTGCCCCGCTGCACGGCGGGCAGCTGCCTCTGCATCCGTCAATGGCGAGATAGTGGTCATATCAAGCGCAATTAAAGCACAGGTTGTCAATAGTTACGCGGCCGTAAAACCAGGCCCGCGGCTTTGTGCTATAATACACGCTATGGACGCGGTCGCGCAGTTTTTCACCGATAACCTGGTGTTTGTCTATTTCTTCTACGGGCTGGCATTCGTGGGACTCGGGCTGGTGGTCCTCCTGGAGTCTGGCCGGGCCTCCGAATTCCGGTTTGCGCGCGCGCTCCTCCCCCTGGCGCTGTTTGGGATCGTTCATGGCGCGCACGAATGGTTCGAGATGTTCCAGTTGTTCGCGGCGTCCGAGAGCGGTTACGTCCCGAACCTCGCGGTCGAGATCGTGCGGCTGGCATCGCTCGTGGCGTCCTTCGTGTTCCTGTTGATGTTCGGCACCCGGCTGCTTCCCGGCGCAGAGGAACGGCCGCATGCAAGCCCGATACAGGTCGCCGCGATGACGATGCTGTGGGCGGCGGCGCTCGTGTATGTGGGATGGCGGTACCAGCCGACCACGACGCAGTTCTTCGCGGCCGCCGACGTCCTTGCCCGCTACAGCCTCGCCATCCCCGGCGCGTTGCTGGCGGCATGGGCGTTGCTGCGCGAGCGCCGCGACTTCCACGCACGGGGGATGAGCCAGTACGGCGGCTCGCTGTTGTGGGCCGGCCTGGCCTTCGCCGTGTACGGCGTCATCGGACAGGCTTTTGTGAAGGCCAGCCTGATCTTCCCCTCGCAGACCATCAACAGTGCGTATTTTATACGCACCTTCGGCTTTCCAATCCAGATGCTGCGGGCAGCGGCGGCGGCAGGCATCGCGTTCCACCTGGGGAAGGCGCTGCGGGCCTTCGAGGCGGAAGGTCGCATCCGCCTGGCGCGGGCGAATAAGGCCCGCATCGAGGCACAGGCTGCGGCCCTCGACGCGCAGGAGCGCCGGGCAGACGAGGTGGAGGCGCTTAACCGGGAGCTCCAACTAACAGCCGGCGAGCTTGCTTCACTGGTCGACATGTCGCGCATCCTGTCGTCCACGCTGAACTTCAAGCAGATCGCTGGGGATGCGTTGAGGCAAATGGTCGAAAGCTTCGAGCGAGGCTGCTGCGCGGTCGCGTTCCTCCGGCGGCCCGACGGCGGCTACGAGCTCCTGCGCGCCTATCGCCGGCCGCAGGCGCCCATGCCGGCAATCCCGCCCCCAGTAACGGAACTATGCGTCAGGGCGGGCGAAGTATCGGGGCCGACCGGCGCAGGGCTGGACGGTCGGGTAGTGGTGCTCGGCCCGGAGAGCTTCGCCGGCGGCAAGGCGTATCGCTCGCTGGGTGTGCCGCTGCGGGTCAAGGAGCAAACGTTCGGCGCGCTCGCGCTGTCGTCGGTCCGCGAGGAAGAACCGCTGGGCCCGAGCGAGCTGCGGCTGCTGACCGCGTTCGCCCAGCAGTTTGCGACTGCGATCGACAACGTGCGACTTTATGAAGTGGTGCAGGACCGCGAGGCACAGCTGGAAGACCTGGTGCGGAAACTGGTCCATGCCCAGGAAGACGAGCGCAAGCGGATCGCGCGCGAGCTGCACGACGACACCGGCCAGAAGCTGACCGCGCTCGGCATGGGACTGGCCGCACTCGAGGCTGCCCTGATGGCGGACGACGCGAGCCGGGCGACGGCGGTCCTGCGGAACCTGCGGGCGATGAATGACCAGGCGATCAGCGAGCTGAGGAACATCATGGCGAACCTCCGGCCGGCTCAACTGGACGACTTTGGCCTCGGCCCCGCGCTCCGCTGGTTCGTGAAACAGTACCAGGCGGCGAACCCACAGCTCGAGGTCGAGATGTCGATCGACAAGCTGGCGGGCCGGCTGCCCCCGGAGCAGGAGACTGTGCTCTTCCGAATCGCGCAAGAGGCGCTGGCGAACATCCAGCGGCACGCGCAGGCGACACGCGTCACCCTTGCGCTGTCGCAGGATGGGGATGGCGTCCGCCTGCGGGTTGAGGATAACGGCATCGGGTTCGATCCGAAGCAGCCCCCGCGGCACGAACCCGGATCCGGGCTAGGGCTGCCCGGTATGCGGGAGCGCGTCGCACTGGTGAACGGGCGGTTGGAGATCGATGCGGCCCCGGGCGAAGGCGCCTGCATTGTCGTAGAACTGCCGGTTAAGTGAGATCACCGGGATCAGCGAGTTAGGCAGATGGCTCACACACGTATCCTACTGGTCGACGACCACGCGGTGGTCCGCGGCGGGCTGAAGATGCTCCTCGCAGCCGATCCGGAGATGGAGATCACCGGCGAGGCCGAAACGGGCGCGGAGGGGATCCGGCTGGCCGAGCAGCTGCGGCCCGACGTGATCTTGATGGATATCTCCATGCCGGACATGAACGGCATCGAGGCCACCCGGCAGATCAAGGCGCAGCATCCGGAGATCGCAATCCTGGCGCTGACCATGCACGAGGACGACCAGTATTTCTTCGAAATGCTGGCCGCGGGCGCGTCCGGCTACGTGCCAAAGCGAGCCGCGCCAAACGACCTGATCAGCGCGATCCGTGCGGTGCGTGGGGGCGGGATGTTCCTCTTCCCATCGCTTGCACGGACCCTGGTGGAAGATTACCTTCACCGCCGCGAGCAGCCAGGGTCGACGGGGGTGCGGCAGGGCCTCGAGGAGCTGACGGACCGCGAGCGCGAGGTGCTGGCGCTGATCGCCGAGGGGCAGAGCAACCAGGAAATCGCAGACGCGCTGGTGATCAGCGTGAAAACGGTCAACCGACATCGGGAGAACATCATGGCGAAGCTGAACCTCCACAGCCGGGTCGAGCTGGTGCGTTACGCCATCGAAAAAGGGCTGATCGAGATTTAGCAGCTGAGCAACTGCAAGGAAACGAGCCAAGACCTCCGAGGTTGTGCGACTACGTCGCGTCGAACCTCGGAGGTCTTTACTTACCCACACCTGCATGGGACATTCACCCCACCCCAAAGATGGGTGCTCTACCCGATTTATTCCTTGCTCGCGGAGTGCTATCCTGTTACCAGATGGAGCGTAGGGAGGAGAACCCTCGTTAGGGGTCCCTGCTCAAGGAGGCAACGATGGAGACTCTGGCACTCGCACTCGGCATGTTGATGCGGCTTGCAGTACCGTTGGGGCTTCTGGCACTGGTGACCACCGGGTTGCGCCGGTGGGAAGCTCATCGCATATAGCAACACCGCCCTTTCGTCGCAGATATAAGAGGAGGACCCTATGCTAGACCTGACTGACATCGCCGTCTTCACCGGACTGTTGCTCCTGCGTGTCGGTGTGCCCGCGCTGATCGTCCTGGGGATCGGCTACTTCCTGAAGCGGCTCGACCGCCGCTGGGAGGCCGAGGCCCGCGCGTACCAGGCCAAGGTGGCCGCAGAGCAGCCCGCCGTAGGCGAGGAACTCCCTGCGCCGCAGCCCACCCCAGCCCCGAGCCGCCGGCCTGGCAAGCAGCCGGTGACGCCGCAGCCGCTGCCGTTCATACCCCCGCAGCCCGCTTCGAAGGAACAGCGCCCAGGCATGTACGCGCAGCCCGGCATGGTGGCAGGACCTGGCGTCTCTGCGGTCGGCAAGCACTGCTGGGACGAGAAGAGCTGCAGCGACAGCAAGAGGGCGAACTGCGCCGCGCCGTCGCACCCGGACCAGGCGTGCTGGCAGGCGCGGTTCAACGCGGAAGGGCACGTGCCGGAAGAATGCGTTAGCTGCGACATCTTCCAGCGCTATCCATCGATGTAATGCGCCGCTTGCGATGACAGACATCGCAAGCGGCGCAGACCATTGCAAGCGAAAATAGCACCGGAGGGAGGAGACCGAAGATGGTCCGTCATATGTCGAAACGGGACTGGCTCGTACTGGTCCCAGTCGCTGGCATCCTGGCGCTGGTCCTTGCACTGACCGCCACAGGCGCCCCAGCGAACGCTGCACCCGTTACCGCCCCTGAGGCCACCACCGCCCAGCAGGGCCAGGCGCCAGTCTGCAAGAGCTGTCACGCGGTCGAGACCACGGCCTGGGAGGCCAGCACTCACGCGAAGGCTGGGGCCACATGCGAATCTTGCCACGGCGAGTACAAAGAAGGTCACCCCGCGGGCGAGACGATGACGCTGCCCATGGAGTCGAAGACGTGCCGGTCGTGCCACGAGAGCACGTTTGTCGCGTGGGAAGCGAGCAAGCACGGCTCGAAGAACGTCGATTGCTTCGACTGCCACGTGGCGCACAGTCAGGGCCTGCGGCTCGAGCCGGCGGAGAAGCTCTGCTCGGCCTGCCACACTGAAGAAGAGACGAAGCTGAGCCACGAAGTCCACGGGATCAGCGGGATCAACTGCGTGTCGTGCCACATGAAGCCGGAAAAGACGGCACAAGCGAATGCCGCGGGCAAGACGGAAATGAGCAGCCACTCGTTTCTGGTCGCGTCTGACGTGTGCGCCGGGTGCCACAGCGGCAGCATCCACAGCGAAGCCAGCGTCAAGGCATCGCAGCTGAGCATTAAGGCTGAAGAGACCGTGGAGCAGGCCGCGGCGCAGTCGCAGCGGGTGACGGAACTCGAAGCGCAGGTGAACGCGGACCAGCAGCGCATCAAGGACCTCACGAACATCGCAGTGGTGAGCATGGGCCTGATGCTGGGTCTGGGTGGCGCAGTCGGGCTGGTCATCGGGATCGTTGCCACGACGTTCGTGACCAGGAGGAAATCGCAATGACCGCCAAGGTTTCCCGCCGCCAGTTTCTGAAGTTGTCGGCAGCGGCCCTCGGCGGGGCAGCGGTTGCGGCGAACGCAGCCAAGCCCGCGGCGGCCTCGCCGGGCGCCTCATCCGGCGCCGACCGGGCCAAAGTACCCTCGATGCTCATCGACATCAGCCGGTGCGTGGGGTGTGGAAACTGCCAGCGCTCATGTATCGAGGCGAACAACCTCCATCCGACAACGGAGAACATGCGCAAGCTGCAGGCCGAGAACTTCACCTTCCTCCAGAAGGTCGAGCTCGAAGGCGGCAAGACCCGCTACGTCAAGCGCCAGTGCATGCACTGCCTTGACGCCGCCTGCGCCTCCGCATGCCCGGTCTCGGCGCTGCACCAGACCAAAGAGGGCCCGATCGCCTACAAGCCGGAACGCTGCCTTGGCTGCCGCTACTGCATGGCAAGCTGCCCGTTCAACGTCCCGACGTTCGAGTGGGACAACGGCCTGACGCCCGAGATCCGCAAGTGCATGTTCTGCATCGATCGGCAGCGAGCGGGCGAGGGCCCGGCCTGTGCCTCCAACTGCCCCTCAGGCGCCCTAAAGTTCGGAACGCGCGAGGAGCTGCTCCAGGAAGCGCATGCGCGCATCGACGCGAGCAACGGGCGTTACGTCAACCATGTCTTCGGCGAGCACGAAGCCGGCGGGACGGCGATGCTGTACATCTCGGATGTGCCGTTCGAAATGCTCGGCTTCCGAACGGATGTGACGACGCGGGAAGTGCCGGGATACACCTGGGACATCATGTCGAAGCTGCCGTTCGTGGTGGGTGGCCTGGCAGTGGTGCTGACCGGCGCCTCAGTAGCAACGCAGAGACGCAACGGCCATCACGACGACACGCCCCCGTGGGAACGCACCGAATCTCACGGACACGAAACGAAGCACGAGTAGGACAGGAGCATCACCATGTTTCAAGATCTTCTTATGCTGGCTGCGCTGTTCATCCTGCGGATTGGCGTGCCCCTCCTGCTTGTTGCCGGCGTCGGCTATACCATCGCCCAGCGAGTTACAGGCGTGCAGCTCAACTTCTCGCCGAAGTTCTTCACAGGCGTCGGGCTGGTGCTGTGCCTCTGGGCGGTTGCGGCCATCGCGGTCGTTCTGCGGCTGACCGCGGGCCTCGGTGCGGTGACCAACCTGAGCGACCAGTTCCCGCTAGGCATGTGGATCGGCTTCGACGTGATGGCGGGCGCGATGCTCGGCGGCGGCGCCTTCGTACTGGCGGGCCTGGTGTACGTGTTCGGCCTCGAGCGCTACCGGCCGATCCTGCGCTCGACGATCCTGACCGCCTTCCTGGGCTACTCGCTGCTGATCGTGGCGCTGCTGATCGACGTGGGGCGGCCGCAGAACATCATGCTGGCCCGGCCGGTGTACTTCCCGAACATCCACTCGGTGCTGTGGGAAGTGGCGATGTGCGTGCTGTGCTACACGACCGTGTTGGCGCTGGAATTCCTGCCCGCCGTGTTCGAGCGGCTGCGCTGGCGCCGGGCGTGGCAGATCACGCACAGGATCACCTTGCCGCTCGTGATCATCGGCATCCTCCTCTCGACGATGCACCAGTCGTCGCTCGGCTCGATGTGGCTGATCACGCCCGGGAAGCTGGACCCGCTCTGGTTCACGCCGATGCTGCCGATCCTGTTCTGGATCTCGGCAGTGACGGTCGGCCTCAGCATGGTGGTGGTCGAGTCGAACCTGAGCTCACGCGGCATGAAGCGCGGGCTGGAACAGGACCTGCTGGCGAGCCTCGCGAAGGCGAACGCCTACCTGCTCACCTTCTACGTCCTGCTCAAGCTGGGTGACCTGGTGGTGCGCGGACAGGCCTGGCGGCTCACGGAGCCGACGCTGCAGGCGGTGTTGTTCTGGGTCGAAGTCTTCCTGTGCGCCCTGGTGCCGGCCATCCTCCTGACGCGGCCGAAGGTGCGGGAGAGCAAGAACGCACTCTTCGCAGTGGCCGGGCTGGTCGTGGTTGGCGGGATCCTGAACCGGCTCAACGTGAACATGTTCGGTATGTACAGCTATACGGGTCCGATCTACATCCCGTCGATCTTCGAGATCGCGGTGACGGCGGCCATGTTCACCTTCGGTGCGGCGGTGTTCGCCGTGGCCTCGAAGTTCCTGCCGGTCTTCCCACCGACTGAGGAAGCAGCGGAGACGGTGCAGGCATAAGCGCGACCACATGACAAAGAAGCGCCCGGCGGGCTGTTTCGAGCCGCCGGGCGCTTTCGTTTGCGGTGAAAAGACGGCGCGCTAGTTTGCGGCGATCCACCTGCCCTCCCCGTAGACCAGGCCGCTGCGAAGCAGCTGCTGGCGGATCGTCTCCTGGCTGACGTCGCTGACCAACCCGCGCTGGATCAACTGCGCGCGCAGGCGCTGCAGCGACCAGGCGTCGTAGTCCAGACCCAGCGACCGCGGATCGGTGGTCGCCAGGCGCACAATTGCGTCGCGCTGCTCTGGCGTGAATAAGCGCGGCCTGCCCGGCGAGCGCCTGGGAAGCAACCCTTTGACGCCGTACTTCTCAAACCGATGGAGCCACTTGCGTACGTTGATTGGATGCAGGCCGACGCTTCCAGCGATTTCATGCACTCCCGTGCGCTGCGCGGACATGAGGATGATCTGGGCGCGGCGCGCCAACTCCTCATCCGAGCCCCGGGCGAGCTCCTCCAATTTCGGCTTTTCATCCGCCTTGGGCGGTCGAACATACAAGGCCATACTACAGCTCCTGCTCCTGTGATGTGGCAAGAGATGCCTGACTCACCAACTGACATACATACTATATGACGCTTGAAGACCCCAAAAAGATGCGGTATTTTTCGTTGAAGATTGAAAGATACGACAAATATAGCATGTTTAAGAGGTGACCCAGGGGAAGTGGTCGGGCCGAGCGCTGATAGCGGCATGAACCTGATATTGGCTCGACCGCGGGGATGGGGGGATTAGGGGATATCATATTGCTCATCCCCTAATCCCCCCATCCCCGCAGAAGGCGCATCCCCCGACCTTAAGTTGATAAGCTATGCCGCCGCGACCCAGCGGCGCTCGTCGAAGACGAGGCCGCTTCGGAGCAGCTGCTGCCGGATCGTTTCCGGGCTGACTTCGGGGACGACGCCCCGTTCGATCAGCTGCGAGCGGAGGCGCTGGAGCGACCAGGCGTCATACTCCAGGCCCAACCGCGAGGATCGGAGGTAGCGAGGCGCACCATGGCGTCGCGCTGCTGCCGGCTAAACAGCTTCGGCCGGCCGGGCGAACGCCGCGGGACGAGGCCCTTCACCCCGTACTGATCGAAACGGTGAATCCACTTGCGGACGTTGATCGGATGCAGGTTGACGCTTTCGCCGATTTCGTAGACGCCCGTGCGCTGATCGGACATGAGGACGATCTGTGCGCGGCGAGCGAGTTCCTCATCCGAGCCCTTCGCGAGGGCTTCGAGCCTTGACTTTTCATCGACCTTGAGCGGTCGAACATACAGTGCCATGTAATGTCTCCTGCCGGTTTGGGTGCTGAGCGAGACTGCACCAACCGTTCTGTGTTAGTACACTCTAGATGACGCAGCGAGGCCACAAAAAGATACGGTATTATTCGTGTCTACACGCGCCATTTTGCGAATATTACAGATTTTTAAGGTAAAGTCCGCCAACCCTCCGTTTTGAGCTGTTTAGGCCCCGTGCCGGCATTCGCCGTTGCGGGACTCTAAGAATTCTCCAAGGCATCGATTCATGGAAACAATGTTATATTTGACCTAGCCACTAGACCAATGCCTCGACGGTCAAGCGGCCGCGCTCGGGCTACACGACCTTTCGACGCCATCACTCACCCGGCGATGCCCGGGATTGTACATGAGGGCAATTCGGCTCATGACGATCCGCTTGCTGTTCACTGCCTTCTGGTCGATGGTCTTCGTCTCCTTCCGCAGGGCGCTCCGTGGACCACTTTGGCCCGGCTGGCCCTGGCGCTTCGAGTACGCGAACGATTACCTCAAGAGGCAGACCCGCCAAGCCGCGAACCTGCCCGACGTCGCCCGGCAACGACGTTATGCCGATGCCCTCCCGTATAGCTCACACGCGCTGGAACGCCTGACGGTCGAAGCCGAGGCAGTTTGCCCGGTGCCGGCGGTCTGGTATCTGCCGCCTGACCTGGCCCCGCGCCGCGTAGTGCTCTACCTGCACGGCGGGGGCTGGGCTTTCTTTTCCAAGGCGCATCAAGGCCTGATCGCCAACATCGTGACCGCCACCCGGGCGTGCACCCTGGCGGTCGACTACCGGCTGTCACCCGAATACCCCTACCCCGCAGCGCTTCAGGACTGCGTCGCCGCCTACCGGCACCTGCTGGAGATCGGCGCAGAATCCTGGCAGATCGCGGTGGGCGGCGATTCGGCCGGTGGCAACCTGGCGCTGGCCCTGCTGCAGGCATTGCGCGCAGGCGCCGGCCCGCTGCCTGCAATGGCGTTCCTGGTCTCACCGGTCGTCGACGTTGCCGACGGCCGCGAGCCTGGATGGGCGCAGCCGCTTTGACTGGGTGGACGCCGACGAGGTGCGGGCCTGGTGCGAGTGGTACGCGGGGAACGCCGATCCCAAGGACCCGATGTTGTCGCCGCTGTACGCGGACCTACAAGGCCTGCCGCCGATCTACGTCCAAGCCGGATCAGCCGAAACGATTATCGGACAAATACGGGCCTTCGTGGACTCGGCACGGGCGCAAGGCGCCGAGATCCGCTTCGACGTATGGGAAGGCATGACGCACGACTTCCAGGCATACGGGGATGAACTGGAGCAAAGCCGCGAGGCCCTGGAATGTTTGGGGCAGGCGGTGGACGCCAGGATGCCCCGTTGACGGGGGAGTTCGCCGTCGAAAAAGGACCCCAGATGAGCCAATCGGTCAGAGTTGTCACCGTCACCATTAATCCCGTCATCGATCAGACGCTCACGATCCCGAACTTCACCGCGGGCGCGGTGAACCGGGTGCAGGCTTCGCAGCTGGATGCCGGCGGTAAGGGCATCAACGTCGCGTCGTTCCTCGCAGATTTCGGCCAGGGCGCGACCGTCACCGGATTCCTGGGCGGGGAAAACGACGCCATCTTCCGCCGCCTGTTCGGGCAGAAGGGCATCGAGGACCGCTTCGTCCGCTTCAGAGGCTCGACCCGCATTGGCATCAAAATTTCCGACCTGGCCCTGCAGCAGACCACCGACATCAACTTCCCCGGTCATGCGCCCGAGCCAGCCGAGATCCAGCGCCTCTTCGACATCCTCGGAGAACTGAAGGCCAATCACGAATGGTTCGTCCTCTCCGGCAGTGTGCCGGCAGGCTTGTCGCCCGCCATCTACGGCGACATGGTGCGGGCGCTGGCGGGCAGGAAGGTCGTCGTCGACACGAGCGGCGAAGGGTTCCGCCATGCGGTCGAAGCGGGGCCGTGGCTGATCAAGCCCAACGTCGACGAACTCGTCGAATTCGCCGGGCAACGGCTGAACGGCGGGGAAGAAATCGTCCGAGTCGCCCGCTCGATCATGGAGCGCTACAGCATCACGTGCTGCGTGGTTTCGATGGGAAGAGAGGGCGCCCTCTTCGTGGAGGGTGACGAGACCATCAGGGCTGTGCCGCCGGCCGTCGAGGTGAAGAGCACCGTGGGCGCAGGCGACGCGATGGTCGCCGGCACGGTCGCCGGCAAAATCCGGCGGCCTCTCGCTCGCGGAATCCGCGCGGCTCGCGACCGCATTTGCGACGACCGCCATCAGCCAGATCGGCCACGCGCTCCCCTCGATCGAAGCGGTAGAAGCAGCCCGTGCGCGAGTGAGCATCAGTCGGGAGCCGCCGGCTGCGCACCGGCTCGCATCATTGTAATAACGATTACCCTCGCTTATCCACGGTTTGTCCTATATTTGACCTCTGTGCGCGCCGTCCTGGAAGACGCGCCTGACGCGGCATAGTCCTCCCACCCTCGCCGTTCCCGCATTGCGGCAGGATCCGCGTCTCGATCGCCCTGGGATATTACGAACCGATTGTGAGGCGAAGCTATGGAAAGTGCTCAGCGTTTGCCGTTCGTCCTTCCCAAAAGAGGCGACTGGGATGGGTTCCTGACGCTTACGACGGACAACCTTGCCAAGATCGTGATCCTCCCGGCCATCCTGCTCGGGACCTTTCACCTGGCGCCGGAGGTGGTCTACGGGCGCATCCTGGCGGGCCTCGGCCTCACCCTTTTCATCGGGCAGATGGGCTTCGTCGTGATAGCCCGGCGGCTGGCGGCGCGCGAGGGCCGGTCGGACGTGACGGCGCTTCCCTACGGGATCTCGACGCCAGCAATGTTCGTGTTCCTGTTCGCCATCATCGGCCCGGTGTACGCTGCTACGAAAGACCCCGTGACCGCCTACCGGGTGGGGCTGGCCGCGGCCTTCATCGGCGGGCTTTTCGAGCTGACGGGCGCGTTTTTGGGGCCGATCATCGCGCGGGTCACGCCGCGGGCCGGGATCCTGGGCACGATGGCCGGCGTCGCGCTGGTCTGGATCGCGATGGTGCCGGCAGCCATCATCTTCGCCAATCCGCTGGTCGGGCTGCCATGCCTGTTCATCGTGCTGCTGGGGTTGGCCGGGAACCACCGGTTCCCGTTCCGGCTCCCGGTGGGGCTGGTCGTCATCGCGCTCGGCGCGATCCTCGGGCTGTTCACGCACGAGTCGAGCCTGCAGCTGGACGCGATCGGCTTTCACGCGCCGGTCCCCGTCATCGGCGACCTGTGGATCGGCCTGCGCCTGCTGTTCGCACGGCCGGAAATCCTGGCGGTCGTGATCCCCATCGAGGTGTACAACCTCATCGAGGCGCTGAGCAACATCGAGACTGCCCGGGCGGGGGGCGACAATTACCGCATCTCGACGACCATGTTGTGGAACGGCTTCGGGACGTGCCTGGCCGCGGTTTTCGGCTCGCCGTTCCCGACGACCGTGTACATCGGCCACCCGGCCTACAAGCGGATGGGCGCACGAACGGCGTACGCGACGATGACGGCGGGCTTCCTGCTCGTCGCATCGCTGATCGGCGTCTTCACCCTCCTGCAGCACCTGATCCCGGCCGCGGCGATCTCCACCCTGCTGGTGTTCGTCGGGCTGGTCATGACGCAGTACGCGTTTCAGAGCGTTCCCGCGGCGCAGGGCATCGCCATCGCGGCCGCGCTCGTGCCGCATATCGCCGACCTGCTGAAGAAGCAGCTGGATGGGACGATGCTGGAGATCCTGCCTCCCAGCGCAATCACCCCCGAACTGGCGGCCCGGCTCGCCAGCAACCAGGGCGTCTACCTGCAGAGCTACGCACTGCTGGCGCACGGCGCAATCCTCGTCGGACTGCTTTGGGGCGCCATCGTCGCATTCCTCGTCGAGGGGCGGCTGTTCCGGGCGGCTGCGTTCAGCGCGGTGGCATTCCTGCTGTCACTTTTCGGGCTGATCCATTCGCCGACCATCGGCCCGGCCCTGACGCCGGTCACCTGGAGCTACTTGATCGTGACCGGGCTGCTCGTGGCCCTCGGCCTGCCCGCAGTCATCAGCGAGAGAGCGGCGGCGCGGCGGGCCAATACGGCGGCGACCGCACTGGCCGCACCGCAAGCCTCGTCGGAGTAAAAAGTGAGGGCCGATCCATTTGAACCGGATGCAACCGGAACGACCCCATTCATGTGGTAGTATTGTGCGGAGGCGAGAAAGCGGGGTAAAGAAAGGGCCTTCCGAAGAAGGCCCTTTGTCCCCTGCTGAGGTGGGCTGCAATTCCGCGGAATTGCAACCCACTATCCGCCGTTCGCTTACTTGAACAGCGCCATGACCTCGTTGATCTTGTTCATCAACGTCTCAGCCGGCTTATCACCGGCCGGCAACAGGTAGCCGCCCATCTGGAAGTGCTGGTTCAGCATCCGGAGGGTGCCTGCCTCGTCTTCGTTGATCGCTTGGGCGCGGTGGCAGCCGCCACAAGCGCGCTCGGCCGGCCCGACCACGTAGGACGGCACGGCCGCGATCGTGCGGTCCATGCTCTCGTTCGTGGCCGAAGCGGAGAGCAGGCCCGGCAGCGACTTCGACTGCGACGGCGTGTTGAACGCGCCCTCCACATGGCAGGACTCACAGTTCGTGATGCCATGTGTCGGATACGGCATGCCCGTGTGTTCCTCGTACTTCAGCGCCTGGACATCGTCATCAAATGAGATGTTCGGGACGTCGAAGACCTGGAACGAGTGGATCGCATGCGCGTACGAGTCGATCGAGCGGGACTGCATCTCGAGGTGCGAGCCACCGGCCTTGGTGATGTGGCACAGGCGGCAAGCCACCACGTCGCCACCGTACGACGGGCTGTGGAAGGTCGTCGCCAGCGCCGCGTGGCAGTTCTCGCATTTCTCGAGCTTCGACGATGTTGGTGAACGCCTTGTCGTCGAACGCGGCCTTCTTCAGGTCGACGGTGCGGGTCGCCGCGTCGATGGCTACTTCCTGGCCGTCCGCGTTGACCGCATCAGACAGGACGCCGACCTCGGCGCGATAAACCGAGCCGTCGCCGAGCTGCTTGGCCCACGGGGTCAGGTCCGCAACCGCTTCCCACTGGCCCGCGCCCTGGTGGACTTGATGCTCAGGCGGGGGTTCGCGGTCTTGGCACCGAACTCGGCTTCGAGATTGCGGGAGTCCGAGCCGTCCATCTTGCCGTCTTTGTTGTCGTCGAAGGTGCGCTCGTGCGGCCCGAACAGGAAGTCCTTCGTGTCCCAGCCGTAGAGGCCCACCAAGACGGTCGGCGTGATGTTCTTGCTAACGTCGATGCCCTTGAAGTCGGACTTGGCGTTCGCCTTGAACATGATCGTCAGCTTGTTTGCGTCGAACTTGACGCTGTCGATGGTCGTCGAGACCACATCGGAGTACTTGATGCCGGCGTCGTTAAAGATCGTCGTGTTGTAGCCCGTGTGGATCTTGTTGAATGCAGCGGCCATGCCGCCGGTGGCCTTGTGGCAGGTGCTGCACTGCATCGAGGGATCGGCATTGTCGGCCCAGTTGATCTTGGGATGGGTGGCCGGCAGGATGTTGGCGAGCGCAAACTCGGTGGTGTCCCACGCGGGCTCGGTGCCGGCCGGTGCATCCGCCGGAACTTCCGCCTTCGCGCCGGTCACGGGGTGGCAGCTCTTGCAGGTCGCGCCGACCATGTTCTCGTCGGTCAGGATCTTGTCAAGCTTGCCCTCGTGGCAGGTCACGCAGTTCGCCATGGACTGCGGGTAGGGGAATTCCATCGCGTGCGACATGTGAACGTCGTTCATGACGCTCGGGTTGTACGCCATGGCCTTCTTCTGGTCCTCGGTCAGCATCTCGAGGGCCTTCTCCTCATCCGGTTCGGCAAGGAACTTGGCCGCGAGCGCGGGATCGTTGACCAGGAGCTGCCATTCGTAGTGCCCGCCCTCGCCGTTGTCGATGTGGCAGACCTTGCAGGTCATGAAGTCGGTCTTGGGATCGCCGTTGACCTCAGCGTAGATGTACCCGTGCTTGAGGTACGGATCGGTGTGGCATGCCACGCAGCCGGCGTTGTTGGCCGTGGACTCGTAGTTCACCGTGCCCGTGGTGAGCAGGGCGGCGAACGGGTACTTGTTCTGGCGCGACGCGCGTGCCGGGGATGGTGCCACTGCGTCTCGTCGCGACCATAGACGGCCAGGACGCCAGGAGTGCTGCTGATGTCGGTGTAGTCGACGAAAGCCTTGTCGTCCTTCGCCAGCTCGGTCAGGGTGCTGGTGACTCCGCCCTTGCCGTCCGACGTGATCTTGCCCTTCAGGGACAGGCGGTCGCGGGCCGGCTCGAACTGGAACTTGCCGTCCTTGAAGGGGACCCAGTAGATCGAGAGCTCGTCGGCCTTAGCCGGGTCGAAGGGCTGGCCATTCAACATCATGTTGAAGGTGATGGTGGTGGTGTCCGGATTGGCCTTGAACGCGTACTTCACGTCCGTGACCTTCAGGGCGCCATCCTGGTACAATTGGTCATAGTAATCCTGGTGGGGTCGCCCGTGGTCCGGTGGCAGATCTGGCAGGTCTCGACGGTGGCCCCTGCGTTTAGTTGCGCAGCGGTCTGTTGCGTGCTAGCCTTCGGCGCAACGGTTGCCTTCGGTGCGACGGCGGGCGCTTGGTTGCTGCGGGTGCAGCAGCCGTGGCAGCCGGGGCCGGCGTGGCGGTGGCGTCCTGCGCTGCGGCAGAGCTCGACGGTGCTGGCGGTTGCCACGGCCACGAGGGCCAGGACAGCAACAAGCGCCAGGAGGACAACAACGGCCTTCCTCATGTGTCTGTATTTCCCTTTCTTCCCCATATTGTGGTGGTTCGGAGAATTACTAGGAACTGGGGACAATTGGAGTTAATACCACATTGTGACTTTAGTGTCAAGACGCCGCGGGCATCTGCGCTTAAAATCACGTACGTTCACGATGTGTGACAAATAGTGCGAAGCAGAGCGCTGCGGCGCCAGGGATTGCCGAGGCAGGCGTGTGTAGGAATTTGGCTGACGTGCCTGCAAGCACATTGCCGATGGACGGCTACGCAATTCGCCGATAGGCAGGGAGTGCAGGCACGCATATACTGAGCCATATGAGCTTGAGCCAGTTCGAGCGAACGAGTGTGAAGTCAGTTCGAGACACTAACGGAGGAGCTAAGCGCATGATTAACTTCATCGTATGGATTATCGTGGGCGGTCTGTTGGGCTGGATTGCCAGCATGATCATGCACACCGATTCGCAGCAGGGTCCGCTGCTGAACATCATCGTCGGCATCGTCGGCGCCTTCCTGGCCGGTTTGGTCATAGCCCCCCTGTTGGGCGGCGGCACGATCAACCAGGGTGACTTCAGCCTGTCCGGGCTGCTGATCTCCCTTCTTGGCGCCATCGTTCTCTTGGCGATCGTCAACCTGCTGCGCCGAGGCACAGTGCGCTAATCAGGATTCGGGACGGATCACAACCGGGCCGGACGGATCACCTACTGATCCATCCGGCCCGGTCTGTTTGTCGTCCCGGCCGCCTGCTGAGGCCGAGCCCTGATTTGCCTCAGATGTCGATATGATAGTCGAACCAAAAGTCGCCCTGCTCGAAGTGGTCCGGAAGCTGGGCGAGGACAGGCCCGTCGGGTGCGCGGTCCACATGCAGGGCGTCGCTGCGGACCATGCCGCTCGCCTTGGCGCCGATCGCGGTGAGCAGGTCAGGGAGAGGGATGCTCGGGAAGGGTTTGCTCTGGGTCGAGACCATCGCCGCAAACGCCCCCTTGGGCATCGCGCTCAGCGCACTCTTGGGCGTGGCGTTGAAGCTGCCGTGATGCGCGACTTTGTAGAAACACACCTGCCCGAGCTTGTCCTGCCCGTCGGGCGAGTCAATCCAACTCCGCCAATTGCCGAACTGCGCGTCGCCGGCAAACAACAGGTGCTTGCCCGCGAACGCAAACAGCACGACCACGCTCGTGTTATTGACGACCTGGTCCAGCTTGAATGCCAGCATCTGCGCGCTCGTCGCGGCCACGGCGAGCAGGTTCTTCTCTCGTTCGTTGATCGCAGCATAGAATGAGTTTCCGCCGGCATCCACCGTCCAGCGATCCTCAAAAGGCTGGATTTCCAGGGGTTCTTCGAGCGATCCGTCATCGCCGAACCGCAGGAAGCGCTCGCTGGCGGGAGGGTCCATCTGGGCTAGGAAATCCTGGTCGCGCGGCGGCCCAAGAACGTTCGCGGAGAGACCGGGGATGCCGGCAGCCGGATCGAGCGACATGCCTGCTTCCATATAGCGGACGGTTCCGCCGTTGATCCCCGCTTTGAGAACGCTCAGCGCGACTTCGTTCCCGCGCAGGTTGTCCAGTGCGGCGGTGACCTGCTGCTGTTCGAGCCTCGCCTTCTCATCGTCGGGCGGCTTGCGCGCGGCAAAGTAGCGGACGAGCGCCTGGACAAATGCGGCGTGCTTCGCCTTAAGCGCAGCCGCCTGGCGGTCGGCCGCATTCTCGGTCCAGGGAAGCCAGACCTCGCCGACCTTGAACTGGCGGAAGAGATCCGCGTAGGTCCCAAAGCCGGAAAGGTGATCGGCGTGCGCGTGGGTGCCGATCACCAACGCCAGCTTCCCGCCGGTCTCGGCGGCGATGTTCGTCACCGCCGCTTCCACTTTCCCGATGTCGCCGCGCGGGTGGGCGCCGCAGTCGATAAGGACGTGTTCGGTTCCGGCGGCGCCGGGCAGCGAAAGCAGGAAGCAGTCTCCCAGCCCGACCCGGTACATGCGAATCCTGATGGCTGTGCTTGTGGTCATCTCAGGTCACCCCTTCCTGCGATGCCGGGCGTCGCTGTGGATGAGCTGGAAGTTCAGCTTCTGCTCGATACGATCTGGCTCGTATGGGGCAAACGCGGTCTCGCTGGCGTGCTCGACGTAGCCGCGCTGCTGCCGCAGCCGGTCGGGGTCATTGATGCTCTTAGCGATAATGTATTGGACGGCCCCGAACTCGTCGAAGATGACGGTCGAGCCGCCCCGGAACGTGATCTTCGGCGAGCCCGGCACGTCGGGATCGAGCAGCTCATCGCGCTTTTGCAGATACTGGACGACGAAGTCGACCACCAGGCGGCCGGACGGACTGATGCGGTGGATCGGGTGATGGGAGTAGGCCTGGATGGGCAAGGCCGGATCCAGGCCCAGCGCCTGCGCATTTCTGACTGCGTAGGCGTTCAGGAGCACGGCATTCGCCTGCTCGCGCCGCCCGGTCTCATCGGCGTCCTCGGATTCCTGGCCGGTCCGGCGGCTGTAATCGAGGCCCGCACAGCGCTCGAGCGACTGGCCCATCAGCTCGGGGTCAGGCCAGCGCAGCGACTCCTCGGAGTAGGACCTGACGCCTTGCGGGATGATGCCCCGCAGCCTGAAAGCCTTGATCAGAGCGTCCCGGTACCCGTGAGGGTCGTCGGGCACGAGGTCGCCGTCGGCAGTGATGATGGCGCGCAAGAACTCGCCGAACCGCAGATCGACGGGCGGGAGGTAATCGAGCGCGCGGATGCAAATGTTGGCGAAGTTGCCGGCGATCTTGGAGGCCTCGTTGGACAGCCGCCGGGCAAGATCGGGGTGCAGGTCGCCGGCAGGGCTGACCGCGCCGCCGGCTCTGGCGATCCGCATCAGGTCGTCCGTGCGCTTCAGATAGACGCTGAAGAACGCGTCGAACACGGCCGAGACGAGGATGGCGCCGCGGTCGTGGGCTTCGGTGACGGTTTCGATCGCCTTCGAGTTCGGCGGTGTGCCGATGGCCGAGCGAAGCGCATCCCGGCTGCCGGTTGCGTGCCCAAACTCCTGGGCTAACTCGACAAGCGGGTTGTTTTCGGTGAGTTCTGCCGTTATCGTCGCCTGGTCGCCTTCCCTGGGCGCCTCGGTATTTAGCTGTTTTCTAAAGATCGAGCCGCCGGTGCGGTAGATCGTATCCAGCAGCGCATCCGGGGACGCGAAGTGCTGGAAGAGCGCCACGATGTCGGCGAAGGCTTCGTGAAAGGCCGCCGCGTCGGGCCCCGTTGCGTCGGTCAGGTACTCGCGCTGCCCGTCGATGATGGCATGAGTCATCTCGTGCGCGATTATGTCGTGCGAAAGGCACGTGAAGACGGTCTGTCCCGGCAGCAGCTGGCCTTGCGTGTCGGCTTCGGCGGGGAAATAGCCGAAGAGCACGGCCCGCAACTGCGGATCGTAGAACGCATTGGCTTGCTGAAACGCGTGTGGGAAGATCCGGAGCCGGGCGTGGAACGGTTCAGCCCGCCGCGAGCCCGGTTTCGTCCGCCACCGCACCGAGCGGCCCAGCGCGAACTCGAAGCGGCGGATGGTTTCACTCGCGATCGCGTAGACCATCTGCTGGTGAAAGCGCGGGTCGGATTCGCTCGGATCTAGCCCGTTGCGGATCAACACGGCGGGATTGTCGAGGTCCACTGCTTCGTAGAAGAGCTCGTTGCTGGCGTCGTAGTCGATGACGGCAAGCTGCTTGCCGACCGGCCCTGGGTCGAGCTTCTCGTAGGGCACGAGCACCGTCATCGTGTTGTTCAGCCTGCGGGCGGCGCTGGGATCAAACGCAAAGACGCGCAGCGGCCGGCTGGTGGGCAGCCGGTAGCGTTCGACCGGACTCATAGGACACCTCCGCCCAACCGGCTCACGCGCCGGCGGCTACCGCCGGCTTCGGATAGACTTGCGCGGCGAACGCGTAATCGGACGGCCCGATGTCGACACCACCGACGATGGGCTTCCCGTCTTTGGTGATCTCGCCCGGTAGCTGATAGCACATGATCGAGTTCGGGTCGGCCGCAGGCGTCGCGATCAGCTGCGAATCCTCCAACGGGGTAAGCACCTGCGCGCGAACCATCGGGCGGTTCCAGCCCTGGGTCCGGCGGAAGTAGGTGAAAGCCTTGTTGGGATCGATCCTGTCGACCAGCTCGCGACGCATGTGCTCGTGGGGAAAGCCCAGGGTATGGCCGGTTTCGTGACGGACGACCCGGTGGAACTCCGACTCAGGCGTCTGCATGGTGAAGGCTTGAAGGTTCATCGTGGGCTGGTCTTTGGCGATCGACTTGATGTCGGTGCCAACATAAGACCAGTATCCGTCGGCGGCGCCGCGATGCGGACGTCCGGGTCGGTGCTACTTTCGGTGAATTGCACGTTAGCCGTCTTCGCCCAGGCGTTCATGTGCTCGATGAGGCGCGCTCTGAGGTCGGCGGGCGGATTGTCCAGGAAGCCCACCGTGAGGCGGACTCCCGCCGGCCCCCAGTACTTGGTCGTCATCAGTGCGAGGCCCTCGCGCGTGGGCTTGAATCCGGGGTTCAGAAGTGTCAGGCGTTCAATGGCTGCGCGATTCACGGGGTTGACCTGGATCGCGGTTTCTGCTGCGGCGACCCACTTTTCCCGCGGCAGACTCTTCGGTGTGCAAGCGATCACGTCGTCCATTTAAGACCTCCTGTGTAGTACGGATAGACGGTGGCTGGAAAACGTCGCTGCGAACAGGAGTCATGCTACAACTTTCCTTTGGGGTCGTCAAGGGATAGACGCGATGAATTTGGGCAATAAAAGTGGATGAACCAAGCGCCGGCGCTGCCTGCCGCCCCTACGCAGCACGCTTGATCCCGCCGAACGCTGCAAAGCACCCGTTCTTATGGAGGATCTCCACCCCACTGAACCCGACGCTGCCCAGGAGGTCAAGCTGGAATTGGAGCGAGCGGGGGGTGTCCTCCTTCTCGATGTAAGCGAAGACCTTGTCGCGGTACGCCTCGTCCTTAAGGCCGGTCAAATACGCGCCGTAGCGCTGCCACATGAGCACCTGGATCGCCGGGTCCTCGTGCCGGATCAGGTCGGAGATCCAAAGCGAGCCGCCCGGCCGGAGTGCGGCATAGCACTTGGAAAAGACCTGCTGCCACTCGTCGTCCCCTCGCAGGTGATGGAAGACGGCCGCGGCCATGATGATGTCGAATCGCTCTTCTCCCAGCGAAAGCTTGCGGATGTCGGCCTGAACGATGTTGACGTTGGCGGTCGTCGCCGCGGCGAGCCGCTGCAGAGCGCGGTCGAGCATGGGCCGGCTGAGGTCCACCAGGGTGATGTTGAGCTCTGGCAGGAGCTGGAGCAACTTCAGCGTGTAGTTGCCCGCGCCGCAGCCGATGTCCAGCACCCGCGTCGCAGCTGTCGTGACCGCGGCGGCCGCCATCACGATCAGGTCCATAGCGAGCGCCGCGTCCATCGTGCTCGTCTGGCCCGTCTCCAGATCGGCGAATCGCTCGACGTCGGCATCGAAGCGCCGGCGTATTTCCTCGACGGTGGACTTTGCCATGATTCCCCCCATCGGCGGCGTGCCCCTAGCCCTGGCTCAGCAGCGCGGCCACCACCACGTCAAGGCGCCCGTTCCTGCCGCGCGCCAGCCCGGCCTCGATCTCTTGCTCCGAGTACCGCGCGCGCGGGACTTCGAGCGCCTGCTCGATGGTGATGCGCGCATCGTCGTGGAGCGCGGGATGGCCGACGACCAAGCCCAGGAGCTCCAGCGCCCGGTCCACCTGTCCCGCTCGGGCGTGGATCCCCGCCAGGCCGGCCACGCTTTCCAGCAGAAGCGGCAGCACCTGGAGCTCCCGGGCCAGCGCGAGCGCTTCGAGGTACCGCAAGCGGGCCTCGCGATCGTCTTGGAGGGTTACAGCCGCGTGCGCGAGGTTGATCGCGGCATAGAGCACGCCCACCCGGTCGCCGAGCTCGGTGCTGAGCGCGCCGGCTGCCCGGTAATACCGCTGCGCCCCGGCGTAATCCCCCAGATCATAGGCGACGACGCCCATGTCGTTGAGCAGGATCGCTTCCGTGCCGCGCGCACCGATCTCGTGCACCACGGCCAACGCTTGTTTCTGTAGCTGAAGCCGCGGCGATGGTCGGCCGATCCCACGATGGTCACGACGGCCAGCAGGATAACGGCGCGGGCTGTGCCCAGGCGGTCGCCCAGCGACTCGTAGAGAGCCCGGCATTCGACCGCTTTCTTCTCCGCCTCTTCGTACAAGCCCTGGCGGCGGTCGACCGTCCCCAACCGGAGCAAGGCGAAAGCCAGCCCCTCCCGGTCGTCAGCCTCGCGTGCGAGGACCAGGCTTCGCTCGAGGCGCGTCCTCGCAGCCGGATAATCGCCCTGATCGGTGGCGATCATGCCGAGGTAGTTCAACGCCGTGATGCAAAATACCTGCTCGCCGACGGCCTGGGCCAGGTCCAGCGCGGTTTCGAGCCGCTCGCGCCGCGACGAGGTCGCCCGTGAAATAGAGCGCCCGGCCGAGCAGCACTTCGAGAGCCGTCCGTGCGGGGTTTCCACCGGGCAGGAGCCCAAGCGCCCGTTCGGCGATTTGAAGCGCGTCCCGATAAGCGCCCGCATCCAGCGCCTTTTCGGCCGACCGGCGCAGGTAACCCGCCGCGTCTTCGGCTCGCCCGGCAAGCGCCAGGTGCTCCGCAATAAGCCCGCTGTACTCGCTGAGGCGTTCCCCGGCATGCGCCTCCAGCCAATGGGCGACCCGGGCGTGGTAATCCTTGCGCAGCTTGAGCAAGACGGTCTCGTAGGCCGCGTCGCGCAAAAGGGCATGTTTAAACAGGAATTCCGCGGCGCCGGCGAACGCGGAGCGCTCCCGGCGGTAGACCAGCTCGCGGCCCCGCGCCGCTTCCAAAAGGGCTGCCACTTCGCCGCGCTCCAGGTCAGTAAGGTCGGCGACTGCCGCATCCCAGAACAGCCTCCCGACGATCGCAGCCCGCTGCAAGACGTCGCGTTCCGGCTTGGGCAGGCCGTCCAGGCGCGCCTGCAGGACGCCGGTCAGGGTAGGCGGCACCCGGGCGCGCTTGAGCCGCTCGAGGTCGACCGACCAGGCGCCGGCCCGCCGCTCGATCACACGATCGTCGATCAACATCCTAACCAGCTCTTCAACGTAGAACGGGTTGCCTTCCGCGCCGTCCACCAGCAGGTCGCGCAAGGCGTCGGGGACAACCTCGACCTTCTGCAGGATCTGGTCGACCAGCTCGCGGCTGGCCCGCCGCGACAACGGCTTCAGATCCAGGCGTCCGACGCCGCGCAAGCCTTCGGCCCAATGCTTGCGGCGCTCAAAGAGCGTGGGACGGGTCAAACCGACGATCAGGAGACGAACGTCGGCGAGCGCGCCGAGCAGGTGCTCGATCACGTCGAGCGAGCCGTCGTCGGCCCAATGGAGCTCGTCGAGAAGAATGACGGTGGGCCGCTGTTCGGCCGCGCCCCGGAAGTATTGGGCAAGGTAGGTCGCGGCCAGCTTACCGAAGTCAGGGCTGCCGGCCAGGTGCCTGACCGCGGGGCTGGCCGAGAAGTCGAAGCCGGCCAGGTGACCGACCAGGTCCGCGCGGTCGGGTGGAAGAACCTCGCTCATCCCGAGACGGAACTTGTCGAGGGCGACCGCGGCGGTGTCGGTCTCAAGAATCTCGAAGCTGCCGGCAAAGAGGTCGCGCAGCAGGCCGTACGGTACACCTTGCAGCGCGGGCGCAGCGCGACCCCGGAAGAAACGGGGTTGCTCAGGCTCCGAGTCGAGCCAGCGTTCGAGCTCGAGCAGCAGGCGGCTTTTGCCGACGCCCGCCTCGCCGACGACGAGGGCCAGTCGCGCTTCGCAGCAGAGCACGTCCGCGTAGGCTTCGCGCAGCGCGAGCAGCTCTGCCTCGCGGCCGACCATCCTGGTCTCGATGCCCTCGACGCCGCGTGTCGCCATGCGGAAGGACCGCGGCCTGGCGCGCAGCACGACGTAGGTTTGCACCGGCTCGGACTTGCCCTTGACTTCCAGCGGGGGCTGGGCTGCCACATCGAACATGCCGGAAGCGAGGCGGTAGGTATCGTGAGAGATGAGCACGCCGCCCACCGGCGCGGCCTGCTCCAGGCGGGCAGCCAGGTTGACCGCGTCGCCCATGGCGGTGAACTCGCGCGTTGAACCGACCTCGCCCAGCAATGCCGGGCCCGTATTGACGCCGATACGTATGGCGAGGGGTGCCGAGTGCGCGTCACCGAAAACCTCCAGCTCGGCCTGCATCGCCAGCGCGGCCCGGATCGCGCGTTCCGGGTCATCCTCCCGAGCGGCGTCGGCGCCCCACAGCGCCATGACCGCGTCGCCGATGTGCTTGTCGACCCGGCCGCCCTGTGTCCCAATCGCAGCATCCAGCCGGACCCACAGCGCATTCATCAGCTCAGTGATTTCTTCGGGATCGAGGGTCTCGGAGAGCGCGGTAAAGCCGGAGACGTCGGCAAAGAGGACCGTGACCTGCTTGCGTTTTTGCTCGGTGGGCGCGGCCTGGGCCTGGAGCGCGGCCAGCTTCTCGCGCATCGGCCCAAGCGCCGCATCCACCATCGCGTCGCCCAGGGTGGGCCGCTGCGCCTCGAACGCTGCAATCATCTGCTCGAGTTGCTGGATCTCGTCCACGGCCCCTCTGGTCCTTGAAAAAGGCCTGGCAGGCGCCTGCTGCGGACATCATTCCGCACGGCGTGAGCCCTGCCAGGTCTTTGCGGTTAGCAGCCCATGGCGTCCATCACGGCCACCGCGGCGATGTCCACGATATCGCGCACGTCGTCGCCCGCCTGGAGCACATGGACGGGCGCGCCCATGCCCAGGAGGATGGGGCCGATGGCCTCCGCGTTGCCAAGCCTGGCCAGCAGCTTGTACGCGACGTTGGCCGCGTCGAGCGAGGGGAAGACCAGGACGTTCGCATCCTTCACCTTGCTGAAGGGGAAGCGGGATTCGACCAGCTCGGGAACGACGGCAGTGTCGGCCTGCATCTCGCCGTCGACCGCCAGGTCAGGGCAGCGCGCCCGGATGAGCTCGACCGCGCAGCGCATCTTTTCGGAGGAAGGATGGCGCGTGCCGCCGAAATTGGAGAACGACAGGAGCGCAACGCGCGGCTCCATGCCGAGCCGTCGGGCAAAGTCCGCGGCCAGGCAAGCGATCGCGGCCAGGTCTTCGGGGGAAGGATCGATGTTGACCGTGGTGTCGGTGAACAGGTAGGGGCGCTGTTTACCGAACCCGTCGTTGACGATCATG
Organism: uncultured Chloroflexia bacterium; assembly: GCA_963800615.1. Classification (GTDB taxonomy): domain Bacteria; phylum Chloroflexota; class Anaerolineae; order CG2-30-64-16; family CG2-30-64-16; genus JALOOB01. The sequence continues at coordinate 45,548 of CAWDBO010000042.1, forward strand.
ATATACACGCCGGCAACTAGGTGCGTTCCCGGCGCGGTGTGATGGATCTGCAGGGCGGGCCGGATGACGTCGGGGTAATGGTGCACGAGGCCAGACAGACGCGGCGTCGGCTTCACCCATCTTGACCATCATGGGCGCAAGCACATTTGGATCACGCATGGCCCAGCGCGGCATCAAAGCGCGTGACACCCTTGCGGGCACGCAGCGCCATATAGGCGTCGACGTAGGCATCGCGACAGTCGAAACACTCCGGGTCCACGACCTGGGCGCAGCACTCGAGACCGAGGCGGGCCAGCTCGGCGTCGATCACGCTGGGACGGCCGAGCAGAATGGGCTGCGCGATCTTCTCATGCACGAGCCGGACGGCCACGCGCAAGATCTTGGGCTCCTCGCCTTCAGCGAAGACCACCCGTTTCTCGCCGCCCGAGCGCTGGGCGCAGTGCATCAGGAAGTGCCTGACCTGCTCGCCCTTACCGAGGCGGATGGCCAACTGGTCGCGGTATTCGTCGAGGTCAAGCTGCCGGCGCGCGACGCCGGTCTGCATCGCGGCCTCGGCAACGGCGGCCGGGACCCACTCCATCAGCCGGGGGTCCAGGGGCTTGGGCACGATGTAATCAGGGCCGAAGCGCAAAGCGTCCAGCCCGTAAGCACGTAGGACGCTGTCGGGCACATCCTCCCGGGTCAGTGCTGCGAGTGCATGGGCGGCAGCAGCCTTCATTTCCTCGTTGATGGCGCGGGCCCGGACGTCGAGCGCGCCGCGGAAGATGAAGGGGAAGCCCAGCACGTTGTTGATCTGATTCGGGTAGTCCGAGCGGCCGGTGGCAATGATGGCATCCGGGCGCGCCTCACCGCGAGGTCATAGCGGATTTCGGGGTCGGGGTTAGCCATGGCGAAGATCAGCGGTCGCTCGGCCATCGTCTTCACCATCTCCGGTTTCAGCACATCAGCTGCCGGAGAGGCCGTAGAAAACGTCGGCGCCGTTCACCGCGTCGGCCAGCGTCCGAGCCGAGGTCTCCGCGGCGAAGCGCTCCTTGTACTTGTTCATGCCGTCGGTGCGGCCGCGATAGATGACACCCTTGGAATCTACCATGAGGATGTTCTCACGCCGCACGCCGAGCCGCACCATGAGCTCGGCGCAGGAGATGGCCGCGGCGCCGGCGCCGGAGATGCACACCCGCACCTCGTCGAGGCGCTTGTTCACGATCTCGAGCCCGTTCAGCAGGGCCACGCCGGTGATGATCGCGGTGCCGTGCTGGTCGTCGTGGAAAACGGGGATGTCCAGCGCGGCTTTCAGCGTCTCCTCGATGTAGAAGCACTCAGGCGCCTTGATGTCTTCCAAATTGATGCCGCCGAAGGTCGGCGCGATGGCCTTGACGGTCTGGATCACGACTTCGGGATCGTGGCTGTCGAGTTCGATGTCGAAGACGTCGACGTCGGCGAACTTCTTGAAGAGGACGGCCTTGCCCTCCATGACAGGCTTGCCGGCGAGCGCGCCCCGATCGCCGAGGCCGAGGATGGCTGTGCCGTTGGAAACCACGGCGACGAGGTTTCCTTTGGACGTGTAGTCGTATGCCAGGTCGGGAGACTTGGCGATTTCGAGGACCGGGACTGCGACGCCCGGAGTGTAGGCCAACCCCAGGTCGTACTGGGTGGACATGGGCTTGGTGGGTATGATGGCAAGCTTGCCCGGCTTGCCGCCGAGACGGTGATACTCGAGCGCGTCGTCAGGGGTGATTTTCCTCATGTTAGGGTTCCTTTGCGGGGGATATATTGGAACGACATATCTAATAATAACGCCAGAAGGTGGAAATGGACAAGTCCGAGAAAGCGGAAATCGAGAAGTGAAACCGAGTTCCATCAGGCGAAGCTGCTGGAGCCGCAAGCCCATGCGAGCGATAGCTGCATTGCTTGGTGCTGCCCTGATTCAAAGAGCAGGGTTGTTGTATAATCAAGCCGGAAGGTACTGCGCCGAGAACAGCAAGTGGGGTGGGAAGTGACGGTTATCACGCCGCCGCGACATATCGTCTGGAGCACGAACCAGGTCGACCTGGCGGATCCTTTCCAGCGGAAATGGTACATCCGCCAGGTGATCGAGCACGGCCGCTCCGGTGATATCGCGCGCCTGGATCTCGACGAAGTCGCCGCCTTGCTGGACGAATTGCACCTGCCACCGCACCTACAGCGCCTGTGGGTCGAGTTCCTCGAGGCACGACGTGCTGCAGGGTAAAGGGCTGCTGTCCCCCATTCAGCGAGCATTCCTAGCCGAATTCGCGCGCCTCCCCGATCACGAGCAGTTCTATCTGGCTGGCGGTACAGCGCTGGCAGAATACTACCTCGGACACCGCTTGTCTTTCGACCTCGACCTCTTCACGGGCGAAGCCTCGCTGATCCTGCCTCAGTCCTATCAGATCGAGGCCCTGGCCGGGAGCGCGGGGCTGAAAGTCGCAGTTAGTCGCCGGTTTACAACCTACGCTGAATTCGCCATCAGCCAGGGATCCGACACGCTGAAGGTCGACCTCGCGCAGGACAGCCCATTTCGATTCGAGCCACCCGTCGAGACCGAAACGGGAATTCGCGTCAGCGCGCTTGCGGACCTACAGGTCGATAAGCTTCTGGCTTTCTATGGCCGGGCCGAGCCACGCGATGCGGTCGACCTCTACTTCATTCTTCAGCACACAGCCCTTGATTTCTTGCTCGAGCAAGCCGCTCAGAAGGATCCCGGCTTCGACCTCTACTGGTTCGCGGTAGCCCTCAATCGGACGGAGGGATTCCCCGACGAGCTTCGCGCTGGCCTGTCGAAATGCTGGTTCCGTTTGAACCGCCCGACCTCAAGGCGCAGTTCCACGCGCTCGCCCTGCAACTGATGGACCGAGTCGCGTCCAGCGGGCACGATAGCTTGTAGAGGTACAGATGCAGCGCGCCATCGGGAGACATAGCACTCGGAGCGGAACGGCATATCGGGGTCCGTCGCGCATGTCGTGGTTCGCAGATGGCTTGGCGAGTTGAGAAAGGATCCACTGATGGGCGCGGATATCGTGGTCCTATACTACGGCGTTCGATTCGAGCTTACGGATAGCCACGCAGAACATATGGTTCAGTTGGAGAATGAGACATATCCGGTCCCATGACGAGGTGGGAAAGCGCGGAGGAGACACGCTACATACATTTGGCGGTCATCATGCGCAGCAGTGGCTCCCGGATCACCTCGGCATTCACGGCGCCGGCACCCAGGAACGAGACGAAGCGGGCGAAGCCGCGGGCTAACGCTTCTGCAAATGCCTCGTCTTCTGCAAGGGCCCGGCCGGCCCGGGCAGGGGCATCTTCCAACCACAAGCCCAGAACTACGAGCGTGTTCGCCGTCCGGTCGAGCTTGCTGTCGAAGCGGCCGACCAGCCGGTCGCCCCAGAGGATGGGCAGCGTGTAGTAGCCGAACTTGCGCTGGTGGTCGGGCTTGTAGACCTCCCACACGTAGTCGAACCCGAACAGCGCTTTGGCCCGCCCGCGCACGCTGACGGGATCGAGAGGCGCAAGAAAGACAACCTCCTCGGTGGTGGTCGTTTCCAGCGGCGTCCACGCCTGCGGCACCCGGCCCGCACTGAGTTCGCGCAGCACGCCCGCGTCGCCGGCGAGCGCGTAGGACAGTGTCTTCCACCCTTCGACCTTAACCTCGATGATCTCGTCGTCAGCCAACAGCGCCTCGAGTACCTGCTTGACCTGGCAGAACGGTACGCCCCGATGATAGGAATCCTGCGTGCGGCTCATCCGCGACAGGCCGGCGAAGCTGATGTCCTTCTTGATGACGAAGCGGGAGGCTTCGGCATCGCCGCTCTCACGAACGAGGTGCGCCGGCGCAACCGCTTCTGTCAGCGCGTACACCCGCTCGAAGTTCTCGCGGTGGTGGGTCATGACCTCGCCAATGCGCCAGAGATAGTACAGTGCCAGGGAACTGTCCTTGCGACCGCGATAACTGTGCGTCCGCGTCCGCGTCGCCATTCCGAAGTCGCGGTTGCTCACGGTGCCACGTTCGGCAAGAATGGTCCGCATTTCGGCCACGGCATCCGCGTGCTCGCGACCCATCTGGCGGATGCGCGAGTCGTGATCGGGCTCGCCGTCAAGCTCGCGGCGCATGACGACCCGCCAGTGCGGCAGCTCTTCCATTGGCCGGACGGCCAGCCAGCCGCCCCAGTCGAAAAACTTGCGCTGCCGGTAGGCCAGCTCCTCCCACATACCCGGCTTGTAATCGAGCACCCGGCTGTAGAGCGCGATGTCCTGGCTGCGGGCGACGATCTGCAGCGGGTCAAGCTGCAAGTACTCGATCGCCCGCATCGCCTGCTCCGCACCTTGCACGCCGCGCCAGCGGCGCCCGGGCCACAGGCCCTGCTTGCCGAGGATGAAGCGGCGAGCGGTGTCGAGGTCAATGATTAATCCTTGTTCCGAGCTCATGACGCACAAACCTAAAATTCCCGGATAGCGTGCAAGACCCCTATCTCCCCGGCCGGGTGCGTGGCATAATGGCTGCGAGGCGTTGCCCGACCAAAAGGAGTTGAGAGATGCGACGAATCCTACCGATCCTCTTCGTGATCTTGTTCTCAGCCGCCGCCTGCGTGCCGATCCCCCCGGCTACGCCGATCCCACCGGCAGCGGTATCGACCGCAGCGCCTGCGGTGGTAGCGCCGGCCACTGCCCTTGCGCCGGCGCCCGCGGTGACTGAACAAGCGCCTGCACCAGCCGCCGATTTGACGGCGCGCTTGCCACTCGATCCAGCCATTCGAACCGGCAAGCTGGACAACGGGCTTACGTATTATATCCGGCATAACCCGGAGCCCGCGAAGCGGGCGGAGGTCTACTTGGCGGTCAACGCCGGCTCTGTCATGGAGGAAGACGACCAGAAGGGCCTCGCGCACTTCCTCGAGCACATGATGTTCAAAGGCACCCAGCGCTTTCCGGGGCTGGCGCTCCTGGACTACCTCCAGGGCATCGGCATGAAATTCGGGCCGGACATCAACACGTTCACCTCGTTCGACGAGACGGTGTACACGCTGTCGATACCGACGGACAAGGAGACCGACGTCGAGAAGGCATTCGACGTCTTGCAGGATTGGGCCGGCGCCGCGACCCTCTCAGCGCAAGATTTCGACAAGGAGCGCGGGGTCATCGTCGAAGAATGGCGCTTGCGCAGCAAGACCGCCTCCGGGCGCATGGAGGAGAAGATCGTCCCCATGCTGCTTGGCGACTCGCAGTACGCGAAGCGTCTGCCCATCGGCGATATGGACGTGGTCCGCAACGCGCCCGTCGACCTGCTTCGCAGCTTCTACCAGAAGTGGTACCGCCCCGACCTAATGGCGGTGATCGCGGTGGGCGATTTTGACGTCGACAATGTCGAGAAGCTCATCCGGGAGCGCTTCTCTCAGCTCCCGAAGCCCGGCCGCGACCGCAACACCCCGGCCCGCCTTCTACGTGCCTGCCCAGGCCGGCAGCAGCAGCCTCATCGTCAAGGACCCGGAAAACCCGGATACCGTGGTGTGGATCTTCCAGTCGCGTCCCGCCCAAACGCTGGAGACCGTGGGGGACTACCGCAACCTGCTGCTCGACCACCTGGTCACCGCGATGCTGAACGAGCGGTACGCCGAGGTGGCACGCCAGGCTAACGCGCCGTTCCTGCAGGCCGGCGGGGGCAGCAGCACCCTCGTGCGTCCGGTCGACTCCTACAGCCTCGGCGCCGTGGTGCAGGAAGACAAGATATTGCCCGGACTCGACGCGCTGATGACCGAGTTCGAGCGGGCGCGGAGGTATGGCTTCACCCAGGGCGAATTCGAGCGGGCCAAGCAGGATCTCTTGCGCGGCTATGAGAGCGCGAACAAAGACAGCCAGACGCGGGATAGCAGCGGCTATGCCGACGAGTACATGCGGCTGTTCCTGAACAAGGAAGGCTCGCCCGGCATCGCATATGAGTACGCGCTCGTGCAGCAGCTGCTGCCGGGTATTACGATGGACGAAGCTAACGGGCGCATCGCCCATCTCGTCACCAAAGACAATCGGGCGATCATCCTGCAGGCGCCGGACAAGGCTGACCTGAAGCTGCCCAGCGAGGCGGAGCTGACCGCCGCAGTGGATGGGGTGCAGTCGAAGCAGCTCGAGGCCTACGCCGAGCAGACCAGCCAGGCCACGTTGATGGACCAGAAGCCCGCGCCGGCCGCGATCGTGTCGGAAAAGACGATGCCTGACCTGGGCGTGACGGATATCCGGCTGGCGAACGGCGTGCGGGTCATCATGAAGCCGACGACCTTCAAGACGGACGAGGTGGTCTTCGCGGCCACGAGTCCCGGCGGCAGCTCGCTTGTAACGGATGCAGACTATCCCGAGGCGGAGCTGGCCGCGCCCTGGGTCAGCGACAGCGGTGTGGGCGACCTGACACAGACCCAGCTGGGCAAGCTGCTCTCGGGCAAGCTGGCAGGCGTCTCGCCCTATATCGGGGAATTGGACGAGGGCTTTGGCGGAAGCGCATCTCCGGATGACCTGGAGACGGCGCTGCAACTCGTCTACCTGTATGCCACCCGCCCGCGCGAGGACGACAACAGCTTCCAGGTGCTGCGCAACCAGCTCGAGACGAGCTTGAAGAACCGCTCGCTCGATCCCGAAAACAGCTTCAGGGACGCGCTGAGCGAGATCCTGTGCGGGAAGAGCGTGCGCTGCGGCCCTCTGCCGCTGGACCAGGTCGCAACGCTGGACGAGCAGCGCGCGTTCGACATCTACCGCGACCGCTTCGCCGATTTCAGCGACTTTACCTTTACCTTCGTGGGGAACTTCGATCCCGCGACCCTGAAGACGCTGGCGCAGACCTACCTGGGCAACCTGTCTGCGACCGGACGCAAGGAGACCTGGCGCAATATCCGGCAGGACCCGCCGGTCGGCATCGTCGACAAGACGGTGTACAAGGGGCTGGACGAGCGCGCCCGCACCCGGATCGAGTTCACCGGGCCATACAGCCCAACATTGAAGAACGAAGTGATGCTGGACGTGCTCAACAACGTCCTAGACATCCGGGTCATCGACGAGCTGCGTCAGGCGCTGGGAGCCACTTACTCGCCACAGGCTGCAACGGGCTGGGAGCGGCTGCCGAAGCCGACCTACCACGCACTCATCGACTTCGTGTCCGATCCCAAGCGGGTGGACGAGCTTACGCAGGCGGTGTTCAAGCTGCTCGACGACTTGCGAACCAACGGGCCGTCACAGGGCGACCTGGAGAAGGCCAGGGAGCAGGCTCGGCTGAGCAACCGGAAGGCGCTGGAGGACAACTCGTTCTGGCTCGGACAGCTTCAGGACCAGTTAGTGACGGCGGGCAGCGACGGGAGCGACATCCTCAAGTACGAGCAGGTGCTGGCAGGGGTGACGGTGGACGACGTCCGGGAGGCCGCGGAGACCTATCTGCCGGCGGACCGGTACGTGAGAGTGGTCCTGCTGCCGCAAAGCCTTGACGTGAAGAACAGCCAGTAGCGGTTCAGCCGCCGGGAACGGTTCGAGGGGGACGCAGCTGAGCCAACGCCGGCGTCTCTCTCGAAACCGAATCCAGCACCACAAAGACCCGGTCGGTCACTCCGGGGCCCAGGGCATGCACGGCCCCGGTTTCAAATAGCTGTACGTACCTGGGGCCCTCGAAGGGTAGCTGCTCCGTAACCTCGAGGCGCGCGCCGAGGATCAGCCCCAGGTCCGCCAGATAGCGCAGGAACTCAGGGTCGTCATCCAGGACGCGAACCACGCGGGCGGGCTGGCCGAGTGGCAGATCGGTCAGGCGGACGTCGTCCAGCGCTTCGATCGCGCCATTCGACCCGGGATGGGCGAGCCATGTGGATCGCGCGGGCTCACCGAGGTACGACGCCATGCGTTCTTCGAGCTCCTCGGAAATCGCGTGCTCGAGCCGGTGAGCCTCGGCATGCACCTTGTCCCAGGTGTAGCCGAGTGCGGCGCTGAGGAAGCTCTCGATCAGGCGATGGTGGCGCACGACCTCGAGCGCGGCCTTCTCACCCGCCTCGGTCAGTGACACGCCGCGATACCGCTCGTACCGGACCAATCCCCGTTCGGGGGCAGCGAGCCGCTGCAACATCTCCGTGACAGACGCGGGGCTGACTCTCAATGCGTGTGCCAGGGCCGTGGTCGTGACGCGTGCGTCCTGCCGCTCGTGCTGCGCCTCGTAGATCGCCTTGAGATAGTCTTCCTCGGATTCGCTCTTCATTTGACCGCCCTGACGCCGAATTTAGGTTCCCCGAAATCAATACGATGTATACCAGAGGGGGCATCGCGTGTCAAGGACATTCTCGTGCTTGACTTTGAACGACGCTTGTGTTATTCATGTACTCACTCGCCTTGACCGTGCTTTGCCAAATTGCGCATCAACCTCTTCCCCTGCCAGTGGCGCGCTTCGCGGCGGAGAGAGCCACCAGGGATCCGGGCGAGCAATTCCGGACAGAGGGGGCAACTATGCCAGGGTACATCGGTCTCTTGAAGTACACGCCGCAGGGTATTGCGGACATCAAGAATGCGCCGCAGCGCATGAAGCAGGCGCAAGGGCTGGCCCAGCAGATGGGCATCCGCCCGATCGGCACGTGGGTGGTCTTCGGGGAGTACGACCTCGTGATCATCGGCGAGGCCCCGGACGACGAGACCATGGGCGCCTATTCTCTCGCCCTGGCGCGGGCTGGAAATGTTACGGTGACGACGATGCGAGCGTTCTCCGAAGAGGAGTTCGCGCGGGTCGTGGGCCGGCTGCCCTAGCGGTCCGCAACGGCGACTGTCGGTAAGAGGCAAAAAAGAGACCGGGCTTCATCCAGAACCCGGTCTCTTCATTATCCCCGGCCGCGCGCAAGCAAGATCATCCCGCCCAGGCGCTCACCCCACCCGAATGCGTTCGGCGACCGGCGGGGTCGTTGCCCCGTTCGCCGCTGCCGCGCGCACCAGGTGTGGCGGGATGACGTCGCGGCGGAACACGTCTTCCTCCGTCTCCCGCCGCCGGACGAGCGTTGCCCGGTCCCCTGTCACGAGCACGGAGGCGGGCCGCGGCATGGCGTTGAAGTTACTCATCGACACTTCCTGGTACGCGCCGGTATCCAGCAGGGCCAGCACGTCGCCGACCTGCACATCCGGCACGGGAACGCTGGGCAGCAGGCGGTCGCCGTAGCAACTCCGGCCGATGATGTCGGCCTTGCCGGCGACCGGCGCGCCGAGCTTGTTCGCAAACAGATAGTGATGGAGGTTGTGCTCGTAGCGGCCGCCGGTGAACCAAAACTCGGTCGTGTCAACCACGATGACATGCCAGGGGATGGGCGATGTGGTGCGCTTGATGGCCTTGACAGTGCTCAGGTGGATGCCCGTGTCGCCGTGCATGGCCCTACCAGGTTCCAGCTGCAGCGTCACCCCGCGGGTGTCCACCCCATATTTCGCCAACTCACCGCGCAGCGTCGCAGTGCACGCCCCTGCGTAGGCCTCGATCGTCGGAGCGGGGTGGGGATTGGGGTGACCGGAGAGGATATTTACCAGCCTGCCAATGACGGCATAGCGGACGCGCGGGCCGAGCAGGGCGGTTAAGCCCGAGATGGCGGAGACGGCAGCCAGCAGGACGGGCTCCTTGTAATCCGTGGCGGCATTAAACGGGTCGCGCGGGATCGCGAAGCCGCCGCCTATGTCGATCTCCTGCGGGTGGTAGCCGCCCAGTGCGGCACAGACCCGGGCGATCTCGGCAGCGTAAGCTCGCATCTGGGCCACCCAGTAGCGCGTCGAGCGGTTGTGGCGGCCGTGATGCTGGTGAAAGCCAACTACATTGATGTTAGGGTTTTTCAGGAGCCGCGGCCCGACCGCCGTGACTTGCTCGAACGTCAGCCCGCCCTTGTAGGCGACGGCCGCGATGTCGGTGGGCGCGTAACCTTCCGCGACGAAGTCGGTGTGGTCGATGAAGGTGGCGAGCACCGGCTTAAGGCGCAGCCGGACCCGCGCCGTGAGGCCGAGGTCGGCAGCCTCACGCTCAATTATGTCTACCTCTTCCAGGCTGTCGATCGTGATGCCGCGCGCCAACCCGGATGCTGCGGCGGATATGATCGACGTCCTTCGGCACTCCGTTGACGGAGATGCGCTCCGGGGGTACGCCTGCCTGCAAGGCCATGGTCAGCTCGCCGGCCGAATAGCTGTCGCAGCCGCACCCTTCATCAGCCAGGACAGATTGCGCGGCGGCCATCCAGTTGGCTTTTGCAGCAGGCATGACCACGACGGGGCCATCGGGCCAGCCGGCCTCAAATGCGCCGGCAAAGCGACGAACGTTGCGCCGGAGCTGGTCCTCGGAGAACACGAACAACGGCGAGCCGAACTCGGCCAGCAGGTCGAGGGTGTTACACTCCTCGACGTACAACCGCCCGTCGCGGTCTGACAGACATTCGTCGATGCGCCTGATCGTCATGCTGCCTCCCCGCTCGAGCATCCTGATTCCGGGACCGGCAGTAACAAAGAAGGCCCGAACGAATGCTCGGGCCACATCATAACACAGGACGCGGCCTTTCAGCCGCCCGCTATTCAGTAACGCATCACCACGGCGGTCCCCAATAGCCTTCGCACTGTTCGATCCATTCGGCGGCCTGGCCCTGCAGATTTGCTTTTCCGCGGCAGCCCGGCGCGACAGACGTCTCCCAGGTCGCATGAACAGGCTTGGCGGAGGGCCACAGCCTGGCATGGCATTGATAGGTGACGTGTCCCCGCGTGCCGCCGGACACCACCCAGCCGAACTTTCCCGCATAAGACGAGCATTCGCCCCCGTCTGGAGGGCAGTAGACCATGTAGCAATCGCCGACAGAGCGATCGACATACGCGCGTCTCGTTCCAGCAGGCGGATCAGCCCCGAGGAGCGAAACGGACGAGAAGACGAATACGAGCGCGAGAACAACGGCTAGTGGCAGCAGTCTCATGGCGCACTCCTTGTTGAGCGAGGAATCGGAAGTACCAACAACATTATATGACTACCGTCAACTGTCATTTAGCTTACGTTGTTCGACGTAGAGACGTAGCTGAGCCTGCGCTCGACAGTCGCAGCGATAGAGAGCTGCGAAAAGAGGTGGTAAAATGCCCTAAACGATTGTCAGAGAGGACAGTGTGATGTCTCCCCGTTTGTTGGGCCGCCGCGGCCTGCTCGCGGTGCTCGCCGCGTCGACGTTGATCCTCACTGCGTGCCCGGCGATCCCTTTCGGCGACCCGGTCTGCAACTGGCGGGTGACGCTCAGCGCGTATCAAGACGAAAATTCAGATGGCGTGCGCGGGGAAGCAGAAAGGCCGGTGGAGAATGCCCGGTTCGTGGTCACCGAGATGCGCGGCGGGAAGTCGCAGTGGCCCAAGTACTTCGGCGCCGACGAGAACGGCGAGGCGGTGTACAGCCTGCCGGGCGTAGGTGTCTGCCCCGACTCGGTGCAGGTGTCCGCGGAAGCGCCGGCTCCGTTCTATCTTACGACCCCGCGGGAAGTGACGCTGGCGGCGAACCAGGCTTCGACTGCTGCCTGGGGCTTCGCCGCCACCTTGGGCCCTGCGCCCGCGCCGCACCCGGTCGCCTCCATGAGCTGCTACACCGCGCCCGTCCTGCGCGGCGCGGTCACCGGACGTCTGCTCGCGCCAAACGGCGACCTCTGGGTGACGCGCATCGACAAGGACCAGCCGGTCAGCGTGTTGCGCGAGGGTGTGGAAAGCACCCTCACCATCCCCGGCCTGTCCGAAGCATTGGACCCAACACTGGATGCGGAAGGCAACCTGTGGGTTGCCGGCGGGGTGAACGGCGGCGTCGCACGGTACGACGGGAACTCGTGGCGCCATTTCACACAAGCAGACGGGCTGCCGGCGGACGATGCGTTCATGCTGGAGACGGCGGGCGGCGCGCTGTGGGCGGTCACCTGGGAGGGGCCGGCCCGGTTCGACGCGGCTGAGGAGCGCTGGCAGGCGTTCCCAGCCGTGCGAAAAGCGTTCCGGGTGCTCGACCCCGGAGACGGCAGTCTCTGGTTTGCCGACGGCGCCACGCTCCTCAGGACAAGCGCCACGGACCCGGGAACTGTGCTGCAGGAGACGCGGCCGCCGACGGATCAGACGCTCAACGCGGCGGATGTGATCGTCGCACGGGGTGATGCTGGGCCCGAGATCTGGGTGGCCGGCGAAATGGGGGGGCAAGGCGTGCTCGCGCGTTTCTCGCCTGACACTCGCGTGTGGACGCCCTACACCTACGAGACCACGCAGGGAGGACTCCCCGTGGCCGACCTGCGCCGCCTGGCAGTGCTGCCAGATCGCTCGCTCTTCGTGGCCGCCCGGCACGGCGGCTTCCGGTTCATCCCCGGCCCATCAGGCGATCCGCTCGGGGGAACCTGGATCACCTATCCCGAGTTCGAGCAGCAGACCGACGCTTCGGCCGTCCGATCGGCCAGTGATCCGGAGCTCATCAGCCGGTTGGTTCCGGTGGAAGACGCGGCCGGGTACGAGCGGCTGTGCAAGGTGTGGTAGCGCGTCCTATCTCCTGTTTTGTTCGGTGAGCCGCCCGCGTCGCGGCGCCGACCTGTTATGGGGTTACAGCTATGACTTCACTCGAAATCGTTGCCCACCGGGGAATCGCTACAGAAGCGCCGGAAAACACGCTTGCTGCCTTTCGCCGTGCAGTCGAACTTGGGGCGGATGCAGTCGAGCTGGACGTTCGCCTGACGGCCGACCGTGTCCCGGTTGTCTACCACTACTACTATCTCGACGAGGTCACCACCGCGCGCGGGCCGATTTTCGCGTACACGCTGGACCAGCTGCGGGACGTCCAGGTGCTGTGCAAAGCCAATCCGGCCGCGCCCCCTGACGGCATCCCCACGCTCTCCCAGGTGCTCGAGCAGTTTGGCGGGCAGATCGGTCTGGAAATCGAGATGAAGGGGCCGGAACCGGAGGCGCCGGACATCATCGGCAGCGTCCTCCGCCGTTTCGCCCAGCACTGGCCGTGCATCGAGGTTACTTCGTATGAACCCGCACTGCTTCAGGCGATGCACCGCGCATGTCCGGGCCTGGCAACCGACGTGTTGTTCCGCCCGTCGGAGCCGTGGATGAAGCTGGACGTAGTCGCGTACCAGGCGGCGCAGTACGCCCGGTTGGCCGGCGCGCGGCGGTTCATCTGCATCCGACGCAGCTATCGACAGAGGTCGTCGAGGGTCTGCGAAAGCAGGGCGTCGAAGTCCACTCCTGGGATGTGAACGACGAAGCAACGGTGAAGGCGATCGCCGCGCTGGGGATTCGCCGCGTCTGCACGGACGACTTCGCGCGACTGCAGGACCTCCGCGAGCGGCTGGCGTGCGATGCCGGCGAAGGCCTTGCGCTACCCCTGCCAGGCTAACCACTGGGCAAGGAAGTAGGCCGTGCCGCCAGGGGCGAGCAGGGTGCCGGGGGGCGGTTGCGGACCAACAAACTGAGCGCCGAGCGACAGGAGCGCCTCGACCGGCAGCGGCCCCCGGCAGGTTGCCAGAAGCGTCTCCCGATCGACGAGGAACAGGGACTTCATTTCGGCAGCAGGTGCGGGCGCCGAGCGGGCCTGGGCGCGAAACACGGCGTTCACGAAAGTGACCTGAGTCAGCAGGCGCTGAGGGCCGCGGCGCAACTCGAAGTCGGCCAGCCAGAGGAGCAGCGGCCGCCGCGGCTCTTCCCAACCGTAGGTGACAGGTCGGGGGTCCTCACCCTCCCGGCAGAGGTAAGTGCAGGGGCTGTCTTCGAGTTCCACGTCACACCGGGCTTCTTCCTGCGCCTCCCGGCAGACGGCCTCGCACCACCCTTCGCCCGGCTCCAGGTGGCCGCCGATGCCCACAAACGCAAGCGCGGCCGAACCCCGGCCGCGGCCAAGAGGATGCGCGCGGGGATCAAGCCCAAACACGAGCCGGTCCTGCCAGGTAAGCGCTAACCCGGTGCTCAGCTCCGCTGCCGGGCCGCCGCACGTCCCCAGGTCTATCTGCAAGTGGAACTCCTCATCTCGTTCCGCGCCAAGGATGCCGCTACGTCATTTGTAGTAGAGACGATTTGACGCGGTGCGTCATTTGCTGTATATTCCCCATCTATGAGAAACAGCTTCGCAGACCGGCCAATTGTCCTTCCCGACGGCGCGCGCCTCCACGTTCGCCCCATCCAGGGCGAGGACAAGCTCCGGCTGCAGGCATGTGTCGCCCGCTGCTCGCCCCGCACGATTTTCCTGCGCACGAACATGGTCCGGCCCGCCTCGCTCTCCGACAAGGAGGCGGACTACCTCACGCATGTCGATTACCATTCGAGCATGGCGCTCGTTGCGCTGGCCGGAGCAGAGCCTGACGAACAGATCGTCGCAGTGGCCCGCTACGCCGCCGGCGAGGCGCCGGGCACTGCCGAGGCCGCGGTCATGGTCGAAGACGCCTATCAGCAGCGCGGGCTGGGATGCCAACTCCTGCTGCGCCTGGTGGCACATGCGCAGGAGCAAGGCTTTAGCAGCATCATCGCGAACATATCAGCCGAAAACCGGGCTGTTCAGGCCGCGATTCGCCGCACCGGTCTGCCGGCCGAGTATCACTACGTGGGCTGCGGGGAATACCAGGTGACCGTTTCCCTGGCACCCGGAACGGACACGAACGCCTTCCCCGCTCGCGCAGCCGGCACGGTCGGGCGTTCGCTCGAGCGTCACCTGGGTATTGCTGCCCGGCTCGCCCTGCTCCTGCGCCAGTCATAGCGCCCAATCCGGGGATGGCTCAGCACCCCGACGTGCATGAACCCCGCCCGCGGTAACCGCTGGTGGCCGCGGCCAAGGTATCGCCCTTGAAACAGCCCGTAGCGATTTCGTGAGACACTTCCAGATATCCGTTGTCCACATCCTCGGACCTGTTTCACGTCGTGCAGCGTTTGCACCGCCTTAGCGTGGCGGGGAACGGTCATCGGTCCGTCCCCTTCGTGCATCGCGGCGCTCGAAGGCTCAACTGCCGCCAAGAGCCTGCGCGGCGAAATATAGACCGGCAAACACTTTAAGGTCTACGACGACGCCTTCCCGGCTCCGGGCATCCAGCCACGCCCGCACTCCGTCCACCTGCGCCTCGTAGACCGTGATCTGCTCGCCCTCGTCCTCGAGCCCGCGCAGTGTCGCCTGCTTCATCACGCCCTCACCTGCGTCCACGTACTCGACGGGTGCGACTCGCCGCAGTC
This sequence comes from uncultured Chloroflexia bacterium, assembly GCA_963800615.1. Taxonomy (GTDB): domain Bacteria; phylum Chloroflexota; class Anaerolineae; order CG2-30-64-16; family CG2-30-64-16; genus JALOOB01. Next base: position 60,737 of record CAWDBO010000042.1, read on the forward strand.
CCTGGGCCAGGCACAACGCGTTCATCTCGTCGGTCAATCCAGGCGACGACGAACCCGTGACGAGGATCTCCACACGCTCGCACGTGTAGCCCGTCTCTTCCCGCAACTCCCGCTCGACGGCAGCCTTGACGGCCTCCGCATCTGCATCCGCGGCGTCCACGAGCCCCGCGGGAAGCTCGATCGCGCGACGTCCGAGAGGGACGCGATACTGCTCGACCAGGATGAGCCGGCCTTCGGCAGTCACCGCGACCAGCGTGACGCCCATGCCGGAGCCGGTGCGCCGGACGTACTCCCAGCCGGTGTCTGTCTGCCAGAACTCGAGGTGTTCCCCGGCCAGGACGAGTTTCCTCGACCGGTCGGGCTGCCCGCCGCCCGCGTCCTCACTCATGATCCGCCTCCTCCGCATCGCGCAGCGCGTCTGCGCGCCAGTACAGCTTATGCAGGCGGGCGCGTGTGTCAAGTTGCCGGGACGCGGAACCGCCCGAGCGGAGTCGCCCGGGCGGCCTTTTGGCTGGCACACTACGCCGACAACCGGCCCAACGAACGCTCAGTCGTCGTTTACAATCGTGCCCTGACCCTGACCGTCGGAAATCGTCGGGCCGGTGGCGCCAGACAGGTTGACGAAGAAGGTGTCATTGGACTCCCTGGTGCGGTCGCCCTTCACCTGCACGGTGACCGTCGTCGACGTGCTGCCCACCGGGAAGGATGCCGTACCGCTTGCCGCAACGTAGTCGGCCGCTTTACCCGAACTCACCGCCGTGCCGTTAACCGTCGCCCAGTTCACGGTGACCTGGCTCGAGGCGGCCGAGGACAGGCGGATCGTGAAAACGAAGTTCGTCGTGCCCTTGTTGCCCTCGTTTTTCAAAACATCGTCGATGCCGATCGACGGCGGAGCGACCTGCTGGAAGTTGGCTGTGACGGACGTGTCTGCGCTCATTGTGACCGAAGTTGGGTTGGTCGAACCCGTCGCAGCTCCGCTCCAATTAGCGAAGGTGTAGCCGCTGTTGGCGGTGGCCGTCAGCTGAACGACCTGGTTCTCGGTGTACTGCGTCCCGCCGTTACAGTTGGGCGCGGGGCTTGCGCTCACCGATCCGCTGCCGGTCGGACTCACGGCCTTGGTCAGGGTGTAGCAGGCAGGGGCGGGATCGTCATTGGTGATCGTGCCGACGCCCTGGCTGTCCGCGATCGTCGCGTTCGTCGCGCCTGACAGGTTCACATAAAAGGTTTCGTTCCCCTCATACGTCGTGTCGCCGTTCACCGTCACCGCGACCGTCTTCGCTTGCTCGCCGATAGCGAAGCTGACCGTCGCGCTGCCTGCGACGTAATCCGAGCCGGCGGTGGCCGAACCGTTGAGGGTTGCCCAATTCACGGTCACCGCGCTGCTCGGCGCGGTCGACAGGCGCACCGTGAAGCTCGCCGTCGTGGTTCCGCTGTTGCCCTCCGCAACTGCGACATCATTGATGCTGACTGTCGGAAGAGACGGCGTGCTGATGACCGGGTCTGCGATGCTGACAGACTGGAGGGCCATGTTGGAGTAGGAGCCGCCCCAGGGCATCGAGTGTGTCCCGCTGCCCCAGTTCCAGGTGTCGTTCAGGATCACGGTTGGCGGAGTGGTGCCAGCGTTGTAGCCGACGCCAACGATCGAGTGGCCTGCCAGGTTGAGAAAGACCGGATAGCCGGCGTCGATCTTGGCCTTGTACTGGGCAAACGAGAACCCGCCGGAAACTCGATTGTCGGTCGCCTGGTTGTAGCATTCTCCCGAGGCGATGGTGTAGCCGCGCTCCTCGTAGAAGTGCTTGCGCCCGATGGTGCCGTCATCGTAGTTGCCCGACTCCATGGTTGCGCAGGTCAGCTTCGCGTTGCTCCCGTACCCCCAGAAGGAGGTGGCGCCGTCGGTGTTGCCGAAGCTAGACTGGCTCGTCCACATGTAATCGCCGACGGCCGTGCCCCAAGCGTGCTGCGCCCATCCGCCCGTGATGTATGGGTCACTCGCGGAGCCGCCGTAGGACACCCAATAGTCGTCGATCGAGCCACGGGTGGTCCTGCCGTCCACTCCGAGGCGAGAAGCTGTCAGCGGGTTGCTGGGATAGGTGCTGCTGCCGTCGCTCCACGTCGCCCAGCCGGTCGTCGCAGCGTTGTTGTCCATCGGCATGACGCCGCCGTTCGTGGGGCCGGTGTACATATTCGGAAGCCCGTTCCGATCCCAGTAGGCGGCGATCATCGACGCGGACACGGCGGAGCAGCCAAACACCCAGTTATACGCGGGGACCGGCAGCAAGACGTCGCCGGCAAGCTCCGCGGCCCGAGCGGCCTCGGCTTCGAAACCGGCAGGCGGCTGGGGCGGACCGCTGATGATCATCCGCTCCAGGGACGTGCCATCCGCGAGAGCATAGGACTCGACGGTGAAGTAGGGGCCGGCCACATCGACTGCAGTCAGCACAGGGCTGCCAGGCTGATCCGGTTGAGCGAGCGCACCGATCGGCGCAAAGGCGGCGCAGATGAGGCTGGCAACGAGCAGCCAGGCCAATATTCTGAGGACGCGGGTGGACAGCATTGGAGACATCAGACCCTCCTATGGAAACAGCGCCAGGAAGAACCGGGTGAGGGGCCGCGAGGAGCGGCCGGCGGATACGACTTGTGAATGATAGCACCTTTTCTCAAAGGTGTAAATTTACCGCTCAGGAGGACTTGCGAAGGCCAGCAATGTTATCGCGGGCCGAGGCGGAACAGGACTCGGCCGCAAAAAACGGTTGTGAACACCCATACGGCGTGATAGAATGAGCGCAGGAGGTCGACATGAAGGCTCGTGACATCATGACAACCGCCGTCGTCACCCTGGCGCCCGACACCCCCATCCGCGACATCGCCCGCACATTCCGCCGGCTCGGCATCCCCGGTGCGCCGGTCGTCGAGAACGGCGAGATCATCGGCATCGTAACCGAGATCGACCTCATCGCCCGCCACGCGCGGCCCCATTCGCCCCTCTACCTGCCGCTGCTCGACGCCCGAATCCCACTGGGTGGGCAGCGCGAGTTCCGGGAAATCCTGCGCCGCATCACGGCCATGACCGCGCGCGATATCATGACGGAGGACGTGCGGACCGTCACGGCCGACACCGACCTGGAGGACGTGGCGACGCTGATGGTGGAGAGCAAGGCCAACCCGGTGCCAGTGCTCGAGGGCGGGCGGCTGGCCGGCATCATCAGCCACACGGACCTGATCCAGCACCTCGAGGAGGCCACGGAGCCGATCGACGAAGGGACCGACTGATCATCCTGGCGCGAGGCGCCTGGTAATAGCGACCGGTTAACTTAGGGAGGTTTCGCGATGCAGTATCACGTCGAGTTGGTGGAGCGGCAGGCGCAGCCGACACTGGCTGTCCGTACGAGAACGGCGGTCGAAGATTTGCCGCAAGCGGTCGGGCAGGCGTACGGCGCGGTCATGGCGTACGCGGGACAGCTGGGAATCTGGCCTGCGGGCGCCCCCTTCGTGGCGTACCACAACATGGACATGGCGGACCTGGACATGGAGATCGGCTTCCCCTTCGCTGAGAGGCAAGCCGGGCAGGGCGCGGTGCTCGCAGGCGAGATCCCCGGTGGCAAGGCCGCCGCGTGTCTTCATGTCGGGCCCTACGATCAGCTGGGAGCGGCGTACGGGGCGCTCAATGAATGGATGGAGGCGAACAAGTACGCGCCTACGGGGGTGGTATACGAGTTCTACCTGAACGATCCCGAAACGACGCCGCCGGCCGAGCTGCAAACCCAGGTCGTATTCCCGCTGAAGTAGAGCTTGATGCGGGGCAGCGATAGCGGCCAGCGTCTGGGCCGGTCGTAGCAACCGCGCCTTGCGTCGCTCGCCAGATTGAACCTCAAGTACGCTGCGTCCCGGGCTGAGATAACCCGGCCCCCCAAAGGAGCACTGAGATGCCTCTCCATGCCGGCGACGAACTGTTCAGCGGCCAGTACCGGATTGTCCGCCAAATCGGACGGGGTGGTTTTGGCTTCGTCTACAGCGCCGAGCACTCGATACTGCGCCAACAGGTCGCCATCAAGGAACTGATCCCAGGCCTGGTCGGCGATGAGGCGATGCTGAAACGCTTTCTGGCCGAAGCGCGCGCTACAATGCGTCTGAGCCACGACCGAATTGTGCGAACGCACGACGTGTTCAGCGAGCGAAACAACTACTACATCGCAATGGAGTTTATGGACGGCGGCTCCTTGGAAGCGCGACTGGCGTCGGGAATCATGTCCGTGGAAGACGCCGTGCGGATCGCGCAAGAGGTAGCGGAAGGACTGGCATACGCGGACGAGCGGGGGATCGTGCATTGCGACTTAAAACCAGCGAATATCCTGTTGTCGCTAGACAGACACACGCGAAGCTGGCCGATTTCGGCATCGCACATGTGTCGGAGGAGACGCTCACCCGCACGTGGCAGACGCCGTCGGGGTTTACGGCCGGCACCATTCCGTACATGGCACCAGAGCAGGTGGAGGGCGTGCGGGATGATCCCCGGATCGACATATATGCGTTGGGCGCCGTCCTGTACCGGGCACTAACGGGGCGCGCCTACCTTGAGTTTGATGGAAGAGACACCCCCGGCGCGCAAGTGCGCAACGTAGCGCGCATACTGCAGGAAGCGCCGCCACCGCCCAGCACGTATAACCAGCAGGTGCCCGGCTGGCTGGATAAGCTTGTGCTGACAGCGCTTGCAAAGCAGCCGGATGCGCGCTTCAAGAGCGCGAGGGCGATGCTCGATGCGTTGGCAGGAGGGGACCTACCCGGCCGGCGCGCCGCTTTCGTTGAGACGACAGCGAACGGTTCGGCATTCCCCACCAAAACCTACCGAATACCGTTGCGGCCAGACGGTGTGCCAGCGACAGTAGAGGCGACGCGGGCCGAGCCGCGTTCCCGACCGGCTGAACGCTGGCGCCGCCTGGCACCGTTCGCTGCCTTGATCGTCGTCCTGGCGTCAGCCGCCGTGATCTGGCCACGCATTGCCCCGCGCACCGAGCCCGCTCCCACACCCAGCCGGCCCCTCGTCACCGAGGTGGCGGCCCAGACCGTTACAGCACCGGCCGCGGCGGGTGCAACGTTGCCTGACACCCCGACGACCCACCGAACTCTCCCGGCCCCCACAATTCGTGGGGGAGTCAGCACGGCCGCGCCGAAGTCAGGGGCGAGTGGGCAGCGAGCCACGCCGCCGGCCGAGGTGGTTCCGGCATCTGCGGCCGGCGCAACGGCGCCCGTTGCGCCGACGTTCTCCCCTGAACCCACGCCCACGCTCGGGACGAAAGCTACGGTCGAAGCGACACCTACGGTCGAGCCAACAGCCACGCCCGAACCAACATCAACGTCTGAGCCCAGTCCTACGGCCACACCGCGGAAGGCTACACCGCCGCCCATCGCATGGCTCCCCGTGCCGGGCGGCGAATTCACGATGGGGAGCAGCGAGGCGGACTTGGCCGCGACGCTTGCAGAGTGCAACGCCACAGAGGGCCAGCAAACTGGGGCTATGTGCGAAGCGAATTGGTTCAAGGAACCCCAGCGCACGGTAAGCGTCGGGAATTTCGAAATCGACAAGTACGAAGTCAGAAATGCCGAGTACAACGCGTGCGTGGCAGCCGGCGCATGCAAAGAGGCAGGGCGAGCCGTAGGCAAGACCGACATCCAGCGCGATCCCGGCTTTTTTGCCGCCCGCTACCCCGTCATGGGTGTAACCTGGTACGACGCTGCCGCCTTCTGCCAATGGGTGGGAGCCCGTCTGCCAACGGAAGAAGAATGGGAGCGGGCAGCGCGGCGGGTCGGATGGCCGGCGTTATCCCTGGGGCGCCGCGTACGAGTTGGGCCGTGCCAACCTGGGTTCCGGCCATCCCTCGGCTGTCGGGAGCAATCCCAGCGGCGCCAGCCCGTATGGTGCGATGGACATGGCCGGCAATGTCTTCGAATGGACAGCGACGCAGTCGGGCGGCAAGTACCTGGTGCGGGGTGGGGGCTGGAGCAAATACTACTTCAGGGGCCGGGTCGCAGATCGGGGCACCTGGCTGGAGCCCAAGTTCGCCAACTATGATATCGGTTTTCGCTGCGTGCGTTGACGGTCGTCGAGATAGTGAGGCGCTATGGGCAATACGTGGTCGAGGTTATCGCAACGCTCTGTTTCGGCGCGCAGGCCTCGGGTATTCTGCCGGTCCTGTTGCGCCTGGTTGCCGCGCTGCTGACTCGCGGCGTCAAGTGGCCCGGGCCCAGGGTGCACGACCCTGCTTGTAGCGAAACTGTGGTGAGAGAGCGACTGGAGCAGGTCGCAAGATTAGCAAGGCAGGGTAGGAACCTCGGAGAGCCCGGCCGCGTGGAGACCATCATCCGCGGATCAGTAGACCGCCATCTCTGGGTCGACCTCTTTCGCCCACGCGTTGATCCCGCCCTTGAGGTTCTTCACCTTCTTGAAGCCCGCACTGGCGAGCAGCTCCAGCGCGCGGGCGGAGCGGGTGCCCGCCTTGCAGAAGACCACCATTTCGTCCGCGCTGTCAAGCTCGGGCAGGCGGGAAGCCAGCGCGCCCAACGGGATGTTGTTCGCGCCCGGCAAGGCCGAGATTGCCAGCTCATGCGGCTCGCGGACGTCGATCAGCCGCAGGCGGCCGCCGTCCCGCAGCCGTTCGGCTAACTCAGTGGCAGTAATGTCGTAACCCGCGCCGGCCGACCCCTCGTCGTGGTCCCGCCCAGGCACACCGCAAAATGCCTCGTAGTCGATCAACTCGGTGATCGTCGGATGTTCGCCGCAGACCGCGCAGTCCGGGTTCTTCATCAGGCTGACGATATCGAACGACATCTCCAGCGCGTCGTAGAGCAACAGCTTACCGGCGAGCGTCTTGCCGACGCCGAGCAGCACCTTCAGCGCCTCGGTGGCCTGGATCGTGCCGATCGTGCCGGGCAACACGCCAAGCACGCCGCCTTCCGCGCACGACGGCACCATACCGGGCGGCGGCGGCTCGGGGAACAGGCAGCGGTAGCAGGGCTGACCGGGCATGCAGAAGACGCTGGCCTGACCCTCGAAGCGGAAGATCGAGCCGTAGATGTTCGGCTTGCCAAGCATCACGCACACGTCGTTGGCCAGGTACCGCGTCGGAAAGTTGTCGGTCCCGTCGATCAGGACGTCATAGTCCCGCGCGATGCGAAAGGCATTCTCGGACGTGAACGGCTCGTTGTAGACCTCGACGTCGATGCCCGGGTTCAGGTCGATCATGCGCCGGCGGGCCGACTCGACCTTCAGCTCGCCGACCGCGGCCGTGCCGTGGATCACTTGCCGCTGCAAGTTGGAGGAGTCGACGACGTCGAAATCGACGAGCCCGATCCGGCCGACGCCCGCGGCAGCCAGATACAGCGCGACCGGCGAGCCCAGTCCGCCGGTGCCGATGACCAGGACAGACGAGGCCTTCAGCTTGCGCTGCCCCTCGAGTCCAACTTCGGGAATCAGGAGGTGGCGTGAATAGCGGAGGATTTCCTCCCGTGAAAGATCAGGCAACATGCGGCAAGCATAGCACGCGCCGAGCTTGCTGGGAGTGCCAAACCTTCCGATTACGCGCATCCTTCCACCTGGCGGCCGCGAGCGTGGAGCGGAGATTAGGACCCGAACTACAGCATCCCCCGCAGCAATGCTAATAGCATGGCGCGGCAGCAGAGCAACGCTGGGAGGCGGAAATGTCACAGGCACAACCAGACGGCTACTTAGCCGTTCCGACCGGGGGCCAGGGCGACGGCGTCCTGGTCCTCCATGCATGGTGGGGGCTGAACGACACCATGAAGGCTTTCTGCGACCGGCTGGCCGGCTCGGGTTTTGTCGCGTTCGCGCCCGACCTTTACCACGGCCAGGTGGCCGATACGGTGGCAGGCGCAGAGGAACTCGGCGCTGCGCTGGACGCAAGGGCCGACCAGGCCAAGGCAGAGATCGCCGCGGCTGCAGCGTTTCTCGGCGCGTTCAGCGGTCGGGTCGAAGGCGGGCTTGCCGTGATTGGCTTTTCGCTGGGCGCCTATTACGCGCTCGACCTGTCGACGACTGCGCCCGATCACATCCGGTCCGTCGTCCTCTTCTACGGCACGGGACCCGCGGACTTCAGCGCTTCGAAGGCAGCGTATCTCGGTCACTTCGCGCAGAACGACGAATTCGAGCCGCAATCAAGTGTAGATGAGCTGGAGGAAGCATTGAGGGAGGCCGGGCGGCCTGTAACCTTCTACCGCTACCCTGGCACCGGGCACTGGTTCTTCGAAGCGGACCGGCCGGCGTACAACGCGGCTGCAGCCAGCCTGGCGTGGGAGCGCACCCTGGCGTCCCTGCGCCATTTGCGCGAGGCATAGTCGAAGCTGGCGGTAGGAGGGTGCGGGGGCCAGCGCCTGGCCCGAGCCTGCCCAGGGGGAGGCCCGGCGCCTGCCCCCTGGGCGGATGATGGCCGGCGAGCTGCGCCTAGCGCATCAGCACGGGGAGGTACGTGCGGCGTTTGTCGACCGTCCCCTGCCACGACGACTGATTATTGGCACTGAAGGGATCGACATCCCCCGCAACCAGGTCCGTAATCTCGGCCGTATTGGTCAGCGGGCTCCCGCCCGGGAGCGTGGCCGCGATACGGGCTTCGACAAGGAACTGCCACCGGCAGCCGGCGCAGATGCCGTAAGCATACCACGTCACGACGTTACCGACCTGCTGGTCCGGCTTCCATTCGTCCGGACCGGCGTAGGCTCGGACGAAGGTCATGCCAGCCGGGAGGGTGTCGACGATTTTGATTCCCGGGCTATCCTGCGGGTGATCGCCGGTATTCCACGGCCCGTTGTTCCGATTGCCGATCGTGATTGCGAAGGTTACCAGTTCTCCCGCCGCGACCTTGCCGCTCCACAGCGACTTCTCGATGAAGAGGTCGGGCCCGGTGAAGGCCGCCGTCGTGGTGCGGTTGTCGTTGGACGTCACCTCGCCAGGGGGAGCCGTGATCTGCGCGGTGTTCTCGAAGATGAGTCCCTGCTTGTCATGGTCGGCCACCGGCACGCGAGCCCGGACGTTGATCGAGGAGGTCCAGCCCGGCTCGAGCCGGTCGATCGTCCAGGTGATCTTCCGCGTTGCCGGGTCGTAATTCCCGCCATTCATAGGCTGCCAGAAGTTCGTCCCCCAATTGCCGAACTCCAACCCTTCGGGCAGTGTGTCCGTGATCTGCACGTCTTCGATTGTCGTGGTGCCGAGGTTCTCGAAGTAGATCTCGAAGCGGACCTCCTCGCGCGACTCCCACGACGACTCCGAGCGTACGCGCAGGTTAGGACCGGCCGCGTTTACCTGCTCGACGACGGTCGAGTGGTTGTTCCACCACGAGCGGTCGTTGTCGGGCCCCGTAATGTCGGCCTTGTTGGTGATGGTGGAGCCCGGCTCGACGTGATCGAGCGCCACCTCAACCTTGAGGTTGCCCCACTCCCCCGGCGCCAGGGTGTCGAGATCCCAGGTCGCCTTGCCGTCCACGTTGGAAAGCGGCGGCCGGGAGGTGGACTGGCCCCAATTGCTGTCGACCGTGGCAGCGACGAACGTGGTCCCCGCCGGCAGCGTGTCGCTGAGGAGCACATGCTGCTGGGTCAGGTTCCCGTCGTTCGAGTAGTTGAGTTGGTAGAAGGCGCGCCCACCCTTCACAAGCTGACCGTATCCCCAGCGCTTGTCGACGTGGAGATCGGGGCGTTGGGACTGGGTGACCCTGGCGCTCTGCGAGAACGGGCCGTCGTTGCCTGGGTTCGGATCAAGCGGCGCGCCGATGCTGACCGTACTGACCAGTTCCTTGTCCGCCGGCATTGAGGAAGGAACGTTCACCCTGAGCAGCAGCTTATCGCCCCAGAAGCCCGGCAGCGCGGGCGCCTCGAAGAGAAAGGCGCCGGCCGCGCCCTGCGTCATTTTCCACAGCCCCCGGTACCCGTTCTCCGAGACCCAGTCGACCAGCGCAACGGTAGGATCGAGCTGCACAGTGAGGTGAACCGGGCCAGCCGGCACGGGGCCGTTGTTGCCGTAATTGACGACCACGCGATAGGAGTCGCCGGCCAGGACGTCGCCGGGGTTGACCCACTGGCCGACGTTCACGTCGGACAGGTTGGAGGTCACCTGGACGGGGTCGCTGACCCGGTGGTTGTTGCCCGTATCGTCACCCTGGCTGGTCGTGCTGATGTCGACCACGTTCTGGAAGGATTGGCCGGGTTCGAGCGCGTTCTGCAGCACCACAAAGACATGCTTCTGCGTGCCTGGCGCCAGCGTGCCGAGCGACCATTGCCGGGTGCTCCCAACCACGGCAGGCTCGGTGTCGAAGGTGGAGGCAATGTAGGTTACGCCGGTCGGGAGGCTGTCGGTCAGCAGCACCTCCTCGGCTGGCGCGTCGCCATCATTCGGTAAACCACGTTAAAGATCGAGCGCCCTCCCGCATGCGTCTCGCGGTTGCCCTCCGGCCACGTGTCGACCGCGACGTCGGGGCACGGCGCCTGGGGGGCAGCCGGCGGCGGGGCGGCCAGCGCGGAGAGGGCGAGCGCCAAAAGTGCTATGATGGCGCATGCCGACGCGATGGCAGGGACGAACGACCGTGTTCTTGCTGGCATGGTGGACCTCCCGAATGGACTGTCCAGGCTGGTGTGACGACACGGTAGATTGCAGGCGCTTAGTAAGGGTCGAACCGGGGTTCCGGAGGAACAACTGAGCCGAGTGAGCGTAGGCCGGACCACGCCTGACTTCCCCATCGAAGAGCTGCGCATCCGCCGGAAGATATTTTACATGCCGCGGCGTGCAAGGGCAAATAGTCCTGCGCGCTCAAGCTGGGGCTGGGCCTTACCCGCTCGCCTGCTCGAACCGGCCCGGCTCTTTTGCAGACCTGACAGGTTGCAGAAACCTGTCAGGTCTGGCGGGCAGGAGCGGCTACTGGCGGCTCACCTTGACGGCATCTTGATTCGCTTCAGCCAGGCGCGGGCGCAAGGGTATCTCGGATGCACGCGAGAAGGCCGTCCAGATCCGCAATCTCGGACGTTGACAGCGCCGACCACGGCGCGTAGAAGAAGGCATCGGTCTGCGCCTCTGCCCGGTCACGGACGGCCCTGCCCTCCTCGGTGACCTCGAAGCCCTCACCGGCGCGAGAGACCCAGCCGCGGTCATGGAGCTCCTGCAGCGCGGGCTTCATATGCATCCCGCGACCAGCCGCGGCGCGCCAGTCTTTCGTGGGCTTCGTTGGCCGTCGCCGGCCCATGGCGCCAGAGCAGGCCGAACGCGTCCCAAGCCTGTGCACTCAGGCCTAAAGCGGGCCACGTCGTAAGCCGCGCATCGTCGCGGTAGGCATCGAGGTCGCTGAGGTATTGGTCCAGCCGCACCATGAGCGGCGCGCTCGGGCCGGGATCGTAGCGCCGCGCCAGGCGCAGGCACCCCTTGCCAGGCGGCTCGGGCGCGGCCAGGCTGGACATCACCAGGCGATAGAGCAGGTCGACCAGCCTGCCCATCTCCGGTTCGGGCAGGGGCTGGAGAGGCGCCATTGCCGCGTAAGCGGTTTGGATGAGGCGAGCGACGCCTGCATGCCCCCGCTCGGTGAGGCGGTAGCCGCCCGAGGGTTCGGGGGCCAGCAACCCGAGGCCAACGCCGGACTGCAAGTGCGCCTCGAGTCGTTCGGGGTTGGTGTACGCGGCGCGAACGTGCAGGCGCGCCGCTGTGATGGCTTCAGGCTCGAAGATGTGTGCGGCCATCAGCCAGCCGTACCATTCGCCGTAGGGGATGCCGAGTTCTTCAGCCGCATGGTCGATGGCCGGGCCGTAGTGAGCCCTGAGTGCGACCAGTGTCTCCCATGCGAGCGGCCAGATGCCGGTGTGCTCCATGTGCGCCTCCTGATGGAACGATGAGACGGGGAAACGACTTTATTCTACCACTGAGTTGCGCGTTTCCTATCGATTAAAAAGGTCCAGAGGGCTCTCCACGCGACAAAGCCCCGAGGGTCAGTACCTCGGGGCTTTGTCGCAAAACCGCGCTATCTTGGGCGCCTATCCGGCCTCAGCGGGTAATCGTGAAGCTGTCGATGGTGGCTCCGGAGTTGTTCACGACCTTCGCGGTCAGCGTGTTGCCGCTAATCGTAAACTGCCCAAAGCTGTAACTCGAATTCGAGGCGACGATATTCGGATAGCCGGAACCGGGCGCGTAGAGCGGTGCGCCGCCACCACCCATCGTCAAGTGCTGGATGCCGTCGACCGTCGCTCGGGCGTAGTAGTGGTTGTGCCCGCCGAACACGATCGATACGCCGTACTGCTTAAACAGCGGCTCGAGGTCGTTCTGCACGGTGGTGTTGTTCCCGTGACCCCCACCGGACGACCAGCCGGGCTCGTGCAGCACGACGAGCTTCCAGGTCTTCGTCGACGCGGCCAGGTCGTTCTTCAGCCAGTTGTACTGCGTCGACCCCGCATTGTACGCCGTGTACTGGTCCAGCATCGCGATGTGCATCGGGCCGTAGTCGAAGGAACGGTACAGCCCGCCCGCCTGGTACGGCTGCGGGAAGTAGCGCTTCCAGTAGGTCGCACCGCTTTCGTGGTTGCCGCGTACGCCGGTATCCGCGATGCTCGCCTCCTGGGCCCGCAGGTTCGCATAACTCGTGTTGTACCATTCGCCGGTCCACGCAGACTCGGAGTCGCCGCTCACCCAGTCACCTACGTTCAGATTCAAGGTCTGGAACGCGGGGTCTGACCCGAAGAGCGAGACGACTTGGCCTGCCAGGCCGTTGTGTACGCTCCCGTTCGTGCGAGTGTCGCCATAGGAGAGGAACTTGACGCCGCTAGCGGTTGCCGCAGGCGGCGCGTAGAAGGTGTAGCTGGCGCACTGGTTGGACACCGCGACCTGATAGTAATACTTCGTGCCGGGGGTCAGCCCCGTGATGGTGTACGCGTAGAGATGGTTCGTGGTGTCGTAGGCCGCAACAGCCGCGCTGCCCTGCCCATAGGCCGTGCTGGTTCCCCAGCGGAGGGTGAAGGCCGAATTGTCCGTCCACTGCCAGAACACCTTCATCTCGGTGTTTTGACCGGTGAGGATCAAGGTCGGGCCTTTGGTCAGGGTCGTGCTCGTGCATGCGGGCGGGACGCTCGTTGAAGTTGCGGTCGGCGTTGGGCTGGGGGGCGCCGGCGTGTTGGTGGGAGTCGGTGTTGCCGTTGCAGGCGCGGGCGTGTTGGTGGGAGTCGGTGTTGCAGTCGCAGGCGCGGGCGTCTTAGTCGAAGTCGGCGTCGCCGTCGCTGGTTCAGGGGTGTTCGTGGCGCCGCCCGATCCTGATCGGACGACGAGCTGCGGCGGTTGGGCGCCTTCCCGGCTGCTCAGGCTCAACGCGGTCAAGCTCGTCGTGCTGATCACGAAGTCCACGTCGCCGCTGCCCGTTACGGCAGATGTCACGTCCACCTCGGTCCAGGCGCCGCCGGTCACAGGACCGGAAGTCCCCACCGCCGCGCCCGCCCCAGGTTGGTTATTGTACGTCACCCCTGTCTCGGTCCATATGCCGGTCGCTTGGCTGACGGTGTAGCCGGTCGACTGGCTGCTGTTGGCATAGATCCGCAGGGTGGCGGATGTCACCGCGCCGGACAGCCCCAGCACGCTGAACCGCAGGAACGAACGCACGTCAGGCGAGCCGTCGGCCCGGAGCGCGGTCGATTGGCCGTAGTTTACCGTCGGATTGCCCGCATCAACGTACGTGTCCGCGACCGGCGCGAAAGTCAGCGTGCTGCCGGTGGACGTCGGTGTGCTGGTCGGCGTCTCCGTGGGAGGAAGGGGCGTCTCGGTGCCCGGCTGCGGCTCGGCGCCATTGTCGTGGAGGGCATCCAGGTACGCGCCGTGGCCCGATTGACTCGTCCACTCGGCGGCCGACTCCACGGCGGTCCCCTCGCCCCATTCGTTGAAACTCGTCACGAGCTGGAAGTTGGCGCCGGACGCGATCATGTCCCGGACGTTTTGCCGCCAGCGCGCCAGGTCGCGTGCGAGACGCACGGCTTCCCCGATCTTGTAGAAGCCGGGGCTGATCGTGTAGCTGTAGCTGCCCTGGGAATCCGCAGCAGCTGCCGGCGCGTATTGGTGCCAGCCCGCGGGCTGGCTGGCGCATTGAGCGTAACCAGGGAACACTTTGAGCACGATGTAGGCATTGATGCCCGCGCTGGCCTGCGCCCAGCGGTCGGCCATCCCGCACGCGTCGTTCCCATCGGCATAGACAAAGACCACGAAGCGGCCGTTAATGCGCAGGAAGCTCGGGTCGGAGCCGTAGTGGTCGCGCAGATAAGCCAAGTCTGCGGCGATAGTCGCCGCGCTCGGGTCACCCTGGCTCTCGGCCTCATAGTAGAGCCCCCAACGGAAGGCGCTGCCGGCGGTCGCGGCCAGGATCGTGGGAATGCGCGCGTCGGTGTGATGGCCCTGGCCCCACCACGATAGGATGCCAGCCGCGATTCCGCCGTACTGCATGGCCGCGATCTGCTGCTTGATGACAGCCGGGTCACCGCCGTCGTAGAAACCCAGGCTCGGGTGGTAGTTCGTGTATGGATAGACGCCCCCTTGGGTCCAGGCATTGGGGAACCAAGGATAGTAGAAGGCGGCGCGCAGCGGGAGCGCCGGCTGCGGGTCAACGCCGGGCGTCTGCGCTGGCGTCTCTGTGGCTTTGACGGTCGGAGTCACGGTGGCGGTCTCCGTCGCAGTGGCAGTCGGTGAAACGGCCCTCGTGGGGGTTGGCGTTTTGGGCTTAGCCAGCTTGGCGGGCGCGACCTGGGGCTGTCCCAGGGTGCGCGGGGCCTGCGCTGCGAGCGAAACGCGATCTGGCGCCCGCGAACCCTCGACCTGACCGCTGCCGAGCATCAGCTGGACGAGGAGGGGGGCCAACAGTCCAAAGACCAGCAGGGCTGAGAGTGAACGCGTCACGCGGCGACCTGGGGGGGTTGCGCTCGCGGCCCGCGCCGCGCGGGTTGAAATCTTCCTCATGGGGGTACTCCTTTGCACTGTGAGTGTGGTGCAGGACGCCAGGAGGGTGACGAGCCGCGGCGCGCGGTACGGGGGCCGTACACACGGCGTGACTACCAAGGGTGACTGAATTTATGCCGGAAGATAGCGCGGCGAGACTGTCCTGACAGGCTGCGACGAAACTCTGCGATTCTTCCTCCTGGCAGAATCGAATAGCCCGAACGAACGCACGAGCCTGGATGCCGGTTAGGGCAGCGATAGAGCGATTGTCGTAGGGCCAACTGAGCGTAGCGTATTGCGAAGACTTGAGAGACGCGGCCGGCATCCGAGCGATCCGCCCAAGCGGACGGATAGTGACGCCGGTCACACGGCGATTCTAGCATGCGTTCGCCTGATATCCAAATTATGAAAATGGGCACAAAGCTCCAGAGATGATGTCGTCGGAGCGCTTCGGGCAGGCAGACGCGAGGAACTTCTTCAAATTTGCATGTTCCAAAGACCGGAGGTAATATTACCTTGTGGTGCATTTCACCGGAGACATCGTTCATACTCCATGTGTCTTCGATCAGCACCATTCTCACCGCACAAAGTAGTGCAGGACGCATCCCATCTTTCTCAGTTCAGAACCGTCGCCTGACGCTGTGCCAGTATCGGCCTTGACGCGGCCGTTAGCCTTGGGCGCGGAATCCCCTTCAAGGAGCCAATAACCGTATATACTCGTTGCGGCCTGGCGCCGACCGTGTGACAAAGCCGCGCGCGGGACATGCAAGCCAGGACAACACCCAGGAGCCAGACGACGACGCGAGGGGTTCCTCGCGCCGGGAGCACTAGACCTGCCCCCCGTCAAGGCGAACGCGCGGCCAATGAAGCCCGCGGCTCGAAACTTTCGCCCCCGCAGACCTACCTGCTCCAGCGTGGTTAGCCCCGCATGATCTGACTGCCCACTTTGACCCTCGTGGCGCAGTTTTCCCGCCTGGCACTCCTCAACCTAACTCCCTAGGAGTATCTCCCATGGAACACATCCCAACCCGTTCAACGCCGGCGACGACCGCGCGCCCCCCAGGCGCCGAATCGCACGCCGGGCGTCCGTCCCGGTCGCAGTCGCACTGCTGGCCGCCCTCCTCGTCCAACTGGTGCTCAGTGGCGGCGGAGTGGCTGCGCAGGCGAACCGACAAGTCCCCCAATCCGGCCGCGCGCAGGCCGACCAACCGACAGCCGCCCCGGCCAGTGTACTGACGCCGGAAAGCCCCGAGATTGGGGCGACGGCCACCATCACGCCGACGGCCCCAGCCGGGGCAGCCCCCTCAGACGTAACCAGCGTTCCGGACGTTGTGAACGCGCTCGCCGGGGCCGACACGCAGCCTTCGCTGCCTTTGCGAGCCGCCTTCTACTATCCCTGGTTCCCGGACGCCTGGACCCAGGGCGGCGTCTATCCTTACACCAACTACAACCCGAGCCTGGGCTTCTACGACGGCGGTGACCTGGCGGTCATCAAGCAGCAGATCGCGGCCATGCAGTACGGCAACATTTCTGCCGGCATCCTGTCGTGGTGGGGCCAGGGTCACCACACGGACCTCCGAGTCCCGGCTGTCCTGGCCGCGACGGCAGGCAACCCGTTCCGGTGGGCCGTGTACTACGAACCCGAAAGCCAGGGCAACCCGAGCGCGGCGACCATCGCCGCGGACCTCGCGTACCTGCGCGATCACTACGGGTCCGACCCGAGCTTCCTCCGCATCAACGGCCGCTTCGTGGTCTTTGTCTACGCCGACGGCACCGACGCTTGCGGCATGGCCGACCGCTGGAAACAGGCGAATGCCGGCATCAATGCCTACATCGTGTTGAAGGTGTTCGCGGGGTTCGCTCAGTGCGCCAGCCAGCCCGACGCCTGGCACCAATACTCGCCTGCCGTAGCTGCAGACTCCCAGGGCAGCAGCAGCTATACCATCAGTCCGGGCTTCTGGCTGAAGGGCAATGCCGTGCGCCTCGCACGCGACCTGAACCGCTGGCAGCAGAACGTGCGCGACATGGTCGCTTCGGGTGCCACGTTCCAACTGGTCACCACCTTTAACGAGTGGGGTGAGGGCACGTCGGTCGAATCGGCACAGGAATGGTCGAGCGC
This sequence comes from uncultured Chloroflexia bacterium, assembly GCA_963800615.1. GTDB lineage: Bacteria > Chloroflexota > Anaerolineae > CG2-30-64-16 > CG2-30-64-16 > JALOOB01. The sequence goes on from CAWDBO010000042.1 coordinate 77,797, forward strand.
GTCCGGCTACGGCGCGTACCTCGACGCCTTGCACAACAACGGCAATGCGCCGGCCCCGCCAACGAACACGCCCGTGCCTCCTACCGCGACCAAGGCGCCGACGACCGCGCCGACCGCCACTACCGCGCCAACGGCCACACCGGTCCCCAGCGGTTCGACGGTCACCTTCAACGCGAATGCCGACAGCTACGTCGACAGCAGCGTTCCGACCGCCAACTACGGCGCCGCAACCACGATGCGCGTGGATTCATCGCCGACTGTGCAGAGCCTCATGCGCTTCAACGTTCAGGGACTGTCGGGTGCGGTCACTTCCGCGGTCTTGCGGGTCTACGCCAACAGCAGTCAGAGCACCGGCTTCACCGTCAACCGTTCCAGTGGGTCGTGGACGGAGACGGGTGTCACCTATAACAACAAGCCCGCGCTGAGCAGTTCGCTCGGCGGATGCGGCGGGGTGACCGCCGGTACGTGGAAAGAGGTCAATGTGACCGCCGCTGTGACGGGCAACGGCACGTACGACTTCATCCTGACGACCAGCAATGCGACGGCCCTGAGCCTGGCCAGCCGGCACAGCACGCAGCCGCCGCAGCTCGTCGTTCAAGCCGGATCCGGGAGCGTGACCAGCACGCCGCCGCCGAGCACGGCTACGCCGACCAAGACGCCGGTCCCGAGCACGGCCACGCCGACCAAGACGCCAGCGCCGGCCACGGCCACGCCGACGGCTGTCCCGTCGACCTGCACGGCAGTGAACCTGACCAAGGGCCCGACCCTGATCCTGACCGGCACGAACGACTCGATGAAGGTCTTCTGGCAGTGGTCGAGCAATACGACGTTCACACTGAAGTGGGGTACGACAACCGCCTATACAACGGGCAGCGCCACGGTCAACCCGTCTGACACGACGAACCACCTGTATTCGTACACGATCACGGGCCTGACCCCCGGTACAAAGTATTACTACCGGGCGATCGTCGGAACGCAGTGTGCCAGCGGCACGTTCTATGCCCCGCCCGGCTCCACTACGACCGACCTGAAGTTCTTCGCGTATGGCGACACCCGTACGAATGTCGGCTCGCACAACACCCTTGCAGGACGAGTGATCGCCCGGTACACGGCCGATCCAGCTTTCCAAACGTTCAACATCCACGTCGGCGACTGGGTCAGCGGCGATTCCGAGTCCGCCTGGACCGGCGAATGGTTCACGTCCAGCGCAGGCAACATCCGCACGCAGGACGCTAACATTGCAGACCTCGGCGTACGGGGCAACCACGAAGGCGGCGCGACCTACTGGAAACGCTATTGG
>CAWDBO010000043.1:0-172381 GCA_963800615.1 uncultured Chloroflexia bacterium
TTGCGCGCGTTCTGACATTATGTTATAGTCTTCCTTACTGCGCGAGGGCTCCAAGCCCTCGCCCTTTTTGCCCCTGGCGTGCAGCACACCGCTGTATTCACCGGCGGCATTCGCCCTCAGCAGTGGCAGAGGGTGTACTACCACAGAAAGGAGGTACCGGCGCGGTATGTCGGACATTTTACGCGACTACGAAATGGTGGTCATCGCTGCCCCGCAGCTCGATGACGAAGGCCTGTCGACCCTGACCCAGCGGATCAGCGGTTGGATTACGGGCGCAAATGGGGCGGTTGCTGAGACGAACGTCTGGGGCCGCCGCAACTTGCTGTATCCCATCAAGAAGCAGACCGAAGGCATTTACGTCCAGTTCAACTTCCAGTTGACACCCAGCGCGAGCCGCGAGCTCGAGCGCAACCTGCGGCTGGATGAGAAGGTCATCCGCCACCTGGTCATCCGCCTCGACGAGGAATAAACCCGTCTGGGCGCAAGAGAGGAGACGCGGACCGTGGCAAGAGGATTAACAAGGTCCTGATCATCGGCAACCTGGGCCGCGATCCTGAAATGCGCTACACGCCGAGCGGGAAACCGGTGACTTCGTTCAGCGTGGCCGTCAGTCGCGGCTGGACGACGAGCGCCGGTGAACGCCGCGAGGCCACGGAATGGTTCAACATCGTCGCCTGGGGCAACCTGGCGGAGATCTGCAACCAGTACCTGCGCAAGGGCTCGCGCGTTTACGTCGAAGGGCGGCTCCAGACGCGTAGTTGGGACGATCCGGACGGTCAGCGGCACTCGCGCACCGAGGTCGTGGCCAACGAGATGATGATCCTGGACAGCCGGCCCGGCAGCGAACCTGATGAGTTCGATTATGAAGAGGAAATGGGGTTCTAACCTATGGCAGACGAACGAGAAATGAACGGCGCGCCAGCCGGGGAGCGCATGGACCGGCCCGAGCGCGGCGATCGCCCCGATCGCATGGAGCGTCGCGGCCGCGGCGGTCCAGGTGGCCGCGGGCGCTTCCAGCGCCGCCGGATCTGCGCGTTCTGTGCAGACAAGGTCGACAAAATCGACTACAAGGATATCAATCTGCTGCGCCGGTTTGTCTCCGACACCGGCCAGATCGATTCGCGGCGCCGCACAGGCACCTGCGCTCGCCACCAGCGACGAGTCACCAAGGCCGTGAAGCGCGCCCGCTTCCTGGCCCTGTTGCCTTACACTGCCGAGCACATCCGCCGCTACGGTTGATGCCCTATGCCCAACAAGAATGAAAGGGTCGCGGCCGAGGAAACCAAGAAACAGGCCCACCGCCGCCGCCGTGACGAAGAGGCGAATCGCCGCGTCACCATCGGCCTGGCGATCGTAGGCGGCTTGCTGCTGCTCATCATCCTCGCCGGCGTCATTCAAGAACTTGTCCTCAAACCGCGCCAGCCCGTGGCGACAGTCAACGGGCAGCGCATCAGCCTGCAGGACTACCAGAAGCAGGTGAAGTTCGCGTACTACCAATCGCTCTCGCAGGGCCAGCAGATCAGCGACCCGCAGCAGACCGGCCAGGACGTCCTTGACCAGATGATCCAGCTCGACCTGCTGCGCGAGCAGGCGAAGCAGCGCGGCATCACCGTGAGCGATCAGGAGATCACGGACCGCGTCGGGCAGATCTTCGGCTACTATCGTGAGACGCCGACGCCCGCCCCGACCAGCACGCCCGACCTGACGGCCACGGCAGAGGCGACGGCGACGCCGCCGACCCCCACGCCGACCGGAACGATCTCGCCGACCGTGACCCCGCAGCCAACGTCCGACCCTCGTCAGCGAACAGGCTTACAAGGACGAGTTCAAGCGGTACATGGACACGATCAAGACCCAGACGGGCATGAGCGAGCAGGACTTCCGCCGGCTCGTCGAGGCCGACCTGCTGCAGCAGAAGCTGTACGACGCGGTCACCAAGGACGTGCCGACCACCGCCGAGCAGGTCAAGCTCCGCCACATCCTGATCGCGGTCCGCACGCCTGAACCGCCCCCCGCGCCGACGGCAACGCCCGCGCCGGGTTCCACGGCGACGCCCGCGCCCCCGCCAGGCGCAACCGCCACGCCGACGCCCGCGCCGACGTTGGCCCCGCGCACCGAAGCTGAGGCCCTCGCCATTGCGCAGGACGTCAAGAAGAAACTGGACGCGGGCGGCGACTTCAAGGCCCTGGCCATCGAGTTCTCGGACGACCCGGGCAGCAAGGCCCAGGGCGGCGAGCTGGGCTGGTATGCCAAGGGCCAAGGGCTGGTCCAGGAGTTCGAGGACGCGGCCTTCAGCCTGCCGGTCGGACAGATCAGCGACCCGGTCAAGACGCAGTTCGGCTACCACATCATCCAGGTGGAAGAGAAGGACCCGAACCGCGCGCTGGACGCGTACACTGCGTACCAGAAGAAGTCGGAAGCCTTCCAGAAGTGGCTGACCGATCTGCAGGCCGCGGCCAAGATCGAGCGCAACTGGTCGGCTGACAAGCTCCCACCGACGCCTGGCGCGCGGTAGGCTAAGTCGCATCACCAATGCACGTAGAACCAAAGACTACAAGCTAAGTGGAACCAGGTTCTTCGTTTCTGTAGTGAACCTGGCTTCTTGTCTGTTAACCCCTTTTGCCGCCGCACTTCCCGGACGTTCTGCACCTGGTTGATCTTGTAGAGGACGCGGTCCAGCTGCTCGACGTCGCGGACCTCGAGGGTGGCGGTGATCATCGCCAGGTTGTCGCGGCGGGCCGTGACGGCAGAGGCGTCTTCCAGGTTGATGTTCTCCAGGTCGAGCACCTCGACGATATCCTTCAGCAGCCCCGCCCGGTCATAAGCCATCACCCGGATCTTCACCCGCGATAGCTGCGGCGGCGTCGCGCCCCAGTCCACCCGGATCAGCCGCTCGCGGTCCAGGCGCAGCACGTTCGGGCAGTCCTTCCGGTGCACGGAAACCCCGCGGCCGCGGGTCACGAAGCCGACGATCTCGTCGGGCGGCATGGGGTTGCAGCAGCGCGACATGACCGTGAGCAGGTTGCCCGTGCCCTGCACCGCGATGCCGTCGACCTTCGCTTCACGCGGCTTCTGCTTCTGGTCGGTCTGGGGCAGGCCCTCCTCGTGGGCCTCTTTCGGGGCTTCTTCCGGCTTGTTGAGCTGCAGCACCCGCTTGGCGACGTCGGCCGAGGTGACGTCGCCGGTGCCGAGATCGGCGAGGAAGTCCTCCTGGCCGCCGTAGCCGAACAGCCCCGCCACTTCGAGGTAGGTCATGTTCTCGACGCCGAGGCGGTGAAGCTCGCGCTCCAGCAGTTCCCGGCCCGCGGTGATGTTCTCCTCGCGGTTCTGCTGCTTGAACCACTGGCGGATCTTCGTGCGCGCCCGGCTGGTCTTCACGAAGTTCAGGTGCGGGTTCAGCCAGTCGCGGCTCGGGCCGCCGCGCTTCGCGGTCAGGATCTCCACCTGGTCGCCGCTCTGCAGCGGGGTGTCCAGGGCGACGAGCTTGCCGCGCACCTTCGCGCCGCGGCAGCGGTGCCCGATGTCGGTGTGGACCCGGTACGCGAAGTCGATCGGCGTGGCGCCGGCGGGCAGGTCGATCACCTCGCCCTGCGGGGTGAAGACGTAGACCCGGTCCTTGAAGAGCTCGTCTTTGGCGGTGGCGAGGAACTCGCTGCCGCCCGCCTGCTCCTGCGACTGCCAGTCGAGCACCGAGCGCAGCCATTGGATCTTGCGCTCGTACGCCTCGTCGTGCCGGGTCTGCGACTTGTAGCGCCAGTGCGCCGCGATGCCGACATCGGCAATGCGGTCCATGTCGGGCGTGCGGATCTGCACCTCGAGCGGCCGGCCGTTCGGCCCGACCACGGCGGTGTGCAGCGACTGGTACTGGTTCTCCTTCGGGTTGGCGATGTAGTCGTCGAACTCGCCCGGGATGGGCCGCCAAAGCGAGTGCACGACGCCGAGCGCGGCGTAGCAGTCGGCGATCTCGGGCACGATCAGGCGCAGGCCGTGCTGGTCGTAGATCTCGCCGAACGTCACGCCCTTGCGCTTCATCTTGCGCCAGATGCTGTAGATGTGCTTCGGCCGGCCCGAGATTTGCGCCTGCACGCCGTGCCGGCCGAGCTCGGTGCGGAGCGTCTGGATCACGCCGGCGACGTACGCCTCGCGCTCCTCGCGGCGCTCGTTGAGCTCCAGCTTCATCTTGGCGTAGGTCTCGGGCTCCAGGTAGCGGAACGCGAGGTCTTCCAGCTCCCACTTGATCGCATAGATACCGAGGACGCTGGCAAGCGGGGCGTAGACGTCCAGCGTCTCGCGCGAGATGCGCTGCTGCTTGGCCGGCGGCATGGCGCCCAGGGTGCGCATGTTGTGCAGGCGGTCGGCCAGCTTGATCAACACGACGCGCACGTCGTTGACCATGGCGAGAAGCATCTTGCGGAAGCTCTCGACCTTCGGATCGCGGCTGTCGGCGGGATACGACGCCATGTCGGAGATGTTCTCCAGCTTGGTGACCCCGTCGACCATGCTGGCGACTTCCGGGCCGAACTCCTCGACCAGCGCCGGGACTTTGTGGGCGGTGTCTTCGGCAACGTCGTGGAGGAGCGCGGCGGCCACGGTCCGCGCATCAAGGCGCAGGTCGGCCAGGACTGCGGCGACCGCTTCGGGGTGGATGATGTAGGGTTCGCCCGACTTACGCTGCTGACCCGTGTGCGCCGCGTCGGCAAACTCGTACGCCGCGGTGTACCAACGCCTGGTCCTGCGGCGAATAGCTTTTTGGCAGATGATCGCGTAACGTTTCCCAGCTCATGTCGTTTCCCCTCGCCGCTAAAACAAGACCCATATACTACCACAGATTGAGGCCGAACTCCACCCGCGCAAATGGCCGGAATTCACGGCCGGATGCGGCATTCTGCCAGGCCATCAACGGATTCTTCCGTACGGTATGACAGGTTCCGGACCGTTTGTGATCGCGGTGCTAATGCAGTTAGAGGGGCGGGGAGCCCGCCCGTATTGGCGCGGCATCAAGCGGAGAGACGGGATGACCATCCAGGCACAGACAAACCAGGCCGAGCAACGGCGGCGCAAGCGGACTGCACCCTCAGACGATCACAGCCACCCGGGGCCGACTGCCCTCGTCATCTTCGGCGCGGCCGGAGACCTGACATGGCGCAAGCTCGTGCCGGCGCTGTACAACTTGCGCGTCGACGGGTGGCTGCCTGAGCAGTTCGCCGTCACCGGCGTGGACGTGAAAGAGATGAGCGAGGATGCGCTGCGCGAACACCTGCGCGACGGCATCGACCGTTTCTCCCGGCGGGGTAAGGTGGAAGACGAACAGTGGAACGCCATCGCATCTCACATCACTTACCTGCGCGGCGATTTCGGCGATCCCGCGCTGCACAAGGAACTGGCGCAGCGGCTCGCGAACCTGGAAAAGGCCTGGGACAAGCCCGCGAATACCGTGTTCTACCTTGCCGTCCCCCCATCGCTGATCGAAGGCATCGTCCGCGGCCTGGACTCGGTCCGGCTGGCGCGCGGCCGCGAGCACACGCGGATCGTGGTTGAGAAACCGTACGGCCATGACCAGGCTTCGGCCAGGGCGCTGACGGCAACGCTGAGGCAGGTATTCGACGAGCAGCAAATCTACCGCATCGACCATTACCTGGGCAAGGAGACTGTCCAGAACATCCTCGCCTTCAGGTTCGCGAACGCCTTCTTCGAGCCGATCTGGGACCGGCGTTACATCAAGAACGTGCAGATCACCGTGGCGGAAGAGGTAGGCGTCGAGCACCGGGGCGCCTACTATGAGGGTGCCGGCGCCCTGCGCGACATGTTGCAGAACCACCTGCTGCAGATCCTGTGCTATGTCGCCATGGAGCCGGTGGTGTCCTTCGAGGCGGACGAGGTGCGCAACAAGAAGGCCGACGTCTTGCACGCCATCCGGCCGATCCGGGAGGACGAGGTGCACCAGGTCGCGGTGCGGGGACAGTACGGCGCGGGCTGGCTCTACGGCCAAAAGGTTCCGGCTTACCGCGCCGAGCCCGGCGTTTCGCCCGATTCTTTCATCGAAACCTATGCGGCCTTGAAGCTTTATGTCGACAACTGGCGCTGGCAGGACGTGCCTTTCTACCTGCGCACCGGCAAGCGCCTGCCGCTGCGGGCCTCGGAGGTCAGCATCGAGTTCCGCCCCGTGCCACATCAGTCATTCCCGCGCTCGGCGGTGCCCGATTGGCAGCCCAACCGCCTGATCCTCCGCATCCAGCCGGACGAAGGGATCATGTTCCGCTTCCAGGCGAAACAGCCGGGCCCCACCTTGCGCTTGAGCCCCGTGCAGATGCAGTTCTCGTACCGGGACACATTCGAGGCCGATCCGCCCGAGGCTTACGAGACGCTGCTTCTGGATGTCATGCGGGGCGACGCGACGCTGTTCATGCGCGAAGACCAGGTCGACACCGCGTGGAGCATCCTGACCCCGATCCTCGACGCCTGGGACGCCGTGCAGCCGATCGACTTTCCCAACTACCCGGCCGGAACGTGGGGTCCTGAAGCCGCGGCCGCGCTGGTCGTGCCCGACGGCGGTACCTGGCTGACGCCTGCCCTGCCCGCGGGCGATGAGCACGCAGAGGAGTCAAAACCAGAATGATTGAAGCCGATTCATGGAACCGGCTAGGGGTGGGCTTTGGCACTGTGCCCGGCAGCTATCATCGGGCCGGGCGCCGTCAGTCGGATTGGCGGTCCGGGGACTGAGAGAGATAGACGTGGATTCGGGCGAGGGACAGCCGGCCGCGCAGCAAGTGCAACCGGAGGAGGGCGAGCGGGACACGCGCCCGGTCTTCACGATCGGCCACTCCACTCGCTCGCTCGAGGCGTTCGTCGATCTGCTGCGGGCCCATGGCGTGACGCTCGTGGCCGACGTTCGCACGATTCCCCGCTCCCGCCACAACCCGCAGTTCAACCGCGAGACCCTGCCCGGCGCTCTCGTCGATGCTGGCATGCACTACGAACACCTGGCGCGGCTCGGCGGCCTGCGGCGCGCAACCGCGGACTCGCCTAATACCGGTTGGCGCAATGCTTCGTTCCGCGGCTTCGCCGACTACATGCAGACTGCAGATTTCGCGGCGGGGCTCGACGAACTGCTCGAACTCGAGCGACAGGGACGCGTTGCGATCATGTGCGCCGAGGCCGTGCCGTGGCGCTGTCACCGTTCGCTGATTGCCGATGCCCTCCTCGTGCGCGGGATCGGAGTGCTCCACATCATCAGCGCCGGCAAGACCCAGGTTCATGCGCTGACGCCGTTCGCGCGGATAGACGGCACGCGCATCACTTATCCCGGGGCGGAAGGCGATCAGGAGTGAGCAAAGGCCGCACGTTGGTGGGGGCGGCTGTCTGCGGGCTATCAGGTTGAGGGTGCGATCGTGGTTCCCGAGGCGTAGTACCTCCGGCCCGATTCGAACGGGCGACACCCAGTTCCGAAGACTGGTGCTCTATCCGCTGAGCTACGGAGGCATGATCCAAGTCAAAGTGTACCGTAAAGCGCCGGTGTTGGCAAACAATGGACCGGTGCGGGATTGCCAGGCGCCCTCAAAGTAGCCACAAATGCCAAATCGACTAAAAATAGGGGCTTGCTTTTTCGCGGATTCTGGTCTACAATCGCATAGATCATTTATTTGACGACCGCAGTGCAGTGAGGAGAGCACCCCTATGAAGAGCTTACGCTATATCGTCCTGTTGAGCCTGGTCGTTCTGCTCCTGGCGAGCTGCGCCGGGCTGCCGCCCGTGTTTCCCAGCCGGGCGGCATCGCAACCGGGTCGCAGAGCAACTGGCGGCAGTCGCAGAACCTGCAGTCACAGAGCCGGCGCCTGCAGCGCCGGCGCCGGTCGCCAGCGAGGCCGCGAGTCGTGACCGCCACCACGCCCGTCACCGATACTGCGTCTATCGCAGCCACAGACGTGGTCACCTCCACCGAGGCGACTGCGGAACAGGTCATGGGCGCGAACCCGCTGACAGGCGTTCTTTGGGAATGGGCGGCCATCATCAAAGCGGGCGACAAGCACCAGTCCGTCGTCCCCGATCCGGCCTCGTACACGGTGGTCTTCAACGACGACGGCACGATGGCGATCAAGGCGGACTGCAACAACGCGACAGGGACGTACACCCTCGACAATGCATCGCTGACCATCACGGTCGGTGGCGTTACCCGGATGGCATGTCCTCCCGGCTCCTTCGGCGATACCATGCTCGCCGCGCTCGGCAAGGTGACCTCCTACGACATCGAGGAAGGCAACCTTGTCCTCCGCCTGGGCGACGGCGGCAACAGCATGCTGTTCCGAAATGCGGGCGCGACCGAAGCCGCAGGCGCTGCCGCGCCGGCTGAAACGCCCGCTGCCACTGCCCCGGCAGAGACTCCCGCTGCAAGCCAGCCTACCGAGTCGGCTGCAATCGCGCCGAAACTGGTCGGCCCCACCTGGCTCTGGGAGCAGTTCGTCGACGTTGCTACCGGCAAGAACAGCATCGACGTGAAGGCGCCCGAGAACTACACCGTCACGTTCCAGGAGGACGGGACAGCCGCAATGAAGGCCGACTGCAACCAGGCTGCGGGGACTTACACGGTCGATGGCGCCCAGCTAACTGTCGAAGTTGGCCCCGTCACCCTCGCCGCCTGCGGCGCGAACTCGCTCGGCGAAACCTTCCTCGTCGACCTGACCAACGTGGCCTCGTACTCGATCGAAGACGGACGGCTGATGCTCGACCTGGCTGCCGACGGCGGCCGCATGGTGTTCAGCCCAAAGTAGGACCAGGATTCGTGGGATTGAGGGATTACAGGATTCCTCCTGTAGGACCAGGATTCGACCGGCCTGCGAGCCACGGAATAAGGGGATGACAGGGTGGCGCAGCGCCAATCCTGTCATCCTGCAATCCGGCGGCCCGCAGGCCGGTCGAATCCCGGTTCAGACCTTTTTGAACAGCGCGCCGTGGCCGCCGAGCGGCGGGTGGGCCATGAGCCAGGCCTGGCTGTCCACTTCGGGATCGCCCGAGACTGCGTCGCGACAGACGTACGTGCCGTCGGGCTGAAGGACGCGGGCACGTGTGTTGTTGGCCAGCTCGACGGCCAGGACCGCGTCACGCAGATAGGTGCGAAGGCTGGGGTCCTTGACCGGGAAGACGATCTCCACCCGGCGGTCGAGGTTGCGCGGCATCAGGTCCGCGCTGCCCAGGTAGATCTCGGGGCTGCCGCCGTTCGCGAAGTAGTAGATGCGGCTGTGCTCCAGGAACCGCCCGACGATGCTGATAACCCGGATGTTCTCACTGTATCCCGGCAGACCGGGGCGAAGACAGCAGATGCCGCGGATGATCATGTCGATCTGCACGCCGGCCTGCGAAGCCTGGTAGAGCTTCCGGATCAGGCGCTCGTCGACGAGCGAGTTCATCTTGAACATCAGCCGGCCCGCCCGGCCCGCCTTCGCGTGCTCGATTTCCCGCTCGACCAACCCCTCGATGCGCTCGCGCATGCTGCCCGGCGCAACCAACAGGCTGCGATAAGATCGCTGAGTTGAGTAGCCCGTAAGCGTATTGAACAGCTCGGTTGCGTCCGCGCCCATGTCGGGATCGCACGTGAGCAGGCCGCAGTCCGTGTAAATGCCCGCGGTCACCGCGTTGTAATTGCCGGTCGCCAGGTGCAGATAGCGTCGCAGGCCACCGTCTTCTTTCCGGACGACCAGCGTGATCTTGCTGTGCGTCTTGAGCCCGACCAGCCCGTAGACCACGTGCACCCCTGCAGCTTCCAACGCCTTCGCCCAGCCGATATTGCTCTCCTCGTCGAAGCGCGCCTTGAGCTCCACCAGCACAGCGACCTGTTTGCCGTTGCGCTGTGCCTCCAAAAGCGAGCGGACGACGGGGGCGTTGCGGCCGACCCGGTACAGCGTCTGTTTGATAGCGAGCACCTGCGGATCGGTGGCCGCGGCCTGCACGAAGTCGACGACCGGCTTGAAGGAATCGTAGGGGTGGTGCAGGAGGATATCGGCGCTTGACGGATCGCGGCAAAGATATCTTCCGGCGCCTTCACCTCCCGCAGCACCGGCGGCACGGAGGGCACGAACGGCGTGTCGCGGAGGTCCGGGCGGTTCAGGCTGGCGATCGCCCAGAGGCTGCCATCCGAGCGGTGGCTGGAGCGGATAGACGTCTTCCGGCCTGCACCTCGAGGTTCTCGATGAGCAGCCGGACCATCGACTCGGGCATCTCGCGATCGACGGTAAGGCGGACGACCGGGCCGAACTGGCGCAGGCGCAGCCCTTCCTCGATCGTCTCGAGCAGATCCGGGGCTTCGTCCTCCTGGATTTCCATATCGGCGTCGCGGATGACGTGGAAGCTGTAGTTCTCGAGCACCTCGAAGCCGGGGAAAAGCAGCCCGAGGTTCGCGCCGATGACTTCCTCGAGCCAGACCCACCGATGGTCGGGCACCACGGGCACCAGCCGGGGCAGGGACGTGGGCACTTTTATGCGGGCGAAACGCTCTTCGCCCGACGGCCCGCGGACGAGGACCGCCAGGTTGAGGCTCAGGTTGGAAATGTGCGGGAACGGCCGGCCCGGGTCGAAGGCGAGCGGCGTCACGACGGGCAGCACCTCGTCGATGAAGTAGACCCGCAGACGGTCACGCTCCTCTTGGGTCAGTTGATCGTAGTGGCACACGTCCATACCGCCAGCGGAGAGCGCGGGCAGTATCTCGGCGTAGAAAATGGCGGCGCTGCTCGTGCAGCATCGGCAGCACCCGCTCCCGAATGGCCGCCAGCGTCTGCGCCGGGGTGAGGCCGTCGGACGGCGCAGAGGTCACCCCCGCGGCGAGCTGGTCCTTGAGTCCCGAGACCCGGATCATGTAGAACTCGTCAAGATTCGTGCTGAAGATGGCAAGAAACTTGACGCGCTCGAGCAGGGGGTGGCGCATGTCGTGCGCTTCTTCGAGCACGCGGCGGTTGAACTCGAGCCAGCTCAACTCGCGATTCAGGTACAGCGCCGGGTCTCTCAGGTCGGCGGGCGCCACTCTCACTCCCTCCCCAAGCCGCTCTACGGGCGGCTTGTTGTCAACCGCCGCCGCAGCAACCTCCGGCTCCTCGGGCAGCCGTGCCGCAGGCTCCTTGAAGGAGCCGGGGATAGGATCGGCGGGCAGGGCCGGCTCCGCCGACAACGCGGCTCTTCGGCGTGCGGGGCTGGCGTCGAGCTCGGGTAGCAACCATCGCAGTTGACCTCCGTGGAACTTCTCAAGAGGAATGTCTGACACAAGTCGATTCTAAAGCAGTGCAGGGCAAAGGGCAAGCGAAGCGGAGCGCCGGGACTTTGCCGCCGGCCCGCTGCGCCTTATAATCAGCGGAAAGGTCGCGCCAGGCAAGGAGGCTTCCATGATCCGAACCGTCCCCGAAACGACGGGTGAGGCCATCGAGTTATACATCCGCACCTATTACTCACTGCTGCGAAGCTCGGGTGACGTGCGGATCCGCTCGCTGGAAGAGACGCACGAGGGGATGCGGTCGAGCCTGCACTTGGGCGCGGAGAAGGAAACCTTCGACGCGGGCGCATTCATCTACGCCGCGCTGCGCCTGCCCGAGTGCATTTTCGAGGCCCGGCGGGTGGTGATGGGCCAATCCGAAGAGGTCTTCATGCGCGGCGGGCTGCGCGATATCGGCCAATGGAAGCGCGTCGATGCCCCTGCCCGGCGCCGGCGCATGCTGTTCGACGGTTCGGGCACGATCGCGGCCTTCGTCTCGAGCGTATCCGACATCGACGATCTCATCCCGTGCCTGACGGCTTACCAGATGGAGTGGAACAAGCTCCATCGCCGGCTGGTGGGCACGCAGGTCGGGCATGACCTCGCCGAGGGCAAAGTCCGGGCTTCCGAGGCGGCCGATTCGCTCCGCTCTGCGCTGGGGTTGCCCGACGAAGACATGTTGCGCCTGCAGGGCGCGTGGGCCCCACGTTGGGACGCCTGTTGGGCGGCGGTGGCCGAGCGGCTGCTCGACCTGCGGATCAACTCACTCGCCAGCGGGTTCAACGATTACCGCCGCGCCGTCGAGAAATGGTGGGAAGGGCTGTTAGCCAGCACGGGCGGCGATGGGCTGCTTACCCAGCCGGTCTACTTCGTCTCGTCGAACCCCCACAGCCTCACCAACCCGCTCTCGGGCTACGCGCTCGCCCACCGCAACGAGTTGGTCGAGCTGGCGCAGCGCGGGAACCGAGAGGGCCTGGCCGAAGAGTGGGAGCGGCTGCAGAGCGAAGACGAAGGGCCGCGGGTCAACTTCCTCTATTACATGCTGCGCGGCTATCTAGGTGGGAGCCCCGAGCGTTTGGCCGAGTGGCACAGGGCCGAGACCGAAGTCGGCATCTCCCGCTTCGACGAGCCGGCAACCCTCGACATCAGCGCACAGGTGATCCAACTGGCTTCGCTCGACCCGGACTGCCTCGATCCCCGGCTCCAGATGAAGGGTCTCGACCTCCTGCGGCTCAGCAACGCGCTGGTCATTAACGTCGACTACCCGCTCGGCTTCGCCGCGTATCACCTCCTCTCACAGGTGGCGTCCAGCGCGGCGGACCTGCAAGGCGTGTACATCATGGGCAAGGCCGCGACGCTCAACGGCCGGGTCGGCGACGTGATGATCCCGAACGTGGTCTACGACGAGCACTCGCGCAACACCTTCCTGTTCAAGAACTGCTTCCTCGCGCAGGACCTGGGCCAGACGCTGCGCTACGGGACCGTATTCGACAACCAGAAAGCCGTGACGGTGCGGGGAACGTTCCTGCAGAATCGCGACTTCATGAGCGTGTTCTATAAGGAAGGCTATACGGACCTCGAGATGGAGTCGGGGCCGTACCTGAGCGCGGTCTACGAGGACATTTACCCGCAGCGCTATCCGGTGAACGAGATCGTCAACCTGTTCATCAACGCTCCGTACGACATCGGCGTGCTGCACTACGCGTCAGACACGCCATACAGCCGCCGGTCGAGCCTGCTGAGCAAGAGCCTGAGCTATTTCGGCGTCGACGCGACCTACGCCTGCTCGATTGCCATCCTGCGCCGGATCCTGCAGGTCGAGATCATGCGCACGATGCGGGACTAGCGGTCGCCACGAACACTGCCGGGACACCGCGGCGCACGGCGCTGCGCCCACTCGCACCGGGCGTTGCGCGTGCAGGCAAGATTTGGACTTTTTGCGAGGACCTGTTATAGTGACACGGATTCGAAGAATCCGTGGTTCGTAACCTGTCCAGTCGTGTTGTTCCCTCAGATCGCACGCCTCGCTTGCTCTCGTGCCCCAGGATATCCGAAGAATGCACATCAACAGGAGTTAGCAAAAACTAACATGGCAGATCAAACCCTTACATGCAGCGACTGCGGCGCGCAGTTCAGTTTCACCGAAAGCGAACAGGAATTCTATGCCTCCAAGGGCTTTAGCGCCCCCGTTCGCTGTCCCGATTGTCGCGCAGCCCGCAAGGCTGCCCGCCAGGGTGGAAGCAGCTACGGCGGTGGGAGCTACGGCGAACGCCAGATGTACCCCGCTGTCTGCGCCCAGTGTGGTAAGGACACGCAAGTGCCGTTCCAGCCCCGCGGCGACAAGCCCGTTTACTGCTCTGATTGCTACCGCGCCCAGCAGGGCGGCAGCAGCTACGGCAGCCGTGGTCGCTCGGGCAGCAGCCGCTACTAAACAGTAGCTGCGCTCTAGTTTCGACTAAGGAAGGGCCGGATCCCGTCGTGGGATCCGGCCCTTTTTTGTTTCGCGCGAGTGGGCGCCGGCCTACTGGCCGAACGGTCCTTCCTCGATCTCGAACGAGACCTTCACGTTCAACCGATAGGCTGTGATCTGGTTGTTCTCGACAACCGCCTGCATCTCTTTGACGTAGATGCTCTTGATGCCTCGCAGCGTCTTGGACGCCGTGCGCAGCGCTTCCTGGGCAGCATCCTCCCAGCTGTTCGGCGACTCAGCCAGCAACTCGACGACCTTCACGACTGCCATCTTTCACCTCCGCATCCCGTAATCAGACGATATAGGTTCACAGTATATCTAATTTGCCACCTGTAAGCGTAGCTTCTACTACCGTTGCCGACGCTGTACCCGCTGCTCGTTCATGCACCTTGGTGCAAAGCGCAGGTGGTGCTAAACTATCGTCGATGGAGGACGCATGACCCCATTGGCATCTCCCCCCGATCCGATCAGCTTCAATCGCCAGGTTTGGGAAGTGGTGCGAAGCATTCCCGCGGGCCGCGTTGCCACCTACGGCCAGGTCGCAAAGCTCGTGCCTGTCCCGCCCGGCGTCGAACCGGACGCCTACCGGGCGTTCGGCGCGCGGTGGGTGGGGTCGGCAATGGCGGCTTGCCCCAACGACGTGCCGTGGCAGCGGGTGCTGAACGCCAAGGGAGAGATCAGCCTCCGGGCGGGCGCGGAACACCAGCGGCGCCTGCTGGAAGCCGAAGGCGTCCGGTTCGACGCAAAGGGCCGGATCGACCTCAAGCAGTTCGGCTGGCAAGGCCCGGAGAACGCCGGACAGCCCGGCCTGTTCTGACCGCGGAACGCGGGGACAGGCGCAGCCGCGCAGCAGTCGCCGGCCCCTGTCCTGACATCCGGTCATCCCCTATAACAGGAAGAAGACCCATGTCTGAGCTAAATGAACGGCGCCGCTTCCTGCAGCAAATGCTCGGCCTGGCGGCTGCGGGACTTGCAGCCGGGGCGTGCGGCGGAGCGAAGGAACCGGCCGCCTTGCCCACGGCCCCGCCTGCGCCGACTCGAGCGCTCCGACGGCGACGCCGCTGCCGACGGCAGCCCCGGCCGCGCCCACCAAGGTAACCGGCCCAACTGCGGCCGGCGCCACTGCCGCACCGACCGGCGCCCCCAGCCCGACCCTCCCCCTAGCCCCGCGCCTGCCGCCGGCCTGGTCGTCGCACGGGGAGCGGGCGCGGACCCGGCCGAGCTGACGAAGCGGGCGATCGCGGCCCTGGGCGGGATCGAGCGGTTCGTCAAGCCGGGTGCGGACGTCGTGGTGAAGCCGAACATCTGCGTCGCCTATCACGGGCCCGAGTACGCGGCAACCACCAACCCGGACGTGGTCGCGGCGGTCGTGAGCCTCTGCCTCGCGGCGGGCGCGTCGCGGGTGCGGGTGATGGACGCGCCGTTCGGCGGGACTGCGACAGAGCGCCTACGACAAGAGCGGCATCGCGGCGGCGGTTGAGCGCGGCGGGCGGGCAGATGGAAGTGATGAACCGGATGCGCTACCGCTCCCTGCCCATCCCCAACGGCCGGACGATCCAGGAATGGTCTGTCTACGGCGATGCGCTGGACGCGGACGTCCTGATCAACATCCCCATCGCCAAGGACCACGGCTCCACCCGGCTCTCCCTCGGCATGAAGAACCTGATGGGCCTGATCCAGAACCGCAACTCGTTTCACTCCCGCGGCCTCGACCAGTGCATCGCGGACCTGAGCAGCGTCCTGCGGCCGCATCTCACCATCGTCGATGCCGTACGCATCCTCACCCGCAACGGCCCGACGGGCGGCAACCTCGACGACGTCAAGCGCACGGACACGGTGATCGCCAGCGCAGATCCCGTGGCAGCGGACGCGTACGCCGCGACGCTGTTCGATATGACGGGCAAGGACATCGGCTACGTCCGGCTGGCCGCGGAGATGGGGCTGGGCGAGATCGACCTGGGCAAGGTCGGGGTCGCCGAGGTGCAGGTGTGACGGCGCCGGCGGCCCGGCGCGCGCCGCTCGCGCGCGGCTGCCCTGTACAGGGTCCGTCCGGCGGTGCAGGCGGCGGCGTTCGTCCTCTTCCTCGCGCTCGCGATCCTGGCTGCGACCAGCCCCGCGGCGGCCCGGTGGCTGTTCGCGTTCGACCCGCTGACCGGCATCGCTTCGATGATAGCGAGCCGGCAGGCTGTCAGCTATGCTCCTGGCCGGCGAGCGCGGCCGCGCTGGTCTTCGCGCTGGTGCTCGGGCGGGCGTGGTGCGGCTGGCTCTGTCCCGCTGGGGACCGTGCTCGACTGGGTGCCCGCCCGCAAGGCGCGGCCGAAAGAGGCCGACCTCGGCGTGGGCTGGCGCCGCGCGAAGTACGTGCTGCTGACCATGATCCTCGTGCTCGCGCTCTTCGGCAGCCTCAGCCTGGTCTTCCTCGATCCGCTCACCCTGCTGTCGCGCACCATCGCGGCCGCGGCCTGGCCCGCCTTCAACGCCGTGCTCTCGGTCCTGGAGCAGGCGGCCTACCGCGTCCCCTTCCTGCAGGGCGCCGTGGACGCGCTCGAGGCGGCGCGGGGCGGCGTCCTGCCCGATGGCGCAGCCCCTGTATCCCGCGGGCGCGCTCGTCGCGCTGCTGTTCGCGGGCGTGCTCGCCTTGAACGCGATGCGGCCCCGCTTCTGGTGCCGGTACCTGTGTCCGCTCGGCGCGCTGCTGGGCCTGGTCAGCAAGGCGGCGTTCATCCGCCGCGAGCCTAACGCGAGCTGCACCGCGTGCGGAAGGTGCATGCGGGCGTGCCCGATGGGCACCATCGACGGGTCCGACGGGTTCCGCAGCAACCCGGCCGAATGCACGCTGTGCCTGGCGTGCGCGGACGAGTGCCCGAAGGACGGACAGGTCTTCCCGGGCCACGTGAGCCTCGCGCCGCACCGCCCCGAGGATCCGACCCGGCGGCAGTTCCTGGCGGCGGCGGGCGGGGCGGTGGTCACGTTCGGCGTGCTGAGCCTGGAGCCGGCAGCCGGGACAGCCGGCCGTCCGCGAGAGCGTCACCCGCACCTGATCCGGCCGCCGGGCGCGCGTCGACCCGACTTCGCCAGCCGGTGCATCCGCTGCGGGCTGTGCCTCCGGGCGTGCCCGACCAGCGGGCTCCAGCCGAGCGTCGACGTGGCGGGCTGGAGCGGCGCGTGGACGCCGGTGCTGGTCCCGCGGCTCGGCCACTGCGACTACAGCTGCACCGCCTGCGGGCAGGTCTGCCCGACGGCTGCGATCCCGGCGCTGGCGCTGGAGGAGAAGCGGGGGCGGTGATCGGCCAGGCGTACATCGATCAGAACCGCTGCATCCCGTGGGCCGACGACCGGACATGCATCGTCTGCGAGGAGATGTGCCCGCTGCCGGAGAAGGCGATCAAGCTGGAAGATGTGACGGTGACCACGGCGGACGGGCAGGAGACGTCCGTGCGCCGGCCGCGGGTGGTGCGCGAGCGGTGCATCGGCTGCGGCATCTGCGAGAACCGGTGCCCGCTGCCCGGGCCCGCTGCGATTCGGGTCTTCGCCCCTGGGGAAGCCGCGTAGCGCCGTTCGGTCCACGCTCTCAGCTTCCTCTCAGCATTGGCACAGCCCGCCTTAAGCCCGCGCCCGGATAATGGGCAGCGTAACGAATGCCCGCGGAGCAACACAGGCACATGGCGACTTGAGCGAGACCACTCCGCGGCATTCCTTCATACGGGCATCACGCACAAAGAGGCAAGAATGAAGATGCGTCATCATATGGGTGTTCTGGGAGCGCTGCTGTTCATCGCGGTGTCATTGCGCCGCAGGCGAGTTACGCGGCCGGGACGCCCGCGCGTCCGCAACGGTCGAGGCGGCCCAGAAGACCAGCCACGTCATCGTCTTCCAGCTCAGCAGCGGCGGGCGCGATCTACAGGATGGACCCGGACGGCAAGAACCTGCGCGTCCTGACGAACGGGATGGACCCGGCGCTGTCACCCGACGGCAAGCAGGTTGCCTTCACCCGGCTGGGACAACCAGGGCAACGGCTCCAACGGAGCCTGTGGGTCATCAACACGGACGGGACCGGCGAGCGCCAGGTGCTGGGCTTCGTCAGCCAGCCGAAGTCGCCGACGTGGTCGGCCGACGGCAGGCAGATCGTCATCAGCATGCAGCAGGGCGGCACGACGCAGGACCAGATCATCGAGCAGTCGTGCCGGTCGTACACCGAGGGCGAAGACATCCCACCGCGCTCGAAGCGGGTGGGCGACCAGGTGTGCATGTACGTTCCGGCGAATCCCGGCTGGGGCTTGCGGCTGGTCAACGTTGCGACGGGGACCTACCAGGACCTGGCGCGCGAGACGCACTCCTTTGCGCCGACGTGGGACCCGGCGAACGCGTGGCACGTCGTCTTCCGGGGGGACAAGGGCTGGAGAGCCTGGACCTGAACCGCGACGCGGTGTGGTCGATCGTCAACAACGGGGCGTATCGCGGCCCGGTCTTCTCGCCCGACGGCAAGAAGATCGCGGTGACCTTCAAGCAGAACGATCACTGGGAAATCCACGTGCTGAACGCGAACGGCACGGGCGAGGCGCGGCTGACGCAGACGCCGACGACGGTGTTCGTCAACGCGATGCTGGCGGGGAAGACGGCGAAGTCCTGGAACAACGCGGCGCCGGCGTGGTCGCCGGACGGCAAGCAGATCGCTTTCATCAGCGACCGCAACGGTGCGTATGAAATCTGGGTGATGAACGTGGACGGATCGAACCAGCACGTGCTGCTGTCCGCCGCGGCGCTGAAGGGCGCGGGCATCCAGTACGACGGCAACGACGAGCGGGTGATCTCGTGGCGCTAACCACGTAGCAGATAACGACCGCCGGCACAGCACCGACCTCCGAGGGGGACGGTCACCACCAAGAACCGAAGAACCAAAGGTTCACCAAGCCTTCTGAGCCTTTGTGTAGCTTCGGTTCTTTGGTTCTTGGTGGTGATGGGACCGGACCCCGGAGGTCTTGCTTTTCTCAGCT
The DNA here is from genome assembly GCA_963800615.1 of uncultured Chloroflexia bacterium. Classification (GTDB taxonomy): domain Bacteria; phylum Chloroflexota; class Anaerolineae; order CG2-30-64-16; family CG2-30-64-16; genus JALOOB01. Next base: position 18,695 of record CAWDBO010000043.1, read on the forward strand.
TCTCATCAGCTTTGCCACAGTTGCCTCTCAGGCCACTCCCCTATGCTGCTATCGTACGAAGCGATGCAATCATCTCGCTTTGCGAGTGAGCAAAAGGGAGTGATCCTCATGAAGATGTCAGTTCGGATTATCGCCGTGGCGCTGGTAGCGGCCGGGGTTGCGGTTGGGGCGTACATGCAGTTCCGGCCGGCGGACGTCGATGCCGCGACCACGAGCACGAGGGTCACCGTCACGCGGCGCACGCTGACGTCGAGCGTGAGCTCGGCGGGGAACATCCAGTCGCACCAAACGGCCGACCTGGCGTTCGGCCAGAGCGGGACCGTGAAGACGATCAGTGTAAGCGTGGGCGACCAGGTGAAGGCGGGCGACGTGCTGGGCGCGCTGGACGCGGCCGGACCTCAGCTGGCGCTGAAGAGCGCGGCGATCGGGCTGAAGAACGCACAGGCGAACCTGGCCGAGGCGCAGAACCCGAACACCGAGGCGGACATTGCGAACGCCAAGGCGCAGCTGGCATCGGCGCAGGCGGCGTATGACAAGGTGAGGGCGGGGCCGACTGCGTCCGATCTGGCGACCGCGCAGGCACAGCTGGCGAGCGCCAAGGCGGCTTACGACGCAGCGGTCGAAACTTCCTCTTCGAGCGACAGCTCGCTGCAGGCGGCGGCTGCCACGCTCGAAAAGGCGACGATCACCTTGCAGCAGGCGCAGGGCGCGTACGACAAGATCTCGTGGCGGGGGGATGTGGGCGCATCGAGCGAGAGCCAGACGCTTCAGACGGCCACCATCGACTACAACTCGGCCAAGACTGCGTATGAGGCGCTCGTAAACACCTCGAAGACCGATGCCGCTTCCAAGGTCGCTTCGGCGGCCGCCTCGCTGAAGTCGGCGCAGGCGAACCTGGCGAGCGTGAAGGAATCGACGAGCGCGGCGGACCTGGCCGCGGCCGAGGCGACGCTCACGCAGGCGCAGAACAACCTCGATACGCTGCTGGCCGGCTGGGACGCCAACACGCTGGCGACCAGCGCAGAACAACGTGGAGTCGGCACAGATCGTGGTCGACCAGGCAATGCTCAAGCTGGCACAGGCACAAATAATCGCGCCCTTTGACGGCACGGTGACCGCGGTGGCGGCCAAGGCGGGCCAGGCGGCGAGCGGGACCGCGTTCTCGATCGCGGACCTGGGCAACCTGGAAGTGGTGGTCAACATGTCGGAGGTCGACGTGAACGACGTCAAGACCGGGCAGACGGTGGGAAATCACGCTCGATGCGGTGCCCGACGCGACCCTGAAGGGGGCGGTGACGCAAATCTCGCCGGCGGGCACGCAGAGCAGCGGCGTGGTGAACTACCCGGTGACGGTCACGCTGGACAAGGCGGACGATGCGGTGAAGACGGGGATGACCGCCAACCTGACGATCGTGACCAGCCAGGCGGAAAACGTGCTGACCGTGCCGAACCAAAGCGATCAAGACGGTCAACAAGCAGAAGGTGGTCACGCTGGTAAAGGGCGACCAGCAGGTGCAGACGCCGGTGCAGAGCGGGGTGCGAGCGGCCAACAGCATGACCGAGATCACGAGCGGGGCTGAACGAGGGCGATGTTGTGGTGATCAGCGGGACGACGAGCAGCCGACGACGAGCGCGGCGCAGGGCGGCGGGATGGGCGGGATGATGGGCGCGATGCCCCGGCGGGCCTGCGGGCGGGCCGCCTCCCGGCAACTGAGGCGGGGTCGCGGGCGGATGACGAAGCTTGCCACAGAGGGCGCAGAGGCAACAGAGGAAAGCACGCAGGGACCTGGCGAATGAGCAGGTCGAGGAGCAAAAGCCGTGATTGAGATTCAAGGGATCACCAAGGTCTACACGGATGGGCGATGTGGAAGTGCGGGCGTTGGATGGGGTCGGACTGTAGCGTCGGAGGCGGGCGAGTGGGTGGCGATCATGGGGCCGTCGGGCTCGGGCAAGTCGACGCTGATGAACGTGATCGGGTGCCTGGACCAGCCGACGTCCGGCGCGTACAAGCTGGACGGCATGGAGGTGGCACAGGCCAACGACAAGCAGCTGGCGGTGGTGCGCAACCGCAAGATCGGCTTCGTCTTTCAGAGGCTTCAACCTGCTGCTCGCGGACGACGGCCCTGGCAAACGTGGAACTGCCCCTGATCTACGCCGGTTTGGGGCGTGACAGGCGAGCCAGGGCACAGGAGGCGCTCGAAGCGGGTGGGGCTTGGGCGACCGGCTGAACCACAGGCCCAACGAGCTGTCAGGCGGCCAGCAGCAACGGGTCGCGATCGCGCGGGCGCTGGTCAACGAGCCGGCCATCATCCTGGCCGACGAGCCGACGGGCAACCTGGACTCGAAGTCGGGCGCGGAGATCATGCAGCTTTTCGCCGAGCTGCACGGGCAGGGCTTGACGATCGTCATGGTCACCCACGATCCGGACATCGCGGCGGCGTGCAAGCGCATCGTCCACATTAAGGATGGGAAGATCTTCAAGGACGAACGGGTTTACCCGGCATTCGGCGCCGCGCGGGCTGAATCCGATCGACGCGCTGGACTTCGAATGAGGCGGGACGGCAGGGCAGGGGTGCTATAATGAACGCAGATTATCCGCTGCTTATGGGGAACAGACATGGCAAGCGTGCTGATCGTCGACGATGATCCGAAGCTCCTGAGGATGCTGGGGCGCACCCTGAGCTACGAGGGCTTCCACGTCCTGAGTGCGAGCAACGGAAACGAGGCGCTCGGCGAAATCCAGGCGCACCGGCCCGACGTCGTGGTGCTGGACTGGATGATGCCGGGGATGGACGGCCTGACGGTGCTGGAGAAGCTGCGGAACGGGGGCGACAGGACGCTAGTGCTCATGCTCACGGCGCGCGATGCGGTGGAAAACCGGGTGGCGGGGCTGGAGGGCGGCGCGGACGACTACCTGGTTAAGCCGTTCGCGCCCGCGGAGCTGCTCGCCCGCATCCACGCGCTCCTGCGCCGCCCGTCGGCAGCGCCAAAGGATGAAACGCTCGCCTACAGCGACCTGAAGCTCAACCCGCCGACGCGCGAGGTGACGCGGGGGCTGCGCCGGATCGACCTGACCGCAAAGGAGTTCGAGCTGCTGCGCTACCTGCTGCGGCACCCGCGGCAGGTGCTGAGCCGGGACCAAATCCTGCAGGAGGTGTGGGGGTACGATTTCGGCGGCGAGGACAACGTATTGGAAGTGTACGTGGGCTACCTGCGAAAGAAGACCGAGGCGGCCGGCGAGCCGAGGCTGATCCAGACGGTGCGCGGCGTGGGCTATACCCTGCGAAACGAAGCGTGACGACTGTGAAGGCGAGCGCGCCCCGGCGCGGCATTTCGATCCGGCTGCGGCTAACCCTGCTGTACACCGCCATCCTGGCGGTGACGCTCGTCGCGTTCGGCTCGATCCTGTACCTGGCGCAATCCCAATCCAGCTACGACGCGATCCGGTTCAACCTGGCGCGTGAGGCGGGCGGATACGTGCGGCGCCTCTCATTGCCCTTCCCGGCGCCGCCCGGCGGGGCGCCTGATGCCGGCCTCCCGAGCGGGACTCTGCCGGGCCGTTGGACGCAAATACGGACGACCGCAGGCGAGGTCGAAGGCAAAACGCTCGACCTGACCGCGTCCGAACTGCCGCTCGGCGCCGGCGGGACTTAAAGCCGTGCAGGCCGGCGGGGAGCTGGATCGAATCCGCGACGGTGGACGAGCAGCCGGTCATGATCTACAGCATCCGCTACAGCGACCAGCAGGGGGAAGCGGGCATCCTCCAGGTGGCACAGCCGATCGGGCAGACGCAGCAGGCGCTCAACACGCTTTGGCTGAGCCTGATCGCGGGGAGCACCGCGGCGATCCTCCTGGCGTTCGTGCTCGGCTGGGTGTTCGTGGGCACGGCGCTGGACCCGATCCACCGGATCACGCGGACCGCGGACGCAATCGGGTCGGAGCATGACTTCAGCCGGCGGGTCACGTACGACGGGCCGGGGGACGAGGTCGGACAGCTGGCCGTGACGTTCAACCAGATGCTGGCCGAGCTGGAGTCGACCTACCGGCAGCTGGAGGAGCTGCTGGACTCACAGCGCCGGTTCGTGGCCGACGCGTCGCACGAGCTGCGGACGCCGCTGACGACCGTGCGCGGGAACATCGAACTGCTGCACCGGCAGCCGGCCATCCCCGCGGGCGAGCGGGCGGAAATCCTGGCCGACACGACGGAAGAAGTCGACCGCCTGATCCGGCTGGTGAACCAGCTGCTGGCGCTGGCCCGGATGGATGCGGGGCAGAAGCTGGCGGCGGAGCCGGTGCCGCTGCGGCCGCTGGTGGAGGACGTCTGCCGGCAGGTCAAGTGCCTGGCGCCGGACCTGAGGATGGCGTACAAGCCGAGCACGGACGGGACCGCGCTGGGCGACCGGGACGCGATCAAGCAGGTGCTGCTGATCCTGGTGGACAACGCGGCCCGGCACGCGGCGGCCGACACGACGGTCGAAGTGCGGACGGAGGCGCTGGGCGACCGGGTGGCGCTGCACATCGCGGGACAACGGGCGGGGGATCGAGCCGGCGGTGCTGCCGCACATCTTCGAGCGGTTCTACCGGGGCGAGAGCTCGCGCAGCGGGGGCGGCGCGGGGCTGGGGCTGGCGATCGCGAAGGAACTGGTGGAGCTGCAGGGCGGGACGATCGGGGTGGTGAGCCAGGCGGGGGAGGGATCGACGTTTACGGTGATGCTGCCGGCGGCGTGAAGGTGGTTGTAGACGCGGTGCGACAGGCCAACTGGAACAGCGTCTTAGGCGTAAGCACTTCAAGCCCCCGATGATGCAGCCTGCGGCGCAAGTTTTCTGGCGCGGGGTGTAGTCTGGAAGGCGAAAGGCGAAAACCCGCGAAAAGGGGCGAAAACCGAAAGGCGAAACGGCGAAGACCGCTGGCAAGATATGTGGGCGAAGGTCACGCCCAGCGCCCCGGGGGCATGACCCTCGCATCGGCCCAACTAGCGACGAAGTGTGTACCCCTTCATCGACCGGTTTTCGGTGTCTCGCTCCTTTCCGGGTTACGGTTTTCACCGTCCAGGTCACTCCCTGACACCGCGCAAGAATCTGCACCGCACTTTAAAGACGCTGGCTCTGCTGCAAATACGAAGGTCTGCTACTGCAGCGTCTTGAAATGGATGTCCGTTGTCTGGCGCAATAGTGGACTTACGGGAACGCTTGGTGGGGTTAAGAAGGCTCAAGCGTGACGGGCGTCGGCGAGGGAAGTGTAGACAGCGCGATCCACACAGCGAACAGTACCGAGAATACGACGCACGCGAGCAGTGCTGTCGCACCCACAATTCCACACCACACCCACTTCGCGCTGCTATGGCGCGCCCTGCCCTCGGGCATAGAAGCGGCACGCTGTGAGTCGGGCGAACGAGCGTAACTCGGGGCATGCGGCGGTTCCCCGAAGACGTCCTTGATCGCAGCTTCAAGCTTCGTGTCGCGCCGGAGTGCAAGACTCGCGTCCCAGGCTTGTCGTGCAGCGGTTCGCTGGTCGCGAACTCAGGAAGTAGACACCAAGGGCAGCAAGATAATCCGCGTTTGGGTCAACTGGGATCTTGCCCTCGCCGGATTCTAGCAGCACGCCGAGCGTGTGTATCACTCCGAAGGGTATGCCCCACCAGCCAAACAACAGGCTGATAAGCTTGTCGTGGGCCATCTCGGTTCGACGACAATCAACACAATACAGTCCGCTCCGCTCCCGCTGCGTCGTCCACAGGATGAAGCTCAGGACCTGCCGAAATCTAGCGTATCTCAGAGTTGCATCCGACAGACCGCACCTCTGGCATCGAACGGGGATATTCGGCGGAGGTGGCGATGCGCGCCGAGGCGAGGGCCGCGGGGTTTCGGATCGCGTGGGTTGAGGCAGTCTGACCACGGCTAGTGTTCGTTATGCCGATCGAGAGGTCATATTCCTTCCGTTTATCGGGGTCTCTCAAGACGGCGTAGGCGTCATTGATCTCCTGCATAACTCGTCCCGCTTTTGGCTCCGGGTTGATGTCAGGGTGATACTTCCGCGCGAGGCTGCGGTATGCAGCATCAATCACTTCCTGCTGCGCCGTTGGCTGTACTTGGAGGACTTCATAGTAGTTTGGAGGGACAGTCATCGTTGGCGACCCCGTGTTTTGGAAGCGTAGATGCCAGAGGAGGTCCGAGAAACTGCGTCGCCCGCCTGGCGATGTGAATGGAGCTTAGCGTGATTATACCACAGAATGAGCAAGATGCGGGCGATTATCCATAGGGGTGGGCCGGAGGACGTGGTGAAGGCGCTGCGGGAGTTACGCGGGGCCAATCACCAGCAGCGGCGGTCATCGAGCCGGCGGAAGCGTCCGCAATGGGGCATCCGAAGGCGGGGGTCGGCGCCGATCGGCTCATCGACTTCATCAAGCGCGTGCTCAGGCGCAGCGACCTAGCGCCGCGGCACCTGCAGCTTCTCAAGACATTGTAGAGGCAGGCGATGCTGGAAGGATGCGGACCGATCTGGTGAAGGCGCTCAACATCAGCACCAACGAGGGCATCAAGGGCGTGGTCAGGCCGTTGGGAAGGCGCGTCGCCAGCACGCCTGGGCACAACGAGATGGCGGCGGCTGACCCTTAGCACCGCAGTGCTTCAGGACTGCTCCTGAAGTTTCAGCGGATCGACAACGATACGCACTACAGCCTGCGGCCGGCAACGCGCGGGGCTCGAAGAACTGCACTTGGTCTAGCGCAAACGAAACCCCGGCAGGAAGGCTTCCCTGCCGGGGTTTGCGTCTTATTGAACAGCAACTGAGACTGCTGTCCCCACTCGCCGAACTGGGGTTCGGCGCTCCTGCTATAGCCCCAACGCCTCGCGGATGGCGCGGATGTGGTCGGGGGTGCTGCCGCAGCAGGCGCCGAGGAAGTTGACGCCCAGGGCGCGCATCTTGAGCGCGTACTCGGCCATGACCTCGGGGGTGCCGTCGTAGTGGACCTGCTGGTTCTCCCACTTGGGCAGCCCGGCGTTCGATTGGGCGATCAGGTACACGTTCTGGGGCTTGGCGGCCGACATCTCGGTGACGATGCGCTCGATCTCCTCCGGGCCGTTGCCGCAGTTCGCGCCCAGCACGACGATCCCCAAGTCATAGAGCGCCTCGACCGCCTGGGAAGGCTTCACGCCCATCATCGTACGGAAATGTGTGTCAAAGGTCATCGTGGCCGCGATGGGCAGGTCGGATGCGGACTTGATGCCCTCGACCGCCGCGGTCACCTCTTCGAGCGCGCTCATGGTCTCGATCAGGAAGAAGTCCACCCCACCCTCGGCCAGCGCGCCGGCCTGCTCCGCGAACGCGTCGCGCACCTCGTCGGGCTGCCGGGTGCCGAGCGGGAACAGGATCTCGCCGGAGGGGCCGATGTCGCCTGCAACGAGCACCTCGTGCGGCGCGGCGTCCGCGACCTCGCGTGCCAGCCGGGCCGCGGCGAGGTTGAACTCGCGGACGCGGTCCTCGTAGTTGTGAAGCGCGAGGCGGAAGCGGTTGCCGCCGAAGGTGTTCGTCGTGATGACCTGGCTGCCCGCGTCCACGTATGCCTGGTGGATGCCCTTGAGGACGTCCGGCCGCTCGACGTTCCACTCCTCGGGCGAGCCGCCGCTCGTCAGCCCGGCCGACTGGAGCATGGTGCCCATCGCGCCGTCGCCGAGAACGAAGTTCTGATTGCGGCTCAGAAAGTCCAGCAGCTTGTCCATCTCAGGCCCCCTTTTTGATCTGCATCATGGCGCGCGCCACGTCGACCGCCTCCGCGGCGTCCTTGCAGTAGCGATCCGCGCCGATGTCCTCGGCGAATGCGCCGTTGAGCGGCGCGCCGCCGACCAGGACCGTTATCTTATCGCGTAGCCCCTCAGCCTGCAAGCGCTCGATGACCGAGGCCATGTAGGGCATGGTCGTCGTCAGCAGCGCGGACATGCCCAGGATTTGCGCATCCGTCTCGCGCAGCTTGGCGATGAACTTGTCCGCATCGACGTTGACGCCGAGGTTGTGCACCTCGAAGCCGGCCCCTTCCCACATCATCGCGACGAGGTTCTTGCCGATGTCGTGGATGTCGCCCTTCACCGTGCCGATGACCGCAATGCCGATCTTCGGGACGCCGGTTTCGGTCAGGAGCGGGCGCAGGATCTCCATCGCGGCCTTCATCGCGTTGGCCGCGCGCAGCACCTCGGGCACCCACAGGATGCCCGCGCCGAAATCCTTGCCGACGATGTCCATGCCCGCGACGAGGCCGTGCGCGAGGACGTCGGCGGGCGTCTGGCCCCACGCGAGCGCCTTGGTGGTCGCCTCGACGACCTCGTCTTTGGCGCCGTCGTAGAGGTCGTCCTGCATGTTCAGGTAGTGTTCCTGCATCTCGGCGGGCAGGGTGTCGAATTGGGTTGGCATATTGTTCCTCGTGACGCAAAGGGCGACCGGGATTGGGCGGTACGTAGGGGCGACCGCCGGTCGCCCCTACGATTTCAGGAGCGCCTCGATGTGCGCGACGTGTTCCTCGTCGTGGGCGCTGAGGGACTCGACCTGGTCGCGGAGGGTGACCGGGCCCAGCTCGGCGTGAATGCCGGGGCGGGCGCGGGCGATGGGGGGCAGGTTTTCAAGGAAGGCGAGGGTGTCGCGGCGCAGCGCGGCGAACGTCTCGACCAGGATGCCAACCGGCGTGTCGGGGTCGTAGTCGCCAGTGATGCAGCCGATCGCGGCCATGCGCGGATTGTCCTCGAGCGTCATCGCGCGAGGCGCGCCCGGTAGGGGGATTCGACGGCGCACAGGTGGCCGATGATTTCGCAGATCGACCATTCGTCGCGGGCGGGGCGCGCACAGGCCGCGGGGCCCAGGTCCGTGGCGAGCGCGGCGAGGCGATCGGGCACGGAGCGCATCCGGTTCAGCAGATCGGTCCAGGTCGAGGCAGCCGGTTCAGTCATGTCGTTCCTTCCTTACCGGGCTATCGCAGCCCCCCAAGACCTCCGAGGTTGTGCGACAGCGTCGCCTAGAAACCTCGGAGGTCTTTACGCTTGGGAGCGGCGGAGGCGGCGCGAGATCACGTCGGATACGCCGCGCGCCCGGCGGCGGGCGTAGGCCGTGTCGATGATCTCGGCCAGGTGGGGGAACGCGTCGGACACGTGCGGGATGGGCATGGCTTCCACGAAAGCATCCTGGAAGCGCGGCTCCATCGCGATCCCGATGTACTGCGTCCAACGCGCCAGCCGCCTGGCATCCTCCCGCTCTCCCTTGTTCAGCAGCGCGATCCGCGCGCCGTCGCCGGCCGAGTTCCCCGCAGTCGCCACCCGGCTCAGGTCGCAGTCGGGAATCATGCCGAGCACCATCGCGTGCACCGGGTCGATGTAGCTCCCGAACGCACCGGCCAGCAGCACCCGGCTGACGCGGTCCACCCCCATGCGCTCCATTAATAATCGCGCACCTGAATATAACGCTGCCTTACCCAGCTGAATGTTCCGCACATCGTCGCTGGTGATCACAATTGGCCGGCCGGTGCTCGATTCGTGGGGCCAGGCCAGCACGTACTCGGCCTTCGCGCCCTCCCAACTGAGCCGGGGGTGCGTGATCTCGGAGGCGAACCGGCCGTCGGGGGTGAGCATGCCGGCCATGAACAACTCGGCAACGGCCTCGATGATGCCGGAGCCGCAGATGCCCGCGGCCAGGATGGGGCCTTGCCCGAGAAGCTCCCGCCGTTTCCGTTCTCGCCGGAGCCGCGCTTCGCGCTGCGCCGCGTCTTCGCTGCTTCGCGCTTCGCGCCCTTCGTCCACCTTCGCGTCGTCGTGTTCCAAACCCCACTCGTCGTTCCACGCGTCGCGGCCGATGACCTTGAACCGGCACTCCAGCGTCTCGGGATCGATGCGGATGCGCTCGATCGCGCCCGGCGCGGCGCGCATGCCGTGGCGAATCTGCGCGCCCTCGAAGGCGGGGCCGGTCGGGCTGGACGCGGAGTAGAGCTCGGTCGAGTTGCCGAGCAGGATCTCGCCGTTGGTGCCGACGTCGACGATCAGCCAGATCTCGTCGGCCGGGGCCTTGTCCGGCTCTTCGGCCAGGATGACGCCGACGTTGTCCGCGCCGACGTGGCCGGCCTCGAGCGGCAGCACGTGGGCCTGCGCGCCGGGGGCGAGCCGGAGGCCCAGGTCGCGCGCTTTTATGTCGACCGCGTCGCTGATGGCAGGGCCGAACGGGCGACTGGCCGAGCTCACGCGGCGGGATGTTGAGCAGGATGTGGTGCATGACGCTGTTGCCCACCAGCACGATGTCGGTAATCGCGCCAACCTCGATGCCCGCGCTCGGCCGCGGCGTCCTCGGCCAGGTTGTTCAGCGCCCGGACGATCGCGTCGTGCAGCGTTGCCAGCCCTCGTCGCCGTTGTCGTCGCAGTAGGAGACGCGGCTCATGAGGTCTTCGCCGTACGCGACCTGGGGGTTCATCTGGCTCGCGGTCGCCAGCACGACCCCGGTGCGCAGGTCGCACAGGTGCATGGCGACGGTCGTCGTGCCGATGTCGACCGCCAGGCCGTACGCCTCCTCGCAGTAGCCCGGCTGCACGCGCACGGCCTCGCGGTCCTGCCACACGGTGACCGTGACCTTCCAGTCGCCCTCGCGGATGATGGGCTGGAGCGCGCCAAGCAGGACGGGGTCGAGCCGGACGTCCTTAAGCCCGAAGCGGGCGTCGAGCTCGGCCGCGACGCGGTCCCAGTCGCCCAGCTGGTGCTCGAGCGTGGGCGGCTCGATCTCGACGTAATACAGGCGAATGGCCGGATCGACGACGATGGCCCGCTCGGTGGCAGCCTTACGGACCACCTGCTTGCGGGCCTGGCTCTCCTCGGGCACGAAGACGACGAGGTCGCCGAGCACCTCGCAGGCACAGGCCAGGCGGCGGCCGGGCAGCGCCGGGTGCTTCTCGAAGTAGTGCGCCTCGCGGCCGTCGGGCGGGGTCAGGTGCGCGGCCGACGACTTGATGCCGAAGCTTGGGAAAGCTCCCCTCTTCGACGGTGACCTGGCACTTGCCGCAGGTCTGGCGGCCGCTGCAGATGGCTTCGATTTCGACGCCGAGCGAGCGGGCGGCGTCGAGGAGGTTCGTGCCGGCGGGCACTTCGCCCTGCCTGCCGGAGGGCTGGAAGACGACGCGATAGGTTGTGTCTGGCATGATGACTCGTAAGCTGTGATGGCGCCGCGATAAGGTACGCTGAAGACGCGATAATGGAACGATTTTATTACAAGGGGAAGTGTTAGGCAAACGGCAGCGGCGCGGCCCAAACTGACTTGCCCCGCTACCCCTCCTGACCTATAATCACGCGGCCGACATGGCGGCCGTGAGCCGACATGGCGGCCTGTGAGCCGGCGTAGCGGCCGTGCGACGGTTGCGCAGGCGGCGCAACCTCACGCAGAGGAGGGTGCATGCAGACGACGCTTCGCTCACGCTCGGGCGTGGAAACCATCATCGGGCCGGACCAGCCTTTCGTGATCATCGGCGAGCGGATCAACCCGACCGGGCGCAAGGCGCTGGCCGCGGAGATGCTGGCGGGCGACTTCGAGCGGGTCAAGACGGATGCGCTGGCGCAGGTGCAGGCGGGCGCGACGGTGCTCGACATCAACGCGGGGCTGGGCGTCGCGAATGCCCACGAGCTCGAGCCCGAGGTCATGGTCAAGGCGATCGAGGCGGTGCAGTCGGTGGTCGACGTGCCGGTGTGCATCGACTCCTCCGTGCCGGGCGCGCTGATTGCGGGGCTGAAGGCGGCGGGCGGACGGCCGCTGATCAACTCGGTGACCGGCGAAGAGGAGCGGCTGGAGAAGGTGCTGCCGCTGGTGGCCGAGTACAAGGTGGCGGTGATCGCGATCTCGAACGACGAGTCGGGCATCAGCATGGACCCGAAGGTGCGGTTCGAGGTGGCGAAGCGGATCGTGCAGCGGGCCGAGTCGTACGGCATCCCGCGGGAGGACGTGCTGATCGATCCGCTGGTGATGCCGGTGGGCGCGGTGAACACTGGCGGGCCGGGCGGTGCTCGACATCCTGCGCTGGATCCACGACGAGCTGGGCTGCAACACGGTCTGCGGCGCGAGCAACGTGTCGTTCGGGCTGCCGGACCGGGAGGCGATCAACGCGACGTTCCTGGCGATGCTCATTGCGGGCGGGATGACGAGCGCGATCACGAACCCGCTGAAGCCGGAGCTGAAGAAGGCGGTGATGGCCGCGGACATGCTGCTGGGCAACGACGCGGACTGCCTGCGGTGGCTCAAGTACCAGCGGCAGCTGGCGCGGGAGGGTGCGCGAACGGCGGCTCCGGCCCGACGGCCGCAGCGGCCGCGGCGAGCAGCCGGCCGGCGATGTGAGCGACCGGGAGGCGCGGCGGGCGCGCGGCGGGCCGAGAGAGGGAGCTAAACAGCAAAGGCGCAAAGACACGAGGGGGCGCAAAGTCTCGCGCAGCTTTGTGTCAGCGGTGTCTTTGTGATAACTGGCTTTCATTAGCGGCAAGTTCTTATCAGGAGCAGTTCATGAACCCAGTTCTATTACAACTCGGTCCCTTCCAGGTCCATTGGTACGGGCTGTTGATCGTTGCGGGCGCGGTGCTGGCGGCCTGGGTCTCGACGTTCGAGGCGAAGCGGCGCGGGGAAGACCCGGAGCACGTGTGGGGCCTGCTGACCTGGTGCCTGATCTTCGGGATCATCGGCGCGCGGCTGTACCACGTCTTCTCCACGCCGACCGGCAACTTCGCGGGCTGGGCGTACTACCGCGAGAACCCCATCGACATCATCAAGTTCTGGGACGGCGGCTTCCGGGGGCTCGGCATTTACGGCGCGGTGGCGGGCGGCGTCGCTGGCAGTGATCATCTACACGTGGCAGACACCACCTGAGCCTGCTGCGCTGGCTGGACATCCCGGCGCCGGGCCTGCTGCTGGCGCAGGCCATCGGCCGCATGGGCAACCGGATCAACCAGGAATTGTACGGCCCGGAGACGAACGCGGCCTGGGCGTTCCACATCGACCCACGCTTCCCCTGCCAGGAGCCGGCCGGCTCGCCGAACGCGTGCGGCCTGCCCGACCGCCTGACGCCGGAGGCCGCGCAGTGGTACCAGACGCACGGCTTCCACCCGACGTTCTTCTACGAGATGCTCTGGAACCTGCTCGGGTTCGTCGTGCTGTGGGTGGGCGGGCGCAAGCTGGTGAACTGGCTGCGCGACGGCGACGTCTTCCTGTCCTACATGATCTGGTACGGCGTCGGCCGGTTCTGGGTCGAGATGTTCCGGCCGGATGCGTGGCGGATCGGGCAGCTGGCGACCGCGCAGTGGGTGGCGCTGGGGTTCGTGGTGATCGGGTTCGTGGGGATCATCATCAACCACCTGCGGCCGCGGCACGAGGACATGGAGCCGGTCGAGGACGCCGCGTCGGTCGGAAGCGGCCGCGAACGCCGGAGCAGGACGAGACAGCGCCGGACGCGGCGAACGCGGAAGCGGCGTAAGCGCCTGGAAGACAAGCCGGGTCACCTTCGTGAGACCCGGTTTTCTTTTGCCTCGAGCACCCACCCCCCCTGGGGAGGGGATGGTAGGCGAAATTGCAGAATCTTCGGCGTTGTGTGCTATAATCTACACGACAACGGAGGAACTCGGCCTGATGAACCATGAAACCAAAGCGGGGGTGGTCCGCCGGCTGCAGAGCGTCGAAGGCCACGTGCGCGGCATCCAGCGCATGGTGGAGGAAGACCAGTACTGCATCGACGTGATCAAGCAGATCAGCGCGGTGCAGGCGGCGCTGAGCAAGATGCAGCAGATCATTCTCGACGATCACCTGCACTCGTGCGTGACCACGGCGATCCGCGGGGATGACCCGGAGCGCCGCGAAGCGGTCATCGACGAGATCCTGGGCGTATTCTCAATCGCCAACAAGTAAGCTTTGGTCCTGGGGGCCAGAGGCCCGCAGGACTGCAATAACCCACAGGAGGACGAATCATGTCTGTCACCGTCAAGTTGAGCATCCCGAACATTTCTTGCGGCCACTGCACGAAGACCGTCGATGCGCGAAACCAAGGACCTGCCCGGCGTGGAGAACGTCGAGGCGGACGTCGAGACCAAGACCGCGACTTTCCGCTGGCGAGCGAAGGCGATCTCTCGCGGTCAAGGAGACCCTGGTCGAAATCGGGTACCCGGCAGTCAACTGAGCGCAAGCAGCGCGCTCCGCTAACCACCAAGAAGCAAAGAACCGAAGTTGCACCAAGCTATCTTTGTGGGCCTTCGGTTCTTCGTGCCTTGGTGGTAGAGAGCCACCACGGTTAACGGATTATGGCAGAAACCAAACAAATCACCCTCCCGATTACCGGGATGACCTGCGCGAATTGCTCGGCGACGATCGAGCGGAACCTGCAAGAAGATGCCGGGCGTGGCGGACGCATCGGTCAATTACGCGACCGAGAAGGCGACCGTGGCCTTTGACCCGGGCCAGACGAACGAGTCAGCGATGACCTCGCTGATCGGCGACCTGGGCTACGGGGTCGCGGCGGGCAAGCTGGAAATCCCGGTCAGCGGCATGACCTGCGCCAACTGCTCGGCCACGATCGAGCGCAACCTGAAGAAGATGCCGGGCGTGATCAACGCGAACGTGAACCTCGCGACCGAGCGCGCCACCGTCGAATTCATCCCCACGCTGGTCAATTACGGCGATATCAAGAACAAGATCATCGACATCGGTTACGGCGTGATCGAGGGCAGCGCGGGCAGCCGGCCGGCGGACGTCGAGGCGGAGGCGCGCGAGCGCGAGATCGCCCAGCAGCGGCGGATGCTCATCGTGGGCGTCGCGCTGACGATCCCGGTGTTCCTGATCGGCATGGCTAACATGATGGGCATGCTGCCGCACAACACCTGGGCCAACTGGGTCATGTTCCTGCTGGCGACGCCCGTCCAGTTTTACGTCGGGTCGCAGTATTACGTCGGCGGCTACAAGGCGCTGAAGAACGGCAGCGCGAACATGGACGTGCTGATCGCGCTGGGCTCGTCGGTCGCGTACTTCTACAGCGTCGCGGTGCTGCTCTTCCCGATGCAGCTCGGCATGGTGGTCTATTTCGAGACCGCGGCGCTGATCATCACGCTGATCAAGCTGGGCAAGTACCTGGAGGCGGTGGCCAAGGGCCGGACGAGCGCGGCGATCAAGGCGCTGATGGGCCTGCAGCCGAAGACCGCACGGGTCGTGCGCGGGGGCGTCGAGCAGGACGTGCCGGTGGAAGAGGTGCGGCCGGGCGACACGGTCATCGTGCGGCCGGGCGAGAAGATGCCGGTGGACGGCATCGTGCTGGACGGGCGGTCGTCGGTCGACGAGTCGATGCTGACGGGCGAGAGCCTGCCGGTGGACAAGCGGCCGGGCAGCGAGGTCATCGGCGCGACGATCAACAAGTCGGGCATGCTGACCATCCAGGCCACCAAGGTGGGCGCGGACAGCGCGCTGGCGCAGATCATCCGGCTGGTGGAAGAGGCGCAGGGGTCGAAGGCGCCCATCCAGGCGCTGGCCGACAGGGTGTCGGGCGTGTTCGTGCCGATCGTCATCGCGATCGCGCTGCTGACGTTCGTCTTCTGGTACTTCGTCGCGCAGGCGGGCTTCACCACGGCCATGGTCAACATGGTCGCGGTGCTGGTCATCGCGTGCCCGTGCGCGCTGGGCCTGGCGACGCCGACCGCGATCATGGTGGGCACGGGCAAGGGCGCGCAGAACGGCATCCTGTTCCGCAGCTCCGAGGCGCTGGAGCGGGCGGAGAAGCTGCAGGTGGTCGTGCTGGACAAGACCGGCACGATCACGCAGGGCAAGCCCGCGGTGACGGATCGTCGCTGGCGTACGGCGATCGCGGAGCGGATGAGCTGCTGCGGCTGGTGGCCTCGGCCGAGCGCGGGCTCGGAGCACCCGCTGGGCGAGGCGATCGTGGCCGCTGCGAACGAGCGCGAGCCTGAAGCTGTCGCCAGCCGGACGCGTTCGACGCGATCGCGGGCCACGGCATCCGGGCCGACGTGGACGGGTGTACGGTGGTGGTCGGGACGGCGCGGCTGATGGCGAACGAGGGCATCGCCTGGGGTCGGCCGGGCAGGACGTGGAGCGGCTGCAAGCCGAAGGCAAGACTGCGGTGGTTGCGGCGCTCGACGGGAAGATCGCGGGCGTGATCGGCATCGCTGACACGGTCAAGGCGGGCGCGGCGGACGCGATCGGCGGGCTGAAGAAGCAGGGCCTGAGCGTGGTCATGCTGACCGGCGACAACCGCCGGACTGCGGCCGCGATCGCGAGCCAGGTGGGCATCGACCAGGTGCGCGCCGAGGTGCTGCCGGGCGACAAGGCCAACCAGGTCAAGGCGATCCAGGAAGAGCAGAAGGCCGTGGTGGCGATGGTCGGCGACGGCATCAACGACGCGCCCGCGCTGGCGCAGGCCGACGTCGGGATGGCGATCGGGACCGGGACGGACGTCGCGATGGAGACCGCGGGCGTGACGCTGATGAGCGGGGACCTGCAAGGGGTCAGCAAGGCCATCCGCCTGAGCCAGGCCGTGATGCGGACGATCAAGCAGAACCTGTTCTGGGCGTTCTTCTATAACGTGATCCTGATCCCGGTGGCGGTAGCGGGGCTGCTGCACCAGGCGCCGTGGCTGGCCGCGGCCGCGATGGCGTTTTCGTCGATCTTCGTGGTGTCGAACTCGCTGCGGCTGCGCGGGTTCAAGATGGCGTAGAGCGTATCTTAGAAACCAGGTTTCTCGGAGAAACCTGGTTTCTGGGTTTCTGCGTCTGTAACTAAAAACACTTGTGACCTTTATCATTGACACTTTCGCGGCTGCGATGTTATACTCGGTCCTGCAAGCCAAATGGCAAGAACGTCACACGGAGGCATGATGGCGGAGAGCTCGACCATCCTTAAGGGCGCTGTATCGACCAGCAAGGCGAACAACAAAGTCAAGTTCATCATCGGTGGCCTGGTCATCGTTGGTTTGATCGCCTACCTGATCATCTCGTCCGTTCAGAGCGCGGGCGCGTATTACCGCGAGGTCGGCGAGGTGCTGGCGCAGCAGGACACCCTGGCGGGCAAGAACCTGCGCGTGAGCGGGAATATCATCACCGAAAGCGTCACCTACGACGCGGCGAAGCTGGACCTCAACTTCAAGATCTCCGATCCGACCGACACGAACAAGCAGCTGGCCGTGTATTTCCACGGCGTGAAGCCGGACCAGATCACCCGGGAAGGCGCGAGCGCGATTGTCGAAGGCTCGCTCGGCTCCGGCGGCGTCGTGCAGGCCAATAACTTGCTCCTGAAGTGCCCGTCTCGCTACGAAGAGCAGGGCATCGAGCAGGTCAAAGTCGAGGCCGTCAAATAGCTCCTTACGCTTGATCCGTCCAACGGTCGCCCGTCTGAACCAGCAAGGTGGCGGGTGACCGTTTTTGCGTTACAATTACGATGAGACCTGACCGGACCCTGCTGAGGCAGGCTGCAAACCTGCCAGGTCTATCCACAATGATCAGAAGGCCCTTCGCCGCATGAAATCAACCCGTAACCCCATCCTGCGAGCGCTCGCGCTCGTGGCACTCATCGCGCTTGTCGTCCTGCCTGTCTCACCCGCTTCAGCGCAGGACACTCCGACCCCCGCAGCACCTGCCGCGCCCGTCACCGTTGCGCCGCCGAAGCCGCTGGCCGGCCAGGCCACCTGGGTCCAGTACTGCGCGCCCTGTCACGGCACCACGGGCCAGGGCGACGGTCCCAGCGCTGCCGGCCTGGGCGTGAAGCCCGCCGCGCTCGGGCAGTACGACCTGATCGCAGGCCGCTCGCTGCAGGAGCTGTTCGACGTGACGAAGAACGGCCGCATGCAGCAGATGATGCCGCCCTGGAAGAACCAGCTCGACGACCAGCAGATCTGGGACGTCGTGGCCTACGCCTGGAGCCTCCATTCGAGCCGCGACGAGGTGGACCAGGGCAAGCAGGTATACGAGGCCAACTGCGCGTCGTGCCACGGCGCGGACGGGAAAGGCGTGCAGGGCGCGCCGAGCCTCGCCGACTTCGGCAAGACCAGCCAGGCGAGCCAGGCCCAATGGGCCGAGGCCGTCGCCAAGGGCAAGGGCACCATGCCGGCCTTCGCGGGGAAGCTGAGCGACGCGGACCAGAAGGCGGCGCTCACCTACGCGCGCACCCTCTCGCTGGGCGGCCCGCTGTTCCGCGAGGCATTGACGAAGGGCACGGGCGTGATCAGCGGCACGGTGATCAACAAGACCACCGACAAGCCGCTGGTGGACGCGACGGTGCAGCTGGGCATCTTCGACCAGGCAAGCCAGCTCGAGATGCGGAACGCGAAAACGGACGCGAAGGGCTTCTACAAGTTCGACCAGCTCCCCACCGACAGCACGCTGGCGTATGCGGTGCGGGCGGAGTACCCGGCCAATGTGCCCTACACCACCCAGTTCGTCAGCTTCGAGCCGGGCAAGACGCGCGTTCGACCTGCCGCTCTCGGTCTATGAGACGACCACCGATCCGTCCGGCATTCGCGCCGACCGCGTCCACTACATCGTGGAGTTCGACGGCGGACGGGCGATGATCGCGGAGCTGATCGTGTTCAGCCTGGACGGCAACAAGGCGTACGTCGGCGACGGCAATCACGTGCTGACCTTCCCGTTGCCCGCGGGCGCGCAAGAACTGAACGTGAACGAAGGCGTGCTGGGCGACCGCTTCATCCAGATCGACAACGGCTTCGTGGACCGGCTCGCATTGACGCCCGGCCAGGGCACGCGCCAAATCCTGTATCGCTACGCGCTGCCGTACAACGGGACGAGCCTCGACCTGGTCCGGTCGCTGCCCTACCCGGCCGCGGCCGTGAACGCGCTGGTGGCCGATGCGGGCGAGAAGGTGACCAGCCCGGACCTGACGGACGGCGGACGCCGCGAGACGCAGAACGGCGCCTACTTCTCTTTCTCAGCCTCCGATGTGCCGGCGAACAAGCAGGTGGCGCTTAACCTCAGCGGCCTGCCCGACGCGGCGACGGCTGCGACTTCGGCCGGCACGACCGGCGCGGCGAGCACGACGACCGCGGCGACCGGCGTGGGTGGGCTGGACCGGCGCATCCTCATCGGGCTGATTGCGCTGGTCGCGGCGATCGCGGCGTTTCTGGTCGCGCTGCCGCTGGTCACGAAGCGGCGCTCGCCCTTAGGCGTCTTTGGGCCGGACTACGACCGGGAGCAGCTGGTCGATATGCTCGCCCGGCTCGACATGGCCTACGAGGCGGGACAGATCGGCGAATCGGTCGTACCGGGACGAGCGGCTCCGGCTGAAGGCCCAGCTGCGTGATGTCGTTCGGCGAGACGAGTCATCTTCCGGGGCAGTGTAAGGAAGCGCGAGCGTGACCGAATCCGACACCCCTATGATCGAGGTGCGCAACCTCGTCAAGTCGTTTGGGGCGAAGTACGCGCTGCGGGGGGTGAACCTCCGCGTCATGCCGGGCGAGTCGCTCGTGCTGTTCGGGCCGAACGGCGCGGGCAAGACGACGCTCGTGCGGATCCTTTCGAGCCTCAGCCGGCCTACCAGCGGAACGGTTCGCATCGGCGGGCTCGACCTGGCGAAGCACGCGGACGGCATCCGCCGGTATCTCGGCGTGGTCTCCCATGCGCCGCTGCTGTACGACAGCCTGACCGCAGAGGAGAACCTGAGATTCTTCGCGGGACTGTATGGCATGTCGCAGCCCGAAGCGCGAATCGGAGCGATGCTGCAGCGCGTCGGGTTGTGGGCGCGCCGGGGCGACCTGGTGCGGACGTTCTCGCGCGGCATGCTGCAGCGGATGGCGATCGCGCGGGCGCTACTGCACGACCCGGAGGTCCTGCTGCTGGACGAGCCGGACACCGGACTGGACCCGCAGGCGGCGGAGATGCTGCACGGGCTGCTGTCGGAACTGAGTGGGCGGGTTGCCTCGGGCGGCGGTGAAGCCGGAACGGTCGAGCGGCCGCGCACCATCGTCACGGTCACCCACAGCATCGAGCGCGGGCTGGCGATCGCGGACAAGGTGGTCATTCTGTCCAACGGCCGGGTTGCCTATGAGGCCGCGGTCGACGGGATGACCGCGGCCGAGTTCCGGCCCCTCTACGACCGGTACTGCGGCCCGGTCGGCCGGGGCCCGCGGCAACGGTGCGGCGGGCGGAGGCGGCCGATGAGGTTCTGGAAGGCCGTCGGCGCGATCATCTGGAAGGACATCCGGGCGGAGCTGCGCACGAAGGATATCTTCAGCAGCATGTTCGTGTTTGCGCTGCTGTCGGTGATCGTGTTCAACTTCGCGTTCGAGTTGCGCGTGCCCGACATGAAGATGGTCGCGCCGGGCATCGTGTGGGTGGCGATCACGTTCGCCGGCACCCTGGGGCTGAACCGGGCGTTCGTGATCGAGCAGGACAAGGGCAGCCTGGCCGGCCTGCTGCTGGCACCGGTCGACCGGGCGGCGATCTATTTCGGCAAGATGTTCGGCAACCTGATCTTCATCTTCGTGGTGGAGATCATCCTGCTGCCGCTCATCATGATCTTTTTCAACCTGTCGTTGTTTACGTGGCAGCACATCCTCGTCCTGTTCCTGGGCACGTATGGGTTCGCCGCGGTGGGCACGGTGTTCTCGGCGATGGCGGTGAACACCCGGGCGCGCGAGGTGATGCTGCCCATCCTGCTGTTCCCGGTGCTGCTGCCGGTGCTGGTGGCGGGGGTGAAGATGACGGGCGCGCTGCTGGACGGGGAGCCGATCAGCTCCCTCGCAAACTGGCTGCAGCTCGTCATAGTCTACGACGTGGGGTTCACGGTCGTCGCGTACCTGACGTTTGGGTTCGTAGTGGAGAGAATGAAAGAAACAAAGGTATGACGAGATTCGTTCGTTCGGGCGCTGACGGTGTTGACCGTCGTCGCTGCGGTGCTGGTGCTGTTTTCGGCGTACATGGCGCTGGTGGGCGCGCCGTCGGCGTCTAACGCGGGGCTGACGCCGGACGAGCAGGCGGCGCAGCGCATCATCTATTTTCACGTGCCGAGCGCGTGGCTGAGCATGCTGGCTTTCGGGGTGACGATGGCCGCCAGCGTCGGATACCTGATTACGTCCAAGCGGTCGTGGGACAGCCTGGCGGTCTCCTCGGCCGAGATCGGCATCGTCTTCACGCTGGCCGCGACGCTGTCGGGCTCGATCTGGGCCAAGCCGGCGTGGAACACCTGGTGGACGTGGGACCCGCGCCTCACCACGTACACGATCATGTTCCTGCTCTTTGTCGCGTACTTCATGCTGCGGAGCGCGATGGAAGACCCGGCGCGGCGCGCCAGGTTCTCGGCGGTCTATGCGATCTTCGCGTTCCTCAGCGTGCCGATCACGTTCATGTCGATCCGCTGGTGGCGGACGATCCACCCGGTGCTCATCGACCCGAAGTCGGGCTTCGGGCTGGGGCCGGGCATGATGACCGCGTTCTTCATCAGCCTGTTCTCGTTCACGATCTTTTACGTCGTCCTGCTGCTACACCGCTTCCGCCTGGAACGGACGAAGGAGCAGGTCGAGGAACTCAAGGAACAACTGGGATACTAGGGAGTAACGACGATGACTTACATGGTGGCAGCTTATTTCGTGATCTGGTTGGCTTCGTTCGCGTTCATCTTCAGCATGGTACACCGGCAGCGGAACCTGGAGCGGGAGATTTCGGCGCTGCGCGAGGTGATGCAAGAGGGGCCGGGCGTGAACGCAAGCGGGCCGACGACGGTGAATCTGGCGAAGTAGCGAGCAGGCAAGGCATCAGCCTTGCCATGTAACGCTCGCGACAGAGGCCCTATCGAATAAGGGGTAACCTGACACGCGGTCTCTGTCGACAGGAGAAATGCTTCATGACATCTGCTAATCGCTGGCAGACGTTCTCACATGCGCTGGCCTTCGTGGCCGGCTTCAGCCTGGTCTTCGTCTTCATGGGCGCGACGCTGGCGACCGTGTTCGGGTTCGCGTTCCGGGCGTTCCTGCCGACGTTCGTCAAGATCGGCGGGGTCATCATGATCCTGTTCGGCTTGCAGGTCGCGGGGTTCTTCCCGTGGCTGGCGGGGCGCGTGCGGGCGGCGGGCGGGACGAAGAACCCGGTGGGCTGGGCCTTTGTCGAAGGCGTGGACGCGTTCGGGCGCATCATGTACACCGAGGGCCGCATCCAGAAGAAGGTGGACCGGCGCTGGGGTTACCTCTCGTCGGCGACGATGGGCGTGTTCTTCTCGGCGGGGTGGATCCCGTGCATCGGGCCGGTGCTCAGCGCGATCTATGCGATGGCTGCGATCACCGGGACCGCGGCGCAGGGCGCGCTGCTCCTGCTGATCTACTCGCTGGGCCTCGGCATCCCGTTCCTGATCACCGGCGCGGCGCTCAGCGCGGTGGCGCCCCAGCTGCGCAAGATCAGCCGTCACATGCCGCTGGTCACCAAGATCACGGGCGTGTTCCTGATCCTGGTCGGCATCGCCATGTACATGGACCGGCTCGGCTTCCTGTCGATCTTCTTCTCGCAGCAGCTGGGCAACGGCCTGGCGAACGTCGAGGTGGGCGGGGGTCTGAACAGCGTCACCATGCCGATCGCGTTCCTGGCAGGGTTGCTCTCGTTCCTCTCGCCGTGCGTGCTCCCGCTCATCCCGGCCTACATCACCTACCTGAGCGGCACGACGATGGCGGACGGCGGCGCGGCGGTCATGCCATCGGGCGGCAAGGCCGGGACGGCTGCCGCCCGCTCGACGGCTGCGCCGTCGGCAAAACCAAAGGCAGGGGCATGAGCGTGCAGGTGAAGCCGCCTGAGGGGAAGGGCGCAAGGCGGCTGGAAGATGCGATCAACGGCTTCGCGCTGTGGTTTGCCCGCCATTGGCTCGCGGTCTTCAACACCGTCGTCGCGCTCTTCGTGTTCCTGCCGTTCCTGGCCCCCGTGCTGATGCATGCGGGCGCGACGGGCGCGGGGACGCTGATCTACAGGGTTTACGCGCCGACGTGCCACCAACTGCCGGAAAGATCCATCTTCCTGTTCGGGCAGGACCAGTTCTACACGGTGCAGCAGCTCGAGAGCGACGGGTACATCCCAACGGGATCAAACATCCTGCAGCGCGAGCAGCTCCGGTGGGATGGGTCGGCGGAAGCGGGGTGGAAGGTCGCCTTTTGCGAGCGGGATGTGGCGATCTACGGGTCGATCCTGATCGCCGGCCTGGTCTTTGCGCTCCTGCGGCCGCGGCTCGCCCGGCCGGGCAAATGGCCCAAGCTGCCGGTGTGGATGTACCTGGTGTTCTTCGTGCTGCCGACGGCGATCGACGGTTTCACGCAGCTTTTCGGGCTGCGCGAGTCGACGGCGCTGCTCCGCTTCGTCACCGGCGCTCTGCTGGGCGCGGGCACCGTCTGGTTCGCCTATCCCTACGTGGAAGACGCGATGGGGGACGTGGTGCGGGACATGGACCGGACCACAGCAGCGCGGCGGGCGGCTGCAGAACAGGCGGCTGCAGAACAGCCGGTGCAGTGAGCCGGTTGGGGACGCCGGGAAGGGGAAAGGCGAAAGCGGGGGAAACGAACGAAAAACGAAAGGCGAAAACACGAAACCCCTCGCGCAGCGACGCCCCGCTTTTTGGAAATCTGGCAGCTTTGCACTATACTTACGGCTTGTGACTGGCACAGCTTGGCGCCGGTCACGTTTATGTCTTGTCAACGACGGCCTGAGCCGTGAAGATTCGTTAGTGGAATAAAACCTGGAGGCTTTCGGTGCCAAATCTTAAGAAGAACCCGTCTGCGTTGAAAGCAGGGCGTCGCGACGCGCGCAAGGCCGTCTACCGCGGCGCCGTCCGCACCAGCACCCGCACCTACATCAAGAAGGCGCGCACGGTGATGGCGAGCAGCAAACTCGAAGGGGCTGACGAGGCCGTGCTGGATGCGATCCGCGCGCTGGATAGGGCCGCGGAGAAGGGCGTGATCCACAAGAACGCGGCTGCCCGACGCAAGTCGCGGCTCATGCTGGCCCTGAACAAGGCCAAGGCCGCCAAGGCGTAAGCCAGGCTGGACCGAACATTGAAAGGACCGGCGCCCCAGTGCGCCGGTCCTTTCTGTTTTGCTCCGTCCAGGGACGGCGGTCAGCTCTCGGCCAGCGCGAGCGCTTCGTCCTCCTCGGGCACGAGCGCCGGGAGGTCCGCGATTAGCTTGTAGCCGATCTTGCGGACGGTTACGAGGATGACCGGTTTCATGGGGTCGCCCTCGATCTTTTCGCGCAGCCAGCGGATGTGGACGTCCAGCGTGCGGGTGTCGCCGAGATAGTGGGTATCCCAGATTTCCTTCATCAGGTCCTCCCGGGAAATGACCTGGTTCGGGCGCTGCATGAAGATGGCGAGCAGGTGGCACTGCTTGGGGGTCAGATGGGTTTCGCCCAGGGGGCTGCGCACGATGCGGGCGGTCATGTCGAGCTCGACCTTGCCGACCTTCATCACGTGGGGGACGAGGGCGCCGAGCGCCTTGATGAGGGTGTCGTGCAGGCGCTTGGGCGTGAAGGGCCGGACGAGGCGTTCCTCGGCCTCGATTTGCTTGCCCTCGCCGCGATCGACGAGGAGCACGCGCCAGGCCTGGGGCAGCTTGTGGCGGAGGGTCACGGAGAGGCGCTCGCCGGAAAAGTGGCTGTTCGTCGGGTTGATCACCACGATGTTCGGCTTGAGGTCGCGCGCGAGCTGAACGCCCAGGGTCTGGGTGCGCGCGAAGACAACCCCGATGCCATCCTGCTCGATGCTTTGCCAGACCTTCTCGTACCCGGGATCCTCACGGCCGATGTAGAGGATTTGAGCAGGCTTGCCTCCCGAGTTCCGGCCCATGCGACACCCCCCTCCCCTATCCAACAGCGGATGGCATTATAGCGCAGGTCGGTATGGGCCGCAATACGTTCGAATCCCCTGTTGCGTGTGGGCGGGGGCGGGCGGAACAGCGAACCGGCGGCAGGTTGCGCTTTGCTACCCGGCATGATAGAATCGGAACAATGCCTTCCGATTCAGCACGCGTGCCCGAACACGCGCAGACCGTCGTCGTCATCCCCACCTACAATGAAGCCGAAAACCTGCCGGGCTTGATCGCCGAGCTTCAAGCGCTGTGCGTGCCCGGCTTGTCCGTGCTCGTGGTCGACGACAATTCGCCCGACGGCACCGGCCGCGTCGCCGATTGCCTGGCCGACCGCCTGCCGGGCGTGGTCAACGTGATGCACCGGGCGGGCAAGGAAGGTCTGGGCCGGGCGTACCTGGCAGGCTTCGCGAAGGCCCTGGCCGACGCCGCGGATTACATCGTCCAAATGGACGCGGACTTCTCGCACCCCTCCGACGCGATTCCCCGCATGCTGGAGCTGATGGACCGCTATGACGTCGTCGTTGGCTCCCGCTACGTGAACGGCGGACGCCTCGACGAACGGTGGAGCTGGTGGCGGCGCCTGTTGAGCTGGTGGGCGAACGAGGTGTGGTCGCGGCGCATCCTGGGGATCACCACGCGCGACATCACGGCCGGGTTCAAGTGCTGGCGGCGGGCCGCGCTGATCGGGATCGGGTTGGACCGGGTCGGGTCCAGCGGCTACGCGTTTCAGGTCGAGATGGCGTACCTGACCGAGCGCCTCGGGTTCAGGGTGGCCGAAATCCCCATTTACTTCGAGGACCGCCGCATCGGCAAATCGAAGATGAGCGTGCCGCGTGAAGCTGCAGGGCGCCGTCGACGTGTTCCGCATCCGCTACCGTCACCGAAAGGCAGAACTACGGCCATCCGGCCAGCCGGCCCTTTCCTGAGCCGATCGCACGGCGTAAGCAACCCGCTTTTCGCGTACTATCTTTTGCACCGCTCGAGGGACTTTTGAAATCATCGCGCAGAGCCGATGCGCTCGTCATCCTCGCCCTGCTTCTGCTTCCTCTGCTCTGGTTCGCGCCACAAGCCCTGGGAGGCAAGACCCTTCTACCGGCTGACAACCTGTACCAGTACCCACCCTGGCAGAGCTATGCCGGCCAGCAGGGCGTCAACGTTCAGAACGGGACGGTGGTGCCCTACAACGGGCTGATCAGCGACCTGGTGCTGGAAAACCTCCAGTGGAAGTCGCTCATCACGGACGTGCTCCACGCCAAGAACCCCGGCGATATCCTGTGGAACGTCCGGTCATTTGCCGGCGTGCCGTTCCTCGCCGCGGGCCAGCACTCGGCCGCGTACCCCCTCAGCCTGATCTTCTACATCCTCCCGCTGTGGCGGGCCTACGGCGTATTTACGTGGCTGCAGCTGGGCCTGGCCGCGGCGTGCATGTTCGTGTTCATGCGCGTGCTGGGCGTGCGCCGGGCGGGGAGCATCCTGGCCGCGATCGCGTACGCCTTCTCCCTGTTCTTCATCGTCAGCGTCAATTTCACCATGATCATCGCGGCCGCGTCGTGGCTGCCGCTGGTGATGGCCTGCACCGAGGTGATCGTCCGCCAGCAGGAGCACCGGGTGACCGCGGCCCAGGCCGGGCCGGATACGCCGGTGCCAGGGTGGGGCGCGACGCCGTTCGTCGTGGTTGGGGCCATCGCGCTCGCGCTGCAGGTCCTCGCGGGGCATGTCGAGATTACCTACTACACCATCATGGTGTCGGGCTTTTACGGGCTGTGGCGGCTGGGCCGCGCCTATTTGCTGCTGCGCCGCAACCACCTGCGGGCGTGGGCCGGGCTGTCGGGCACCATCGCGCTGCTCGCGGCCATGGCGATCCTCGGGCTGGCGCTGGGTGGGGTGCAGCTCGTGCCCCTGTACGAGCTGGTGAAGCAGAGCGTGCGTGAAGGCGCGGCGAGCCTCCAGCAGATCCGCGACTGGGCCTGGCCCTCCCGGCAGGTCGTCACCTTCCTCCTGCCCGACTTCTACGGCAACCCGACGCACCACCAGTACTTCGACATCTGGCGGCGGGCATGGGTGACCGTCACGCAGAACGCGCTGGGCGAGCCGCTGCACACGATCGACTGGGGCGTCAAGAACTACGTCGAAGGCGGGAATTACCTGGGCCTGGCGACGCTTGCCCTCGCGATCATCGGCGCGGTGGCGGGGATCGCGGGATGGGCGGATAAGTCCCGGCGGACGCATACGTGGTTCTTTGCACTGCTGGCGGTTATGGCGATGCTCTTTGCGTTCGGCACGCCAATCTATGCCATCCTGTATTACGGGCTGCCGGGGTACAGCCAGCTCCACTCGCCGTTCCGGTGGGTCTTCCCCTACACGTTGGCGATGGCCGCGCTGGCGGGGTTCGGGCTGGACTGGCTGCTCAGTCCCGGCCAAAGGTGGGCCTGCTGCTGCCGCGACTGGCCGGGTGGCTGCTGGTCGTGACCGGCGCGGGCAGCCTCCTCGTCGTCCTGCTGAGCGTCGTCCGGGCCGCGCCGTTCATCGCGCTGGGCGAGAAACTGCTCCACTGGGGCTTCTGGTCTGACCTGGCGATGTCGAGGGGGTTTGCCGACGGCGCGATGTTCTGGTCCTATGAGGCGGTGCAGATCGCACGGTTCGGCGCGATGGCGCTGCTCACCGGCATCGCCTTGCTGATCCTCTGCCGTCTCGCGCGCTCGGAGACCGCCTCGCCACAAGTGAGGCGCTTCGCGTTCGTTCCGCTCCTGGCCGTGCTCGTCCTGGACCTCTGGCTGGTCGGCAGCGGGTTCAATCCCGCGGTCAATCCCGCGTGGCTCGATTTCACCCCGCCCTCCATCCAGTTCCTGCAGAGCAAGCAGGACGCGGAGCAGCCGTGGCGCGTCACCAGCCTGGACCCGCCCGACGTGAAGGTGATGAACGCCAACTCGGCGATGCGCTACGGGCTGGAAGACGTGCGCGGCTACGACTCGATCATCCCGAAGCAGTACGCCGAGTACATGGGCCGGATCCAGCCGCAGACCGAGCTGATGTACAACCGGATCGCGGCCATCTACAACCCGGCCACGCTCGACAACCCGCTGCTGGCCCTGCTCGGCGCGCGGTACGTGGTTTCCACGCAGCCAATCACGAACGACGGCTACAAGCTGGTCTACGACGCCGAAGTCAAGATCTACGAGAACACGAAGGCGTTCCCCCGGGCGTTCGTCGTGCCCCAGGGGGTGCCGGCCGAGAGCCAGACCGCGGCGCTGGACAAGCTGCAGCAGGTGGACCCCAGGCAGACGGTGGTGCTCGAGGCGGCGCCGCAGCAGGTCCCGAACCAGGGGCAGCCGGCAAGCACGCCCAAGCTGCAAGAGGCGCGCATCAGCCAGCGCGAGAGCCGCGAATACTTCGTCGACGTCAACGTGAGCGAGCCGGGCTGGCTCGTCGTGACGGACAACTACTTCGACGGCTGGAAGGCGTACCTGCGGCCGTTCGGCGCGCAGGGCGAGGGCATCTCGTCGAGCGGCGAAGCGATCGAAACGCAGCTGGACGTCTACCGGGCGGACGGCACCTTCCGGGCCGTCTACATCCCGAACGCGGGCCAGTGGACCGTCCGCTTCGTCTACTCCCCGCGCAGCATGCTGCTGGGCGCGTACCTGACCTTCCTGGCCGGCGTGGCCCTGATCCTCCTGCTCATCTGGTGGGCGTGGGGGCGGTTCTACACGGGCGAGCACAGCGAGGTCGGGACGGTCGCGAAGAACAGCGCGGTCCAGGTCGTGATGAACCTGTTCAACCGCGGGATCGACTTCGCGTTTGCCATGCTGCGGCTGCGGGTGTTGAGTCCCGAGGGCGAAGGCAGCTACGTCTTTGCGATCACGTTCTACCTGATCCTGGAGATCGTGACCCGGTTCGGGCTGGGCACGCTGCTGACGCGCGACGTCGCGTTCCGGAAGGACCAGGCCCGCAAGTTCCTGAGCAACGTGATCCTGCTGCGGACCGGGCTGTGGTTGGTGTGCATCCCGGTGACGGCGGGGGTCCTGTACTTCTTCCAGCACTCGCCCACGCCGCTCACCGCGGCCGAGGTGCAGACGATCGGCTTCTTCGTGATCTCGCTGTTCTTTGCGAACATCGCGGATGCCGTGTCGTCCGTCTTCATCGCGTTCGAGGAGATGGAGTACCCGGCGCTGACGGCCACCGCCACGACGTTGGGCAAGGTCGCGCTCGGCGCGCTGGTGCTGCTGCCGCCGCTCAACCTGGGGTTCGTCGGGCTGGCGGGCGTGGCGATCGTCATGAACGTCGTGCAGGTGGTGTGGCTGTGGGTGCTGATGGAGCGGAAGCTGCTGCGGCCCCAGGCGCAGCGCGACCGGGCGTTTCTGGCTGCCTCGCCCGAGGCTGCGGCCGCCCAGGCAGTCGATGCGCCGTTCCCCACCGCGACCAAGGGCGCGGCCGGCGACATCGCACGCAGGACGCGCGGCGGGATCGACCTGGGGCTGCAGCGGTACATGATGCACGAGTCGTGGCCGCTGATGATCAATCACCTGCTGGCGACGGTCTTCTGGCGCATCAGCCAACTGGTGCTGCGCGGCGCGATCAACCCGGCGGCGGTGGGCATCTTCTCGGCCGGCATCAAGTACATCGACGGGCTGAACGTCATCCCGGCCTATTTCACGATCGCGATCTTCCCCGTGATCAGCCGCTACGCGCACGCGAGCACCGACTCGTTCCTCAAAGCGTACAAGCTCGCGCTCCAGCTGCTGTTCATGGTCGCGCTGCCCATCGCGGTGTTCTTCACCTTCTCGTCGACGTTCCTGATCCAGGTGCTCGGCGGCGCGGCGTACCTGCCCGACTCGGCGACCGCGCTGCGGCTGATGATCTGGTCGATTCCGATCGGGTTCGTCAACTCGGTCACGCAGTACACGCTGATCGCGGCGAAGCAGCAGCGGTTTATCACCCGGGCATTCGCCATCGCGGTGACCTGCACGACCATCGCGAACCTGGTGCTGGTGCCGCGGTACGGCGCGATAGCCGCCGCGGGCCTGATGATCCTGGCCGAGGCATCGCTCTTTATCCCCTTCAGCTGGGCGGTGCAGCGCTATATCGGGCGCATCCCGTGGGCGCCGATGCTTGGGCGCCCGCTCTTGGCAACCGGCGCCAATCTCGCTATAGTATGGGCGCTGGGGAAGATGGGCCTGCCGCTGTTCGTGGCGCTGGCAGCCGGGTTTGCCGCATACGTGCTGCTGCTCCTGATCCTCGGGGCATTCCGCGGCGAGGAATTCAACGTCCTGCGCAACAGCCTCGGCCGCCGGTTGCACCGTCCTACGCCCGAAGCAGCGGGCTGAATGCCAAGGCAGCGAAACCTCGAGGTTTCGAGAAACCTCGGAGGTTTCGACTCGGCGCTCCAAATAAGGGGTATTGATGACCAGCGAATTCGTTCTTGAGCTCGAAGGAATCACGAAGGCGTACGGCGAGGTGGTGGCCTTGTCGAATGTATCGCTGGCGGTTCGCCCCGGCGAAATCTTCGGCGTGCTCGGCGATAACGGCGCAGGCAAGACGACCCTGCTGAAGCTGCTGACCGGCCTGCTGCCCGCCAACTCGTATACGGGCACGGTCAGGGCGAAGGGCGCGCCGGTGGTGCTGCAGAACCCGACCGACTCGATCAAGCACGGGATCGGGATCGTACCGCGGCGAGCCGGCATCTTCACGGGCCTGAGCGTGGCGGACAACGTGGTCGTCGGCAAGGAGATGCACGGCCTGATCATCAACCAGCAGCGGGTGCGGGACACGGCGGTCAAGCTGATGGAGGTGGTCGGGCTGAAGCTGGACCCGATGGCCAAGGCGAACACCCTCACCGCCAGCCAGCAGCGCCTGTTGATGATCGCCCGCGCGCTGAGCCTCGACACGCAGATCGTGGTGCTCGACGAGCCTGCGGCCTTCCTC
This sequence comes from uncultured Chloroflexia bacterium, assembly GCA_963800615.1. GTDB lineage: Bacteria > Chloroflexota > Anaerolineae > CG2-30-64-16 > CG2-30-64-16 > JALOOB01. The sequence goes on from CAWDBO010000043.1 coordinate 49,438, forward strand.
AACACCGCGCAAGACCTCAGCAACCTGTTCCGCGCCCTGCGCAGCCTGTCGGAGCGCAACATCGCGACCATGTACCTGGCGCGGCGGCCGGCGGAACTGATCCAGATCGCGGACCGGATTAGCGTGCTGCGCGACGGCGAGGTCGTGAGCCAATGGCAGCGGATGGATTTCGACGAAACCACGTTGATCAAGGAAATGCAGAGCCAGCGCATCGGCGACGCGGGCTACATCGATCACGACGACCTCAACCAGACACGCGGGTGGCTGGACGGACTCAGGAATCTATTTGCGGGCAACCGGAGCTAGCAGCGGAGGCAGGCTATGCAGATCGGGATCATCACGAGCGGCGGCGATGCACCTGGGATGAACGCAGCGATTCGGGCGATCACGCGCTGCGCGCTGGACAAGGGACTCGAGGTCTGCGGCATCCACGAGGGCTGGCAAGGCGTGGTGGACGGGGGCGACAGGTTCGAGCGCTTCAATTGGCGCAGCGTGGGCGGCATCCTCCAGCTGGGCGGGACCATCCTGGGCACCGCCCGGTCCGAGGCATTCCGGACCCTGGCAGGCCGCCGGCAGGCCGCCCGCAACCTGGTGCTGCAGGGGATCGACGGGCTGGTCGTCATCGGCGGGGACGGCTCGCTGACCGGCGCCCTGCTGCTGTACCAGGAATGGGCCGACCACCTGCGGGCCCTGGCCGACAGAGGGACTGATCCCCCCTGAGAAGGCCGAGAACATCCAGCCCTTCCGGATCGTGGGGCTCCCCGGCTCCATCGACAACGACCAGTTCGGCACCGACATGAGCATCGGCGCGGACACGGCGCTGAATACGATCGTCGAAGCGGTCGACCGGCTGAAGTCCACCGCAGACTCGCACCAGCGCACCTTCGTCGTGGAGGTCATGGGCCGGCGCTGCGGCTACCTGGCGCTGATGGGCGCAGTTGCGACGGGCGCGGATTGGGTGCTGATCCCCGAAGAGGAGATGGACTCCCGCTGGCACTTCCGCATGATTGAGGCGTTGCGGAAGGGCCGCGAGGCGGGCCGCCGGCACGACGTTCTCATCTTCGCCGAAGGCGCGCCGGCACTCCGACGGCCTGCCGATCCGGGCGGAAACCATCACCGAAATCCTCAAGAACCGCATGGGCGTCGAGGCGCGGGTGACGGTGCTCGGCCACGTGCAGCGCGGGGGGTCGCCCAGCCGCGTTCGACCGGAACCTGGCGTCCCGGCTGGGCGCGGCGGCGGTGGACTACATCAGCGGCGACAACCCCGAGCCGGTCATGATCGGGCTGATCCGCAGCATGCCGCAGGCCACCCCGCTCGTCGGAGGTCGTCGAGAAGAGCCGGGCGATCAACAGCCAGATCGACCAGGGCAATTTCGAGCAGGCGCTGGAGCTGCGCGGGCGCAGCTTCCTCGACTCGCTCAACCTGTTCAAGACGCTGGCGCGGGCGGAGCCGAGGGCCGAGCTTGCCGGCCGCGGCCGGCATCGCGATCATGACGGGCGGGCCGGATGCGCCGGGCATGAACGCGGTGCTGCGGACCGCGCTGCGAATGGCGCGCAACGAGGGCCAGGACGTGGTCGGCGCGCGATACGGGTTTGCGGGGCTGGCGAAGGGCGACATCTGGGATCTCGAGTGGATGGACGTCGAGAACTGGATCAACCTGGGCGGCAGCGAGCTCGGGGCGATCCGGCACGAGGTGACCAACGAAGAGATCGCTGCAGATCGCCGGGCAAATCAAGCAGTGGGACATTCGCGGGATCATTGCGGTCGGCGGGCTGACCACTTACCTGCAGGTGATGAAGCTGGTGCAGGCGCGCGAGCCAGTACCAGGAACTCGACATCCCGATCATCTGCGTGCCCGCGACGATCGACAACAACCTGCCGGCGACGGAGATCACGGTGGGGTCGGACACGGCGCTGAACACGATCGTGGACGCGATCGACAAGATCAAGTACACGGCGGGCGCGGCGCACCGCACGTACATCGTCGAGGTGATGGGCCGGGAGAGCGGCTACCTGGCGCTGTCGGCGGGCGTGGCAAGCGGCGCGGAAATGCAGCTGCTGAGCGAGGATGGCATCGACCTGCGGATGCTGCAGGAGGACATCGCGCTGCTGCGGCACGGGTTCGCGGGCGGGAAGAAGATGGGCATCGTGATCATCGCGGAGGACGTGTCGCCTTACTACGACACGGATTTCGTCCGGCGGATCATGGAGGCCGAGGCCCGGGGCCAGTTCGACGTGCGGCAGGTCATCCTGGGCCACCTGCAGCGGGGCGGGGTGCCGACCGCATTCGACCGGGTGCAGGGGAGCCGGCTGGGCGCGGACGCGGCCCGGCGGATTATGGACGACATGAATTCGGGCGCGACCGACGTCTGCGTGGTTGGGCTCCAGCGCCGCGGGATCGAGGAGACGCCGTTCATCGACGCGATGGCGGAGATGGATTGGGAGCACGGCCGGCCGAAGGAGCAGGCGTGGCTGGCGTGGCGTGACCTGGCGGAGACGCTGGCGAAGCCCGGGCCGGGAATGTAAAGGGGCGATTGCGAGGCAACGGAGAGCGACGCAACGGATAACTAACGGAGAAACGGATGACCGCAAAAGCACCTCGACATCCGTTTCTCCGTTGGTTATCCGTTGCGTCGTTTTATACCAGCTTCGCCATCTCGGAGATCAGCCTGTCGATCTGTTCGTCGGAGTGCGTGGCGAAGATCGCGACGCGCAGCGCGCCGCCGGCGGGGGTGCTCGAATAGCGGGTGACGTGCGCGACGCAGATGTCGCGGGCGAAGAGCGCCTGCTGGATGGCGGCCAGGTCGAGGCCGGGCCGACCGGTGAGGCAGACGATGGGGATTGGCGTCCGCGCGAGGTCCCAGCCCGAGCGCCCGGAAACCCTCCCGGGCGCGGGCGACGTTACGCCACAGCCGCTCCCGCAGCTCGGGGTGGGCCGCGACGTAGTCGAGCGCCCAGGCGGACGCTGCGGCGGCGGGGATGGGCGCGGGACTGCTGCCCGCGAGCGCGGGCGCGTTCCGCCAGAGCTGCCGGACGAAATCGGCGCTGCCCGCAATCAGCCCGCCGTGCCCGCCGATTGCCTTGCTCAGCGTGTGGGCGGTGCAGCAGCGGACCGCATCGCTGGCGGCCGCGACGAACTCGAGCGTGCCGCGCCCCTGCGCGCCGATGACCCCCGTCGCGTGCGCGTCGTCGACGCAGAGGATCGAGCCCTCGAAGCCTGCGAGCACGGCCAGGTAGTCGCGCCAAGGGCGCGATCTCGCCGGAGATGGGAAACACGCCGTCGGTCAGGACGAGCGGGCGCTCGCCGGGGCGGAGAGTCTGCGCGAGCGCTGCGCGCGAGCGCGGCGGGGTCGCAGTGCTGGAAAGTCGTGACGGCGACGCCGCTGGCCGCGGCTGCGTCGCGCTCGCTGAAGTGCGCGGACTCGTCCAGGTAGACCCGCTCGTACTCGCCGCGCAGCCCCTGCAGCAGCACGCCGGAGCCCAGGTAAGCCGAGACCGTGTAGAGGCTGCGCTCCTCGCCGAAGAACCGGGCGGCCGCGGCCTCCACCTGCGCCGAAGACCGGATGCTCCCCGTAGCCCCCGCGAGACGTGCCGCTGGTCAAGCCGTACTTCTGCAATGCCTCTGACGCGGCGGCGATCAAGCCGGGATGGCCCTGCAAGCCCAGGTAGCCCGTGCCTGAGAAGTAATCGCGCCAGCGGCCGTCGATCAAGGTGCGCGCGCCCGGCGCGCTTTCCATGAGGTAGATCCATGCCTGCTTCCGCCTAGCCCAGGAAGGTCCGCGCGCCGGCGAAGCTGTCCCGCAGCCCCGGAACGGCCTGGACGTTGTCGTGGTACACGCCGTTGATGCGGCGGGACGAATGGATGATGTCCCAGCCGCCCAGGCTGATGGCGACGTGGGTGATCTTGCGGCGGTCGCCCGACTCGCCGAAGAAGAGCAGGTCGCCGGGCTGGTACGGGTAGTCGACCGGCCGGCCCGCCTCGTACTGCATGTCGGCATCGCGCGGGAGGGTGACCCCGGAGAGGCGGTGCATCAGCTGGGCGAACCCCGAGCAGTCGATCCCCCAGGCCGAACAGCCGCCCCACAGGTACTGCACGCCGACGAAGCGTCATCGCATCCGCGACGATCTGCTCGCGCCGGGCGTCCGCGGTCTCGGGCAGCGCGTCGAAGGGCCGCAGCGCCTCCGCCCGCAGCCAACCGGAATGCGGGCCGGCAAGCGCCACGTGCCGCCACTCGCCCTCGCGCGCGTCCACGATCACCGCGGTCCCGCCCAGGACGCGGGTGGCAAGCGGCGCGCCATCCCGAGGCTCGCCTAGGACGGGCGCCTCGGGCGCGCAGACGAGGTGCGAGAACGTGCAGCTGATCGGCGCCGGCCAGGTAGGGCGCGTAGGCCCAGCCCAGGTACCCGTCGGCCTGGCGGACGAAGCACCACAGGCCCTCTTCCTTCAGCACCTCCAGCGGCCAGCCGTTGAGCACCTGGGTCAGCTGCTCGGCGAGGAAGGAGGGCTGCGCGTAGAGGCCGGTGAGGTTGGTGGCGACCGCGGCGGTGCGCGCTGCAGGGCGCAGCAGGCAGACGCCCGACAGGTCGAGCCGCACGCCGGGCAGCCGGGCCGCCAGCTCCCGCTGCACGCGGTCGAGCGTCGGCGCCGTCCAGAACTTCGCCGGTGAGGCTGCAGCGCGCCGTCTACCGCTTCCCCGGCCTGCAGGAGGCAGTGCTGCGATGCGCGTATCTCCGAACAGCTGCACGACCTCTGCTACGGCCGCCGAAATGCGAGTCGCTCACGGCAAGACCTCCTCAAACACCCGCAGCATGTTCCGCCAGCACACCTTCTCCACCTGCCGCTCGGTGAGGCCCGGCGCGGGCCAGGGCTTCCGCGATCGCGGGGTAGCTCTCCACGCCCGTCAAGCCTGCCGGCATATACGTCATCCCGTCGAGATCGCCGCCGAGCCCGACGCAGTCCTCGCCGCCCACCTTGCATCGCGTGCAGCACGTGGCGGCCCACGATGTCGACTGGCGGCAGCGGGATCGCGGCCAGTTTCGGGCGGGCCGCGGCCCGCAGTCTCGCGTCGCGCCTCGGCGGGGGCCGCGCGACCGGCGCCATGATCGCCTCCCAGGCCGCGAAGTAATCGGGGTCCAGGAAATCGGCGGCGAGGTTGAGGCCCATCACGCCGCCGCGGTCCGCCAGGGTGCGGATTTGTTCGTCGGTCAGGTTGCGCGAGGCCGGGCTGATGCTGCGGCAGTTGGAATGGCTGGCGATGAAGGGCCGGTCGCCCATCAAGTCGACGACCTGCGTCGAACGCCGCGTCGGAGAGGTGCGACACGTCGACCATCACCCGGAGGCTGCGCGCCAGCTCGACCAGGCGCTGCCCTTCCCCGGTCAGCGGCCCGCCGCCGCCCGTCGCACTGCCCGAGTACTGGTTGTCGTCCCAGGCGGGGATGACCAGGCGCAGGCCCGCGCTCGAAGTAGTCGGTCAGCGCGTCCGCATCGGGCAAGGGGTCGGCGCCCTCCAGCCCGATCAGCGCGGCGAGCGGCGCGGCCGGGTCTGCGAAGGCGCGGGCGACGTCGGCCGCGGTGCGGGCCACGGTCATGCGGCCGTCCGATGCCGCGGCCCAGCCGTCGATTATGTCAATCGCTCGCCCGGCTAACTCCGTGCTTTCGTCGCCGTAGCGCGAGTGGACCGCGAAGATGGCGAAGACCTGTGCGCCGTGACCGGCCGCACGCAGGCGCGGCAGGTCGATGTGGCCGCCGCCGTCGCCCGGCCAGGAAGTCGTACGGGCCGTCGTAAGCGTTCATGACGGTGTCGCAGTGAGTGTCGAAGAATCGCATGGGAAGGAGGTTACCTCGCAATGGCGCCGATGCCGGCGCGCTGGGGAAGGTGGATGCCCCCGCGGCCGTCGTAACGGATGCCGTCGAAGGGATCGTTGGCGATGAGGAGCGGGCTGTCGAGGTCGACCCAGTCGGCCAGCCCCATGAGATGCGCCATCGCGGTCGCGCCGATGGACGTCTCGATCATGCAGCCCAGCATGACCCGCATGCCCAGCTCGCGGCCGCGGCGCGCCATCGCCACGCCCGGCGCGAGGCCGCCCGCCTTCTGGAGCTTCAGGTTGATCCCCCGCACCCCGGCCGCGGCGAGCGCCTCCACGTCGGCGAGGGACTGGCAGGACTCGTCGGCGACGACGGGGATGGCTGTGTGGGCCTGCACGTAGCCCATGCCCGCGATGTCCTCTTTCCGCACCGGCTGCTCGATCAGCTCGAGGCCCAGCGGCTCGAGCCGCGGACCAGCCGCGACCGCTTCCTCGGGCTCCCAGCCGGCATTCGCGTCGACCCGCAGGCGGGCATCGGGCCGGGCGCGCCGGATCGCGCCGAGGCGGGCGAGGTCGTCCTCCGATCCCAGCTTGATCTTGAGCGTCTCGTACTGCCCGACCGCCGCGGCCTGCCGGGCCATTTCCTCCGGCTCGTCGATGGCGATGGTGAAGCAGGTGGCGAGGACGGGCGGCTCGGGGAGGCCGAGCAGCTGCCACAGCGGGCAGGCCCGCGGCCCGCGCGAGCCGGTCGTGCAGGGCGAGGTCCAGGGCGCAGCGGGCGGGCGGCCGGACCGTCCGCGCCGATCCAGGCGGGGATCTCCGCGGGCGTCTCGGGAAGGGGTCCGGCGCGGGCGGCGGCGGCCTCCCAGGCGGCGATCATGGCCTCGTCAGAGACGCCGTAGTAAGGCGGGATGGCGGCCTCGCCCCAGCCCGCGTCGCCGGCAAGGCGGATCCAGAAGGAACGCCGCGTCTCGGTGACGCCGTAGGAGAGGCGGAACGGGACGCGCAGCCTGAGCGTGAGCGCTTCCCAGGTGGAGCTTAGCGGTCATGGCCGAGCCTTCTTGGTGAGAGTGAACAGCGCGGCGAATGATAACACAGAAGCCGCGTGGCGTGGTACACTGCCAGCCTACGGATTTCGCGCGCGAGCTTTCGGCGCAGCGGATGGCCTTCGGCCGAAACGGAGAAACGGATGGAGTTCGCGCACGGCGCGTGGCCGAACAGGGGAGCGAAGATGACGGATAACCAAAGGGTGCTGGCCCTCCTCCGGCAGCACGAAGAGGATATGGTGGCGGACCTGGTCCACCTGGTGGAGATGGAATCGCCCAGCGACAACAAGGAGAGCCTCGACCGGCTGGGCGAGCACCTCGCGGCCCGGCTGACGGAAGCTGGACGCGCGGGTGGAGGTGGTTCCACACGAGCGGGCGGGGAACCTGCTGGCCGCGCGTTGGGGGCAGGGGGAGCGGGGCGGCGTGCTGGTGCTGTGCCACATGGACACGGTGTGGGAGATGGGCACGCTGGCCCGGCGGCCGGTGCGCGTCGAGGACGGGCGGCTCTATGGGCCGGGCGCGTACGACATGAAGGGCGGGATCGTCAACGTCCTGTGGGCGATCCGCAGCCTGAAGGCGCTGGGCCTGATGCCCGACCGGCGCATCACGCTGCTCATCACGCCGGACGAAGAACTGGGCAGCCGGACCAGCCGGCCGCGGCTGGAGGCAGAGGCGGTGCAGCACGACGCAGTGTTCGTCCTCGAGCCGGCGCAGCCGCCGCACGCGGCGCTCAAGACGTGGCGCAAGGGGGTCGGGCTGTACAAGGTGCGGGTGACGGGCGTCGCCGCGCACGCGGGGGTGGCGCACACCGAGGGCGTGAATGCGATCGAAGAGCTGGCGCACCAGGTGCTCGCCATCCAGAAGCTGACGGATCAGGCGTCGGGAACTACGGTCAACGTCGGGGTGATCGGCGGCGGGACGCGGAGCAACGTGGTGCCCGAGCATGCCTGGGCGCGCGTCGACGTCCGGGTGATGAACCAGGCGGAAGCCGAACGGCTGGACCGGGCTTTCCATTCGCTGCAGCCGCACCTCGCGGGCGTGCAGATCGAGGTGACGGGCGGGGTCAACCGGCCGCCCATGGTCCGAAGCGAAGCCGGCGTGGCGCTGTTCCGGAAGGCGGAGGCGATCGCGAGCAGAGCTGGGCTTCGCGGTGACCGAGTCGGGCACGGGCGGGGGGTCGGACGGGAACTTCACGGCCGCGCTGGGCGTGCCCACGCTCGACGGGCTGGGGGTGGTGGGCGACGGCGGGCACGCGGCCCACGAGCATGTCGTCGTCAGCTCGCTGCCCGAGCGGGCGGCGCTGCTGGCGGGGCTGCTGAGGAGCGAGTAGGCGGCGCCGCCGAGGTCAGGAATTCCGGACGCAATTAGCGTCTGGAATTCCTGCCGGCCGCACGTTGACCCTGCATGCGAGAGACTCTATAATCCTGGCGGGCAGTCTTGCCGGCCCGGTCCCCTGTCACCTCTCAGGCCCAAGGAGAACTCAATGATGAAATCCTTCAGCCACACCGCCTCGCACGTCGTTCGATTCCTGCTTGTCATCTTAGCCGTCCTGGGCAGCGCGCCGCAGCTCGAAGCCGCATCCGCCGCCAACCACCCCGGTTGATCCCGGTTCACGGGTTGAGGCCGCACCGAGCGACCAACCGGCTGCGCCCACCTGGAGCAACGGGCCCGACGATTTCGGCTACCAGCTCTACGACGGGCTGTTCGCATCCGACCAGTGGATCGATGCGACGGCCGGCGCCAACACCGGGATGACAGGGAGGAACCAGCAAGTCGGCCCGCTCCCCCTGCCGTTCCCGTTCAAGTTCTACGAGAACTCGTATGACCAGGTGTACATCAGCACGAACGGGACCATCGGATTCAGCGGAAAACTGACCTCCCAGGGCCAGGTCTACTCCTTCCCGCAGATTCAGGAGCCCAACAACGTTATTGCGGCCAACTGGGCGCCGGAAGATGCGTCGACCGGTGGCGTCTACTACCGTTCAGGAGGCACGGCGCCGAATCGCTGGTTCGCGGTGGAGTGGCACCAGGTGCGGGACACCAACCCGGATAGCCGCCTGACCTTCGAGATCCTGCTGCGCGAGAGCGGCAATATCGAGTTCCTGTATCAGACGGTCAACTACGGGGCAGACAATTCCCGCTATACGCCGGGGGTCGGCATCGAGGACTCACGCGGCCGGGACGGCCTCTATTACAACGCGGACTATCTGCGCAACAACCGTGCCGTCTACATCACGCGGCCTGCTCCCAGCGCCCGCGTTTCGCTCTGGCCGCGGTCGGGGCAGGGTGCGCTGGCGCCGCCGCAAACGGCAGCCGATTGCACCTGGACCGTCAGCAACAACGGCGAGTTCGGCACGGACAGGTATGACGTGGCCGCCGCGTCTGGCTGGCCCACACAGGTGCTCGGCCCGGACGGCGTTACGCCGCTCGCGGACACCGACGGCGACGGCGTCATCGATACAGGTCCTCTGGCAATGGGCGCCTCGGCGGAGGTCCACGTCATGCTGTCGGTTCCCGCGGGTGCGCAGGTGGGGGATCACGGCTCGGCAGTCGTGATGTTCAGGTCGGCGGTGGATACGGCCCGCGCCCCGTGCGACCCTGATGCCAGGCGGCCGTGGCGGCCCCATTTGCGCAGGCATACGGGCTGGCCGCGAATGCGGCAACGCGGCCGCTGCGCCTCCAGCACCCCGCGGGCAGCGGCGAGGTGACGGTGAAGGGCTACGAGATGCAGTGGGGGCTGCCGGCAACGGTGGAGGAGACTCCAGGCCACACCTTCCTCCACGCCTGGTCGGCGGGTCAGTATGTGCCCGGGCGGAACATCTGGATCAACGAGATCGAGTATGCCGTGCTGGACCAATTCGGAGACCCGGCGCGCCCCGTGACCAAGCTGACCGACCATAGCGTGGACACTGCCAGCATCTACGATCGCTACCAGCAGGTGGCCGTGGCGCCGAACGGCCGCATGGCGGTTGTCTGGCAGAGGCGCGAGTTGAACGCGTCGAGCGGCCAGCCGCGGGTGAATCTGCAGCTCGCAATCCTCGACCCCGCCGGCGCCCCTTTGTTCGGTCCGGCCAACCTCACCAACATCACGGCATGGGGCTCGGGCAACCTCCCGGGTGTGCCATCTTTCGAGACACCGCAGATAGCCGCTACGGACGACAATCGCTTCGTCGTCGCATGGACCCAGACGGAGCAGACCGCGAGCGGAGCCGTCAACGACATCTACCTCACCGTCCTTGATACGACAGGCGCATCCGTGCGCGGGGCCACCCGAGTCACCAGCGACGCGCCTGGCAATGCGGACGGGTCGGGCTTCTGGTTGCCGGGGCTGGCCGCCATGGACGGCAACGCCGCGCTCATAACGTGGGTTGCCCGCTCCACGGGCAATCTGTCATACGCAGTGATCTCGAGCGGCGGCGACACCGTGCGCGTGGCCGCGGCACTCACCAGCGATGGCACGCTCTCCCAGCCCAACGGCCAGGCCGACGCGGCGCGCCTCGCCGGCGGCAACCTGGTGGTCGCCTGGTCCAAGGGGCGCGACCGGGACTCGATCGCGCGCGTCGTGGTGCTCGACCCGAGCGGTGCGGTGCTTAAGGCCCCGTTCGACCTGACGAACTCGGCCGGTCCGCAGGGCAATACGGCCCTGTCGGTGGCGCGGGCCGGCGACAAGGCCGTGCTCACCTGGCGGGATGGTTATTACAACTACCGCTTCCGGCTGTTCTATGCGCTGCTGTCCAGCCAGGGCGACATCCTGACTCCGCCCATGATCTTCCGCAGCAGCGAGGGAGAAGACAGCTTTCTCGAGCCGGGCAACAACACCTCGTACAGCTTTACGCCTCCGTCCGGCGTCGATACGGTGCTGCGCGTCAGTCCGGCTCTGAACGCGGTGCGCCCCGGACAGAAGGTTACCCTGACCATCACCTACGGCAACCACGCCGCGGACCTGGCCCAGGGCGTCCAGCTGACGGCCACGCTCGGCCCCTCGCTCACGTACCTGGGCGACTCGCTCGGACGTCCGGCACCCGCCCAGGCGCAGGCGTCCGCCGGGGGACAGGTTGTCTGGCCGCTGCCCAGCCTGGCCTTCCTGAACCGCGGCTCGTTCGAGGTCTATCTCCAGATGGCGCAGGACGCAACTCCCGAAACCATCAGCCAGGTGAGCTTCGCGTCTGACCTCTCAATCTGCTGATATCAACCCAGCAGACAACGAGGTCACGTCAAAGGTGGAGGTGGGTAAGCCGACGTTCCTGCCGCTGATCACCAAGTAGACTGCCGGGTTGCGACAGGGCTCGCGAAGTTGCGCTTCTAGCACTTTCGTGCTATCATTATGTGAAGAGAAGGTCTATTCACATGACGCCAGTGCAACTTTCAGAGCAACAGCGAGCCCTCGTCGACCTGCCGGCGGACCGGCGCATCTTCGTGGAGGGGATCGCGGGGACCGGCAAGACGACGGCGGCGGTCGCGCGGCTGGAACGCCTGCTGCGGGCGGGCGTGCCCGCGAGGCGACATCCTGCTGGTGCTGCCCCAGCGCACCCTCGCCGCGCCCTACGAAGCCCTGCTCCGCAAGGCGAGCACGCCTGCGGGCGGGGAGGTCACGTCGTGACCGTCGGCGGCCTCGGGCAGCGCATGATCGAGCTGTACTGGCCGCTGGTGGCCGCGAGGCCGGGCTTCGCGCAGCCCGACCGGCCCCCGGTCTTCCTGACCCTCGAAACCGCCCAATACTTCATGGCGCGCGTCGTCCGCCCGATGCTCGAAGCGCGGCGCGTTCGACTCGATCCGCGTCGACCGCAACCGCCTGTACAGCCAGATCATCGACAACCTGAACAAGGCGGCGGTCGTCGGGTTCGGCGTGGACGAGCTCGGGCCCCGGCTCAAGGCGGCGTGGCTGGGCGAGTCGGCGCAGCTGCGGGTGTACGACGAAGGGCAGGAGGCGGCGAGCCGGTTCCGCGCAGTACTGCCTGCAGCACAACCTGCTCGACTTCTCGCTCCAGTACGAGCTGTTCGCCCGGCGCCTGTGGCCGCTGCCGCCGTGCCGCAAGTACCTCCTCGCGCGCTACCGCCACCTCATCGTCGACAACACCGAGGAAGACACGCCGGCCAGCCACGACATCCTGGCCGAGTGGCTGCCCGAGGCGACGTCGGCGCTGGTGCTTTACGACGTGGGCGGCGGCTACCGCCGGTTCCTGGGCGCGGACCCGCAGAGCGGCTACCGGCTGAAGGCGCTGTGCGAGGAGAAGCTGGCGTTCGACAGATCCCTGGTGACGTCGCCGGACGTCCAGGCGCTCGGCCGGAGCATGCGGCGCAGCCTGCGCCCGCGCCGAATCCTTCGGACGCGGTCCCGGTCATGGGCCGGCGCACGTCGCCGGTGCTGGCGGAGGAGCTGGACTTCGACGCACCGCAGGGCGAGAAGCCGCCGCCGTCGCGACCGGCCGACGGCGACGGCGCGGGCCAGGGGCCGTCCTGATGAACGCGCTCGAGTTCGACGGCCGGCGCTACCACCACCAGATGCTCGACTGGGTGGCGGACCGGATCGCGGTGCTGGTACACGACGAGGGGGTGCGGCCGGGGGAGATCGCGGTGGTCTCGCCGTTCGTCAGCGGCGGGCTGCGGTTTGCGCTGGAGAACCGGCTCGCGGCGCACGGCGTCGCGGTCCGCTCGCACCGCCCTTCCCGCGCGCTGCGGGAGGAGCCGACGACCCTCTGCCTGCTGACGTGGGCCGCGTTGTGCCACCCCGGCTGGCGCATCCGCCCCGCACCGTTCGACGTGGCCCAGGCGCTGATGCTGACCATCGCGGACATGGACCTGGTGCGCGCGCAGCTGCTGGCCGACATCGCCTACCGCACGCGCGACGGCGTCCGGTGCTGACCTCGTTTGCCGAGATCGAGCCGCCCATGCAGGAGCGGATCACGTTCCTGCTCGGCGGGCGGTACGAAGGGCTGCGGTCGTGGATCAACGCGCACACGGTGACGGGCGAGGCCGGCGCCGGAAGGGCTCGCGGGCCGGGCGAGCCGCACCCGCGGCGCGAAGGGCATCCGGCGCTCGGAGCTGGACCATTTCCTGTCGCGCCTCTTCGGCGAGCTGCTGTCGCAGCCGGGCTACGGGTTCCACGAGAGCTTCGATGCGGGCGAGCTGACTGCGAAGGTGATCGAGTCGGCGCGGAAGTTCCGCCAGGTGATGGCGGCCGCGGGCGACGGCGTGGCGCGGCACGCGGCCGCTCGGCCAGGAGTACATCGAGCTGGTGCAGGACGGCGTGGTGGCCGCGCAGTACGTGCGCAGCTGGCAGCGCCAGCCGGAGGATGCGGTGCTGATCGCGCCGGCGTACACGTTCCTGATGCGCAACCAGCCGGTGGACCACCAGTTCTGGCTGGACGTGGGCGCGCTGGGCTGGTGGGAGCGGCTGAACCAGCCGATCACGCACCCGTACGTGCTGAGCCGGCGCTGGGAGCCGGGCCACCAGTGGACCGACCTGGACGAGTACTTCGCGCGGCAGGAGGCGATGGCCGAGCTGGTGATCGGCCTCGTGCATCGGTGCCGGAAGCAGGTCCACCTCGGCCTGAGCGAGCTCAGCGAGAGCGGCAGCGACCAGCGCGGCAACTGCTGCGGACCGTGCAGAGTGTGCTGCGTCTGCGCGACCGAGCAAGGCGACGCGAGCCCGGTGAGGCCTGATGCCATTCACACCAAGACCTAAGCAAGCAGATGTGCTGGCCTACCGCGGCGGGCTGATGGGCGTGTCGGCGGCGCCGGGGAGCGGGAAGACGCACGTGCTTTCCGCGCTGGCCGCGCGGCTGGTCGCCGACGGCGGGCTGGCAGGACGACCAGGAAGTGCTGATCGTCACGCTGGTCAACTCGGCGGTCGAAAACTTCTCGTCGCGGGTCGACGAGTTCGTCAAGGCGCGCGGGCTGCTGCCGCGGGTCGGCTACCGGGTCCGCACGCTGCACGGGCTGGCGCACGACATCGTGCGCGAGCGGCCCGGCGCTGCTCGGGCTGGCCGAGGATTTCCGCATTGCCGACGAGCAGGAGACGACCCAGATCCTGCAAGGGGCGGTCGCGGCGTGGCTGGGCGGCACACCCGGATTCGCTGCTGCCGTGGGTCGATCCGGTGCTGGACGAGAAGCGCGTCGAATGGGTCCGGACCGACCAGTGGCCGAGCCTGGTGGCGACATCGCGGCGAACTTCATCGCGCTCGCCAAAGACCTGCAGCTGACGCCCGAGATCCTCGCCGAGCGGCTCCACGGCCTGCCCGACGACGCGCCGCTGCTGCAGATGGGCGTGGAGATCTACGCGCGACTACCAGCGGAGCCTGGGCTACCGCGCCGCGCTCGACTACGACGACCTGATCCGGCTGGCGCTGCGAGCGCTCGAAAGCGACCCCGATTACCTGCAGCGCCTCCGCTACCGCTGGCCGTTCGTGCTGGAGGACGAGGCGCAGGACTCGAGCCGGCTCCAGGAGCGGATCCTGCGGCTGCTGTCAGGCCCGGGCGGCAACTGGGTGCGGGTGGGCGATCCGAACCAGGCCATCTACGAGACATTCACGACGGCCAGCCCTTGGTTCCTGCGCCGGTTCCTCGAGGAGGAAGGCGTGGCCGCGCGCGAGCTGCCCGATTCCGGCCGCTCGACCCGCAGCATCATCGACCTCGCGAACCTGCTGGTCGACTGGAGCCGGGCCGAGCACCCGGTTCGCGAGCTGCGCGACGCGCTCGCGCCCACGCACATCGTGCCCACCGCGCCCGGCGACCCGCAGCCCAACCCGGAGGACGATCCGCAGGCCGTGCGGATGCCGCGGGGCAAGTACAATCCCGGCGAAGAGCTCGAAGCGGTGATGCGGTCGCTGGTAAGGTGGCTGCCCGAGCACCGGGATTCGACCGTCGCGATCCTCACGCCGAGCAACCAGCGCGGGGAGTCGTTCGTGACCGCGCTCAAGGCGCGCGGCATCGAGCACGTCGAGCTGCTGCGGAGCACGCGGGAGACGCGCAACCTGGCCGGCGCGCTGGGCAATATCCTCGGCAGCCTGGCCGATCCGGCCGACGCCCGCAAGCTGGCGACCGCGTACAAGGTTTGGCGGCGGAAGGACCGGGAGGATCCCGAGGCGCGCGAGCGGGTGGCGCGGCTGAGCAAGAGCATCGAGAAGTGCCGCAACGTGGAGGAGTTCCTGTGGCCGCGGCCCGAGTCGGAGGACCTGAGCGCGGTGCAGCTGCCGGACGCGGACCCGGTCTACGAAGAGCAGCTGCGGGCGTTCCGGGTCGTCATGCGGCGCTGGCAGGGCGCGGCGACGCTGCCCGTCGACCAGCTGCTTATCACGATCGGGCAGGACCTCTTCGACAAGCCGGGCGAGCTGGCGCTGACCGACAAGCTGGCGGGCGCGCTGCGCCAGGCCGCAGCCGAGCACCCGACGTGGCGGCTGCCCGAGCTGATCGAGGAGCTGGGCACCATCGCGCGCAACGAGCGGAAGTTCCTGGGCTTCTCGGACGACGATACCGGGTTCAACCCGGACGCACACAAGGGCAAGGTGGTCGTGGCGACGGTGCACAAGGCCAAGGGGCTGGAATGGGACCGGGTCTACCTGACCTCGGTCAACACCTACGACTTCCCGGCTGCGCTGCCCGGCGACTCGTTCATGGCCGAGAAGTGGTTCATCCGGGACAGGCTGAACCTGCAGGCCGAAGCGTTCGCGCAGCTTGACAGCCTGGTCAAGGAAGCGCCGCTGCCCCACCTCGGTGCGGCGACCGAAGCGGCGCGCATCGACTATGCCGCGGAACGGCTGCGGCTGCTGTACGTGGGCATCACCCGGGCGCGGCGGGAGCTGACCATCACGACCAACACGGGGAAGAGCGGGAAGGTCGGACCGGCCGCCGCGCTGGTCGCGCTGCAAGAGGCGTGGGCGGACCGTGAGGACGGAACATACCACAAAGACACAAAGACACAAGGGGTGACCGATGCCTCTGCCCCCTGATTTCCAATTCAGCCAGGCAAGCCTTCAGGATTATGTAGAGTGCCGGCGGAGGTTCCAGTTGCGCTACCTGCTGCAGCTGCAATGGCCCGCGCCCGAGGCCGAGCCCGCGGAGGAGCTCGAGCAGCACATGCTCGACGGCGCAACCTTCCACCGGCTGATCCACCAGCACCGGCTGGGCATCCCGGCCGAACAGCTCGCGCCCGACGCGGATGGGCCGCTGGCGGAGTGGTGGGCGGCCTACCTCGCTTCACCGCCCCCCGACCTGCCGGAGCGGCAGCACCCGGAGCTGATGCTGTCGGCGCCGATCGGGGAGCACCGGCTGGTCGCCAAGATCGACCTGCTGGCGATCGATCCGGGCCGGCGGGCGGTGATCGCGGACTGGAAGACGTCGAAGCGGCAGGCGGCGAACTGGCTCGCGGCGCGGCTGCAGACGCGGGTCTACCGGTACGTGCTGGCACAGGCCGGCGCACACCTGAACGACGGCGCGGATATCGCGCCCGAACAGATCCGGTCGGTCTACTGGTTCGCGGTCGACCCGGAGCACCCCGAGTCGATCGGGTATGATGCGGCGCAGATGGCGGCGGACCAGCGCTACCTGGAGGACCTGGTCCGAGATGATCGCCGGCTCGACGGACGACGATTTCCCGAAGACCGAGGACGCCCGCCGCTGCCGGTTCTGCCCGTACCGCTCGCTGTGCAACCGGGGGATCGAGGCCGGGCTGCTGATCGAGGAGGGGGCGGAGGACGCGGAGGAGCCCGAGCCGGAGTTCGACTGGGACCGCGGCGTCGACTTCGAGCAGATCGCGGAGATCGCGTTTTAGAGGGCACGTAGACCTCCGAGGTCTTCCGAGACCTCGGAGGTCGGAGACGGCGGGGATGAGGTAATGAGGGGATCGGACAGGTTCGTCCGGCCGTGGGTCATGCCGGCGCCGGTCAGGGTGGCGCCGGAGCTGGCCGCGGCGGTGCGGGGGCATCCGCTGGTCGCGGAGGCGCTTGCGCGGCGCGGGATCACCGACCCGCACGAGGCCCGGGCGTTCCTCAATCCGGGGCTGTACAACCCCGCCTCGCCGCTGGAGCTGCCGGGCATGGGCCGGGCGGTCGCGCGGATCGGCCGGGCGATCCGCGGGGGCGAAAAGATCTGCGTGTGGGGTGACTTCGACGTTGACGGGCAGACGTCGACTGCGCTGCTGGTGTCGGTGCTGCGGGACCTCGGCGCGCAGGTGGCGTACCATGTGCCGCTGCGCGAGACGGAGGGGCACGGGGTCAACCTGGCGGCGCTGGAGCAGGTCATCGACCAGGGGACGCAGCTGGTCGTCACATGCGACACCGGCGTTGCGGCATTGGATGCCGTGTCATTTGCGCGGGAACGCGGGGTCGACTTCGTGATCACCGACCACCACGACCTGCCGGAAGAGCTCCCGCAGGCCGCGGCGGTGGTGAATCCAAAGCTTATCGCGCGGACGTCAGACCTGACAGGTTTGCGAAACCTGTCAGGTCTTCTCGACTTGCCCGGCGTGGGGGTGGCGTACAAGCTGGGGGAGGCGCTGTACGACTGGGCCGGGCGGGGCGCGGAGGCCGCCAAACATGCGGATCTGGCCGCGCTGGGCATCATTGCCGACGTGGCGCTGCTGAGGGGCGACACCCGGAACCTAGCGCAGCGCGGGCTGGCTGCCTTGCGCACGACGGAGCGCACGGGCATCCAGGCGCTTTTCGAGTCCGGCGAGCTCGACCCGGGCAACCTGACCGAAGACCACGTCGCATTCGGCCTGGCCCCGCGGCTGAACGCGGCCGGACGACTGGCGGACGCGAGGCCGTGCGTCGAGCTGCTGACGACGAACGACCGGACGACCGCCCGTATCATCGCGGCGGACCTCGAGGCGCTGAATGCCCGGCGGAAGTTCCTGACCGACCGGGTGACGCAGGAGGCCGAGGCGCAAATCCGGGAGGACCGGGCGCTGCTGGACCACGCCGCGCTCGTCCTCGCCAGCCCGTACTGGCCCGCGGGCATCGTCGGCATCGTCGCGAGCCGGCTGGTCGAACGTTACGGCAAGCCTGTCGTGCTGATCTCGACCGCGGAGGGCGGGCCGGGACGCGGCTCGGCGAGGTCGATCGACGGCGTGGACATCTCCGCGGCCATCACCGCGTGCCGGGGCCTGCTCTGGGCTTCGGCGGCCACCCAATGGCGGCCGGGCTCGCCATCGATCCCGATCGCATCGGCGCGTTCCGCATCATGCTCTCCACGCAGGTCGCGCGGCAGCTGGAAGGCGTGCCCGAGCCGGAAGGGCTGGCGATCGACTGCGTGCTGCCCCTCGGCGAGCTGTCGCTGGAGCTGGTCGACGACCTGGCGCGGCTCGGTCCGTTCGGCGCGGGCAATCCCGCGCTGACGCTGGCCGCGCCGCGGCTGGAGGTCAAGGCGAACCGGGTCGTGGGCCGGCAGGAAGAGCACCGTGTGCTGACCGTCGCGGACGAAAGCGGCAGCCAGCGCCAGGTGGTGTGGTGGAACGGCGGAAGCGAGCCCGCGCCGCAGGGGCTGTTCGACCTGGCCTACGTGGCGCGGGCGAGCACCTACCGGGGCGAACGCAGCGTCCAGGTCGAGTTGCTCGCGTTCCAGCCCTCGCCGGGCGAGCCGGTCATCGAGCTGGCGCCCCTCGCGGTCGACGTGCTGGATTACCGCCAGGAGCGGGAAGCGCCGGCTCTGCTCCAGGAGGTGTTGAGGAGCTAGGAGGCGGTCGTGGTGTTCGGCGAGGGGCAACTGCCCGCGGCCGTGCCCGGCCGGAACCGGCTGGGACTGGCCCCTGCGAAGACCCTCGTCTACTGGACCACGCCGTCAAGCCCGGCGGAAGTGCGCGCGACGCTGGCGGCAGTACGGCCGGAACGGGCCATCCTGTTCGGCGTCGATCCGGGGCTGGACCGGCCGGATGCATTCCTCCAGCGCCTCACCGGCCTGGTCAAGTACGTCGCTCAGCGCACGAGGCGGGCGAGCGACTCTGGGCGAACTGGCCGCCGCTATGGCGCACCGTGAGGCATTTGTCATGCTGGGCCTGAGGTGGCTGGCGGCGCAGGGCAGCCTGATCATCACCGAGCGGGGGGACGGGCAGCTCGAGCTGCGGAAAGGCGCGGGACAGCCGGCCCCGGAACCCGAGCGAAGGCTGATCGCGGGCCGGCTGAAGGCCGCCCTGGACGAGACCGCGGCCTTCCGCACCTATTTCCGGACGGCGGATAAGGACGCGCTGCTGCGCGGGTACCTGTCATAGGGGCGCCGTGGTCGCTGACGGCCCTACCGTCAGCGACCGCGGCGCGAGCACGACGTCGAGCGGAAGCCGGGTGACCTACGGCGTTTCGGGCGACCCGGCCGGCTCCGAGACCGGCAGCTTGACACTGGCGGCGTTGTCGCCCGGAGCAGCCTCAAGGGTGGCGGTGATCGCCGCCGTATTGGTGATCGTCAACGGCGCCTTCAGATCCCCGGCCAGGGTCCCTGTGATCACGATCCGCCCGCCCACGCTGCCGGCCAGATCCGCCACAGTCCAGGCGTAGCTCGGTTCGGAAGGTATGAGTGCGACAGCCGCGCCCGTGGCCTCATAGACCGGCGCCTGCAGCGCCACCGGCAGCGTGTCGCTGATGAGCACGCCCGTCGCCAAACCTGGGCCCGCGTTGCTGTAGACGAGCGTGTAGGTGATGACGTCGCCGGGCGCAGCCATCGCCGGCTCCACCGACAGGCTGAGCCTCAGGTCCGGCTGCGGCTCACTGCTGCCCGACTCCGGGCCGGCTTCGGGCGCGACCTCCGCCGTGCCGGTGGTTGGCGTCTTGCATAGAACCGCAGCAGGCGGCTCGTTTACGATGGCTGTGAATGTGTAGCCCTCGGGACCGGGCCGCGTCCATGCGGCGCTGACCGGATACGCCTGGTCCTGCGCGAGCGCAGGCATGGGCTGCGTCTCGCCCAGGCGGGTATCGTTTGCGTAGAGCGTTATGGGCACGCCCTCGGGAAGCGGGTCCGGCCCGGTGTTGAGGACTGAGGCCATCACCACGTAATCGTTTCCATCCCCCTGGCGCTCGACGGTCAGGGCTGTCTCCAACCTCGCGTCCGTACACGTTACGTCGACCGTATACGAACCCATCGCCCGATAGTTGCCCAGCAGGTCGATGGCTTGCACGGTGAACGTGTAGCGCCCCGCCTGGTCCCCGGACATCTCGTACCACCACCGCTCGCCATCGCGGGCCACATTCTTCCATGAGACCTTGCCGTCCGGCGCCCGGACCCGCAGGGATACGCGGGGACCCGGCCCGGCGTCATGCACCGTGCCCTGGAACACGGTCTGCCGTTCGCCTAGCAGCAACCCGCCGGCGGCCTGTTCGACCGTCAGCGCGGGGGGCACGTTGTCCTGCGTGTAGGTCATTTCCACAGCCGGCGCCCGGTTGCCGGCCCGGTCCATCGCGTCCACCGTAATGGTCTTGTTCACGTAGTCGACCGGGCCGCCCGGCATCCTAGTAGATCCAGCGAGCCGCGGCGCCACCGGCCGCCAGCCGGCTCGCCCGGCCGCACTTGCCGTCCACACATACCCGCACGAGGGCGAGGCCGCTGTCGTCTCCCGCCGACCCGATCACGAGGCCTGGGTCCCTCACGACCGAACCTGCCGCAAGGGAATCCACCTTAAGCTCCGGCGGCCGCGCGTCGACTGTGACGGTCCTCGAATCGCTCCAGTCGCTCGTTTGGCCGAGCACATCGGTCGCGCGCGCCCGCAGCGTGAACTGCATTCCATCTTCCGCGTCTCCCACGTCCCAGGCGCACCGCCAGAGCCCGCCGGCCGGCCGCGCCACCGGGCACGTGAGGGCCGGTTGGCCGTTGATCTCCACTTCCACGCTGCTCACGCCCGATGCGTCGTGCGCCACGCCGGCTATGATTGCCCGGCCTGGGCCGATGGTCGTGGCAGGACGGAGGATGCGAACGCCGTCCGGCGCGGCCCGGTCGACCTGGTGCGTCACCCACAGCCAGTCCAGAGGGGCGCCGGCGGGATGCGTCGAGTCGTACAGCAGGCCCTTCACCGATGCCCACGCGGCGTTCGGACCCGCGCCGGTCACCGTACCCTGGAAGGTTGCCTGGACGTCCCCACCTGGGGGAACCTCCCCGTCTTCGCCGAGCGCGACGCTCTCGGGCAGGCCGTCGACGCCGTCGCCGCCAAGCAGCAGCCGCACGCCGTGCTGCGCCTCGCTGCCGGCATTGCGGTAATGAACTGTGTAGACGATCGTCTGCCCGGCCGCAACGGGCGCCTGACCGGAGGAAGCGAAGGCCATGCCCGGCTCGGCGAGCCCGCTGGCACTGCCCACCGCGGACTCGGACACCCAGAAGAGGCCCCGGCCGAGCCCGCTCAGCCCTACGCCGGGCGGGTCGGACTGGATGCTGAGCTGCCCGTAGACGTCGCCGAAGCGGGCGCCCGGCTCGCTGCCATTGCTGCCGTTCGGGCACACGCCATCGCCGGCCGCGTCCCAGCGATAGGCGTGACTGAGAGTCAACGCTGCGCCGGGCGGGACGAAGCCCAGCATGCGATTGACGCGCGGGCTGTCAACCGGGTTGAACTGCGGAAGCGCGGCCCACAAGCGCAGCTCCTGGCCCGTCACCGGCTCTTCCGCGGCCACAGCGACCAGGCCCAGGGACGAGCCGGCGCTGAAGCCGATCAGGTCGAAGGGCAGGTAGAGATCGGTCTGGCCGCCCTCACGGCCGGGATCGAAGCGGAATTGCTGCGCTGACAGGGTGGCGGCCGGGGTCCAGGCGCCGCCGTCCCAGCGCAGCAGGGTCGCGGTGTGCGCGTCCTGCACCCAAACCAAGACGTCGGCCCCCATGGCCGAGTTGGAGAGCGCGAGGCCTCCCTCCGTGGCCCCCGCCGGATTGTAAAGGCTGCTCGTGCCGTCTGGGCCGGTGTCCAGGTACACGAACAAGTCGCCGTCGCCGCTCCAGGTCGTCCCAGTCCAGGCCAGCCGTAAGGCCGCCTGGTCCCAGGTGGCATACAAGCGCTGCGAGTGATCGCCGGCCGCCCGGCGATCCGCCCGCCGGTCCGCGCCGAGCAGGCTGCAGCCGCTCTCCTGCCAGCCCTCGTAGGGGTTCTCGTCGAGTGCGATGTAGTCCGGCGTCAGCGGGCTGTCGGCATAGACCGGTCCCGCCTCTTGCCAACGCGCTGTTGCCCAACTTGTCCCGGCTGGCGAGATCCACCGTGATCCGTTGAGCCTCGCCAGTGGTGTAGCGGTCCTCGAGGGGCCCGGCCGGGTCAATGGGCCGCGTTGTGTGGGTGGCCGTGACGCTGCTCGCGGCGGTCCAGCGCGCCTGGTAGCCGGCGACGCCGCTGCCGTCGATGGCCGGCGGCCACTGCAGCAGGAGCTCGGGATGGACCGTGCGGACGGTGTCGCCGGGCTCGAGCGCCGCATCGCCGCTCTTTAGCGTCAGCGCAACCTTGGACGGCGGGACGACGTCGACCCGGAGCCGGGCCATCGTGGTGATGGGCTTGCCGCCGGCACGCGTCCCGGTGACGACCGCGGTGTACCCGATGCCGTCAGGCAAGGGGCCGTGGCCCAGCGGCCAGGGGAACCGCCAACTGCCCGTCAAGGGGTTCTTGCCCGCGACCGATGTCAGGGCGGCCGGTCCGCTTGCATCAGATACCGCGACCGACGACGAACCTGATGACGTTCGTATTGGTGACCAGCCCGGTGATGTCGATGACCGATGGGGAGGACAGGTGTGTCGAGGTGATCACCGTGGGCGCGAAGACCACGGCAGGCTGCATGGGCGCGGCCTGCGCTCGAGCGACCTGCGGTTGCACTTTGCCCAGTGCTGCTCCGGCGGCCGGGCCGGCCGCTTCCCCGCCAGGCTCCGCGACGACCGGTGTAGGAGCAGTGCCTGCCGATTGCGGGGCAGGCTGCGAGCCCGTGGTCGCTGTGGGTGCGGACGCCGCGCCGGTGGGCGTCGTTACGACGGACGTCGTACACTTGCCGGCGGTGTCGCAGGTGGAGCAGTTGCCGAAGCTGTCACACGCCTTCGCCGTCTCAGGCGACGCCGGGCTGTTCAAGGTACACTCGACCTTCAACTGGTACAGCCGCGGGCTGGTCGGGAACGCGGCCACGTACCATGGGGACTGGAAGTTGGTGCTCGCGACCGCAGCGCCAGCCGGACAGGGCGTCCCCAGCCCGTCCTGCACCAGGTTGTAGTCCTGGGCCGTCGCGGTGTAGTGGTAGGTGCTGCCGCTGGCGCTGCGGGTGAGGGTGACGCGTGGGACCAGGGTATCCGCCTCGCCGCTCCAGGCCTGCACCGGGCTGCGGGGAGGCTCCGTGTGCCCCATCGCATCCCAACCGCGCGCTTCGATCCGGTACGAGCCCTCCAGCGACGCCGGCATCGCCATGTGCCAACTGGTGTCCATGACGGTCGAGCCGTTCTTGGCAGCGTGGTGGCCTGCCAGCCGCCCAGGTACAACGACCGGACCTCCGCAGCGGAGAGCGCCCGCGGGAAGAGGCGCAGGTCGTCGATGCGGCCGTTCGACCACTCGTCACCGCCCGATAGACTGTACCCGACATACAGCGGCTCCCCCGCCGTGTCCATAATATCGCCCGTGAAGTCGACCGCACACTGCTGCGTCCCATTGACATAGTAGAGGACCTTGCCGGCGCTCCGATCGTAGGTGGCTGCCACGTGCGTCCACTGATCCAGCGATGGTGTGTACCGGCACGTCGCGTAGGACAGATCCCGAGGCCCACAAGTAGAGCCCGTTCGGGTTGTTGATCTGGAAACCCCAGCCGAAATCCCCCGAGGCCTCGTACTTGTCGACCACGCTGAACCAGCCGTTGTACCAGGCATGCGGGTACACCCAAGCCGCAATCGTAACCTTGTCCTGCTCCTCGATGCCGTCGAAAGCAGCGTTGTGCGGGACCGTGACCGAGTCATTGACCCCGTCGAACTGGAGCGCGTACCCGCCGGCCTGCCCCGTGACGGACTTGCCCAAGTCCTTCCCTTCGCCGGTCTGGAGGGTGCCGTCATCCTGCCATCCGGAGGTGTCTGCGACCGTGCTGCCGTCCGCGGCCCACTGCGCCTCAAAGGGCAGCACCAACACCGGCCCCGGGCCTGTGTAGAGCGCCTTGACCTCGGCGCCGAGAGACGCCCGATTGAAGATTCGCACGTCGTCGACCAGGCCGGCGAAGTGGTACTCATGCCTGCCGCTGCAGCCGATAAACAGGGCCGAATGATTCGTCGTCGCTGCCGAGCCGGGCTCTCGGCTACGGGTTGGCCCTGGACGCTGGCCGTCTATGTACAGGTAGCGGTAACCGTTGGTTCCGCCACTCCTTGCGAAGACGACGTGGTGGAAATGGCCGTCGTTCACCGTCTGGGTCGAGGTATATCGTTGACCACGCACGGCCGTTGGCGTAGAGATAGCGTGCCACTTAGACCTTGCCCGCGCCGTGCCCGGCGGTCTGGTTCATGTAGCGAATGATGTACGGATACCCGTCCACCAGTCTGTCCATTTCTCGATGATGACGTTTCGGTGGCCAGTAGTCGGGCTGGGTGGCCGCCGGCAGGACCCAGAGCACGACCGTGAAGTCGTGGTCAGTCGGAAATCGAGCGCGTCGCTGTCGTCGGAGGTGCCGATGTCAGTGGTCCACACCGAAGAACGCGCGGCCCCGCTCGTGGCCCTGCTGGCCGGCCACCGGACAGTCTGTGCCGCTGCACGCTCCAGGCCGGTTGTTGCCCGACGCATCGGGGAAGGTCGTGCTGCCGCTGCTCGCCTGCCCGGTGTCCATCGTGAAATGCAGCACCTCGCCACTCGGCGGGACGTCGTTGAACAGGGTCGAGCCGGGCGTAAGCGGCGTGAAGGCCACGTCGACCGCGTTCACTCCGGACGTGTGCTTCACCTCGTTCACGGAGCACCCGTTGCCGCCCGTGCAAACACCGGAGTCGGCCCTGAAGGAGACGGTCTTGGTCCCGGTGAAGCTCCCGTTCCAGGCCGCGCTACCGAGCGCCTGGCCACAGACCGACACCGTGCCGCTCAGGTCGTCGCTGCTCGCCGTGGTCGTGAGCTGCACCTCGCAATCGCTGCCGCGATGGATCGTGGGCTCACCGTCCGTGCCCCAAGAATAGGCCCTGCCGGGCTCGAGCGCCAAGCCGCCTGTGCTGTATACCTGCCACCAGGCCCCGCTGCTGTCTTTGCAGATCAGCACCAGCTGGGTCTTGTCACTGCTCGTACCGCCTGTGAATTTGACCACGACGGGCACAGGCTTGGCCGACGCTTCGCCCTTGAGCTGAAGACCGGCCGTCGCCGGGCCGAGCCGGCCGTTCAACAGGTTGCTCCAGTCGATAGCGGCCGCGGGGGCGTCCCCGTCGATATCGAAGACGAGGCCCGTGCCACCCTTATGACGTTCCCGCTGGCTTGCCGGCAGATCGGCCCGCTCTGCCAGCTCGTCGACCGCCTCGACCTGTCCCGAGTAGCAGCCGCTCGGGTCCGCGTCCTGCAGCAGGTACTCTATGGCCCATGTGTCACCGGTCACCGTCGCGGTCTGCGTGCCCGTGCTCACCACGCCGCTACCGTCGCGGCGGTCGAGGGTGACGCGCACGCCGCCCGCGGGGACGCCGATCCCGGGTTCACCGTTGCTCCACAGGGGATCAGATACCGTGCCGGAAAGGTGGACGATCCAGGTGTTGGGCTCGCCCTGTGACGGCGTCGCCGCAGACAGGGAATTGTACGTTGCGTCGGCGGTCGGCGGGCTGTCGTCCACGTAGACCGTCTGGGCTGGCGAGGTTGTCACATGGCCCACCAGGTCGGTGACCCGGGCGGTCAGCTCGTGACTCCCCTCGACGCTCGGGGTAAGTGTGCTTTCGGCGTATAGGTCGGGCACCAGGCGTCCTCGCTCTCCCGGCCAAGGCACTTCTCAGCGGGGATGCCGTAGCAAAAACCGTCCTGGCACAACTCTGCCGCCGCAATGCCCGACGTCTGATCGTGCGCCCGGATCAGCACTTCGGTAGGCGTATTGGCCAGGTAGCGCGAGCCCTCCATCACGACTTCGGCCGTGGGGTCATCGTTATCGATCGTGAGGTTGCGGCTCTGGCGGTCCTCAACCCAGCCGTTCTCATACACATATGCCTCGTGGATATCCGTTGCGGTCCGGGCGTGATCGAAAACCTGCACCTGGTCAATCAGGCCGGGGAAGGCATGCTGTCCGGTCGACGATTGACTACCCACCGAAGTCGCTACCCCAGTCAGCTGACAATTCAGCATCGAGCCTACCGCGTTCGTTTTGTGAACTTGAGCTCCGTTCTCGAACAGCTGGATGCTCTGCCCATCGTACACGCCGGCGAGGTGCACCCACGTGTCCATCGGGATGGGGCTAGGCGCCTCTGCGTACTGCCAAGAGGTCCCTCCGCCTGCCGACTTCACCTGGACGGCGAAACGAGGGTACTGGCTAGTGCCGTCTTCGTTCAGGCTCAAGATGAAGCCGCAATTCGCATCTCCCTTGTAGGAGATGACCGTCTCTCTCCCGCTGTTCGCGCCGGTTCGTTTGACCCAGGCGGAGACGGTCGCCTGAGTGAAGCTGCCGAAGTTGTTCAGCCCGATTGCGTCATCCTGGCCGTCGAACCGGGCGGCCAACCCCACCTGGCCCTTGATGCCCTCGCCGACCTGCGGGCAGGCGCTGCCCGTGCAGGAACCGGGGTTGGCCGGATCTGCGATGTTGGCGAACCAACCGCCGTCCTGGGATTCTTCGAAGCGCAAATCCATCACCGGTGCAGGCGAATACAGCTTGCCTATCTGGGTCTGCGATAGCGCGGTGTGGAAGACCGCCAGCTCGTCTACCGCGCCGTGGAACTGGTTCGCGGCGTTGTCACTCCCGGCCTGCGTCGTGGCGCCAATGAGCAGCTTGTCCTTGCTGTCCGCGGTCCCGGCGGCCGTGACGGTGGCTTCGGACTTCAGGATGTCGTTGACGAAGAACTGCACCTTCCTGCTCGTGACCGCGTCGAAAGCGGCCGCGACATGGTACCAACGGCCCGTCTGCAGCCCGGCTCCGCTCGAGGTGTAGTCCGCTCCACCGAAGGTGGAGAAGATCAGCTCGCTCCCGCTCGTGCCAAAACCCCAGCCGTCGCTGCTGCTGGTGAGGCGTGCGGTGCTGGCGACGTACTGGACACCGTTCAGATCATCGGGCTTGACCCAGGCGGCGACAGTGACGCGATCCGTGAAGCCGTTGATCTCCGAGTTCTCGATCACCAGGCGATCGTTGGTATGGTTGGCCGCGGCATTGAACTGCACCCCCCGGTTCGATGCGGGCCCCGACGCCTGCTGTCGGACAGTTCGGGCTGCTGCAACCCACTGCATGACTCGCGACGCTGGTGTCGCTGAAAGCACTGGCGCCGGGCGGCTCGTCCAAAGCGAGGTCCAGGCCCGCGGCGCTCTCCAGCATCAGGTCCTCCACCTCTTCGCCGGCCAGCGCGTAGTTGAAGATCTGAACTTCGTCGATAAGGCCGCAGAATCCGTACGTATAATAGTACGGGTATTGCGGCATATAGTTTACGGGCCCTGGCGCACCGATGTAGAACTGCGTGTTTGACGCCGGCGCGAGATGCTGGCCCTGGCTGCCAAAGGGCTGCCCACTCTTCAGCACGCCGTTCAAGTAGAACTTGGCTTCGCCGCTGTCGATCCCCTCGTAGTCCTTCTCGTACGTCACGACCAGGTGGGTCCAGGTGTTCACCGGCAGTCCGGGGCCATGTACTGCCCCCGATATGTTGTCGGCGGTCTTGAATCGTAAGTCCGTATTGGCATCGTTGGAGGTGCGCACAAGGCTGGGATAGGACAGGCCCCCGTAGTCTCGCCCCAGGATGTACTGATCCTGTGCGTGACCCGTGCAGGAACTCTGCGAGTACGGATAGACCCAGGCAGACAGGGTGAACATGCCGCCCGAGAGGTCCAGTTCTGCGTACGGGAAGCTATATCCTGCGCTCACAGGCCCGCCTCCCGCCAAGGCGCCCGTGCTAAACGAGGACACAACGCCAAACGCTCCCCCCCAACCCGCTGCACCATTTTGGACCGCGTACGGGGTCGTCTGCCCACCGGGATACCCGTCCGGGAGCTTCACGGGGGTTTGGTAGGCGCTCACGTCCTTCCAATAGTAGTTCGATTGCTGGTCGAAGCTCATGCGGAAGACCGGCTGGCGGAACAGTTCGTGTACGTCGGCCGGCGTCAGCGCACGCGGATACACCCGCACGTCGTCGATCCGGCCGGGAAAGGGCGAGAAGTTGTTCAGTGGATCCTGCCAGGTGGGGCCACCGATGCGGATGCCCCCGGCTGTCCCCGACTCACCGCAGGAGGTGGCTTCGTCGTTACTGATGAGGGGCCGGCCATCGAAATAAAGGTCGCGATGCCGGCCCTGGCAGCTGAGCACCACGTGGTGCCACCGGCCATCGTTCGACTCGGCCGCGGGCCACATATTGCTCAGCGTAGCCCATGAATTTGTGCCGGGCGCCCAGGCGTCGAGGAACTGGCCGTTGGTCGCTACGTCGAGCGTAAGCGCCTGGCCCCAGACGTAGTCGTTCGTTACCAGGGCAAAGTTGCCAAAGGTTTGGCTGGGCAGGTTGAACCACAGCGAGATTGAGGAGGCGGCCTTGTTGGTGAGAACCCCGGAATGTACGTAGCCCTGGCCGTCGAGCTGCAGGGCGTTCCCGTACCTACCCCCGCCTGCGGCAATACTGCAACGCGCAGGGTTGGCCGCACCGGTCGCGACATCCACGCACACCCCATCATAGGGTGGGATGCTGCCCGACGTGTCCGCGTAGGATGTGGCGCCAGTCGCATCGTCGAAGGCCAGCCACAGCGTCCGCGTCGCCCGATTCGTCGCGCCAGTCGGTGATCTCCTCGCCTGCCACCTGCGTTAGGCTGTAAACGCCGGTGGCCGCATCGCCCGTGACGTGCAGGCTGCCGGACATCGCCTGTTCCTTCTGCGGGAGCAGCACGAAGGGCGCGGCTCCGATCCCGCTCTGGTCCAAAACGCTGGCTCCCTCGGTCCACAGCAAGCCCTCGGCCTCGCGGGCGTCGAGGTCGTTCTTGACGCTGGCCGCGTACTGCAGCGTCGCGCCCTGCGCCAAGTAGTTGTCGGTGGGCGCCTGCTGGCCGTCGGACCCCATCTCGGTGATCTCCGATTCCAGGCTGAGGATCTCGGACTGAGACGGCACGCCGGGATGGAAACCGTACACTTGCTCCCGCGAGTCAGGGTAGCTGTCCGCATCCGCATCCGCGTCCACTGGGTCTGAGGAGACGTAGGTCATGAGCTGGTGGCCGCCGGCGTCCCACCCGTAGACGAAGCTCCAGCCGCCATACCATGTTCCGGCTTGGCCGCACATGGGCGGATCGGCCAACTGGTCCTGGTCGATCACCTGGTGGAAGACTTCCTGGCAGTCGTAGAGCCCGTCCGCGTCGCTGTCCTCCAGCCGGGGATCCGTGCCAAGCTGCGCTTCCTGGTAGTCGTTCAGGCCGTCGTGGTCGGTGTCCCGCAGGCTGAGATCGCTGCTCCCCGCCTCGTATTGGTCCGAAAGGCCGTCGCCGTCGCTATCCCAGAGCGCGTCGTTCGGGTCTTCCGTAAAGGTCAGGCCGTCGCCGTCCGCGTCGGTCAGCGTCGGGAACTGCGCGTCCCAGGCGAGCCGGTAGCCGTCCTTCACGGGCGACAGCTTGTAGAAGTCGTCGAGGCTCCCGGGAAACACATCGTACTTCAGGGTGTCGGAGAACGGGAAGTGCGAGGTGTCCTTTACCGTGGACTCGCCGCAGTAGGAGGTGATGAGCAAGCCCCAGCACTCTGCCTCCGGGATGGCGTAGCCTTCGGAGAGGTACAGGTCCATCGTCCGGTTGATGCCGGGTTCTGGCAGTGGGATGTACCCGGTGGAGGCGATGTTGTTCGCATAATATACATGGGAGGGGTTGGCGGCACTGGGCGTCGTCCAGCCCGGAGCGCCGATCTGCCCGAGCGACAAATCCTTGTGGATGTCCTCCTCCTCGGTCTGCCACTCGTACTTGAAGTTCGAGTGCTTCAGGTGGTCAGCATCCCACAGGTATTTGCTCGTCCACGCCACCGCGGTGCCCGGCTGGGTCCCCAGCTCGAGCGTGTTGGTCACGCGGATGCTGTACCGGATCCCGTTCCCATAAGTGAGCCCGCGGTCCGGATACTGCAGGTTGCTGGCGCTGAAATTAGCCAGTTCGAGCCGGTCGTAGTCGTCCGGGTCCATGTCGGGGAGGATGGCGCCCGCGTAGATGAACCGCGTGATGATGTTGGTGACGATGCCGGAAACGCCGCCGCACAGCCACTCACCTGCACTGCTTTCCGCTTGCTCTGGCGATAAGGCGACGCCGCAGATCAGCCGGGCCAGGGAGTCGAGCGCGCCGATGACCCCCGCAATGATGGGGCCGACGACCGGGATGGCAGAAATCAGGAGCAATATGATCGAGGTGAACGTCCACGCGACGGTTTCGGCGAGCTTGTCGTCCCAGGTCATGCTGCCCGTGGCATAGCCGCCTACGTACCATGACAGGCCCCACGCGGCCCACAGCACCAGCCCCTGGATGACGCCCCTGGTGACGAGGCCCGCGACCTTGAATGCAACTGCGTGCTCGCCCGCGCCTTCGGCGGCGCCATGTCCGGCGCCCTCAAACTCATGTTTGAATTCGATCGTCGTGTGCACCGCCACGCCGACGTTCAGAATCGCAGCGGTGGCGAGCAAGAGCGCCTGCACCGCCTCCGCGCTCCCGGGGTCCAGGTTGAGCAAGAGGCTGGCTGCGACGATGGCGATGACCATGCCGATCGCCAACCCAGCCGCCATGCCCACCTTCGCCAAATTGGTGGCGCCGAAGCACGTCTTCCACGGCGAGCCCTCGGGATTGTTGCGCGCCCGGCCCAGCGATTCGTAGACGAGCTCGGAGTCCGCGTACTTCCACTCCTGCCCATCCCAGTGGGCCTTGCCGCGGTCGAAGCTTCCGCTCGCGGTTTTGATGTGCCGGATATCATGGACGAGCGCCGTGAGGATCTCGCCGGTGACGTCGACGAGCACGTCGAGGGTCTTCTCGGCGGCCTCGATGATCTCCTCGTCGGACTTCCCCGCTTCTTCCTCCGCCAGGCACGCTTCCCCTTCCTCGCCTTCCGGGCACGCGCCGACTAGCAGGGCCACGCCCTCGTACATCGAAACGTAATAGGCATCGGCGATGGCAGCCTGGCCGGCCACCGCGTCGGCATCGACCTCCATCTTCTGATCGACCATGTACTGTTCGAAATAGTCCTGGAGGTTCTCGTCAAGCGTGGCGTAGTACTCGTCCATGGGATACGCTTCCCAACCGGCCCGCTTGCCGTCGGGGTTGTTCGGCTGGTTGTAGCGGTAAGGCGCCCAGCTCATGGACGCGAGCGTCTGCTCCGGATAGCTGGTGCTGTTGAGGCTCACCGTCAGCACGCCGCTGCTTGCGGCACTTGCTTCGATACCAGCCGCCCGGTAACGCTGCTCGCGCGCGAACAGGATCGTGGGAGCGAGGCTCGAGTCTGCGGCGGCCTGCTGGTCATACTGGGCCAGGATGCCGGGCGTCACCTTGCTGGAGATGTAAGCCATGTAGTCCGAGGTGTCGTAGCGGTGGGTTTCCACGGCGAGCGAGCCGGGCGTGATGTTCCAGAGGGCCGGCGAACCGGCCCACGCGGACCCGTCCGTGCCCCAGCGGTCGTAGATGGTCGAGTTGCCGATACGAGTGCCGGGCGAATCCTGGCGATAGACCGTGCCGGCGACCGCCAGGTCGCGCAGGCCGTCGTTGTGGTCGCAGGCGTCCGTGGTGGAAGTGGCCTTGATGGTGGCATCATCCTCGCAGTCCCGGCCGTTAAGCCAGTTCTGCCCCAGGCCCCAGGCAAGCTGCCACAGCGGGTCCTCGTCGTAGGCCCGGGCCGGGTTCGGGTAGGCTGCCGCCACGTCAAGCCCGTGATCTTCGGTTACCTTCAGGCCGGTGATGTGGAACGGCTCGTCGTACGTCTGCACGACCTGCAGCTCGTCGGTCGAGCGGTGCTCCAGGCAGTGCTCGTCGAGCGCCTCGTTGTAGTCTTCCTGCGTGAGTTCGTCGTTGTTCTGCTGTTTCCGGTACTCCTCGAGCGAGGTTGGGAAGTCGCCCATTTCGCACGAGTCGGTCAGGGATTGTACCGCCCAGCTAACGGTCATCTGCTGGCTTTCGGCCCAGGAACTTCCACCGCCGGTCCAGTAGGGCATGTGCGCCGAGAAGGCGGTGCGGCCGCCCGTCGTGTCGTCGCCTACTGTGCTGAGCGGCACGTACGCGACGACCGGGGTGTTGGCGTCGCCGTTCAGCTCGCGCACACCGATGCCGTAGGGCGACAGCACCGCACCGTCGACCATCTTGTTGGCGTACGGGCCGTTGACGATGTTGGGGATGTTGGAACAGGCGGACGTCGCACCGTTGGAGATGACAAGGGCGTGTTCGTCGTCCGCGACGCCGGTCAGCCAGCCGTCGTCGGTCGTCCCCACGCGGCGCTACGGAGTTCCCGCCGGTGAGCCCGGCCTGGCTCCAGACCGCGGTGCCGCTCCCGGGGCACGGCTTGCCGTAGATCGCCGCGCTGTAGGTCCCCGCGGCCTCGAAATCGAACTTGATGTGGGTTGTGCTGGTGGCGGCCGCGTCCTGGCTCGAAACTCACCGTGGCCGAAACAGCCGTGCCGCTGCCCACGGTGTCCGTGATAGCCGGCATGGTCAGCTTGAGGGGCAGGCTCGACCCCTTCATCTCGATCTGCAGCATCGGCACGAGGCGCATGTCTCCGTAGTCGCCGGCCGGATCGGTTTCCTGGTCGATCTCAGTGCTATCAGTGGTGGCCCAGGTGGTGTCCTTGACGCGCTCGACCTGCCCCTTGCTGTCGTCCTTCGGCCAGTCGAGCACGTTGAGGGCGTACGTCAGGTGCTTTTCGTTCTCGGGTCGCAGCTGCACATCCAGCAGGACCGGCCAGTTTTGCTGCAGGCTCGCCAGGGTGAGGGCGAACGGGTGCTCCGCGGTCGAAGGCGGAAGCTCCGGGCTTCCCGTTCGTGCGGACTCCGCTGCGGTCGACCAGCTCGTTCGGGGACAGGTCCACCTTGTCCGGGACGCCGTCCTTGTCGTTATCGCTCTCGAAAACGTTCGGCGCACCATCGCCGTCCGCGTCGCACTCCGCGGAGATGGCGGTCGCCGACATGTCGCCCCGGGCGAGCGGAGGGCACTCGATGCCGTCGGCCTTGCCGTCGCCGTTCGTGTCCGTGCTGCGTGGGTCGAGGTACCAGTGCCGGCCGCTTGTCGGATAGACGAAGCCCTGCACCTCCACCGTGTCGGCGATCGTGTCGCCGTCGGTGTCGGCCAGCGTCGGATCGGTGCCCAGGTAGTTCACTTCCTGGCCGTCGCTCAGGCCGTCCGCATCCGTATCAAAGCCCACGGCCACCCCATCCTTGTCCGGGTCATCCGTGCTGGTGCTCGTGCCGTAGAGGCATTCCTGGTAGTCCGTCAGGCCGTCCTTATCCGCGTCGGCCGTCTGCTGGTCGTCGCAGGCCGAGGAACCGGAGACAAGCGTCGTGACGGCTTCCGGGAGAGGCTCCTGAACAGGCGGCAGCGCAGCGGTTACGTCTGGGGGCGCAGCGGTGAGTGGGTCACGGTGCGGGTCCCAGCTTGCCTGCCCGCTCGCGGCCTGCTGGGACTTTTGCTCGGCGGCTTGGCTCGCCGCGGCGAGCGCCTGCTGTTGCGCCTGCTCTCCCAGGTAAGCTGCAGCCTGCGCATTCTGCATCAGGGGCACCACGGTCATGGCTGCGATGACGGCGATCGCGGTGGCGGCGTACACCCGCCGCGAGCGCCGGCACGCGACCACGAGCACGGCCAGCGCCAGGCAGCCGGCGAACATCAGCAGCCAGCGTCCGGCGGCCGAAACCTCCCTGATTGCGGACGGAGAAGCCACGCTTGCTGCCCAGGCGGCCGGATCTTTCGAGAACTGCGGGACCGAAGCCTGCTCGGGGTAGCCCGAGAAATCAGTCTGCAGGTCTGCCTCGGAGTGCGCGCCGTTCTGGCCCGCGGGATAGACCAGGTGAATCGCCAGGCGGAGCGGCAGCCCCGCCTCGTCGAGCCACACCTCACCCTGACCGGTCAGTTTCCGGTATTGCTCGGAGATCGAGAGCGTGACTCCCAGCGGCAGCTTGCCCTGCTCGGTGAGCACCGCCTCGAGCCGGTCAGCGCATGTACTTCGCGAGGGCAGGCCCGTCCATGTCGAACGTGTAGCGGGTGAAGGTCACCCCACCGCCCGCGGGCAGCGATCGGGTTTCGGTCCCCAGTCGCGCCACATTCTTGATCCCGGCGAGGTAGCTCAGGAGGTCAGAGTCGGGGGCGAAGCTGCCGCCGATGTCCTCCACCGCCTGCCATGCGCCGCCCGAACGCCGGGCGTAGGCCTTGTCGCCATCCAGGAGCAACTCTGCAGCGCCGGCCGTGTCGTCACTGCCCGTCCAAAGGCGCATCGTGAGCTCGCGCGCGGGCAATTCCGCCTCGCCTTCCAGGCGCACCTCGTGTTCATTAGCCCTGCTGTCAATGTGGGAGGGCGACCCACCGGGATAGCTCGTTTCCACCAGCCGGGTGGCGAAGTGGTAGACGCCCAGGTCGCTGGCCCGCTGCCAGGCGTAGCGGACGGCCGCGGCTGGGTCGCCCGGGGCTGAGGAGGCCGGCGCGATTTCCGGCGCGCCGCCGGGTTGCGCGGGCGCGGCCGGGGGCGCGGCCCGCGTCTGCGCTGCCGCGGACGAGACGGCTACGCTCCCGACGAGCAGGGCGACGGCCAGCAGGGCCAATCCGACGAACAGGCCAACGTGTGTGAGCCAACGGGCGGGGAACTTCTGGCGGTTCATGGGCTACCTCTTCGTGCCGTGCAGCGAAATCAACCGGAAGAAACGTCGTGAGGTGTGCGGTCGGCGTACCCGCCGCAGGCCGCAAGCTCGGCCTCCAGGTGGGTCGCGACGTCGGATAGCGAGGTAAACGAGCGCCGGGCGGCGCCGGAACGGACCTGTTGGACGGTGAAGCGCCAGGAGGGCTCGCCATTGGGACCGGCGCCTTCCTCGAGCCGGCACCGGACGAGGAAGCACCGGTACGCCGGCGCGGCGGCCTGTCTTCCCGTTCGGACCGGGGCTAACGCCATATGCACCTCCACGAGCAGCCGGATGTGTGCGTTGCCTTCGAATAACACACTATCGCTAAGGATCCGTTACCAGTAATCGTTGATTTCACACACGCGTTGTCGCAAGGGCCGTAGAATCTGATATAATGGTTCCGCGAGCGTCCTCCAAGGAGCGTCCCCCATGCCACGGCTCGTCGTGCGGCTACTCGGTGGATTCAGAGTCGAACTCGACGGTGAGCTTGTCTACGGTTTCGAGACCGACAAGGCGCGGGCGCTGCTCGCCTACCTCATCGTGGAGGCGGACCGGCCGCACCGCCGCGAGACGCTGGCGGCGCTTCTCTGGCCCGAGCGGCCCGATTCCATCGCACGCAACAGCCTCCGCCAGGCGCTCTACAGGGTTCGCCAATCACTCGGCGACAGCGCCGCAACCCGTCACGGCGCCGCTCCCTTCCTCTTCGTCACCGCCACCGACGTTCAGTTCAATGCAGCGGGCGACTTCAGCCTCGATGTTGCGGCGCTGGAAGCCCTTGCCCGTGACGACCGGGCGGCTGGACGGCCGGCGAGGTCCGATCGTCCGGTGCAACTCCTGCCTGAGGCGTTCTGCGGCGACTTCCTCGCGGGCTTCTCCGTGCCCGAGAGCGAGGCATTTCAGGCGTGGGTGCTGAACCGGCAGGAGCATTACCACCGGCTGACGATCGAAATCCTCAGCGGACAGAACGCCGCCTATGAGAGCGCGGGGGACTACGAGGGGGCGGTGGCAGCCGCCCGCCTCCAGCTCCAGCTCGAGCCGTGGCTGGAGGAGGCGCACCGGCGCTGCATCCGCGGCCTGGCCCTGGCCGGACGGCGGGTCGAAGCGCTGCGCCAATACGAGGCGTGCTGCCGCGCCTTACGAGCCGAACTGGACGTCGAGCCGGCAGCGAGCACGCGGGAGCTGCACGCCCAAATTCGAGACGGACGACTCGTCCCGCCCGCTCCGGGCACGCCGCGCCTCCCACACGGGGGGCCGCTGCCCCTACCACCCCCCGAGCCGGATAGATTTGCTCCCCTCTCCGTCCTGGTCGCGCGCGAGGATGAGCTGGGGCGGCTTGGCGGCCATCTCCAGGCTGCCCTGGGCGGCGAGCCAACGGTGGCGTTCGTGGGCGGGGACCCAGGCAGCGGCAAGACTTGCTTGCTCGAAGCCTTCGCCGTATCGGCCATGGCGGAGCATCCGGGCTTGCTTGTCGCGGGCGCACGGTGCAGCCCGGGCGGCCACCTCGACCCTCTCGCGCCTCTGCGAAGGCTCGCTGAAATGCTCTTCGGCGACCTTGCGGACGAGCTGGCCTGGCGGCTGCCCGGCCCCGAGCAGGCGGATCGCCTCCGGCGCTCTACCGGACTCGCCCTGGCAGCCCTTGCGGAGTCTGGCCCGGATCTCGCCGGCACGCTGATCCCGGCAGCGTCAATTGCTCGCCGGCGCGGCGGCGAGCCTCCGACCTCCAACGCACCGACCGCCGCGCCGCGGCCCGACCTCGCGGCTGACGGTCCCCACAGCCACGGTGGCGCTTCCACCGGGAAAGTTCTGTCGCAGGGCGCGCTCTTCGACCAGCTGACCCGCACCCTGGCGGCGATCGCGCGGGAGCGACCGCTGCTCCTGCTCTTCGACGACCTCCAATGGGTGGACGATGCCACTGCCACCTTCGTCTCGCACGTGAGCCATGGGCTGCACCACCGGCATCCCGCGCCCCATGCTGCGGCGGGTTGCGGAATACTCATTCTCGGCGCTTACCGCTCGACCGCAGTCAGCCAGGGCCGGCGCGACCCGGCGTCGGGCGAAGTGGCCTGCCACCCGCTTGTAAACGCAATCAACAGCCTGCGGCGTGCGGACGGCGAGATCGTGATCGAGCTGGACCAAGCCGACGGCCGGGCATTTATCGAAGCGTACGTCGATGCGGAGCCCAACAGGCTGGGCGCACCGTTTCGCGACGCGCTGTACGCCCAGACAAACGGGCATGCCCTTTTCACCGTCGAGCTGCTTCGCAACCTGAAGCAACGCGGGGCAATTCATAAAGACGAGGCGGGGCGTTGGGTCGCGGCCGGATCGTTGGACTGGGGCAAGCTGCCCGTGCGCGTCGAAGGAGCCATCGCAGAACGCGTCGACCACTTGTCCGAGGCCGAGCGTGCGATCCTGTCGGCTGCCTGCGTGCAGGGCGACGACTTCAGCGGCGAAATCGCGGCGGAGCTGACCGGGATGCCGGTCGCGGTCGTACTCGCCACGCTCAGCGGCAGCCTGGCCCGCCAACATCACCTGGTGCGTCCCGAGGGGTTGCAGCGCACCGGCGGCGCACGCCGCTCCATGTATCGCTTCGCGCATCACCTGTTTCAGAAGTACCTCTACAGCCAGCTCGACCCGGTGGAACGAGCGCAGATGCACGCAGCGGTAGCGGACAGCCTGGACCGGCAGATCGGCGCGGACCGAGCCGAGCGCGAACGTCTTGCCGCCCGATTGGCTTGGCACTACGAGGCCGGGGGCTTGCCGCTGCAGGCCGCCCGCGCACTGCACGACGCCGGCCACCAGGCCATGCGCGTCGCCGCCTACCGGGAGGCTCTCGCCCGCTTCGATCAGGGATTGGCGCTGCTGGCGGACGAACCTCCGGCCGCCGAGCGCACGGAAATCCGGCGCCTGCTGGAGGTGGCGCGGCTGGGTCCCGAACGCAACCTGGAGGGGATAGGCAGCGCCGGCGTGCAAAGCGCGCTGGCGCGCGCTGCTGAGGCGGGCGGCGTGAAAGCACCTGGGGGTGAGGCGCTGGGCCGGCTGCAGCTCACGATGCTCTCGGCGGAGGCGGAACAGCTATTTGCACGGGGCGACATGCAAACCGGCCTCCGGTTGGCGGAAGAACTGCGCCGGCAGGCGGCCGAAGTGGGTGAGGAGTTGTTCGTGATCCTCGGGCACTGGCATTTCGGCAGCATGCTGATGATCGCGCTGGACCCACAAGTATCGGAGTCGCATTTCGACCGCATCCTTGGCTGGCTTACACCCCAACGCTCGACCGAGGTGCGCGCGGCCATCGGCTTCGATCTCGGGCCTGCCGCACTTGCCTTCTCCGCTCTGAATCAGTGGCTCCTCGGGCACTGGGATAAAGCCCTGGCGCGCAGCAGCCAGGCGGTGGCGGCTGCGGGCGAGCAGGGGGACGCGCACGGCCACCGCGATGGCGACAGCGATGTCTGCCCCGGTGCTGTTCCTCCTTCGGAGCGAGCAACGGACCCTGGCGGCGCTGACGGAGCAGTGCCGGCAGCTCTGCCTGCAGGAAGGCTTTGACATGTGGCGGGTTTACGCCGAGGTATTCCTGGGCTGGCTGGCAGCTGAAGCCGGGGACGCGGTTGCCGGGGTCGAGCGGATGCAGCGAGCGATCGAGGGATGGCAGGCGACAGGGATGGCGTCCGGCACACGCTGCCTGGTGGCCATCCTGGCGGAGACGTGCCTGGCCGCGGACGCCGGCAGCGGGCGTCCCAACCTGCTAGCCGCCGGGCTGGCGGCGGTCGATGCTGTCCTCGGCCCGGACAAGGCCGCCCTCGGCCTGGCCTACGAGCCTGAGATCTATCGTCTTAAGGGCGAGCTCCTGCTGGCGCGCGACGGCATTGCAGCGGCAGCGGAGGGAGTCGGGTGTTTCAACCGCTGCATGACGCTCGCCAAGGAGAAGCGCGCGCTCGGGTGGGAGCTGCGCGCGGCCATGAGCCTGGTGCGGCTGCGCGGGCGACAGGGCGAGGCACACAGGGCGGAACTGCACCAAGCGCGTGCCTGCCTGGCCGAGGTCTACGGGCGGTTCGGCGAAGGTTTCGCTTTCCCGGACTTGCAGGAAGCTGCCGCGCTCCTGCATCTCGAAATTACTTCAGGCTCGCAAGGAATGTCGTGAGGTCCAGCAGCTCCTGCCGCTGGAACACGCCGTCCCACTCGGGGATGATCGCGTGCCGGTTGCCCTCACCCCACAGCTTGCAGTCGCGGGCGAGGATCGCTTCGCGGAAAAGTTCCTCCGGCGTGGCCGCCAGGCCCTTGTAGTCCGGCGAGTGGAGCAGGGAGCGGGCCCGGGTCCCCACGCCCGCCAGCGAAGGCCCCACGACCGTGACGCCCGGTTCGAGCGAGTGACAGGTGATGCAGCCGGGGGTGCCGTTGACGGAGACTTGTTCGAAGACGGCCCGGCCCCGGACGATGTCTCCTTGCCCGGGCGCTGAGGCGGCGAGCGGTGCGCCTGATGCGATCAGGCCGGACAGAAGAACGACAACGGTCACAATCCCGAGCGCGTAGACCTTTGCCATGTCACCCTCCAGTTGCTCAACGTCTCCCCGAGAAGTAAGTGATCCTGTTCACATGGATGAACGTGAAGCCGGCCGTTTTTGCGCCACGAGTTAATCAGTTCGTCTCAAACTGGTATCCCCTCAACACGGCCATATCCCCACATCCCCTCATCCCCGCAAAGCCAATCACCCACTCATTTTCCAACTCTCCCGCCCGGCGTGATACAATCTCCCGTACCAAACCATCGAGGAGGATGGCATGCCTGTGAAGCGTATTGGTGTTCGTCGCGAAGATCGCAGCCGCTGGGAGCGTCGGGTGCCGGTGACGCCCACGGTCACGCGCGTACCTGCGGGACGAGCACGGGATCGAAATCTTCGTCCAACCTTCCCCAATCCGGGTATTCAGCGAAGACGAATTCGAGGCGAGCGGCGCGACGGTCCAGGAGGACCTCGCCGAATGCCCGATCGTCTTTGCAGTGAAGGAAATCCCCCCGACCTTCTTCCGCCCCGGCGGCGCGTACATGTTCTTCAGCCACGTCATCAAGGGGCAGGCGTATAACATGCCCATGCTGCGGCGCCTGATGGAGCTGGGATGCACGCTTATCGATTACGAGAAGGTGATCGACGACCAGGGCCGCCGGCTGATCTTCTTCGGGCGCCACGCGGGGCTGGCGGGCGCGATCGAGACGCTCCACGCGCTGGGCAAGCGGCTGCGATGGGAAGGCATCCCCAATCCGTTTGAAATGATCGGCCACACGTACGAGTATCACGATCTGGCGGAGGCCAAGGCGGCGGTCGCGGCCGCGGGCGAGCTCATCCGGAGCAAGGGCCTGCCCGCGCAGGCCGCGCCGCTGGCAATCGGCGTCACCGGCTACGGCAACGTCGCGCGGGGCGCGTGGGAGATCCTCGACCTCCTGCCCGTGGAGATCATCCAGCCGCCGGCGTTGAGCGACATCGTCGACGGCCCGGGCGCCTCCCGCTTCGTCGTCTACGCGACCACATTCAGGGAAGAGCACATCGTCGAGCCGCTCGAAGGCGAATTCGACTGCCGGAAGTATTACGAATGCCCGGGCAACTACCGCCCCATCTTCGAGAAGGCGCTCCCCTACCTCTCCGTGATCGTCAACGGCATCTACTGGGACGCGCGCTACCCGCGCCTCGTGACGAAGGACGCGCTTCAGAAGCTGTGGGAGAAGGCGGAGCAGCCGCGGCTGAAGGTCATCGGCGACGTCTCGTGCGACATCGAAGGCTCGATCGAGTGTACGATGAAATCGACCGAGCCGGACGAGCCGTGCTTTGTCTACGATCCCCTGACGCGGGAGGCGCGTGACGGCTACGAGGGCCAAGGCCCGGTGGTGATGGCCGTGGACATCCTGCCGAGCGAGCTGCCCCGCGATGCGTCGGAAGACTTCGGCCGGGTGCTGAAGGACTACATCCCGGCGATCGTCGACGCGGATTTCAGCGCCCCGTTCGAGGAGCTCAGGCTGCCGGCCCCGATCAAGCGGGCGGTCATCGTCCATCGCGGCGAGCTGACCCCCGATTTCCGGTATCTGCAGCAATATCTGGCGTAGAGAACCGGGCCGCCACCGGTGTTTATGGAGGAATCAATGAAGAAGGTTGTGGTTTTCGGCGCGGGCATGGTCGCCGGCGCGCACGTGGAGTACCTGCTGGATCACGGGTTCGAGGTGACCGTGGCGAGCCGCACGGTGAGCAAGGCCGAGGAGCTGGTCAAGGGGCATCCCAACGGCCGCGCGGTCGCGGTCAACTCGGACGACCACGCCGCGATGGAGGAGATCATCCGGCATCACGACCTGGCCGTGAGCCTGCTGCCCTACGTGTACCACCCCGTGGTCGCGAGGCTGTGCGTGAAGCACGGCGTCCACATGGTCACGACGAGCTACATCAAGCAGCCGATGGCCGAGCTGGACCAGGACGCGAAGAACGCGGGCGTCATCCTGCTCAACGAGATCGGCGTGGACCCGGGCATCGACCACATGACCGCGATGCGGGTGATCGACAAGGTGCAGGGCGAGGGCGGCAAGATCACGAAGTTCGTCTCGTGGTGCGGCGGGCTGCCGGCGCCGGAGGCCAACACCAACCCGTTCGGCTATAAGTTCTCGTGGGCGCCGCGGGGCGTGCTGCTGGCGGGCAAGAACCCCGCGCATTACCGGTGGGAGGGCGAAGAGGTCGACATCGTGGCCGGAACGCTCTTCAACTACTTCCGGACCCTGCCCATCGAGGTCGAGGGCCAGGTCATCGAGTACGAGGGCTACCCGAACCGCGACTCCATGCCCTACATGGACGCGTACGGCATCCAGGGCAGCCAGACGATGTTCCGCGGGACGCTGCGTAACCTCGGCTGGTGTACCACGCTCAGCAAGATTTCGGACCTCGGGCTGCTGGACGAGGCGCCGCGCGACGACCTGGCGGGGCTGACCTGGGCCGAGTTCACGCGGAAGCTGGTTGGGGGAAATGGCGACTTGAAAGAGGACCTGGCGGCGAAGCTGGGGCTTGGACGTGAACGCGAAGCCGGTGACCGACCTGGAGTGGCTCGGCGTGTTCTCGGACGAGCCGCTGCCCGCGGGGCAGAAGGCGCCAATCGACATCCTCTGCGCGGTGATGCTCGAGAAGATGGTCTACGCGCCGGGCGAGCGCGACCTGCTCATCCTGCGCCACCAGTTCGAGGCCGAGTATCCGGACCGGATCGAGAAGATCAGCTCGACCATGATCGACTTTGGCATCCCGCACGGGTACACGTCCATGGCGCGGACGGTGGGCCTGCCCGCGGCGATCGGCGTGCGGCTGATCCTGGAGGACAAGATCGACCTGACCGGCGTCGTCGCGCCGATGATGCCGGAGATTTACGAGCCGGTGCTGAAGGAGCTCGAGGCGCTGGGCCTCCACTTCGAGGAGAAGTGGGAGGTGCTGGCGAAGGCGTGATTGTGCCCGGACCTGACACCCGAATTTTGCGCAAAATTCGGGTGTCAGGTCTTGTTTTATCCCACCCAACCCCTCATCGAATCGTTACGCCCCTGTCATTCTCCCGTCACTTGCGGATGGCATGATGTCTCGACGCGGCACGCGCCGCCAGACATTTTTCGCAAGGGAGAATATCGTGGAATACGGGATCAAGAAACGGGATGCCAAGACCGGGAATAAGCGGGAACGCACGGTTGCCAAGCTGTCGATGGACCAGGTGCGGGCTGGGGAGTGGGCGCGCGGGCGCGGGCGGCGCGGCGCATCACTTCTTCATCGACGGCACGAGCGTGTGCGGCCGACCGCGCGTCTTCACGGGCCTGCGC
This sequence comes from uncultured Chloroflexia bacterium, assembly GCA_963800615.1. GTDB lineage: Bacteria > Chloroflexota > Anaerolineae > CG2-30-64-16 > CG2-30-64-16 > JALOOB01. The sequence goes on from CAWDBO010000043.1 coordinate 91,947, forward strand.
GAGAGCAACGTGCGAAAGCTGTGCCCCGACTGCTTCGCCGCAGTGAACCGCACGACCAGCCAGGCCGAGATCTTCGGGGCGTAACGCATGACCGGCAGCCAGGGGCCGCATCCGCAGGATGGTATAATGCTCATTAGCACCGAGATTGCGGATGGGATGATCATGGCTGCACCACGTATCCTGGCGGTGGACGATGACCCCAAGATCCTGAGCCTCATGCGGCGGGGACTGGCCTTTGCCGGCTATGGGGTTGAAGTCGCAGAGGATGGGGAGCAGGCGCTGGCGGTCGTCCGCGACCGGCCGCCCGGACCTGGTCGTGCTCGACGTCATGCTGCCCGGCATCGACGGCATCGAGGTATGCCGCCGGCTGCGGGGGGGCGAGCCCAACCTCCCCATCCTCATGCTCACGGCCCGCGACCGGGTCGCCGACCGGGTGTCGGGCCTCGACGCGGGCGCTGACGACTACTTGGTCAAGCCCTTTGCGTTTGACGAGCTGCTCGCCCGGATTCGCGCACTGCTGCGCCGGGCGCGGCCGCTGGATGACGACGTCCTGCGCTTCGCCGACTTGGCGCTCGATCCGGCGACGCGCGAAGTGTTCCGGGGCGACCGCAGCGTGGACCTCACCACCCGCGAGTTCGACCTGCTCGAGTACTTGCTGAGGCACCCGCGGCAGGTGCTGTCGCGCGACCAGATCTTCGCGGCCGTGTGGGGCTCCGACTTCCTCGGCGGCTCGAACGTGATCGACGTGCTCGTGATGCGGCTGCGGGAGAAGCTGGAAGCGGGCGGCGAGCCCCGCCTCGTCCAGGCGGTGCGCGGGGTGGGCTATTCCCTGCGGGAGGCTGGCCCATGAGCGGCGGCGCGGCCGGCACAGGCAGTCCCGACCCCCTGATCCCCGGTCCCCAGAGCAAGGACCTCCGCGCCCTTGCCGAAGCGTTCAATGCCATCCTCGCGCGGCTCGATCAGAACGTACGGCGGCAGCGGCAGTTCCTCGCCGACGCATCCCACGAGCTGCGGGGGCCGCTGATGGTCATCCGCGGGAACCTCGACCTGCTGCAGATGGAGCTGCCGCCGGAGGAGCGCCGGGCGGCCACGCGCGAGGCGGCCGAGGAAGCCGAGCGGATGGCCCGCTTGATCGCGGACCTGCTCTTCCTCGCCGAAGAGGACGCGCACGACCGGCTCCAGTCGCAGCCCGTGGCGATCGAGGACGTCGTTGCCGAGGTGTGGCAGCGGGCCACGACCGTCGATGCAGGCGCGCACGAACTGGTGCTCGAGTGCAACGAGCCGGGCATCGTCCTGGGAGACCGTGACCGGCTGGCGCAGATGCTGTGGAACCTCGTCGAAAACGCGCTGCGCTACACCAATGCGGGCGGCAGCGTGATTCTCTGCTCGCAGGCAGCCGAGCAGACCGTGAAGCTAACGGTTACGGACACCGGTATCGGCATCCCGGCCGAGCACATCCCGCGGCTGTTCGAGCGGTTCTACCGGGTCGACTGGGCCCGCACCGCGACCAGAGCAGCACCGGCTTGGGGCTGCCCATCGTCAAGCAAGTGGCCGAGGCGCACGGGGGCAGCGTGCGGGTGGAGAGCCGGCTGGGAGAGGGCAGCACGTTCATCGTCGTGCTGCCCATTGTGTCAGCGGTCGAGCGCCTGAGAGGTCCAGGCTTTCGATGAGGGCTGCAAAGGCCTCGGGGACCGTACTCGCGGCAACCTTGCCGGCGGGCCAATCGCCTGCTTCAGCCTCCCGGCCCATCAGGTAGGCCGTAAAGACTGTCTGGAGCAGCTGGTCCTGGAACTGCTCCCGCTCCGCGTCGGCGTAGACCAGGTGGGTCACCGCGGCCTGCAAGACGTTAAGCACGTCAGCATCCTCGCTGACCCGCTCCCAGTTCTCCTCGGTAACGGGTATCAACAAGCGCTGCGCCTGCTCGACGCAGTACTTCGGGTCTGTCAGCCGTGAACGATTATCCTGATGTTTCACCTCGCATTTCCTTTCCCGCATTCGATATGCCCCATGGTAACCGATGAGGATGAACGACCGGTGACACCGGCGTAACGTGTTCGTGACGCTCTCGCGCGGCCGGGCGAAGGGCCGCCGTTGTCATCGGTTTGTCATTCGCGGCTCATGTCCGCGTCATTCTGTTAAGGTACGCTACGCTGGTTATTATTGTGTCGACAATCGGGAGGAATGGAACATGACCAACCGTGAGATTCGGATCACGGCGTCCGATATGGAACGCTTGCGGGAGTTGATCGAGGACGCCAAGCGCGGCGATCCGCGCAAAGCGATGGAGTTGAAGGACTTGGAGGCAGAGCTGGACCGGGCCATCCTGGTCCCGGACGGCCACATGCCGTCCGACGTGGTCCAGATGCACTCGGAGGCGCACCTGGTAGACGAGGACACCGGCGAGGAGATCGTTTGCGAGCTGGTGTTTCCCGGCGAGGCGGACATCACCCACATCCGCGTGTCGGTCCTGGCGCCGGTCGGCACGGCCATGCTCGGCTTTCGGGCGGGAGACCGGTTCGAGTGGCAGGTGCCGGCGGGGACGCGGCGGCTGATGGTGAAGTCGGTCGTCGTGAACCAGGAAGCCGAGCGGATGGGATAAGAAGGCTACGCGTGGGACGCGCGGACCTCCGAGATTGCGTTACCTCGTCACGCAACCCCGGAGGTCTCTTTATGCCTGGCTCAGGAAGTCTAGCAGCAGCCGGTTGACGCGCTCCGGCCGGTCGTTCTGCACCCAATGGGATGCGTCGGGAAGACGCTCGACACGGGCATTCGGGACGAAATCCCGGGAGGGTCCGCAAACTCCTTACCGATGAAGCGATCCTGGTCGCCCCAGATCACCAGTACGGGCGCGGTAATGACCCGGACCCGGGCCTGCTCCCTGGCTTGCCGGAACGCCGCACGGTAGTAGTTCATTCCCCCGGTTAGTGCTCCCGGCTGCTTCACCGCAGCGACATAGCGCTCGATATCTACCTGGGTGAAAGCGCTCTTTTGCACCGGATCCCGGGCCAGGACCTTCCGCAGCGCAGCCGCATCGCGCGCCAGGAACGCCCGCTCGGGCAGCCAGGGCAGCTGAAAGAAGAACATGTAGGAGCTTCTGAGCAATTGCCGCGGCTTACTGAAGGCGCGCGGCACGAGCGAAGGGTGGGGCACGTTCAGGATGGCGAGGCGGTTCAGCATCTCGCCATGCCGCATGGCAAAGTGCCACGCAACGTTCGCACCCCAGTCATGCCCGACGACAGAGGCGCGCTCGGCCCCGGCCCAGCGGATGAGGTCGGCGACGTCGTTTACCAGGTGCTCGATACGGTACACGTCCAATCCCTTAGGTTTGCCCGAGAGATTGTAGCCGCGCATGTCGGGCGCGAGGACTCGGTAGCCTGCCGCGGCCAGCGCAGAAATTTGGTGCTGCCACGCAAACCAGGCCTCGGGAAAGCCATGCAGCAGCACTACAAGGGGCCCAGCGCCCGCCTCTACGAGGTGGAGGCGCACCTCTGGCAGATCGGCGAAGCGGTGCTGGATCAGTCCATCGAGCGATGCCAGGTCACCGTCACGCATTCCTGCGCCCTCATCACGCCTCATTGCCATCACGAGTCCTACTGGTCCCGGCAACGAACACCGCCCCGCTTTGCGCCGGCAGCTCCAGGTGGCGCAGGGTCCCCTTTGACACCCGACAGTGCAGCCCCGCCCACACGTCCGTCAGCGTGCCGTCGGGCAGCACGTCTTCCACGTCCAGGGTCACCGCCCGCGGCTCGGGCCCCGCATTGAACAGCACCAGGGCATTCTCTTCTTCCGCGTGGCGTGCGAATGCGAGGATGTCCTCGTGCGCGTAGACGGCGACGTACTTGCCCCGCCGCAGTGCGGGGTGTTCCTTACGCAGGCGGATGGCCCGCTTGGTGTAGTCTAGCAGGTCCAGGTTCCACGACGCCCGATCGTGCCAGGGGAACGCGCGGCGGCAGTCCGGGTCGGGGCCGCCGGTCATGCCGATCTCCGTGCCGTAATACAGGCACGGCGCGCCCGGGATCGTCATCAGGAACAGCAGCGACTGCTGCAAGGTCTCCCAATGCCCCTTCGCCTGGTTGATGAACCGGGCCGTGTCGTGGCTGTCGAGCAGGTTGAACTGCGCCTGGACGATCTCCCACGGGTACACGTCCATCAGGCGCTGGACCTCGTGCGCGAAGCGCGCGCGCGCCGAGCGGGACGAGCCGGAAACCGCCGGGGTGATACTCGCGATCGAACGTCTCGCGGCCGAACAGCCCGAGCGCAGCCCGCGCGATGCCGTAGTTCATCACCGCATCGTACTGGTCGCCCATAAGCCAGCGCTGCGCGTCGCCCCAGATTTCGCCCACGATGTAGGCTTCCGGGTTCGCCGTCTTGACGACCTGGCGGAACTGGCGCCAGAACGCGTCGTCGTCGATCTCGGTCGGCACGTCCAGCCGCCAGCCGTCGATACCGAACTCCACCCAATGGCGCGCGACGTCGAAGATGAAGTCACGGACGGCCTGGGTGTTAATGTTCAGCTTGGGCAGGGCCGGGTTGTTCCACCACGCCGCATAGCCCGGGTTCTTGCCGCTGTAGGGCCGCAAGGGCCACTCGTGGACGGTGAACCAGTCGATGTACGCGGATTCCGCGCCGTTCTCCAGGATGTCGTGGAACTGTAAGAAGCCCCGGCTGGCGTGGTTGAACACGCCGTCGAGCACCACCCGGATGTTCCGGGCGTGCGCCGCATCGAGCAGCTCGCGCAACGCCCCGTTTCCGCCGAGCATCGGGTCGACCTGGAAGTAATCGTGCGTGTGGTAGCGATGGTTCGAGCCGGACTGAAAGACCGGGTTGAAATAGATCGCGTTGACGCCCAGGTCCGCGAGGTAGTCCAGGTGCTCCGCGACGCCCAGCAGGTCGCCGCCCTGGTAGGCATGCCCGGTCGGCGGCGCGCCCCACTCCTGGAGGTTGTTCGCCTTCTGCACCCGGCTCGACTTCGCAAAACGATCGGGGAAGATCTGGTAGAAGATCGCATCCCTGACCCACGCAGGGGTTTGCACGGTCGCCATACTTACACGTCCTCCGCGGCGCGGGCCCTAGCAGGCCCCCTGGTTGATGTGGCGGGATGTCGGGATGCCACAGAGGAAGCGGAAAGGGGTGTCGCCCGTGTTCTCGTAGGTGTGGAGCAGGTCCGCGGGCACGAAAACCACGCTGCCCACGCCCACCTCGCGCCACTCATCGCCGAGCAGCACACGACCCTGGCCCTCCACCACGTAGTTCTCGTGCTCGAAGGGGTGCGTGTGCTTCGGGGTGTGCCCGCCGGGCTGCACCTCGATGATCCGCAGCGCGTAGTTCGGCGCGCCGTCGTTCTTCTCGTCGATAACCCACCGGATGGTGACGCCCGGCGCTTCGTCGCCGAATGTCTGCGCGGGGACGTCGGTATAGTGGATGGCTTTCGCCTTTGCTTCGGTCACGGTCCTGCTCCTTCACATTGGATTCTGCAAACAAAGGGAGATTATAACGCCGGAGTGTCTGCACCGCAACGGACGCGCGCCGGCACTTACAGTACGCTGCTGAAGGCGCGGGGCGCCGGATCGGAGGCGGAGAACGAGATGCAAGAAATGACACCCGGCGAGGCGAACCATCTTGCCGAAGCAGTGCGCGCGGCCTGCTTGAAGGCTGCGCTGGAAGCGTACGAGCGGGCCGGCATGGACGGGCTGTGCGGCGAGGGCGCGCTCGAGGTCGCGCTCGATGCGGTGCGCGGGCTGGATGTCCGGCGGCTGGTGGAGGAACTGGGCAGGCAGCCCGGCGCAGGGTGACTCAGGCCGCGGGTGCGGCTTCGGGCCACACCGGGTGATACATCAGCCATTGGTCCGGCGTCTCGCGGATCCACTGCTCGATGACCTGCAGGACGCGCGCCGAATTGTGCTGGATGTCGCACGCGCGGTCGCCAGTCCGTTCGACCTCAAGCGGGGGCCAGGTCATCGCATAGTAGCCGCGGCCGGCCGCCCAGCGAGCGGTAAGGGGCACGAGCGCCGCGTCGGTCGCCAGCGCGAGCCGGATGTAGCTCGAAGAGAGGAGCGAGGGCGCGCCGAAGAAGGGCGTGCCGTCCGCCGACCCGGGCACCGGCCAGTCGACGCCGGTCAGAACCACGCCCCCCGCCTTCAGCCGGATTATGGCCTTCCGCAGCGAGTCGGGGTCGATCGGGGTATCTTCGAGCCTGCCGCGGTTGCGGAGGTCATGGAGCACGTCGAACCCGCCGGCCGGCATTGCGGCAGACAACGCCTGCACCGTCGTGTTGCCGCCGATGGCAAAGGAGAGAAAGCCGAGGTTGAAATTGCTGAGATGCGCGCCGCAGATGAGCACGCCCCGGCCCAGGCTGCGCGCGGCATCCAGGTTCGGCCAGAACTCCTCGCCCATGTCAATTGATTCGAGGATGGCCTGTTCGCCGCCGCGCAGCGCACGGATCATGTCGTAGTTCGTCATGCCCGCGTGCTTCAGCACCGCCGCCACGGCCAGGTCAATCGCCTCCGGGCTCGCATCCGGGACCGAGAACATGCCGCTGGTTGTCGTAGAGGACCCGGTAGACGACGCCCTGCTTGCGGCGGTGGAGCTGGCGCGTCAGCCAGCGGGCGAACGCGTAGCCCTGCCGCGGGGGGACGGCGCCAAGCGACAGCCAAAGCCGGGTGCCAAAGCTCGTGGTGGCGAACTGCTGAAAATTCACTTGCTCTTCTTCTCACGAGCGCAGCGCTGCGCTCGCTCGACCCGTCATCGCGGTCGGGCCGCTACTGCCCGTACTCCCACCAGAAATCCTCGAGCGCCTCGGCTTCGTCCGGGCGTGGGCTGCCACAGGCCCCGTTCCTTCAGCGCTTCCATCAGGCGGAAGGCGCGCGGCAGCTCCAGGGCCGCGAGCGCCACCTCGATGTCGTGCAGCTCCTTCGGGTACCGCTCGCGCTGCCGCCGCAGGCCGGCGAGAAGGATGTCGGTGACGTTGGTGTCCGCCATTGCTCTTGTTACTCGTTCGATGCCGTGACCTGGATGGACACGTCCTTTGGCAGCGCAAGGCCGGCCTCGACCTCGATCGCCTTGATGATGCCGGATGGGACCGGGCACGCCGGGTGCGAGAGGCACTGGGGCGCCTGCTGATAAATGGGGGTGGGCGTGCCGCGGCGCCAGAATGCCTCTTTGAACGGCTCCACGTCCTTGATCTGCTCCGCCAGCTTGAGCACCGCCTTGCAGTCGCTCTCGATGTTCAGGTGGATCGTGCCGTCCTCATTCCTGGTCGCGATGCAGGTCGTATGGAAGCCGCAGATACCCGCGTCGATTTCAGCTTTAGCCACGAGGCGCTCCTCTTTGTCGAATGGGATTCCCGATGTGCCTGGCAGAGCGAAGCAATGATAACGGCCGCGGCGCGGGTTGTCAATTGAACGGTTTCCGCCCGCACGAAACCGGAACAATCTCGCGCCCCTTTCCGTTGCTCCAAGTAGATCCAAGTATCTGAGAGAAGGAGTGATGACATGGCCCAGGCCAAAACCCAGAACCGCAATGACGGGGGCGCGCAGCGCGAGAAGATGGCGCAGCGGACCTTCCGCACGAGCATCAACATCCCCGAGGAGAACCGGCAGGCCGTAATCCAGCTGCTCAATCAGCAGTTGGCCGACACGTTCGACCTGTTCAGCCAGACCAAGCAGGCCCACTGGAACGTCAAGGGGCCGAATTTCTACCAGCTGCACGAGCTGTACGACGAGCTGGCCGCGGCGCTGCTGCCTCACGTCGACGCCATCGCCGAGCGGGCGACCGCATTGGGCGGCTTCGCAATGGGCACCGCGCGCATGGCCGCCGCCTCATCCCGTTTGCAGGACTACCCGCAGGACGCCGTCGACGATCTCGCAAACGTGCAGGCGCTGGCGCAGTGCTACGCGGCCGTCGCCGCAAGCACCCGCGAGGCCGCGGACCAGGCGGAGCAGCAGGAGGACATGGACACCAACGACCTGCTGATCGAAGTGTCGCGGGACCTGGACAAGTTCTTGTGGTTCCTGGAGGCGCATTTGCAGGGACAGGGGCGGTAAGCGCCAACCGCCTCGCCTGTAGGATAAAATCGCCCCCTGCGTCACCCGCCGGGGGCGATTCTGTTGCTGCCCCTTACGCCAGCAGGTGTCCTTCGTAGATCCGCCGGACGACCTCTTCGATCTCCGGCTCCTGGACCGACAGGTCGAGCACCCGGTAGCGCTGGAACAGCCCACCGACCACCTCGGCCACGCTCCTGCCGTTCTCAACCCCATTCCCGCGCACCCGCAGCCAGGCCCGGTTCGCCTCGGTCCGCATGAGTTCTGCGCCGGGCAGCGACAGGTCGGCCGGCAAGGCGTCGAAATCGACCACCAGCACCCGGCCCTCGCCAAACCGCCGGCGCAGCGTCTCCAACGGGCCGTCGTACATGATCTTGCCCCGGTCGATCATGATGACCCGCTCGCACAGCTTCTCGACGTCGCCCAGGTCATGGGTGGTCAGGATGATCGTCGTCCCGCGCTCGCGATTGATCGTGCGGATGAACTGCCGGATGCGCTCCTTCGCCACCACGTCCAGGCCGATGGTCGGCTCGTCGAGGAACAGGAGTTTCGGGTCGTGCAGCAGCGCGGCCGCAAGGTCGGCGCGCATCCGCTGGCCCAGGCTGAGGCTGCGGACGGGCTTGTCCAGGAGCTCGCCCAGGCCCAGCAGGTCCGCGAAAAGGTCCATGTTGTGCCGGTAGCGCTCCTCCGGCACGCGGTAAATGTGCCTGAGCAGGTCCATCGACTCGACCACGGGCAGGTCCCACCACAGCCCCGTCCGCTGCCCGAACACTGCGCCGATGTGGTGAACGTGCTCGCGGCGCTGCTGCCAGGGCACCCGGCCGTCGACGAGCAGGTGCCCGGACGTGGGCACCAGGATGCCGGTGAGCATCTTCAGCGTCGTCGACTTCCCCGCCCCGTTCGGCCCGAGGTAGCCGACTAGCTCGCCGTCGTTTATGTCAAACGAAACGCCGTCGACCGCTCGCACCGCGCTGAACTCTCGCGTCACCAGATTGCGGAGCGCGCCGAGGCCGCCGCGGTGGTGGCGGTAGACGCGAAACTCCTTGCGCAGCTCTCGGACTTCGATCATAGTTGCGCCGTCATGTCCCGGTGCTCTGGTAATGCCGGACGCCGACGCGCCACACCCCGAGCGCGAGGCGGAACGCGACGAGCGCGACGATGGGCGACAGGAACGGCATGTAGGGCGGCATCCCCAACGGGTCGGGCTTCCCGAGCAGGTAGAGCGACGGGTAGTAGTTGATGAATGCCATCGGGATCACGAACGTGAAGATCGAGACGAGCCACTCCTGGTAGATGTGCATCGGGTAGCTGCTCATGAACTGGCCGCCGTAAGTGAAGATATTGACGGCCTCGTGAGCCTGCGGCGCCCAGAACGACAGCGTGGCGCCCGCGACGAAGATCGCCATGAACAGCAGCATGGCGCCAACAAGCATGACCGGGAAGAACAGCATTTGCGCCGCGTTCCAGTGGGGCTGGAGCAATACCAGCGACAGGACGAGGGCCACGAGTCCTTGGGCCATGCGCCCGACGCGGCGAGTGGGAAAGCGGGCGGTGATCATCTGGAACGTGATGGGCAGCGGCCGCAGGAGAAGCTGGTCGAACTCGCCTCGGACGACCCAATCCTCGAAATCTTCAAAGCCGCCGATGAGCAGCTCGGCCAGCGAGAACGAGACGGCCGACGTGCCGTACAGGAACGCGACCTCGGCCAGGGTCCAGCCGCCGATCGCGCGGAAGCGGGTCAGGAGGATGACCACCATCGCGAAGTCAAGCGCCGTGATCAGCACCGTGCCCAGCAGCTCCGCGCCGAACGACACCCGGTACTGCATCTGCGACCGGACGCGCGACGACACGAGCCGGAAGTAGAGGCGAGCGTAATGGCGGAGCCTGTCCATCGGCGCAGGTCCTCATCCCCCGGCGAGGGTGACACGGCGGACCATCCGCGTCAGCATGAAGCGGCCGCCGAGCACCAGGACCACGAGCCAGGCGATCTGCTGGCAGGCAAACCGGACGAGCTCGTCCGCCGGCCACTTCCCGAGGTACACGTTGATCGGCGCCTGCGCCAGCCCGCGGAACGGCAGCACGTTGGCGACCGCTGCCAGCCACGGCGGGAAGAAGTTGATCGGAACGATGAACCCTGAGAAGAACATGATGATCGTGTTCGTCAGGTAGAGCACACCCCGGGCATCCGAGGTCCAGAACGCGAAGCTGTTCGTGACGAACCGAAACGCGAAGCTGACCAGCATTCCAAGGACCATGGTCGCGAAGAACAGGGCCCAGCCGCGCGGGCCGGCCGGCCGCTCCACCCCAAACAGGAGCGCGCCCAGGAAGAACGTCGGGATCGCCCGAAAGAAGAAGTAGTAAATGGCCCGGCCGAGATCCACGCCGGCCCAATAGCGGTAGAAGTCGATCGGACGGGCCAGGTCCACCGCGATCGTGCCCTTCACGATGGCATCGGAGAGCTCGCGATTGCCGAAGGCCGACATGACCATGAGCAGCGACTGGGCGAGGACGGCATAGGTGACGGTGTCTTCGACCGTGTAGCCGCCGACCTCGGCCCGGCCGGAAAAGAGCGCGCGATACACCAGGACGTAGACGGCGCCGAAAAACAGGTTCGTCGCAATCCCCGCCAGGTTGGCCGCGCGGTATGCCAGGTTCTTTTGAAACGACTTGACGCCGACATGCCAATAAAGGCCCACGGCTCCTCCCCAGTGCGGAGCCTATTTTAGTCCTCGCGCGGGAATGTCGAAAATCGGGGAGTAATGGCGATCCGTGGCGGTCGTGAACGAGGAAACGCGCGGCCGTCCTAACCCAGGTTCCGGTCGATATAGATTTCGCCGGCAGCCACCGCACGAATGGCACGGATCATCTCAGCGGGCCCGGATCGCTTGGCGACATAGCCCCACGCGCCCGCGGCGAGCGCCTCGCGCAGCAGGCCGGCATCCTCGTGCATGGAAACCATGATCGTCTTAACCGGGCAGTCATCCTGGCACAGCAGCCGCGCCAACTCGATCCCGTCGGGGGGCGGCATGCTGATGTCAGCGAGGAGGATCGTGGGCATCAAGGCAAAGGCAAGCTCGAGCGCCCTGGCCCCATTCGCTGCCTCGCCAACGACCTCGAACCCCGGCTCGTCTTCGAGGATCATTCTCAGCCCGGTCCGCACGAGTGCATGATCGTCCGCAATGAGGATGCGGATGGACTCACCTGCGGGCGGGTCAAGCGGTGCGAGCGTCACACCTGCTGCTCCTCCCGGTTCAGCGGCACTTGCATATACAACGTCGTGCCTTCGGCTCCGCTCGCCACCTTGAGCTGCCCGCCGACCGTCTCGAGACGCTCTCGGATGCTGGCAAGCCCCGGCCCGGCTGCTGCGACGGCGCTCTCGGGCTCAAAGCCGCGGCCGTTGTCCGCAAGCACAACCGCCAGACGCTCGTCGTCTCCGCTCACCGACAGGGTGATTTCGCTGGCCTGCGCGTGGCCGGCGACGTTCGACAGGCCTTCCTGGATGGAACGGTAGAGCGCGGTGGCGATGTCGGCGCGCACCCGCAAGCTGTCCGCATTGCCCGGACAAACCCGCACCAGGAGTCCGTTCGCCTTGCCAAACTCGGTTACGTAGGCCCGCAGCACGCCGGCCAGCGGCGAACGGTCCAGGCCCACCGGGCGGAGCTGCATCGCCAACCCGTGCAGCTCACGCATCGCCTCGCTCAGCGTGGCCTGCATGGTCGGCACCAGCTCGGCAGGACAATCCTGCCACTCCTCCCTCTCGAACCGAGACAGCTGCATCTGGAGAGCCGCGAGCACCTGGCCCGCCTGGTTATACAACTGGTCGGCCACATAGCTGCGCTCCGCTTCCTGCATCGCCACCAACCGGCGTGAGAGCGTGCGCAACTGCTCCTGGCTGGATTGCAGCTCGGCCGTTCGCTCCTCCACTCGCTGCTCCAGAAGGTCCCTGGCCTCCTGCAACTGCTCGCGTTGCCGTGCCAACTCATCGGCGGCGCGGCGGCGCTCGGTTATGTCGTGGGCAATCACGAACGCGCCATCGGGCCGGCCGTTGCGATAGGTGATCCGGGCGCTGAGGACGGCGAAGATCACACCGCCGTCCTTCTTGATGACCCGGTATTCCACGGATGGATCGACCGGCTCGCTGGCTAGCGTGTGGCGGATACGCTCGGCGAACAGGACTTTGCCCTCGCCGTCGAGAAGGTCGAACGCACTCATGGCGAACAACTCCTCGCGGGTGTAGCCGAGGATCTCGCACATGGCGTCGTTGACCGTCCGCAAGCGGCCCGTGTGGAAGTCCACTTCATAGATGCCGGTGGGGGCGTGGCGGATGAGGTCTTTGGCGGTCGCTTCGGACAGTCGAAGCTGGTTCTCGAGCGCGATGCGGTCGGTCAGATCGGCCCCGTAGACGTTGACATATCCCGAGTCGCGAATCGGAACACAGGTTAGCTGAAAGGTCCGCTCCCCACACTCCTCATCCCACTTGCGAGTCTCGCCGGCAGCCAACACGCTTGCAACTCGCTCACGCCAGAGCGGCGGAACGCGGCCGTTGTCGGCCACATACCAGGCGCTCATCAGCTGCCTGCTGGCCTGGTTGGCATACAACAGCCGCCCGTCGGAGGCAACGCGGAAGACGGGGTTGGGGTTTTCCGCAGGGAAACGCGCCGCTTCCGCGACCGCGTCGAAGGCGGTCACCCACTTGGTGCCTGGGATTTTCCCGGCGTCTGTTGTCAGCCGGTCGTGGTCCGAGGGATTGTCTCTCATGCTTGCTTCATTAGTGCTCGCCTGGCCGGGCCGCGCCTGCACGAATCGTGACACTGCTCTTGGCGTGTTGGCCGGACCGGATGTGCAGCAGGATGATGTGATGCAAACGATTTTACTCGGATGACGCCGCCGGGACAACGGGCAAAAGTCGTAGACGGCCGCGCTCGCGCCGGCACCCGGAACTAATCCCTTGCGCCAATCGTTGCTTGCGGGCGAGGAAGTGATGTTGAAGAATCGCACTTTGTTGGTTGTGCTTGCCTTTCTGGCTCCTTTGTTGGTGTTGACGATGTGGTTTGCGCCCTCCGCCCAGGGCCGGTGTACGGTGTATAAGAACGCAGGCTATATTTACCTGGCAAAAGGGACGGTGGCGCCACCCCAGACGCAGTTGCAATCGTCTGCGGCCTGGTTCTCCGCTGCGCTGGCGTCCGGCTGCCAGGCCGCCCCGGTCACGTTCGGGCTGGGACAGGCTTATGCCGGGCTCGGCCGGCCGCAGGCGGCCATCGCAGCATTGGACGATGGCAATGCGCGCGGCGACATGCGGCGCTTCCTGGTCGGCCAGATCTTCGACCGGTCGGGACAGGAGGAGGACGCCTGGCGCGAGTACCGGAGCCTGCCGCTCGACGCGGCGGCCCATTTCTACAAGCTGGGCAACCGCGCCGAGGCCCGCGGCGACCTCCGTGCGGCCCTGCGCTACTACTCCGTTTCCACTACGATCAACCCGGCCGCATTCAAATCCTATTACGGCGCGGCTTATGTCTATTGGCAGGAGCTCGGCGACGAGGAGCAGGCCGTCCGGCTGATTCGGCAGGGGCTGGCGGTCGACCCCACGTCGTCGGACCAGCGGGACTTCTACCGCGGCCTGCTGTGCTATCACGAGCAGAAGATGGACTGCGCGCTGGCGGCCTGGACCGCGGCGGCCCGAAACCCGTCGAAGATCGGGACGGGTCCCGATCCCCGGCAGCTTGCGTACGAGATGCTCGGCCAGACGCTAGTCGCCAGGCAGCCCGCCCGTGCGCGGCCGGTCGCGATGCTGCAATGAGCGCTACGACATCGAACGAGATAACCGCCGGCCGCGCGCTCGAGCGCGGGCGGGAGTTTGCCAGGGCGCTCACGGACGGAGAACCCTGGCTGGTCGGCCCGTTTCTCGTCGCGGGACTCATCGCGCCGCGCTTGCTCGGGCCCGCGGTTGCGGCCGCGGCCGGCTTCTGGCTCGTTCGGCGGCTGGCGTGGGGGCGCTTCACCGTGGGCACGCTGGCCGACGTGCCGGTCGCCATGCTGGTCCTGCTGCTGCCGGTCACGCTCTGGGTGACCGCGCTCCCCGAGGTGACGCGGGGCCAGGTCCTCCTGCTGGCCGCAGGCATCGCCCTCTACTACACCATCGCCAACTGGGTGCAAACCGAGGCGCGCGAGCGGGCCGTTGTCTACTGCCTGGTTGCGGCGGGCCTGCTCGCATCGCTCCTTGCGCCGGTCGCCGTCGCCTGGGTCACGGCCATCAAGCTCACCATCATTCCCGGCACGCTCTACAGCCGGCTCCCGTTGCTCGCCGTCATTCCCGCGCACCCCAACGTGCTGGCGGGCGGCCTCGTTCTGGCGCTGCCGGTCCCGCTCGCGCTGCTGCTGTTCGACGCGTCGCGCATGAAGCGATACGAGCGCCTCGCCTCGATCGCCGCGGTCGCGGGAATGGCCGCCATCCTGGTGCTGACCAAGTCGCGGGGCGCGCTCCTGGCAGCCGCCGCGGCTGCGCTCGCACTGGGCCTGCTGCGCTGGCGTCGCGGTTGGATCATCACCGTCCTCGCCGTGCTGCTGGGGGGTCTTTTCGTCTGGCGCGTGGGCATCCACCAGTTCATGGGGAAGCTGAGCGCGACCGGCTCGATCGTCGGGTGGCCCGGCCGGTTCGAGATTTGGACGCGCGGGGTCTACCTGGTGCAGGACTTCCCGCTGACGGGGATCGGGATGGGCACGTACCGGCAGGTGACGAATGCCCTCTATCCGTTCTTCCTGTTGGGTCCCGATGCGGATATTCCCCACGCCCACAACCTGTTTCTGCAGGTGGCCGTGGACCTGGGCATCCCCGGGCTGATCGCCTGGCTGGGCCTGCTGCTCCTGGTGGCACTCGCCGCGTGGCGGGTCTACCGGATCGGGAAGCGCGAGGGCCGCGGATGGGAGGCCGGGCTGGGTGCGGGGCTGCTGTGCAGCCAACTGGCGCTGGTCGTACACGGGCTGTTCGACGCCCCGACGTGGGGATCACATGCCTCGATGGTCATGTGGGCGCTCTGGGGCTTGAGCATGGCCGCGTACAATTTGCGGGCCAAGCCGTCTCGGGCAGGTCAGGCAGCCGCGTCTAGCGCGGCCTGACCTGCCGATCTCGTCATCGTCTCTTTCGCTGCAAGCTCGCCACCCTAATAGCGGTCCCCGAGCACCGTGATATTCGCCATCGCTTCGTCGAGTTCCTTCAGATCGCCGGGGGTTAGCTGCACGTCGACCGCCCCGATGTTCTCATCCAACCGCTCCAGCTTGCGCGATCCCGGGATCGGCACGATCCACGGCTTCTGCGCGAGCAGCCAGGCCAGCGCGATCTGGGCGGGGGTGGCGCCTTTCTCGCGCCCAATTCGTTCGCAGCAGGTCGATCACCGCCCGGTTCGCGCGAATCGCCTCCGGCGTAAACCGCGGGTTGCGGCTGCGGATGTCCGAGGGGTCGTAGGTCGTGCTCTCGTCGATCTTGCCCGTCAGGTAGCCCCGGCCCAACGGGCTGTAGGGCACCAGGCCGATGCCCAGTTCCTCGCACGCGGGCAGGATTTCCGGCTCGATCGCGCGCCACCAGATCGAATACTCGCTCTGCAGCGCGGTCACCGGCTGCACCGCGTGCGCGCGGCGGATCTGCTCGGCATTGGATTCTGACAGGCCGAAATGCCTGACCTTGCCCGCTTGGATCAGCTCCCTCACCGCGCCGGCCACGTCCTCGACCGGGACATGCGGGTCCGGCCGGTGCTGGTAGAACAGGTCGATGGCGTCGACGCGCAGCCGCTTCAGCGACGCCTCCGCCACCCGCTTGATCTGCTCCGGCCGGCTGTCGGGCCCCATCGGGACGCTCGGCCCCTTAACCGGGTCGTGCTTCCACCCGAACTTGGTTGCGATGACGACTTTGCCCTTGAACGGCTGAAGCGCCTCGCCCACCAACTCCTCGTTCGTGAACGGTCCGTAGACCTCCGCCGTGTCGAAGAAGGTCACCCCCCGGTCGACCGCCGCGTGCAGGAAATCGATCATCTCCTGCTTGTCCGCCGGCCGGTCGCCGAAGCTCATCCGCATGCACCCCAGCCCGAGGGCTGAGACTTCCAGGCCGCTTTTTCCGAGCTTGCGCGTTTGCATTTCACTATCCTCGATCAGTCATGTATCTTGAACGATGAGAGCCGCTTCACCATTTCGGGGTCGCGGTGGTCAAAGAAGCTGCTGACCTTCTGGTCCAGCGACGCAATTGCCTGCATGTCTTCCGGGCTGAGTTCGAAATCAAACACATCGAAGTTCTCGGCAATGCGCTCCCTGTGGACCGATTTTGGGATCGCCACGACCCCCCGCTGGATCAGCCAGCGCAAGACGACCTGCGCGACACTCTTCTTGTGTTTGGCGGCGAGCGAGCCCAGGAGCTCGTTCTGGAACAGATTGTTCCTGCCCTCTGCGAAAGGTCCCCACGACTCGATCTGCACCCCATTCTCTTGCAGGAACCGTTGGGTTTCGACCTGCTGATGGAACGGGTGCGTCTCGATCTGGTTGACCTGGGGCGAGACCTCGTTGTGAACGATCAAGTCCATGACCCGGTCAGGCTGAAAGTTGCTGACGCCGATGGCCCGCACCCGGCCTTCCCGGAGCAGCTCCTGCATCGCCCGCCACGCGCCGTACACGTCTCCGTAAGGCTGGTGGATCAGGTATAGGTCCAGATACTCCAGCCCGAGCCGCTGCAGGGACACGTCAAACGCCTTCCTGGCCGCGTCGTACGCCGCATCCTGGATCCAGAGCTTTGTCGTGACGAACAGCTCTTCGCGCGCAACGCCGCCCCGCTTGATCGCGCGGCCAACGGCCTCTTCATTCCGGTACGCGGCTGCGGTATCGATCGACCGGTAGCCGGTGCGGATCGCCTCGGAGACGCTGCGCTCGCATTCTTCAGGGTCCGGCACCTGGTAGACGCCGAACCCGAGAATCGGCATTTGCACACCATTATTAAGCGTTACGGTTGGAACCACCGACATATATCAATTCTCCTTCACCCCAAGCACGCTTCCGTGCGTATCGCGAAACTCAGCGGCGTACAACGCGTCCCCCGTGCACTAGCCGCGGTACGGTTCGCCGCTGACGAGCCATGAGTATAGACATACCGGAGCGGCAAGGCAAGCTGCGCCCGCAAATGGCCGGGAGGTCCGGCTTTCCTGGTATGCTGTTAGCCAGGCGAAGCAACGGAGTCGGACGCAGTGTGATAGAATGGCAACGGTCCGTACTGAACTCGTTCCACAGTGGGAACTGCACACGAACACCTCCGAGGTCTTGCGCCAGCTACGCTCGCGAGAGACCTCGGAGGTGTGGCTGCGGTTCTCACCTTGGAATCGGTTTGGGAATGGTGTGTTATCGACTAAGAAGAGTATTAGCAGGAGGTTTGTATGAGCCCGAAAAAGGACGCGCAGGAGTCAGACAAGAGCACCGCGACAGGCAAGCAGGCCGAGGGATTTACGGCCGAGGAACGGGCCGCAATGAAGGAGCGTGCCCGCGAGCTGAAGGCGGAAGCGCGTGCACAGCAGGACCGGGCCGCCGGGGAAAGCGACGTGCTTGCGAAAATCGCCGAAATGCCCGAAGCGGATCGCGCGATGGCCGAACGGATCCATGCGATCGTCAAGGAGAGCGCGCCCGATCCTCTTGCCGAAAACCTGGTACGGGATGCCCGCGTATGCCAGGGACGGCAAGATCGTCTGCTTCTTTCAAAGCGCGGCCAAGTTCAACGCGCGGTACGCGACGTTCGGCTTCAACGAATCGGCGAATCTGGACGAAGGCGGCATGTGGCCGACGTCCTTTGCGCTGAAGGAGCTGACCCCCGCGGACGAGGCGAGGATCGCCGCGCTGGTGAAGAAAGCGGTGAGTTGAGATGGTCCAGGTCCCGTCCACGACCTCGGGCCCCCGATGCCTGGCGAAATCGCCGGGCTGCGGGGGCGCCGGCGGGCCAGGGTGAGGCCTATAGCGCCCCTTCGCGCAGCTGGCGGATGAACGGCACGTACGCGGTCACGTCGCCGTGCGAGCGCAGGGCCGCGTAATAGTCCTGTGCGATCTGCGCCTGCTGCTCCCGGTTGAAATGCTTGAGCTGCTTCCCCTGGCTCAGCGCGGCCTTCAGCCCTTCCGGCCCGCCGTAGTTGTACCCATCCTCGTGCTGCCCCACCAACGCCTCGGCGAAGTACCGGCTGCCCGCCCGCTCGTACTGGTAGACGTGGACGATCTCGTGGACGACGATGTCGGTGTTGCTGCGCTGGTGGAGGCCGCGCCTGGGCAGGTTGATCGTGTGGAACGTCGCGAACGCCCGCTGACCGTTCCGCGCAAAGACCCACTTCAGCACCCCACCCTCCGCGATGCGGACGTCCTGGTAGCGCACCGCGTTCGGGCCGAGCACCGACGGAAGCCGCCTCGATCTCCGGGTCCGGTCAGCGGCGTGACGTGCGTCAGGCCCCGCCAGACAAAAGCGTAGATCTCCGGCGCGCCGATCAGGTCGGCGATGGCGAGCAGCATCTGCATGGACCGGGTGCGGCCGCGCCGGGTGCAGGCGGCGACAAACGGCCGTGTGCTCGCGCGGTCCCGGCGCACCGTGCGGACGACCGAGGGGCCGAATTCGAGCAGGGTGACGATGGCGACGACCAGCGTCGAAACGACGCGCGCGATGCGGTTCGGGCCGTACCGCACCAGGTTCGCCAGCCAGCCCGCGGCATCCTGGATGCGGTCGGCCAGCCAGCCCGCGCCGGTGTTGACGCGGTTCCCCGTGCGGCGAAACACGGAAGGACGCGCCGCCGCGGGGGACGGCAGCCCCTCGGTATTTATAATGGCGAGGTCACGCCCACGCGGACCATATTCCATCAAGCGACTCCTGAACGGAAGCGGTGGGATAGGCCCATTATACCGCATCCGCTCGCCCGGCAGAAGGCCGTAACCTGCAGGAGCGCGTGCCTCAAGAAACCTGGTTTCTGGCAGAAACCAGGTTTCTCCGTTGTGCCTTGCGTTCCGCTCCCCTTGCGCGCGCCCGACATTTTGTGATACCATTTATTTGAAGGCACATGCGCGACAACCGAGGGGATGGTGCGATCATGAATACAGCCGTGCGCTTGCGCGCAACCGCAGAGGGACCGAGCGTCATCCGGTTTGAGGCGCAGTTCTCCGCGCCGCTCGACGACGAAGGCGTCCAGCCGCTTGTAGGCGAGCTGGCAGCCGGCGACGGGAAGCAGTACGACCTCGGGGCCATCCCGCCGCCAACGAGCGTGACCTGGCGCGAGCAGCGGGCGCTGCCGCTCGTCACGCATCAGTACGCCGGCCCCGGCCCCTACACCGCCGAACTCAAGCTCGACGGCGCGGTGGCGGCCAGCCTCGTGGTCGAGCCGGCCGCGCCCCTCGCGCGCGCGTCGCAGGCCGCAGCGCCCCAGGACGGACCCGCGCTGTTCGCCGTTGCGCCGGTCGGCAGGCGAGCCGTTCCAGCGCCTGCTGCGGCTGCACGCCAAACCCCTCCCCGCCGGTCACCGGCTGCGGGTGGATGCGGGCGCGGGCCAGGTGCGCGAGCTTGCGGGCGAGGACGGCCAGGAGCTCATCGCGGAGATGCTGCTGAGCTACCCGAAGCCGGGCCTCTATCTCGTCAGCGCGGAACTGCTGGACGGCGAAGGCTTCTGGCTCGAGACCGTGGCCCAGACGCCGCTGGAGATCGCCGCACCTGCGCCGGCCGAGGCGGCGCCGGCCGAAGCGGCCCCTGCCGCCGAGCCCCTCGCCGCGGAGGCGCAGCCTGCCGTCGCGGCCGTTCCGTGGCTGCCCTACCGCAACTTCAAGGCCAGGTCGGGCGGCACGCGCACCTACAGCGCGCCGGGCGGGGGCGCGGTGCGCCGCGTCGTGGGCTCGGGCGTGTGGCTGACCGCCCGCCGCGAGACGACCGTGGGCGGCGCGACCTGGTATCAGACCGCGGGCGGCGACTGGGTCAGGGCCGACACCGTGGTCTTCTTCCAGCCGTCGGATTTGCGCGGCGTGCTGCTCGACGACGCGGCGCCGCCCCCACCCCCGCCTCCCCCGCCCCCTCCGCCTCCCGGCCGCAAGGGCGCCGTCACGGCGGACAGGCTGAACGTCCGGGCCCGGCCCGGCACGGCTGCCGGCAACCCACCCATCGACGTGCTGCGGGCGGGCGCCAGGTGAATATCCTGGAAGAGGCCCCGGCCAACGGGCAGATCTGGTACCGGATCGGGGCCGACCGGTGGGTGAGCGCGGGCTACGTGCGGCTGCTCGAGTCGCGGTCGCTGGCGGCGGAGGCCGAGGCCGCCGCGTCGCTGCCGCTGCCCTTCGGCTGGGTCGTGCCCGACAGCCTAGACGTGCGGGCCGCGCCCGGCATCGCGGCCAACAACCCCGTCATCGACCGGCTGCCCCACTACGCCGTCCGCCCCATCCTCGAGGAGGCCACGGCCAGCGGCGAGCGGTGGCTGCGGGTGGCCGACCGCCAGTGGGTTGAGGCGCGCCAGGTGGGCGTGGCCCGGCTGAGGCCCCGGCCAAGGAGCATCGCCGCGAACGCGCTGTGGGTCGGGGTGAACCTCTCGCAGCAGACGGCGGTGTGCTACGAAGGGGACCGCCCCGTCTTCGCCGCGCTCGTCGCCAGCGGCGTCGCCGGCAGCCCGACGGTGCAAGGCATCTTCCGCCCCTGGGGCCGCTACCTCACCGGGAAGATGTCCGGGCCGGGCTATTACATCGAAGACGTGACCTGGACGGTCTACTTCTACAGCGGCTATGCGCTGCACACCGCCTACTGGCACGACAAGTTCGGCCGCCCGCGCAGCCACGGCTGCGTCAACCTCAGCCCCTACGATGCCTGGTGGATCTACCAGTGGAGCGCCAAAGCCGGCCCCCACAGCCCGATCGTGTATACGTACTGGTCATGACCTCACCCCCGGCCCCCTCTCCTGTTGCGACAGGAGAGGGGGAAGAGCGCAACCCCCAGCCCCTTGTCCCTCCATCCGCGCAAGCCCGCGGTCTCCTTTCCCCCACTGCCGATAAAACTCGCGAGAACTCCCCGTGATATCCTGGCGAAACAGTGCTATAATGGCGGGTGGTAGCTCGCCCGAGCATCACCGAAATCACCGAACATCGAACCCCAGCCATTGCGGGCAGAAGAATTAGAGTACTCGGCATTTTTTCTGCGCCCATACTTCGCACACAACCTCGCACACGTTGCCTGATCGGGTGGTCAGTACGCACAGCCGAATCTGCGCATCGGATGGTCCGAAAGACGGTCTAACGACAGCCAGGCCAATCTCATAATAACAGAGCATCTCTGTCAGTACCGTGCCTTTGTTTAGCGATCGGTGGAGTGTCAGAGATGATTTCGGCACCTCTATTGTCACGAGTGAGTTGCAGCGGTCAACTGCGCGCGCTCGTTACCTCGCGCCGCCGGGAAGCGAGCCTTTCCCCTGACCTCAGCATAACGGCCCCGCCTTTCGACGCACCACGAGCAATTCTCACACTGCATTCGAACTCCATCTGCCTGGCTCCGCAGGAGCCAGCTACGGCACAGATCACCATCTCGCGCACCAGGAGGCAAAAACTATGATCTCTCGCATTCGGTTCAGCCTTCGACATATTGCTCTGTTTGTCGCTGCCGTGGTGGTGACCGTCACCCTCGTCGCAGCCATCTCCCGGGCGGAAGCTCCTGCCGGAGTCGCGCCGGCGCGTCCCGCGCTGGCGCCGGACGCGCCGGCGCCCCCGGTAATCACTTACCAGGGCCGCCTCCTCGATCCCACGACAGGGCAGCCGAAGCCGGACGGGTCCTATATGATCCTCTTCGGTCTATACAGCGTAGAGACTGGTGGGACCGCGATGTGGGAGGAGAAGCAGTCGGTCCAGGTGAGCAACGGGCTGCTTTCTGTGACATTGGGGAACCAAACCGGCAACAGCATCGACCCGGCGATGTTCGATGGTTACCCGCGCTGGCTTAGCGTCATCGTGTCCGGCGACGGCGAGCTCCTGCCACGCATCCGGGTGGCATCGGCCCCCTACGCCATGTGGTCCAACCTGGCCCAAAACGCGGGCAATGCGGACAGGCTCGGGGGCAGCCTGCCCGCGACATACCACGACGCAGCCCTCCTGACGGGCACTGTCAGCCCACTCCTTTTTAGCGCCTTCAAAGACCTGACAGATGAAGGTTACCTCGGGAACGCCAGCGGCGACCTCGCCAGCAACAACGGGACCGTGCAGACGGATCTGAACGCCGACAAGTTGGACAACGCGCATGCCAATGCGTTTTCCCTGACCAGCCACAATCATGACAGCACGTATGTCAACGTCACCGGCGACAACATGAGTGGAACGCTCACCGTGCTCGTCCCTTCGACGGGCAGCCACGGGATTTCCTCACGCACGGATTCCACAGCATCGGGTGCAGCCGCGGTGGAGGCCAAGAACTACGGGGCGGGCTACGGGCTTAATGCATACAGCGAGAGCAGCTGGGCCGTAGTCGCTCAATCCAACGGCTCGAATCCCGCAGTCGGGGCAGTCAACAAAAGCACTGGCGAAGCCGTGGACGCATACAGCGCCGCCAGCCACGCAGTGGACGCTGAAGCGGCGGGCTCGAGTCCTGCGATCAGGGCAGTCAACTCGGGAACTGGCAACGGTTTGTACGCGTCCGCGAAAGCGTCACACGCCATCTTGGCTGTCACAGACTCTACAGTCAACGGCAATGCCGCGGTCGCTGGATTAGCACAGGCGGACTCAAAGCCAAACACCGTGATGGGAATCAAGGGACAGTGCAGTTATGGCAGCTGTTATGCAGGGTACTTCATCGGTCCCGTCTACGTAAGCGGGTTGCTGACGAAGGCAGGCGGCGGTTTCACGATCGACCACCCCCTCGATCCCCAAAACAAGACACTGAACCACTCCTTCGTCGAAAGCCCCGACATGATGAATGTCTACAACGGGAATGTCGTGCTGGACGCGGAGGGCAACGCGTGGGTCGATCTGCCCGCCTGGTTCGAGACCCTCAACCGGGACTTCCGCTACCAGCTTACCCCCATCGGCGCACCCGGTCCCAACTTGTACATCGCACAGAAAGTCCAGAAGAACCGCTTCCAGATTGCCGGCGGTTCGCCGGGTCTCGAAGTCTCGTGGCAGGTGACCGGCATCCGCCAGGATCCGTTCGCCAACGCGCACCGGATGCCCGTGGAGCAAAACAAGCCCGTCGACCAGCAAGGTACCTATCTGAATCCCGATGCATACGGCCTGCCGGAGAACCGGAACCCGTACTACGAAGAGGCTGGCGCGCAGCCGGTCGTTGAGCCCCAGAAGCCGTAGATGCGTGTCGAGTGACGTCCACGCAAGGACCGACCAAGCGACGCACTTGGTGCAAAGGAGTGTAGCATGAGTCGGCATCGCATGATCATAGTGCCGCTGGGGCTGATCGCGATACTGCTGCTGGCTGGCGTCGTCGTTGCCCAAGTATCGGGCAACTTCGACCTGCACTGGAGTTTGCTGGCCGGCGGCGGCGGCCAGCGCCAATCTTCATCCTACATCGCACAGGATTCTCTCGGGCAGTGGTCTGCAGGTTCGGCCGCGAGCAGCGCTTACCGGCTCGACTCAGGCTTCTGGCCGGGCGTCAGCGCAAAGCCATCCACGCCCGCACCAACGTCGACACCGACGCCGACCGGTTCGCCCACTGCAACCTCGACGCCGACATCGACGCCAACCGCCACCCCGACCTCGACATTAGTTCCGCCGCCCGGAGACGTTTACGAACCGGACAACACCTGTGCCCAGGCTCATCCCATCACGGTAGACGCGCCCCTGGCTGAAACCCACAACTTCAACGTGGCCGGCGACCAGGACTGGATAAGGTTCACCGCGTCGGCGAACCGGACCTTTATCCTGCAGGTGTCGAACACGGGCGCGCTGGCCGACCCCGTGGTGCTACTGTACGACGCCTGCGAGGGAGCCGCTCCGCCGTTTGATTCAAAAGATGACCCGTTCGGTCCCTCGCTGCGCATGGAGTGGGATGGCGAGGCCGGGAAGACCTACTACATCAAGCTGATCCAGCACAACCCGAGTGTATCCGGTGATGGGACGTCGTATGACGTAAGCGTGTCACAAGATCGCGTGCAGCCGGCTGCGCCTAAGAACCCGCGCTGCGCGGCGCTGAGCGACACGGCGCTGAGCCTGCAGTGGGACCAGCCTCCCGACTGGGACGTAGAGGGTTACGAAGTGCACTGGCAACAGCAGGGTGGCGGCTCGGGAGGAGCGCCCGACGTTCCAGGCGCTGGGAACACCTATAAAGAGACTCGCCGGCCTGACCCCGCTCGCCTGGTATGATCTGTGGGTCCATGCCAGGGACTACTCCAACAACATCAGCGACAAGTCGGCGACTATCTATTGCCGCGCGAAACGGCAGGACGACACCACTGCGCCGCAACTGAATGTGCAGCAGCCGGTTTCCTCGGGCAGCTTCAGCACGACTCAGCGCGCGATCGCGGTCTCCGGCGCTGCAACCGACAACGGGAACAACCTGAGCCGGGTGAAGGTTCTCAATACCAAGACCGGGCTCGAGTTCTGGGACTACAGCCTGAGCGGCAGCTCGCACGGGTTCCTGGTGGGCGACGTGGGCCTGCTGCCGGGTGCAAACACCGTGCAGGTCACGGCCTTCGACGATGCCAACAACGCGAGCGCAACCACCGCCCTCAGCGTGGAGTTTCTTACCGAGGTCCAGGGCGCGGTGATCATCGTCGCCGGGCACAACGAGGACTTCGTCCTGCAGTCGAATATCGACTACAGCGCCAACCGCGCCTACCGCATCTTCCGGGGCGCCGGCTTCGCCAAAGACCAGATCCGTTATCTGGCCGCTTCACCGCAGGACCCCGACAGCGATGGCGTGAGCGAGGTATTCGCAGACGCAACCACCACGAACATCCAGGATGCGATCCAGAACTGGGCCGCAGCCCGTGTCGACACGAACAAGCCACTCTACCTGTACATGATGGATCACGGCATGATCGAAAACTTCTGCGCCGACGGCTGCGCGGCGGGCGCAGCAGGCTCCCAGGCTCTTGACAGCTGGCTTACCGCTCTCGAGAACGCGACCGGCGTGGACGAAGTGAACGTGGTGATCGAGGCCTGCCACTCGGGGAGCTTCATCGATCGCGCGGTCGATGTCGCAAAGAGCATCTCGAAGACCAACCGGGTGGTCATCACGTCCACCGATCGGGACCACAACGCCTACGCCTCCGCGCAGGGCGCCTACTTCTCCGACAACTTCTTCACCTGCATCTCCACCAGCAAGGACCTCCGGACCTGCTTCGAGCAGGCCCGCGCCGCGGTGATGGTCAATCCGAATGGCCAGGCGCCCTGGATGGACGACAACGGCGACAGCGTGTTCAACGCCAGTGACGGCAGCGTCGCCCAGACCCGCTACATGGCCAAGTTCTTCGGCGCCTCGGCGCCGGCGATCGCCGCCGCCAGCGTCACCGTCAACGGCGCCAACGGCACGCTGACCGCCGACGTGGAACAGGGCGGCGCCAAGATCGAGATGGTGTGGGCAGTCATCTACCCGCCCTCGTTCGTTCCGCCGGCCGGCACAACGCTGGACCTGGGCGTGCCCATGAAGAAGCTCGACCCGGACTCGAATGTGGCCGGCAGGTACGTCGCAGCCTACCCCAACGGCTTCAGCGAGGCGGGCGAATACAAGGTCGTCTTCTATGCCCGCGACAAGGCCGATGCGTTTGCCGCGCCCAAGCTGGTCGTACCGGGTGCCGGGCCGGTGGGCAAGAAAGTGTATCTGCCCATGTTGCGGCGGTAGAAGCGGCCGCGGCTTTTGCGGTCGTTGCTCGAGGAGAGAAGCATATGAAACTCAACAAGAATCGCGGAGTTTCCAGCGCTCCGTTGTTGGCGGTGATCCTGGCTGCGGCTCTATCGCTCGGCACGATTCACGTCGAGACTCTCCCGCTGGCGTCAGCGGCTCAGGACTCTGGCGTCGTCGAGGGACTCATGGCTTCCACGCCGGTGCTCAGTTACCAGGGCCGTCTGCTGGACGCAGCGACAGGCAACCCTAAGCCGGATGGCTCATATGTCATGAGCTTCAGGCTTTACGACGTGGCGACCCTCGGCTCCCCGCTGTGGACGGAGACAAAGCCGGTCATCGTTGGCGGTGGCCTGTTCACCACGCTCCTGGGCGACACCGGCGGGTTGAACCTAACCATCTTCGACGGCCGAGACGTTATGGCTGGGCGTGACTGTCGGCGCCGATCCTGAGGCCACCCCGCGGATGCCGGTCGCGTATACAGCCTATGCGATCCATGCCAACCACGCGGGCAACGCCGATGCCCTGGGGGGCCAGCCTGCCGGCAATTTCGCGCCCACGACCCATAACCACGACAGTCGGTACTATCCGCAGCAGGACTCCGACTCGCGGTTCGTCAACGATAATGCGAACGAGGTCGACAACCTGGACATCCCCAACGGATCGCTTTCCCCAAACAAGGTCCAGGGCGGAGCATGGACGAGCGCCAATGACGGATCGGGTACGGGGCTAGACGCGGACCTGCTGGACGGCCAGCACGGCAGCGGTTATGCCCCATCTGCCCATGGACACTGGGGCAACACGTGGACTGGTTCCGGCACAGGGCCTCACCCTGGGCGGCGGAACGACGGGCTTAGATGCAACGGCCACGAACGGGCCCGGCGTGTCCGGCAAAAGTTCGCTAGGCAATGGCCTCGACGGCTTCAGCGACAGTGGCAGCGGCGTCCAGGGCCACAGCAAAGACGGTAACGGCGTCCGGGGCGAGAGTGTCACCAGCTATGGCGGCTTCTTCACCAGCAACAACGATAACCTGGATCTGACCTTGGGGGGCGCGGTGGGCCGGATCAACACCGACCCCAGCTACGCAAACAGCGACCTGGTCCTTTCCAGCAACAACGACGTCATCGCCAGGCTGGACAACGATAGTGGAGGAAACGGCGTCTTCCGGGTGAAGAACTCGGGAGGCGCCGACGTCTTCGCGGTGGACGAAGCCGGCAAAGCGGCCGCCGCGAAGGTAGCGTATTCTTCCCCGCGGGTCCACTACTTCTCCATCGGCAAGCGAAGGCTTCGTGCCCGGATCAAACGTGGACTATCAGAACACCTACGGCAACGGAGGCGCCTATACGGTCCCGGGTTCGGCACTGGTCGCGGCCGTGCACCTGCCCGACGGCGCCACGGTGACCAAGTTCGAGGTCTTCTTCTATGATGCGTCCACGGCTGACATGACGGTGTACCTCGACGGTCAGCATCTGACCGATTCCGGTTACTTCACAGTGGCTCAAGTCACCTCGTCAGGCACCAGGGGTTACTACAGCCTGTCAGCTGCCGCTTCAACCATAATCGATAACACGGTTAACGTGTACGATGTGTACGCCATCAGCAGTGGCTGGAGCCCGAGCTTGATGATCAAGGGGGCTGTCATCACGTACACCATCAGCGAGGCGCCGTAAGTCAAGCGAGATCACTCCTGGAAGATTTCACAGCGCAGGCCGAGCAAGCGTCCGCGACGCAACACACTCGCGGGAAAGGAGCTCAAAGGTTATTTGACTGGCGTCACCGTCACGGTTCTCTGTGCAAGGAGGTTCCTATGGCTAGGGAAGCCCGGAAGGGAAGAGGGAAACTGATCTTTGTCAGGTTCCTGGTGACAGGCATGCTCGCCTCACTCCTGATTGTATCGCTGGCAGGGGCTGCCCCCGATGTGCCCGGCCCGCAAGGCTGGGGCGAGGAGGGGATCAAGGAGGTTGGCGTCGAATGGATCAACGACTTCCCAGGCACGGCCGACGACCGGAGTCACTGGGACGAATCATGCGACGGTCTCTACAACCAACTGCTCGACAACGGCTGGACTGGCCGGTTCCGCTACACCGACTGGTCGGCGTGGGAGCAAGACTTCAAGGATGAACCGCGCGCCGGAGGCGGCACCGAAGACTCGATCGCGGACACGGCGGATATCGCCATGGTCTGCACGCACGGTTCTGGCACCTGGGACGCCTTCTGGGGCAAGAACCTGAGCTCGGTCTATTTTGGGAGCACGGTGGATGACCACCACCTCTCTCCTGGCGATGCGTATCGCGCATACGGCGACCAGGACCTGGAATGGCTGGCCTTCGACTCGTGCAGCGTCTTGTCAGAGCTGCCGGCAGGTGATGCGTACTTCAACCGCGGCTACTGGGCCGCCTCCATGAACGGCCTGCACCTGCTGCTCGGCTTCAAGAACACGATGTATGTTGTGGATCCCGCCGACGGCCCGCAGTGGGCGCACTACATGTTGGGGCACAAGTTCCTCTGGTGGTGGATCCATTCCCCGCGGACCGTCAAGCAGTCCTGGTTCGACGCGGTCGATGACGTGCAGCCCGGCGGCGTGTGCGCCCGTGTGCTCGCGCAAGAAAACGACAACTTCAACGACTACCTCCACGACATGGGGTACGTCAGCCCTGACTACGGGGTCGACGGCGACTACTTCTATTGGGATCACTGCTCCTGCACGCCAAAGCCGGCCGCGATCACCAACGTCGATCAGATCGAGACCCTGCCTATCGTGGAGGTGGTGAACCGGACGATCGATATCGCGTACGTTCTCGAAATCGCACAAGCGTTCCCTCAGCTGGGGACCCGAACCGCTGAAGACGTGTACTCGGACGACGAGTACTATTACCTCGTCGACAACAAGGATAAGCCTGCGTATGCGCTCCAGGTCGACCGGACCACGGGCGGATACAAGTTCGAGAATCTAAGCAAGCTCGGCGTAGCACCCGTTGATCCACCCACCCTGCTGAGTGCGCCCGAGGCCCTCGCAGCGGGCAACAAGTTCTTCGCCGAAACGGGGCAGGCGCTGCCCGCCGCAGGGTATCGCAACGTAGCGACGACGCCAATCACCGAGAACATCGTCCAGGTGACCGGGGGCATGCCCGGAGGGAGTTCCCTGCAGGCAGCGCCGACTCAGACCGAAGCGCCGGTGCTCGTGGCCCTGTCATGGGGACGCAAAGAAACCCTTAACGTGGGTATCCAGAGGGCCAGTGGTGTCGAACCCGCCGCGACGGAGATCTCGTTCGTTGGGGCCGGCGCCCGAACCAAAATGTACCTTGGGGACATGGGCGAAACCCTCGGGGTGCAGGGCGGATCCCGCGATATCAAGATCACAACCACGCAGGTGACCGTGATGGACGCGGCCACCGTCTGGGACCGATACTTGCAAGTTCCGACTCTCCAGCTGGCTCAAGTCCCATACGATCCCAAGACGCTGGTCCAAAAGGGTCACACCCTAGGTGAATTCGAGCAATCCCACCTCCAGAGCCAGAAGCACATGATCCCGGCCTGGGTCTTCACTGTCAACCTGGCCAGCCCGCTGGAGCCGCTGCCTGAAGACTTCCTCGTCTACCTCCCGGCCGCCGCCGAGTACATCCGTCCGCAGGTGAAGATCACCTCGCCGGCCGGCGGAGTGATGGTCAAGCGGGGCCAACCGATCACGTTCGAAGGCGCGGTAGAGCAGTACGGCATGGAGCCCTTCACCTATGAATGGTCGTCCAGCCAGGACGGCGTCCTGGGCGCCGGAGCGAAGATCACGGCGCCCTTGTCTGCATCTGTCAAATCAGGCGAGACGATGAAGCACGTCATCTCGCTGAAGGTCACCGACGCCAACGGACAAACAGGCATAGCGACGGTTGAGGTGACCGTGATGCCGAACCTTTACCTCCCGAGCCTCATACAGAAGTAGCGAGGTGCTTGACAGTTGAATGCCCTCGGCTCCGCCGAGGGCGGGTACCCCCGATCGAGATGCACGTCGACCTGGCGTGCATCTCGACCGGCGGGGCGCGGAAGGCAGGAAACAGCGTAGCGGGGAGGTTTCCATGAAGCAGGCATCGTACCAAAGGTTAATCACAGGCGGCGCGATCCTGGGTGTCCTGGCCTTGGCGGCGATCATCCTGACGCCCGTCTCCTCCCCGACGCCCGCGGTCCACGCCGCGCCGGCCAACCCGGGCCCCGACCTGATCGCCTACAGCGTCACCATTGATCCGGCAAACCCGGCGACGGGGAGCTATTTCAACATAAAGGTGGTTGTCCGAAACACGGGCGATACTGCGACTGGCGGATTCTTCATCTATCTCTACGTCGATCCACCTCACCGGCCCCCCTGGCTTACTGACCCCGACACCACTTACTATCGCCACCCTGGGCTGAGCGCGAAAGGTCAGGCTGGCGACACATACCAGTGGACGGTGAGCCGCAAGATCGACAGCACGGGCTGTGACCATATCATCTACGCCTGGGTCGACCGCGATGACGAGGTGATTGAGCCGGGAACGGATCCCAACAACAACGTGAAGGCTTCGATGCCTTTCTGCGTCGGCACAACCCCCACGCCTTCGCCTACGCCCACCTCGACGCCCACTTCGACACCCACCCCTTGCGTCGGTGACGCCAGCGAGCCGGACGGTAGCTGCTCCACCGCGCGGGACATGGCGCCTGACGGCAGCCACAAGGTCCACAATCTGTGTCCGACGGGTGACGAGGATTGGGTCGTCTTCAATGCCCGCGCGGGCGTAAAGTACACCATCGAGACAACCGCGGTGGGCCCCGACGCCGACACTGCACTGACGCTCTATGGCACCTGCATCGGCCCCGAGCTCGCCTCCGACGATCCGGCCGACGCAGGGGTAGCCCGCATCGTCTATACGCCCTCGACAAGCGGGGAGTATCACGTGCGGGTCAGGCATCACAGCGCGGATTACGGCCAGGCGTCGAACTACGACCTTTCGATCATGCCGAGCACAGACTGTCCCGGCGATGTTTATGAGAAAGACGACAGTTGCGGCGCGGCCAGGAGCATTGTCACAAACGGGACCAAAGAGACTCGGCTCTTCTGCGCCGCTCAAGACCATGATTGGGTCAAGTTCAATGCTACCAGCGGCTCGACGATCATCATCCGGGCAGAGAACTTCGGTGCGGACGCCGATCCCGTCCTCGCGATCTACGACTCCTGCAGCGTCCCCCTTTCCGGAACAAGTAGCCAGCAACTGGAGTGGATCGCACCCAGCGACGAGACCTACTACGTAGTCGTTCAGAACCATGATCCTGAAGTCTATGGCCCTACCACGAACTACGATCTGTCCGTGACGACGTTGGGTTGTGATGGCGACACCTACGAATTCGGGACCGGCGACGACAGCGCCGTGCAGGCGCGCGCCGTCATCCCTAACGCCGACGCGCAGACACACAACTTCTGTCCGGTCGGCGATCAAGACTGGATCAAGTTCGATGCCACACAGGGGCTCAAGTACGTCATTGAGACATACAACCTGGGGTTGGACGCGGACACCTACATGTGCCTTTATGGGCCCGACGGCACGACCGAGCTCGCGTGCGACGACGACGGAACCGGCACCAAGGCGGCGCGTGTCGTTTGGACAAGTCCCCAGGCCGGCACATACTATGTGAAAGTGCGCCACCTTTCTTCGACCGTTAGCGGCCCCGGCACCAACTATGACCTGCGCCTTACCGTTGGCTTCCGTATCGACGCGTTCGAACCCGACAGCGGCTCTCGCTTCGCCAGCCCCATTACTGTCGGCGGCAGCAAACAGACTCACAACTTCACGCCCGCGGGCGATATCGACTGGATCAAGTTCAATGCCGCGCCTGGGACCTACACCATCCGCACCAGCGATCTTGCGCCGGGCTGCGACACGGTTCTCCGGCTGTACGGTGCGGATGGCCAGACGCTGCTCGCCACGAACGACGACTTCAGTTACGGCTTCGGGCTCCGAGATCACCTTCCCCATACCTGCTGCCGGCACTTACTACGCCGAAATCCAGAACTTCCGCGAAAGCCGCTTTGGGAC
Source organism: uncultured Chloroflexia bacterium (assembly GCA_963800615.1). Taxonomy (GTDB): domain Bacteria; phylum Chloroflexota; class Anaerolineae; order CG2-30-64-16; family CG2-30-64-16; genus JALOOB01. The sequence continues at coordinate 123,839 of CAWDBO010000043.1, forward strand.
GAACATGAGCTATGGCCTCCTGGTCGTCGATGGAACGCCTCCGCCCGCGCCCACGCCGACGCCTTTCCCCACGCCTGTCGCACCGCAGCAGCCGCCACCGTCTTCGGTAAAGACGCTGATCCTCCTGAACCGCGAGCGGCTGCAGAACATATACTCGGCCGAGCCTGAGAAAGTGCAGCAGTTGATGGGCAAGCTGGCAACCCTGGCCAGCCATCCGCGTGTCCTCGGCAACATCGTACAGGTCGAAAACGATCCTGCAGTCGCGACGGCGTACGCGGCATGGAATGCCGATCCATTGAACACCGCCAAGGCCAATGCAGCAGCCAGCGCGGTGCGGAGCGTCGTCCTGGAATACCTCGGCGTCAATCCGAATGTGGAGTACATCGTCATCGTAGGGAACGACCAGGTCATTCCCTTCTGGCGCACTCTCGATCGCACCGCGCATCCGGAGAGCTACTATGCCGCATACGTCAGCGCCGGTACGACCGTCCGCAAAGCGTGCGACGATGACATGACGCTGACGGACAACTATTATGCCGACAAGGAACCGACTGACCTGGCCGGCCGCGAGTTGTTCATCCCGGACTTCGCGATTGGCCGGTTGGTCGAGACACCCGCTGAAATCGTCAAGGTCATCGACCTCTTCCTCGCCGGCAACAACCTGCAGGCAGACCGGGCCTTGGTGACAGGGTATGACTTCATCAAGGACGTCGGCGGCGAGATTTGCACCAAGCTCGGCACTGACCTGGGTAGTTCAAATGCGTCTTGCGAACTGATCGGGGAGCAGTGGAGCGGGACGCAACTGATACAGAAGCAGCTGAACACCGTCCCCCGGTTCGACCTGCAATCGATCAACGGTCATGCAAACCGCACGACCGAGGGCGCGCCCCAGAGCCCGTATGTGGATGCAAGCGCGATCGCAAACTCGGGCAGCAACGATCTGAGCCGCGCCCTCATCTACACCCTGGGCTGTCACTCCGGTCTCAACGACGTTGGCTCAGGGGCGAATGGCCTGGACCTCGCCCAGGCTTTCGCGCAGCGCGGGGCCACTTACATCGCCAATACCGGCTACGGCTGGGGCCTGGGCGATTCGGTTGGCCTCTCCGAGCAACTCATGCTGAACTTCACCCAGGAGCTGTTGAAAGGCGGATCGTCGATCATTGGCAAAGCGCTGACCACTGCGAAGCAGCGGTACTACGCCGAGGCGCCCTATGTGCTCGACGAGTACGACGAGAAGGTCCTCAGCGAGTCGACTCTGTACGGCCTTCCCATGTACGAGGTCTTCACCGGTTCGACCCTCGACGCGGAGATCTTCCCCAGCGTAGCCATCACTTCCGCTCTCGCCCTCGAAGGCGATTTGACTCAAAGAAGCCTGGGGCTGACCCTGGCCAACTCTTTCGGGTCTCTTGAGAAAACCGACACCACCGCGGGAAGCTATTACAATTTGGATGGCCACATCGATGCAGGCGCGAATGAGCCGGTTCAGCCAAAGTTCTACACCAAGGTTGCGGTGCCTGCTGCGGGACAAGCGCACGGGGTCGTGGTGACGGGCGCAACTTACCGAGACGCGGCCAGTTTCAATCCGCTCGTTTCACAACCGATCAATGAGGAAATCACGACGCACCAGGAGCCGGCTTTCTCGGCGCAGGGGTGGTATCCGCCCAGTCCGGCCACGCTCCATAACTCGGCCACCGTCGCCGGCACGCAAATGCTTGTCGCTTCTATGGGACAGTACTCGACGCGGATGGGCGTGAGCGCGTCTACGACAAACTGATCTTCGATATCTACTATTCCGACGCCAACGACTGGTGGGAGCCGCTCATCCTCTCCGCGGACGGCGAGTTATCGGGCGACAAGGCTCGCATCAAGGTGGAGGCGGCAGACGCATCCGGGATCCACAGGGTTGTGGTGGGCTACACGGACGGCTCAGGCACCCAGAAAAGCAAGGACCTGACTTTTGACGAGCCAACCAACAAGTGGATCGGCGAGATTCCGGCGACGGTGAACACGACATTCACCGTCCAGGTGGTTGACAAGGCCGGGAACGTCAGTACGGCGAATAACAAGGGCGCCGGGTATAATCTGGAACGGGTGGAAACTACGACCAAGAAAGTCTATCTGCCCATGCTGCGGCGCTGACGCTCACCGCGGCCGGATGGCGAGAACTGCGGCGCCTCCGGCCGCGAGCGTGCCGTTTTTTGACACGAACCCCCCGATCGCATATAATCAGAGTTCGGTGCGGCCTCGGACAGGCCGTGCCCACGCGTTTATCGGCCTGAATTACACGTGCGGACCGCCAAGTCCAAGTCTCGCGTCCATCGCGAGCGCGGCCCGACAGGAGCAAGGGAAACATGTTCGTGATTGTCGAAACCGGCGGCAAGCAATACAAGGCTGCGCCGGGAGGGTTCATCGAGGTCGAGAAGCTGCCGGGCGACAAGGGCCAGCAGATCGTGCTGGACCGGGTCCTGCTGGTTGCCGACGGCGACCAGGTGACGGTCGGCCAGCCGCTCGTCCCCGGCGCAACGGTCGTGACGACCGTGGCGCTGCAGGCACGCCGCCGCAAGGTGCTGCACTTCCACTACGTACCGAAGAAGCGCCAGCGCGTCAAGACCGGTCACCGCCAGCCGTTCACCCGGCTGCACATCGTGTCCGTAGACGGCCTCGCGTAATCCAGGGCCTGGCACAAGGAGATTTAAGAAATGGCACACAAAAAAGGTGGCGGCTCGAGCCGCAATGGACGTGATAGCGTTGGCCAGCGCCTGGGCGTGAAGCGGTTCGGTGGCGAGCACGTGCAGTCGGGAAACATCATCATTCGACAGCATGGCACCAAGTTCCATCCCGGCCTCAACACCGACCTGGGCAAGGACTACACCCTCTTCGCCACGGCCGAGGGGCTTGTCACGTTTGAAGAAAAGAACGGGCGCGCGGTGGTGAGCGTTTATCCGTTGGATAACCAGCCTGAGGCGTGAGAAAATGAAGGCAAAGATTCATCCTAAGTACTATCCCGAAGCGCGGGTCATCTGCGCTTGCGGTAACACCTATACCGTTGGCTCGACGTCGCCAGAGCTGAAGGTCGACATTTGCTCGCAGTGCCACCCGTTCTACACGGGCGAGCAGCGCATCGTCGACACGGCCGGCCAGGTCGACCGGTTCATGAAGCGCCTCGAGCGCACCGCCGACACCGTCGAAACCATCAAGACGCAGCAGGAAGCCTACAAGAAGACTATCCAGCAGCAGCGGATGGCCAAGCGCCGCGGCGACGCGTGAACGTAAGCCCGGACCCAGCAGGTTTTCGGAAACCTGGCGGGTCTTAACTCTCAGCGTACGCAGACCTGACAGGTTCTCGAGAACCTGTCAGGTCTTTCTTTGCCAAAGGACAGGTAGCATGACCCCCTATTTCCAGCCCCACGGCGGATGGATCGAGATCATTTGCGGCAGCATGTTCAGCGGCAAGACCGAGGAGCTCATCCGCCGGGTGCGCCGGGCCGAGATCGCCAGGCAGCACGTGCAGGTGTTCAAGCCCAAGCTCGACGACCGCTATGACGTCATGCGGGTGGCCTCGCACGACGGCGGCCATTATCACGCCGAGGCGATCGAGGACCCGAAGGAAATCCTCGGGAAGGTCCTCTCCGACACAAATGTGGTGGGGATCGACGAGGCGCAGTTCTTCGACTGGAGCGTGGCCGACGTCGCCCGCATGCTGGCCGACCGCGGGCTGCGGGTCATCATCACCGGGCTGGACCTGGACTTCCGGGGCGAGCCCTTCGGCCCCATGCCGCTGCTGATGGCCGAGGCAGAAATGGTCGACAAGCTGCACGCGATCTGCGTGCAATGCGGTTCGAACGCCAGCCGCACTCAGCGCCTGATCAACGGCCAGCCCGCCCGCTACACCGACCCCGTCATCCTCGTCGGCGCCAGCGAAGTCTACGAAGCGCGCTGCCGCGAGCACCACGAAGTGCCCGGCCGCCCTGATACGCTCGCGTAGAGGCGATTTTCTTTAACACAAAGACACCAAGACACAAGGAAGAGCTTGTATTGCCTTTGTGTCTTGGTGTCTTTGTGTTAAATCCGGTTCAAAATGTCCAGGATAGCCTGAAGATCGGGCGGCAAAGGGGCGGTGAACTCGACGGGCTGGCCGGTCGACGGGAGGCGGAACTTCAGCCGCTGCGCGTGGAGGAACTGCCTGGGTCCGCCCGCGGGCGCAGGGAACGGCAGCTTGCGCCGCGGGCCGTAGACCTCGTCGCCGACGATGGGGTGATGGATGTGGGCCAGGTGCACGCGGATCTGGTGGGTCCGGCCTGTCAGTGGGCGGCACGCCAATAAGCTGAGCCGCTCGCCCGTTCCGGGCATCCTGTAGGTTGCCAGCGTTTCGTAACGGGTCGCAGCCGGGCGGCCCTGGCTGGCGGCCACCACGGCCATCCGCTTCCGCTCGCGCGGGTCGCGGCCCACCGCCGCGTTGATCTCCCCCCGCTCCGGGCTCACCCCACCGTACACCAGCGCCAGGTACGTCTTTTCCACCTGCCGGTTCTTGAACTGGCTCTGCAGCTCACGGTGGCTCGCGTCGTTCTTTGCCACCAGGATCACGCCCGACGTGTCCTTGTCCAGCCGGTGCACGATGCCCGGCCGGTGGGCGCCGCCGACTCCCTCCAGGTCGGGCGCGTGGTACAGCACCGCGTTAACCAGCGTGCCGTGCCAGTTCCCCGCGGCCGGATGCACCACCATGCCCGCCGGCTTGTCGATCACCAGCAGATCGCGGTCTTCGTACAGGATGTACGAGCGGGATGTCTTCGGGCTCGGCCTCGTAGTCCTCCACGGGCGGGATGAGGAGTTCGACAACGTCCCCGGGCGCGAGGCGATAGCTGGACTTGAGCGTCTTCCCGTTGCGCGTCACCAGGCCCGTCTCGATCCAGCGCTGAATCTCCGCGCGCGAGCGGTCCGGCAGCTGTCCGGCCAGCCACTTGTCCAGGCGTTCGCCGCCTGCTTCGGCAGTGAGCACGAGGGCTTCCGGCTCGGAGGCGTCGGAGTCGACGGTGTCTTCAAACAAAACTTCGGAAGCCGGCTCGGCTTCCGAAGCGTTATCGTCACCCTGGGCAAGGGTCATTCGGACTTCTCGGCCTCGGCGGTCGCGCCGGCCCCCGCGGCCTTGGCCTTCTCGGCCTTGGCTTCCATCCGCAGCAGCAGGATCGCCAGGAGGATGGTGCCGACGACGATGGAGGCATCGGCCACGTTCCACGCCGGCCACTGGTACAGCCGCCCGCCGACTGGCACGCTGAAAAGCAGGAAGTCGGTCACGTGGCCGCCCTGGGTCAGGCGGTCGATGAGGTTGCCGATCGCGCCGCCGAGCATCAGGCCCAGCGCCAGCCGCATCCACACGTTGTCGTAGGCCAGGTAGCGCGAATAGATCACGATGATCACGATCACGACGGCCGCGACGACGACGAACAGGCCCGCCTGCCCGCGTAGCAGACCGAACGCCGCGCCCGAGTTCTGGTAATGTACCAGGTTGAAGTATTGGGCGAGGTTCGGAAACGGCGGGTAGCCCTGCCACAGGGGAATGCGCGCCTCGATCAGGTTCTTGGTCCACTGATCCAGCGCCACGACGACGACCGCGATGACCACAACCCACAACCAGCGGAGATTACGCATCCGGCTCCTACTTCTCCAGTTTCACGCGCCGCTCAGTAGCAAAGCGAACCACAAAGGCACCAAGGCACAAAGGAGAACTGAAAGCTTTGTTTACCTTTGTGTCCTCGTGTCTTTGTGGTTCGCCGCTTCACAGACGCATCAGTGTAGTTCGACCAGCCGCTGGCAGTTCATGCAGAGCGTTGTCTCGGGAACTGCCTTGAGCCGCGCAAAGTCGATTTCGTCGTCACAACGGTCGCACCGGCCGTACCGGTGCTCCGCCATGCGGTGCAAGGCGCTCTCCACCTGCGCCAGTTGGCGCTCGTGTCCCCGTCTCAGCGAGATAAAGGCGGCCTGGTCAAATGCGGCGGTCGCGTCGTCTGCCATGTGATTCCCGAGGCCCACGTTCGTCTCCTGTACGCCCTCGGCCAGGCTGTCCAGTTGCTGCTTCAGGCTGGCTTGCTGCTCCAGGAGGTAACCGCGCAGGCGCTCGATCCGTTCGGGTGACAACATGAGACGTCCTCGAGAGCGGAGCTTCCGCGCTCCGTGTTTGCCGGCACGCCGACTTAAAGGGGGGCTGGCACTGCCGGCGCGCGTATTGTAACGTAAGTGGGAGAATACGCAAAGCGTAGAAAAGGGGCGCGCCGGCACTTGACAACCCGTATCCCAGAAGATACAATCTGACCGTGATCGAGATTCGCCAGACTGAGAACTATCGCCGCGATGGTTCGATAAGTTGCGAGATCGCTGAGGCTCAGCGCTCGCATCCTTGTACGAATCAGGCGCTTGGCGCTTGGCAATCCGCGGCGACGTGAGACCGGTAGGAGAAGGCGTTTCGGAACTGCGGATCGATTATGGCCCTGGATACAGGGTAGACTATCTGCAACATGCCAGTGAGTTGGTAATCCTTCTGGCCGGAGGAGATAAGCGAACGCAAGACAGCGACATCGAGACAGCATTAGCCCTGGCGCAGAATTGGAGGGAGTAGAGATGGGCGAGGACAAGGTCAAGACGCAGTCGTGGGATGCCGCACAGTACCTGGAGACGGAAGAGGATATGGCGGCCTACCTCGATGCGGCGCTCGAGGACGGGGACCCCAGCGTTATTGTAGCCGCCCTTGGCGACATTCGCGCGCGCGCAAGGGATGGCCAAGATCGACGCAGCGAGGCGGGAGTTGGTCGCGAGAGCCTTTACAAAGCCTTGTCTTCGAATGGCAACCCTGAGTTGCCGCGACTGTCTTGAAAGTCGTGAAGCCGTTGGGCTTGCAGTTGCACGCCCAGGCAGCAGCCGGGTAAACAGCCGCTTGCCTGGCAAAGGAGCGCGAAAGACCCTCCTCCGCGCTCCTCTTCCTTCGTGATCCTTCGATTCTTGATGTCTTTGTGGTTAGGCTTATGCCTTTCGCACCCCTACAACCACCTCCTGCCCATCCAGGCTCAGGTTCGCGGTGAACGCGCCCGCGGCCGGCGCACCTTGCTCGAAGCAGTCGACAGCGTCTCCCGCGCGATCTCGGCGCCGAACTCCTGCCACATCGGCGCGCAGGCTCGGGCCGGATTGCACGGTCGTCTGGATGCGGTCGCTGATCTCGAAGCCGCTCTTCTTCCGCAGCTCCTGGATGTTCCGCACCACCTCCCGGGCGTAGCCTTCCCAGCGCAGCATCGTCGCGTCAGCTCGGTCGTCACGGCCACCAGGTAGCCGCGCATCCTCCGCCACGGCCAGGCCGGGCTTCGGCTGCTTGCGCACCTGCACCTCGTCGGGCAGCACCGAGAGGTCTCGCCCTCCACCGTCACCTCGACCGGCCGGCCCGCCTCCACCGCCTGCGCGACCGCGAGCGGGTCGAGCGCCTGCAGCGCCGGCCTTGATCGCCGGGAACCGCCGGCCGTACTTCTGCCCAACTGCTTGGGCAGCGGGTGGATCTGCACGTCGACCAGGTCGCTGCCGGCCGCGACCGGGTGCAGCGCCTTGACGTTCAGTTCCTCCTTGTCACTTCGCCGGCCAGGCGCATGATCGCGTCGGCCTCGCCCTTGCTCGGCACGCCGACGAAGGCCTCCGCCAGCGGCTGCCGCAGCTTGAGCGACGCGCTCTCGCGCGCCGCCCGGCCCAGGCCCACCACCTGCTGCGCCAGCGCCATGTCTGCCAGCAGCTGCGGGTCCGCGTAGCAGCGGGTCGGCCTCGGGCCAGCGGCTCAGGTGGACGCTCGCCGGCATCTCGCCGCCGTCCTGCTGCAGCGGTCACACCGCCCGCCGCCGGCCAGGTTGCAGTACATCTCGTCGGCCAGGAACGGCGTGAACGGCGCCAGCAGGTGCGACAGCGTCACCAGCACCTCGTACATCGTCTGGTGCGCGGCCAGGCTCAGCCGCTGGCTCTCCTCGTCCGGCTCGACGTTCCAGAACCGCTGCCGGCTGAGGCGCACGTACCAGTTGCTCAGCTCGTCCACGAAGTCCTGCGATCGGCCGCGTCGCTCCGGTCACGTCATAGGTTTCGAGCGCCGTGCGTGACGTCCGTCGACCAGCTCGTGCAGCTGCGCCAGCACCCAGCGGTCCAGCACCGAGCGCTCGGCCAGCGGCACCGCAGGCGCCGCGGGGTCGAAGTCGTTCAGGTTGGCGTAGGTCACGAAGAAGCTGTAGCTGTTCCACAGCGTCAGCAGGAACCGGCCGACCACTTCCTTGACCAGGTTCGCGCTGAAGCGCCGCGTGTTGCCGGGCGGGCTGGCCGTGTACATGTACCAGCGCGTCGCGTCCGCGCCGTGCAGGTCCATCACCGTCCACGGGTTGACCACGTTGCCGCGGCTCTTCGACATCTTGCTGCCGTCTTCGGCGACGATGTGGCCCAGGCAGATCACGTTCTTGAAGCGACGGCTGTCGAACAGCAGCGTGCTGACCGCGTGCAGCGTGTAGAACCAGCCGCGCGTCTGGTCGATGGCCTCGCAGATGTAGTCCGCCGGGAACTGCTCGGCGAAGACCTCGCGGTTCTCGAACGGATAGTGCCACTGCGCCACCGGCATCGAGCCGGAATCGAACCAGGCGTCGGCCACCTCGCGCACCCGGCGCATCGTGCCCTGGCGGCCCTGGCCAGCGCAGACCGTGCATGTCCAGGTCAGCTCGTCCACCGCGGGCCGGTGCAGGTCCAGCGGCTCGGTCCCCGGCTGGTTCGGATCGGGCCAGCGGTCCAGCTGCTGGGCCAGGTAGCGCGGGTTCATGAAGCGGCGGCCCGTCTTCTCGCTCAGCTCGGCCACCGAGCCGATGCACTCCTGGTGGTCGCACTCCGGGTTGTCGCAGACCCAGAACGGCAGCGGCGTGCCCCAGTAGCGCTCGCGCGCCAGGCCCCAGTCGATGTTGTTCTCCAGCCACTCGCCGAAACGGCCGTCGCTGGATGTGCTCGGGCACCCAGTTGATCAGCTCGGTTGTTCGCGAGCAGCCGGTCCTTGAACGCGGTCGTCTTGATGTACCAGGTGCGTGCGCGGCGTAGTAGAGCAGCGGCGTGTCGCAGCGCCAGCAGAACGGGTAGGTGTGCTCGTACACGCCCTGCTTGAACATCAGGCCGCGGTCGGTCAGCTCGCGCTGGATCAGCGGGTCGGCCTCCTTGACGAAGATGCCGCGCCACGGCGTCGACCTCGTCGATGAAGCGGCCCTGCGCGTCGACCGTCATCAGCGTGGGCAGGTTGTACTTCCGGCCCACCTCCATGTCGTCCGCGCCGAACGCCGGCGCGATGTGGACGAGGCCCGTGCCGTCCTCGGTGCTGACGAAGTCGCCGGGGATGACGTAGCAGTAGTCCTGCGTCGACGGGCAGGAAGGTGTAGAGCGGCTTGTAGTGCAGCCCCAGCAGCTCCTTGCCCTTGACTTTGCGCAGCACCTGGACCTGGTCCAGCTTGCTCTCGAAGACCTTGCCCAGCAGCGCCTCGGCCAGCCACAGCTTGTCGCTCGCCGTGCTCGACCAGCACGTAGTCGATGTCCTCGCCCACCGCGACCGCGACGTTGCCCGGCAGGGTCCAGGGCGTGGTCGTCCAGACCAGCAGGTAGACGCCCGGCTGGTCGCGCAGCGGGAACTTGACGTAGACGCTCGGGTCCTTGGTGCCTTCCTGGTAGCCCAGCGCGAGCTCGTGGCTGCTCAGGGGCGTGCCGCAGCGCGGGCAGTACGGGACGACCTTGTAGCCCTTGTAGATCAGGCCGCGGTCCCAGTACTGCTTGAGGATCCACCACAGCGACTCGACGTAGTCGTTCGTGTAAGGTGACTGTACGCGGTGGGCAGGTCGACCCAGATAGCCCATCCGCTCGGTCAGCTTCTCCCAATCCTCGACGTAGTCGAAGACGCTCTGGCGGCACGGCTGGTTGAACTCCGCGACGCCGTACTCCTCGATGGCCTTCTTGCCGCCCGAAGCCCAAGCTTCTTCTCGACCTCGAGCTCGACCGGCAGGCCGTGGGTGTCCCAGCCGCCCTTGCGCGAGACGAAGTAGCCGCGCATGGTCGGTAGCGCGGGAAGATGTCCTTGAAGGCGCGCGCCAGCACGTGGTGGATGCCGGGCCGGCCGTTGGCCGTGGGCGGCCCTTCGTAAAAGACGAACCGGGGCCCGTCCTTCGTCTGCTCGATCGTCTTCTCGAAGACCTTGTTCTGCTTCCAGAACCCGAGCACCCCCTGCTCCATCTCCGGGAGGTTCACCTGGGGGGAAACATCTTTGAATTTGCCCATCGCACACCTCGCTCTCAGAAACCAGGTTTCTGCTAGAAACCTGGTTTCTCACCTGACCCACTTCTGCCCCCAGAAACCAGGTTTCTGGTAGAAACCTGGTTTCTATCCTACTTCTATGTAGATGCGCTTGTTGATCGCGCCTTTCGACTTGTAATCGGTCACCTTGATCTTGCCGACCTCGCGGGTGTTGGCGACGTGCGTACCGCCGTCGGCCTGCAGGTCCAGCCCGACGATCTCGACCGTCCGCACTTCCTGGATGCCCTCCGGCAGCAGGTTGATCTTCGTGCGGATCAGGTCCGGGATTTGGAACGCTTCCTCCCGCGGGAGGATCTTCACGCGCACGTCGCGGGCCGCCTTGATCTCTTCGTTGCACTTCGCCTCGATCTCGGCCACCAGCTCGCCCCGCATCGTGGCGAACTCGAAGTCCATCCGCCCCTGGCCCGGGTCCATGTTCCCGCCGGTCACCAGCGCGCCGTAGTCGCGGTAGACGACCCCGCAGAGGATGTGCAGCGCGGTGTGCGTCTGCATCAGCTTGTAGCGGCGATCCCAGTCGATCGCCCCCGTCACCGCCGCGCCCTCCTGCGGCAAGACGCCGCCGAGAGTGTGCCAGACGACTTCGCCATCGCGGATGGTGCGCGCTCCTTCTTCACCGCAGTCACCGGCACGGACACCTCCGGAGTCTCCGCGCCCTGGAACACGTGCAGCCGCAGCACGCCCGTGTCGTTGGGCTGCCCTCCGCCGCCCGCGTAGAACGCCGTCCGGTCCAGCGCGACCCGGCTCCCCGCCGCGTCCACCGTCACGACCCTGGCGTCGAACTCCCTCAGGTAACTATCCCTCTGAAACAAGAGCTCCGTCACGTACCCCATCCTTTTGCGTGGATCAGGGGATGAGGGGATATTCTGAGACATCCCCACATCCCCTAATCCTCGCAGCTTTCAAGTCCGGTTAAACAAAAACTCCCGTCCCACATGGGGACGAGAGCCAAACTCCCGCGGTGCCACCCCGGTTGGCACGCACCCGCTCACGCGGAGCGCACCCGCTCGGTTGAGACGCTGTCACGCCTCTGCGCTCGCTAACGGGGCGCAAGCCCGGCGACGCCTACTGACGAGTTGAAGGTCGAAGGTTGAAGCTCGGTTCACAACCTGTCGAACCTATAACCTGTAACCTGTAACCCGTTTTCGGGGCGCGGCTCCGGAAGGATTTTCGGCGGCTCTGCGGCGTCCGGCTTGCACCATCCCGGACTCGCTGGGGCCTTAACGACCGCCTACTCGTTTCCATCATGGCCTTTCATGCGCGAGTGTAGCACAAGCAGGCAGGCGTGTCAAGTCAGTTTGGGCGAAACTGTGCGCGCTACACGGGTCGCTCGGTATGCCTGAAACCTGGGATTTGAGGGGTTTTCGGGATTTGTGAGACATGCCATATTCTTTTGCATAATGCAACGAAGTAGCGTCAACCCGTAACCCGTTGGCCAGCGCCGGTCCGTGCTTCCCTCACCTTCCCTTTCAGGCGCTCATGCCGCGGCGAGGAGGCGCTCTGCTCGCCAGTCTTCCTCGGTGACGGGCGGGGGCAGCACCTCGTCCTCCGGCCGGCGCACCAGCGCCAGCGCCCCCTCGGGGCAGGTCAGTACGCACACGCCGCAGCCCAGGCAGCGGAACGCGTTCACGATTGCCTTCTCGCCCACCTCCAGCGCCTCGAACTGGCACGCGTCTTCGCACAGCCCGCAGCCCTGGCACAGCTCCGCGTCGACCGTGTTTACGAACGCCGACCGCGCGACCGCATTCGCCATGCCGAGCTCCGCGAGCCCCCGCAGCACCCCGCAGGAACAGGTGCAGCAGTTGCAGATGTAGGTGATGCCTTCCTGGTTGTTGCCGACCGTGTGTACCAGCCCCGCCTCCGCCGACCGGCGCAGCGTGTCCAGCGCCCCTTCCTTGGTCAGCACCTTCATCCCGGCGAAGCGGTCGAATGCGCCCGCCGTCGTGCTGAGCGACAGGCAGACGTCCAGCGGATGGCCGCAGTCCTCGCCAATGAGGGCCTTCTGCTTCCGGCAGATGCAGTCGACGACCGCCCACGCCGCGTTCGCCTCCACGATCGCGGTCGCGTTCTCATACGGCGCGATCTCCATGTCGACCCGCACGGCCCGATCGACCGGGATCACCCGGTGTACCGAGGGCGCGATCGCGGCCAGGCGGCCGAAGGCCCCCTTGTAGTATTGCTCGAAGAGCTGCGCCAGCTCCGTATCGATCGTCGGGCCCTGCATCTCGTAGATGCCCACGATGAACGGCATGAGGCCGAAGCCCCAGCCTGCGGGACGCGGGCCGCCTTGATCAGGCCGCGCTTTGCCATGTCGATGAGCCGGGCGAAGAGCGGCCGCGCCTCGACGCCAAGCCGGGCCGCGATCTGGTCGGGCGTCTCGAGCTCCAAGCTGAGCCGGCACGCCAGCGCCGCGTCTTCGGGCGTGAAGAGGTGAGCCAGCAGGCGGAGTTCGACGCCGTCTTCGCTGGGCGGGAAACCGTTGGGCAGGCTGTCGAGGCGCTGAGCGAGGGTGCGGTAGATGGGATCAAGCATCGGGCCACTCCTGCATGGGAAGTGGCCCTCAGCATACACCCGCTGCGGCCCATCGTGGAAACCGGGCGCTGCCTGCGCACCCGGCGTTACGGCATCTTCGTGCCAAGGATGTGCGTTTGGTTAACCGCCCGGGGCCACTCCTGCTCCTCCTCGAACGCGACGTGTTTCATCACCGCCTCGAGGCTCGGCCACTCCAGGATTTGCACCATCGAATAGTCTTCCCGCGCCCAGCGGCAGTCCAGCCGCAGCACGTGCCTCATGCCGAGGCCTTCTGCGTTCGCCACGTTGCGCTGCAACTCGGCCTGTGTCCGCTCCTGTGTTAGCGTCCAGACCATTTCCCTGGTCCCGCGAATCAGCTGGAGCTGAAAGACAGGGTTCTCGTAGGCGGGCTCACTAACCAGCACGGGTGTGCCGATGATCGTCTCGCTGTCAATGTATCGGAACCAGTCGATCTTCTCGAGATTTGCGGTGTGATTCTTCAATGCTTCGAGATCCGGATAGAGCTCCGCGCCGAAGCTGGCAACCCCGTTACCCGACCAGCGGGCATTCGCCTGGACCAGCACCCTGGCGCAGTCCCTCCGCGCCGCGTCCACTTGGGCCATCTTGGCCGCGCGTTCCTCCGCCGTCAATGCATAGCCCGCTTCCCGATACCGCCGTACGATCCAAATCTTGCCGATTTGCTCTGCCATGACCCACCTCTATAAGTTACCTGGTGCGCGATCTTGCTGGCACTCAGCCTGAGACGGGACTGACATCCGTGGAGCGGCGGTGCGATGAAGGACAGGCGAAGCCGGCTCCGTGAACGACTATACTGCGATCTCCAAAGCGACGTCAATCGACGGCGCCGCTTTGGCCCTATTTGACCCGCGCATCGCAACCCGGCTAGACTACCCGCCTGTATACCTTTCCCTTCGCACGAAAAAACCATGATTGAAGCAGCCTACTGATCGAGCGCTCGTCGCGGCGCCGCGAATTTCTGCTGGGCGTACGCGACGAGGCGCCGATCCTCCTCGGCGTCGCGCCGTTCGGCGTGATCTTCGGCGCGCTGGCGATCGCGGCCCACCTGCCGCCCCTCGCCGCGCAGGCGATGTCTTCGATCATCTTCGCCGGCTCCGCACAGTTCGTCGCCGCGCAGCTCTTTGCCACCGGCGCATCCGGCGTGGTCATCGTGCTGGTCGTCTTCGTGGTCAACCTGCGCCACGCGCTCTACTCCGCGTCGGTCGCGCCGCACGTACACCGGCTGAGGCCCGCGTGGAAAGGCCTCCTGGCCTACCTGCTGACCGACGAAGCCTACGCGGTCGTCATCACGCACTACAACAAGCCGGGCAACGCCTCCCGTAAGCACTGGTACTTCCTCGGCGCGGGGCTGACGCTGTGGGCGTCGTGGCAGGTCAGCACGGCGATCGGCATCTTGCTCGGCGCCCGCATCCCCGCGGATTGGCCCCTGGGCTTCATGCTGCCGCTCACGTTCATCGCGCTCGTCGTGCCCACGCTGCAGAAGCGGTCCATGGTCGCGGCCGCGCTCGCCGCGGGCCTGGCGGGCTACCTGACCATGGGCTTCCCGCTGCGGACCGGGCTGCTCGTCTCGGCGGTGGTTGGCATTGCTGCGGGGATGCTCTTCGAGAGGTACGACCGATGAGCGTGTGGCTGACGATCCTGGCCGCCGGCGTGCTGACCTACCTGACCCGGCTGTCGTTCATCTTCCTGACCGGGCGGGTCACCATGCCCGGCTGGTTCATGCGCGGCCTGCGCTTCGTCCCCGCGGCCGTGCTGACCGCGATCATCGTGCCCGAAACCATCACCTGGCAGGGCGCACCCTACCTGAGCTGGCGCAACCCGCAGATCTGGGCGGCGCTCGTCGCGGTCCTCGTCGCGCTGCGTGTCAAGAACGTCCTCATCATCATCGGTGCGGGCATGCTCGCGTTTCTCGTGTTCCAATGGCTGTTCTGAGCCGAGGTAACGACGGCAGCGGATGGTTTCGGGGAAACGGATCAACGGATGAACAAACCGCTTTCGATCTCCATCCAGTTAATCCGTTTCGCCGAAGGGCATCCGCTGCGTTGTTACCCTGCGCCGCTCCCACCGCCTCCGCCCGCGCCGCCGGACCCCGCACCCCCGCCGCTCGATGTCGACGAGTGGACGGCGGAGGTCATTACGATGAACGCGCCCATGCCGTCGCTGCCCGGAGTGGACAGGCTGGCGAACCAGGCCGGCACCTCGCTGCCGCCGCGGTCACGGAATGCCTTCGCCCAGCCCTGGGCCAGGTCGAACGTCGCGGCATACGGGAAGTAACGGTCGAACAGGTGCAGGTCCCACGCCGGCTCCCGACCCTTGGTGACGCCCTTGATGTACTCGCGGAAGCCCCGCCAATCGGCCGCGGCCTGCTCGCCCTTGTCCGAGCGGGGCGAATAGGCGGCGCTCAGCACGAAGGCGACCATACTGAGAATGAAGACCGCCACGGGGATCAGCAGGGTCCAGCCGCCATACGCGCGCCAGAGCAGCGCCACAAGTGCGAGCGCGGCCAAAGCCACGATGAGCAACACCACGCCCGTCACCATCAGGCGTTTGGCGTGGGCAGAGCGAGCCGGATCGATCATCCCCTGCCCGGCCAGCTGGGAGTCGACGGCGCTGCCGAACGGCTTCATCGCCTTACGCAACTGCTCGCCAAGTTTCGCCAGGGAAATCTCGTCCCGGCCTTTGGATGTGAACAGCCCGGCGACGAGCGCTTGCTCGTCCGGGGCCAGGTTCGCCGACTCCAGGCCGCGGGGCTGGAGCCGGACAGCGAACTGCGGCGTCCCGGTACCACTTCTTCTCGCCGGTCTGCTCGAAGGTCACGACGCCGCGTTGTGCCAGGCCGAACAACGTCGCTATGGCTTGCACGAGCGTCGCCTTGGCGTTGGTGGTGACCAGCGCGCCGGCGAGGGCGGGCGAAAGGTCCGAGGGCGGCGCAGTACGGACCATCGTCCGCGGCTCGGCCAGAGACCGGTCTTGCCGCCTCCCGACCGACCATGCCCGCGCAAGGAAGACCGTCCCCACGGAGAGCACGAGCGCAGCCAGCAGCCACATCGTGGGCGCGTTTTGGGCCACCTGCGCGGCATGCTGCTGCCACTCGGGCGGCTCAGCGATCAGGCTGCCCGCAGGGAAACGCAAGGCCACGGTCAGCGGCGAGCCTTGGCGGATGTCCTTTGCAGTGAAGACGGCCAGGCCGGGCCCCTCCGAAACGGCTGCCTGGCCGCGGCGCACCTCGGCCGGCCCGACCGGCTTCGCCTCGTAGGGATAACCGACCTTGAGATTGGCCGAAGCGATGGGGTACTCGTAGTCGGTGGGCAGGAAGTTCCAGACCAGGACATCCTGGCCGTTCTCGCGGCGGACCGCGCCGTGCACCTGGTAGATGAGCTCGAAGGTGTGGGTCTCGTCGGAAGACGGGGCGAAATGCCAGGTGACCTTCTTGTCGCCGCTGCCCTCGACCTCGTACTGCCCACGGCCCGCTGCCCGGGCCCAGTCGGTCGCCGTCCATCGAGACAGTGAGCACCTCGATACCGTCGGAATAGCTGTCGGGAAGCTCGCGGTAGACAAAGGTGAACGGTCCGCCCGTGAAGTCGAACGCGACGGTCTCCGAGATGATGAGCGAGCCATCCTCTTGAATATACCAGTCCGCGTCGAAGCGCTCCACGCGATAGGTCTTGCCCGCGGCAAGGGCCGTAGATGCAATGGTGAGCAGAAGCAGGAAGATGAGGAAGCTGGCAAGGAGTCGCTTATTCATGGGAAACCCTCCGGTGATGCCCGAACCCATGGACATTATCGCGCCCGGAGTGTCTGCTGAGTATGACCACAAGCAGCCAGCGAAGGGGCAATTAGCTGACAGGAGGGCGAGCGGCTCTTAGCGTCCAGCACGCCTTCCTGTCAGCCGAACGTCCCACGCTTCAGGGCTGCTTGGCCGGAGTTACCCGGTTGGCCTGATAGCCGCTTTGTGCGGCCCAGGTGATCAGCTCCGAGCGGTGCTTGATCCCCAGCTTGTCCAGAATGTGGGCGACGTGGGTCTTCACCGTGTTCTCGGAGATGAGGAGGTGGCCGGCGATTTCGCCGTTGTTGGCGCCGGCGGTGATGAGCTGCACGACCTCCCGCTCGCGGGGCGTGAGCGTGGCATCCGCAACATGGGCCGTCTGCAGCGCGCGAATGATCTCCATGACTTTGGGAGTGCTCATCTGGCACAGGCCGGCATTCCCCGCATGCACCTGCCGGATGACGTCCAGCAGCACGTCGGCGTCCGCGTTCTTGAGCGCGTAGCCCCTGGCGCCGGCCCGCACGGCCGCCAACAAGTCCGAGTTTTCTTCCGACGCGGTCAGCACGACGATGCCGATGGTGGGGCGGCACGCCAGCAGCCGGGGGATAAGCTCGATGCCCGACATCCCCGGCATCTTCAGGTCTACCAGCGCCACGTCGGGCTCGGTTTGGGCGGTCAGCACCAAGGCCTCTTCCCCGCCTGCAGCCGTTGCCACGATCTCCAGCGCCGGCTCACTGGCGAGAAGGCTCACCAGGCCCTGGCGGAACAGGCGATGATCGTCGACAATCAGGATACGAATGCGCTCCACAGCCCCTCCTCACGGGGTTCACCGGCCACCTCGACCGGGACCCGAACTTGCACCGCGGTCCCCTGACCGTTCCGACTCAGCACTTGCAGGTCGCCCCCGATCGAATGCACGCGCTCGCTCATGATCTGCAGGCCGAAATGATCCCCGCCCTCGTAGCTCGAGGGCATGCCCGCACCGTCGTCCGTGACCGTCAGCGCGACGCCTCGGGGCTCACGGCATAGGTTGACCGACACCTGGCTGGCGCGGGCGTGCCGGTGGGCGTTATTGAGCGCCTCTTGCACGACGCGGAACAACTCGAAGCGCGCCTCCGGACCGAGTGGGATGTCCTGGGCCGCGTCCAACGACACCTGGAGGCCCGTGCGCCTGGTGAACGCCTGGCAGTAACGTTCGAGCCGGGCGGCAAAATCGCCCGCGTCTTCCGCCGGGCCGCTCAGGTCCCGGACAAGCTGGCGCACCTCATCGTAGACTTCCTGGCTGCCGCTGCGCAGCTCCTGGAGCGCGACCTGCGCCTCATCTAGCTCGCCGCGGCCCAGCAGCCGCTGGACGTGCTGCACTTTGAAGTTGAAGAAGCCTAAGGCTTGCGCCAGCCCGTCGTGCACCTCGCGGGCGAGGTGGCTGCGCTCTTCCAGCACGGCTTGGGTCTCGAGCCGCGCGTAAAGCTGGCTGTTGCGGATGAGCAAGGCCATGATGCCTGCAACGACGTCCAGGACGCTCCGGTGGGGGAGCGTGGCATTGGCCCGGCCGGCGAGAACGAAGGCGCCCTGTACTCGCCCTTCGTCGGCGATCGGTACGGCGATCACCTCTATGCGCCGGGCCGTGACCACTGGCGTGGGCGACGGGTCGGGCACGGTGGCCGGGCGCTGGGCCGGCGCGATGGCCCGCAGCGCGTGGCCCGACAGCCACTTACCGGCGTCGGGACGGGGCCAGGAGACAACGCAGGCCAGCTTGCTGCCGCCGTCGCGTAAGAGATAAACGGCCGCGGCTTCGACGGGGTGGCCTTCGACGATGTCTGCCAGCATCCGCTCGAGGGTGCCGGTGAGGCCGAGCGAGTCGCTCGCCACATCCCGCTGAACCTGCTGCAGCAACTGCCGCTCCCGTGTACGGAAGCGGGCGCGGTCGATCGCCATCGCAAGACCCGCGGCCATCGACTCTAGCGTGTCGATGGTTTGGGTCGGAAGTGCCGACCCGGAATCGAGGCAGACGGCGAGAATGGCGTGATGGCCAGGCTCGCGCGACAGGGCCAGGCCGAGCACCTGCTCGGGCGGCCGGCTCAACCGGCTGGACACCTGGACCAGCGCGGGGCAATTCAGCACGGCGCGCGAGGCGTCGCCGCGTCGCAAGGGGCAGTCCGGCTGGTCCCAGGCGGCGATCACCGCCTGTGCGGCCGCCTTGTCCTCGTCGCCGAGAGCGCGCGCGCCGGCCAAGAGCCAGGACCGGCCGGGCGCGTCTTGCGTGACGAGGAAGCACCGGGCCCCGGCAAGGCCGGCGCGCTCGGGGATCGACAACGCGATCTCATAGAGCTCAGCCAGGCTGCGAGCAGCCGCGCCGTCCCGGCTGAGGTCGTACAGGGCAGCCAGCCGGGCTTCAGCCGCATCGCGCTCGGTGACCCGATGCAGGAGCCAAGTCAAGCTGAGGTAGATCAAAAGCGGGCCGACGACAACATAGAGCAGGATTTCGCCGAAGGCCAACGTGCCAGGCATGCGGCGAGCGACAAGCCCGTGCTCGACAACTTCGTAAATCAGCCCGCCCAACGCGATTGCCAATGGAAGGATGGCCCGGAGCAAGCGAAGCCGAACGTATAACGAACTAGCCGGCCTCGGGACAACTCCGCTCACAGTTACACATCCTCACAAAGCTGACGCAACGCCGGGTTCGGCAGACGGCGTTGTCCAGAGATCGAGATGCAGATGTTCTCATACCGCTTTTCGGAGGATATTGACGTAGGCCGCGTCACAGAGTCGGGTGTTGGGAGGATCATTCGCCATCATAAAGGGAAGGAGGCCGAACGAGCGTCCGACCTCCTTGCAGTGGGTTGCGGCCAGCGTCGCGGTACTTCAGGCAGCCAACGCCTGGTCCAGGTCCCAGAGGATGTCTTCGATGTCCTCCAGCCCGACGCTCAGGCGGACGAAATCGGGTGTGACGCCGGCGAGCGACCATGTCTTCCTCGCTTAGCTGGCTGTGGGTGGTCGTGGCGGGATGGATCGCCAGGCTCTTGGCGTCGCCAACGTTGGCAAGGTGGCTGAAAAGCTGGAGGCGCTCGATGAACCGCTTGCCCGCCTCGGCGCCGCCCTCGATCCCGAAGCCCAGGATCGCGCCGGGGCCCTTGGGCAGGTACTTCTTGCGCGCGCTCGTGATCCCGATGGCTCGCGAGGCCGGGGTAGCTCACCCACCGCACGCAAGGGTGCTCGTCGAGGAACTCGGCGACGCGCTGGGCGTTGGCGACGTGGCGGTCCATGCGCAGGCTGAGGGTCTCGACGCCCTGGATCGTCTGCCAGGCATTGAACGGCGACTGGCACCCGCCCCAGTCACGCAGGATCTGGACGCGCGCCTTGAGGATGAAGGCGGGCGCGCCGAGGTCGGCGTAGACCAGGCCGTGGTAGGACGGGTCGGGCTCGGTGAAGTTGGGGAAGCGGCCCGAGGTCCAGTCGAAGTTGCCGCCGTCCACGATCACGCCGCCGATGGAGGTGCCGTGGCCGCCGATGAACTTGGTCGTCGAGTGGGTGACGATGTTGGCGCCCCACTCGAACGGGCGGCACAGGTAGGGCGTGGCGAAGGTGTTGTCGATCATCACGGGGATGGCGTACTGCCTGCCCAGCGCCGCGACCTCCTCGAGCGGGAAGACGCTGATGTCGGGGTTGCCGAGCGTTTCGCCGTAGAGGATCTTGGTGTTGGGCCGGATCGCCTTCTCGAAGCCGGCCGGATCAGAAGGATCGACGAACGTCACGTCGATGCCGATGCGGGGGAAGCTGTAGGCGAACTGGTTGTAGGTGCCGCCGTAGAGCCGGCTGGAGGTGACGATGTGGTCGCCGGCGCCGCAGAGCGCCAGGATGGCCTGGGCCTGGGCCGCGTGCCCGCTGGCGGTTGCGAGCGCGCCCACGCCGCCCTCCAGGTCGGCGATGCGCTGCTCGAGCACGTCGGTGGTCGGGTTCATGATGCGGGTGTAGATGTTGCCGAACTCTTTGAGCGCGAAGAGGTTGGCCGCGTGCTCCGTGTCGCGGAACTGGTAGCTCGTGGTCTGGTAGATGGGCACGGCGCGGCTGCCGGTGGTCGGGTCGGGCTGCTGGCCGGCGTGAAGCTGGCGGGTCGAAAAGCCGAATTTGCGGTCGGTAGGCATGATGTTGTCCTTTCTTAGAATGATAACAAAAACGCCCTCTCACGGTCAGATGTGAGAGGGCGCCGGTAGCTTGTCTTGGTGCGGAGGCTGCTTCTCCATGCGTAGCAGCGGCCGCGAACTAAGAACCTCCTCTCATCTTCCAGATCCTGTTGTCTGCCGGAATTGGCACCCTAGCGCATGGCGGGCTAGCATTGCCGCATGGCGCCGGGTTGTCGAGGCATCGTCGGGCCGGTCCCTCCGCCTCTCTGGATGAGAAATGCAAGTATTTGGTTGTTTAAGTCGTGGCGGGGACTATAACAGAGGTTGTGGCGGATGTCAAACGACGGTTTACGCGCCGGGCGAACTGTGTCAAGTGTCTCAATAATGTCAATAGTGTCAACTATACGGCACACCCCGACAGGTGTCTCACGCCTGGCGCATGTCCAGGGCGGCCGGGAAGCGCGCGCGCTCGCCTGTCACGACGAACAGCATGTGGCGGTCTTCGACGAGCAGCAGGACGGCCGAGTTCGGCAGGGGGACCAGGTTGACGTCCCACCAGCGGCTGACAAACCAGTTCAGGCTGAAGACGCGGTCTTCCGCGGAGAAGTCGGGGTAGGGATCACGGAGCGTGATGAGCCTGCGCTGGAGGTCGATATCCGTGACGACGCTGTAGTGGCCATACTCACCCGCCACGTAGTCTTCATCTGCCTCAGAAGCCTCGAAGAACCCTTGCCACTCCACGCCGACGGGATGGCGATAGCGCTTCACCACGGCGAACAGGTCGGCGGGGGTGGCGCGGGTCTTGTACCACAAGCACAAACCGGCGTTCAACTCTCTGACCGCGCGGGCAAGCTCGTCGACCCGAACACCGCGGGTGCTGATGCTCGTCCGCGCTTGGGCGAGGTGCGTCAGGCGCACCTGGTCCGCGTCGACGCCGCACCGGGCCACCAGCATCTGAAGCACCGCGGGACCGCAGTGGTATTCCGAAATCTGGCAGACGCGCGGCAGGCTGCGGCCGCACCCACTACGCGGGACGTGGAGGTGGGTAGATTCGTCGTGCATGCTTCGAGACCAGGCTGGCGAGAACCTTGGAGAACTTGACGCCGTGCAGGGCCAGCACCTCGGTCATCGGGAGGCCCAGGTGAGGCCCGAAGGCCGTGTTCGGGTTCGCATCGGTGAAGTAAGGGATGCCGGCTGCGGGTTCGATCCGGACGTCGAACTTGGCGTAGTCGCGGCACCGCAGCACCTCGAACGCCCGGCGCGCATGAGCGGCAATGGGCGCCTCGACGTCAGGCGGGGCGGCTGTGTAGGTGTAGGCATCCTGCTCGCCGTAGCTCTCGAAGCTGGTGAATTGATACTTGCGGCTGTCGCTGTCTCTGAAGACTTTTTCGGCACAGAAGACGTGCAGGTATTCGCCGTCGTCGAAGACGACCACGGTGATCTCGGGCCCTTCGATGAAGCGCTCGACCACGACGGGCATCTTGTACGTCTCGATCAAGGAGTCGGCCTGGCTCTCGGCCTCCTCGTAGGTCTCTTTCACGGCGGCATTGTCGATGCCGACGCTCCCGCCGCTCTCGTTCAGCTTGACGATGAGGGGCAGGCCGAGGTCCGTCCGGATCGGCGTGCCGCGGCGAGTGACGAACTGGAACGGAGGCGTGGGGATCTCGTTCGCGTCGAGAAGCTCTTTGACCAGGTTGCGGTCATTGCCGATGACGAGGCCCCGCATCCCGGCGCCGGTGTAGGGGATGTTGGTCAGCTCGAGCGCGCCGGGGATGGAGGTCTGCAGCGCGTCGCTGCCGCGCAGGGTGTCGACGAGGTTCAGAACGAGGTCCGGTTGGTCGACCAGCAGCTTCGCCATGAAGTAGCGATCGGCCCGATACGCCTTGGCCCTGATCTTGAGCTTCTTCAGGGCTGTGACCACGTCCTTCGCGCGCTGCTCGACCTCGACCTCAGCCTGGTAGGCCTCCTTTGTCGGGAACCAGGCGTTCTTGACGTGCGAATAGGCCACGGCGACGAGCCGCAGCTTCGCCATCGCTTCCTTGTCCACCGCAAGCCGGTGCGGCCGCCTGCGATGTCGCGGCCTGATTTTGACCGGCCGCTCGCCGGCAAAGAGATCGGTCGTCGTCACCCCGCTTCACTCCTTCCTGTGCTCAGTCTTCCCAGCAGCGGTCGCCTTCCATCACGAACTGCGTCAGCTCGGAAACGCTGAGGTTGTCGATGCCCAGCTTGTCGAGCGTGCGGCCGCGGCGCCAGTAGTCCGTCTTGTGGACGATGCAGGCCAGGCGGATGATCGAGTCCATGCCGCGTACTGAGACGCCGAAGTGCTGGCCGAGCGCCGCGATGGGGACGAGGCTCATCGGCACATCTTCAAAGATGTACCGGTGGTTGAGCGTGCTTGGCGCCTTGATGCCGTAGTAACCTGGCTGGTTGTGGATGGCTTCGTGGAGGTCGGCGCCGTCCGCGTCATAGGCCAGCTTCAGCCATTCGAGCCCGGTGCGGCCGCGCAGGCCCAGGGAGGCGGCGACGGTGACGCGCTCGCGATCCAACGCCTCCAATACCCGGGCCACGGACTGCGTCACGCCTTCGATGTAGAACTGGTAATCGCCGTGGGTCGACTCGATCCAGCCTGCGTTGAGCAGCGTGAGCGCGGGATGGAAGATCGCGCCCATGTTGTTGAGTCCCGTGTGGAGCACGCTGATGCCGTCGATGAACTGGGGATAGGCGGGCGCGAGCGCTTCCAGCACGCGCGGGGTCCGGTTCGCGGGCAGCGCAGCTACCGGCACGGCTTCCTTGATGCGGAAGATGCGGGATTGCGCCGGTCCATCCGAGCGGGATGCGTAGATGAAAGTCTCGGCTTCGGCGATCGTCACGTCGGCACGGCAGCCGTGCTCGCGCAGCACCTTGTCAAACTCGATCGCGCCGAGCGTCCTGCCGGGGTGCAGCACCACCAGCTGACCGTCACGCAGATAGGGGGCGGCGGTCTTGGCGATGTCGGCGTGCGCGGAGGACGGCACGACCACCATCACGAGATTGGCCTCGGCGAGCGCTTCCTCCATGCTGGAGGTCACGCAGGCGAGCCGGCCAAAGCCGCGCGGGCCGTCGGCGTTTTCGAGGTCGATGCCCCCGCGGGCCTTGATTGCGGCGACGCGATCCGGGGTGCGGTTATAGAGCGTGACGCGGCAGCCCAAGAGGGCGAGGTGGGCGGCCATCGCCTTGCCCCCGTGGCCCGCACCGATCACGGCATAGTGACAAGCCGTTGTCATGACAGCCTCCTTGGCAGTGAATCCCACGATGCGGCTTCCGCGGGGATGGGGGGATAAGGGGATACCATAAGGCTCCATCCCCTAGTCCCCGCAGTCGAAGCCAACACCGGCGCATCGTCCGGGTTCTGGTTGATGCCACTAATCGTGTGTCCTTGGTTGTTCGTGTCTTTGTGGTTACCGCCCGCCAAGAGCGCGGAGACGCTCGGATTCGGGCAGCGATTCGCCGGTCGCGGGAGAAATGGCGACGCAGGCGCCGCGGCCGTCGATGCGCGTGCGCACGGCGCCACGGCCGAAACGGTTATTACGCAGGTGCGGCGCGTCGAGAATGCCGGTCGTGACCGCAGCGCACAGGGTGGCGGGATCGATTAACGGATCAAACGTGCCTGCGCGTGCGAGGCTACGGATCGCGTCGAGGGTGAGGCGGGCTTCTGAGACCAGTTCCGCGGCGCGCTCGCGGACGCGGGCGACCTCGAGCATGTCGGGTGCGCCCGCGAGCGCGTTCTCGATGGCGCGCTGCGCCACCTTGCTCGCGGCGATCACGTCTTCGGCGGTGGCCGCATGGTGCGCCTCGGTGTGGCCGACGACGTGGACGACGTGCGGCCGGAGGGCCATCTGGAGGTACGTCGCGGCGGCGAGATGCCCGCGCGCCGCCTCGGGATCGAGGGGATGGCTCAGCAGGCCGACGCGAACCTGGCGGAAGATGCGAAATCCGCCATCCTGAGCGAGCGGCTCGACGAGTTGCAGGCAGGCGAGCATCTTAGCCAGGTCCATCGCGTCGGAGAGGCCAGGCGGGCTGTTGAACATGAACTGGGCGACGTAATCGCGGACGCCGAACGCGCGGGCGTTGTAGGCGGAGAGGTAAGCCGCGACGACGAAGACAACGTCGGGCGCGTCGCGCATGCCCCAATGGTGCGGCTCGTTCAGCTCGACGGGGATGCCCCGGCTGCCGTACCAGGCCAGCAGTTCCTGGTGCAGGCGGATAGACTCTTCCAAACCGTGCGGCCCGCGGCCGTCCATGGCGTTGAACCAGAAGAGCGGTACAGCGGCCCAGGCGATGTTGATGGCGTCGACGTACATCTCGGCCAGCGCGACGAAGTCGTCGGTGCCGGAGTAGGTGCGCATGAGCGGGAAGTTGCCGCGGCGGCTAGCCGCGTAGAGCGCGCGGTAGTCGGCCGCGCTGCGGACCGGCACGCCCCCCGCGCCCGTGCGCCGGGGGTCCTGGCGCTCCGGGTGGAAAAAGTTCTCCTGGGCGTCCTGGTCGGTGCCGAGCGAGATGACGTCGACGACGCGGCCGGCAGCGATCTGCTCGATCCCGGCGACAGTGGCTTCCATCGTGGAGAGACCGAAATGATGCCGGATGAGAGGGAGCGGGGCCTTCCAAGCGATCCGTTCGACCAGGGTTTGCGGGTAGGCGTCCGCGGGACTCGCCCCTGCCGATCCGCCCTTGAGGTACGCGAGAACGGCCTCTGTGCCCTCGCTGCCGTCGAACGCCGCATCGAAGAAGCCAATCGCCCAGGCGCGCTCGGCGACGGGCGGGGTGCCCCCGAACGCGAAACGCACGCCCGCAGCCCGAAGGTCATCCGCCTCTTCGGCGAACTCGGCCAGGAGACGCTCGCCCGTCTCAGGCGTGAGGCGGTAGGAGACGCCTACCAGATCCGCTTGCTCGGCGCGGGCTGCTTGCAGGACATCAGCGACGGGCGTGGCGGGCCCGAGGAACACCGTGCGCCAGCCAGCGGCTTCCGCAAGGCGCAGGAAGTTCATGACCCCTGCGACGTGCACGCACTCGCCCAGGGCAGCAGCCACCACCGTCTTGGGATTCGGCATCGATCCCGTTACCTCCCTCGGCGCGGGCGCCGGCCGAGCCCCGCGGCCCTCCTGGGCCCACATAAAGTGCGCTCATGGTGGAACTGCGGAAGAATAGGTTCCTACTATACCACAAGAACCGGTTTTGGCGCTGCACTCACGTCGCGGGCGTCACGGCCTCATTCCCGTCCGAACGGGTTGCGGAAGGCGCGGCCGGAGCAGGCGTCGCGACGACCTCCTTGCGGGGGGGCGCCTCGACGCCCGTGCCCACTTCCGGAGCGATCACCCGCAGTGCGCCGGGGCGCACGCGGATCTTCACCGCACCCTTACCGAACAGCACGCCGTCGGCCAGGACGGCCTGCTTGGGCGAGGCCTTGATCCTGATCTTGCGCGCCCGGTAGCGCTGCACCTTGGAATCATCCGCTGTGCCCTGGTCGTTGAGCTGGGCGAAGTGGGCCAGGAGCTGCGGCTTGCTGAACTCGGGATAGGTAACGACGTCGAGGAGCCCGTCTTCGAGGGACGCGTCGGGCGCGACGACGAAGTGGGCGCCCATCACCGGCAGGTTCATGACCGCAACGAGCATTGACTTGACCTCGACCTGGCTCTCTTTGTCCAAGGTCAGGAGCATCTTGGGGTTCGAGGGCTTCCTGATCACGGTCGACACGGCGTCCTTGATGCGGGAGAGGTCGCCCTTGGGGATCTTCTTCATATGGGGGTAGAGGTCTGCGGCGATGCCGACCGCGACGACCTCGCAGAAGACGAGCTTCTTGCCTTTCTTGCGCCACACTTCGCCCAGGTCGATCTTACGCGTCTTGCCGGACGCAATAACGGCGCAAGCGCCTTCGACCGACTCCGGCCCGGTCGCGGGCGGGATGCCGAGGGCGAGGGCCTGGTTGTTCTCAGTGCCGCTGGGGATGATGCCCAGGCGAACCTTGCTGCCGGCGAGGGCCCGCATGACGGCCCAGACGGTATCGTCGCCGCCCATTGCGACGACGGTGCGGTAACCATCCTCGATGGCCCGGCTGGCGATGGGGATGGCCTTCTCGTTGGGATGCGCGAGGGCCACGTCGACCTTGAAACCCTGGTCCTGGAGGCAGCGGATCACCTGCTCGAGCAGGGCGTTGCCCTCCATCTTGCCGGAACCCGGGTTGGCGATGAGCTTGATGCGCGTCGCTTTCTGCTTTTTGGGCATGAAGTGCGTTCCTTTCCACTACAGGGGCCGGCCTCGCCCCGTCTGAGGCGGACGGAGGCAGCCCCGCGCAACGGTATAAGTCAGCCAATTATGGAGGCAACTGCATGCACCTGCAGCAACGCAACCTCCTTTGTGTGGAAATCCTTGCAGGTACTTCGCGAGCTAGCGTATACTGAAACACATTTCCAGCAACGCGGCCGGAGCACGACGAACACCACCGGAGGAGGCTCGACTTGGCGCCGCCAACACGCAGCGAAATCGGGATCGGCATGCGGGTGCACATCGTGGAAAAGCAGAATCAACGCACAGGCGCGCTTAGCGAAGGGGTCGTCGCGCGTATTCTAACGAAGAGCTCGACGCACCCGCACGGCATCAAGGTGATGCTGGAGGACGGCCGGGTCGGACGGGTGAAGGCCGTGGTGACGAGCGATGGCTGAGACGGCAAGCGGAATCCTAAGACGGGGCCGGGATGGCATGACGCTGGTCAACGTGGTCCAGCCCTCCGCCGGCAATGTAGCCGTGCCGGCGCGGCTGGTGCAGGCGCACGGGCTGGTGGAAGGCGCGAGCGTAGCCGGCCCGGTTCAAGAGGGTCGTCAAGGCGGCGGGACCGCACGCGAGTTGACCGGGGTCGAGAGTATCTGCGGCCTGACGCCCGAGGCTTATCGCGCCCGCGCCGCGTTCGACAAGCTCGTCGCCATCGACCCGACCGACCGCTTCAACCTGGGCGCGTCCGGAGATATCGCCATGCGGGCCGTCGATCTCCTCGCGCCCGTTGGCCGGGGCACCAGAGGGCTGATCGTCGCGCCACCGAAGGCCGGCAAGACGACCATGCTGGAGGGGATCGCCCGCGCCATCCGGGCAGACCGTCCTGCCGCCCGCATCGTCGTGCTGCTCGTCGACGAGCGGCCCGAAGAACTGACGTACTTTCGGCGCACGGTCGCAGCCGAGGTCTTCGCAAGCTCCAGCGACCAGGGTCCAGCGGAGCATACTGCCTTGGCCGAGTTCCTCCTCGCACACATCCGTGTCGAGCTGGAGTGCGGCAACGACATCGTGCTTTTGTTGGACAGCCTCACCCGACTGGCGCGCGCCTTCAATCTCGGCAGCCGTGGTGCGGGGCGCAGCTTATCCGGGGGGATGGATGCTGCCGCGCTCACCGTTCCCCGTCGCTTCTTCGGCCTCGCGCGCAACGTGGAGGGCGGTGGGTCGGTCACCCTGCTCGCCACCGCTCTGATCGACACCGGCTCACGCATGGACCAGCTTATCTATGAGGAGCTCAAGAGCACGGGCAACAGCGAGATCGTGCTGGACAGAGAGCTGGCCCAGGAGCAAGTCTTCCCGGCGATCGACGTGCATCGCACGGGCACGCGCAAGGAAGAGCGCCTGTACTCAGAGGCCGAGATGGCCGGGATACAGCGGCTGCGCCGCACCCTGGCCGGCTACCCGCCCCGGCAGGCGATGCGCAGCCTCCTGCAACTCCTCGACCAGCACCCAACCAATGGCGCGCTACTGGAACAGCTGGCACGCGGGTCGAGCGGCGGACCCGCGTGCTCAAGATCCTACTGAAGGCTAACCCGCTCGTCATCGCGGTTAACGTAGCCTCGCATCAACAGCGCGATCCGGATCAGGCCGGCGCGGCGTTGGGAAGGAGAGCAGCCGGACGCGGAACGTACACTCGCCCCCGACCCCGAGTGGCTCCCGGTTGGTTGCGAGCACGGTCAGGGTGGGGCATGCGGCGAGGAGCGTCATGGCGAGACCGGCGCACGGGTCCAGCAGGTGCTCGCAATTGTCGAGGATGAGCAACACAGGCTTACCGCAAATGATGCACAAGCACTTGGTAGTATACTGCGAACGCCGGCCGGTGACAGGAGTCTGGTTCACGTTCTCGAGCGGACGGTTCGGATGACGAAGGCGTGAACCATGGCTGCCGGCAAAGAAAAGGGCCACCCGCCGATGGGTGGCCCTCACGATACTCTCGGCCGGGAGAGTTTACGTGCCAGCACCCGGAGCATTTGGATCCGCGGGACCGATGCGGAACGGGCGCATCATCTCGTTGTCCTCGTGTTCGAGGATGTGGCAGTGCCAGACGAACTGGCCCGGGTTGTTGAACTGCGCCTTGATGCGGGTCACCTCGCCGGGATAGGCGATGACCGTATCCTTGCGGCCGTTCTCCCACGCCTCCGGCGGCCTGGGATCGCCGGCCAAGCGGGCGGGAGGCTCGGTCTCGCCGTCTTCATTGGTCACAAGCCCTTGACGGTCGACGACCTCAAATGTCACCTCGTGTACGTGTATCGGGTGCGCGTCGGCCGTGAAGTTGTAGATCTCCCACATCTCCGTGTCGCCCACCTGGGGGTTCTCGCTGACGGGGTCCATCCACATCCTGTGCGTTGGGTTGCCGGCCTCGTCCACCGTCCCCAGCATGGCCTCGGCGGGGCCGTCCCACACCATCGACATCATCTCCAGCAGCGCCAGCTTGCGCACGGTGGCCGGCGCGGGCAGCGCCGGGATGGGGGGCAAGACCAGGAACTGCGGCGGCGTGCTCGAGTCGGGACCGGCGGCTGCGCTTACCCGGAACTGTATGATCTGCCCGGTCGAGTCCGGGTCGGCCGCGTCGAAGTCCTCGTCGGGCTCGCCGCCGCCGAAGGGCTCGTCAGGGCCGGCATTGCCGAGCACGTAGTTGCCGACCGGCACGTTCGTGAAATCCACGATCACATCGGCGCGCTCGGCCAGTGCCATCAAGAGGCGGTTGCCGTGGTCCGCGGTGATGTTGACCGGTGCGGCGAGGAAACCCCCTTCGTTGCCGATCTGCCAGACCTCGACGCCGGGAATCCGGCTGAAGTCGAGGATCAGGAAGCGCGACTGGCAGCCGTTCAGGAAGCGGAAGCGGTAGCGGCACTGCTCGACGCTCTGGAAGGGCCAGGTCGTGCCGTTCACCATGATCATGTTGC
This sequence comes from uncultured Chloroflexia bacterium, assembly GCA_963800615.1. Taxonomy (GTDB): domain Bacteria; phylum Chloroflexota; class Anaerolineae; order CG2-30-64-16; family CG2-30-64-16; genus JALOOB01. The sequence goes on from CAWDBO010000043.1 coordinate 153,817, forward strand.
CGAAGAACTCGGGGTTCCAGATGGGCGAGAGGTCGGTGTCCGGGATGAAGCCGGGATCGGCAGCGGTTGCGGCGTCAAAGAACTCACGGCTCTCTGGGTAGAAGAGCGAGCCGTCGAGGTTGAAGGAGCGGTCCTGAATGACGATCGGAAATTCCCGGTATTTCTTGTTGGGCGGATTCTTGTCGCCCTCGTTCGGGAACGGGCCCGGAAGCACTGCGGACGTGTTGTTGCGCGCGTCGAGGACAGCCGAGTCGCCGGCCGGCCCGCCGCGGATGATGTAGAAGCCGGCAGGCCCGGCGTAGACGTTGGCGCGCGTCATGCCCAGCGTGTGGTCATGATACCAGAGAGTGCAGGCGCGGTTTTCGTTTGGATATTGGAACGTCGCGAAGCCGGGACCCCAGGCCTCGCCGTAGGCGGCTGCGGCCTTGCTCGCAAAGTAGTCGTACCAGGTGCCTTCACTACGCATAATCGCCGGGTATGTTCTTTGCGTCGGGCAGGTACCATGCTTCCGGGTAGCCATCGCTTTCGTCGCCAACGCCCACGGCGCCGTGTACGTGGGTCACGATCGGCACCGGGCCGGTATACGGGCCGGGGGTCGACTCGAAGCTCGGCCGGGTGTCACGGCCGGCCATACCCCCGGGCGGGTTGGCCCAGTGCAAGGTCTGGTCGACCGGCAGCAGGTGGGGCAAGTAGTTGCCCTGTGCGTCGACAAGCTCGTTGATCCACTTGACCCGCACCGCCCGACCGGCCTTGGCCTGGATGGTTAGCGAGGGCGCATTGTCGAGCATCAGGGCGTTGCGGCTGCCATCGCCGTTCGCCGGGCCGTAGCCCCAGACGGTCGTGGCGGGCAAACCGGGTGGGAGAATCTGCTGCTGGAACTGGCGCACGGCGATCTCGTAATAGTCGATGGGCTTGCCGCCCTTCCTGATCGTGGCAGCCTTGGGCATGACCGGTGGGATCAGCATGGGCGTCATGTACTTGGGCACCGACAGAGGATCGAGCGTGCCGCCGGGGATCAAGTCAAGGGAGGTGCGGGGCAGCCACATGGTCTGCGTTGGGACGAGCTCTCCCGCCTCCGCCAGGTCTGCAGGCAGGCGGCCTACGAGGAAAGCGCCCGCGCCGGCAGATACGATGTACTTGATAAAACTACGTCTGGTTAACATGAACGGCCCTCCACAGATTTGGCGTCTCCTCACAACTGTCTCGGGACTGTCCTCCCGCCGGACATGGAACTGCAACGCGTAGGTGGCGCGCCCCCGCACCTCGTCCCGTAGAGCAAGTCGTGGGCAGCGAGGAAAGTATAAGATACGTGAGTGCATCATGAATCGGGCGACAGACCGACCTCTATCACCTGCGCGGTATTAGATTCTCCTGATACTTTTGTAGCAGGAGCGAACGCCTTATCTATGACCTATGACTAAAAGGGCTTATTAACTACAGAGATGTTGTATCCTCTTACGCTATTAATGAAGCAATGGGTTTACAGAAGGAACGGATAGTCTTGAACCAGACGCCGACCGCGGGCAGCGACATCAATGCCTGGCTGGAGCGGCTGCAGAATGCGACGACGGATGAGGAGCGCCTGTTTTACCTGAGCCGGATCCAGGCGCTCGATCCGCAGAACGAGCCGCGCCGCGCAGCTGGTGGCGCAGAACATGAAGCGCTACCTCAGGAAGCAGCCGTTCCTGGCCTACCTGGAGGAAGACGAGGACCTGTACCGGGTGCGGACCGGCGACGACCTGATCCTGGCGGTCGCCAAGGACCGGGCGCAGCCCGAAACCTATTCCCCGGAGCGGTTCGGCCCATTCGGGCCGGCGTACCGGAGCGTGATGTGGGCCGTGGTGGCGCTGGTGCTGGCCCCACTGGCGATCTTCTTCGGGATTCTAGCGATCCTGGCCGCGCTGCGGGCAGCGTTCGTCGCGGACGGTCCCGCGCGCAACCGGACGCTGGTCATCGTCCTGATCGCGCTCTTCCTCGTGCTGCCGGCAGGCGCGGCGCTGACTTACCTGCTGTGGCTGCACATCGTGGGCTGAGGCGCGTCGATAGCCTATGATGACCCGCCTCGTGTTCCTGTCCGTCGCCTGGTTCCTGATCAGCTTCGTCGGCGTGCTGATCGGCGGCGCGCGGCTGCGCCGGGTCGGATTCGGCCGCCTGTTCCTCTGGCTGCTGGTCGTCATCGCGCTGGGCGATGCCTACGCCTACCTGACCTTCGGCGTGCCGCGCGAGATCTTCATCCAGTCGGCGATCGCGCTGTCACTCGGCATCATCGTATACGGGCTGCTGCCCGACTGGAACGCGTTCGGCCAGGTGGGACTGCTGATGACCCTGGTCGCCACGGTCACCTTCCTGGCGTACACGTTCCTGGTCGTCGCTTTCACGCCGCTGAGCGTCATGTCATACGTGCTTGCGATGGGGTTCTTCTTCCTGCAGGCCGCGGCGCTGCTGCTGGCACTCACACACGCTTACGAGAGCTTTGAGGCCGCGACCCGGGTGACCTGGCACAGGCGACCGGAGAGCATTCCGCCGGTGCCGGGCTACGCGCCGATGGTGTCGTTCCACGTCCCGGCGTACAACGAGCCGCCCGACGTGATTGCGAAGACGCTGGGCTACCTGGCCCGGCTCGACTACCCGCACTACGAAGTCCTGGTGATCGACAACAACACGCCGGAGGAGGAGACCTGGCAGGCAGTCAAGGAACTGTGCGACCGGCTGGGGCCGAAGTTCAGGTTCCTGCACCTGGATAAGTGGCCGGGCTACAAGTCGGGCGCGCTCAACTTCGCGCTCACGCAAACCGATCCCGCGGCCGAGCTCATCGCGGTGGTCGACGCGGATTACCACATCGAGCCCAACTTCCTGCCGCGACACGGTGGGGGCGTTCGTCGATCCGAAGATGGCGTTCATCCAGACGCCGCAGGATTTCCGGGACTTCCGGGGCAACCGGTTCGGCGAGACGATCTACGACAGCTACCGCTACTTCTTCCAGGTCTCGATGCCGGCCCGCAACGAGCACAACGCGATCATCTTCTGCGGCACGATGGGGCTGATCCGGAAGTCGGTGCTGCAGGAAATCGGGGGGTGGGACGAGTGGTGCATCACCGAGGACGCGGAGGCAAGCCTGCGCATCCTGAAGAAGGGCTACACCTCGCTCTACCTGAACCGCACCTATGGGCGGGGCTTGCTGCCGCTCGAATTCGACGGCATGAAGAAGCAGCGCTTCCGGTGGTGCTTCGGCGGCATACAAATTCTCCGTAAGCACTGGGAGTCGCTCATGCCGTGGGCGCGGCTGGTGGACCCGGACAACCACCTGACCGGCAGCCAGCGCTATTTCTACCTGTTCGGCGGGCTCCAGTGGTACACGGACCTGATGAACCTGTTCTTCGTGTTCTACCTGGTGCTGGGCGGGCTGTACGGGTTGTTCTTCAAGGGCACGCTGCTCCAGCCGCTGACCGGCCCGCTGATCGTCATCCCGGTCGTGTACCTGGTGCTCAACGTGTGGCGGTTCGCGTGGCTGCTGCACTCGGTGCTGGGGCTGCCGTGGCGCCGGGCGTTTCGGTCGATGTACAGCTTCTTTGCGATGGGTTGGGCCGTGGCGCTGGCCGATTTGCAGGGGCTCCGGAAGGCGGAAGGAGTGTTCCTGCGCACGCCGAAGTCGGCGTCCGATTCGAAGGCCCTGCGCGCGCTGCGGGTGAGCCTGTGGGAGGGGGCGATCGGCGTGCTCTGCATCGCGGTCGCACTCCTGCTGGTCCTGCTGCAGCCGCTGCACGCGTCCAATGCGTTCCTCGCCGGGCTGCTGACGTGGCAGTCCAGCCTGTACCTGTCGGCGCCGGTGCTGAGCCTGATGAGCGCGTTCAGCCGGACGCCCGCGACCGTTCCCGTCGCGCAGCAGGCGAAGGACCTGGGCCGGCCCGCGGCGGAGAGCGGGCTGGGCCAGATCGCGCTGGCGACGGCCGCGGCCCTGGCCCTGGTCATCGGCGTGGCGCAGCTGCTGCCGCGGCCAGAGCTGCCTGCGTACAGCGCGTACCAGCCGCCGCAAATCCCGGCCCAGAACCTGGTGATCGGCGCGCCGACCGCCACGCCTACCGCGCTCGTGCCCGTCACGCCGACGGCTACGGCAACGCCGACGATCGAACCAACGGCGACGATCGCGGCGACGTTGCGCCCACTGCCACGCTTGCGGCCACCGCAACGGTCACGTCGACGCTAACGCCTACCGCGACGACCGGCGCGACTCAACCGCAACTCCAACGACCGCGGCGACCGCGACCGCTACGGTGACGGTTTCGCCTACGGCGACGCCGACAGGGACGGCGACTGCGACTCACGGCCACGGCGCCCGCGAACGCGCGACACTGGCGGCGACCGCGACGGTGACGCCGACGGCCACCCTGGCTGCGACCGCGACGGTGACGCCCACGGCCACCTTCGCGCCCACGTCGACGCCCACGTTCACCCCGACGCCACTGGTTCCCGTTCCGTAGACCTCCGCGATCTAATAGACCTCCGAGGTTTTCCAAACCTCGGAGGTCTTCGCGTGTGCTATACTGTTCGCCAGGAGAAGTGCATATGAGCATAGATCGATCGTTCGTCGAGCTGAACCGCCAATCGACCGAGCGGATGCGGGACATCGAGCGCCTGAGCGACGAGGAACTGCTGACCCCGGTGGGGCAGCACTGGACGGTGGCGATCATGATGGCGCACCTCGCGTTCTGGGATCGCCGCGTGCTCTGGGTGCTGGACATGACCGAGCGCGAAGGCAAGCTGGTCGTGCCGGATGTCGGCATCGAGGTCAACGACTTGTCGCTGCCGCTTTGGGCCGCGATCCCGGCTCGGGCCGCAGTCAGGCTGGGGATCGAAACCGCGGAAACACTCGACGGGCGGCTGGAGCGTTTTCCCGAGCCGCTGCTCGAGGAGATTTACCAGTACAACAAGCGCTGGGTGGTGCGAGCGCTGCACCGGGACGGGCATTTGGACGAGGCAGCGGATGACGGCGCAGATGCGGCGCAGCGGATGGCCTGCGGCCGAAACGGAGGAACGGATAGCGGAGACTGTTGTGGATATCCAGGTGTTACTTGAGATATCGTGCCGCGATCACGCGCACCTTTGCCCGCGGCAGGTGCTTGGGGTGCGGATCGGGCTGGCGGGGCTGCGCACATTTGGGTACGACGAAGCGCCGGGCCACAAGCGGCTGCTGACGATCGTGGAGAGCGACGGGTGCTTTGCGGACGGCGTGAGCGCGGCGACCGGGTGCACCGTGGGCCACCGTACACTGCGGGTCGAGGATTACGGGAAGGTGGCTGCGACGGTCGTGGACGTGCGGAGCGGGCGGGCCGTGCGGGTTGCACCTGTGCTGGATGCCCGAGAAAAGGCGGTCCGGTGGGCGCCGGACGAGCCGCGGCGCTACTTCGCCCAGCTCAAGGCCTACCAGGTCATGCCGGACGAGGAACTCCTGACCGTCGTGGAGGTCGAGCTGGCGGTCCCCGTGGCCGACTTGATCTCGAGGCCGGCAGTGCGAACGGTCTGCGGGCAATGCGGCGAGGAGATCATTAACGAGCGCGAAGTGGTGGAAGGGGACAAGGTCCTCTGCCGCGCGTGCGCCGGGCGCTCGTATTACTATTCCGCCAGCGGTTTGAACGCTCCAGCGCGCCCCTAAGTGGAGCGCCGAGCACCAGCTCGGCCCGCTCGCGAAGGCCGAGCTGGTGCTCGGCGCTCCAAGCGGCCCCGCATCGCCTCCACCGGTCAAACGTTTGCCATTACAGGGCGGCGCTTCCCACGCCGGGCCAGCCATTTCGCTATGGGCAGCAGAAGCAGCAGTTCCAGCACAGCGGTCACCAGCACGAGCGAGAACACATTGGTTTCGGGGAAGTTGGTAACGGCCACGACGAGCGCGGCGGAGAGGTTGCGCTGGGCCGTGCCGAGGGCTGTCACGCTGCGATCGCGGGGATCGCGGCCGCCGATGACATAGCCGGCCGCCAGGCACGCAAGGATGAAGAGGACCAGCGCGACGATCTCACCGGTAACAATAAGACGGACGATGTTGTCGTAGTTGAGCACGAAGTTGATGACCAGCAGGACGAGGATGCTGGCGTTCGAAATCATGTTCATCGGTCCCCGCCAGCGGGCAGCGACGTCGGGAAGCCTCGACCGGGTCAGCAGGCCAAGCGCGAGCGGGATCAGCATGACCGTGAAGAGCGAGCTGCCGATGTCCCACGGCCGGACCGTGGCGCCGGGCAGCAGCAGCGGCAGGACGAGGGGCATGTAGGCGATGGTGACGACCATCAAGAGACCCATCAGCCCGACCCCGAGCGCGATGTTGCCCGCGGCCCACTGGACGAGCTTCGGGAGGAACGGCGCGCCGGCTGCCGCGCTGATGATGATCAGCGTAATCTGAAGCGAAGGCTCGAGCGGAATAAGAAGGGTCACCAGCCGCGTGACGCCGAAGGCGAGCAGCGGCGCGACGATGAAATTGGCCGCCAAAGCCAGGGCGATCAATCGGAGGTTCCCAAGGGGCTGCAAGATCTGCCGCATGGTGAGGCTCATGCCCATGCCGAGCATGCTGCTGACGATGAAGATAAAAGTGAACACTTTCGTGAGCGCGGTGAGGGCAACGGTGAGCGACATATTTCGACCTCCGGAGGTGGGTGCGCGGGCACAAGCATACACGAACTAAAGCCCCGATAACAGGTCCATTTTGGTGTATTGCGGCGTTATTATGCCACAGCGCAACGCTCGATGCGACTCGAATCGCGAATCTTTAATGTTCGTTGCATTGACATTTGAGAATTAATGCACTACGATGGAAACCGATTCTCCATAGATTATTGCTTGCCACCCGCCGGCGGGTGGCAAGCAACATGGTCAGCCTGGCCGACGCACGGAGCTCGCCCGAGCAGAGAGGAGGTGGCGCCACAAGCGAAGCTCGCCACGGACCTGAAGTCGTGCCCTCGTTTCGCGTGTATCCAATGGAGGAACCCTTATGCGCACCCGAATCGTCCTCTCCCTGGCGCTGGCGACGGCAGCCGTCCTGCTGCTCATCGTCGCGGGCGCGTCCGCTCAAGGCGGCCCTGACTGACCAAGAGCAGTTAGGCAAGGCCCTGTTCTTCGACCCGAATCTGTCCCTCAACAATAACCAGTCGTGCGCCACCTGCCACGCGCCCGCAGCAGGGTGGGTCGGCGCGGACTCAGTCATCAACCTGCGCGGCGGCGTCTACGAGGGATCAATCCCCGGCGCGTTTGGCGACCGGAAGCCGCCGAGCGCCGCGTACGGCGGGGATAGCCCGATCCTGTATTATGACGAAGCGGAAGGAATGTGGGTCGGCGGCATGTTCTGGGACGGCCGTGCCACCGGATGGACGCTGGGCGATCCGCTCGCCGAACAGGCCAAGGGTCCCTTCCTGAACCCGAAGGAACAGGCGATCCCCGATGCGGCAAAGCTGTGTCTGAAGGTGGCGTCGTCTAGCTACGCGGCCGACTTTGACGTCGTTTGGGGCGCAGGCGCACTCGACTGCAGTACTCCCGAACTCGTCAGCGCAGTCTACGATGACATCGGTCGCTCGATCGCGGCGTACGAGCGCTCATCGGAAGTGAGTGCGTTCACCTCAAAGTTCGACTACTACTTGAAGGGCCAGGCGAAGCTGACCGGACAGGAGCGGTGGGGCTTGGAGTTGTTCAACGGCAAGGCCATGTGCTCGGCGTGCCACGTCAGCGAGGGGTCTGCGCCGCTCTTCACTGACTTCACTTACGACAACCTGGGCATCCCGAAGAACCCCGAGAATCCCGCCACCATCGCCGATCCCACCTGGGCTGATCCCGGCCTCGGTGGCTTCCTGAAGAATGCTGCTATCTCAGGCTGGGAAGGTGAGTTGGGTAAGCACAAGGTGCCCACGCTGCGAAACGTCGACCTGCGGCCGACCAAGAAGACGGTGAAGGCTTACGGCCACAACGCCTACTTCAAGTCGCTTGAGGAGATCGTCCATTTCTACAACACCCGCGACGTCTCGAATTGGCCGGCTCCCGAGGTCTCTGAGAATGTGAACGACACCGAGCTGGGGAACCTCGGCCTGACCATCGGGGAAGAGAAGGCCATCGTGGCCTTCCTGAAGACACTCTCCGACGGCTATAAGCCGTAAGCAGAGACACACAGTCGGCTAGCGCCCCCTCACCTGCACGTCGATGCCAGCCAGGTGAGGGGGCTGTTCGTGTCTCCTGGGATTTGACCGCACGCGGCGGGAGTGCTATCCTGCGGAAATTCGTTTTCCGTAGATAATCCAGCCGTTGGTTCGCCAGGCATGCCCGAGTCAGACCAGAGATTCCAGCAACTCGTTTCGAAGCTGAAGGCACGCGAGTACCGCATGACGCCCCAGCGCGCGGCGTTGCTGCGCCTGATCGCCGAGAGCGACCGGCACCCGAGCGCGGCGCACCTGTACGGGCAGATCGCCGAGCAGTTTCCGACGACGAGCCTGGCGACCGTCTACAAGACCCTCAACCTGCTGAAGGAACTCAGCGAGGTGCTCGAGCTGGGCTTCAGCGACGACGACAACCGGTACGACGGCCACCGGCCGTACCCGCATCCACACCTCATCTGCGTCCGCTGCCGCAAGATCACGGACCCGGACGTGGGGCTGGTGCGCGACCTGGCGGAAGAGATCGGGCGGACGACCGGGTATCAAGTGCTGAGCCACCGCCTGGACTTCTACGGGCTGTGTCCGGAGTGCCGCGAGAACTGCTGATAGTGGCATTAACCTGAAGCCGGACGAAAAAGACCTCCGAGGTTTTCTGAAACCTCGGAGGTCTTTCGTTGTGGCAGGGGTTACCTTACCGACGGCGGAAGAACGGGGTGCAGAATGCGTTGGCGCAGTGGGCTACCTTCAGATCATAGTTGCCACCGCCCGCATAGGCGATGACCGGCAGCCCATCTGCTCCGATCGTGATGGACGTTGCGATGGCGTTCCGGCCTTCCGCGCCGCCGGCCGCGTCGACCTTGCTCAGCGCGGCGCCGGTGCAAGCGGCATCGATGCAATGGGCAACCTTCAGGGCGCCGGTAGCACCGTCGCGGTAGCTGATGACGGGCAGGCGGTCCACGCCAACGGTGATGGACGTGTACAGGCCGACATCACCCGCGCTGTCCAGCGTGGTAACGAGCGCGCCGCTGCAGGCAGGATCGGCGCAGTGGGCCGCCTTGAGGTCGCCGTTCGTCGCGTCCTGGTATGAGATCACTGGCAGTCCGTCGGCGCCGATGGCGATCGAGGTGTAGGCGCCGGTGACGCCCGCGCTGTCCACGGTGTTCAACGTGGCGGTCGAGCACGTCGACGGCGGCGCAGTGGGCCACCTTCAGGTCGCCGTTCGCCGCGTCCTGGTACGAGATCACGGGCAGGCCGTCCGCGCCGATGGCGAGAGACGTGTACAGGCCGACCGCCCCCGCGCTGTCCAGTGCGGCGGTGCTGATCTCCGTACAGGCGGCGTTCTCACAATGGGCAACCTTGAGGTCCTTGTTGCCCGCGTCGTAATAACTGATCACCGGGAGCCCGTCAGCGCCGACTGCGACCGACGCATACATGCCGGCCTCTGCAGTGTCCACCTTCACGATCTGTGCGTCCGTGCAGGCGGCGTTGGCGCACAGGGCCAGCTTGAGATAGCCGTTGCCGGCATCGTAATAGCCGATGAGCGGCAGGCCGTTCGCGCCGAGCGCGATGGAGCTGTACACGCCGGCGTCGCCCGCGCTGTCCACAACCTGCGGTCGCGGCGCTCGCGCAGGCAGGATCGGCGCAGTGGGCGACCTTCAGGTCTTTGTTGGTGTCGTCGTAATAGCTGATGACCGGCAGCCCATCCGCCCCGATCGTGATGGAGCCGTTGTCGCCGACGCGTCCCGCGCTGTCGACGGTGGTGAGGCGGTTGCTTGCGGGCACGAGCTGGCGGTCCACGGCGAGCACGGCGCCGTCGGCTCCCGGCCTCCCGGCCGGGCCTACCGGCCCCATTTCACCGCGGAGGCCGGACAGGCCTTGCGGGCCTTGGCAGTCCCGAGCGTCAACGAGCGCATCACCGTTGAGGTCCTCGTCCGACCCGGCCAAGCCGTCGGCGTTCAGGTCCCAGCAAGAGACGCCATCGGCTCCGGCCAATCCGGCCTGGCCGGAAGACCCCGCTTCGCCCTTAGGTCCGGCAGGCCCGGCCGTACCGGCCAGGCCCTGCGCGCCCTTGCAGTCCAGGGCGTCCCACTCGCCGTCGGCGTTTGCATCTTCCTCGGCGTCGGTGACGCTGTCACCGTCGAGGTCCCAGCAGGTCAGGCCCATGTCGCCCCGGCAGTCTGCACTGTCCCAGACGTCATCCTGGTTGAGGTCTTCGCGGGGGTCGCCGATGCCGTTGCTGTTGAGGTCCCAGCAGGCCCGGCCGGTCTCGCCTTTCGAGCCGTGGCAGTCCTTCGCATCCCACTTCTTGTCGCCATTGGCGTCCTCTTCGGGATCGTGGGCATTATTGCCGTTGAGATCCCAGCAAGACAATCCGGGGGCGCCGGCCTGGCCGGGCGAGCCCTGCAGCCCTGCCTGGCCCTGGAGGCCCGCGGCAATCGGCCGCATCCCACTGCCCGTCGCCGTTCACATCCTCGCCGGGGTCTCCCACGTTGTCGCGGTTGAGATCCCAGCAGGCGAGGCCGGCGGGCGCGGAGGCGGTCCAGGCGACGGAAGTTTCCGGCTGTTTGCACTGGGAAGGCATCGGTGACGACGCGCAGCGAGCCGTCGGCAGCTCTGCAGGCGGTGATGCGTCCGGACGACTCGGCCCAAGCGGCGATGCCGCCGGCGGCGAGCAGAACAAAGACAACCCCAATGACGACGAGGAGCCGCGTGTGGCGGGTTTTTCTTTCCATGGCGCGCTTCTTTCGGTTGTGCCGGGCGAGACGAACAAAGATCAGGAATGACCGAGGAGTCATGCGTAATATACGAGACCTGATGGGGTTTGTCAAAAGGCCAACGGAGGGAGCACACAGAAACCGCGCTAGCACCTGCCCCGGCTTGTTCGGAAACGGGCAAGCCAAAGCATGCGCTTCGGGTTGGCAGGCGGTTTCATCGCCCTGCAAGAACGCTACTTGTTCACTCCCGCAACGATCCGGTGGATCGCGTCCATGACTTCGAGGCTGGATCGGATTTCGGCGTGCCACGCGGCCATCGAGGATTGAAGATCGCGAATCGGTCCCGCTGCCTGCCGGACGAGTTGCGTCACCGCGGAGATGGGCTCGGCCAGTTGGGGATACTTGCTGCTGACATCCCGCAGACCATCCTCCAGCTTGCCGAGCGAGGTGACGACCTCGTCAACCTGGTCCAGATACCCCGATAGCTCCCCATCAAACGACGCAAGAGATTCGTACACGGCTTGCATCGCCTCGTCCATCGAAACGAGGGCCGCCCGCGACGGCTGGTTTCTGAAGGCGCTGCTGGCGGCGATCACGGGGTCGACGCTCGGCAGGTTGTCGAGCCGCGCCTTGAAGCCGGATATGTCGTCGAGGAAATTCACGAGCGTGTCGAGCGTCTCGCCGAGGCCGGGGCGGGCCGTATTGAGGGTGCGCACGACGGCGTCCCAGAGATTGCCGACGACGGGAAGGCCCTTCGACTTGAGGCCCGCAACCGTGGTCAGCAGGGGCCGCGTCTCCTCCACGATGGAGACTTGATCGCTGAGTTGCCGCGCACTCTGGTGATGCGTCTGGAGATTGCGCTCGAACCCGGGCGCGCTGTCCAGGACCGCCTTTGCCTCGCCGGCCGCCGCAACCCACGGGTCGGGCGTGGGTGTGGGCGTGGGGACCGGCGATGGGACGACCAAGCGAAGCGTTGCCGCCCGCTCGCCTCCGGGCCGGCCGAGACCAACGATCGAACCCAACTGGGCCAGTCGTTCCGATATCTGGCCGGCGACGGGGGCGGCGGAACCGGAGAGGAGATCGTCGTCGTAAAGCAGTTTGACGGACAGGAGGGCAGCCACCAGGAGGACCGGAATCGCGAAGTGGGTGACCAATAGAAAGGTCAGCAGCTCGCGGCCTTTGGGGGCGATGCCGGTTTTCTGCCTGCCGCGGTTGACCAGGAGCAAGCTCATGATGTTGGCAAACGCGGCGGCGACGAACCAGGCGACCGCGCCGAATACGATGCCGATATAGCCAAGGAGGTAGAGGAACCAGACGACGTATGCGGCGGGGACATAGCTGCGCCGCGGCGCAGACCGGGCGGGCGCAGCACGAACCGGAGGCAGCGCAAGGGGCTGTGCTGCGTCTGCCGCCGGGACCACGGCGACCGAAGGCGCACCCCGCGCTTCGCCGTCCAACGCGGCCGGATCGGGCGGAGCGCCGGGAGAAGCGGCCGCGCCGCATTGAGAGCAAGGGCCGGGTTCGGTGTTTGCGAAGCCGCAGTTCCCACAGGTCCAGGATGCGCCGGGCATCGTTCGCTTCCTTTCACTCGACGAGACAGGCTAAAGGAAGTCCGGAATGCAGTTTCAGCCCCTGAAGCAGAAGAATGCCGCTGCGTTGTCGTGCAGCAGCTTGTGGGCGAGGACGAGCGCCTCCTCTTCCGAGAGGTACCCGGACTCGACCTTCTCCACCAGCACCCGCGTCACGTTCTCGCGCGCCATGACCGCGTGCGCGTAGGCGCCTTCGACGAAGATATAGTCGCCGCCAAACGCGAAGATCTTGTTTGCCGGGACTGTTTCGATCCACTCGTGCAGCGTCTGCCGGGCGACCCACGGCGAGATGACGTGCACCCAGCACAGGTCCACGAACACGTTGGCGAAGTTCTTGCCGAGCGTCGCCATCTCGCTCTGGAACGGGTAGCCGGCATGGAACAGGTCGAAGCGGGCCTCGGGATACTCGATCAGCAGGTTGACGAGGTGCAGCGGGTGGGAGTTCGCCAAGGATGTTGCCGTTGCCCTCCTGCAGCCCGGTGTGGATCTGGAGCGGCAGATGGTGCTCGATGCCGCGCTGGACCACCTGGTGCATCATGTAATCCTGCAGCGGCTTGGCGTCGGCCCACGAGAGGGGCGCGGGCTGCCGGGCCCCCGTCAGCGATGGGGGTAGGCGGTCAGCCGGTTGAAGATGCGCTCCGTGTCGCGCGGGCGACCTTGTCGAAGTCCAGCGACCGGTCGTAGGCGACGGAGACCTTGATGCCCGCGATGCCCGCGGCGACCGCCTGCCCGATCTCGTGATCCATGGCGGCGACGAGGTCGTCGAGCGAGTGAATCTGCCTGCCGCTCGTCGCCTCGAGCATGCGCAGCTCGCCGAGCGTGGAGACCAGGATGTAGCTGTTGGCCTTCCACGCGGGGGCGAAGAAGCGGCGGTCGAGTTCGGGGAGGGGGGTGGGATCGAAGACAAACAGCTGGTCGAGGACCGAGATGGCGATGTTGGCCCGCTGCTTGAGGACGTAGTCGTACCACCCCTCGTGGTTGGACGCCGCGAGCTTTGCAGATAGCTCCCGGTAGGTGTCACGGTTGATGTCCTCGATGCCGAAGAGGTCGCGGGCGGCGAGCAGCAGCGCGCGGCCGTAGCCCGTGTACCGGACCGCGGCCCAGTGCGGCTCGATCAGGCGCCAGCGCTCGTCGAGCGGGACCGCGGGGTCCTGGACCTTGAGCAGGGCCTCTTCCGGCAGGCCCGCGGAGACGAGGTCGCTGGAGGCGTAGTGGACGAACCACGAGGAGAGGTCGACGGGCTGCGCCAGGCGGGCGCGCTCGCTGATCGAGGTGCTCGTGGGTGTCGAAGAGGGCGATGGCATCGACCTCGGAGCGAATGCTGCGGTATAGAGCGCTCTCGTTCAACCTTTGCCTCCCTTATGGTACGGGCGCGGGCCGGCGCCGGGCGGGATCGTCTCGCCGTCGGGCACCAGGCGGAGATCGTCGCACGACAGGTTCTGCGCGACCTGGTTCCAGGTGATACCCTTGCGCCTCGAAGGTGGGGATGTCCTTGATCCAGCGCTTGTGGCCGTTCTCGAGGAGATAAATGTGCGGGCTGCCAACGCACTTTAGCAAGACCGGCGCGGGCCAGTCGTAGACATATGCCTGAATCGAGGTCGGCAGGCCGGCGACGTCAGCCGGGTTGCCCCGAAAGAGCCAGGGCGGGACGGCGATGCCCGCAACCGACCAGACCAGGTAGAGCAGCGCGCCGGCTGCAAATGTGGCGTGCATCGCCTCCAGCCAACGGGACCGCCCGGCTCGCGCCTGCTTCACGAGCAAGGTTGCCAGGATGGCGATGTTGACGAGATCCCAGCCGATGAAGAGCAGCCGGTTGGGCGTAAGGCGGTCATTGGCGGTGCGGTACAGAATCGCGGCCAAGGCGTAGAGGCTCACCAGCAGCGCCAGGGCGGCCAGCGCGATCGAGCCGCGGCGCAGCCAGGTCTGGCTGCCTTCACCCAGGTCCGTGCCGTGAACCGGCGTCACCCCCACCAGGAGCGCGATCACGGCAAAGAGCATCACGTTGAAGATCACCAGCACGTCGCGGTTCTCGAAGGGCTGGCGCCAGTTGAACGGGATGAACGCCACGTAAACCAGCAGCACGAGGACCGACACCGGCAGCATCAGGCGCATCAGCAGGGCCGCCACCTTGCTCAGCCCCTCGTCGAACGACTGCTCGATCGGCGCGGCGCTAGGGATCGTAAACCAGGGCGACTGCAATCACGACGATCAGTCCGCCTCCGCCGGCAAAAAAGAGCCGCTGCACGGCATTGGGCAGCTCGATGCCCAGCGCGTTGAACAGGCCGAAGGTGATACCGGTCAGCGCTCCGAGGAGGATGGCCAGGAGGCCGCCCACGATCAGGGCTTCGAGGGATTTGGCGAGGAATGCGAACCGGTTGGCCGGGTCGCCGCGGCGGCCCAGCGCCACGAAGCCCGACGGCCGCCCACGATAACAGGCCCAGGTGCAGCACCATGAGGCCGACGTACTGCTGCTGGAACAGGCGCGGCCACACATGAGGGAAGATCAGGAGCACGTAGGCCACGGCGGCAGCGAGCCCGGCGATGACCGCCGCCACCCGGCCCCAGCGCCTTTCGCCGGCGAGCGCCAGGAAAAGCACGATCATCGCCGCGCTGACTGGTGCGGCAAGGAGGGCCACGACCGGCAGGAAGGTGTAGGTCAGCCCAGTGTAGGGGTTCGGCGCTTTCAGCCCGTAGCGATCGTCGGACAGCAGCCAGAGGAGGAGGCCGTTGAGCAAGCCGAGCGGCAGGGCCCAGCGCCAGGCGATGACCCGGGCCTTGACCGTGGCGGCGGCCGCGGGGAGGCGATAGTGCCAGGCTGCAAGCAGGACGCTGTCGCCCGCTTGCGCGTAGTTGGCCTCAATGGCCTCGGCAAAGGCAGACTCGTCTCCGGCCTTGACCGCCTGGCGGTAAGCCAGCTCGAGTTGCTCGGGGTCGCCGGTCAGAGATCGAATCGTCGGAAGGTAGGACATGGGGTAATCTCCACGGTGAGTATACAACCATTCCCCGCGAACAGAGGTAAGGGACTGCCAACAGAAAAGCCAGGCCTGCCACAGGGAGGACCTGGCTTCCTGACGAGAAACGCATGGGAGGCGTTCCCGTTCGCCGGGTTACGTCAGCGTGGCTTTCACAGAACGTCGAAGCCAGGATTGGTGGGATCAACGCTGACCGCGTCGTGGAGGACGACTGTCTTCCATTCGCCGTCTTCACACAGCCATAGCGCTAGGAAGCGGTACGGGATGGTGAATCCGGCGTCGATGTCCATGTGGAGGCCCATCCAGGCCGTGCAGCCGTCCGGAGAGAGGGCGCTGCGAATACCGCCCCTCAGCCGGAGATCGACCGGGAAGCGCGCAAACTCGGATATCCAGCGCCTGCCTTCTGCCCCGAAGAAGATGTCGCCCGCCAGGCTGCCGATGGTAAATAGATCGGCGCGGGAAGAGAGCAGCCCCGGCAGCAGGTCCGGCTTGGCCACAGCCCGAGCTACCGCCGCCGCGAGTGGCTGGGCCTCCGGCGTGATGCCCCGCTCGAGCAGCGTGCCGGGTCGAATCTTCCCTTTGCGAAGAAGCGAGTGCAGGTGCTCGTTGCTGCGGAGGGGGATGGACCAATATGCGGCCAGGACGCGCCACCGGTCATCGAATGCAGCCAGGCCGGTCAGTCGAACGGGGATGCGGTGGAGGGGGGAGCCCAGATGCTCCACGTCCAGCAGAAAGCGGTCGAGGAACCAGGCACTGCGCCCGGAATCGCAAAGCCCTACCTGCACCTGGGGCGCCATGACCCGGACAGAAACGCCTTGTGCGCCGGCGAAGCGGCTGCCGGCGCGCTCCACGACCTGCTCTCTCCCCACCGCAATCGAATCGGCCGAAGCGCCGAAAACGAACACATCGGCAGAGACGAGGTCACGTCTATGTACACGTTCAGTCCTTGCTGTTAAAGACTTTCTTGGGAAGGATCCTGTTTTGAGATTTTGGTTTGGTTATGATTTTTTTGTAACTTAAATCTCGGTGTTCTCTGTGCCCTCTGTGGCTAAATGGTTTCCAAATTTGATTTTTTTGTTTATGGAGGTTTTTATGCGCATCAAGGTACGGGATGAAAAACTGATCCGGGCGATCAAGAAATGGGAGGGAATCGACATCATTTTCAAAAATGTCGAAGAGGCCAAAAAGGCCATGGGGTTGATTCTGCGCCACACCGAAATCGCCAAAAGCAAAGACTACGAGGGTCTCAAGGAAATTAGGATGACCCAGGTCGTCGAGCACCCGACCAGCGCCGTGGAATCCCATATTTACTACGAAATCGAATTCGTTCTCACCGATGACCGGCACATGGAAATGGAGATCGCCCTGATCAAAGAGTTGCAGGGATTATTTGAAAAACTATGAAGGACCGTAAGGCGCAAGTCGCGAGTGCGCAAGGGGGGAAAGCTCCAACGGCGAAGAGGATCAAGCTTCCACAGACCTTCATTATGAAATTTGGTAAAGCGAGTGGAATGCGCAGAGGAGTGTGAAAGTTTGCCTCGAATAATGTTATGGAATTCAAAAATTGTCGTAATGCGAAACATTCATTGAAAACAGGTTGCTGATTTGGTAAGTTTCCTAAGGGGCACGATCTCAGCTATTTTCCTATTGACCTAACTGGATCTTTTTGGTACTTTAGGTTCGCCGTAATCCTACCCGTATTCGAGTAAATCCTACAACAAAACCCTAACCTTCTGGAGTGGCGTATGAGGGTTACCCGGAAGGTGACAATATGAAGGCTCCATAGGGATTTTGAATATTCCTTTGGAGCTTTTTCATTTTGAGACATGGGCATTTGAGCTCGTAAAACGTGATCCGAGAATGAACGTTCTCGGAAATTTTAGAAAAGGGAGGGGCAAACTATGAGCGGAAGTATTTATAAAATCATCGAAATCATTGGGACGAGTAAGACTTCCTGGGAGGATGCAGCCAAAACGGCAGTGGAAACTGCCGCCAAGAGTTTGGAAGATCTACGGGTTGCGGAGGTCGTCAAACTGGATCTAACCATTGATGAAAACAAAGTAACCGCCTACCGGGTCCGGCTTGCGATTTCCTTCAAGTACCATGGAGACAAGTAACCCGGGCTATCCGGATAAGCCTATGGGAATTGGATTTATTTCTCTGCATCCCATTTGGCATGGGGTGGGTGATTTATGAAATGGATTTCCCAGAATGGGCGTTCTCGGATTTTTTTATGTCTTATAGCCCCAAGTATGGGTTGGGATGCGGAATTGATGAAACAGTTGCGGATGACGTCCGGGGCGATTTCTTCCCTTGTTTCAAGGGGAAAACGATATTTTGAATTTGTATCTTTAAGACTTTAAGCAACGTCCCCTTCGACTTTGACGCCCCCTTCGAGTCAATCTACAAATGAATTTGACACGTTCCATATGATCTCATATAATATGGCCATAGGAGATAGTCATATGAACTGGAAATAAAATAGCCATTGCCGAAGGGAAAAGAGACTTCACCCGGATCGTAAAAAGGATCTCCGAAAAAGCGGAGGACATCATCATAACCCGAAGAGGAGAGTCCGTGGCTGCGCCTCATCCCCTACAAAGACTACCAAGAGGCGGTTCGACTAAGAAGTTATTTGAAGATGCTAAAAATTTCGAAGAGTCTGAAGAAATACGGGATTACAGCAAGTCAGATCCAGCAGGCTATCCGGAAGGAGCTCGATGATGATCCGGGTCGTCATTGATGCCAGCGTTTTGCTGAAGCACTTGGGACGAGCGCAGCCAGGAGGCGGCTCAGGAACTCATGAAGCTTTATCCCGCGGTGACTATGATTTCATAGCTCCGGCGCTGATAAACTACGAAATCATGAATGCCTGTTCAATTGCCCACCGGAAAGGGAGAATCGGCCTGATTTATCGGGAAATTCTCAATGAAATGTTTTCTCTCGAAATCCTTAAGAAGGATATTGACCCCTTGCGGGAACGAATTTTTGAAATTTCCTGCCAATTCAGCCAAATCAACGCAAGCTATGTGGCCTTCAGAGGCGGAGCAATGTGATTTCGTTACCGGAGATGAGAAATTATACCGGGCGATTTCGAAGGATTTCTCCTTTCTGAAACTCCTGTAGCTTCCCCGATCAATTTTTCCCTTTCCCCGTTTACCCTTTTTCCC